>JADJRV010000005.1 GCA_016712045.1 Chloracidobacterium sp. | reverse complement strand
CTTGCCCCGAAACTGGGCATCTTTTGCCATCTCACTCGTTAGCGTAAGTGTACTCACCTCAGGCAGGTAGCGATTTACCGACATTGGTTCGCCCGCATCGAGCAATTGACTTACACGCATTCGATATGCCGTCAGTAGATTGTGTTTGATAATGTCCTGAACGGGAGAGCCTGCGGGTGCTTTCTCGATCGCGAGCTTAAAAGCCAATATGGCCGGATCGGCCTGGAATTTCTCAAGAAACCCCAGGCCGCGGTCCACATCTGCTTTGATCTGAAAGGCCTTTTCCTGCTCAGCGGTTTCGACCGCAAGCTCAAAGGCTTTAGGCTGACTCCATTATTCGGGTACGAATTCCAGATCCACAACATTATCAACGACCTGTATCACACGCGGTGTAAAATTAAACCTCCGCGACGTTACGCTGACTACATAAGTCTGGCCGGGCTCGACGTCCTCAAATGTAAATGAACCAAGTCTGCCTGTAACCACCGTGCGGACAGAGCCTTTCTGATCAGTAAGCCTTACAATTGCTCCGGTTAATCCGCGTCCGTTGGTCGAACTGAATGCCCGACCGGAAATAGTCACGCCGGCAGCGGTAGCTCCAACCTCAACGGACCCCTTATCGCAGGCGGCCACTTGCGGGCGACTAACACCTCGCTGATCGTTTGTAATCACATTGCCGCAATCATTCGTTCCGTTAGGAATAGTGTTGCGAACCGCACTGCCCACACCCGGAAAATGTGTCTGAGTTGACCCACCGTAATTGGCAAGTACTAAAAGGCCGGCATCGCCAGTCGCGTTATTGCCAGTAGCTCCGCCGATCGTTGCTCCCGACGTGTTTTCTATGTGGTTGTAATCCTGCGAGGTGATCGCTCCGTTAATGTCCGGACCCGTTGCGGCAGTGTTGTCGCCGACAATACTATTCTTTAGGTTGATCGTGCCGCCGAGGTTGTTGATGCCACCACCCTGCGTCGACGTGTTGCTGGCAATGGTGGCGAAGTTGAGGTTGATAACCGATGTTCCCGCAGTCGTCTGTAAAGAGTTGATCGCTCCCCCGCGCCCGTCGCGTTATTCCCGCTGAACGTCGAGTTGGTAACGTTAACTGTCGAAATGCCTGTGCCGGTCGGATTATTGCGGATCCCCGCAATCGACGCAGCAGAATTTCCCGAGAACGTGGACCTTAGGATATTGATCGTCGAAGGGCCGGTGGACGTGTTGATATGAGCGATAGCACCCTCGCTGACGGCAGACGAATTCCCGCTCACAGTCGAGTCGGTTATAGACATAGTAACCGTTCCCCCGACCGATCCGCCCTGCATCGCTCCGCCGGTCGAGATCGTACCGCTAGTAGCACTGTTCCCACTGATGGTCGAATTGGTGATCGTGATGTTCGAGGTGGTTGCGGCCGCTGCCAAATAACGAATCGCCCCGCCTACTCCACCGCCCGTGCCGGTGCCTTGAGCTGTATTGTTTGTAAAGTTGCTTCCCGTTATGTTGAGGGTAAATCCACCCGCTCCCTCGATACCCAAACCGGCACCGAATCCCGCGCTATTCGTGTTAAAGCCATTGGCAATATTCCCCGTGAATGTCGAGTTCGTAATAGTGATCGTTCCGGTAGCATTACTGTACATCCCGCCGCCAAAACACGAGACCGCGGCGGCAGAATTGTTGAGGCAGCTATTACCGGAAACGGTGGTGCCGATCAACGTGATATTCAACTCGTTACGTAACCCGCCTCCGCCCGGTGAATTGTTTCCCGAAACGATACAGTTTTGGAGAGTCAATGATCCGGAATTCCTAATCCCGCCGCCGCGTGTGGTAGCCGCCGCGGCTAGCGTCGAAGCCTTGTTCCCGTTTCGGATCGTGACCCCGCCTACCAGTACGGTCGATGCATTGGTGACCTGCATGACCCTTTCGGTCGCGGTCGCGGGCGTCGCCGCGGCCTGGATGATCGTCGTGCCTGAGCCGGCGCCGTTTATTGTGATGTTGCTGGTTATATCCCAGTCCCCGCCGGCATTCGCATCGTCGTCGGCGGCGACCAAGCTTTGCGTATAGGTGCCTGCCGGAAGGGTAATGACATCATCACCAGCAAACGAGTTTGCCTCGCCAATAGCTGCTCTTAGTGAGCATGCTCCGGCGGCGTCAAGACATACACCGTTACCCGGGGCCGCATCGAGAGTGTCGTTCGTCGTGTTGACAACAAACGTCGCCGCACTTGCGGTAGTAATCGAGACCATCGCTACAAAAAACATCATCAACAAAATATTCAAAGCACGGTTAGCAAATTTATTCATTTTCTTCTCCATTTAATTCAGACAACAATAAATATTTGTGCTGTGATGGTTCAAACACAATAAACCCCAATTTGGATTTCCCAACTATCTCAAAATTTTCGGGCAAATTCAATCAAACAAACCTTAGATATCATCCCTAACGAATGTAGGGTCAGTAACATCATTTTTGGCCGCAACGGTCTCCGGGGCATAAGATGATACGCTGGGGTCAATGGCTCCAGATTCGAGGGTTGCGTTTAGGACATCGCTGATCAATTTTGCCGGTATGATCTCAAGCTCTTTGCGGACGTCTTCGGGGATGTCCTCGGTATCGCCTAAGTTGCGGTCAGGCAGCACAATGCGGCGGATGCCGGCACGGTGGGCGGCGAGGATCTTTTCTTTAACACCGCCGACGGGGAACACGAGGCCCGATAGCGTGATCTCGCCGGTCATCGCGGTGTCAAAACGCACCTTGCGGCCGGTGTAGAGCGACGCCATCGCTGACGCCATTGTTACGCCTGCCGAGGGGCCGTCTTTTGGGATCGAACCGGCCGGAACGTGGATGTGGATGCCGTTGTTTTTGATCATCTCGGGGTCGATGCCAAATTCGGCGGCGTGCGACCACAGATAGCTGCGCGCGGCTTGCGCCGATTCTTTCATCACGTCACCAAGCTGGCCGGTCAATGTCAAACCGCTGCTACCGGGCAAAAGCGTCGCCTCGATAAACAGCACCTCGCCGCCCATTTCTGTCCACGCCATGCCGGTCGCCACGCCGGGCGGCAGATCTTTGCGAGCTTCTTCGGGAAACACTTTGGCGGGGCCAAGATATCCCTTGATCTCGTCGGCGGAGATCGTGACCTTGTCGGTCAGGCCTTCGGCGACCTTGAGGGCAACTTTGCGGGCAAGATTGCCGACGGTGCGCTCAAGCTGGCGAACGCCCGCCTCACGCGTATAGCTCATTGTCAGCAAATTTATCGCGTCGTCGGTAATAGTTAGCTGCTCGGCCGTCAATCCGTTTTCGGTTATCTGACGCGGTATCAGATATTGTTTTGCGATATTGAGCTTTTCGCGGTCGCTGTAACCGGCAAGCTGGATGATCTCCATGCGGTCGCGAAGCGGCATCGGGATCGGCTGGAGCTGATTTGCCGTCGCGATAAAGAAAACTTTTGACAGGTCGAACGGCAGATCGATGTAATTGTCGCGAAACGTGTTGTTTTGCGCCGGATCTAGGATCTCAAGCAATGCCGACGCCGGATCGCCGCGAAAATCATTGCCGAGCTTGTCGATCTCGTCGAGCATCAGCACGGGATTATTGACGGCAACGCGCCGCAGAGATTGGATGATACGTCCGGGCATCGCACCAACATAAGTCCGACGGTGGCCGCGAAGCTCGGCTTCGTCACGCATTCCGCCTAGACTCAATCGGTCAAATTCCCGTCCCAACGCTCTTGCGATCGAGCGCCCAAGCGACGTTTTACCAACGCCCGGAGGTCCGACGAACAGAATGATCGGGCTTTTTGAATCGGGACGCAGCTTGACGACGGCGAGTGATTCTAGAATTCGCTCTTTTATATCTTCGAGGCCGTAATGGTCCTCGTCTAAAACCTTTCGGGCCTCATTGAGGTCGAGTTTTTCTTCGCTCGCTTTTCGCCACGGCAGCTCGAGGATGTATTCGAGATAGGTGCGGATAACGTGATAATCGGGTGCGGCTTGGGGCAGAGCCTCCATCCGTTTTAGTTCGCGGGTCGCCTCTTTGCGGACATCGTCGGGCAGATCGGCTTTTTCGAGCCGCTCGCGTAGCTGATCAGCCTCGGCTTTTTCACCGCCCTCATCATCGCCGAGCTCTTTTTGGATCGCCTTCATCTGCTGGCGCAGGACGTAATCGCGTTGCGATTTGTCCATCTCGTGCTGGGCCTCGTTCGCTATCTTTGAACGGATCTGCATGATCTCAAGCTCACGTGCGAGAGCAGCGTGCGTGAGCGTCAACAGGCCGTCCACGGTGCTCGATTCGAGCATTTTTTGCTCGGTCTCGACGCCGAGGTCGAGGACGGACGCGAGAAAATACGAAAGCTGAACTGCATCCTCCTGCGATGTAACGGCAACGCGGATCTCGGGCGGAACTTGGGGCAGCAGTGCGAGGGCCTCTTGGATCATGCCCTGAATATTGCGTTTTAACGCCTCGATCTCCTCTTCATCAACGCGGCGAAGCTCGGGCAGCACCTGTATCTTAGCCTTGAGATATGGCTGTTCGCCGGTCCATTCGATCACCTCAAAACGGTCAATGCCCTGCACGATGAGCTGCATGATGCCCTCGTTTCGCATCATCCGTTTGATGTTGACGATGGTGCCGATCTTATATAGATCGTCGGGTTTCGCATCGTCGCCGGTGACGTTTTCGGTCTTGGTCGTGACACACGCGATCAGCTTTTCCTCGGTCGCAAGCGCTGATTCAACCGCGCGGGTCGAACGCTCTCGCCCCACCGCCAGCGGCACGACCGTCTCCGGAAAAAGCGTCGTGTTTTGCAGCGGCAGCACTGCTATCTCCAGCTCTGTCGGCAGCTTGATGTCTTGTGTTTTAAATTGTTCGTCGACTAGTTCGTCAGCCATAAATATTTGGTCTACTTCGCTTTGCTCAGAGTTATTATCAGCAGCCCGTTCTCGAATATATGCTCGACCTTTGCTCCGTCGATCGGTGCGGGAAATTTTAATGTTTTTTCAAAGCTGCTGTAGCTGATCTCCATTTGCTGGTACGACACGCCTTGGCCGCACGAGCGGTCTTTGCGGCAGCCGGCGATGGCGAGCACGTTGCCCTGTATGTCGATCTCGATATCCTCGGGCGAGACGCCCGCGAGCTCGACCTTTACGACCCAGCCGTCCGGCGTTTGATAAACGTCAGCCGCCGGATACCAAAGCTGGCCGGAGCGGACATTTTTGGATGTCCCGACAAATTGAAAAAAGCGATTGGTCGATTTAGCCATTATTTGCTGAATTTTATCGTTTGTAGACTAAAGTCAACGATCACGTCTTGCTTTGGGTCAAACAACGTGACTACAAAAAACAAAGCGGCATTTTTGCGAATCGTCGCGATGTAACGCTGACGGTATTTCGTGCCGCTACGAACGCCCTCGACCTCAAAAGCCGCAAATTTTACACCGCCAAACGTGAGCTGATAGATGTCTTTTGCAAGCGTTAAGTTAGGCGAAGAAAGTACAAGTTTTTTATTGGTGTCGATATACGCATCGACGGTGGTTGTCTTAACAAGCCGCTCGATGCCGCTTGAGAATAGTGCCGATTTTTCCTGTCCGGCAAGTGATGGCGGTGTTGCCTGAAACAGTACCTGCGTATTTGCCGCTGAGCTTTGCAGCGTGGTGTCGGTTGTCTTTACCGCGGTTTCGCGGTTCTTAGCGACGACGGCCCTGTTTTGATCCGTCGTGTAAAAATTCCACCCGCCGGGCGCAAGGATCGTAAAACCTAATTGGCTGTTGGTGTATAACTTGCCGTCAAAGCTGCCACTTGCGGCTATCGCCTCAGCGGAGGGAAGTTGAGCCTGAACGACCGCCGAACTTGTAAGCAGCACGGCGGTCATCAGAACTAAGATCGAAATGGCTCGACGGACAAACATCAGCTAATTCTTTCCCCAAAAAGCGGCCCCGCTTGAGATCTCTTCGAGAGTTTCGGCGATCTCTTTTTCGTCTTCCATTTCGAGAGCAATATCTGCCATCGCGATGATGCCGGCGAGCGAGCCGTCGGCATTGACGACAGGGATACGACGAACCTGTTTGTCGCCCATCAGGCGGATAGCTTCGAAAACAAAATCGTCAGGTGCGACCGAGAAAAGCTCAGTTGTCATCACTTCGTCGATCGCAGTGTCGGTAGTTTTTCCGTCAGCCACTCCGCGAACGACGATATCGCGATCAGTTACGATGCCGATTAACTTACCGCCGTCCACGACCGGAACTGCTCCCATATCGCCGTCACGCATCATTACGGCGACATCTCCCAGCGACATCTCGCGCGTTGCCGTGCGGACGTTTTTGGTCATTATCTCACTCGCGCGTAAACGTGAAATGGCAGATGTCTCGGCCTCGGTCATTGTCTTAACTCCTTTTAGCTATTTTGTTCGACGGGCGTGAATAAAGCAAGAAAGAAAATTGGCCACAGATCACACAGATGAGAACAGATAAGGAAAAAAACCTCTTATCGGTTTTATCTGTGCTATCGGTGGCTAATTTTTCTTTTCCGTCATCTCGATCATCCGTCCGAGGGCGACGCCGGCGTAGTGTTTGGTTTCGTCGTCGACGATGATCTCGTTGACGACGTTGCCGTCGAGGAGATTTTCCATCGCCCAAGCAAGATTTTGCGGGGCGATGCGATACATCGTCGCACACATACAGAGGTCGGGGGCGAGCAGGCGGATCTCTTTGTCAGGGAAACGGGCCTGCAGACGATTTACAAGATTTACCTCGGTGCCGATCGCCCATTTTGAACCGGAGGGTGAATTTTCGACGGTCTTGATAATGAACGATGTCGAGCCGTCGAGGTCGCTTAGTTCGACAACCTCACGCGGACATTCCGGGTGGACGATGACCTGCATTCCCGGATGATCTTTTCTGATCTGTTCGACGTGCCAAGGTTTAAATCGACCGTGCACCGAGCAATGACCCCGCCACAAAATGAGTTTTGCCGCGTGTAGCTGCTCTTCGGTGTTGCCGCCAAGCTCTTCGTGCGGATTCCACAAGACCATTTGATCTAATGGAATGCCAAATTTGGCACCGGTGTTACGGCCAAGATGCTGGTCGGGAAAGAAAAACATCTTGTCGTAGTTTTTTAGATAGGTGTCAAACAGCGGTATCGCGTTTGACGAAGTGCAGACGACGCCCTCGTTGCGGCCGCAAAACGCCTTGATCGCGGCGGACGAATTCATGTAGGTGATCGGAGCGACTTTTTTGTCCAGCACACCGATCTCACGCAGCTGTTCCCACGCGTCTTCGACCTGATCGATCGTCGCCATATCGGCCATCGAGCATCCGGCACCGAGATCGGGCAGGATGACGTGCTGGTGGTCTTTGCCAAGAATGTCGGCCGACTCGGCCATGAAATGAACGCCGCAAAAGACGATAAACTCAGCCTCGGTCTGCGAAGCCATTACCGAAAGCTGATAACTGTCGCCCGTCAGATCGGCGTGTTTGATGACATCGTCGCGTTGATAATGATGCCCCAGGATAACGACACGGCCACCAAGTTCGCGGCGTGCGGAATCGATCCGCTCGGCGATCTCGGCATCGGGCATTACGAGATAATCTTCGATGACGCGGGGTTCTGTAAGGACTGCTGACATATCTTTCCTCTAAAGAAAAATGATGTCATTTCAGTGGTTTTAAGGCAAGGCTCTGCGGACGGCCGAAACTGCAACCCCATGATGTACCCCAAATCGGTGTTGAACCTTGCTGACGATCTGCGATTCCGTCATTCGACCTGCGGTTTCACAGCCAACGATCGTCCCGGTGTAATTGTCGATTCCGAGACGCCGCCGCAGCTCGCTCTTTGCCTCGCCGGGGCCAAATATGAGGACGGATCGCGCATTTAATACAAAGCCCGACACATTCGCGTAGAAACGCCCCAATTGGTCATCAGACATTCTTTGCTTGATCGCCGCCGGCAATTCCCACACGTCCAACTGCCACCGGCGATTGTCGATATACGAGTTAACAAACTCAATACCGACAACTTGCTCAGTGGCGGAAACGATTACCGCTTTTTGAAGATCGATCCACAGGCCCACGGTCTTCATCATTATTTCCCCTTAAGATTTGCAGACTTGCTTACGATTTAACTCGATAGATCAGGCGGGGTCTGTGCGCTTTCGCACCAACATGAGATCGGTGTTGCTGGCAAAAAAAGATCCGCTCCTAAGCAAGAGCCTATGAGCGGATGGTTGGAGTTGATTGCAAAACTAAAAAATTCAGGCTACACCGGCGATCTTTTCGATGATCAAAACAACTCCGTATGAAACCGCGGCGATGAGAGCGGCAGCGGGTATGGTCAGTACCCAAGCCCAAACAATTCGTCCGGCTATGCCCCATTTCACGGCGGAAAGGCGTTTGGCCGAACCAACTCCGACGATGGCTCCGGTTATTGTGTGCGTTGTCGAGACCGGAATACCGGTTGCGGTGGCTAGAAAGAGTGTCGCGGCGCCCGCGGTCTCGGCGCAAAATCCGCCGACGGGTTGCAGCTTGACGATCTTAGTTCCCATCGTTTTGACGATGCGCCAGCCGCCTGAGAGCGTGCCGAGGCCAATCGCGGCATGAGCCGATAGGATCACCCAGAGCGGTGGTTCGGGCAGCTTGCCGTCGGGCATCATTGTTGCAAAGCCGCCGGAAACCAAAACGATGGTAATTATGCCCATCGTCTTTTGGGCGTCGTTTCCACCATGTCCGAGCGAAAATGCCGCAGCGGAAAAAAGCTGTCCGATGCGAAAAACCTTATCGACCTTATTCACTGAGACTTTATGAAAGACCCAGTAAACAATGACCATCAGAACAAAACCCAGTGTCATGCCGATCAGCGGTGACAGGACGATAAACGAGATTGTCTTGATCCAACCGGCTGCCTTTAGGACGGTCTCTACGCCGTTAAAACCAAAGTGCCAAATGTAAGACGAAATAGCAGCTCCCGCATACGCTCCTACTAGCGCGTGCGAACTAGACGTAGGGAGCCCTAAATACCACGTGATCAGATTCCAAATTACGGCGCCGATGACCCCGGCAAGCAGCACAAATAACTGGTCGTTGCCGGGTATTACAGCAATGTTGACCATGTCGCCGCCGATCGTTTTGGCGACGGCGGTTCCGAAAACAACGAACGCGATGAAATTGAAAAACGCCGCCCACGCAACGGCAGCTCCGGGCGACAAAACCCTTGTCGCCACGACCGTCGCTATCGAGTTAGCGGCGTCATGAAACCCGTTTACGTAATCAAAAACCAACGCGAGGGCGATGATGACAACTACCAGGCTGAATGCGGCTGTTTGTGAGTCCATATCGGCGTTAGTTGTGCTTTAGTACGATACTTTCGATTATGTTGCCGACACTCTCGCAACGATCGGTGCCGTGTTCGAGAATTTCGTAAAGCTCTTTCCACTTGATGATCTTAACGGCATCCGAATTTTTGAAGAGAGCGGCCATGGCACGAAAATAGATCTCGTCCGCATCATTTTCCAACCTCTGTATCTCAAGCAGATTGTGCTCCATACCTTTGGCCGTCTTAAGGTGAGAAACCGCTCCGTGTATCTCTACCGCTTGTTTCTCCAGTACAACGGCGAGCTCCACCGCAAACGGATCAGACTCGTGAATGTCATACATGACAACTGCACGAGCCGCGGCGTCAATATAATCGCAAACGTCGTCTAGTGCAACGGACAGCGTGTAGATATCTTCGCGGTCAAACGGCGTGATAAACGATTTGTTGAGCTTTGTTGTGACACTGTGGGTGATCTCGTCGCATTCGTGCTCTACGCTCTTGATCTTTTTTGACAAGGCGTCAAAATTCTCATCGGATCCCCGCAAAAGCTCAACGAGTAGCGCCGCCGCCTCTTGTATCTTTACGGTCATTTGCGAAAATAACGCAAAATAGTGGTCTTCTTTCGGCAAAAAGCTAAAAGCCATTTTCTTTTCTCTCCGGTACCAAGTTTTGAATTGAGAACCTAAATATATGCGAACCTAAAAATTATGTCTAATTGCCTTGGCTGTGTTTTATAAAAACCGCCTCGGTCAGATACACGTTTAGCTCGCAGATGTCTTTTACATAATCGCCGATACGCTCGATGTGCTTTGCCACAAAGAGCAGCCGTGCGGCTCCATTTGCCGCCGCCGGATTCTTAACGAGCGTTTCGATCAACCCGTCAAAGACGCGGCCGTAGCATTTGTCGAGCGTAAGGTCGCGGGCGATGATCTCCCTCGAGGCCGCCGCATCCTCTGATGTAAATGCATTTAATGCTTCGCGTAGCATTTCCGCCGCAATATCGGCCATCATCGAAAAATCAACATAACTGTCGATCTGCGGTTCGTTATTAAGAATGATCGCGGCCTCGGCGATGCTCGTTGCGTGATCGGCGATGCGTTCGAGTATCGGCGTTATCTTTGCGACTGAGACGACCAGGCGGAGGTCGTGCTCGGCCGGCTGATGCGAAGCCAATATCTCGATACTGAGCTGATCGATCTCGAGCTCCATCTGGTCGATCTGTTCGTCCGCTTCACAAACACTCCGGGCCAGATCGCTGTCGCGCTCGGTCAGCGCTCGCATAGCACGATGCACGGCGTCCTCGGTCTTGCCGCCGAGCAGCAAAACACGGTCGCGTAATAATTCCAGTTGTGCATCTATCTCGCGATGATCCATATCAGCGTGGCCCACGGGACCAGTTTTTACTGGTATCTGCCCAAACGTCGCCCGCTGAGTATTTTCGCTCATATATTGCAAGCCACGATTATAGTCGAGAGCAGATAGTTTATAGGTTACATAATACTTAACTTTTTTTGCCGGGTTTGGCTGAGATCGCGGCGTGTAACACTTTAGTAACATTTTGATAACTTTTCCTGTGTAGCTTTTTGGGCGAACGCGCGTCAAAGCCGCTCTCATCCAAACAACGGCAATTTAGCGTATTGGCGTTCGGATGTTTTACGCATTAGAATTGTCAAAACACCTGAAAGTTTCGGAGGGAAGATTATGAACAAGCATAGTTTTGGAAAGCGGATAGTGTCGGCGGCAATGATCGCCGCGTTGTGGACCCTGCCGATCGCAATGATCGCTCAGACGCGGATCATCGCGCCAAAGAACAAGTACAAAGTTCAGGATGACATCAAACTCGGTAGCGATGCGTCGCAACAGATCGAGAAACAGTTTCCGATCATAAACGACGCTGACGCGACGGCGTACATTGAGCGTGTCGGCCGCCGGCTTGTCGCCGCGATACCGCCGCAGTTCAATCAACCCGCGTTCAATTACCGTTTCAAATGGGTCAACGCGAGCGACATCAATGCGTTTGCCTTGCCCGGCGGCCCGATGTACGTCAATCGCGGCATGATCGAAAACGCTAAGAACGAGGGAGAAATGGCCGGTGTCATGGCCCACGAGATCAGCCACGTCGCGCTCCGCCACGCGACCGCCCAGCAGACGCAGATGGGCAGTGCAAAAAATACTCTCGGTATGCTCGGAATGATAATCGGTGGTGCGATCCTCGGCGGCGAAGCCGGGGCACAATTGGGTATGCTTGGCGCCGCAGCGTGGATGACCAAATACAGCCGTGCTTATGAATCGCAATCCGACACGCTCGGTGCGCAGATCATGGCAAATGCGGGCTATGATCCGCGCGATCTGGCAAATGTTTTTCGTACCATCCAGCAGCAGGAAAAAGGCGGCGGCGGACCACAATGGATCAGTAGCCACCCCGATCCGGGCAACCGTTACGAGGCGATCAACAAAGAGGCTCAGTATCTAAATGTCTCGGCAAACCCGATCAAGATCACGCGTGATTTCGAACGCATCCAGGCCCGCTTTCGTGCTATGCCTAAGGCAAAAACGATGGCCCAGATCGAAAAAGAGGCTGAGAAGGGTCAGGGGCAAAATAATCCGACGTCCGGCGGGCGTTATACAAACAGCGTCCAGTATCCGTCGAGCCGAGTCAGGTCTTACACCGGTTCCAGCTGGCTGCGTGTGAACGTACCGTCAAACTGGCGTGAGTTTGCAAGTCAGGATGATGTTCAGTTTGCACCCGAGGGAGCTTACGGCGATCAGGGTATTACACGGGGAGCGATGTTTGGCGTAATGACTTCGCAAACTAACGACCTTGGCCGTGATTCTGAGGCTTTGGTCAACGGCCTGCCTGGGCAATTCGTACCTTCGCCAGCAAAATCGGTGGTCGCAAGTCTATGTTGCAGGCCGAGAGGGCTATTCGACACAGCTCGCGGGCCGCTCGCCATTGACTAACCAGACCGAGATCGTCACGATCTACACGACTAACCTACGAAACGGCGGCATCTTTTACGTCGCGACGGTCGTCCCGCAAAGCGAAGCCAACAGCTATTCTTATGCATTTAAGAATATGCTCAACTCGATCCGGTTGAACGACTAGGTTATCGCTTTATTTAACAGGATGGACAGGATAAGCAGGATTTTTATCTTGTTGATCCTGCCTATCCTGTTTGGGATTCTTGGTCAGACTTGACGGTCGTCAGCAGCAGGATCGCGAGGATCGAAACGCAAGCACTTGCAAGAAACGCCGTAGAGGCTCCAAACCTACTCCAAACGAGGCCAAACAGGAGCGATGCTGGAAACACCGTAATCCCAAAAGCGAGGTTATATAGGCCGTACGCGGTGCCGCGTTTGTTTTCCGGCACCATATCGGCGACAAAGGCTTTTTCGACGCCCTCGGTCAGGCCAAAATAGACGCCGTAGATGATAAACAGTACCCATGCCTGCCACGGTGAGCTGACAAAGGCAAACCCCGCGTAGACAAACCCGTATACCAGCCAACCGGCGATGATGACCTGTTTGCGGCCAAGCCTGTCCGACAGGTCACCGCCGATCAGCGAACTGACAACCTTGCTCACATGTAGCGTCATCCACAGCAACGGCAGCACGACCGGCGAGATACCGGCGTCGGCTGCACGCAGCAGTAAAAATGCGTCCGTCGAATTAGAAAGCGTAAAGAGCGCGACTACCCAAAGATAGCGTTTGAAGTTGCCGTCAAACCCTCTGAGCGAAAGCGTCGGGGCCGCAACCGCCGCGTGTGGTTTAGGGTCTTCGCGGACAAGAAATGCGATGACCAGCAAGCCTAGTACGACCGGAACCGAAGCAAAGAGAAAGACCTGCTGGTATTCGCGGATGGTCGGATTACCGGAATCGACGGCAAAATACGCGAGCAGCATAAACCCGACGACCGGGCCAAAAACCGCTCCGAGATGATCCGCCGCACGGTTAAATCCAAAAGCAAAACCACGCTGATTTTTTGGCACACTCTCTGAGATCAGAGCGTCACGCGGAGCCCCGCGAATGCCTTTGCCTACGCGGTCGGTCATCCGCACGACCAGCACCTGCGGCCAGCTTGTAACAAAAGCGAGAAACGGGCGTGTGATCGCGGCAAGCGAATAGCCGAGAAAAACGGGCAGCTTGCGGGTGCCAAAGCGGTCGCTGAGATAGCCGGAAAAGAGTTTGAGGATGCTGGCGATCGACTCGGCAAAGCCTTCGATCAGGCCGATCGCAAATGGTGACGCTCCCAGGCTGAGAGCGAGAAACGCCGGCAGTACCGGATAAATGATCTCGCTCGAAACATCGTTTAAAAACGCTACAAAGCTCAACGCGATGACATTTCGCGGGAGTTTGCGGTATCGGCTCAATCGGCCTGTCTTCATTTCAGGTTCGATGGGCGTCATAAAACGGCGTTAACGACGCGCGGGTGACGCCTGCGGTCTTTGCGGCGTTGGGCGAGGGCTGTCTGAACTTAATACGCCTAGATAGACGCAGACGATGGCTCCGACGATCGCGATCAGCAAGATCACGCCAACGATAGCCATGCGAAACGCCATCTTTAGCGTTTTTCGGAGTAGTAGAAATGCCGTTATAGCGACAGCAATGCAAATGAGGACGAAAACGACCGCCGCAAATAGCCCCAAAAAAGCTCCGACCGGTGCGGCGTCAAATAATAATAGATAGTTTGTCATTTTCTCTCCTGAGCCTTTTCAATGGCGTCAATATCCTCTTCGGTCATTGACGATGTTTCGATGGGCAGATTGTATTCCTCGTCCGCCCACGCACCAAAATCGAGCAGCTTGCACCGCTCGGAGCAAAACGGCCGAAATTCATTACCGGTAAATTCTGTCTCTTTGCCGCAATTGGGGCACTTTACAATAGGCATATCCGTTCGATGAAAGAAAGATTAGCATAAGCCGAAAGTCGCGAACAATCCACGCGAAAAAAACGTATTTTTGTATGAGATTTTGTGGTAAAAAAGGATTGTTATGAACGATTACAAAGCAAAGTTTGACCGATGGACTAAAAAGGCGACCGATAAGCTCGAAGAGATAGATTCGCAGCTCGGGCTCAAAGACAAGATCGAGGGCGGAGCCCGCGTCGTCGTCGATGCCGCCAAAACCGGAGCCGAATACGTCAAGACCGAGGCCGAGAAAACCGAGTTGGGCAAAAAGGCTGTCGATCTGACGGAATCGGCGATCGATACGGCAAGCGGAGCGGCAAAACCGCTTGGAACGCGAGCGAACCTGTTCGTGACGTTGCCGTCGATGCTGGAAAAAAAACTGGCGGCGTGGTCGTTGATACTGCTGAGAAAGCCGGAGATTTTTTTGTTGACGCCAGCGACACCGTTGGGACAAACGCAAAACGCGTCGCCAAGGTGGTCGGGTTTGGCTCTTCGCTTTCGACAACGCTCGATGCAGGGTTAAAGTCAGCTAAAAAGGCCGCAGATTGGGCAGCCGAAGACCCGATGCGTGCCGCGACGACCGGTGCGTCGATGGCTGTCGGAGCCGGGCTGGGGATCATTTTTACGGGGATCAGTTCGCATTGGCTGCTTAACAGCGCGATCCCAACATATTCGGTCAAAAAGCTTGCCGAAAGTTTTAACGGCTATCTCAAACGCCGCGAGGACATGATCGCCAAAGGCCAACTTTCTGACGCCGACGCCGAACGCGTCAATTTTGAACGCGACATTGCCACCCGTATCGGAGCACCTCTGCTCGGAGCTTTCTCATTCGCCTCAGGTGCTGTGATGATGACCAATATCCTCAATCCCGCCGCGGTCACGGGCTTCCCGATCGGCTCGATCATCGGCGGCAACCCTCTGCTCGAAGGCGTCTGGTTCTTTGGCAACGGAATGGTTTGCTTTAAGACAAGTTACGATTTCTTTATGATCGCCCTCGACGGACAAGAAGACGTGGAGAAAATGGTGAAGGAGATGAAGGGCTTGCTGCCTGCGGCCGTTAGTTGATCTGTATCGGAAACGGGACGAAGCACAATACAAATATTACGAGCGTAAGGAAGGCCACGGCCTTCCTTTTTGCGTCCAGAGGCGTTTGGTCAAGCGGACTCGGATGAGGAACACGCATCATCACGCCTAAGATGATCGCGATAAGAAATCCGCTCGGGCTACCGAAAAAATACATTCCCGCCACAGAAAGCGTCGCCATGATCACAAACGCGATGCGGCCAGTCCAGTAATGGACCTTATCGCCAAGCACGGCATAGATCGCGTGTCCGCCGTCGAGTTGGCCTGACGGGATTAGATTTAATGCTGTTACGAGCAGTCCGACCCATCCGGCAAAATAAAACGCGTTGCCGACGCTCACCGCCGGGTCGTGGCCAAGAGCAAACCCGAGCAGCCGCATAAACAGCGGATCGGCAAAAACAAGCCCGCTCGGGCTCGCAAGCTGCTCGGCGGTCGCGGGTTCCATTGTCCAAATGCCGAGGAACGCGACCGGTATCAACGCTATAAATCCTGCGATCGGCCCTGCAACACCGATGTCGAAGACCGCCCGTCGCGAAGGCATCGGTGACAATATCTTGATAAACGCGCCGAACGTCCCCGCCGGGCCGATCATCGGCGGCGTCGGGATAAAAAAGGGCAGCGTCGCATCCACTTTGTAAATGCGACATGCGATATAGTGCCCCATCTCGTGGCAGATCAGGATGAAAAGCAGTGAACACGAAAAACTCAATCCATACGTCAGCGTCGCCGTATCGTTAAATATCTTCTGGATCGCATCGACCAGAAAAGCCGCGTACCGCGATGGCAGCGTAAAGATAAACTGCATCACCTCGTTCAGCGTCTGCGGGTCATCAGCCGGAACAGATGCATTTTGGCCAAACGGGAACAGCGTCCCCGCGATCGTCGCCGTGCAAAATGTCAGGGCAAGCAGCGCCAGATGCTTTGCATAGGCAAGCGCGGTCGGGCGTGGCGGGTCGATAAAATGTTGAGGAGAGATCTGGTCTGGCTCGGTCATGTAATAAAAAAGATCGCAGTCCGCGCTATGGTACTGTACGAGCACCTTGCGGTCTACGATCAGTGATCTAAAGGTCGGTCAAGGATTCAGACAGCTTTTGCTGAAAGCTCTTTACCGGGTTTGAATCTGATGGTCTTGCCAGCCGGGATCGGCACCTCTTCGCCGGTTCTCGGATTGCGGCCAACGCCGCGTTTTCTGGCCTTTACTACAAACACGCCAAACCCGCGCAGCTCGATACGCTTGCCCTGAGCAAGTGCATCTTTCATAGCCTCAAAAAGCGAATCGACCACCTGCTCTGCCTTTTGCTTAGGCACGCCGGTCCGGTCGGCAACCATATTTACAATGTCTAGTTTGATCATTATTTCCTCCAACGGCCATTAAAACCACAGAGTGAGAAACCTAAACTAAAACGCCCCTGAATCATAATCCTCTAAGTCCGTCTATGTCAAGATTTTGCGATGAATTTTGTGCGACGATTGCGACACGCTTTTATTTACTTCGCCAGTTTTTGCGAAAGTGATAAAATCAGGTCACGGTAATAAGGAGCTAGAGCAATATGCGTTGGAGAGATCAGCGGCAGAGTGACAATGTAGAGGATCGTCGAGGTGGACGCGGTTTGGCGGTCGGAGGCGGCGGTATCGGCGTGCTCATCCTAGCACTCGCGATTTATCTATGCGGCGGCGACCCGAGCCAGTTGCTTCAAAACGCTCCGACCGGCAGCGAAGTGCCTCAGCCCGGGACGGCGGCGAATAAAGTTGTGTCACAGGATGAGAACCGTCAGTTTGCGGGTGCGATCATGGGCAATCTTGAGGACGCCTGGAAGCAGATCTTACCGGCCCAGTCGCGTACACAATTCAAAGCTCCAAAGCTCGTGCTTTTTACCAACCAGATCTCGTCCGCCTGTGGCTACGCGACGGCGGCAAGCGGCCCGTTTTATTGCCCAGGCGACTACAAGCTATATCTCGATTTTGCATTCTTTGACGAGTTGCGGCGTGAGTTCAAAGCCCCCGGCGATTTCGCCCAGGCATATGTCATTGCCCACGAATTTGGCCATCACATCCAAAATCTGACCGGCATTATGGGCAAGGTGCAGAGTGCTGGTGAGAACAACCGTCTGTCGGTCGCGCTCGAATTACAGGCAGATTGTTACGCCGGTGTGTGGGCTAATTTTGCTCAAAAACAAGGCCGTCTCGAACCCGGCGACACCGACGAAGCGATACGTGCGGCCGCCGCGGTCGGCGACGACATGATCCAAAAACGTACGCAAGGCTACGTCATACCCGATTCGTTCACGCACGGCTCGGCACAGCAGCGGATGCAGTATTTTGCGACAGGATTTAAGTCCGGCGATATGCGGCAATGCCAGACGTTTAAATAAAGAAGAAAATTTAACAGGATGGACAGGAAAGGCAGGATGATTTTATCTTGATCATCCTGTCTATCCTGTAAAAATAACGGCTACGGGGAATAAGCCTTGCCGTAGATCTCTTGATACACCCAGCCCAAAAACCTCGCTTCGGCGGTGCATAGCGCCTCGAGCCAGCAGCTCGATAGATACAATCTCTTTTCGGTGTTTGTCGTCAGCAGTTCGGATTTGGTGAGTGACGAAGCCTCCATATTCGCGGTCAAGTTAAAGCTGTGTTCGAGCTCGGTCTTGGTCTCGCGGGCACGGCCGAGGGCTTCGAGCACATCGGTGATCCAGTCTTTTAACAGCGGCTCAGTGTTGTTTTCCCCAAGCGCCTGTATCGCCCCGACGGCAAATCTCGCCTCGGCGTTGTCAAACGGATATATGCCGACGCCGTTGGCCTCGTCGTCACGCTGTTTCCATTGAAACAGCTCGTCCGTATTCGCATGACGCATCCGGGCGGTGCGTTCGTCGTACATCAAAAACCACTCGAGCAAGTCGGCGAGCGAACCGATATCGGGCTGTCCGGTATCGGCGATCTTTAATTTCGGCGGCTCAGTTTCCTGTTGTTTTGCTTCGGCCATATAGATATTTCAGCATCAAGACCGGTCAAAAACCAATCTGTTTTTACAATTATCTCAGGCGATAGCTATAATCAACAATACCGTGTCCGAACAAACACTCGACAGCACATACGAAGCCGAGAACATCGCCGAGCAAGCCGAGCGCGATCTGGGCTTTGGCGCGGTAGTCTCGGGCCAGAGCCGACAGCGCCTGTTAAATGCGGACGGCAGTTTTAATGTCCAGCGCACGGGCCTGCCATTTCTCTCGTCGCTCAATCTTTTTCACGCATTGCTGTCGATGAAATGGACGACGTTCCTCCTGCTAGTGTTGGCACTGTATTTTGTGAGTAACATCGCGTTTGGTGCCGCCTATGCGACATTTGGCCCTGAGGCTCTGGTCGATACTTCGTCAACGCCGATGGCGAATATGTTTGTTCGCGGATTCTTTTTCAGCGTGCAAACGTTTGCGACGATCGGTTACGGCACGATCCACCCGGTCGGTGTCGTGCCGAATCTGCTCGTCACGATCGAATCGTATTACAGCCTGCTCGCCAACGCGCTCATAACTGGCCTTGTTTTTGCGCGTTTTGCCCGACCTGAGGCACGGATCATTTTCAGCGACATCGCCGTGATCGCTCCGTACCGCGATATCGAGGGGCTGATGTTTCGGCTCGTCAACGGCCGCAGCAGCCAGTTGCTTGAGGTCAATATCAAGGTGATGTTTGCCCGGTTTGTAAATGAGAACGGCCGCAGCGTCCGCCGTTTTGACTTTCTCGATCTCGAACGCAAAAACGTCGCGTTTTTGCCGCTCGCCCTGACCGTCGTCCACCCGATCACAAAAGATTCGCCGATGTACGGCCTCACCCAAGCCGACCTCAACGCTACCGACGCCGAGCTGCTCATCCTCATCTCTGCTACCGACGAAACCTTTGCCCAGATCGTCCACACCCGCTCGTCCTACAAACCGCACGAGGTACTCTGCGGCCACAAATTCGTCAGCATCTACAACGAAGTCGAAGACGGCGAACCGATCTCGATTGATATCAGAAAGTTATCAAAGGTCGAACGGGCGGTGAAACAAATAACGGATAACTAATGTTTACTGGATTGGTCGAAGAACTAGGAAAAGTGCAAAGCCGCGAGCCTTACGTCGGCGGTGAGCGAATTGTCGTCGCCGCGAGTGTCGTAACGTCCGACATCGCAAACGGTGATTCGATCGCGGTCAATGGCGTTTGTCTGACGGCTCTGGATGTTTCGGCGGATACATTTGCGGCGGATGTCTCGCCGGAAACTCTCGACCGCACGACGCTAGGACAGCTTGCTGTTGGCTCACCCGTCAATCTCGAACGCGCGGTCACGCCCGCAACGCGTCTCGGCGGCCATATTGTCCAAGGCCATGTCGATGGACGCGGGACTTTTAACTCGGCGACGAGCCATGGTGATTTCTGGACAGTGCGGATCGGTTTCCCGCTGGAGCTTTCACAATATTTCGTCCACAAAGGCTCAGTCTGCGTTGAGGGCATCTCCCTCACCATCGCCGCCCTTGCCGCCGATCATTTCGACATCGCCGTCATCCCAAAAACCTGGGAAATGACAAACCTCTCGTCATTGACGCCCGGCGACCCAGTCAACCTCGAAGCCGACGTCATCGCCAAATACGTCGAGCGGATGATGCAACTACGATTGAGCCCGGTCAGAACCGGGAGCATAGCCTGGTGTTTGATACTATTCATTTTATGGACGATAAATACCAGATCAGCAAACCTCAAAAGCCGCAGAACCGCACCGAGAAATTGCAGCTACAGATCGAAGACCTTGTTAAGCTCCGCGACCGGTCAAACAACCTCGTCGAAAAACAAAAACTCAACGCCGAGATCACCAAATTATTTGCCCAATACGAGCGGTCAAAGATATAAGGTTTTTGCGCGTTCGCCCGCTACGCGGGCTCAAGACAAATCAAATGCTGCGCGTGAGATCGCAATGATGTGCAGCGTTACACCAAATGCTCCAAGTACCGCCACACAACACCCGAATGTAAATACCGAGATCCGTGTATAGTTCACCGGTTTGGTGCCGAGGCGTTTTACGAGGTTTCCGATCCTACCGCTGAGGAACATGAGCAGGCTGCCAACGATCAGGTAGCCTGTGACGATCATAAAGCTTGCGTAGAAACCTCTCATTAATTTTCCTTACTATTTCGCTCCGCCGGAGAGTTTTCCGATGAGCGAGAATAGCGGCAGGTACATCGAGATGACGATCGAACCGATGGTCACACCGAGGAACGCGATAAGAACGGGCTCCATCAATCCGAGCAGATCGGCGATGGCCGTATCGACCTCTTCTTCGTAAAAATCGGCGATCTTGCCGAGCATTGCGTCGAGGGCACCGGTCTGTTCACCGACGCCGATCATCTGGCCGACCATGTGCGGGAATACGTTGGTCGCTTTGAGCGGATCGACGAAGTTTTCACCGCGTTCGACACCGGCACGGACCTTGAGGATGGCGTCTTCGATGATGACGTTACCGGCGGTCTTGGCCGTGATATCGAGCGATTGCAGGATAGGCACACCCGACGATAGGAGCGTCGATAGAATACGTGAAAAACGTGCAACGGCGACCTTTCGCAGGATGCTGCCAAAGATGGGTGTTTTGAGGAGGAGGGCGTCGATCTGCCATTTGCCCTTTGGCGTGGCGTAGTAAAACTTGATCGCGACACCGCTGCCGATCAGAATTATCAGGGTTGCCAGTCCGCCCCAACCGGCGATAAAGCCGCTTATTCCCATGACGATACGCGTCGGCAATGGTAACGCTTCGCCTGGGCCTAAGAGGCCAAGAAAGATCTGTTGAAACTGCGGAATAACGACGATCATAATGATCGCGATGGCGCCGATGGCGACCGTGATAACGGCTGCCGGATAGATAGATGCCGAGACGATGCTGCGTTTGAGTTTGACTACCTTTTCGATCAACGTCGCGAGACGCTGGAGGATCAGATCGAGCACACCGCCCGTTTCACCTGCCTCGACCATGTGTGTGTAGAGATTGTCGAATACTTTTGGGTGCTTTTCGAGGGCGGCAAACAGGGTCGAACCTTCTTCGACGTTCTGACGCACCTGACGGAGCACATCTTTGAAAAAAGCGTTTTGCTGCTGCTCGCCGAGGATATCGATACACTGCACCAGCGGCAGACCGGCATCGATCATCACGGAAAACTGACGCGTAAATACGGCAAGCTCTTTGGCTTTTACCTTTTTACGGCGCCCGAGCTTGGGTATCGCGATCTCGCGGCCCTTTTCCTTGGCCTGCGTCATGACGATCTGCTCACGACGGAGCAAGGCACGCAGCTCGTCCTGGCTGGCGGCATCTTTTTCGCCCGCGACGAGTTCGTTCAAACGATTTCTTCCCTTAAATGCGTATGTTGGCATGGTTAAAACTCCAATGAAAAATGTGACAAATTATCTCGGTCGTTCGCCGATGTTGCGGGCTTGGCTGTACGGACTGCCGTTTGCGGGCGGACGTGTCGCAGGGCGGGCATTGCCGGCGTAGGCGTCGTTTAGCCCTGAACCGCGGTCGATCAATTCTTTTAGCTCGTCGGCGTTGGACGAACGCTGCATCGCTCCCTCAAGCGTGATCTGCTTTTTGTGATAAAGCGTCGCCAAGCTCTGGTTGAACGTCTGCATACCAAATTTGTCCTGTCCGGTCTGCATCATCGAGTAGATCTGGTGGATCTTGTCCTCGCGGATCAGGTTGCGGATAGCGGCATTTGGCACAAGGATCTCGAGTGCCATACAGCGGCCGTCGCCGGTTGCTTTTGGCACGAGGGCTTGGCACATTATGCCTTCGAGCACGAGCGAAAGCTGCGTGCGTACCTGTGATTGTTGCCCGGCCGGAAACACGTCGATGATACGGTTGATCGTCGAATAGGCCGAGTTTGTATGCAGCGTGGCAAAGGTCAGATGGCCCGTTTCGGCGATACGCAGAGCCATTTCTATCGTTTCCAGATCGCGCATCTCGCCGACCAATACTACGTCAGGATCTTGGCGAAGAGCGGTTCTGAGGGCGGCTCCGAACGAATGCGTGTCAGCGGCAACCTCACGCTGATTGACGACGCAACCCTTGTGGTTATGGAGAAATTCGATCGGGTCTTCGATCGTCAGGATGTGCTCCTTTCGCTCCACATTGATCTTGTCGATCATCGATGCGAGCGTCGTCGATTTACCCGAACCGGTAGGCCCGGTCACGAGGATCAAGCCGCGGGGCTTTTTGCAGAGGTCGGATACGACTGGCGGCAGGCCGAGAGCTTCGAATGTTTTTATCTCGTACGGGATCGCACGAAACACAGCACCGACCGCACCTTTTTGGTTAAAGATGTTGGCACGAAAACGCGACATTCCTTTGAGGCCGAACGAAAAGTCGAGCTCGAGGTTTTCCTCAAACCGGTGTTTTTGCGCGTCGGTCAAAACAGAATAAGCGAGGCGCTTGGTGTCGGACGGCGTCAGTACAGGGAACCCGGAAAGCGGGGCCAGGTGTCCGTGTACGCGTACTTGCGGGGCGGAGTTGGTCGATAGATGCAGATCGGACCCGCCCTGATCTGTCATTTTTTTGAGCAGATCAGGGAGCGTGACCGATGATTCGACGGATGTTTGATTTTCGTAGCTCATAATTTTAGCGGGAGCAGGTAGGGTTAGTCTTTCAGGGCCGCCCGCTGTGTGCCGCGAACGCGGGTCTTAAGCGAGTTGATGACCTTTTCCGATTCCTCAGCGAGGCGTTCGGCTTCCTGGACGGGTGAGTTGGTCGCGACACTGTAGATCTTGCCGTCAACCTCTGTGAAATAGAACATACGCTGGTTGACCGCGCCGTTCTTAGTCTGTGACTGAGCGACGACGACATAAACTTGCTGTCCGTCGATCTCTTTCTGATAATCGTTGACGACCCAGCCGTTTTCGCGGATCATCTTGTCGATCACATCGCGGCGAAGAGCCGTAGTTGCGACACCGCCAACCGACTTGCTGCGATTGTAATCTCCGGGCTGATCCTGTGCCGGCCCAAGTACCGCGATCGATGCCGAACCAACCTGATCGCCGGCCGAGTTATCGACACGGAATTTTAGTTCCGCAGGTGACGAGGCCGCAGGGCTCCAGCCGTTTGGTGCGGCATCGCCTGACGGCAAAACTGCCTGAGTTGTATCAGCTTTTTGACGTTTGGCGACCGTCGGTTTTGAAACGTTCTCGCCGTTGTTCTGTTCGGCTGCACGGGCACGTGCGAGACGAAGCTGACGCAGCCGGAGCGCACGTTTGCGTGCCTGCATGGCCTTTTTACGTTGCTGGCGGGCACGATACTGGCGCCACCAGCCTTTAGAATATTTTTTATACTTTTTGGCCTTGCGATGCTTTTTCTTGTGACGCGGCCCAGCCTCAGTGCTGTCGGTCGCGAGCGGTATTAACGTCGCTCCGCCGATCAAGAGTGCCAATGATAATGCTATTGCCCTGACTAACATAATTCCTCCAAAATCCTATATGACCGTTTCCTTAACAACTTCTTCGATAGTGGTGATGCCCTGGCGGATCTTGCACAAGCCCGATTCGCGTAGCGTGATCATCCCCAGATCGATCGCTTTTCTCCGTAATTCCATTGCGCTGGCGCCAATTATGATGAGCTCGCGGAGCTCGTCGGTGATCTCCATGACCTCGTAAAGCCCGACTCGGCCCTTAAATCCTGTCTGGTTACAGACGGTGCAGCCGCGGCCCTTATAGAGCTTCAGATCACCGGCCTCTTCGGCTGAAAAGCCAACCTCGATGAGGCCTTCGACCGGCATGCTTGTCTCTTCTTTACACTCGCTACAGATGCGACGGATCAGCCGCTGTGCCTGAATGATATTGACCGATGTCGCGACCAGAAACGGCTCGATACCCATGTTGACGAGACGAGAAACCGTTGACGGAGCATCATTTGTATGGAGCGTGGAGAGAACCAAGTGGCCCGTGAGGGCAGCCTTGATGGCAATTTCTGCGGTCTCAAAATCTCGAATTTCTCCGACGAGCACGATGTTAGGGTCCTGACGCAGGAACGAGCGGAGAGCGGCGGCAAAGTTGAGGCCGATCTGCTCTTTCATCTGCACCTGATTGATGCCCTGGAGGTTAAATTCGACCGGGTCCTCGGCCGTCATGATGTTTGTCTCTGACGTATTCAGAGCCTGAAGTGCCGAGTACAATGTGTTCGTTTTACCCGAACCGGTCGGACCCGTAACGAGCACCATTCCATAAGGATTGGCGATCGCACGTTTGAATTTGTCGAGGCTCTCTTGCTCAAAGCCAAGCTTGGTCATGTCGAGCATGAGCTTATCTTTATCAAGCAGACGAAGCACGACCTTTTCTCCAAACAGCGTCGGCAGGGTCGATACACGAAAATCGAGTTCGCGCGAGCGGTTGTCGATCTTGACCTTGATCTTGATGCGGCCATCCTGCGGCAGGCGTTTCTCGGAAATGTCGAGTTTCGCCATGATCTTGAGACGCGAGATGAGCGGATCTCGGATCTTGAGCGGCGGATGCATCACGTCGTAGAGCACACCGTCAATACGGAAACGGATGCGGAAATCTTTTTCATATGGCTCGACGTGAATATCCGACGCGCCGCGACGAAGCGAATCGACCATCAGCACGTTGACGAGCCGGACGACCGGAGCGTCTTCGCTGGCACGCGCAAGTGCGGCGAGATCGATCTCGTCCTTTTCCTCGACGATCTCAAAATCTTCTGCCTCACCACCGCCAAATTCAAAGCGGTCGAGCGAAACATCGAGGTCTGAAGCGGACAGTTTCTCAGCCGAGTCAACCTTAAATCCATTGGTTCCTTTCGCTGCGGCACCGTTCCTACCGTTGAGAGCCACTGCGGCTTCGGTTTCGACAGCAAACGCGGCGTCGAAAATATCGATCTCGCTCGAACCGCTGTAATATTTCGAGATCGCGAACATGATCGACGTTTCGGATGCGATCACGGGTTCGACATTCAGCCCGGTCATGAACTTGATATCGTCCATGGCAAAGACATTTGTCGGGTCGGCCATCGCCATCGTGAGCGTGGCTCCGACCTTAGAGATCGGCAGTACCGAGTATTTTTGGGCGACCTCCTCAGAGATCAGTTTGATAACGTCTTTTTCGATCTGAAAGAGATCGAGGTTGATGGACGGCACACCGTACTGGCGGGACAGGACTGCGGTGACGACGTCGTCCGAGACAAAACCAAGCTTGACAAGGTTCGATCCCAAACGGCCGCCGTGCTCACGCTGGTATTCCAGCGTCTCGCGCAGCTGCTGCGACGTGATCAGATTTTCGCGGACTAGGATTTCACCAAGTTTTGCTGACATTGTTGTTTCTGCGGGGCCCTCTGCCTCTGAAAAAAAACCCGGGCAAAGGGTGAGTTTACGAAGAGGATATTCGGTCTAATTGATCGAGAGGTGCTATATGGAAAACAGTGACAAACACTGTTGACTCCTAATAATACATTGTTAAACTCACGAGTGTCAACAATTCTTTTGAATGTAAGGAAAGGAATTTTTCGGTCAGATTGACCTGGTTATTGGTTGGCGGCGAGGTCTTTTTTGAGCTGGACGATGAAAGAGCGGACGGCGGTGGCCTCGACGCTGTTGGGGAAAATGGTGAGAAATTCTTCGTACACGGCGATGGCGTCGGCGTATTTTTTTTCGCGTTCGTAGATGAGGCCGAGCAACTGCATGATGACCATCGTGTCGGGCGCACCGGCAAGTTGTTTGACGGCGGATTTTAGATACTTGGCAGATTCGACGTAATTGCCGCCCTCATTTTCAAAATCACCTGAGCCGCCAAAGCCCTCGGCTTTTTCTTTATAGAGCAAACCGAGCCCCGAATAAGCTTCAGGCTGAAAGCCCTTGCCCTCAGTGATGGCTCGTTTGAACGCCGCGATGGCCTTTTCCTCTTCGCCATTTTCTTTATAAATGCGGCCCATGACTCCGGACGCCTCCGCAAAGCCTGGACGGAATTTGCGGGCAGATGCAATCGCGGTCTCAGCCTCGTCTAGATCGCCAAGCTCGGTCAACACACGAGCGAGAGCAACGTACGCATCAGGATAATTTGGCCGTAGCTTGATAGCTTTCTCATAGGCCTCGACCGCTTTGTCGCGGTCAACGGATAAGAGCCGCTCGGCCTCTTGAAAGGCAAGCTCGGCTTCGTCTGTAGTTTTTACAAGGTCGATCTTGATCTCACCTTTTTGCGTTGCTGCGAGCGGCTGGGTTTTCCTTAAAGCCGTCCGAACGCACACGCAGTGTATGCCCGCCCGCCGCGACGGTTTTGATGGTGAGCTTGCCGCCCTTGTCCGTCGTGCCGTATTTGACGCCGTCGATCCATACGCCGGAGCTCGGCTGAGTGCTGATCGTGACCGACCGATAGGCGATAACGGCGGGCTTTTTAGCCTGAGCCAAAACAAACAAATTAGCGCCAACAAAAGCGACGCCAACGAGAGCAATCTGAACATAAATGTATTTCGGGCAGGCTGCATATAGCTATTATTATATCTCAATATTTGACGACAAACCGCCGTTTTAGGTTGTGCTGTAAAATTACCTATCTGCGTCACCATCACCTGATACAAAACTCACGAAACTACACGCCTTGATTTTTTCGCATCAAAAACTATAATCAATTGTTTGTGGCTGGGTAGCTCAGCTGGTTAGAGCGCGGGATTCATAACCCCGAGGTCGAGTGTTCAAGTCCCTCTCCAGCCACCATTTATTTCCGAAAAGACGGCAAATATTGCCGTCTTTTTTCGTGCAAGTTAACGTGTGGTGTGGTGGATTATTCTGATCTTTCAGCGAGTTCGGCCCAGCGGGTCATGTCTAGGTCGAGTTGTTCGGTTAGGCGTTGCTGCTCGGTGAAAAGCTCGTGAACTTTCCCTGCGTCGCTTGCGGCGGCGGCTGGTTCTTTGTCGATCTCGGGCAGGCGGGCTTCGGCGGTAGCGATGCTTTGTTCGAGGATCCGAGTTCGCGTGTCTCTTTGAACGTGAGTTTTTTGGGTTTTGGCTTGTCGGTGATTTGAATAGATGGGGCGTCGTTACTGATCTCGTTACCCTTACCTACGTGCGGACTACTGACACGTGGTTCATCCCTAGCTATGGCTTCGAGATAGGCGGTGTAGTCGCCGGCGAATTCGCGGACGTGGCCGCCGGGTTCGAAGCGGAAGACATTTTCGATCGTGCGGTCGAGGAAATAGCGGTCGTGGCTGACGACTATTAAGGCACCAGCAAAATCATCGAGATACTCCTCAAGGGCGATGAGCGTCGGGATATCGAGGTCGTTGGTCGGCTCATCGAGCAGCAGGACGTTCGGGCTTCCCATTAAGATCCTCAACAAGTACAAGCGACGGCGTTCGCCGCCGGAGAGGTTGCCGATGACGGCGTATTGCGCGGCCGGTTCAAAGAGAAACCGTTCGAGCATCTTGCCTGCGGTTATCTGGACGCCTTCGTTTGTCGTGACGTATTCGGCGACATCGCGGATGTAGTCGATGACACGCTGCTCGTCGTTGAGAGCACGGCTTTCCTGATCGTAATAGCCAATGTGGACGGTCTGGCCGATGTCGATCTCGCCGCTGTCCGGCGCGATGCGGCCGGTTATCATATCGAGCAAGGTCGTTTTTCCCGAACCATTTGCACCAATGACGCCGATGCGGTCGTTGCGTTTGAGCAAGTAAGTGAAATCGTCTATCAGTTTGTTGGGGCCGTACGATTTTGAAATGCTGTTGATCTCGACGACCTTTGACCCAAGGCGTTTTGAGCCGATGGCGATATCGACCTCGCCTTTGGCTTGTTCTTTTGGGATGGCCATCAGGTTGTGGGCGGCTTCGATGCGGTGTTTGGATTTACGGGTTCGAGCCTTAGCTCCGCGACGGAGCCAGGCGAGTTCTTTCTTAATAAGCTGATCGCGTTTGTGTCCCTCGACCGCCCATAGCTCTTCTTGCTCGGCTTTTTTATCAAGATAATAGGCGTAGTTACCGCTAAAATTCTGCACGGTGATGCGATCGACCTCGAATATTCGGTCGGTTACGCGGTCGAGGAAATAACGGTCGTGCGTTACGAGCAGCAGCATCCCCGTATATCTCGCGAGATATTTTTCCAGCCACTCGATCGTGTCGGCGTCGAGATGATTGGTCGGCTCGTCGAGGATGAGGATGTCGGGTTTGAAGATCAGCTCGTGTGCGAGAGCGACACGCTTACGCTGGCCGCCCGACAGAGCACCCATTTTGGCGGACGTGTCGGTGATGTCGAGTTTTGTCAGCACGGAGCGGGCATTTGCCTCGATATCCCAACCGCCATTTATTTCCAGATCATGCTGCAGATCGGACATCCGCTGGAGCGTCGCGGCGTCAGATTTGCCGTCGGCGACTTCGTGACAGACAGCTTCGTAATCACGGATCGTCTGCATGACGCCGCTGCTCGATGCAAAAATCGTCTCAAGCACTGTCAGTTCCGCGTCATACGGCGGATTTTGCGAAAGGTAGGCGAGTGTCTGGCCTTTGGCACGCGTGACGCGGCCGCCCGTGTCGGGCACCTCGACGCCGGCGATGATTTTGAGCAGGGTAGATTTGCCGGAGCCGTTGGCTCCGATGATGCCGATCTTATCGCGGTCTTCGAGACCGAGTGTTACGTTCTCAAAAAGCGGTTTGAAGCCGTAGTTTTTTGAGATATTTTCGAGCGAGACGATGTTCATAAAATGCTGTGTCAGCTAGTTAGACGCCTGTAAATATTGGGCATTCGCTCGGGGAGGCTTAAAACGTCGTCGATTATCGTGTAGCCGACATCGCCGTATAGGTCTTTTAGCTCGGCTTCGGATTCGCGGTCGACAGTGATGCAAAACGGTGTGATGCCCGACATCTTTGCTTCGGTCAAGGCTTCGCGAACGTCCTCACGGGCGTAGCGGGCATCGCCGTAATCGTGATCGTACGGGCGGCCGTCGGTAAGGATGATCAGCAACTTCGTACGCGATTCCTGACGCAATAATTTCGCCGCCGCGTGGCGGATCGCAGCACCCAGGCGCGTGTTGTTTTGAAAGGTGATGCCGCCGATGCGTTTTTCGATCTCCTCGGAATACTTTTCATTGAAATCTTTGACGACATAAAATTTCACATTGCGGCGGCCCTCGCTGGTAAAGCCGTTGATCGAATAGACATCACCAACTGCCTCGAGGGCCTCGCTCATCAAGACGATACCCTCTTTTTCGATCTCGATGATGCGGCGGCCCGGATGCGTGTAAGGTTGCATTGGGTTGCGCGTGATCGTGCGGGCGGTCGAGCTTGACTGGTCGAGCAATAAGGATACGGCAACATCACGCTGTTTTCGCAGGCGCTTTGTGTAGATATTTTCAGACTGCAGGCCGTCGGCTTTGCGGTCGACGACAAAATCGACAAGGGCGTTGAGGTCGTAATCTTCCCCGTCGATTTCGCGGTTGATGCGGGTCAGATTTTCGGGTTTCATCAACTGAAACTGATGACGGATCGACGAGATGACGCCGCGATAACGCGAGCGGGCAAGCTCGACAAAATTGCGGTCGCCGTTTTTGACCTTTTTTTCGATGACGCGGCTCCAGCCGACGCGGTAATCGTTCAGCTCGCGATCCCATTCGTCATAGGCAAACGCGAGGTCGTCGGCCTCAAGCGCTTGTTCTGGAACCTCGCTCTGCGACCACGCCTCGGCACCCTGCAGGTCGTCGGGCTCGCCCTCGTCGTCGAGGCTGTTCCAGGCGTTAAACAGGTCGCGGATGTCCTGCATCTGCTGTTGCTGCTCGCGTTGAGAGCGATCGTCGGTCACGGATTCGGCGGCGTCTTTGTCATCGTAGGCAAAATCGCTTTTTTCCTCCGTGCTGTCCGTTTCGGACTCTTGCGATTGCTCGGGCGTAATGTTTTGAAAGAGCGTGTAGATGCGGCTCGTCGCCATGCGGCTGTTGGCATCAGCGCTGTCCGCGACGCTGGTTGGCAATGATTTCATTTCGGCCAATGTCTCAATGTCGAATGGAAATACGTTTCGATCACGGACTTCGATCTCGGAGACGATCTGACCGTAAAACCTTTTCGCATCATCGGTCGCTCCGCCGCAGAGCGTTATTTGGAACAGCAGCTCGGACGGCACTTGATGGATCGGCAGGTCGAAAATGTAAGGACGGTTCGAACCCAAATGGGTGCGCATCAGGTCGAGGTCTTTGACCAATCCGCGGTAGGTTTGGCGCAGACGGTGGTCAATGCGGGCGTTTTCCATTGTTCCGAAATCTTTCGAGCGAGACGCGGCTCTGGGAAAGTTTTGAGAACCTCGCGGTAGTCGGAATCTTTAGGCAAATTTCGAATTTCGAATTTCGAATTTCGAATTTCAGGATCTGCAATGTCAAGGTAACCGTCCAACGAAAAGAATCACGTTCTGGGCGGTTGCGGCGTAGAGTTCGCTTAGTTCTGCGAAACGCAGATTTTAGTTCGAGCGTGTCGCGGTCAAATGTGCCAAATTCGACCTGTCCGGCACCGTGGGCGGCGAGGACCTTGTATAAACGAAAATCCATTTCGTCGTTGTCGAACTCGGCTATCGACGAGGGCAGATGGATAGTCTTGCCGTCGCCGATTCGCGTCTCGGCCCCGAAAGCGCTTAGGGGCACGATCTCGACCTCTTTGCCGGTCAGGGCCTCGATATACATCCGCAGAACCGGCTGGATGTTCTCAAGCGAGAGACCGAGCCGGACTTTTTGCAAGCGTTCGTTGGAGGCACGGGTTTCGAGGGCAAAATAGCTGCGGCGTGCTTTGGTAGATTCGTTCACGTTCTCGATCAAGCCGTTGTCGACCCACTCTTCGAATTGCTCTACCGAAACTTTTTGCAATGCCGCCGCACTGGATTTGAATGCCGCCAGAGCACTCTCGGCGTCAGTTTCGGCGATCTGTTTTGTAAGGAGTAAGACGCGGTTTATCGTCCCCGGTTCGAGGCGGCATTTGGGCCCGGCGAGACGGTCAAACAATTTTGGCGTTGCCCGCAGAAATGCGATCAGTACGGCGTTGCCGTGTCGAGCGATCTCCCGTGCGGAGGCCCGCCAATCGTCAAACGCTCGTTCGGATAATGTAAGCACTTTGCTGCCCGACGCGACAAAATGGAGCGTTACGCTGCCGCCATATTCGAGAAACTCGGCCGAGCTTTCCATCAGAGCGACGGCATTTGGTGCGGTTAGACTGGCCAACGCGGTTGGTAGCTCGTGCCAAAGATCCGCCGTCAAGCCGCCGGTGCGGCTTGCAAAATCGGCTGCGAGTGTTAGCACGGCATCGGCAACGGCAGGCGAGTCAACACCAAATCGGTCGAGAGCTCGGGCGACTGCCGGTGTGTGTTCGAGAAAATCGGCGCTGTGTTTGCCGAACGCTGAGCGATCTCGACAGCGAGGTTGAGGATGTTTGCTAAAAGCTTTCTGTCAGCGAGACCTGCCGCAATAACGGGGATGAGATGAAATGTTTCCAGAGCGATCGAGCTGGAGAGCACAAGCTGGCGTGAACAAACTTGAAAAACTGCGGCACGGGCGGTTTTGGGGATCTTTTTTAGGCCATCGACGCCGTCGGCGAAAAATTTGACGCCGCTATCGGCATTACCCATTGCGAGCCGTCGGCCAAATTCACCCCAGTTACGCAGATCGTCCGCCGACAGGACCTTTGCCGCTTTCGGCACGGCCTCGACAAACTCACGGCTGACACGCAGAGAAACGCCGGCGAGCGCCGCACTCGTTTCCAGAGCCGCACGTTTTTTATCCGCCGGCAATTGCCCGAGGCGACGCGCGAGCCCAGTGAGAGTCGGCTTTTCTGGTTTGTTATTTTCGGCCACGGATAGATTTTAAAGGATTACCGTGCGATGTGGAAAAGCGTCGTTGATATCAATGATGATGGTCGTCGCCGGGTTGGTTCAATTTAGACAGGTCGAGCAGTTTTGAAAACTCGTCAAAGTGAAACATCGTCTCATCTTTACAGTAATCGCAAAAGAAAGTGACGTCCTCGCCGAGGTACATGTCCTTGAGGTGATACGCAATGAAACAGCCATAGCAACGCTGAATGCGTTTACCAAAATCTTCGATAGAGTGGGTTTCAGTTGACATTTATTTGACGACCCCGCGTTTGGAGCTTTCGATGAATTTTGTCAGCAGGTCCACCTCGGGCGAAACGGAGATCTCAGAGCGGATACGCTCGACGGCCTGGCTGGTATTGAGTTTTGATGAGAGCAGCAGGTGAAAAGCATGGTTGAGCTTTTCGATCGTATCCTTGCTGTAACCACGACGCTTTACGCCCAGACGGTTTAGGCCGTAGCATTTGGCGTGATTACCCTGGATGATGGCGTAGGGCATAGCGTCTTTCACGACGACCGAATAGCCGCCGATAAAGGCTTCATAACCGACGCGGCAAAATTGATGCACACCGGAATAGGCCCCTACGCTTGCCCTATCAGCGATCTCGACGTGGCCGGCGAGCGTCGCGGCGTTTGCCATGATGATCTCGTTGCCTAAGCTACAGTCATGAGCGACATGAGCCTGGGCCATAAGCAGATTGCCGTCGCCGATACGCGTCACGCCGCCGCCGCCAACCGTGCCGCGATGAATAGTGACGAATTCGCGAATGTGATTATTCTTACCGATCTCGGTCGATGTCGGTTCACCAGCGTATTTCAGATCCTGCGGTGCAAGCCCGATCGAGACGAAAGGAAAAACGTGCGTCCCGTCGCCGATCGACGTAATGCCGTCAACGACCACATGCGATTCGAGCCGGACGTTTTCGCCGAGCGTAACATCATCACCGACCGAGCAAAACGGCCCGATATGGCAGCCGTCGCCGATCTTTGCATTTTCGCCGACGATCGCCGACTCGTGGATGAATGAACTCATTTTCGAAATTATGCGGGGTCGCTTTCTTTTGATCCGTTATTCGATGCGGCCGTTTTTTTAACGATCATCCATACTGATATCACCGCAGCGATAATGGCTGCGAGCGGCGACAACAGCCCGGCGATCAGCGTCGCTAGAAAACCATATTTTCCGAGTCTTGCGTTGCCGCGGCTACGTCCGACGAACAATGGTATCAGGCCGAGTAGAGCCCCAATGATGATCTGACCTATGATCACATACGTGTAGAGCTGAGTAGTTGTAAGTTCCATATATATTTATTTTTGTTCGCGGTCGGCGATTATAGACAATATCTCAGCTTCAGCGGCGATTTGGCCGTCAACCGAAGCGATGCCGTGCATTTTTTGCACGCGGCTGCCGATGCGCAGGGCGACGACCTCAAGCCGTAGTGTGTCTCCAGGCACAACGGGGCGGCGAAAGCGGGCTTTTTCGATGCCGGTAAAAAACGGTATCTTACTGTCGCGATCCTCAAACTCTCGTAGAGCTAAAATTGCCCCAACCTGAGCGAGAGCCTCGATCTGTAAAACTCCCGGCATAACCGGTGCCTCAGGAAAATGGCCCGCAAAGAACGGCTCATTTATGGTGACTTGCTTTATCCCAACAATGCGGACGCGCGGCTCGAGCTCGATGATCTTATCAACGAGCAAAAACGGATATCGGTGCGGCAAGATCTTCTGAATACCTATTGAATCGAGGATCGGCATAATTTGATCGATAAAGAAAACATATAAGCCATAAGCCGGCAAAACGCAATTTCACCGGCCAATGACTTAGTTCGAGTTTAATTGTCAGCCTATTATTTTGGCGTTCCCGTCGACGCAGTCGGTCCGGCGGTATTATACGAGGTAATAAACGCTTTTGTAATATTGGCTGTTTCATCAAGAGCGAGTATGGCGTTGAGATTTTCGTTTGCCAATGCCGAGATGTCTAATATGGCGGTATACCCATTCTTTTTCGCAAAAGCTTGGATCGCCTTAAATATATCGGCTTGGATCGGCCCGAGGACCTCTCCGCCGCGTTTTGCTAACGCTGCATCGTACTCTTTTTTCTTGAATTCGAGCTCACGTTGAAGTCGAAGGCCTTCGTCTTGCTTTGCCTGAGCTGCTTTCTGGTCGACCGGAACGGCCGAATTGTTCCCCAGTTTTTGCAGTTCGTCAGAGATGGTCTTGATCCTTGTATCAAGCGTTTGTAGCTCGGTTAGACGTGGTTTCATCTCGGTCTGGAGAGCCTTGAGGGCAGTGAGGTATTTTGTGACGCCTTCTTTTTCGTCAGCAAACATACCTGTGTCTATCCAACCGATCTTGCCGGTTCCGGTCTGGGCAAAGGTCGACATTGCGAAAACCGTCGCAAAAATAAAGCTAACGGCAAGTAGATTAAATTTCTTCATTATCGTGTAAAACTCCTTAACTTATCGGCGGGCGTCTGTCACCCTCAATCTCTATACAATGCTTTGAAACTAATTTTACGTAAAGTGTTGCTTAGCGTTTCAAAAAAGAAAAGCAATAGTAAATAAAAGGGTGTTCAAAGTCAATTTTCTTATCGGCCTAAAACGTTCGGCCTACGGTGAACCTGAATCCGTGACTCTTACCCGGCAAAAATATACCCGGCAGTTCTTGGGTAAATCCGATCTTTGCCATTGGGTTATAGTAATAAAAAAGGCGAAAGGGTACGTTGACGATCGGCACTTGAACTCTAAACTCTACCCCGACGCTGGACTTAATATTCGAGAATTTACTAAATTGTGATTCGTCGACCTTTAACAATGAATTTTGCTGGACGTCACCGCGTAAATATAGCGCCTGCACTTGTGGTGAAAGGCTCGTTGGGCAGCCATAACGATTGCCGCGACAAAACTCGTTAATATAATCGGTCTTCGTCATCACTCGGCCGCGATAATAAAGTATGCTGCCAAAACTGCTCTCAAGAACAGGCGTGTTTATAAGTCCGAGGGCCGTCAATCGTCCGGGGCCTAAAAATGTATCATCTGGCAGAAATTCGCTATTGATAGTTTGAGTGCCTGATTTGCGAAGGTTGAAAACTGATCCAATATCTGCAAAGAAAGCCATACCTGCCGGACCGAATAGAGGTATACGATACTCAAAATTTCCAAGTAACTGCGTATCCCCGCCTATAAACCTATAGTTTTTAGAAAACAGTGCTGGATTTGATCCGGACGCACCTGTCACCTCGCCGATCGTTTTGATCTCATCTCGATCCCTTGGGTCAAGGCCGTGGTTCTGATCAGCGGTGCCGGAAGCATTTATTGCAACTACAACATTGCGGCTGGTGACGTACGTATCAAACGGAGCAACAGGACTGATCGATCTTCCCTCATATCCGCGAATATCATTTTCGCTGCCCAGAAAATAACGCGAGTATGCCGGGACGCCGCCAATATATGCGATCGAATTGGCATTTTGGATCTTGTCTGTTACAGACCATGCTCCGATCGTACCTGCTTGTATGCGAAACGCAAATACGTGAGGGTTTTTGGATTTTTTATTCCTGACCGGGATAAATTGCGAATACTGTATCGTCGGCTGATAGGTCCGTACATCACCTCCAAGCCCCGCAAATGCCATAGAGGCCGATATAGATTTACCACTCAGGGTGTCGATGCCGTTCGCCGCGGGCTGACGCGTATCGTAGACAAACGTGGCGGTGATTTGGCTTGTAATGATATTAGGTTGTCGGTAAATGACCGGGATCGTTGCTGCCGGATCGGCGGACGAATTTATCTCAGGATCTTCGATGCTCGTCGCCGAGAGTTGATAGGTAAGACCAACTCGCGAAAATTGTGTAAACCTACGCTTTTTAAAAAACAACTCAGAGAGTGGAGCCGTCGCAAAAACATTGGCTCCGTAAGTCTTTTGTGTAAAAAGGTTTGCTTGATCGGTCACAACCGTTCCGTTCGGATTGTAGAGATCGTTTAGGACGTCTTGGTTTTGCGTGAGGTACGTCCCTTCGCCAAAGAACTTATATTTGCTAATAAAGACAGAAAAGCCTAAAGATATCGGACGGTTACGGAAATACGGTTGCTGATATGTGAACTGCAAATTCTGCTGACGATTACCTGCACCGACATTGAATGACAAGATCTCACCACGACCGGCAAGGTTGTTTGTCGAATATTCGAGGCCAAAGAACGATCCGCCGATGCCAGAAAGCCCGCCGTTAAACGATATCTGCTGACGGCCTTTTTCCTTGACTTTTACGATCAGGTCAACGTCGCCTTTTTCTTCGTCAGTGCGGATCTCGACATCCTGATCTTTGTCGATCGGGTCAAAATACTGCGTTTGATTTAGTCGGGCAACGGATATTTCAAGATAGTTTTGATTGTAGATATCCCCTTCGTTGAGCAGGAACTCGCGACGCATCACCTTGTCCCGGGTAAATGTGTTGCCGGTAAATTCCAATCGGCGAAGACTAAACTGTTTGCCCTCGTCGATAGTTAGGGTAATGTCAACAATGCCCTCACTCGGGTTCGTTGTGCTTTCTTTGAATACCGGTTCAAACTCGGCGTTGTACTGAACAAAACCCTGCGAACCATAGACCTTTTTTAGATCCTCATAAACTGCATCTTGCAGGCGTTTGCCGTCAGCGATCTCACCTTTTTGGAGGCCGACGTAGCCAAGGATCTGCTGTTCGGAAAAGATCGAATTTCCCTCGACCTTTAGCTCGCCGACACGAAATATTTTGCCTTCGGTGACGGGCACGATGATCTTCAACGTGTCGTCATTTGAACCAAGGATCGGGATCGGAAGACTTTTGAGGAGTGGGAAGCCCGTTCGTTTATATCCAAGCCCAACGACCACAGGGTCGCCGATACGTGCCTGAAAATAACCCTTTGAAAACATGTACGCCCGGACATTTTTTTGCAGATCGTATTGCAGTTTGCGTAAGTCGAGGATGTCCATTCCCTTGACCCTCGCGATCAGTCCGGTCTTTTTGACTAGGAGCAGTGCGTCACGCAACTCTCCGTCCTTAAACTTTTGATTGCCGTCAAAGTCGATCTCGACGATGCGTGAGCGGTTGCCCTGTTGTACGTCAAAGGTAACGGCGATCGATGTTGCTGAAACTTCTTCTTCCTTGACGGTGACTGTGGCGTTTGGATAGCCCTTGGACGCAAGCATTTCGCGTAGGATGCGAGTCGCATTACGTGCTTTTACAGGATCATAGACAGATTCTTTTGAGATGCCGACGCGCTTTTCACGAAATTCTTTGAGGATGTCGGATTCGGGTATCATCTTCGACCCTTTGAATTGCAGATCGCGTATGATCGGTAGCTCTTTGACCTCAAATATGACGTTAACGCCGCCTCGGATCCCGTCCTCCGTAAGGACGCGTGTCGCGGTTTTATCAAAAAAGTTGAGTGAAAGAAGTTCTTTTAGGTCGCGTTCGAGAGCAGCAGGATCATAAACGTCGCCGGAGCGAGTTTTAATGTAATAGAGCAGATCTTCGTCACGCAGACGGCGGTTGCCCTGGATGTCGACCGTCTCAACTACCTGTTGCGTGGTGGCGGCTTTCCCAGAAACTGTTTTGTTTTTCGCACTTTCGTCTGTTGAGGCAAGGGCGGGAAATGCCGCAAATGCCAAGACGAGTACTACAAATCCGAGTGCGCGAAGATTATACATAAACCGGGAACTTCCTTACTGTGCAAATTAAAAAGCTCCGAAAAGCTTTTGGTTCGCCGTTGTCGTCAATATGAACTAATAGAATAAAGCAACAAAAACGGCATTACAACGTCAGATTTAACTTGCCTGTTTGATTCTGCGCGCGGGCCGCAGGTTGCCTTTTGGCGCCTATCCAGCAAACTTACGAATTATACAGGGAAATTGGCCGAACCGCGAACCCCAGCGCGCCGATTTAGCGCCTATTTGCTGGGCGCGAGACAAATTATTCTTGTCCGGCTTTGGCTCGCCCGCGGATCATGACCGGAGCATCCGGGGCGCAGCAAAAATCAATGAGGCGTTTGCGGTCGGTGATCATCTCCTCGTCGCTTTCCAGCATTTTCATCGTCGCATCAAAGACTGTGGCGGCACTTTCGTCCGATGGTCGCCGCAGCGAGTAATGCATCCATTTGCCATCGCGGCGGGCGGTGACCAGGGCGGCTCGTTTTAGATAAGCCAAATGACGCGAGACCTTCGGGTTGTTAGTGCCGAGGGTGCCGGCAAAGAGACATACGCATACCTCACCGTCACGCAGCAGATTTAAGATCCGCAGCCGCGTTCTGTCGGCGAGCGACGAAAAAAATAACTCAGCGTTAAACGCGTCCTTAGCAGCCATAGAAATATTTTACCATAATTATAATTATGGCTTGACATAATTGTTATTCGTGATAATCTGAATACAATTATGGCAAAACATAATTATAAATAACGGAGGCAATTATGGAAAACCAGATCAATACACTTAAGGCTCATCTTGCTCTAAACGTAAAAGACGTCACCCGCAGTATCGATTTTTATCAGCGGATGCTCGGTATCGACCCGAGCAAGGTGCGTAGCGGCTATGCAAAATTTGACGTAGCAAACCCGCCGCTAAACCTGACGCTAAACGAGATCCCCTTTGACGGCAAAGGTGCGTTGTCGCACCTTGGGATACAGGTCGCGAGTAGCGATGACGTTAATGCGATGAAGTCGCGTTGGCAGAGCCAAGGGCTCGTCCCGCGTGAGGAAATGCAGACGACCTGTTGCTACGCTTTGCAAGACAAGGCTTGGGTCAACGACCCCGACGGCAACGAATGGGAAGTATTTGTCGTGCTCCAAGATAATCTGTCGGAAGAGACGCAGAAAGCGGCCGACAAGACCTGCTGCGTGCCGACCTTTACAAACATCGACGGCAAAAAACAAGAAGTCGCGACAGCTTGCTGTTGATCAGTATGGAACTTAGAGAAGATATCCATATAACACGTTTCGATAAGCTCTGCCGCCGAATACTTGGCGGTTGCAAGACCACGGCCCAGAGCGGCGGCGGGCCTTTCGAAACTGAATGGGAGGTTTTTGTCGCAAGATTTGACAAAAATACAGGCAAATACGAGACCAGCACCTACTGCTGCGAAGACGCCATTTCAACAAACTATGTCAGCTAACAACTGCAATCCCGTCACACGTCTATCGTTTCTCGACAGATTTCTAACGCTGTGGATCTTCGCCGCGATGCTTCTCGGCGTTATGATCGGATATTTATATCCGGGTGTTGAGGGAGTGATCAACCGCTTTAACGTCGGCACCACTAACATCCCGATCGCGCTCGGCCTGATCCTAATGATGTATCCGCCGCTCGCCAAGGTCCGCTACGAAAATCTCGGCGAGGTCTTTCGCAATACAAAAATACTCAGTATTTCGCTTGTTCAAAATTGGGTAATCGGGCCTATTTTGATGTTTGCGCTAGCGATAATTTTCCTGCGCGATCAGCCGGAATACATGGTCGGTTTGATCATGATAGGGCTCGCCCGCTGTATCGCGATGGTCATCGTTTGGAACGAGTTGGCAAAGGGCGATACCGAATACGCCGCGGGCCTCGTCGCATTTAACAGCGTCTTTCAAGTGCTGTTTTACAGTGCGTACGCATGGCTGTTTATCACCTTGCTGCCGCCGTATTTTGGGCTCAAGGGTATCGCCGTCGATGTCAGTATTCGGCAGATCGCTCAGAGCGTTTTTATCTATTTAGGTATACCGTTCATCGCCGGTATGTTGACGCGGTTTGTGCTTGTCCGGGCCAAAGGCAAAGACTGGTACCACGACAAATTTATCCCGCGGATCAGCCCGCTAACGCTCATCGCTTTGCTCTTTACGATCTTTGTGATGTTTAGCCTGAAAGGGAATCTGATCGTGCAATTGCCGCTGGATGTCGTGCGGATCGCGATCCCACTGCTGATATATTTTGTGGTGATGTTTCTTGTCAGTTTTTATATGGGCAGGAAAGCGGGGGCGGATTATTCGAAAACGGCGACACTTTCATTCACCGCCGCAAGCAATAATTTCGAACTAGCTATTGCCGTCGCGATCGCCATATTCGGCATAAATTCGGGTGCTGCATTCGCCGCCGTTATCGGTCCGCTTGTCGAGGTGCCGGTTTTGATCGGTCTGGTCAATGTCGCCCTATATTTTCAAAAACGCTATTTTGCGGCGGAGGTTTGAGGCTATGAAAAAGCAACGCGCATTAATACTCTGCACAGGAAACTCAGCCCGGAGCCAAATGGCGGAGGGTTTGCTGCGGTCGATGGGTGGTGATAGGTTTGAGGTCGAGTCCGCCGGAACGGTCGCGAGTTTTGTCCGCCCGCAGGCGATCGCTGCGATGGCAGAGATAGGTGTGGATATCACAGGGCATCGTTCAAAGTGTCTCGATGAATTTCTGGGTACGGCTTTCGATCACATCATCACCGTTTGCGATAACGCCAATCAAACCTGTCCCGCCTTTCCCGGTAAGGCTCATAGGACACATTGGAGTCTCGAAGATCCGGCAGAAGTGGATGGCACAGAAGAAGAAAAGCTGGCCGCATTTCGGACAATACGCGACCAGCTAATCGTTAAAATAAAAGAGTTTATCGGCTCAAACTAATCTCAAGCCTTTTGAGTAAGTTCTTTTTCCGTCGTTTTGGCACGGACCTCACGAAATGCTAGTTTGTCGCCTTCGGGATAGATCTCGACCGTGCTTTCGTCGGTGACCTGGCCCTGGATCAGCGCTTCGGAAAGCTCGTCCTCGACGTGTTTTTGCAGGGCACGTTTTAGCGGACGGGCTCCGTAGCTGCGGTCGGCACAAGTTTTTTCGACCAGCCATTTCTTGGCATCGTCGGTCAATACGATCTTTAGATCGCGGCCGGCGGTTACAACATTTAACTTTGCGACTTGTAGATCAATGATCCGGAGCAGGTCCTCGTCCAGCAGCTCGTCAAAGATGATGATCTCGTCGAGGCGATTGATAAATTCGGGGGCAAATGTCTGTTTGACCTGCGACATCACCTGTTCTTCCATCCGCTCGCGAGAGGCGTCGCCGCTGCCTTGGAATCCAAGAGATGCTCGTTTTTGTATGACGCGGGCACCGAGATTTGAGGTCATGATAAAGATCGCGTGCTTACAATCGACCGCCTGGCCCATCGCATCGGTCAGGACGCCGTCCTCAAAAACCTGGAGCAAAACATTGAACAGATCGGGATGTGCTTTTTCGACCTCGTCAAACAGCACGACCGCGTACGGCGAGCGGCGAAGTTTTTCGGTGAGCTGGCCGCCCTCTTCGTGGCCGACGTAGCCCGGAGGCGAGCCGATAAATTTTGAGACCGAATGCTTTTCCATGAATTCGCTCATGTCAAAGCGGATCAGGGCGCGTTCCGAACCAAACAGGTACTCGGCGATCGAGCGTGCGACCTCGGTCTTGCCGACGCCGGTCGGGCCGAGGAAAAGGAATGAGCCGACGGGACGATGCGGATTTTTGAGTCCTGCACGGGAACGCCTGATCGCTCTCGCAAGTGCGGAGATCGCTGGCCGCTGCGATACGATCCGCTCGTGTAGAGCGGTCTCGATGGTCAATAATTTTTCGGCTTCCTTTTGTTTGACGGATGAGACCGGCACTCCGGTCCAGCGGGCAATGACCTCGTCAACATCATCTTTCGTCACCTCGACGGCAAAGAACGAATCTTCCAGCGAACGCAGTTCATACGAGATCAACTGGTCCTCGTTAGCGGCGGCGCGTTTCCAGTTTTCTACCGTCTCTTTCCACGACGGCTCGCCGCGATTTTCGTGTTGGTACCGCAGCTTGGCGCGGGCTCCGGCTTCGTCAAGCACATCGATCGCCTTGTCCGGCAAAAAGCGGTCGGGAATGTAGCGGTTCGATTGCGTGACGGCGGCGAGCAGAGCGTCCTTGGTGTAACGCAGCTGATGAAATGCCTCGTACCGCTCGACGATGCCGTTGATGATCTCAAGCGCCTCGACCTCAGTCGCGGGCTCGATCTTGACGGACTGAAAGCGGCGCTCGAGTGCCCGGTCTTTTTCGATCGTTTTGCGAAACTCGGTCGGCGTCGTCGCACCGATGCATTGAATGTCGCCGCGTGAAAGTGCCGGCTTTAATATATTCGCCGCGTCGAGCGTACCTTCGGCCGATCCTGCCCCGACAAGCGTGTGTAGCTCATCGATAAAGACGATGTTCTCATCGCTCTCTTTGAGCTCAGCCATGATCTTCTTTAAGCGTTCCTCAAACTGGCCGCGATACTTCGTCCCGGCAACGACCAATGAAAGATCGAGCGACAGGATGCGTTTGTTTTCGAGAAAGGTCGGGACATTTTTATCGACGATCCGTTGAGCAAGCCCCTCGACGATGGCTGTCTTGCCGACGCCGGATTCACCAATGAGAACAGGATTGTTTTTTGTGCGGCGGCAGAGGATCTCGATGATCCGCTGAACCTCCTCTTCGCGTCCGACGAGCGGGTCGAGACGGCCCTCGGCGGCATCGACGGTCAGGTCGCGGGTAAATTCGAGCAGTCCGGGCGTCTTGGAATTTTCTTTGTTTGCCGCGAGCACGCCGGGTATGCCGCTCTGTCGTGTCATCTCGTCGCGGACGTCTTGCAGCCGCAGTCCGTAGCCGAAAAGGATCTCAGCGGCAACGCTCTTCTCTTCGCGGACGATGCCCAGCAGCAGATGCTCGGGGCCGATGTGGCGGTTCTTTAACTGACGGCTCTCGTCGTTTGCGTAAAAGAGAATTTGTTTGGTCGCGGCCGAAAGATGCAACTCGGACGACTGCGGTATACGGCCCTTGACGACGATACGTTCCTCGACATCGCGGCGGATGTTGTCAACGGTCAGGGCATGGCGAAACGGAAAAAAGCGGGCGGACAGGGTTTTGTCCTCACGCATAAGGCCGAGCAAAATATGCTCGGGAGCAATGACTTGCGAACCGTATTGGAGGGCTTCGTACCGGGCGAAGAATATCACCCGACGTGACCTCTCCGTGTAACGTTCAAACATAGGATTCTTTAATACCGCTTTCCCGTTATCGTTCTATGAAAACGATTATAACGAAAAAACGGCAGACACGCGCCAAATTTTTCAATATTCAGATCTTTCGAGCTTTGGTTGAATATAGTTGCAAAGGCGCGATAAATCCACAAGAAAATCAATAATTTACGGGTTAAATCGAAAAAAATTTGTATCGGGCTAGTTTGCCATCCGCGAACGGGCGTCGATGTCGGCGATTTCGTCGCCAGCGATCTCACGGACGAGGGCTTCGTCTTTGTGCGTGATGCCGCGAAGATCTTGCCCGCCGGGGCTGAGTTCGACACGCGAAGTGAGGACTCGTGAGATGCGTTTTGGCAGTAATTTGGGTGCGATACTAGCGATCGAGTCGGCAAGAGCAACGATATCGCCGCCGCCGAGCCAATGCTCACGGACGATCGATTCGTCAGTACGATTAATAAGTCTAAGCAGCGTCAAAGCAACGACATACAGATCATCGACCTGTCCGATAAACGGGAAAATGTCAGGGATAAAATCGAGCGGCGACACGACATAGACGATCGCCCCGAGAAAAAGGGCCTTTTCCGCCGTCGGAACACGCGAGTCTTTGAGCATACGCCCGAGCAACATGACCATATTTGGCAGAAACATCAAAAAGCTCCGCATACGGCCTTTTAGCTCGCTCTTTTCACGCCTTTTTAGCTTCGTATTTTTCTCTTTCATCGCAGTATTTCCTCGAATTAACCTGAGTTTAGTTAATAGCCGATATAAGAGCAAGTTTTGAATGATTTAGTTGTATGGTAAATTCGAAAAGACCGTCGTATTCTTGTCGCCAACGGCGACGAACATTAAAGCCTAGGGTGGAGCAGAGCGGAACCCTAGGACGCCCTCGAACCCCCCCCCCGGGGGGACGCCCCAGGCCCGGTCCCCCCCCCCCCCCCCGGGCCCTGTTCCATCCCCCCCCCAGCTTTGCTCCGTTGGCGACCAAAGCTATGATCCTCGAAAAGATACGCCAACGCGCCGCCGCCGATGTCCAACATATTATCCTGCCCGAGGGCGAGGATGTCCGCACCGTCGAGGCCGCCGCGATCTGCGCTTCGCAAGGGATCGCAAAGATCACCCTGCTCGGCAGCGAAGAGAAGATACGTGAACTTGCGTCAGGTGCGGGAGCAAATCTGAACGGCGTCGAAATACTCGATCACCGCAAGTCGGCGGATTTTGGCAAGCTCGCAACGCTCTATCATCAGATGCGCCGTGCAAAAGGTGTCACGCTTGAGGAAGCCGAGCAGACGGTTAAAGACCCGCTGTATTACGGCAACCTGATGGTCCGCGAAGGCAAGGCCGACGGCTCGGTCGCCGGAGCGACCAATACGACCGCGCACACCGTCGCAGCCGCCTTGCGTTGTATCGGAGTAAAGCAGGGAATGAAAACCGTATCGAGTTTTTTCCTGATGGTCGTGCCGGATAAGAAATTTGGAGCCAACGGCGCGATGATCTACGCCGATTGCGGCGTCGTCATCGACCCGGATGTCAGCGAACTTGCCGAGATCGCGATCGCGTCGGCAGATTCATGCCGTGCATTATTACAGGTCGAGCCGCGCGTCGCAATGCTCTCGTTCTCAACAAAAGGCAGCGCGAAACATAAGCTGATCGAGAAAGTTGTCGAGGCGACAAAGACGGTAAAGGTGCGAATGCCCGAACTCGCCATCGACGGCGAACTCCAGGCCGACGCCGCTCTTGTTCCGTCAGTCGGTGCTTCGAAAGCTCCGGGCTCCAACGTTGCCGGCAAGGCCAACGTGCTCATCTTCCCCGACCTCAACGCCGGAAATATCGCCTACAAACTGACCGAACGCCTCACCGGCGGCACCGCCATCGGCCCCATCCTCCAAGGCCTCGACCGCCCCTGCAACGACCTCTCACGCGGCTGCTCGGCAGGAGACATCGTCGATGCCGTGGCTATTACTGCGGTGCAATCGCAGGCACGAAAACAGACATGATCCGCCCTTGATCCTAAACAAAGCCAATGGATCGCAAATATCATCCGATAAAACGCATCCTCGACCGGCTCGGGCCGGGGTTGATCACGGGTGCGTCGGATGACGATCCGTCGGGGATCGGGACGTATTCTCAGGCTGGGGCGGCTTTGGGTTACGCAACGCTTTGGACGGCGATCGTGACGCTGCCTTTGATGATCGTTGTGCAGCATATATGCGCAAAGATCGGGATGGTGTCGGGCCGCGGATTGGCCGGGGTGCTAAATCGATATTATTCCAAAAAGCTGCTTTACCCGGTCGTCATCGGGTTGGTCATCGCCAATACGATAAATGCCGGTGCCGACATCGCGGCGATCTCGGCGGCGATAAATATGTTCGTGCCGATCCCGATCTCGGCGATGGTGATACCGATAGCGGTCGCGATCGTCGTTTTACAAGTCTGGGGCTCGTATCGGGTAATGGTCAAAATATTCAAATGGCTGACGTTGTCACTATTCGCGTATGTGATCGCGGCATTTCTAGCGAGGCCGGATTGGTACGCCGTCGCTAGGGCGACTCTTGTTCCTCAGATCCAATTTACCAGCGAATACATCACGACGATCGTAGCCATTCTCGGCACGACGATCTCGCCATATCTTTTCTTTTGGGAGGCGAGCGAAGAGGTCGAGGAAGAAAAGAGCGAGGGCCGTAAGGACGTGAATGCCCGCCGCGGAGCGACCAACAAAGAGATAAAAAAGGAAAAGATCGACACGATAGTCGGCATGTTGTTTTGCAACGTCGTTTTTTATTTCGTGATCATCTCGGCCGGGGCGACGCTACATGTCAGCGGGCAAACTAATATCCAATCGGCGACCGAGGCGGCACAAGCTCTCGGGCCGCTTGCCGGAAATTTTGCTACCGTCTTATTCGGCATCGGCCTTATCGGAGCGGGGCTGTTGGCGGTTCCGGTGCTGACTGGCTCGGCGGCGTATGCCGTGGCAGAAACGTTTGGTTGGAAATCGGGCTTGGATGAAAAACCGCGTCACGCAAAAAAATTCTACGCAGTGATCGCCGCTTCAACCATCGTCGGGGTCGTTATCGATTTTGCGGGCATCAATCCGATCTCGGCGTTATTTTGGACGGCAGTTATCAACGGCGTTGTCGCTCCGCCGCTGCTGGTTGTAATAATGCTCGTTGCCAATAACAAACGAGTTATGGGCCAAAGGACAAACGGCTTATGGACAAATGTGCTTGGCTGGCTTGCGACGGTGGTGATGTTCGCGGCAGCGATCGGTATGTTTGTGACCTGGTCTCAGTGAGGTTCTTTTGACAAAAGACGTTTTCTCTTTTGAGATCAAACCACTCACCAGCTTTCAAAAAATTCACAATCATCGAACCTTTGTGATTCTTCGCGTCAACAAACATAACCTGCGTTGCTCCTGCAACCTGCAATTTGCGGTTGTCCTGGATGAGAACGGCGGTGTCTTCGTCAATGCCTATGCCGAGCATGTTGGGGTTGTTCATCACCAGACCGAAAAGCCGGTTGTGGCGCTGCCTGACGAGAAAATGTTGATCGAAAATAACGTTTGGGATCAGACCCAGACCCGTGCGTATGCCTACCTTAGTGCCGTCCAGAATCTTAAGGTCTGCGTCTCCCGTCATCATAGGGTCTGACATTACTGCGGCTCCGGCGCTCGATCCGGCAAAGGGGGTGCCGGCCACATATTTTTCGCGGAGCATCTTTAGCAAATCCGTGTCGCCTAGCACATCCATGATGCGATTTTGATCGCCGCCGGTAAAATAAACACCTGTTGCTTGTTTAAGCTGCGTAATAAATTTTGTGCGCTCGTCGGCATCAATAGGCGCGACCGGTGATGCTGCGATGGCGGCTGGTTTGTATTCCCTAAATTCATTCGACAACTCCATAAAACTCTCATTAGGCTCGGACGTTGCCCAGGTTATTACGAGGATGTGTGCCTTTTCGCCGCCTGACCATCCAACAAATTTCTTAATGGCGTCCGGCGGGTGATCACCGCCGCCGATCACTAGAAGGCGCTGCTGTGCAAAGGCCGAAAATACTGCTAGCAGTGCGATCGACAATGCTGCAACAAATTTCCTCAAACTATCTCGAGTTTTCATCGTTCCGTGGTGATTTCGGCGTAAGATGCAAGGCATTTTGGGCAGAGGCATTTGGTAAATTTTTGCTTCATCTCGGCACGGGCCTCGTCCGAGACGTCTAATTTCATACACCAGCAACCCTTGACGGTTGCTCCGCAGATGTATTTTTCGCCGCAAGATTCGCAAACGGACGGATCTTTGTACTTTTCTGAAAAGATGCCGAGTGCTTTGCGTATCATCAAGAATCTACCCATTTCTTAAATGCGAGCACGGCGTTGAGGCCGCCAAAGGCAAAGAATTTGATATTGCAGCTTCGACCTCAGCGGGACGAGCCTCGTTGGCGATGACATCGATGTTGCATTCGGGGTCGAGCTCGGTAAAGTTTGCCGTCGGCGGAAGTATCTTGTTGTGGAGAGCGAGCACCGTCGCGGCGGATTCGATCGCCCCGGCCGCACCGAGCGTATGGCCGTGCATCGATTTGGTCGAACTGACGGCGATGCTGTCGGTATGTTCGCCAAAGACGATCCGCAAAGCCTCAGACTCCATTGCGTCGTTTGCCTGTGTTGCGGTGCCGTGAGCGTTGACATAACCGACTTGTTCGGGTGCGATACCGCCATCCTCCAGCGATTGACGCATTGCCTTAGCTGCTCCGGTCGCAAGGGGCATCGTCAGGTGATGGGCGTCGGCGGACATACCAAATCCGGCGATCTCTGCATAGATTTTTGCACCGCGAGCCTGTGCGTGGTCGAGAGATTCCATGACAAACATCGCCCCACCTTCGCCAAGGATCATACCGCTGCGGTCTTTGGAAAACGGCCGGCAAGTATCTTGCGAAACGACACGCATCGTTTCCCAGGCCTTGAGATTGCCGTAGCAGAGCGGAGCTTCGCTGCCGCCTGTCAGGGCGACTTCGAGCGTGCCTTGGCGGACGAGCCAAAATGCCTGGCCGATGGCATGATTGGCCGACGAACACGCGGTCGATGTCGTAAATGTCGCACCCGTCAGTCCAAACTCCATCGAGACGTGGCTCGCTACGGCGTTGCTCATGCCGCGCGGGATAGCGATCGGCTGATGCCGCTGCTGCCCTTGAGCATAAAGCTTGTAATAAAGTTCGTCCTCGGTCATCTTGCCGCCGAGACATGAGCCGGTGATGACGCCGCTTCGGTCTCGAAGGGCTTCGTCAAATTCGATGCCCGAATCCTTGACCGCCTCACGTGCGGCAACAATGCCGTACTGGGCAAACGGGTCGATCCATATCAGATTTTTTTCTTCTAAATGCTCGTTTGGGTCAAACCCGTGGATCTCAGCCGCGTTATGAAACCGAATGGTCGATGTGTCGAGCTTTTGTATCGGCGCAATTGCAGAGCGTCCGGCACTGAGCCCATCCCAAAAATCTGAGGTGTTGTTGCCCAAAGGCGAAACGACACCGATGCCGGTTATTACAACTCTTTTCATTTAGTGTGAGACTCTAGGCCGATGGCGGCGGCGGAATTGTGGGTATCTGGTCGGGATTATCGAGCAGCCACTGGATGCCCTCAACGGCCTCGGCGACGCTTTTCATCGACTGGACCTTGTCGTCCGGCACCATGAGATCAAACTCTTCTTCGAGCTCGAATATCAGATTGAGTCCGTCGAGCGAATCAAGCCCTAGTTCCTCAAAAGTTGTTTCCATCTTGATCTCAGACGGTTCTACTTTCTTAAACGCCGCAAAGACCTTAATGACCCTTTCTGCAACCGATCCATCAGACATAATGTTTGGTTTCCCCTATTAAAAACTGAATTTACGAGTCTATTATAGCCAGTATCAATCGCCAAAGCACGTCCAACGGATGCGCGTTTAATATAATTCAGGTTCGCCCGGCGGACGGGTTTTCCAGCGTTTGTGTATCCACATCCATTGTTCGGGATATTGGCGTATCAACTTTTCGATCTCGGCGGTAAATGCGGCGGTCGTTTCGACGATGTCGCGTTTACGATCGCCGGTGTTTGCTGGTTCGAGCAGCTTGCCGTGGATCAATTTGTAACGCTTCGTCGGCTTGTCCCAAACGCAGACCACGGGAAAGATGAATGAATCCGACCGTATCGCGATCATTGCGGCACCGGTTGGCGTACAGGCGGGAACTCCAAAAAACGGAACGAACACTCCCTCTTTCGGGTGGGCATTCACATCCGACAAGATGCCGAGGCCGCCACCCTTGCGTAAGACGTCGATCGCGAGCATCGCCGAATTTGTCTTATTGATCGGCGTGTTGCCAAAGCGGGTGCGAAAATCGGTCAGCATCGATTCGATCTTTGGGTTGTCGAGCGGACGCGCCAAGTAGCTGATCGGCTCGTACAGTGCGGCAAAAGCAAACACGAGCATTTCCCAGTTGCCCATATGGCCGGTCGTCAAGATCGCCCCGCGACCCTCGGCCTTGCACTTTTCATACAGTGCCTTTGATTCCTCATCAAGCTCAAAATCGACGATCTTTGCCAAGTCTGCGGCCGTGTATTTATCAAATTGACTCAACTCGCCGAGCACGCGGCCGAGATTTTCAAACGTGCCGTCGAGTATCTGCTTACGTTCATCGAGGGTCTTTTCGGGATAGGCGATCTCAAGATTGCGCATGCCCGTTCGGCGAATACCCTTTAGGAGGTAGGATGTTGTTTCGAGGATAAAGATCCCGAGGCGCACCGCCAAGCCGCGCGGTAGCAAGCCCATCAGCCCGAGCCCGACGCGGGCGGCGGCGTATTCGATATTGATAATGGTGCTGCTTTTTATTGCCATGGGCCGAGATTTACTTTAGTGGCATTGCGGGCGGATTTCAACACGCTGAAAGCGTCTTATTTCCTTACAAAACTCTTACAATCACAGCCGCCGCAACCTGTTAGCCTTATGGTATGGCGAGATTTCGCCGGTATTTATACAGAACTTACAGGGGATACTAATTGTGCAAAACGTAATCGAATTTGAGCCTTCCAAGCCAGGAAAATTTAACTGGGACACGATCATCTTTGTCGCGGTCTTTCACATTGTCGCCGTTTCGGCGCTTTTTACATTTAGCTGGTCAAATCTCATCGCCGCTTTTATTACGTGGTGGATCGCAGCGAGCTGGGGCATCGGCATTGGTTATCACCGGCTGCTGACGCACCGCGGATTTAAAAGCCCGCGTTGGCTTGAGCGTACGCTCGCGACGTTTGGCACGTTGGGGATACAGTCCGGCCCTATCTCTTGGGTCACGACGCACCGTTTGCACCATGCCTTTACCGACACTGACAAAGATCCGCACAGCCCGCGTGAAAAAGGTTTTTGGTGGTCGCATATCGGCTGGATATTCCGCGGTACGGCGCAAATACAGCCTGAATCAGCCCGACAAAAGTATTCACCCGATCTGCTCCGCGACCCGTACCTCGTTTTTATCGACAAGTATTACTGGGTGTCGTCTGTCATTCTAGGCGGCATACTGATGGCTATCGGAGGATGGCAGATGGTCGTCTGGGGCGTATTCTTACGTGTGGTCCTGAGCTGGCACTTTACGTGGCTGGTTAACTCGGCAACCCACCTGTGGGGCAGCCGTCGGTTTGAGACCCGTGACGATTCGCGAAACAACGCCCTCGTCGCCGCGGTCACATTTGGCGAAGGCTGGCACAATAATCATCACGCGTATCCGCGTTCGGCAAAGCACGGCCTGACATGGCGCGAGTTTGACATCAACTGGGTCCAACTCCGCGCACTCGAAATGCTAGGCATCATCAAAGATGTCCACTCTATCGACCTATCCGAAGAGATCGACGGGGTCAAGGCGCTGAAGAAAGCAGCCTAATTTAACGAAAAACTGAAAACGGAAAATGGAAAGTGAACCCTGAGGTTTCCATTTTCCGTTTTCCGTTTTACATTTTGAGTTAGACCATGCGGAGACGTAAGACAGCAATATTCTTTTTGATATTAGGCATTTGCCTGATCGTGATCGCGGCTGTGCTCAACGTCGGCTGGATACTCCTCAATGCCCGTGAGGTTGCGCTGCTTGTCTTTGGCATAATATTTTTTGCGTTAATAATCACCGGGCTGACGCTTAACACTATTTTTCTTGTGCGCGAGATACGCCGCAACGAACAGCACGATGCTTTTCTAAACGCTGTTACACATGAACTAAAAACGCCGATCGCTTCGATCAAGCTTTATCTCGAAACGCTAAAATCACGGCCCGTCGAAGAGGCAAAGCGAAACGAGTTTTACGACATCATGCTGTCCGACAGCGACCGCTTGCTCGGCACCGTCGAGCAGGTGTTGCAGGCGAGCCAAACGCGTGAAAAACAACGTCAGCTAAATCTCGCCGAGATCGACCTCGGCGAATTGCTGCTTGAGACGATCCAGATGGTCCTGAGCCGGCATAACCTTGACGAGACGGCGATACGCTACACGCCGCCGTCGGACAGTATTAAGACGATGGGCGATCGCGGCGAGCTGCAGACGGCGTTTGCCAACCTGCTCGACAACGCCATCAAATACTCCGGCGGCGAGCCAAAGATATCGGTGCGGATGTCGCGTTCGCGTTCGGGCAAGGCGGACATTTTGTTCCGCGACAACGGCGTCGGCCTACAGCGGGCGGATCTGAAACGCATCTTCAAAAGATTTTTCCGCGTGCCAAATGCCGAACTAACCGCCGCGAAAGGCAACGGCCTCGGCCTGCCGATCGTGAGATCAATAATCGAAAAACACGGCGGCCGCATTAAAGCCGAAAGCCGCGGACTTGGGAAAGGGAAGCACGTTTATTGTGCAGTTGCCGAAAGCTTGAAAGTGAACAGGGAATAGTGAACAGTGAAGAGAGCGGGGGGGCGGTGGCGGGGGGGGGGGAATTTAACCTTTTCCCTTTTCACTGTCTTTATGAACATTCTGATCGTCGAAGACGAAGAGCATCTGGCAGTCGGGCTAAAGTTTAATCTTGAGGCCGAGGGCTATGAGACCGCGATCGCGGGTGACGGCGAGACGGGGCTTGAGCTGCTGGCTGCGGGGGCGTTTGATGCGGTCGTGCTGGATGTGATGCTGCCGGGGATCAATGGTTTTGAGGTCGCGGCGGCGATGCGTGAACGCTCCGATTACACGCCGATCTTGATGCTGACAGCACGCGGGCGGCCCGAAGATGTCCTCAACGGCTTTCAGGCCGGTGCCGACGATTATCTGCCAAAACCCTTTGACCTCGAAATATTTCTCGCCCGTCTAAACGGATTGCTCCGCCGCCGTCAGTGGATGAAAAACGAGGCCGCATCCACCGACACTGAAACGCTCCACATCAACGGCCGCGAGATCGACCTTGTAAATCTTGAGCTCCGCAGCGAGGGCCAGAGCGTCCGCCTGACGCTGATGGAGGTCAATCTGCTGCGGTACCTGATCGCCAACGAAGGCCGCCCCGTATCGCGTAAGGCGATCCTCGAAGACGTCTGGAATCTGCAAGAGGACACCGACACGCGTGCGATCGACAATTTCATCGTCCGTTTGCGCAAACTGCTCGAAGATTCGCCAAACGATCCAAAGATCCTCCAAACAGTCCGCGGCATCGGTTATAGATACGTCAATCCGGCCTGACCGGAAATGTCTGCCCACGAAACACACCAAACACACGAAATAGAAAAGAATAAGAATCTTTTTTTCGTGTCTTTCGTGTATTTCGTGGGCAAATTCTTATCCTCTAATAATCCTCCCTCGCGACAACTCGAACTTTCTCACGCCAATTCTCATGCAGCTCAAACCGCCATAGCTCGATCTCGGGCGAGATCGTCTTTGCAAAAAACTCAAAATCACGATGAAAGCTCCACGCCGGAGCGGCGAGATAGATGATCGCCGGTTGGTTTGCAATCGGGCGTCCGTCAAACAGATCTACCTCGTCGAGCAGCCCGCGTCGCCGCTGCAGCTCGATCTTTCGCCAGTAATCCGCCGCCTGAAAAACACTCGAACGGTCGGGCTGCGTTTTTAGCTCGATGATGACCAAACGCCCGTCTTTTCGCAGAGCGAGCAGGTCGATCTTGTCGTTAGCCGAGCGAAACTGATGATAGATCGGCGAGAGGATAAGGTTAGCATCAAGCAGGCTAATGTTTCGGCGAAGGATCGATTCGAGCCATGCTTCTGGTGCGGTACGGTAATACTCATGGCGCTTATTCAGTGTCTCGGCGGTGCGATTAAGCTTGAGCTGCTCGACGATCTCAACCAGATCGTCCCACGTCTCGTCGGTCAATATCCGTCGGTCCCGGCCAACACCAAACCATGCTTTTTCGATACCCATCATCGTCCGCACGCGGGCGAACGGCAGCCCCATAAACCGCAGCATCTCGCCTTGTCGTGAATAGATAACGTCGATCTCGTCGGTAGATAGGTCGATGATCCGTTGTGCGATGCCGCCGGGCTGGTTCAATTCCTGCGCGGGCGGGCGTCTGGATTTTTCTCGCCACAGGTCGCGGATCTTTCGCTTTGGCAACTCGACCACCTCCGGGGGCTCGGTCTTTCGCTTTATCTCAAATATCGTGATCTTTGCTTTCCACCGGTCGGTCAACAGAGCGTGGAGTTTTTGCAGATTTTTGGCGTGCCGCTTTTCGCAGACGATCCAGATATCGAGCACCGGTTTCTTTTTTCGCGAGCCAAGTTTTTCCAGCCAGAGAATGGCGGATGACAATACGACCTCAACAGTCAGTTTGCCAGTGACATCATAGATCGCGGCGAGCGGCGTTTTCTCGGCGTCATCAAATAGTATGTGGGCGAGCCGTCCGCCGTCGGTATTTAGAGCGACGCGGCCGAGCTTGATGCCGGGAAAATTTGCCTTAATAAGGCTGGCGATCTCGTTAGCTTTTTCGAGCCGTGCAAGCTCGACCTCTGCGGTGAGGGTGCTTGCGGCAATTCGCGGCACGAGCCGCACCGCTTTCGCGTTTTCCAAACTCACGGCTTAAGCTCACCGTTAGTTCATTGCCGTCAAATTCAAAAGAATGTAGCCGCCAGTCATGAAAGCCGTCGTCGCCGATAAACCCGACCAGCGTCTTGTCGCCCTCAGCGGTAATTTCGATCTCGGGACTGTTTAAGGGGAATGTGCGGCCCGTCTCGCGGACGAGCAGCCACTCATGATGAGCGGCGAGCAGTTCGCGGATCTCGTCCGGATTCACCATTCGTGATTTGCGGCAAAGTATTTGATCATCGCTTCGGCCCAGTCGGCGTAGCCCTGTTCGGACGGGTGGATGCCGTCGGCCCAAAAACCTTCGAGCCTGATATCGGCCGGCTGCGGATAGTAAAAGACGCGGTCCAGAGCGCGTGTAAATTCGACTATGTTTGCGTTGTGCATCTGCGACAGCCGCCAGAGGATCGATCTGATCGGTTCGGGCAGAGCCGGAGCATAGATGATCATCGGGCAGTTTGAGATAAAGATGACCGCGTTTGGATTTTTTTCGCGGACTATCGAGATCAGCTCGAGCATATCCGTGCGCCATTTGCGCGGGCTCGAGAGTTTCATCACGTCGTTGCCGCCGATGCCGAGCAGGATGTAGTCAAACTGCTCGTCCGGCATTTGCGGCACGAGATCCTCGATCGTCCGGCGGGCGGTGACGCCGTTTTTGCCAAGGACGGTCCACGCAACGGGTCGATCAATATGCTCACTCAGGTTTTTGGCAAACTGCCCGGCAAGCGCGAGTTCGTGCGTGCGGGCACCGAGCCCCGCGACGGTCGATTCGCCGAGGACGTAGAGCTTTGCCGGATCGTTGCCTTCGCCGTATCGCCCGTGCCTTTCGCCGCCAGCGTCGGGCAGGACGCCGATCTTCCAACGCGTGACCTGTCCCTGCAGCAGCAGCAGCGGCGTGAACGGCAGCAACACGGCCGACCCCAGCATAAATTGCCTCTGCAGACGCGATAAATTGTCGGGGCCATTGTCCATCGGGTTCGTTATGATAAAATTTAAAGCCTCAAATGTTTTTGTCAAATCTGCCCCGGCCTTTCCTGCTCGTCATCGCTTTCACGCTTGTAATGCAGGCGTGCGGGTCGTCGCAAACTAATGCAAACAAAGAGGTTTCCCTGACCGGCGAAAGCAGCAGCGAATTTCCGTTTGCGGCAAAGGAGCCTGAGGTTTATCAGGCAGATGTGGTCGTGACCGCCGGAGGAATTGAATCCCGTTGGTCGGTCGCCCGAAACGGCGAAAAGTCGCGGTATGACATTTACGCGGGCACCACGATGACCGTCTCACAGATCCGCAGCGACAAACTCTATCACCTCGACCACCGCAAAAAGACGTATTGGGAGATGAATGAAAAGCCAGGTTCCGGCGAGATCAGCGACATTGCCCGCAGCTTTTTTCGCGGCTACGAGCATAACGATTTTGACGAAACCGGACGCGAAGGCACTATCATTAAATACAAAGTCCGCCCCATCGACAAACGCCCGGGCAGCATCATGATCTCGATCGACTCCGCGAGGGGGATGATGGTCAGACAGGAATTTTAGCGGCGGATGGTTCCACGGAATATGTTTATGAGCTGCGAAATCTAAAGCTCAGCGTCGATGACAGCACGTTTGCGATGCCCTCCGATTATCGCAAGGTCACACAGCCATAGCGCACACGCAATTTCGTAACTCTCCGTCGCCAAGCCCGCGAATCGCTATGTTAAAATTCAGCTATCCAATGAAATCAACAACACTATCCACCACCCTTCTATTCCTCACCGTTACGTTTCTCTTTTTCACCGGCTGCCGCACCGTCTCGACCGGCGAAAATACTAACGGCTCGATCGACGGGGTCGAAAAGACGAAAGCTCCGTACGCGGACAGGGAACCTGAAAAATATCAAACCGAGATCTGGCAGACGTCGGCCAAGGGCACAGAGAAATTCTTTTTGACCCGCAGCGGTGAAAAATGGCGAATGGATTCCTCATATGGAGCACCCGAACAAGTGACCACGATCCACACCGATAAGGAATATGTGATCTCATCTGCGACAAAGGTCTACGCCGAGTATCCGACCGGCCACGGTTTTGACGACCGCGAAGATACGGTTTACGAAATGACGTTCGGAATGCTCAATTCCAAGGTCAAAGCCGTCTACGAAAAGCTCGGTACCGACGGCGGCCTGACCAAATACAAGGTTACGACCGACGGTGATAAGGGTAAGGAGTCGATAATCTATTTTGACGACAAGCTCGGACTGCCGGTCAAAAAGGAGATCTTCAAGGCCGGTGAGGCCGGGCAATCTCCTGAGATGACTATCACTCTTTCGGGCTATAAAGCAGAGACAGACGAGAAGCTTTTCGCCTTACCCGAAGGCTTGAAAAAGGTGACCGCCGGTGAGATGAAAAAGCTGCTTTCGGGCGGCAAATAAAACGTTATGACCGAACAAAAACTGCGTACAGAGATCACCGACGAGCAACGAGCCTTTGCAGCTAATGCTCTGCACACGCTGCCGTTTTCAAAGCTGATCGGCATGAAACTGGTCAAGCTAGAGGTTGACGAGGCGCAGATCAGCATCGATATGCGCGACGACCTGCGCCAGCCAAGCGGCGTTTTGCACGGCGGCGTGACGGCGACGCTGATCGATACGGCGATGGCATTTGCGGTTCGCACACGTCTCGGTATTGATGAAGCGACCGCCACGATCGACCTCACGATCCACTATTTACGGCCGCACATAACCGGCGTTTTCACTTGTACGGCAAAGGTCGTGCGGGCCGGCAAACGAATATTCACTGTCTCAGCCGACGTCCACGGCGAAGACGGCAAACTGATCGCAACGGGCTTGTCCACTTACACGAGGGTTTAGCCGCAAAAAGCACAAAAGGCACAAAGTAAGAATTCATTCTGTGCCTTTTGTGCTTTTTGTGGCGAATCAAAATGGAACAACTACGCAAATTTGCACGATATTTTAAGCCTTACAAAGGGACCATCCTGCTTGGGATCCTTTGTATTTTGGCGTCGATGTCGTTTGGGCTTTTTGTTCCCTATATGGTCGGCCAGGCGGTCGATGATCTTGGGGCAGGTGTCACCCGCGAAAAGATCATCTACTATCCGCTCGTCATCCTCGGCATCAACGCCATGAGCGGCGTGTTTTTGTTTTTGCAGCGTCGGCTACTGATCAACACGTCGCGGCATATCGAGTTTGATATGCGGCAAGATTTTTATGCATCGCTGGTTGGCCAGTCGATGCAGTATTTTCATGAGACCCGCGTGGGCGACCTGATGGCGCGTGCGACCAACGACCTCGCCGCCATCCGCCAGATCGTCGGGCCGATGATCTTGTACAGCTTTCAAGCGATATTTGCGCTCTGCATTTCGCTGCCGATCATGCTCAACATTTCGGTCAAGCTCACTCTGTTGCTGCTCATCCCAATGCCGCTCGTGACGCTGACCGTCAAGTTTTTGGGCGAGCGAATTCACAAGCGGTTCGAGAAGATCCAAGAGTATTTCTCCGACATCACCGCCCGTGCCCAAGAGAATCTGACCGGCGTCCGCGTCATCCGTGCTTACGCGCAGGAAGACGCCGAGATCGAGCAGTTTCAAGTCCTCAACCGCGAATACGCGTCGCAAAATCTCAAGCTCGTTAAATACGCCGCCGCCATGCGTCCGTTGCTGTTCTTTTTTATCGGCCTTGGCTTTGTAATTATCGTCGCCGTCGGTGTGCCGATGGCGGTCCGCAGCGAGATCACGGCCGGCGATTTCACAGCGTTTATCCTCTATCTCCAGCGGATGATCTGGTACCTCATCGCCCTCGGCTACGTCGTCAATCTTTACCAACGCGGCACCGCTTCGCTCAAACGTTTTAACGCCATCCTCGAAGCCGAACCCGCGATCAAAGACGATGAGAACGCAAGCGAACAGCCGCCCGTTCAAGGCCACATTGAATTTCGCGACCTGACCTTTGCATACAATGGCAAGCCGGTGCTTCAAGATATCGACTTGAAGATAGAAGCCGGCAAGACCGTCGCATTCGTCGGCAAGACCGGGAGCGGCAAATCGACACTGATGAGCCTCGTGCCGCGGCTGCTAGATGCTCCGGACGGCACTGTTTTGGTCGATGGCCGTCCTTTGCGCGAGTACCCCATCGCCCAACTCCGCCAAGCCATCGGCTTCGTCCCCCAAGAGACGTTCCTATTCAGCGACACGCTTGCGGCGAATATAGCCTTCGGAGTCGAGGCGGAAGTAGAGGAGGAGGGGAGTAAAGGAGTGGGGGGAAGTATAAAAAGCAACGGCTCCCCTACTCCTCCACTCCCCCACTCCTCTACTTCCAAGATGACCGTCGAATCAGCCGCAACCATCGCCGGTCTCGCTGCTGACATCGAAGATTTTCCCGGCAAGTACCAACAGCTCGTCGGCGAACGCGGCATCACACTTTCCGGCGGGCAAAAACAGCGGACGGCGATCGCCCGGGCGGTGATGCGTGATCCGCGAATTTTGATACTCGACGATTCACTGAGCGCTGTTGACACCTATACTGAGGAGACGATCCTGCACAATCTTCGCGACGTTCGCGAAAACCGAACGACGCTCATCGTGTCGCACCGCGTCTCGACGATCCGCGACGCCGATCTGATCTGCGTCATGGCCGACGGCCGCATCATCGAACGCGGCACACACGAAGAACTCCTCACCCTCGACGGCGAATACGCCGACCTCTACGAGCGGCAGCGTTTAGAAGAGGAGCTTGACGCTACCGAGTAAGTCGTTGCGTAGTCCGTACTGTTGCGGTTATTATCTCAAAATGAAAAACGACAAGATCAATACCGACGGCGTGTTTCAAACGATGATGATCATCTGGGGATCGCTCGCAGTATCGCAGCTATTTTTTCCGGTGATAGTGTTTGGTGCAAAACCCGAATTGTTTCGATTCGATCGGACGCCGCTGTTCGGGGGCTATGCGGTCGAGATAGGTTTTCTGGGATTTGTATCGCTTGTTAGCCTGGTCACGTCGTTCACACTCCGCAAACGTTTTAACAACCAGGCGGTCGCGACGCAGAATGTCGGGCTTGTTCAGACGGCGATGATCTTTGGCTGTGCTATGTGCGAGGTGATCTCGTTGTTTGGAATATTTGTCGCCTTTGTTTTCGATTTTCAATATTTCTTTGCGTTCTCAGCACTCGGGATAATCGGCACCCTGCTCCACTTTCCCCGCCGTACCGACATCCAAGCCGCCGGCTATAAAACGTAGTCAATAACTGCCTTGTGCCGACTGCAACAGCCTACTTCTTCACTCCGGCGGAGGCAATATCTGTCCGCCGTGGTGGGCAACTACCTGCCACTTACCACCGCGTTTCATCCAGACGTGGGTACTGCGAAAGGAAATATTCCGCACGCCCTCGACCGTTGCCCGGTGCGTCATTATCGCCGTGTTGCCAAAGACCCTCACGTTGTAATCGTCCGACCTGACCATATCGGCATTTGGAGCGAACTGGGCCAGATACTGCGTCTTGTTCTCGATCTCGCCCCGCTGCGTCGTACCGATATAGTCATCCGCCACCAACGCCCCCGCCGCCTGTCTGTCGCCCTTAAGCTCCGCAAACGTCCATGCCTTATCCAGCTCTATCAGCTTGGCCTCAACGCTCCCCTTTTTGTATTGGCCTAAGGCGATCGACGAAATTCCCAATATCAAAACGGCGGCGAAATAGATCGGTTTCATACTCTTTGCGTCTCCTGAGGGTAATTTACTGACAACGATATTTATATACCCAATGTGCGTAGACAGGCAATCGATGGTGTGTACGCACCCGGCTGCACACAAAAAAACCGCCCCGATATTTTGAGGCGGTTGATGAATTTTATTTTGTAAGAACCAACCCGTTGATGCAGGCGATTCTGATCAGAGCTTACTGTGCTGAATAGACCTGGACGGTTCTGCGTCCAAACTTTCTAGCTTCGGCACAACCGGGAACCCAGATATCTATCTTCTTTCCCTTAATGCCTCCGCCTGTGTCGGAAACCAAATAGGTTCCGCTCCAAGCTCCTGCGTTGACAACTACTTTCGAACCGAGCTTTAACACTCTAGGGTCGGCTGCGATGATGCCGCGGCGTACGCCATGGCCCATTGCGGTGCGTCCCTGTAGGCAATATGCGGTCGCTGTAAAAGCACCGCGGCTTGCTCCTGCTCCGGCTGCTGTACTCGAACCGGTTTTCTTGACCAATTTCTTTTCGTCGTCGGCACTGACTGTATTAACTAAATTATTACCAACTATATTATCGACGACTGTAGTATCAACTAAATTATTTTCGATTTGTGTAAGCGAATCATTCGCTATAATGAGGTCGTTCCCCATGGTTTTGGTTTGTGCGTAGATAAATGCTACGAACAACGCCAAAACTGATAGGACGGCGCCTCCTCTAACGAGATTTTTCATTCTTCATTCTCCGATTATACGTACCCCGTTTAAAATAAAAATAGTGTCTGAGATTTGGGTCTGCAGCCACCATCGCGTTAAACGAAGACTGTTTCGGCAGATTCATTTCTACCTGTTTTCGTACCGCTTTGGCCGAAACTTGAACTAAGGATAGCATTTCGGGTAACCCTTGTCCACCCCTCTAAAAACCGCAAGCCCTTATTTTATATGCAATTGCTGAATTTTAAGGGACTTACGCGTGTCATTTTTTTTTGATTTTGATAGACTTCTGTTGCAGAATTTGCTTATATTCGGGTGCGGATAGCGGTTAATTTTTAGGGGAAATCATTATGAACGAAAGACGCGGCGGCGGGCGACATGTTATCTCATTTCCGATCCGTGTCCGTTGGAAAGACGAGAACGGCAAAGAGGTGACGCAAGAGGGGCTGACCGAAAACGTCGGGCCGCACGGCACGCTCATTTATTTGCCGCGGCATCTACCGCTCGTCGGCGGAAAGGTTCACCTCACGGTAACTGAAAAGCCCGATGACGAAGTCACCGTAACCGCCGAGGTCATCCGATTAGAGCGCAACGCGGCGCATCCGCAGGCCGCCTTGATGCTGACCGAAAACCTACGCGAATGGAAAAAGAAAGTTTTTGAATACGCCGGAGCCGTCATCGCCGCTCAGGAACCCGAGCCGCTGGATGACTGGTAAATCAGTAAGCAGTAGGCAGCGGTAGTAGGCAGTCGTTGCCGCTCTTTAACTGCGTAGTGCTCCTGCCTACTGCCAACAAAACATAATAACAATGAAGATACTCGTTCTTGGTGCCGGACGTATGGGACACGGCGCCGTTTTTGATCTTATACATAATTCGCCCGGTGTTGACAGGGTGACGGTCGCTGATTTTGACTTAGAAAAGGCCGAGGCCGTCGCCAGGCGGTTGGCACTGTCGCATTGATGCCCGTCAGATCGACGCGTCGAATTATGCTGATGTAGTCGAGCTTTTTAGGGGCCATGACTCTGTCATCTCGTGCGTCAACTATTGGTACAACGCTTCGCTGTCAAAAGCCGCGATCGAAACCGGCGCAAATTTCTGCGACCTCGGCGGCAATAATTACATCGTCGATGAGCAACTCGCTCTCGACGCTGAGGCGAAAGCAGCCGGCGTCAACATCATCCCCGATTGCGGACTCGCACCCGGCATGGTATCCGTGCTCGCAATGCATGGCGCCGCTAAGTTTGATACCGTCGACGAGATCCACATCCGCGTCGGCGGCCTGCCGCAGCATCCACTACCGCCGCTAAATTACCAGCTTGTATTTTCGGTCGAAGGCCTGATCAACGAATACATCGAAACCGCACGGGTGATCCGTAACGGAAATCTAACTACCGTCGAATCAATGACGGAGATCGAAAGTTTGTCTTTTGACGGCTTTCCTCCGCTTGAGGCTTTTCAAACATCCGGCGGCACATCGACGCTGCCCGACACATTCCTCGGCAAGATCAGCGAGCTCGATTACAAAACCATCCGCTACGCCGGCCATTGCGACAAATTCAAAACAATGATCGATCTCGGGCTTTGTTCAAGCGAGGAAATGCTCGTCGATTTTCAAAAGGTAACGCCGCGAAAGGTCTTTGGCGATCTGCTGCAAAGACATCTGCCCGCCGACGGACCTGATTATGTGCTCGTGCGGTTAGATTTTGTAGGTAGGAAAGGCGGTGAAATAAAACGGCTGCGTTACGACATTGTCGATAAACAAGACGAAGCGACAAGCATGAGCGCCATGATGCGAACGACCGCGTTCCCCGCATCGATCATCGCCCAGATGATGGCAAGCGGCGATGTTCTCGAACGGGGTGCGACGCCGCAGGAAAAGGCCATCGACCCGGATAAATTTGTCGCCGAGCTTGAGCGGCGAAATATCCAGATCAAGATCTCGGAATAAAGAAAAAGGCTTCTCAATATCGAGAAGCCCTTCTTATTTATTATTTCGAATTTATTAAGCGTTGAGTCCTACAAGCCTCGGGTTTGCTTTCTTTTTCAAAAGCTTTTGCAGCTTGAGGCGTGCTTTGTGGAGTTGCGATTTTGATGTTCCGACTGAGCAGCCCAGGATTCGGGCGACCTCTTCGTGCTCAAAACCCTCGACATCGTGCAGGACAAATACGTTCTTGTAGCCGTCCGGCAATTGGGCGATCGCGTTGTCGATGGCGATCTTATCGACGATCTGCATCTTCATCGGGTTGCTGGTTCCCGACACTATCTGATCGGGTGTTTCGCCTTCCTCAGTAGTTTTTTCAAACTTCACCGTTCGCTTGCGAAAGTGCATCAGGACCTGATTGACCGTCATCCGGTGCAGCCACGTCGTGAAAGCCGAATCGCCGCGAAAGCTGCCGATCTTGCGATAAAGCTGGATAAATACATCCTGCGTCAAGTCTTCGGCCTCGGATGTATTTTGCAGCATCCGTAAGCAGACCGAATAAACCCTGCGGTGATGGCGTCTGTATAGCTCCTCGAAAGCGGCCATGTCGCCGCCCGTCGCCGTCCTGGCCAATTCGAGATCGGCCACCTTGGTAATGTCTTCAAAAGTTCTTGCCACTGCGAAGCTGACTTCGTCTGCTTCGATACCTTGTTCGCTATGAAAAACCGGAAAATTTAATGTTTCAGTTGTCATTGTCTTTTCCCCCCTCGGCTATATACCTTTCAATTGCCGTGCCAAACTCTCCGGAGCAATGTAATTACTGCTCCTTACACGGTTAGAACGGCTTTTAGTTCGATTTTTGCAGGCATACATTTGTTTTCGCGATTCATCCAAAAATAGATTCGCTAACGCAATAGTGCGCCGCCGCACCAATTGCTACACGTTTTGGTGTAGTGAAAAGTGGCGTGGATGAGAATGCGAAAAATGCTAGAATTTACATTCTGTTTGGCGCCGGTTGAGGAGTGAGTGTAGATGTCTTTGTATTTATTTAGAACTGTTATAAAAGGGCTTGCTCTGGCGCTGTTTATTGTCTTTTTTGCCGCAAGTGTTTTCCCGCAAGCTCCAGCCGCACCTAAATACAAAAGTCAGGAAGTGTCCGAAGTCGATGGCATCCCGGTACTGATCAAGCATCTGCCGGATTGGGAATCGCGGCGTGACAAGGTGACGTTTGCAACGAATGCCGCCGAACTGAGTGCGGGTTTGGGTGAACGGCCGATCCTCAGTCTGATAGATTTTACAGCCGGGACCGAAGCGGTTGCCGCACAGTATGACGCTGGTAAATTGCTGATAGTCGAATACGCCTCGCCGCAAGGTTCGGTCGATGCTGATGCCAAATTTACCAAGGCTTTGGCAAGCGATCCTCAGGCGGGCTCGACGGCTTATCGGCGTATCGGCAATTACAATGCGTTCGTTTTTGATGCGGCGAGTATCTCCGCCGCAAACGCTCTGCTCGATGAGGTCAAATACGAAAAACAGATCCAGTGGCTTGGCGACAATCCATTTATCCTCTCGCCGGAGCGGGCTTTTATCCTGACGACCGCCGATATATTTTTCTCGACACTTCTTGTGATCGTGATGGGAATAGTCTTTGCGATCATCGGCGGTTTGATCGTGGGGCTAGGGTATTTTATGCTACGCGGGAGCCGCCGTGCAGCCATGACGGCTTACACCGACGCGGGCGGCATGACGCGGCTCAACCTCGATGGCTTTACGCCGGACATCGTGCCTGAGCGGTTGTTGGGTGATTAGTTACGGCAGAGCCTCGACCAATCGGTCAATATCATTCGAATGATTATAGAAATGCGGTGCGATACGTACACGATCGCCGCGTGGTGAGACGATGATCTTTTCGCTTTCGAGATGTGAGGCGATCTGGTTTGAGGTCAGGCCGCCGCGATGTTTGATGCAGACGATCTGCGATGCTTCGCCCGACGTGCGCAAGCTGACGATCTCGTAATCTTTTCCCGCCAAACTGTCGCAAAGCTGATCCGTCAGGCTGGAAAGATGACGCTCAATATTCTCGGCACCGGTGGAGTGAAGTAACGACAGGCTTTGTTCGAGGCCATAAAAGAGTGCTGCAGATCCGGTGCCTGATTCCCATGCGAGGGCGGTTGGTTTGAACGGCTGCTCGCGGTCGGCAAAATCCCAAGGCGTCTCGACGCTGATCCATCCGACGAGTGTGGGCTCAACACGTTCACGAGCACGGTCCGACAAAAAGATCATCCCACAGCCCTCGGGGGCACAAGCCATTTATGGCTCGCTCCACACGCAGCATCGACAAACTGAGCTGGCAGGTCGAACGGGATCGCACCAAAGCCCTGAATGATATCGACGACGAAAAGCGCATCGACATCACGTGCGGCACGGCCAATGCGTTCGAGATCAGCGCGAAAACCCGACGCGTATTGAACCGCACTGATCGCAACGACCTTTGTATTATGATCGATCATCAATAGCATCTCTTCGATATCGACGCGGCCATTAACCTCACGGCAAAGCCGTAAATCGACGCCATAGCTGTCTCGTATCCGCCGCCACGCATAAAAATTGGCTGGAAATTCGCCGGCAAAGCTAACGATATTATCGCCGGCTTTCCAATTCAGGCCGTTTGCGATCGATGCCACGCCGTCCGAAGTGTTGCGGACGAAGGCGATCTGATCATCGCGAACACGCAGCATCTCGGCAACGAGGTTTCGGCAGCGATCTTTTGTATCGACCCAATCTTGGTAATGCAACGATCCATTTACCGCCACATCGGCTAATTGACGCGTCACGGCGTCGAGGGCGGTTGTCGGAATGGGCGAGATGGCGGCGCTATTCAGATACGTATAATAGGTGGTCGCGGGGAAAAGGGCACGGATCTCATCATTCATAGCTTTCAGATTTCTTTTGACAAAGCCCGCTGTCAAAGCGGATTATTATTGAGGCCGGGCCGAGCACGGAGATTGGTCGCCAAGCAGTTTAGATTATGTTCGATAGAGATAAGAAAAAACAACCTGACGTGGGCTTCGTGTCGGCGAGTGACGATGGTGATATCGAGGTCACGCGCGTCAAACGCGAATCGCGACAAGGACTGCTTACCGAGGGGCTAAAGCTTTTTCGGGACATTTTTCTCATCATTGTGGTCTTTATCCTGTTTGGCGTATTTTTTGTCCAGCCGGTCGTAGTCGAGGGCACATCGATGCTGCCGCAGCTCCATGACGGCGAGCGGCTGCTCGTTAACAAACTCATCTACTACAAAATTCAGAGCATCAGTTGGGGACATATCGACCGCGGCGACATCGTGGTTTTTTGGTTCCCGAATGATCCCGACAAATCTTATGTAAAACGCGTAATCGGCTTGCCTGGTGAGACGGTCGAGCTACGAAACGGCAAGGTCTTTATCAACAATATCGAACTGAACGAAGATTATCTCGACACCGAACACAACCAGAGCCTGCCAAGCTGGCCGCCGAAAAAGGTTGAGGATCACCATTATTTTGTGATGGGTGACAACCGCGATAACTCGTCTGATTCGCGTTATTGGGGGCTCGTGCCTGAGAAGTATATTTACGGCAAAGCTTTCTTTCGCTACTGGAAACCGCAAAGCGTTGGCTTTCTCGAACACGGCCAATACAACGGCAATGTCCCAACACCGACTCCGACACCCGTCCCCGACGAAGACGACCTCCGCGCCGAAGATCGCTAAAGAATTTTCGTCCACAGGTAAACACGGATAGACACAGATAACTGTGTTCTTATCCGTGTGCATCCGTGTTTATCTGTGGTTAATTTCTTTCTGACTTTTGTTTGGGTTAAAATTGGAGCAATGGCAAAGGCAATACTTGTTCTCGAAGACGGGCGGACGTTCACCGGCGTATCATTTGGTGCCGACGGCGAGGCGTTTGGCGAGATGGTCTTTAACACCTCAATGTCGGGCTATCAAGAGATCTTGACCGACCCGAGCTACGCCGGACAGATCGTCGCGATGACGTATCCGCTGATCGGCAATTATGGAACGAACGCCGAGGATGTTGAATCGCGACGGCCATGGGTCGAGGGTTTTGTCGTTAGGGAAGCTAGCCGCATCGCGTCAAATTTTCGCTCGACAGCGTCGTTGCAGGATTATCTTAAAGAAAATAATATCGTCGGTATCGAACACGTCGATACACGGGCATTAGTTCGTCACATTCGTGACAAAGGAGCGATGCGTTCAGGCCTGTCGACCACCGATCTCGATTCAAAATCCTTGCTCAATAAGATCTTAGCCTCGCCTGAAATGCAGGATCGTGAATTGGCAAGCTCGGTCACAGCCACTGACAAATACAATTTTCCGGCAACGGCGGACGAGAAATATCACGTTGTCGCTTACGATTTTGGCGTTAAAACAAACAGCCTGCGAGAGTTTGCTAAGTTTGGCTGCCGCGTGACGGTCGTGCCGTCTGACGCGACAGCCGATGAAGTGTTGGCTCTCGATCCGGACGGGATATTTTTGTCGAACGGCCCCGGCGATCCGGCTTCGATGACATCTGTCGTGACGGAGATCAAGAAACTTGCCGCATCGCAAAAGCCGATGTTTGGCATCTGTCTCGGGCATCAATTGATCGGCGAGGCGTTTGGCGGATCGACCTATAAGCTAAAATTTGGCCATCGCGGCGGCAACCAGCCGATCAAGGACCTGACGACCGGTAAGATCGAGATCACGGCCCACAACCACGGTTTTGCGGTCGATGCCGATAGCCTGCCGGCTGATGTCGAGGTCACCCACGTCAACCTAAACGACCAAACGGTCGCCGGCCTGCGGCACAAAGCTCTCCCGGTTTTCTCAGTCCAATACCATCCTGAATCCGCTCCCGGGCCGCATGACTCTGAGTATCTCTTCGAGCGGTTTATCGATCTAATGGACAAGTAAAAAAGCCGCTCGAGGGCGGCTTTTAAAAAGATCCTTATAGGTCTTCAGTTTTTAACGACGACATGCGTCGTAATTCCTATCTTGATCCGATCCCGACAATATAAGGAGCGATCACCAAAGAGACGATCGACATCAGTTTGATAAGGATGTTCATCGACGGGCCCGAGGTGTCCTTAAAAGGATCGCCGACGGTGTCGCCTGTGACCGATGCTTTATGCGGCTCTGATCCTTTGTAGACCATCTCACCGTTGATCTCGACGCCCTTTTCAAAAGATTTCTTGGCGTTGTCCCACGCACCGCCCGCGTTCGACTGGAAAATGCCCATCAGCACGCCCGATACCGTAACGCCTGCAAGCAGGCCGCCTAAAACCTCAGGGCCCATTGTGAAGCCAACCAGCACCGGCGTGATCAAAGCGATCGCTCCCGGCATCATCATTTCCCTGAGAGAAGCCTTGGTCGAAATGGCGACGCATTTGTCATATTCCGGTTTGGCCTTGTATTCCATAATGCCCGGGATCTCGCGGAACTGACGTCTGACTTCGTTCACCATATCCATCGCGGCTTTACCGACGGCCTGGATACATAATGCCGAGAAGATGAACGGGATCATGCCGCCGACAAACAGCCCGGCGAGCACATTTGCTTTGTAAATATCGATCCGGTCGATGCCGGCCATTCCGACAAAAGCGGCAAACAACGCAAGCGATGTCAGGGCGGCCGAGGCGATAGCAAACCCTTTGCCGGTTGCGGCGGTCGTGTTGCCGACTGCGTCGAGGTTATCGGTCCGTTCGCGAACTTCGGGAGGCAGTTGGCTCATTTCGGCGATGCCGCCGGCGTTATCGGCGATGGGGCCAAATGCGTCGATCGCTAATTGCATCGCGGTCGTCGCCATCATTCCGGCAGCCGCGATCGCGACGCCATAAAGTCCCGCAAAATAATACGAAGCGACGATACCGCCAGCCAGCGTTAGGATCGGGATGACGGTCGATTTCATACCGACGGACAGGCCGGCGATGATGTTGGTTGCGTGCCCGGTCGACGATTGCCGAATGATCGACATCACGGGCTTTTTGCCCATCGCCGTGTAATATTCGGTGACAAAACTCATGATCGCCCCGACGATCGTTCCGACGACAATAGCGTAGAAAACGCCCCATTTGGTGAATGAAGTCGTACGCAACGCGATCTGCCCTCAGGCAGCATCCACATTACGACAAAGAGACGCGACGACAGTCAACAGCATCGACGACCAGTTACCGATGTTCAATGCACTCTGAACGCTCGATCTCTCGTCTTTGATCCTGACCAAAGCACAGCCGATGATCGAGAAAACGATTCCGAGTCCGCAGATGACCATCGGCAAAAGGATCGGCGACATGCCGCCAAAATTATCCGTCACCCGGATCTCCTGACCCAAGACCATCGTTGCAAGGATCGTAGCTACGTACGAACCGAAAAGATCGGCTCCCATACCGGCAACGTCACCGACGTTGTCGCCGACGTTATCGGCGATAGTTGCGGGGTTGCGAACGTCATCCTCGGGAATTCCGGCCTCGACCTTACCAACCAGATCGGCACCGACATCGGCCGCTTTGGTATAGATACCGCCGCCGACACGGGCAAACAGTGCGATCGACTCAGCACCGAGCGAGAATCCGGTCAGCACTTCGATAGCAGTTTTGACCTGATTAACACCGAGTCCGGCAAAGATAGCGAGAAACGCAATAAACAATCCGCCGAGGCCAAGAACTGCCAGACCTGGCAACGCCTAATCCCATCACGGTTCCGCCGGTGAAAGACACTTTCAGTGCTTGTTTCAAACTCGTACGGGCTGCTTGTGTCGTGCGGACGTTGGCTTTGGTCGCGACTTTCATCCCGATGTATCCGGCCGTCGCCGAAAACACCGCGCCGATAATAAACGCGATAGAGATCACCCAGCTCGAGTGGATCTGTTTGCCGTTAACCTCATGGATCGTGCCTGAATAGGCTAAAAGAACGGCTGTGAATAAAACGAATATGCTGAGCACTTTCCACTCGGCTTTCAAAAATGCCATGGCGCCGTCGGCGATATAACCGGCGAGCTCTTTCATGTTGTCGTCGCCGGCATCCTGTTTGCTGACCCAAGCCGATTTGATCGCCATCACGACCAAGCCCAAAATCCCTAAGGCGGGAACCATATAGATCACGTAACTGTTCATATTGTTTTTATTCAGTGTTTGCGGCTAACACCGCCAAGCATTTCTAGTAGCTTTCCAAAACTATTGATTATCAATTAATTGCTGGCTTTTGACAAATAACGCGACACTTTTTGCGCTAGAATATCCCGATGACAACCGGATATTCGGGCACGCCGCTCGCTAAAAAGCTTGGTATTAAAGAGGGCTTTGTCGTGCTGACGATCAACGCCCCTGACGATTATGACGATCTGGTCGCACCGCTTCCGGAGGGTGTGACGGTGATTGATTCGCCGAGAGATGATGTCGATCTTATCCATCTATTTACAAACAGCCGCGATGAGCTTTTTGGCAAATTGGCGGAATGCTCAAGGACGATAAACAGGACGGCTCGATCTGGGTTTCGTGGTATAAAAAGGCCGCAAAGCTGCCAACCGAGATCACCGAGGACACCGTTCGCGAAGCCGCGTTTCCGCTTGGACTGGTCGATATCAAGGTCTGTGCAGTTGACGAAAAATGGTCGGGGTTAAAATTGGTTATCCGCAAAGAAAATCGTATATAATACCGTCACAATATCACGCAAGGAGTTTTTTCTGATGCCGACCACTGACCCGCGAATTGACGCTTATATCGAAAAGTCGCCGGATTTTGCAAAACCGGTTCTGACGCACGTCCGGGCACTTGTGCACGAGGTTTGTCCCGAAGTGACCGAAACGCTCAAGTGGAGCATGCCCAGCTTTGAATACAAGGGCATTTTGTGCGGATTTGCGTCGTTCAAACAGCATTGTACTTTTGGTTTTTGGAAGCAAAGCTTGATGGAATCGGATGAGTTTTCCGAGACAAAGACTGCGATGGGTAGTTTTGGCAAACTGACCTCTCTTGCAGATCTGCCAAAAGATGCCGTGATGAAAAAGCTCATCAAACAGGCGATGAAGCTCAACGACGACGGCGTCAAGGTCACAAAGCCAAAGCACGAAAAAAAGGAGCTTGTCGTGCCCGAGGCCATGCTCGAAGCATTGGCAAAAACGATAAGGCCGCGGAGACATTTGATAAATTTCCGCCGAGCTGTAAACGCGAATACGTCGAGTGGATAACCGAAGCAAAAACCGACGCGACCCGCGACAAGCGGTTGGCGACGACGATGGAATGGCTGACCGAGGGCAAACGCCGAAATTGGAAATACGAAAACTGTTGATAGAACAAAAATATGACCGAACCAATACTAGTTGCTAAAAAAGACGCAACGCCAAATGGCGAATTTTATTTACTGCCGCAGATGTCCAACCGACACGGCGTTATTACCGGTGCGACCGGCACGGGAAAAACCGTTACGCTGCAACGACTGGCCGAGGGCTTTAGCTCACGCGGCGTGCCAGTCTTTATGGCAGATATCAAGGGCGACCTGACCGGCTGCACACAGGCCGGCGGCGGTAACCCAAAGATAGATGCGCGTAATACTCAACTCGGCATCACGCCGGTTTTTGAGGGTTTTCCCGCGACGGTTTGGGATGTTTTTGGGAAACAGGGCCATCCGTTGCGGGCGACCGTTTCGGAAATGGGGCCGCTGCTCATCGCACGCCTGTTGCAGCTAAACGATACGCAAGAGGGCGTCCTGTCGATCGCTTTCAAATACGCTGACGATAACGGCCTGATGCTGATCGACCTCAAAGATCTCCAATCGCTAATGATGCATGTCGGTGAAAATGCCGACCAGCTGACGCTGCAATACGGTAATGTTTCGGCGGCGTCGGTCGGTGCGATCCAACGCGGATTGCTGCAGATCGATGAGCAGGGCGGCGATCTTTTGTTTGGCGAGCCAGCAGTAAAGCTTGACGATTTTATGCAGTCATCGGGCGGCAAAGGCGTGCTCAATCTGCTCGCGGCCGATCAACTTATCCAGGCTGCAAAACTCTACTCGACATTTTTGTTGTGGCTTTTGAGCGAGCTTTTGAATCTTGCCCGGAGGCGGGTGATCTGGAAAAGCCTAAGCTCGTATTCTTTTTTGACGAGGCCCATCTCCTTTTCACCGATGCACCGCAGGCTCTGGTGGACAAGGTCGAACAGGTCGTTCGACTTATCCGTTCCAAGGGTGTCGGCGTTTATTTTGTAACGCAAAACCCAGCTGATATCCCCGAAAAGGTTTTGGCTCAACTCGGCAACCGCGTTCAACACGCTCTGCGGGCATACACTCCGCAGGAGCAAAAGGGCGTCCGTGCTGCCGCATCTTCGTTCCGCGTCAATCCGGCTCTCGACACCGAGACGGTCATCACCGAGCTTGGCGTCGGCGAAGTTTTGATATCAACGCTCGATGAAAAAGGCGTCCCGACAATGGTCGACCGTGCATTTGTCGTGCCGCCGTCCGGACATATTGGTCCGATAACACCGGAACAACGCGCGGCATTGATCGCAAATTCGCTCGTCGCCGGTGCTTATGAAACAGCGATCGACCGCGAGTCGGCATTTGAAAAGCTGTCAGTGCTCCACGATGCCAAAATGGCCGAACAGCAAGCCGCCGCTGAGGCTGAGGCCGTCGCAAAACAGCAAAAAGGAACAGGAAAGGCAGAGAGTTCGGCGGCTCGGGCACCCGACAGTGTTGGGAATCGATCGGCAAAAAGCAGCTCGGTCAGCGTCAGCAGCATTGGCCGTTCGCTAGGAACAAAGCTTGTTCGCGGCGTACTGGGCGGCTTGCTTGGGGTAAGAAGAGTTGGTTCTAACATTTGCTTGAGGAGGCAGATATGGCGGGGAAGAATACGTTACTGCTTGTCGGAACGGCAAAGGGTTTGTTTATTTTACGTCGCGGCGGCAACGGCCAGTGGTCGATAAAAGGCCCGCATTTCCCTGGATTAGCCGTCTATTCAGCGTTTCTCGATCAACGTAAGGGCCGCAATGAGATGTGGGCCGGGCCGGCAAGCTGGCATTTCGGGGCCGAACTGTGCAAGAGCACCGATATGGGCGCGACTTGGGACCAGCCTGAGCAACGCCGCGTCAAAATGCCGGCGAATACAAAAACTGCGCTTGAGAATATCTGGCAGATCGCTCCGGGGGCTGACGATGATACGCTGTACGTCGGTACGGCTCCGGGCGGACTTTTTGAATCTCATGATCGAGGCGAGACCTGGAAACTAAACGCCGGACTCTGGAAACATCCGCACCGAAAGAAATGGAATCCCGGCTTTGGCGGCCTTTGCCTGCACACGATTCTCACAAACAAAAAGGACCCTAGTGACATCAAGATCGCCGTCTCGTCTGCTGGTGTCTATCAGACCGCGGACGGCGGAACGACTTGGGCCGCAACGAACGAGGGGGTTAAGGCTTACTTTATGCCAAACCAATACCCTGAGTTTGGCCAGTGTGTCCATAAGATCGTTCGCCACCCGAAAAAGAAAAAGACGCTGTTCCTGCAGAATCACCACGGCGTTTACCGCAGCCGCGACGATGGCCATACGTGGCAAGAGATAGAAGACGGCCTACCGTCAAATTTTGGATTTGGGATGACCGTGAGCGATTCGGGCTCGGTCTTTATCGTACCGCTCGAAGCTGATGCAAAACGGTTTACGTGCGAAAGGCAAGCTACGCGTCTATCGCACTCGCGACGAAGGCAAGTCTTGGGAACCCCTTACCAAAGGCCTGCCGCAAAAGAACGCTTACGAAGTCATACTCCGCGATGCGGTTGCATCGGTCGGCGACAATATCTTCTTTGGCACTAAAAACGGCAAACTCTTTGCATCGTCGAACGACGGCGATTCGTGGAAACTGATCGAAGGCTCACTGCCCGAGATCTACTGTGTAAAGGCTTATTCTATCTAACCTCTGCGTCCTTTGCGGTCTTTGCGTTAAAAGAAAGTGCTTTAGAGGAAATTTAAACGCAGAGCTCGCTGAGAACGCAGAGATATTAATGTCAGTAATTGTTCATCTTAGCGGTCATCTAAAACCGTTCACGGGCGGCGAAGTCGAGGTCAGCCTTTCCGGCGAATTCGCGACCGTCGGCGATGTCTTAGATACTCTCTGGGAGCAGCACGCTCCCCTTCGCGACCGTGTTCTGAACGAACAAGGCGAGATTCGCCAGCATGTAAATATCTTTGTTGGGAGCGATGATGCGAAACGGTTGAAAGGCTTGGCAACCAAGATCAGCTCAAACGATCTGCATATTTTTAACGCTGTGAGTGGTGGTTAATAGATCAAAAACGATTTCCGCATCTCTTTAAATTCAGACAATCCATTCGACCAATCGGTTTCGATCTCGTTCAACGAAACGCTGCTTTCGATCTGTTTGCGGATCTTATCCGTTCCGCAGACGATGTCCATCGGGTTGCGGCCAAATTCGTATTCGTAGTCATTTTGCCGCCATTGGAAATGGTCGGGGTACATGTCGTATGCGGTCTTGACCATCGCAACGCCGACGATGACAGGCGTGAAAGCTTCGCGGTCGGTGACGTGGATCTGGACGCCACCGCAGGTCTCACCGGCAAACTCCGAGAACCACGGCTCAAAATATGCATGGCGAAATTTTACTCCCGGAAAGTTGAAGGCGTTGAGAGCCTCAGCCCATGCCTTGCCATCGATGTAGGGAGTACCATTTAGCTCAAAAGGCTTGGTCGTGCCGCGTCCTTCGCTTAGCTCGGTGCCTTCTAGATAGACCGTCGCGGGAAAGACGACGCATGTATCGATCGTAGGGATATTCGGGCTCGGGAGTATCCATGGCAGTCCTGTTTCCTCAAACCACATCTCGCGGTTCCAGCCTGTCATCTCGATAACTTCGAGATCGCAGCCAATGTTCCAATGTTCGTTAAACATCTTGGCCATTTCGCCGATCGTCATGCCCGGACGTGTCGGCAATTCAAACTGGCCGACGAATGACGTAAATTCTGTTTCGGTGACATTGCCCTCGACGGCGACGCCGTTGATCGGATTCGGCCGGTCGCATACGACGACCTTTTTGCCGTATTTTGCGGCAGCGATCATGCAATTCGCCATCGTGTAGGTGTAGGTGTAGATGCGGCAGCCGACATCCTGCAGATCGACGACAAACGTGTCGATCTCATCGCACATCTCTTCGGTTGGAATTCGGGTTTCGCTGTAAAGCGAATAGATCATCTTGCCGGTTCGCGTGTCGCGCACGTGCGGCGTCTCGATCATGTTGTACTGCACATCGCCGCGAATGCCGTGCTGCGGACCGAAATAAGCCGTGACGTTGATCGCATCATTTGCGTCAAAAGCGTCGGCCACATGGGCAAAACTGTCCGGCAAAACAGACGCCTGGATTGCAGACTAGGCCGATGCGCTGGCCGCGGAGGATATCTATTTTTTCGGTGAGGAGGCGTTCGACGCCGAGTATTGGTTCTTTCATTATCAGTTGCCTCCAAAAAATGCCCACGAAATACTTAGCCGAACGTTAAAGATCAGAAAGCCTGATCTTTGTGTCTTTCGCAATTTCCTGTGGGCAACTTAGCAACCGATAAACCTAAGCTTCGACGGTCGGGGCTCCAGGAGCGTTTGATTTGACCGAAGCGATGCCGTTTTCCATAGCGGCAGCCGATTCGTACATTTCGCTCTTGCCGATGACCTGGCCGTTGCTCGCCTTGAGGTTGAAATACGGCTTGCCGTTTGACGATTCCTTACGCTCGTAGCGGGCGTCGTCGCCGGCATTTTTTGAAACCGACTCGATACCGTTCTCAGCGGCTGATTTTGATTCATACATCTCTGACGAGAGGATGATCTGACCGTTGCCGGCCTTGAGGTTAAAATGATATTTGCCGTTACTCGATGTCTTTAATTCAAATTTTCCTGCCATTTTCTTTCTCCTTTGTGTGATGCCCCAAGTAATAAAATACGTATCGTATAGCGAATAAAATATCGCACAGGTTTGTCCGTGTCGCAACCTAAACTATTCAAGAAAATCGTGCGGCATATCACGCGGAGCGAGAGCATTTGTCTTGATCACGCGGGCACAGCCGTTCCAACGGAGGATCGCGTCGTCGTTGCCGACAGGACGCATTGCCTCAGCCGTTTCAAAACAATCCATTGCTTGCCGAAACAGTTCGTAAGCACCGACGCCGCCCTTTGCCAGCGAAGCCTTTGCCCGCCGCTCGTACATGATGCCCGTGTAATAACTGCGCGAATAATCGTCCTTGATCCGCGTCAGATATTCCGCAACGCGGGCATCGCCGACGGCGTAATCTTTGCCAAAACGGTCGCTCATCGCGAGGACGATGTTGATCAACGCCTCTTGATTTTCTGGCTCGATGGCGAGTATGTCGAGATAGATGCTCTCGGCGGCACCGGGCTCATTAAGCAGCCGATAGCGGTTCGCTTTCTCTAACGCAGCGGTGACAGCTTCAGGATGTAATGGTTTTAGTTCGAACATAGCGTTAACCTTCGCCCTTGGACTTCGAGAATTCCCTTTCGTTTCGCCACCAGTTTATGTAGCCCATTATAAGCCCAAAAAGGGTCGCGTGGAAAAAGAAAGTTATCCACGTCCGCGAAGCGCTGAAATATTGGCCAAACGTCTGCGCTGTCACCCGTAACAGAAAATATCCAACAACCTGCAAGACCACTGCAAAAGGCCCGCCGGTGATCAAGATGCCGTCCATCAGCAGGAATCGCCAGGTCCGCGTTCGCGTTTTATCGCCCAGTCGGCTTCGGAATATTTCATTTTTTTCGAAACAGCTTGACCAGTCTTTTTAACGGATCGTAATACTCGTCAACAACGCGTTCTTTGAGCGGAATGATCGCGTTATCGGTGATCGTAATGTGCTCGGGGCAAACCTTTGTGCAGCATTTTGTGATGTTGCAATAGCCGATGCCGTGCATGTCTTTGAGGTCGCCGGTGCGATCCTCGGTGTCGAGCGGGTGCATCTCGAGAGCGGCGGCATAAACAAGAAACCGAGGGCCGATAAACTCTTCGTGCTTGTTGTGGTCACGCAAAACGTGACACACATCCTGACAGAGAAAACACTCGATACATTTTCGAAACTCCTGCACCCGGTCGACATCCTCCTGCAGCATCCGCCAGGTGCCGTCCTCGGCGTCGGGAGCACGCGGCTTGAATTTCTTGATGCGTTTTTTGACCTCGTAATTCCACGACACGTCGGCGATGAGGTCTTTGATCGGCGGAAAAGCACGGATCGGTTCGATCGTCACGGGCTGATCGAGCGGGATCGTATCGAGCCGCGTCATGCACATCAGCTTTGGCATGCCGTTGATCTCGGCGGAGCACGAACCGCATTTCCCGGCTTTGCAGTTCCAGCGGCAAGCGAGATCCGGAGCCGATTCGGCCTGTATCTGATGGACGGCATCAAGCACGACCATGCCCTCGCTGACCTCGGTCTGGTAGTCAACCATCTCCGCCGTCTCACGCCCGCCGCGTCTGATGCTAAATGTTGCTTTTTTCATAAGAATTTAGCCACGAATGAAACGAATTACAAAACTGGTTCTATTCGTGCCATTCGTGTAATTCGTGGCAAAACTTTCTTATCCCATTTCTTCGATCACTTCTTTCAAATAATCCGGCATTTCGGGGATCGGGATCTTTGAGATCTCCATCCCGCCGCCCTCGGATTTTTTGAGCGAATAGTTAAATTTGGCAAACTCGGGATCCTTGCCCGGAAAATCTTCGCGAAAATGTCCGCCGCGGCTCTCTTTTCGTTCGATTGCGGCTCTCGCGATCGCTTCGGAAACGATCAGCAGATTGTGCAGATCGAGAGCCGTGTGCCAGCCGGGGTTGAAATCGATATTGCCCGGAACAAAGGTTCGAGCCGCACGGCTTTTCAGCGCGTCGAGTCCATTAAGAGCCTCGACCATCTCGTCGTGCTGGCGGACGATGCCGACATTTGCCTGCATCATTTCCTGTAGGTCGTGCTGGATCGTATACGGATTTTCACCGCCATCGCGATCAAAAGGTTCGAGAGCGGCTTTGGCTGTTTGTTCGATCGCCGCGTTGTCGAGCGTACCGTGGCCGTTCTCTTTGGCAAAGATCGCGGCGTGTTCGCCCGCACGCTTGCCGAAGACGATCAGGTCCGAAAGCGAGTTGCCGCCGAGGCGGTTGGCACCGTTGATGCCGGCCGCGCATTCGCCGGCCGCAAACAGTCCCGGAACCGTCGATTCCTGAGTGTCCGCGTTAACACGGATGCCGCCCATGACGTAGTGCGTCGTCGGGCCGACCTCCATCGGCGTGGTCGTGATATCGAGATTAGCGAGCTGTTTGAACTGGTGATACATGCTCGGCAATTTCTTTTTGATGTGCTCGGGCGCGTCCTTGATCTTTTCCTTGATCCACGCGATGTCGAGATAGACGCCGCCGTGCGGCGAACCGCGTCCGGCCTTGACCTCACGCATAATGCAGCGGGCGACGTGGTCGCGGGTCAATAACTCCGGCGGGCGTCTTGCGTTCTTGTCGCCGGTCACGTATTTCCAGCCTTCTTCTTCGGTGTCGCTAGTCTGATCTTTGTAATTGTCCGGTATGTCGTCGAACATAAAGCGCTTGCCTTCGCTGTTGCGCAAAATGCCGCCTTCGCCGCGAACTCCCTCGGTGACCAAAATCCCGCGAACGCTCGGCGGCCAGACCATGCCGGTCGGGTGGAACTGGATAAATTCCATATCGATCAGCTCGGCCCCGGCGTCGTACGCGAGAGCGTGGCCATCGCCCGTGCCTTCCCAACTGTTCGACGTGATCTTGTACGCCCGACCGATGCCGCCGGTCGCGAGGATGACGGCTTTTCCTTTATAGATGCGAAAACGTCCGTGCTCGCGTTCGTAGGCGAGACAGCCGATGACGCGGTCACCGTCCTTCAGCAGAGTGAGAACTGTGACCTCCATATAGACCTCGATGCCCTGATGGATGCCGTGGTCCTGGAGCGTGCGGATAAGTTCGAGTCCGGTGCGGTCGCCGACGTGAGCGAGCCGCGGATAGCGGTGGCCGCCAAAGTTTCGCTGGTTGATGCGGCCATCTTTCGTCCGGTCGAAAACGGCTCCCCAGCTTTCAAGCTCGCGAACACGATCAGGTGCTTCTTTGGCGTGCAACTCTGCCATACGCCAGTTGTTGACGTACTGGCCGCCGCGCATCGTGTCGGAAAAATGGACCTTCCAATTGTCACGATCGTCGTTGTGCCCCATCGCCGCCGCCATGCCGCCCTCGGCCATGACGGTGTGGGCTTTGCCAAGCAAAGACTTGCAGATCAGGCCGACCGAAACGCCGGAACCGGAAGCCTCAATAGCCGCCCGCAAACCGGCACCACCGGCACCGATGACTATAACGTCGTGTTCAAATGTTGGATAATCAACCATTGAATACCTTAGCCACAAGACCCCGAGGTCAGAAAGAAGCAAACCCCCGCTCTGGAATTCTAAAAAATCCTAAAATCCGTCCAAATGCCCATCGAGCACATGCGCACGTAAAAATCCGAAAAGCCTACCCAAAATAGACTGCACCACGCAAAGAGCATATGCCGTGTGTTCAGACGGCTTACGAATTGATAGATCTTGTATCTCGCGGCCCGCTTTGACAGTTCGTCAAAACGTCCGGCGACCAAGTGGCGCAAGCTGTGGCAACCAAGGGTGTATGAGCCAAGCAAAATGACGTTTAAGGTTAGGACGATCGTCCCGACACCGATGCCAAAATGTTTTTTGCCGTCCGGACCGACAAAGAACATTGCGTGAACCGCGTCGTATGCGAGAATCACCAGAAATACGAGAGCTAAATATAAAAAATATCTATGGGCATTTTGCAGGATAAGCGGAAATTTCTTTTCGCCGCGATATCCCTTACGCGGTTCTCCGACGGCACACGCGACCGGATCCGCCCAAAAGGCTTTGTAATAGGCCCCGCGATAGTAATAGCAGGTAAAACGAAATCCGCCCGGTGCCCACAGTATCAGCATCGCCGGGGTCATCATCAGGATCTTTGGTATCCAGCTTGGCCAGCCTCCGAGCCACGCGTGGTCGGTGAGCGGTTGGCCGGCGGCCTCCCAGATGAGCGGAGAATACATCGGCGAGATATATGGGCCAAATGAGTAATGCTGCCCTTGGAAAGCTGCCCACGTCGAATACACGATGAATGCCGAAAACCCAAGAAAAGTCAGCACCGATGGTATCCACCACCCGTCTTTTCTCATCGTCTCGCCAAAACCGCGTCGCGTTATCTGAACCAGATTTGCCGCCATAAGCCGCTAATAATGCCCTTAAATTATTGCTTTGAAAACAGATATTGTTTTACGCGAAAACCGAGCCCAAGTCAAACAAATCCCGCGTTCAACGCTCAGGGCTATCTGTACGGCCAAAAGTAACTGTTAGATCGAGTACCTTATCGCAAATCCCATCAGTCAACTGGCCATCTTGTAGCCGCCATTCCCAGTTGCCGCTTGCTGTTGCCGGAGTGTTCATCCGCGAACCGCTATCGAGCCCGAGCAGGTCCTGAGCCGGGATGATCACCGTGTCCGCGACCGAGGCGAGAGATGCTCGGATCATATCCCAATGGATCTCGCGGCCGGTGGTCTGCAGATATTTGCGGCAATGTGTTTTTACATTTTTTGGTGCCGATGCGTACCAACCGGCTGTCGTGTCGTTGTCGTGGGTGCCGGTGTAGGCGACGCAGTTTTGCGGGTAATTGTGCGGCAGATCGCGGTTGTACGCGTCGCCACCAAACGCGTATTGCAGTATTCGCATGCCCGGAAAACCAAATTCGTCACGTAAAGCCTCAACCTCGGGTGTGGGCGAACCGAGGTCCTCGGCAATCACCGGCAGATGTCCGATCCGAGAGCGAAGCATCGTGAAAAATTCACGTCCCGGCACATCGGCCCATTTGCCGTTCTCAGCGGTTTCGTCGCCGCCAGGGACTTCCCAGTTGCGAACAAATCCGATGAAATGATCGAGTCTGACGGCGTCGGTCATTCGTAGAGCGCATGCGATTCGTGCTGTCCACCAGCCAAAATCGAGCACACGCATCGCGTCCCAATCGTAGATCGGATTGCCCCAAAGCTGGCCCGTCTCCGAAAAATAATCAGGCGGCACACCGGCGACGACCTTTGGGCTGCCGTCGGTATTGAGTTTGAACAGCTCCTGATTGCACCAAACATCCGCCGAATCGTGAGCGACAAATATCGGAATGTCGCCGATGATGCGAATGCCGTTTTCACCCGCATACTTTTTCAGAGCTGCCCACTGGCGAAAGAAAAGGAACTGGGCAAATTTTTCGGCCTGTATCTCGCGGACAAGCTGAGAGCCGATGGTCGCGATCGCCGCTTTGTCACGCCGACGCAGCGGTTCAGCCCAAGTGGTCCAAGGCGAGTCATTATGCGACGTTTTTACCGCACGGAAGATGGCATAATCATCGAGCCACCAGAAATTTTCGCTGCAAAACGCGTCGTATTCGCCACGAAGAGAGGTGTCGCCGGTTGAACGGAAAGTCGCAAATGCCTCAGCGAGCATCGCGGTCTTCCATTCGATGACTTTTTCAAAATCAACCCGTTCGGAGGGAAATTTTGGAGTAGAGGAGAGAGTGTCTTTTGATATCAAGCCGTCGTCGCCAAGCGTTTCCGGTGAGATAAGCAGTGTATTTCCGGCAAATGCCGAATACAGCGAATAAGGCGAGTTGCCGTGTCCCGTCGGCCCGAGCGGAAGTATTTGCCAGTAAGTCTGTCCGGCTTTTTTGAGAAGATCGACAAAAGCATGGGCGGCCGGCCCAAGGTCGCCAATTCCATACGGCCCCGGCAGGGACGTTGGATGTAAGAGAATGCCACTGGCTCTTGTTCCACTCATGATTCAATTCATTATTAAGCTAATTCCTTTCCGTGTTTTCTGTGGTTAAATCTTAATGGGAATTGGCGCTATCATCTTTTCCAGTATGACCGATCTTATTATTCGCAGCCGACGTGTCGTGACGCCGCTAATTACGGGCGAGGCGTCGGTGCATATTGCGGATGGCAAGATCGTTGCTGTTCGCGAATGGGCGGATGTTCCGGCGGGCGTCGAGCTGATTGATGCGGGAAATTCGGTAGTGATGCCGGGTAATGTCGATGCCCACGTCCATGTCAATGAGCCTGGCCGCACCGAATGGGAAGGTTACGAGACCGCCACAAAAGCCGCGGCTGCCGGAGGCGTGACGACGATCGTCGATATGCCTTTGAATAGTATTCCTCCGACAACGACGCTTGCAGGATTTGAAGAAAAACTTGATGCTGCGGCGGGGAAATGCACGGTCGATGTCGCATTTTGGGGCGGTGTTGTGCCGGGAAATACGGCGGAACTTGCTCCGCTTGTCGAGCGAGGCGTTCGCGGATTTAAATGTTTTCTCATCCATTCAGGTGTTGACGAATTTCCGCATGTGACCGAATCAGATCTGCGTATCGCCATGCCGGAGATCGCACGGCTCGATTCGGTTCTACTTGTCCACGCAGAGGTTACGGGGCCGATCGATGCGGTCGCCGAATCTTTGTCGGGGCTTGATCCGCGTGAGTATGAGACTTTTCTAAGGTCGCGTCCCTGTGCCGCTGAAAATGAGGCGATCGCTCAGATGATCGAACTCTCGCGTGAGACGGGCTGCCGGACGCATATCGTTCACTTGTCGTCAGCCGAGGCTCTGCCGATGCTGCGGCAAGCAAAAACCGACGGTGTTCCGATAACCGCCGAAACGTGCCCGCATTATCTGACCTTTGCTGCCGAAGAAGTGCCGGACGGGGCGACGCATTTCAAATGCTGCCCGCCCGTGCGCGAAGTGACAACCGCGAAAAACTCTGGGACGCGATCGTGGACGGTACGATTGATATGGTCGTATCAGATCATTCGCCCTGTACGCCTGCTTTAAAATTGCAGGAAAGCGGCGATTTTATGGACGCTTGGGGCGGCATCTCGGCGTTGCAATTTGGCTTGCCAGTAATGTGGACAAATCTGCGAACGCGAGGGCTAGGGATTGCCGATCTGACGCGGCTGATGTCTGCCGTTCCGGCAAAACTCGCCGGACTCGACGGCCACAAAGGAAAGCTCGCCGCCGGTTACGACGCCGATATCGTTATCTGGAACCCTGACGAGCAATTCACCGTCGTCCCCGAACTCATCCAGCATCGCCACAAATTGACGCCATATACTGGCCGCGAACTTTTCGGCAAGATCGAGGCGACATTTGTCGGCGGCAGGAAAGTTTTTGAAAATGGGCAATTCGGCGGCGAGAAATTTGGTAAACTGCTGACATAAAAATATGGATTTTACCCAACTCATCGACCTCGCATCCGAAAAACTCGGCGGTGCTGTGCTTTTTGCCAACGACGATTTTTTTGCTCCGAAGGAGAATCTGATCAAGCCCGCCGCTCCCGTTTGGAAAGAGGGGCTCTACACCGACGACGGCAAATGGATGGACGGTTGGGAATCGCGCCGCCGCCGTTCGCCCCGTTTGGAGGAGCCTTTTGACTGGTGTGTGATCCGTTTGGGGATGGCCGGGGAGGTTAACGGCGTGGTCGTTGATACGGCTTATTTTAAGGGCAATTTCCCCTCACATTGCTCGCTAGAGGCTTGTACGGTTGACGGTCATCCGGATATTGCTCAATTGCTCGATGCGACAACGCAGTGGAAAGAGATCCTGCCGCTATCGGAGCTGGAGGGCGACTCGCAAAATAAATTTGAGATCGCCGCGACGGGACGCGTGACACATTTGCGGTTCAAGATCTACCCCGACGGCGGGGTTGCCCGGTTGCGTGTCCACGGTAAAGTGCTGCCCGACTGGGACGCATTACGTCGACGCAACACCGAGATCGATCTGGCGGCAGCCGAGAATGGCGGGGATGTTTTTGTCGCGAGTAATGAGTTTTTCGGCCACCGGCAAAATTTGATAATGCCGGGGCTTGCGCATGATATGAGCGACGGTTGGGAGACTCGTCGGCGTCGAGGGCCGGGGCATGACTGGTGCATCGTTAGGCTTGGGGCAAAGGGCACGATCACGCGGGTCGAGATCGATACGTCATTCTTTCGAGGCAATTATCCCGAAAGCTGCACGCTCGAAGGCGGTGATGGAACCGAGTGGCGTGAGCTGTTGCCGATGTCGAAATTACAAGCCCACACAAAACACATCTTTACCGATGGACTCGCCGACCTCGGTCCGGTTACGAACGTCAGATTTAACATTTACCCCGATGGCGGCGTCAGCCGATTGAGACTATTTGGCAGGATAGCTTGAGCTTTGAGATCTATAAAAATCTTGCGTGGTTAAACGAACTCCCGCGTGCGGAGGCCGAATCGACGTTTCGCGATTGTTGCGGTTCTGCCGCTTGGGCAAGCCGGATGGCCGCGTCGCGTCCGTTCCCGATGCTTGAGAATTTGTACGCGGCGGCTGAGGATATTTGGTTCTCATTGCCGTCCGCCGATCACCTTGAGGCGTTTGCCGCTCATCCTCAGATCGGTTCAAAATCCGCCGCACCTTCGCAAAAAAAACAAGCTGCGGAGTGGTCAGCAGGCGAGCAATCGGGCGTGAGCCACGCGGCGGACAGCGTTCGCGAACAATTAGCTGATGCTAACCGTTTGTATAAGAATAAGTTCGGGTTTATATTTATCGTATACGCAAGCGGGAAAACAGCTGATGAGATGCTGGCGATATGCCGGGCTAGACAAGGCAATTCCGTCGAAACCGAACTAAAGATCGCAGCTCAGGAACAGCACAAGATAACTGAAACTAGGCTGAACAAACTACTGGAAAAATGAGCGCGATAACAACACACATCTTAGATACTTCCTCCGGCAAACCGGGTGCCGGCATCCCTGTCGTACTCGAACGCAAAACACATTCGTCCGGCTGGCAGGACATAGCCGACGGTATTACCGACGTTGACGGCCGCGTCAGCGATTTTATTGCGGTCGGCGACGTTTTTTTGCCGGGCCATTACAGGCTGATATTCGAGACCGGGGCTTATTATCTGCTCAGTAATATAGAATGCTTTTTCCCGCAGATCACCGTAAGTTTTGTAGTAAAAGACCCGACCCAGCATTTTCATGTGCCGCTGCTGCTGAGTCCTTTTGGTTATTCGACATACCGGGGGAGCTAATATGCCCGTCAAGATCGTCCACGACAATTACGGTAAATCGCGTGTTCGTCTGATGAAGGTCGAGCGGCACGGTGATCATCACGAACTGCAAAATATCAACGTCAAGATCGCTCTCGAAGGTGATTTTGACAGCATCCATATCGACGGCGACAATGCGCAATGCCTGCCGACTGACACGATGAAAAACACGGTCTATGCTCTCGCAGCACAGACCGACAAGATCGAAGAGATCGAGTGTTTTGGGCTGCGGCTCGCACGGCATTTTTTAGCTAATAATCCGCAAGTTTCGCGTGTCTCGATCAATATCATCGAGCATAAATACACTCGCATACCGGTGGGTGGCGAACCGCACGAGCATTCGTTCACCAAGAGCGGCGGCGAAAAACGTACGACCTCGGTACTGGCTACGCGCGAGGGCGAATCCGTCGAATCGGGCCTCGAAGACCTGACCGTTATAAAGACCACAAAGTCGGGTTTTGCGGGCTTTATGAAGGATAAATATACCTTTTTGCCGGAGGTAGACGACCGCATCTTTTGCACGTCGGTCAAGGCAAATTGGCGTTACTCAAACTGTGAATCTGCTACCGAAGAGCTGTGGAACAGCGTGCGCCAGACCATCCTTGAAACATTTGCCACTCACGACAGTCTGTCCGTTCAGCACACCCTGTACGCGATGGGAGAGGCTGTTTTGTCAAAACACGCCGATGTTTCCGAGATCGCTTTTTCGCTGCCAAATATCCACTGCCTGCCGGTCGATGTGACGCGGTTTGGTGAGGAAGAAAAGCACGCGATCTTTCTACCGACCGAAGAGCCGCACGGTTTGATCGAGGCACGGCTTTCCCGTTGAACTGTTTATGACCACATCTCTTTCTGCCGAATCATTTGACAAAATAACGGGCCGTTTGCGCCTCGCGATGGCCGGATTTTCTAAGCGCTATCGCGGCGAGACCGGACGGCGACAGCCCGTGCATACCGTCTATGGCGGAGCGCACCTTTTCAAATCCGACACCGCTGTGCGGCTAGGACAACTTGCGGTCAGGTCGTTTGATACGTTTGCACCGGACGCCGCTTCGTTTGCCGCTGCTTTAGATCTGCCCGAAAACATGGCTGACACGATCTACGCACGCGTCGGTGAAAAGCTGAGCCGCGAGGCGGTCGAGGATTTTCGCATCGATTTTGAGGACGGCTACGGCACACGGCCCGACGCCGAAGAGGACCGTCACGTCGTTGTTGCCGCCGGCGAAGTCGCCAAAGGCATGGCCGACGGCACGCTTTCGCCGTTTATCGGTATCCGCATCAAAACGTTTTCTGATGAGTTGATGAGCCGCAGCATCCGAACGCTCGATCTGTTTTTTGACGACGCTAATCGCCAAAACGGGCGGCGTGCTGCCGGATAACTTTGTCGTCACCTTGCCAAAGATCGTGACGCCGGAGCAGGTGCGAGCCCTCGTCAGCATTTTTGACGAGCTTGAGCCAAAGCTGCGGCTTGCACCCGGCACTCTCAAGATGGAGATGATGATCGAGACGACGCAATCGATCATCGCGGCTGACGGCGAGGTTGGTATGCCAAAGATGCTCGAGGCTGCACAAGGTCGTTGCAATGCGGCACATTTTGGTACATACGATTATACGGCGAGCTGTTCGATCACTGCCGCCTATCAGGATATGCTGCATCCGGCGTGTGATTTTGCACGTCACATGATGCAGGTCTCGTTTGGAGGGACCGGTGTTTGGCTTTCGGACGGTGCGACAAACATCATGCCCGTCGCACCAAATCGCGGCGACAATTTAACGGCGGAGCAGATCGCTGAGAATAATGCAGTTGTCCATCGTGCGTGGAAACTGCACTACGAACATTGCCGTCATTCTCTTGCTAATGCTTTTTACCAAGGCTGGGATCTCCACCCCGGACAACTACCGACGCGTTATGCAGCTGTCTTTACTTTCTTTCTCGAGGGGCTTGATGCAGCCAGCGAAAGGCTGCGCAACTTTGTCGAAAAAGCCGCACAGGCGACGCTCGTCGGTGACGTTTTTGACGACGCCGCGACCGGGCAGGGATTGCTCAATTATTTCTTGCGGGCGATAAATTGCGGGGCGATCACCGAGGCTGAGGCTACTGAGCGGACAAGCATTACCCTAGACGAACTGCGCTCAGGATCATTTGTGAAGATCCTCAAAAATCGTCAAGGTTGAGGTGCCCTAACGACCTCGACCGAGCAGTGGGCACGTGCGGCGACGGTTGAGGAAACGCTCCCAAGCAAAAACCGTTCGAACGAATTACCCGCACAATGCGGCCCGACAAAAATACAATCGGCATTTAGGCTGTCGGCACGGTCGACTATGGTTGTTTTCGCATTTCCCATAACGATCTCGACCGACGCGTTGATGCCGGCCTCCGTCAGTGTTGCGAGGGCCTCGGCCGCAAGCGTGTGGCCCCACTGCGAAACGAATTTTGTCTCGATCACTGCATCTTTCATTTGCGGTACAAACCGCCCGATCGACCCGACAACACCCGAATCGGCAACCGCCAGAAGCGTCGCGGTAGTGCCGCTCGGCCAACTCCTTTTCGCGATCGTGTTGACAGCAGCCTCAGCGCCCGGCGACCCATCGTATCCTATCAAGAGCCGTGGCTGCCTGTCATTAATATTTTCGTGGCCGCGTGAGATCCGCACCGTACAGTCGGCCTCGGTCAAAACGAGGTTGGAAACCTGTCCGAGAAACATCGTGTGCTCGCGATTTGATTGGCGGCCTTCGCCGACGACGATCATGTCGGGGTGAAACGTCTCAGCTTTCGCCAGCAGCTCGCGTCCGGCAGAACCGTTTGCGGTCTCTGCCGCGATCAGCCATTTTGGGAATCTGTTTCGCATAAGCTCAAGAGCTTCGGATGCTAATCGGCGCGCTTCCTCGGGATTTTCGGGCCTAGCGCAAAGTTCTGCTACCGTCATTATCAGTGCCTCGGTGCCATCCGCCAGCCCGGCCGTTGCTAGATCTGCCATCGCGGCTTTTGCCGCATCTGTTCCGTTGTATCCGATTAGTATTCTCATAACCCGAGCCTCCATTTTTGCCGAGAAAAGCTGTTTGGCTGATGGCTGATCTCCCGTCTCTCAACCCAACGCTGTGCAACCACCGTGCCAATCGGAATTTATGGATTTTGACGGTCAAGACCATCGAATTCGCGGAAAATTTCGCGGTTTAGCGTGAAAGTTTGCCCATATCCAAGGCAGCTAGCGGATTTCACCGGCGGTATAAACCTATACAGCTAAGGTTCATGCAATATGTACTGAGCGGAACGGTGATTGCTCATGAGATAAGGTAATGCGAACCGCCGCTAAAATAATGATGGATCCAACCTATGAAGAAGCCGATCATCTGATCGAGGCGGTCATCGGTGACCCGAATGGTCCGACATTGATCGTCGTGGGCAGCCTGCACGGTAACGAACCGGCAGGGGTGACCGCTCTCGAGCAGATCGCCGACAGACTCGTCTCGGCCACCGAAAAGGTCGCCGGGCGCGTCTATCTTTTGAGAGGGAATAGTCGAGCACTCCAAAAGGCTGTTCGCTATATCGATACTGATCTAAACAGAGCCTGGACAAGCAAAAACATGGCCGCCGTCGGCACAGATGATCTGATGCAGATATCTGAGGGGGTCGAACTGACCGAGCTTGACCAACAGCTCGATAGCATCTTGATCACGGCTGCGTCAGAGGTGTACGTTCTCGATCTGCATTCGACATCGGCGACCGGGCCGCTGTTTGCGACCGTCGGGGACACGCTCCGTAATCGCGAATTCGCAAAGAAATTTCCGGTGAATATACTGTTGGGCATCGAGGAGCAGCTCGAGGGTACGATGCTCGAATATCTGAATAACGCCGGTGCGGTGACACTCGGATTCGAGGGCGGCAGCCACTTTTCGCCTGAAACGGTCGCAAATCACACCGCTCTGGTTTGGCTCGCACTTGTGAACACCGGCCTGCTCAAACCAGCCGACGTTCCTGATCTCGAAGAACATTTTCTGCGGCTTGCCGAAGGTGCAAAAGGCCCTCGCTTTATCGAGATACGCTATCGCGAGGCGATCACGCCCGAGGACGAGTTTCAGATGCGGCCCGGATTTAATAATTTTGACCTAGTCGAAGAGGGATCGGTGCTTGCCTATTCGACCCGCGGACCGATCAAAGCTCCCGAGTCAGGGATGATCGTGATGCCGCTGTATCAAAAGCTGGGCGAGGACGGATTTTTTATCGCCCGATCGATCGCTCCGTTTTGGTTATGGCTTTCGCGTCTATTGCGTCGCACGAAAACGTACCGGCTGATGCCGCTGCTGCCTGGAGTGAAACGCGACCCGGCGACCGAGACGACGCTGATAATCAACACTAGATTGGCAAGATTTTTCCCGCTGCAGATATTTCACTTGCTCGGATTTCGTAAACTTCGTTGGAGCGAGCACCAGCTTGTTGTCAGCCGGCGGAAGCATGATACAGTTAGCCCGTTCGTATCGGGCACAACTAATTAGTATGGGTGACAAGAAAATCAACACCGATTATGACGAAGATCAGATGCGCTTGTTTACGCTTGCGGTTCTGAACGACCTGCAGGCACTCGAATTGATGCTTGACAGCGGCCAAATTGAGGAGAATGTAAGGCGTATCGGAGCCGAACAGGAAATGTTTCTTGTTGATTCTTCAATGCATCCGGCACCACTCGCGATGAAGATCATCGACGATGCTAAGGACGGTCGCCTTACAACGGAGATCGGACTATTCAACCTCGAAGCTAATCTTACCCCGCGCGAGTTTAACGGCAATTGCCTCCGGTTGATGGAGGACGAGCTCAACGAAACCCTTGATATTGTCAGAAAATCAGCCGCGAATTTCGGCGGAGGGGTCGTGCTGGCTGGTATTCTGCCGACAATACAGCAATCTGACCTAACGATCGCAAACATCACGCCCAACCCGCGGTATCACGAGATAAACCGAATTGTTACTGAACTCCACGGCGATAATCGCGTGATCCATATCAAGGGCCTCGACGAGCTTCAATTAACTCTTCAGAACACCTATATTGAGTTTTGTAATACAAGTCTTCAGGTTCATCTGCAGGTGGGGATCAGCGATTTTGTACGCTATTACAACTGGGCACAGGCGATATCGGGCCCGGTGCTTGCCTCGGCGGTAAACTCGCCGTTCCTTCTAAATCATCGTCTTTGGCATGAAACAAGGCTTGCGGTTTTTAGGCAATCGACCGATACACGCTCGCTCACGCATAAACAACGCAACCAAAAGCCGCGCGTCAATTTTGGCGACCGGTGGGTCGAGAATTCGATCCTGGAAGTGCTTCGCGAGGATGCGATCCGATTCCGCATTCTGCTGACGCAGGCAGTCGAGGAAAATTCAATGCAGGTTCTAGCCGACGGCGGGATCCCTAGCTTGTCCGCCTGGCGGCTCCACAACGGGACGATCTGGCGTTGGAACCGTCCGTGCTATGGCGTAGTCAACGGCAAACCCGGCTTGAGGATCGAGGCGAGGTTTCTGCCAGCCGGCCCGACGGTCGCGGATGAGATGGCAAACTCTGCGTTCTTTCTAGGCCTGATGACCGAGCTGCCCGAGGAGTTTGGCGACATCAGTGAACATATGACGTTCGACGACGCGAGAAACAATTTTTATAATGCCGCGCGCTATGGCCTAAATGGACAAATAAAGGGGCTCGATGGTCAAAGTCGGCGCGTCGGGCGGATCATTTTGGAAGAATTGCTGCCGCGAGCAAGAAAAGGCCTGACCCGCGCAGGAATCGACGAAGTCGATAGTAAACGATTACTAGACATCATCGAAGAACGGGTAACGCAGGAAAAATCAGGTGCCCAATGGATGCTCGATTCGTATGCGGCGATGGATAAACGTGCAAAACCAAACGTCCGGCTACGGTCGTTGACCGCAGCGATGAAAGCGCATCAGGAACAAAGCAATGAAGCCGCGCACACGTGGGAATTGGCGGAAATACCGCCCGATCTAGAGTGGGTTGACAATTATAAGACCGTAGAGCAGTTTATGGCGGTTGACCTCTACACTGTACGGTCGGACGACATAATTGACCTGGCGGCAAGTCTGATGCACTGGAAACATGTGCGGCACGTTCCTGTTGAGGACGACGCCGGGCGATTGATCGGCATTGTCTCGCATCGTGACCTGATCGAATTGATGGCGAACGGAAAATGTTTGGCCACAAAGCCGATCGTGATCCGTGACGTAATGAAGACCGACCTGATCACCGTCATGCCGGAAACCCCAACGCTCGAAGCACTCGAAATAATGCGGGAAAATAGAATTGGTTGTTTGCCGGTAGTAAAAGATAAGAGACTCGTAGGTCTTATCACCGCATACGATTTCCTGACTGTCTCGGCCAAGTTGTTTGAGGAAAAGCTAACCAGTCTCATTTAAGGTGCATTTCTTGATATCGATAAGGAGGTAGATCAGATGAGCGAAAAGTTTGGTCATCCGGATTGGGTCACATTTCTAAAATTCTATTCTGAGCAAAATACAGGGCGTCCGACGAGGATCGGTATATTCGAAAAGGGCCATGGTGCGGTGACTGACTATTGGATCGAGAGCGGCTTGCCTTTCGTGGGAGTTGATCTTGACGACAGTCACGGGGTATTTACGCTGCGAATCATGGCGGGTTCATATTCGCACGATATCAGAAACGTTACGAGGGTTTCGTTTTGTTTAAGCCGCGACGGCGACGAAGACGGATTGGACGTTTTCGATGCTCAGGAGCACGTGACGCTATTGCGTTTTGAAAGTAGACATTAGCCCAAGGTGCCTTCCTAAACCGAGATTTTGTTGGTAGCGCGAGAAAATACGCGCTATTTTTTTCGAGTATTACTTTCGTGAAATCTGACAAAGACGCGTAATTGTTGCAAAGGCTCTAGTTGGCGTCGCGGCAAAAAACATGTACCGCGGAATGGTGATTGCAGTCACAAAGGCTAGGTGGACCTTATGTTTGCACAAATCACACATACCAATGAACGCCAGGACTTGCAGATCCAGCATACGTGCGGGGATTGCGGCCTGCGAACGGAAAATTTCTTTTGCCAGTTGCCGGAGCCCGAGCTGGCACGATTTGAGGCGTTAAAGGTTACAAAGGCGTACCCAAAGGGTACGTTGCTTTTTATTGAAGGCCAAAAACCGGCCGGTATCTATATGCTCTGCCAAGGCCAGGTGAAACTTTCGACCTGCTCGTCTGACGGCAAGATCATTATCCTCGGTATTGCGGGCCCGGGCGATGTACTCGGCTTGAGTGCTGTGATCGCCGACGTTGAGTGCGAGGTCACGGCCGAGGTGCTCGAGATCTGTCAAGTCAATTTTGTCCCAAAGGACGCCTTTCTGAATCTGATCAAAGAGGATCCCGCTGTTTGCCTGAGTGCGGTGCGGCAACTGGGCAGCTCGTACCAGACGGCGCACAAAATGATCTGCTCTCTCGGGCTGTCTGAGTCAGTTTTTGTAAAACTCGGCAAATTACTTTTAAGTTGGGGGCCGCCAAGTGTTAATGGCAATGGCCATGCTAGCGTTCACGTACCCTTTACGCATGAAGAGATCGCCGAGATGATCGGCACGACCCGTGAGACCGTTACACGCTCGCTGCGTCTGATGCGAGAGCGAGGCCTTGTTACCCTGCGAGCTTCTGAGATGGTCATCCATGACCATGATGGGTTACGTTCGTCGGTCGGGCTTTCACAACGGCATTGATAATTGTGACCCGCGTCACCTGTGGGTGTGACCTACGTCCTATCGCGTAGCGTCTGGTTGAGCAATGATCCTAATCTATAAGGGGATCCAAAAAATGCAGCTCGGCGATGACGATAAAGGCAGGCCGGTTGGTGGGGCGTTGACATTAAGATCGCTGTTTGGCGGTCTCCCGGCAGAGGGTCTTGAGCAACTGGATCCGATCAGATCTGAGATCGTCGCTGCGTTGAGTGAAAACCAAGGTGCAGTTCTAATCGGGTCTGACGAGTTTGAAAATATCGATCTAAAAGGTTTATTGCTTGAGCGTCCCGATCTTTGCTTTCGACTTGCGACCGCATTGAGCATTCTTTACAGCGATTCAGTGCGAAATATCGGGCGGCACATTTGACGGTGACATTGCTCACATACATCCCAAAAGTCTGCATTATAGACTTGTCATAGGTAACTGGTACGTAGTCCCGGAAGGGCGTACATGGAGGCTATATGAAGGTTTCAAATCATAAATTTAAGGCCGTTCTGCTATTGGCATTTTCGATACTGATGATCGGTTGGGTCGTCGCAGGACGATACTCGACCGTTTCGAGCGTATCTGTCGCAGAACCGGGCAATCAGGGTGCCGGAAAATACAACCCGGACGACTATGTTGGCAGCGAGTCGTGTATGGCGTGTCACGAGGACCAGTTTAAGGCGTTCTCCAACACCAAACACGCAAAACTTGCTCAGGTCAAGAGTTGGAAAGACAAAGCCCAAGGGTGCGAATCTTGCCACGGGCCGGGAAAGGCTCATCTTGAGGATGCCACAAACCCTAAAAATATTATCTCGTTCAAAGGAAAAGATTCAAAACAAATTTCCGAATCCTGTATGACTTGCCACGCCGGCAAAGAGAGTCACAATAATTTCCGCCGCGGCGAGCACTGGCGCAACGATGTCGGGTGTACCTATTGTCATAGCCCCCATGGTTCGGCACTCGGCAATTCGCACGCAGATTCGATCACGTACCCCGGCGAGACGACCAAACAAAATCCAGGTATCGCGACCGTGGCTATGCTCAAACAGAGCGAGCCGCAACTATGTATGAGTTGCCACACGGAAACGAAGGCGCAATTTACCAAGCCGTTCCATCACAAAGTGATGGAGGGAGCGATGAAATGCACCAGTTGTCATAACGCTCACGGCGGTTTTGAGGCAAAGCAAACTACTCTGGCGGTCGGTGCCGATGCATCGTGCGTCAAGTGCCACAACAATAAGCAAGGGCCGTTCGCTTTTGAACATGCACCGCTTAAGACTGAGGGTTGTGCCGCTTGCCATACACCGCATGGTTCCGCCAATCCAAAGATGCTCAACCGCAGCTCGGTCAGGCAGCTTTGCCTGGAATGTCATAGTGCGATCAGCGACCAGGTCGACACACCGGGTACACCCACGTTCCACAATCAGACGCAGGTTCGATATCAGAATTGCACCGTCTGCCATACGGCGATCCACGGTTCCAATTCGAGTAATCGATTCATGCGGTGATGATAAGGAGGGAAAATGTTTAATCAAGAAAATAATTCAAAGAGACCTGTCACATTACGCGGATCTCTGCTCATCGGCCTCGTTATCATTGGGGTATTCGCCGCCGGAGCTTTGAGCGTGCTCGCTCAAACCCCGAGCCCTTCGCCGACGCCCGCCACCGAAGTTATGTGGGGGAGTTACAAGGTCACATCGGCGTCCGAGATCGGTTGGCGTTTTCGTGGACTCAGCGGTAATGAGAACAAATATCGTAGCGATCTCAATTATAGCCCGGGCTTTAGGACGTTTGACACAAACCTGCTGCTCGAGGCGGATAATGGTAAAGGCAAATATTTTGACTCGCTGCTTATCACCAACTCGGGTTGGGGTTCGGATCCGACCGGATCGACCCGGTTCAATATGGAAAAGACCGGGTTTTACAAATTCAACGCCGATGTAAAACGCGTGACGTATTTTAATAATCTATTTAATTTCGTCAATCCCGTACCGTTCGCCAACAGCGAACATTCGTCAAACATCAAGCACACGTTCGGTGATTTTGACATTACGATATTGCCGCAGAACGAGACCCTGAGATTTACTGCCGGCGGTTCATTTAATAATACAAATGGTGCCGGCGGCACGACGGACCGGTTCTTTAGCGATGAGTTTCCGATCCTTACGGATACAAGGTCGAGGTCTCACGACCTGAGGTTTGGGGCCGAAGGCAAACTCTTTGGTTTTGATTGGGGATTGTCGCAGGGTTTCAGAACTTTCAAGGACAGGTCGACCGGATTTTTGGATGCGGTCAATCAGGGCAACAATCCGACGAACCAGGCGAGACTGGATACATATTTTCGGTCGTCACCGATCGACGGCGATGTTTATTTCACACAGTTTCACGCACATCGGACGTTTGCCGATAAGTTTGACTTTACTGCAAGGATGATCTATTCAAGTGCGTCAAGCCACTCTTCGAGAGTGCAGACGATGACGGGCCGTGACAACACAAATCCGACGGGAATACTTGTGACCTCGGATAGTATCAACGTCATTGCCAATGCAAAACGGCCGCAAACCCGCGGCGATCTCGGCATCACCTACGCGGCGACGGATAAATTCCGTATCTCGAACACATTCTCGTTCGACCAGTTTTCGGTCAACGGAGACGAGATGTTTCAAGAGATCTGGACCAAAGCATCGGGCTCGACACTGCGATCCACAACACAATCGTCGGCATATCGCGTCAATAGCTACAGGCGTTTTGTGAATACTATCGAGGCCGATTATCAGTTCTCGAACGCAGTCGCCCTTCATATCGGATATCGATATACAAAACGTGATATCAATAACAACGGTTTTGACACGTCGTGTACATTCACGACAGGGTTGTGCACACCGACAACGACGCCGTTTGTCGAATCGGAAACGAACAGCACCAACGCACTGATCGCCGGTATGAAGATCAGGCCGGTCAAGAACTGGACCATTTATTGGGATGTCGAACACGGCCTTGCGGACAATGTCTTTACGCGTCTCGAAAATTACAAATACACTAATTTCCGCGTCCGAAGCCGCGTAACACTGAACAAGGTATCGTTCAATTTCTCGGCAAGTTCTAAGGACAACGAGAACGCGTCGTTGCCAAGAGCGACGATCACCCTGCCATCGACTGTAAATTACATAACCAACACACAAAACCGCTATTTTTCGGGAACCGTTGATTGGGATCCGATGGACAACCTTTCTTTCAGCACGGGCTACAATTATCGTCATCTGACGAGCTACACGCCGATCGCCGTGCCGATCAGCGGGGCACCGGGTGGTTACGCGTTTGGCTTTAGCCAGTTTTTCATGCGTGACCACTACTTTTACTTTGACGTGACCGCCAGGCCGACAAATCGTGTTTCGCTCTACGCCAGCTATCGCATCAACCGCGATAAGGGCCAGGGCGATCTCGTATCGTCGCCGATCAGTATCGCCGCGGCAAACTTTATCACGTCATATCCGATGCAGTTTGCCTCGCCGGAGGGCCGCGTCGTTTTTCGCATCAGCCGTAACGTAGATTGGAACATCGGTTATCAATACTATGACTACAAAGATGCGGAGACGCCGTTTATGAACTACCGGGCACACCTGCCCTATACATCGCTCCGCATTTATTTTGGCGGGCGAGCGGCCGACCGCTAAGCCGCAATTTCCCCCTAAGGAAAAACTAAGGCCGTCCCGGATGATGACCGGGACGGCCTTCTTTTTGTGCCAGCCCGTCACATCTGAGTCTTGGGAAGTCTTGGTCCAACCTGGTCCACCTTGGTCCACCTGGTCCGGACCGGACCAAAAACCTCCAGGCGGACAGTCAGGTTGATGATCTTAGAAGCGTGTTACGACGATGCCCTTCGGCAATTAGGATGAAAAGTGACTGCCATCACCGTCTCATTTGGAAAAGTGTATATAATTGACACATTGCATTCTACCCATGAGACCATACGTTAAAGCCGCGGTAATTCTTTCTTTTTTGCTTCTTTTGGGGGCACCCTACTTATATCGTTTTGGCGAAACTAATGCTCAGAAAACGGCTGACCAGCCATACCTCTCAGCAAATCAACAGAAAGCGGAATTCCCAACAAACGTCGGATTGAACTGCAGCGGCTGTCACGGACCGGGAACAAAGCTTCCGTATCTGGCGGGCGAACAATTTCACAAGGATACGCACGGGGCTATAACGGCCAGTATTCATGCAAAAAGCGGGGCAAACGGAAAGCCGGCCCCTAGCTGCATAAACTGCCACACGGTAAACGGAGACATGACCACGATCCTGCCTGCTGAGGATCCACGCTCAACCGTAAACCGGGCGAACATGGCTAAGACCTGCGGCGGTTGTCACGAAGGATCTGCCCAGTCATTTCACCTGAGTATTCACGGCGGCCGTCGCGACAGCGGCGAAACAAGGCCCGCGTCATGTGCCGACTGCCACGGTTCGCATAGTATCTTGCCCGTCAAGGAAGCTGCCTCGACGATGAATCGAGCCAATGCGGAGATGATGTGTGCTAAGTGCCACTCTCAAAACGTCGCCGACTATGATCTCAGCAGCCACGGCCAGGCCATGAAGGCGGGAGATCTAAAAGCTCCGACGTGTACGTCGTGCCACACCGCAGTTTCGCACCTTCAGGCACCGTTGAGCCTGCGTGATTTCAACATGCAGATGGTCAACAACTGCAGCAACTGCCACACGAAACAGGCACCAAGTTATCGAGACACTTTCCATGGCCAAGCGACAGCTCTCGATTTCAAACTTGCGGCAACCTGTGCTGATTGTCATACGCCGCATAAAAATCTGCCGGCGAGCGATCCGCGGTCATCGGTAAATCCGGCAAATTTGGTGCAAACTTGCTCAAAGTGTCACACGGAAGTAAATGCGAATTTCGCGATGTATAGCCCGCACCCTGAACCGGACGATCCGGAAAAATCCGCGTTGGTCTATTACGTCAGCCATTTCATGGAGTGGTTGCTGATCGGTGTTTTCAGCTTTTTCGGCATCCACACGCTGCTTTGGATCCAGCGATCGATCGTTGCCTATATCCGTGAGAAACACGAAAAATCTCCTGATGACGATATTTATGTCGTCCGTTTTGCGAACGTACATCGATTTACACACATCCTGATCGTCATCAGTTTTATCCTGTTGGCGGCGACGGGGCTGCCGCTGATGTATTACTACACGAGCTGGGGACGGGCTCTTGAGGCGATGGGTGGCGGACTCGGAGTCACGCGGGTCATACATCGCATATGTGCGGTTATTACGCTTATCTATGCCCTGATCCATATCATATACGTGTTCCGAAAAGCGGTTCTCGAGCGCAAATATTCGATACTATACGGACCTGATTCGATGGTTCCGCGGGTACAGGATATTTGGGACGTTATCAATATGTTTCGATGGTTCTTTTACCTCGGGCCTCGGCCAAAGCTCGATCGATGGACCTATTGGGAAAAATTCGATTATTTCGCAGTGTTTTGGGGCGTCCCTGTCATCGGGCTTTCAGGATTGATGCTTTGGTTCCCCACGATTGTCACGCAATACCTGCCAGGCGTAGTTCTAAATCTGGCTATGATCATCCATGGCGAAGAGGCTCTTCTCGCGACGGCTTTCATTTTTGCATTTCACTTTTTCCACAACCATTTGCGGCCCGAGAATTTTCCGATGGATACCGTGATATTTACGGGCAAGATGACGCTTTCCAGATTTAAGGAAGAACGGACCGTAGAATACGACAGGCTCGTCAGCGAGGGTAAGCTCGAGAGCGTGCTGGCAGACCCGCCCTCTAAGTTCGCGAAGATCGCTTCGAAGGTATTTGGATTCGCGGCTTATATATCCGGCTTGATCATGGTGATCGCTATTTTCTGGACCCTCTTGGTCAAGGCATTAAGACCGTCCTTCCAACATCACCTCAACTGCTCTGTTTCAATACAAAAAAGAGGCTTGGGTAAGCCTCTTTTATGATCTAGATTCGGTGACCGGTCAGTCGGGCTTCTTATGACAAGCGGCACATTGAAACTTTGAAATGTCACCGAGATTGAGCGGATGCTTGAAGGGTTGGTCGGGTTTGTGGCACGACGAGCAGCTGCGTTCGGCGAGTGAGCCGAGATCTACCGGATGTTTGAATGGACCGGTTTGCGTATTCTGCTCAGGCGGTGCTTTTGAATCAAAGATGACCGTATGGCAAACGTTGCAGTCATTTGTGATCACTTTTCCAGTCTTACTAACATGCTGGCCGTCATGACACCGGAAACATCCCTGGGAATTGAGGTGACCCGCATTATTCGGGTGCGTTTGCCAGTTCGTCTTCATCTCAGGGAAAAAGTAAGTCTGAAAAATACGTTGCACTTCCGTGACTGCAGTTTGGATCACCGGCTGTTTTTGTGAGTAAACATCGGGGTAGCTTGTCCGGTAATAATCATTGAGGTTGGCGCTAATTGCGTCCAACGCTTCGGGTGTGGTTTCGTATGAGCCGTTAAGAACTTCAACAGCCTTCTGCTTCAGAAATGGCAAAGACTGATCTAACGCTCCTGCGGCAAGAGACTGATCCACAGCGATATTCGCCGGAAGGTACTGGTGAGCGGGGCGATTGTGGCAATCCACGCAATCCATGGTGCGCCGTGGTGCGGTAGCGATCTGCTCTGCGCTGGGCTGTTGGCTGCGGTCGAAAAATTCCGTAATGTTTCCATCGCGGTCTTTCATTTGTACCCAAGGAATAACCTGTCGCTGCTTGTCGGTCGAGATGTACGAGACCTCGTTGGCAGGGTTAACATGCCAGTGTATGCCGGTGGCCTGTCCGGTACCTGCGCTTGAACCTCCAACGTTGATCAGCATCCGTGTCTGGTGGAGAGTATTTTTCTCATCATTTTGGTAACGGTTGAAAACTTTCATTTGGGCTCCGAAAAACTTTTCGGGCCAGTGACACTGTTCACATGTTTCCGGAGCGGGGCGCAGGTTGTGGACGGGCGTGCTGATCGGCCGTGAATATTTATTGAATGCTACTGAATAAAGCTGATAGGCACCGGACAATTTTGAACGAGCATACCAACCTGCTCCAGACCCGACATGACATTGAACGCATGTGACCCGTGCATGAGCTCCGGCCTGATATGCTATAAATTCCGGTTTCATCACAGTATGGCAAGTCTGACCGCAAAAGGGGACCGATTCGGTGTATTCAAAGGCCCGATAGCTGCCGAAAGCGCTGGCGGCGACAAAAAAGAACGTTACCACCAAGAACGTCATAAACGACCGTCGTGTTTGGGCGTCGTTCAGATCCAGCTTTGGATAAGCCATAATGGATCCGGGGTCGCTACGCCGCCGTCTGCGGCGTTCGAAGAGTGCTCCCACCACCATTACAAATATGCCAAAGATCAGGATCGAGGGGAAAATTATGTACGTTAGGATTCCAATGTATGGATTCTCAGTCGCGGATGTGATCTCAATTGCGAACAAAGCACGACACTCGCTAGGCTCGCGGTAACAATAGCCGTTCCGACAAAACTGATGTAGTTTCTCAGAAGACTTGGAATGCGATGTTTTATGGGGTTGTCGCCGGATGTTCCGTTTCGATCGTTTGTTTCGCTCATATTCACCTTCCTTCCGGTGCCCGGTAAATGCGAACAAACCAAAGCCGTCAGCTTTCGGAGCCCGAACTTATTCAAGTCTCCGGGACGAATGCGTGACGGCCATGGCTCCTATTGGAGGAATAAGACCGGGTCTTAAATTGTCAATTCGCCGTTCGCAGGCTTTTCATGTATTCCGCCAAGGCCGTTGCTTCCGCCTCGGACATGCCTTTCTCGGCAAAGCCGGGCATATACGGCGGCTTTTCACCCTTTTGCCTTTGAGGATGATTTGAACATGCTCCGCATCGGGTTTTGCCGGATCGTAGAACTTTGTTGCACCGGGGGTATGACATGCGGCACATTTTGCCTTGTACACTACTGCCGGTTCGTCCACAGCCTTTGCAGCCGTGGTTGTCGGCGTCACCTTAAAGATCGCCAACATTAAAAGGGGTAATGCGAAAAATATGATTGCGACTAGTTTTATACGATTGGTATTCATTTTCTTTACCTCAAACCAAATTTCAATTCGGAGCGGGCATCTTGCCCGGTCTGTCTCCGCCCTTACAGTCGCAATCAATGTGCCAATCGCCTGTACTACGGTTATGTCAGTAAATCGCTGAAAATAAAGAAAATATGGTTGTGGTCTGATAGATCACCGCAATCAAACTACGCGTTTAGTGCGAATTATTACGCGCCCCCGCGCTAAAACTTAAAAGTCTTTCCTTCGTGGCACTTGCGGCAGTTTGCAAAGTCGCTTATTCCAAACGCCCGTTTGCTGTTATGACACGCAGCACAGCTCGCCTTTCCGGCCGGTGCAAAATGCATCGATGCCGCCGGCGAGGTCACCTGTCGCCCGCGCTCCTCCGGCAAGCACGTTATGACAGCTAGCACAGTTCGTCTTGCCGCGGCTAAGATGCTCCTGATGGCTGAAATTCACACCGTAGGCTTTAGCATTTTCCGACGTGCGAACCAGCCGCCCGGGTTGGTGACAGGTGCTGCATGAGCCGATATTTCGTCCGCCGGTCTCAGTCTGAGGCCCGTGACATTGAAAACATGTTCTGTGTGCCGAGGCTCCTGACGGAATGCTGAGCGACGCCGCGACGTGTCGGTTTGTGACAGGTCGCGCAACCCGTCTGCCGAACGTGCCGCCCATGATTGAACATGGCGTTGAAACTTCGCAGGGGCGGAAATGGTTTTACGCCTGTCGCCGTGTGACAGATCGTGCATAGCGGGCTTGTGTTGTCGGCAAATTGCTGTACATGGCAACCGGCGCATGGCATATGCCCCGAGGCGTTTCGCTGTCGGGGAATTATCGTTCCGTTGATGGCAAAGCAAGCACGGGAGCCGTGTGTGTTGGGGTTCGCTATGATTGAACTTTGAGTAATCAGGCTGCGATTCCGCCATGGGTTCCGGCGGCGGTTCGTTGGCCGCGGCAGAACCCTGAAAGACATAAAACATATATCCAAACACCAGACAAGCCGCAAGCAAGACGGCGGCTTCGGCCCGGCGTTTTCGTCCGGTAACGGCGAGCAAGGTTTTGGCGGGGTTCTGTTTCATTTTGCCGTTGCCGCTGCTTTGATCGCATCTGTATGCGAGGTTGGGATCGCCATTTTCCCGAAGGTTATATGACACTTTACGCACTGAAAGGTCGGGGTTTTTGCCCGTGAGTCGATCTCGAAGTTTAACGCACCGCCGTCGTCCGATGTCGGCGTTGCATGACATGTGGCACACGATGCGATGCCTACCTTGGTCGTCTCCGGCTTTGCGGTGTCCATTTTCAAAACGTTGTGACACGTTGAGCAGCTCAGCTCGGCGTGGCTAAACCACTCGTGCCGAAACGTCCCCGCCGACGAGCGCCGCCGCCAGCTATCAAACATCATTTTGTTATCAATACCGAGCGATGCGGCAAATTTAGCATCGAAATCGCCGGCGGGTTGCGCCGGTTTTAATTGGTGACAAGCCGCACAAGTTTGTGGTGCCGGCAATATGCCCGTGTCAGCCGAATGGCATGTAAAACAGGTGGTATGGCCGGTCGGGGCGGATTTGAACGTACCTTTTTTTAGCCAAAATCCGTCACCGATCGTCGCAGGGGGTTTTGTGACATATTCATCATCCGATTTGTCCTGCGGCAGCACCGTCTTATGACAAACCGAACAGCTTTCCTCAGCAAACGGTGTTGCCAACGCGGGTGAATGCGGCATTAACGAAAACTCTGCTTTTTATTGTGACCCGCGACGATGTCAATGTGTTTGTCGTGCGGAAAGCCTACGACAAAATCAGATGTGGCGGTCTTTCCCTTTGGCGAGGCGTCAAAGATCTCACGCGGATTTGGGAACGGATGACGCGTTGAGTCGCGGGGGCTCGGATTTGTGTGACAGATCGAGCAGATATTAGGTTTTGCACCCTTAAAAAACTGCTGCATGTGGCATTTGAGGCAGGACTCGTGACGCGGGTATTCGGTCGCATCGGGAAACGCGTCGGTGCCGGTGCGTACCTTGTTCCAGTTATCGGATGGGAATTTATGGCACGACGAACATTCGATTTGATGCGCCTTTGCACTGTGTGGAAACTCTTTGTAGTTAGGCTTTGCCGCCTCCGTAATCGATTCAGTCGAGGCGCCGATGTACGGCCCCCGATCACTGCCGCAACCGCGGCACTCACAAAGACCAACACCAATATCACTTTTGAACGCGGCAATAACATTTCAGAATGCTGACGAGTCATTTTAGTCTATTAATCAGCCAATTCAATGTGACCTTTATCACAAGCAAAAATATTGCGTGCCAAAAGCGAGAAAAGTTCGCACTAATTTTGACGAAAAGTCGTCTGAGCGGGATGACGCTTGATTATCGGCAGGTAAGTCATTCAAACACAATGGTTTAGCTGTTTGTCGATCAGGGGGGATTGACGGCACGCGGGTTGCCACATTCCTAGCGGAGTTTCAATAAAACTATGCTGCCTTTAGATCATACGGTTCAGAACAGTAACATTGCTGTAAAAACAAACGAACGCGTGGGCGAATCGCTCCTTACTAAGCTGATAAAGCTACTCTGTTCTGTGCGTCTAGGCGTGACACTGCTCGTCCTGCTTGGGCTCGCTTGTCTGATAGGAATGCTCGTGATGCAGCAAAACGTCGCCGGGTTTGAGCGATATTTTGCCGAGCTAACACCGTCGCAGCGGGTCGTGTACGGCAAGCTCGGGCTCTTTAACATTTATCACGTTTGGTATTTCAACGCCCTGCTTGCGGTGTTATCGATGAACATCATCTTGGCGTCGATCGATCGTTTTCCAAAAACGTGGGCCAGATTTTCTAAGCCGAGTATCACCGTTCCGCTCCGTTGGCTTCGCGAACAAAAACAGACCGCCGCCATCGAGATCAAAGGGACGGGTGACGCCGTATCTGAAAAAGTCGCTGCCGCAATGAAAGCAAGCCGTTGGCGAAAGGTGCAGACCGCAGACAAGAACGGCATACGATATATTTTTGGTGAGTCCGGCCGTTGGAACCGCTTTGGAGCGTATCCGGTGCACGTTGGTTTGTTGACGATATTTATTGGCGGATTTCTGACCGCTCAGCTTGGTACGACGGGACAGATGCCGTTGGCACCGGGAGCGTCGAGCGAACTGATGGCGGATACTGTCGTCGAACTCGACAAGACAAATGAGATCACCCAGCGGCTGCCTTTTCGGGTAACGGCTACCGATATTCAGCAAAAGCTGATAAAAAAAGAAGGCTCGATCTCGGCGATGAACACCATCGACTGGATCACACGATTTAACATCACGGACGAAACGGGAACGTACGAGGCGATGGTTCAGATGAACCGTCCGCTCGACTATCGCGGCTATCGATTTTTTCAGGCGAGCTTTATCCCGGTCGGGCGTGCACGAAATGTAACGGTCAACGCAAAAGCGGCGGACGGAACGGTGCAAGCGGTGACGATACCGCGTGACGGGACGGCGACGCTTGCTGATGGGACGAAAGTTAATTTCAGCGAGTTTCGCGGCAATTTCAGCATTGGCCCTGAGGATCCTAACGAAGATACATCAGATTACATAAATCCCGCTGCGGTCTTGCAGGTGACGGGCAGCGACGGTACGGCTCAGACAGCTTATGCATTTGGGCCGCAGATGGCGAATATGCCGGTCGCGAGTAAACCGGTTGCCGGGTACACATTTCAACTTGCCGATTTTGAAAAAGTGTCTGATCAACATGTCCTTTCGATCCAACGCGACCCCGGTGCGACGGTCGTTTATGTCGGCTTTGTACTGCTGGTGCTGGCGCTCATTGCGGTTTTCTTTTTTTCCCATCAACGGGTGTGGGCGGCGATCGAGCCGTCGAGCGACGGTAAAGCAAAGGTCACTTTTGGCGGCGACACTAACCGCAATTCAAACGCATTTGAGGAAAAATTCAAGCGATTTATCAACGCTTTGGAGACAAAAACATCATGAATCAAGAAATACTTGATGGGCCGATTATCGGCTCGGGACTTCAACCACAGGCCGGAAATCTGGCAGAGCGGGCATCATTGTATATGCCGGCAGCGCTAGCTATCGTGGGTTCGTTTGCGATGCTGATGCTGAGGATCAACGTCGGCGGAGAGCGATTTATTTCGGACGGGGCATTGATGATGCTCGCCCTCGCGTCGTATCTGATCGCGGCGGTTTTTCATCTGACAAATTTATACGCCCCTTTTCGCCTCGCCGAAAAACTTGGTATGTGGGCGGCAACGCTCGGCGTTTTCTTTAACCTGTCGAGTTGGCTGGTTCGATGGGTTACGGCGTACGACCGCGAGCTTGCGATCTTTAATGGACAGGGGTCGAACATTGCCGATATGCCGTGGGTTTTTCGATATGTGCCGTTCGCTAATCTTTACGATCTAAGCTTGGCATTTGCGTTCGGGGCCGGTATCACGACGCTGCTCGTGATGAAGAACCGCAATTTTCGCGTGGTCGCGGCGCTATCGCTGCCGCTGGCAGCGATCATTTTGGTGCTTGCGAGATTTATCGGCAGCGAGATCATCGATCTGCCGCCGGTGCTTGATTCGTATTGGCGTCCGATTCATGTCGGCATCGCCAGTTTGAGTTACGGTATTGCCCTCGTGTGCTTTGCAGTCGCCGTACTTTACCTGTTAAAAGACGGGTTAAAGGTCGAAAAGATGGCGGTTTGGACGAGCGTTTTTGCACTTGCGGTATTTGCGACGATCAGTAAATTTAGCGTATTTTCTCCGGCTTCGTTTGCGACATATACGGCATCGACGTTTGTCGGCACGTCGCGTCAATCGTTGGGATTGCGGGCTGATATACCATATGTCGGATGGCTCATCGTGATCGCGGCGATCTTGCTTATCGGTGCGATAGCGGCGTTTGTCGTTTCGTTTTCAAAAGAGAACGACACCGCCCGCAAGTGGGGCAACCGTCTGCTGTACGGGGCTTTGGCGGTGCAGGCCGGCGGCATTGCGATGCTCGTCTATCAACTCAAAACTCTGCAAAATGTCGTCTCGCTTGTCAGCACCGCGCAATATCAACAGTTTGCTGTCTGGATGCTGCAGCAGCAAGATATGCCTCAGACGCAGATCGCGTCGCTCGGCCAGCCGCAGCTTTATGAGATCGCAAATAAATGGGTTCTCGAGAACGGCTCGAAGCTGCACCTAAGTCTAAACGCAAATCCGGTCGAGCTTGCTGCTCTGATCACGGCATTTGCGGGCACTTTCTTTGTCGTTCTTTTTGGCATCAAGACCGAGCGTATCCGTTCGCTGCTACCGTCTGCCGACAGACTCGACGGGCTGATGTATAAGCTCGCGGGCGTGACGTTTGCAGGTCTCGCATTATTGCTGATCACCGGAGCCGTCTGGGCGAACGAGTCGTGGGGACGTTATTGGGGATGGGACGCTAAGGAAGTCGGGGCCCTGGTCGCATGGCTGACCTATGCCGGTTTTTTGCATTCGCGGATCGCCTACGGCTGGCGTGGACGCCGGTCGGCGTACTTTGCGGTCGTCGCGTTCCTGTTTATTATTTTTACCTACCTCGGGGTGAGCTATCTGCTGCCGGGACTACATTCTTACGCATAGACAATGAATAAGGACAAAATTCTCTTTGGTGTCGCAGGTCTGATCGCGGGGTTGGTCGTCGGGTTTTATTTTGCAAACTCGATCAACCAACAGACAGTAACGACGGCTGCTCAAATGCCATCCGCTCAATTAGCGTCGGCAAATTCGAACATTCCCCCCGGGCATCCGGATATTAGTGGAGCGGGCGGTGATATGACCGGACAGGGAGCGCCGCAGGCGGAGGTGCTCGCGGCGGTCAGTAAGGCCGAGCAGTCGCCAAATGACGCGGATGCACAGCTAAAGGCGGCGGAGCTGTATTATCAGATCAACCGTTTTGACGAGGCAATAACGTATCTCAAAAAGGCATACGACCTAAAACCCGACGACCGCGAAGTGCTCGTCCACCTCGGCAACGCCAATTTTGACGGCGAGCATTATGAAGAGGCAGAAAAATGGTACATGGCTGCTCTAGCCAAAAAATCGGATGACCCTAACGTCCGAACCGACCTAGGGCTGACGTTCGTTTTTCGCAGTCCGCCGAACTTTGACCGGGCGATCCAGGAATTTAACCGCTCGCTCGAAGCAGATCCGAACCATATACAGACCCTGCAAAATCTAACAGTGGCGTATAATAAAAAGGGTGACACGGCAAAAGCAAAAGCGACTCTCGCGCGACTGGAGAGCGTCGATCCGGGTAATTCTGCGATAAAGCAGCTTCGCAGCGAAATAGATTCACCCGTGACAAAATGACGTAGATGGCAGAGACCGCAGGTAAGGTATTGATCGTTGACGACGACCGTTTTGTACGTATGGCGTTCGTCGAGGCTCTGCGTCTGTGGGAATTTGAGACGGTCGAGGCTGATACCGTCGCATCGGCAAAAAGGATGTTTGCCGAGGCCGAGCCGACAATCGTCTTGCTTGATATCGATCTGCCAGACGGGTCAGGTCTAGATGCATTAAAGTATTTTAAATTCATCAATCCCGAAGCGATCGTCGTGATGATCACCGGAAACATAGATGTCGAAAATTCGGTCGCGGCTTTGCGGCGGTGCTCATGATTTTATCGGCAAGCCCGTAAAGTTAGAAGAATTGCGGGTAACTCTACGCAACGCACTCGAAACCGAAACGCTTAGAAAAGAGGTAAAGCACGCACGCACCGAGCGGTCGCGGGGTTTTAGTTTTGACGAGATAATCGGCGATTCTGGAGACGATGGAACGAGCCAAAGATCTCGCCCGCCGTGTCGCCGCATCGGAGGTCGGCTCGATCTTGCTTGACGGCGAAACCGGCACCGGTAAGGACCTATTTGCGCGGGCGATACACTTTGCGTCTGAGCGTGCGAGGGCTCCGTATCTTGCTATCAACTGCGCCGCATTGCCGGCGAATCTCATCGAATCTGAACTATTTGGCTACGAAAAAGGTGCATTTACCGACGCCAAGGCCCGTAAAGAGGGGCTGTTTGAACAGGCACATGGCGGGACGATCTTTCTCGACGAGATCGGTGAGATGGAGCTTGCCTTGCAGGCAAAATTGCTGCGCGTGCTCGAAGAAGGGCCTTTCCGACGCGTCGGCGGGCTCAAAGATATTCAGTTGAACGCTCGCATAATTGCCGCGTCCAACCGCAACCTCAAACAAGAATGTAAGGCCGGCAACTTTCGTCTCGACCTGTATTTTCGTCTCTCGGTCATCCAGGTCGACATTCCCCCTTTACGCGACCGCGGCCGCGATGTGCTGCAGCTTACGGATTACTACATCAAGAAGGCTAATCTCAAACGGCGGGGCAAGCTGCTCAGCGGGCTAGCAAAGGATGTCGAAAAGATCTTTTGAATTATGCCTGGCCCGGCAATGTCCGCGAGTTGCGCAATGTCATCGAGCGGGCATCGATCCTCGAGGACGGCGAGGTCGTTACCGCCGCCCATTTGCCGGCCGACATGGTCGGGGTCCACGCGATCGCAAACCCGGGTTCTTCGACCATCCTCCTGCCGGCGGCCGGAGTGTCGCTTGAGTCGGTCGAATTTGAGCTTGCCAAACAGGCTTATGACCGGACGAACGGTAATCTGACGAGAGCAGCCAAGCTGCTCGACATCTCACGCGATCAGTTGAGATACAAATTGCGCAAGGCGGGTTTTGAAATGCGTAGCAGCTCTGACGATCACGATGACTGAACAAGTCCTAGCAGATAGACGGACGGTTGGCGGACAGGACCTTATTAAGGAACTGTCCGATCTTAAATATGCCATTGATCAATCCGCGATCGTCGCAATGACCGATCAGACCGGACGGATAAATTACGCTAACGATAAATTTTGTGATATTTCAGGCTTTAGCCGCGAGGAGTTGATCGGGGAAGACCACCGCATCATCAACTCCGGCTATCATCCGAAAGATTTTATCCGCACTATTTGGACGACTATCGCCAAGGGCGAGGTCTGGCGCGGCGAGCTGCGCAACCGGGCAAAGGACGGATCGATATATTGGGTCGATACGACGATCGTGCCGTTGATCGACGAGCATAAAAGCCCTTTCAATACGTTGCGATCCGCTATGAGATCACCGAGCGAAAGCTTGCCGAGGACCGCATTCGGCAACAGGCATCGCTGCTCGACAAAGCTCAAGACGCGATTATTGTCAGTGACCTCAATTATCAGGTGCTGTATTGGAACCAGGGTGCGGAGCGGGTCTATGGTTGGTCAGAAGAGGACGCGTTTGGCCGGCACATAGCCGAGCTGCTTAGCAACGGCGATCGCCGCGAGCTTGAAAAACGATCAAGCGCTAGAGGCTTCTGACGAATGGAAAGCCGAGTCGCGGCACACGACCCGCAGCGGCGAGCGGATCATTGCCGAGAGCCGCTGGACCTTGGTCAGAAATGACGCCGGTGAGCCGGATTATTATCTGATCATCAACACAGATATCACCGAGCAGAAACGCACCGAAGAGCACCTTCTCCGGGCTCAGCGAATGGAATCGATCGGCACGCTGGCGGGCGGCATCGCCCATGACCTTAACAACATCCTCTCGCCGATAATGATGGCGGCGGACATGATGCGTACCAATCCCTGACGGGGACACGACGCGTTGGGTGGCGATGATCAAAGAGAACGCCGAACGCGGTGCCGACCTGATAAAACAGGTACTGACGTTTGCCCGCGGGATGGCCGGCGAACGCGTTACGGTAAATCTCAAGCACCTGATCAAAAGAGATCGTCTCCGTGCTCAAGGAAACTCTGCCGCGTTCGATCAAGCTCGAGTACGATATCGAAGCCGAACTGTGGACGATCTCGGCTGACCCGACACAGATCCATCAGGTTTTGATGAACGTCTGTCTCAACGCACGCGATGCGATGCCCGATGGCGGCACACTCAGCATCCAAGTGGGCAACGTCAGCATCGATGACAACTATGCGCGGATGAACATCGACGCGAGCCCCGGCAGCTACCTTTTGCTGACGGTCACTGACAGTGGGACGGGGATGAGCACGGATGTTGTTAACCGGATATTCGACCCGTTTTTCACTACCAAAGATGTCGGCAAGGGAACCGGGCTGGGGCTTGCGACGACGATGACCATCGTCAAGAGCCACGACGGATTTATCAACGTCTATAGCGAGCCCGGCAAAGGGTACAAAGTTTTCGATCTATTTGCCGTCGGCTGAGGAGCATGTTGTGCGCACCACGACCGGCGATGGCAGCCGGACCGCTTGCGGCAACGGTGAACTTATTCGTCGTCGATGACGAAGAGAGCATTCGCGAGGTCACCGCCGCTACGCTTTCCGCAAACGGGTACCGCACCATTGACGGCCGGCGACGGGCGTGAGGCTCTGGATGTTTATGAAGAGAATAGGGCTGAGATCGCCGCGGTGCTGACCGATATGGCGATGCCAAATATGGATGGAGCCGCGATGATCGCCGAACTGCGGACCATTGACCCCAAGCTCAAGATCATTGCGATGAGCGGTATGATCCACGAAAATCAATCTGTTGACCTGCAAAAACTCGGCGTCGAAAGGCTCTTGCCAAAGCCTTTCACCGCCGAGAAATTGCTGACGACACTCGCCGAGATTTTGTCTTGATCTTTACGCCGCCTTTCTCACGACCAATACCGAACACGGCGAATGATGCGTCACGCCGTCCGACACCGAACCGAGCAGCCGGCCCCAAAATCCGCGTCCGTGCGAACCGACAACAATGAGATCCGCGTCCCATGCCTTGGCGATCTCGACGAGTTGCTGTCCGGGATCTCCGTTGACTATCTGCGTGTTGATATTCAAAGGTGTGTCGTGAAATAGCTCTTAAATATCTCTAATGCTTCGTTTGCCGAACTCTCGGCCTGAGCATATGCCGCGTCGGTGGCAGCCTGGTAAAACTCTTCCGGAGATGACAAAGGCTCGCTTGCGATCGCGTAAGCGTCCTCATATGCGGCGAGTATTTTGATCTCGAGGTCTGTGCGTCCGGCAAACAGCCGACAGCATTGTTCAACCGCTTCTTTGCTGTAATCTGAACCGTCCGTTCCAAGTAATATCTTCATCGTTTTAGTGCCTCCGTACCTACACCAATAGTATATGCAATCGTCATACCTTTGGCGCGAGGCTGGGCCAGGTGTGAACCGCTTATGACATCGGCATTCGCTGAGTTAAAGGCGTTCGTTTGCTTTTTATTGCGTGCGAAGAATCACGCAAAAGCACGCGGGCACGTGGATTTTTTCGCACGACGGCAAACACTCTGATATCGATAAACATTGACTTTTGCGTGCGGTACGCCGCTTGCGATATATGTAGGCGGCCGCGACATATCGCTCGAGCCAAACTTTAATGGAGGTTCTTAATAAGATCATGACACCAAAATTTTATTCATCCCTTTGGGCATTATTTGCAGTAGCGGTAGGGGTAGTTTGGCTCGGCGGTGTGATGTCGATGTTTGCGATCACGGCCTTTGGGTTTGTGTCGTTTGGACTGGTATTTGTCGGTATGATGTGCGTGCTGCCGGGTGCGGTAGGCCACTCGCACGAGCCTACCGAAAAAGGGCCGGTAGCAAAACGCGTAAAAGCAAAGACCGAGGCTCTGCTCAGCCCGAAGGATCTACGTGCCCGATCAGCGTTTCAATTCCGGCCGCATTAGGGCGCCCAAATGTTAATTGGTAGGTAGAAAAAGGGCGTCGCATTATAGCAACGCCCTTTTTTTAATTTGTGGAGCCGCCCATCGGAGTCGAACCGACGACCTTTCGATTACGAATCGAATAACGCCAATTATCTCAAAGTATCCTTAGCACACAAAATCCCCTAACTAACATCGGAGCAATGGCTTATGGGGTTGACCCGCTATCTTGAAATCGCTACAATTATCCTGAAATAGCACTCAAGGTGTGAGTAAAGGTGTGAGTAAAAAGGTATGGCAAGTGTAAACGTTTCAAAGGGTTTCCGGATTGGGGCATTATACAGAAGAAAGAAAAGGATGGCGATCTTGTTTGGTATGCCCGAATTATCCGTTACGACGGTAATGGAAAAAAGAAACAGTATGTGGCCAAGGCAGATAATAAGACCCATGCCCGCCGTCTTCGGGACGAACTGCAAGATAAATATAGTAAGCGGGGTGAAAAGGCCATTGAGGGCGATAAGTTAACATTTCGCAAGTTGGCCGAAACGTACAAAGAAAAGAAACTAGTGCCCGCAGAGTACCACGGTAACAACGGAGCTGAGCGAAAAGTGGCCGGACTTCGATCAGTGAAACCCGTAATTCACTATCTTGACGTCCTTAAGGAATTTTTTGGTGCGTACCTGCTCCGCAATATTTCCCATTCAGATATTGAAGATTTCAAGGCGAGGCGGCTAAAGACCGAATCAAAGCGCGGGGAGAGGAGCATCGCCGACGTTAACCGAACTCTCTCGCTGATGCGGACGATGATGCGGTATGCAGTACAGAATGGTTGGATCATGCAGTCACCCTTTGACCTAGGGGCCCCATTGATCTCCATGTCGGATGAAGTTAAGCGAGAGCGCACTCTGTCATTCGACGAGGAAAGTAGATTGTTGACTGCCTGTATGGCCGAACGGGAAATTAAATACAAACGAAACGGAAAACCTGTTAAGGCAAAATTAAAGGGTGGTGGGGAACTCCTGAAGGGGCTCGTGGTTGTGGCTCTTGATACTGGCATGAGGAAAGGCGAACTCTTCAAGCTTTGTTGGAGGGATGTAGACCTATCGCGACGAATTATCAAGGTTACAGCTTTCAACAGCAAAACCGCAAAACCCAGGATGTGGGGATGACACAACGCGTATTCGAAGAATTTGAACGATTGTGGGGCCTTTCAGTAAAAAGGCACGACGATCTTGTGTTTGGGGTTACTGACATTAAGAAGTCGTTTTCTACTGCGTGTGACGAAGCCGGTATCACAGGTCTACAATTTCATGATTTCCGCCACACTGCCATCACGAGGATGGTTAACGCCGGCCTCCCGCCGATGGAGATTATGAAGATATCTGGACATACCCAGTGGACCACCTTTGCTCGGTACGTTAATCCGAGTGAAGAGTCCGTCAAACGAATTGCAGATGTATTGACTCAATACCATGGGGACGCTATGACTGTCATAGAAGAAGATGACACATTTGTGAATTAGGAAATGCTTGCCTTTCGGTTTTGGTTGAGTGAGGGTTCGTTAAATATGTCAACGGAACAAATCAGTGAAGAGCCGTCAAAAGAAGAGATTGAGACATTCAAGAGACAAACGGCCCTCGCAGTTAAAGCGGCAAAAGAAGCCCTCAATCGGGCGAACATACCGGAAGGATTCCCCAGCCGATTATCAAGGGACAAACTCTCGCTGGAGTTCCTTTATCAAGAGACTGGTGACAACGTTATCCTGAGTGTTGAGCTAGTTCCCTCACCACCAAGGCGATTGTTCATAGTGCCTTGGGCCAACCCGTAATGGAAATGCTTAGAGACTTAGAAAATCTGTTAAGTGATCCGGAAGCGATGCATTTCTTTAATGTCAGCCAAGAGGAACGGGACGAGGTGATATTTGAAAGGTTGGTAGGGATGACAATAAGCTACATAAATTATCTACCACTCGTCCTTTATCATGCTTCCTATCATGCCACGGGCGAATCAATAATTAACGACATAAAAAAAAAATAGTAGAGCCATTGTATCGAATGGAGGCGGACTCAAAACCAGGGGGCCGAGCCTCTAAATATCATCCCAAACAATAGTTTGAAAGATATTGTGAAGCGATTTCGAAGGTTGATTTGTGCTGCTTAATTACTTAGAAATAATTGAAAAGGAATTCGCGGAATACCGGAAAGGTGTGAACCTCAATCGACAAGTCTATTTGACCCCTGACAGGACTGAAAATCTGTACCTTGAATATGACGACTTACGTATTAAATTCAAGGAGATAAAAAAAGAATTTAAGTTACGTCGTTCGGCCTATTTTATCACCCATCCAGCCAAAGGGGATGCCGACTGGGATCAGCACTGGGAATCGTACCTTGAAGGGGCTTTTCCCTCGCTTACATTCTCCCAAAACGACTTTGAGCGCACACCCTCAGAACTTGCTTACCGATATTTGGCCGGTCAATTCGATTACCATCCTGACACAATGGAGCGAAAAGTATTTGAATCGCGTTCAATCGCTAAGGAACGCAGCAAACGCTCGAAAGCCCTTCATGGAAACAATGAAGAGAAAACAACCGACATCTCGAGTTGGGATGTCGGTTAAATATGCAAAAAATCCCGTCATTCTTATCCCATTCCGTAGGTTTTTCTTTAATAAACTGCCGGCAAATTTCTTTTCACTATCGGTAGTAAGTCGATAAACCAATCTGGTCTAATCGGAGACAGTCAGAGGTTACTTCTGACTGTCTTTTTATCGCTTGGAGTCAGATATGAACGAAAACCAAACGGAGAAACTTACATTCGACCGCAGAGAAGCGGCTAAGAGATTGGGCATTTCGGTTGTCACCCTTGACAGGGAAATAGCGAAAAAGAAGATGCCTCACTTTCGCGTCGGTCGGCGAGTCTTATTTACGCAGGAACTGCTTCTTCAGTATATCTTGCTAAACACAAAGAACGCGGGGCTAGGCCCGATCAAGCTACGAGAAGTAGATGACCGGAACGATTTGCCGCGGAGCCGTTGAAATATGCGTGATATGGGTCGAATAGAATTTCCAATCTTGTCTGAAAAACATCTCGAAAAATTGCGGACGGAATCTGCGATTAGCGATGAGGTAATAAGGTCCCGTGGGTATCGGACTGTGACAGGGGCCAAGGAACTTACAGAGTACGGCTTTGCCAGTCGCCAGCGTCGTGTGCCAGCACTGCTAATTCCGATTCATGCACCAGACGGAACTCACGGTCTATACCAGATACGACCCGACAATCCGCGGACACAATCGAAACCCGACGGTGGTGTTAGGACGCTAAAGTATGAAATGCCCGTTGGTGCGACCATGAGAATCGACTGTCCGCCGGCGTGCCGCCCGATGATAGGCGATCCAAAGACCGACATTTGGATTACAGAAGGAGTTCTAAAAGGTGACTCGATGGCATCTAAAGGGCTATGCGTGATTTCTCTTCTCGGCGTATGGCTTTTTAAAAGCAAGAACCAACTTGGTGGTGTAACCATTTCAACCGACTTTGATTCGATCGCATGGAACGACCGCCAAGTACGAATAGTATTCGACTCGGATGTCATTAATAAACCCTCAGTGCGGAACGCTCTCCAGCGGTTAACGGAAATATTGAGCCGGAAAAAAGCTATTGTCACAGCGGTCTATCTACCGGACAATCCCGACGGCTCTAAGGTAGGCGTCGATGACTATCTGAGGAATAACTCAGTGGAGGAATTGGAAGCGTTAGTGACCGCCCCACGCATTCTCCCGCAGCCCGCGGCCGCAAGGATTGAGCTTTAGACGCGCCTCCAGAGGTGATGCACAGACCCTCCAGATATTAGGCGGTCGGGGATACGTGGCGACTTGGCTTCACATCAAAAAAACCGAAACTGAAGGTCTCGATGAAAAGGGGCAAATTGTACGGTACCATTCGCCGCGAGAAACCATAGAACGGAAAATGTTTATTATTCGTGACGACGGAGTGACATTTGGCGATGGCGGAGACCATCCGCTTGCTGACTTAGAGTTCAAATGGTCGCTTGACGAACCATTGCAGGACCGCGTTTGTATGAGTGCTCAGGCCGTTAAAAATTTTCGGCGAAAGCCGGTAGTTGAGATTTCTACTTTATTTCGAAATATCGCGGATGTGTTTGATAAATTTCTTGATTTCGACGGCTCGCTTGCCGATCAGCGAACCATGTGCGAGATGGCGGCCTGTTTTGCGATAGCGACTTGGTTTATCGAGGCGTTCAATGCGGCAGGATATATCTATCCGACCGGGGAGGCGGGAAGCGGGAAGACACAGTTTCTAAGCCTGATGTGTCAAGTGGCTTTTCTCGGGGAATTGATTCAAGCTTCCGGATCGTTTGCGGCGATTCGTGATCTATCTAACTATGGAGCATTTCTAGGATTTGATGACGCTGAAAATGTAACGAGCAAAACTTTGATCCGGACAAAGAAATATTTTATTATCGGGGACAAGCGAGGTTCCCAAATTCCGCTGAAAGTGCCTTCCCCAACTGGTCGGGGTTGGATAACCGTTTATGTGAATACATTCGCTTTCCGAGGTTTCTCTGCGATCCGGTCACCCGACCCAACTTTGGGATCAAGAACAATTACCGTGCCGCTGATCCGCACTTCAAGCAAGACCAAGGGCGACCTAGACCCTCTCGATTTCGATCTTTGGCCTGTAAGCCCCGAAAATATTCGTTCCTCAGCTTGGCAAATCGCTTGGAGGCATCTTGCCGAAATGCGTACGTTCGAGAGAATGGCAAAGACAAAAGCATCGATAACGGGCAGAGATTTGGAGGCATGGACTGGAGTCCTGTCGATTGCGCGATTTATTGACTCTAAAACTAAAGGACTAAATCTATTCGAACGAATGAACGATCTTAGCTTGAATTATCAAAAATCTCGTGCTGATTTAGAAGGGGCGGATCTCACACGGCTGGTTCTCCGATCGGTTGTGCTTTGTATTAATCCAACTGCTATTGAGCCTTTTGAATTGAATGAGCTGATAGCCGCTACAAGCACCCGCGAGTGGTCTGTTACGACGGCGAAGATCACCGCTAGGGCCCATGAGTTGATAACTGCTGAGGAATTGGTTTTGATATTGAAGGAACGAGTGCTCGACGGATCGGCCGGGTGCTGAGCAGTTGCGACTTCGTTCAGGATCAGACGGAAAGAAACGCGGCTGGATCATCACTGCGGACAAAGTTAGAAAATATCTAAAGGCTTATTCCCTTCAGATGCATCAACAGCAGAAGACTGACGTTTCTGACGTTAATTACGTTACTGACATTCAAAACTCGAATGGTGGCCGTGTGGAAAATCCACCTTTAGATCTTCCTGATCCCACGGATACACTAGTGTTAGGACATAAGGACATTAACGTAAGTAATGTAAATAAGGTAAAAAACGTAAAGCCGGAGATGGACTCGCGCGAACCGGTCACAAAGGCCGGAAGGTGCGTACCGTCGGCCGATATTGTGGGAACCGCAATGGGCAAATCATATGTACTATGCCCTTGTGGCAAGCACTCTTATGTCGGCGAAGAATGTCCATATTGTAATCTTGTCACGTATTTCGCAACTAGGTCGGGACGAGCTACATGAAGGAAAAAGATACTTGGTCGAGGGAAGTGAGAACGGAGGACATGCTCGTGCAGACAAAAAATCCAAAAGTGTTAGCTAAGACCGCAGCGGAGATCAGTAATGGGGGCTTGTACCAGCAAGCTGTTCGCTGCGGCAAGTCGGGCTGTCGTTGTGCGTTAGGAGACCTGCATCAAGGATATTTCTATTTTATCCGACGGATCAACGGTCACCTTAGAAAGACATATATACCAAAACCCCAAGTCGCTCTGGTCGGTCGGTTGGTCGAGGAGGCCAGGCGTCTTCGTAGAGCGGAGCACGAGGCAAAACGCAGTAGCCGGCGTTTGCTATCCGAACTACGGGAGAAATTGCGTGAGCACGAACCGACGATTAGAACGCTAGCAGAGGCACTAAAACAAAATGACTGAGCCAAAGCGAGTCGCAAAACCTAAGAATCAAGCCAGCCTCAAAGACGAACTCAATGAAGTTGCGAATCGCTCTAGCACGGCCGAAGGTCAGAACCTGAAGCGTGCTTTAGCTAAGCCCCGCGCAAAGAGGAGGGCGAACCTATCCAAGAAGCCCGCTCAAAAATCAAAGGGGACCCCAGACCAGAGCTACGACGCACTATTTGAGAAATGGGACGAGGAAGAATTCACGCCCGAGGAATATATGTTGGAAGTGCCAGTTGATTCGCTGGAATCAGCGGTTGGGTACACCTCCTTGTTCCGACAGATGCATCAGGGATTCATACGCCGGGTGGCTTTCTACAAAACGGCGGAGGGGGGATCTCTTTCAATCGAAGAGGCCCGGGCGAAAGCGTTCCACGCATGTTCCAGCAAAGAGGAGGCAAAGAAGGAATTTCGTTCTATGATGCGACTGCCTTTAGAAAGTCTTAACTTTGTAGATTTGCTCGAACTACATCGTCTTGCTCCACGGGCAGCCGAAAGACTATGGGAAAACGCAAAGCTCGAGGGACAAATGGAATTTCTCTCGGGTCATTTAGGGGCGAATATCAGCTTTCCAGAAGGCTACATGAAGCAGGTCTGGAACATTGCGCGGTATTTAGGTGTCCGCGAATCGTTTATCCAGGACTGGAAGCCGACTGGTGGAATCGAGTTTAGCCTGATCGACATGCTGACTCAAGCGTATTTTCAATGGCAATATTGGATCGAGCAGACGATCAAACGCTCCCAAACCCGAGAACGCGCAGAGCACCCCGAATATTCGCGATGGAAGGCTCAACGGAAAGAGGAGTTTCGGGCAAACGGGTGGGAAGAAGGGTATTGGAACCGTCCTTATGTCTCAGAGCAGCAAGCACTCGAGCATGCCGTTCAAATGGCCGATCGATGGAACCGTATCTATATGAGAACGCTGCGACAACTCAGAGATCTTCGACGGTATGCTCCTGTCACGATTAACAACCCGAATCAGGTAAACATAGCCGCCGATGGTGGCCAGCAGGTCAATATTTCTGATGGGGTTGGGTCCGAGGCAAAATCAAAATAACTACTTGATTCGCACCTTGCTATTTATCGTGGTAACGGATTCAGTCTGCAGCCGAAATCAGCTTTAAGAATATGACCCAGATCATATGTCCCCCCCTTGCTCTCTGGGATGATAGTGCAAGGAGTTCCAGTCACCAGAGCCGATGCTCGTTGATAAATACAATAGGCCGATTCGTGATCTGCGCATTTCATTAACTGACCGGTGCAATTTTCGTTGTTTCTATTGCCGGAATGTCGTGGCGCCGACATCTCGCTGCCGTTCGAACATCCTCACTCTTGAAGAAATCGCCTATATTTGTGACATATTCGTGTCGCTGGGCATTGAAAAGATTCGTCTTACCGGAGGCGAACCGTTACTCAGAAAGGCATTGAAGATCTGATAACTGAGATCGCCCGTTTAAAGATGCTGACATCCGGCCATGGTCTTCGCGATCTAGCAATAACAACCAATGGAACTGCTTTCCCTGACCGTGCAAACTCGTTGAGAAATGCGGGACTGGATCGCGTAACCTTTTCACTCGACAGTCTTAAACACGACAATTTCCACAGCGATTACGGGCGTCGATAAATTGGATGAAGTGCTTGATGCAATTGACACTGCTTGCAGTGGGTTTCGTGGATACAAAAAGTCAATGTCGTGGTTATTCGCGGTTGCAACGACCATGAGTTAGTCGATTTCGCTCGGTATGCCCGCCAAAAGGGGCTGTCGATAAGGTTTATTGAGTTTATGCCGCTCGATTCGGGCCGTAAATGGAAACGTGGCGACCTGGTTTCGGGCCGCGAGATTTTGGACCGCGTCAATAAGGTCTTTCCCATCTATTTGGCCGAGTCATCGCGAGGACGCGAAACTGCTTGGAAATATCGCTTCGTCGATGGGGCAAAAGGCGAAATAGGTATCATCTCATCCGTCACTGACGCGTTTTGCGGCGCATGTTCACGAATTCGCCTTACCGCGGACGGGCAGATCCGTACTTGTTTATTCTCGACTGCCGAATATGACCTGCGCGGGTTACTCAGAAACGGGGGAACGCGAAGCGAGATCATCGGGCTTATTCGCTCTGCTGTTGCAAAGAAAGAGCTTGGCCACACGATAAACACAAACCATTTTGAACACGCATCGAGATCCATGAGCGCGATCGGCGGTTAAACCCTCAACAGACGTTCGAAATTGCTTCATTTTTTTTCATTGTATGATCTAAGTCATATTTCCTCCCTATAAAGAAGACATAAAATTCGAGACAGTTCACGACCAATGTGACCGCGAATGGTATGTTACCGCTAAAGGTTCACGTCCCCGATGTGAGTTACCATCAAAACCTCATTTCATGTCAGGTGGCCTGTCCCGTCCACACTGATGCCCGCGGTTATGTGCGTGCGATCGCTGACGGACGGTTCGAAGAAGCGTATCTAATAGCACGCGGCCCCAATCCTTTTGCATCGATTTGCGGCCGCATCTGCGGGGCCCCTTGCGAGATCGCATGTCGTCGCGGAAAAATTCCAAAAGTTAACGATGACGGAATGTTTGTCGGCCAAGACCGCCCCATAGCGATCCGAGCACTCAAAGCGATTTGCTTGCGATCAGTTCGGGCCGGAAGCAAGGCCGACCAGCGAAGTTCTGGAATCGATCAAAGATTTTATCCCACCTGTCGCCGCGGATGCTGAGGAGATGGCCGCTCTTTTACAATCCGGCACCAACAAATCAATTGAGAAGGGAGATGGCAAGAAGGTCGCGATCATCGGAGCAGGCCCAGCGGGGCTGTCAGCCGCTCATGACCTGGCATTGATGGGATTCAGGCCGGTAGTCTTCGAAATCGAGCCGGTCGCGGCTGGGATGTTGCCGTCGGCGTACCTGCATATCGGCTGCCGCGTGAATTGATCGAAAAGGAGTGCGTTATCGAGGCCCTCGGCGTCGAGATCCGGTGCGAGTAATAGTCGGTGAAGATATTACATTTGCCGAGCTTCGCAAGATTTGCCGCCGTGATCATAGCGGTAGGTGCCAAATCTTCACGCGGCCTGGGTTTGACAGGTGAAAGTGGGACCGGAGTGATCGGAGGCGTCGACCTGCTTCGTGCGGTCTCACTTGGCGAGGATCTCGAGATGGGCCGCGAAATCGTAGTGATAGGTGGGGGTAATGTCGCTTATGACGTTGCTCGGTCCGTTGTCCGCCAAATCGCCTTTGAGACCGCACGAACCGCAGCCAGGCTCTCTGAAACCGCAAATGTGCATCTCGTGTCTCTCGAAGGTGAAGAGGAAATGCCCGCCGACACGATCGAGATCGTCGAAGGTGACGAAGAAGGCATCCGTCGAAGCAACGGCTGGGGACCGACCGAGGTGGTGCGAAGTGAAAAAGGTGAAGTAACCGGCGTCGCGTTTCGCAAATGCCTGAGAGTTTATGACGACGAACGGAAATTCTCGCCAATATATGACGACAACGAAAAGAGAATAATTCCCTGCGACACAGTACTGCTTGCAGTCGGGCAGGCACCGGCCCTTTCATTCTTGGAGGATGGTGGACAAGATGTCGAACGAATGCGCGGCGACTGGCTCAAAGTTGACCCGTTGTCGCTACAGACCACTGCCAAAGGTGTTTTTGTCGCCGGTGATCTGGCCCATGGCACACGTTTGCTGATCGATGCCGTCGCATCCGGTAAAGCAGCGGCTCGGTCGGTCTATCGATACCTAACAGGCGAAACCCTCGAGCATGAATTGGTAAAAACTCATGTCGTACTAGATCGTTACAGGCGCGAACGCGGTTACGAATCGATCCGCCGTGTCGAAGTGCCAACGATTGAGCCATCAGAACGGCTAGAGCATCCCGAAACGTCGTCGAGATCGGGTATGGCAAGAAGAAGCGATGCGCGAAGCATCACGTTGCTTGGATTGCGGGGTTACACCGGTTTTTGACGGTAGCCGGTGCGTGCTATGCGGCGGCTGTGCCGATGTCTGCCCGACCGAATGCCTGAAGCTTATCTCACTCGACGATGTTGAGTTTGATACAGATATCGGACAAATGATCGACTCATCGATCGGTAAAGATGCGGAACTGGGAGAAAACTCGGCGATCTTAAAGGACGAGGACCGCTGCATTCGTTGTTCCCTGTGTGCGATTCGCTGCCCGGTCGATGCGATATCAATGGAAAGAGTCACATTTTCAACAAATTGGAGTTCCGTATGACTACACATCCAAGTGAAAAAAAATCACGTTTTGATCCTGAACCGATGCCAAGGCGGGATTTCTTGGGGCTTGCCGCCCTCGGCGCGATGATAGCGGCCTTTGCTCTCTCGATCTTTGGAATGTTAAAGCTACCAAAAGCGGCCGTATCGGCTTCGCCTGCCAAGAAATTTAATGTAACTGCCTGACACGCTCCTGAGGGTGAGGCGTTTGTTCCGCCGGGCAGAAACGTCGCGGTTTTTCGCGACGGCGAGGAGTATTTGCGATCTCGACAGTTTGCACTCATCTGGGGTGCATCGTTAAGAAGAGCTCAGCGGGTTTGACTGCCCCTGTCACGGCTCGGGTTTTCAGAAAGACGGAACGGTAAGAAAAGGCCCGGCCCCCAAAGCCTTTGCCGTGGCTGAAAGTCTCAAAAAATGGGAGTGCTCACGATCGACGAGGAAACGAACGTTAAGACCGGAACAAAGGTGTAGGTTATGGCAGCTGACGGCTATTCAGCATTACACGAATTTTGGCTCAATCTCCGGGCCATCCCAAATCACGTTTACCGGGCGATGTTTCGCGGCGGCCCGCCAAAGACAGATCGCACACGGTCGTCGTTTATCTTTGGCAATGTCTTTTTACATCTTCACTCAGTACGCACTCATCTCTGGAGCCTGCGTTGGAGCGACGATGGGCCTCGGGGAATTGTGACGACCGCGGCATTTTTATCACTCTGATCACCGGCATTCTGCTGATGTTCTATTACAAACCGTATCCCGACGTAGCCTATCAATCGATCAAGGATATTCATTTTATTGTGCCTACCGGACGCTTCATGCGAAACATCCATCGCTGGGCCGCGAATGTGATGGTGATTGCCGTGATACTGCACATGGCACGAGCGTTCTACACCGCCTCGTATCGGAAACCGCGAATTTAATTGGTTCATGGGCTGGGGTTGCTGGTCACAACATTGGGTTTATCGTTCACGGGTTATCTGCTTCCGTGGGATCAACTTGCTTATTGGGCAATCACGATTGGTGCAAATATCGCGCAATCGCCGCGTGAAATTACCGATGCTATCGGAATTACCGCATGGGCCGACATCGGCGGCTTGCAGCGAGATCCTACTCGGTTCGGATGAGGTGGGCGAAGAGGCCTTGATCAGGTTTTATCTACTTCACGTGATGATCTTGCCTCTTGGGCTTGTAGGATGCTGATGGCAGTGCATTTTGGCGAATTCGGAAGGACGGCGGACTTGCCAAACCGGCGAATGCCGATGAATTGGTGGTTGCCAGGACGCGAAGGAGTTTTATCCGGTTTTCACCGATGCGCCGAAGAAAACTTATCATCTCGCGGCCGTCGTCAAAGGCAAACCGCCGCAGGTCGGCAGCGGGCCCGAACACACCGTTCCTTCGATGCCGCATCTTTTTATGCCGAGCTTGGCGTGCTGATGCCACACGCTTGATTTGCGTCGGGTTGGCGTTTGTTTCCGATGCGCCACTTAAGGAACTTGCAAATCCGCTCGTTCCCGAAAATCCGGCGAAAGCTCCTTGGTATTTTCTCGGATTGCAGGAAATCGTTTCTTTCTCGGCATTTATGGGCGGAATCGGGATTCCGATGCTCTGCATTATCGGTTTGGGATTGATTCCTTTTCTCGACCGTGAAAACGAAGGCACGGGCGAATGGTTCGGCGGTCCGGGCGGTTGGAAACTGGTCAAATGGTCGGTCGTTGTCGGCTTTGCGTCGTCAATTTTGGTCGAAGCGTTTGCGATTCGTTTCGGTTGGTTGCGCGAATGGTTTTCCGGATATTCCGCAACTTCTCATTACATTTATCAATCCCGGAACCGTTTCACTTCAATTTATGCGGTCTATTCGATTTGGGCGGTGCGCCGACAACTCGACGCGGGCCGGAGCACTCGCACCTTTTCATTTGTTTCTCAGCGGCTTTATCGTGCTGACGGTTATCGGGTCACATATTTCCTGCGGTTCGAACTGGGATTTCTCTGGTCACCGTCTGATTGGGGAGGGCCATTGACGCTAGTGAACGGGAATAAATATTTGTTGATGGTTTCGAGTATCGGGGTGTTTTTCTCCTCGCCGCCGCCGCAGTGTCCGAAAACTTTGCGAAAGACTGGCACGATATCCGGGCAGTGCCAAGACCATCTAGGCGTCTGATTGACTTGCGATTACGCCAGATCGTAAATCCGCAGCTCAAGGTAACCGACCGCTGCGTGACATGTCACGTAGGAATGGCGTCCGGCGAGCAGATCACGACTGACCAAAAGGTCGGGGCGGCTCACAAACCGGTAGTCCATTCGCCGACTGAGATCGGCTGTACGACATGTCACGGCGGACAGGGCCAGGCAACCGAGAAAGACGACGCTCACGGCAACGTGCATTTTGACCGAACCTATGCTGCCCGCGAGATATGCTTACGCGAGTTGCGGAACACGAACACACGCCATTGAACATCCCAAATCTACCGACACTGAAAATGCCCGCAAAACTTTCGATAGGCTTGACTGCTATGCCTGTCATCGGCTCGACGGCCGCGGTGGAACGTTGCGTCCTGGCGGAAATGGGACCGGTATGGAAGGCCCCGACCGGTCGCACGTCGGACTGAAGGGCTACCACGCCGAATGGGATGTAGCTCACCTGCAAAAATCTCAGCAGGCGACGGACCCGGCCTGGAAAACGTCATCCGTGAGGTAAAATGAGGCCGGCCGAGCGGAGTTGGAAGATCTTCTCGACACACAATGGGTGCCCTGAACTGGATCGGAGGCCATCCCTCCGTTCAATTCGGTCGGTTGCGCCGCTGGTTGTCACACCGTCGGCGTTTTGGCGGTGATGCGGGCGTGAATCTATCG
>JADJRV010000004.1 GCA_016712045.1 Chloracidobacterium sp. | reverse complement strand
GCCTTCGAACGATCGGCCGTCACGTGACCGCTCACAGGATAGGCCTTCGGATGAACGCCCTTCGGGTGATCGTCCATCAAGTGATCGCCCATCCGGTGACCGTGACCGCGGAGGCCGTGGACGCGGTGGCCGCGACCGTGATCGCGGGCCTCAGCCGACGATCTCTGATCTGCTAAAAGAGGGCCAGGAAATTCTCGTCCAGATCGCCAAAGAGCCGATCGCAAAGAAAGGTGCCCGCATCACTTCGCACATCGCTCTGCCGGGCCGATTCCTCGTTTATATGCCGACGATCGAGCACCTCGGCGTTTCGCGTAAGATCGAATCGTCGAGCGAACGCAGCCGTCTGCGCGGCATGCTGCAGCGTATCCGTCAGGATGTCGCGATCACGACCGGCGGCTTTATCGTCCGCACGGCTGGCATCGGCATTTCCGAAGAGGATCTTAAGAACGACGCCAAATTCCTCGTCCGCACATGGGCCGATGCCAAAAAGGATTCCGAAAAACGTAAATCACCCGCGATCGTCCATCAGGACCTCGATCTGGTCCAGCGTTTGCTCCGCGATCAACTTTCCGAAGACTTTACCGCTATCCGCGTCGACAGCGAAGAGGAATATCTACGCACCGTCGAGTTCATGAACCGCATGGCGCGAAGATGGTCAACCGCGTCAAACTCTACACCCGCGACGAGCCGATCCTCGAAGCGTTCGGCGTGCAAGAAGAGATCGACAAGGCGCTGAAAGCCCCGTGTTTGGTTGAAATCCGGCGGCTATCTCGTGCTCAATCAGACCGAGGCTCTCGTTGCGATCGACGTCAATACCGGCAAATTCGTCGGCAAAGGCAACGCCCGTCTCGAGGACACGATCACCCGCACCAATATGGAAGCGGTCGATGAGATCGCCCGTCAGATCCGGCTTCGCGACCTCGGCGGCATCATCGTGCTCGACCTGATCGACATGGAAGACCGCCGCAATCGTCACAAGGTCTCGCAGGCTCTGCAAGAGGCGTTGTCGACCGACCGCTCGCCGACCAAGGTGCTGTCGTTCAACGATTTCGGCCTGATCATCATGACCCGCAAACGCGTCAAACAGTCGCTCGAACGCACCATGTGCGCACCGTGCGACTATTGCGAAGGTGCGGGCTGGGTCAAATCGCCGGTCACTATTTGCTACGAGATCCTCTCCGAGGCTCGACGCCTGTCCAAACAGGTCGATGATGTCCGGCACACGACGATCCGCGTTCACCCCGAGGTTTCCAAAGCCCTCCGCACCACCGAACGCGAAGTGCTCGAAGAGATCGAGGCTCACCTCGGCAACGTCGATGTCACCGCCGACAAGCACATCCACCAGGCACAGTTCGACTTTGCGTTTATCTAGTCTTAGCTCCCCTCCTTACGAAGGAGGGGTGGACGCCGCTTCGGCGGACGGGGTGGTTCTTTCGATCCCGACAATAATCAAGGCCGCGAGCGTTATGCTTCGCGGCCTTTGGTTTTTGGGTTAGTGTCCGAACGGCGAGAATCCTGTTGCCATTATTCTTTTAATCCCTCTGTAAAGATCTTTTCATAGATCGGGTCATATTCGGCAAGTTTTGCGAGGAGAAACGCTTCGACCTTTTCCAACTCAGGCAATCCCACTACACGCTCAGGTCGGCTATAGTGATTTGTGAGCACACCGAACATAGTTTTCATCTCTACAGTTACGTTGTGCAATACATCTGCTTTTCCGACCTTTGATAACATATTTACCTCGTTAGAAATTATTCAAAAGTAAATTATCGGAAATATCAACTATCGAATCGGTGCGTTTGCACTATAACAATAAAAAGGCCGCGAGCATAATGCTTCGCGGCCTTTTTGTTTTTTCTCGTGAAAGGGCGGCGTTAGGTGTTGTCGGGGTTGGCCCTACCGTAATGCGACGCCGCCAACTTTCACCCGCGTACGAACGACGATGAGATACGCGGTCCCGTTCGGACAAGCTGCCTTGAGTCCCATAGACCCTCCGAAAGAGAGAGATAAATGCGAGGGCTGCGTCTCCCACACCGCAGCCCTCTTACGGCGTCCGGCCTTCGGGCGAAGGCTTTGGACGCCAAACTGGTGCCTAAGGCGTCGGTGGCGGCGTCGCTTTCGGAGCGCGTTTTACGTGTCGGGCTGATATCCATGCGGCGAGTTTTACGGGATCGTCGGCGTAGATGTTTTGCAGGATCGCGTCGGCGACATCTGCGGCGTCGAGGCCCTCATCGAGCTCCTGATCGATACCTGCCGTCGCTCCGACCTTGGACTGTTTTGAGCTGTCCTGTTCCAATTCCTTGGCCTCGATCTGGTCGAGCAGGTCCTCGAGAGCGTCGGTGTCGGCTTTCAGTAGTCCGCGACCGGCGAACGCCGTCTCGTTCGTTCGTGCCGCCGCCACAAAAGCCCGGCCTCTCGCGACGAGCACGGCTTCGCTCCTTCCCGTCGGCATTTTAAATTCCTTACCGATGCCCGGTATCGTCGCCTCCAGTGAACGGGCCGTCCGCGAGTAAAGCTTCATCCGGCGGTATGCAGCGGCCTTGAGGATCGACTTCTGCTCGGTCGCCATTTGCGAGGCACCCGATTCCTGCGTCGCGAGATAGGCGTCAAAACCGTCCTTCGACGACTGCATCGTCACAAACGCCGCGATCGCATCCGGAAACGCCGCCCAATCAGCCGAGTTCACACCGTTAAACGCCAACATCGCGTCCAAAGCATCCGCCACATTCTGCTCTCTATCCGAAGCCATATCACCTTTCTCCTTTTATTAAATTTCCAAACCCGCTTTCATCCACTCAAAACAAACGTTCGAGCTATCTCAACAAACTTCCCGGTCATTCCAACGAACTTCCCTGTCATCTCAACAAACTTCCCAATGATCGCAACAAACTTCCCAATCATCTCAACAAACTCCCCAGTCGTCTCAACAAACTCTCCGATCATCTAAACGAACTTCCCAATGATCTAAACAAACTTCCCGATCATCTCGACGAACTCACAACCGATCTGCACAAACCCTCCTTTTCAAAAAACGCGCGCAGTCATGCGGGCTTTCTTTGCTTTTCTCAAGTCAAATAGCTAACCGACTAAACCTCAGTGGCGTTTTGTAGAAAGAAATATATGCCTGTTCGAAAAAACTGTCAAGCCCACCGCAGCATTCTTACGATTCTTCGCGGAGCGGCCGATCCTTATCCCTTATCCTTACCCCAGAATCCTTTAGCGACGCCCGCAACGCCCGCGATAAAACCCGTTATCGTACCTGCCATGTATTTATTTCTTTGCGTGTAAGGCGTGTTAGTCTATAATTCCCTCAAAACTACAAAAAGGCGGTTTCATATTATGAAAACTCTCAGGTCGTTGTGCTTCCTATTCTCATTGCTGTGTCTCTTTACCGGAGCGTCGTTTTCTCAAAAAACAAAACCGCGTCCGACAGGAGCAAAGCCGACCAGCACTCCAGTTAAAAAAGCGGCGTCACCCGCGGAGCAATTTTTTAATGATGGCCTCAAATGCGACACGAAGGACTACGACTGTCAGGTTTCGAATTACACTAAGGCAATCAATCTCGGACTTGCGACAAAAGCCGTCTACCAACAACGCGCCTCAGCTTTTACGGCTCGCGGCGACTTTGAAAAGGCGGTTGCCGATTTGTCCAAGATCATAGAATTAGATCCAAATAACGTCGAGGGCTATAAGTTGCGGGCAGCCGCATACTCTAGTGTTTCGGGTGTAGGTGGAATCGATATGGCGATACGCGACCTAACAAGTGCGATCGACCTCGAACCGAAGGACGCAGATACGCTTCAGCAGCGTGGCGCATTATTCTTACGAAAAAAGGATATTGACAGAGCCGTCGCGGATATTTCAAAGGCCATTAGTATCGACCCAAATAACGGAGACGCTTACGTCAGCCGTGCAGAAATCTTTGTTAAGAGCAAGAAACATGACAAAGCAATTGAGGATTTTTCAAAAGCTTTGAGTTTAAGACCGGAAAATGCAAAGGCTCTCGAAGGACGAGGGATGAGCTATCTCGAACTAAAAAATTTTGACAGTGCAATAGCCGATTTCACAAAATGTATCGCCGTGGATCCTAGACGTGAGAAACCGTATGGATACCGATACTCGGCAATGTATCAAAAGAATGGCAAATTCGATCCGCAAAGTGAAAATGACTTACAGCAGTATTACAAACTATCTATCGAGAACAACAGCCGAATTATTGAGAGTGACAAAACTAATTCCGAAGCCTATATGAATCGTGGGGCTGCCTACAGTGCAACCAAAGAATATGACAAGGCGATAGAAGACTTGACCAAAGCTAGCGACCTGGATGCGTCAAACGAAATGTTGTACATGTACCGAGCGTCCGCATTAAACGCAAAGGGTAATACAGCACAATATGCAAGCGATCTGGCCCGGTACTATGCCCTTGTGATCCCAAAAACGACTAAGGAAATAGAGCTGAATCCTCAAGACACGAGTGCATACCTTAGCCGTGGGATGGCCTATGCGGCGCAGAACAATTACGCTGCTGCAATCGCGGATTATACCAAGATCATAACGCTGGATCCCGAAAACGCAACTGCATATGCTATGCGAGCAGGCGCCCGGCTTCAGCTTAATGATCGAGAAGGAATGAAGCAAGATACCGCAATGTACGAAGCGATCAAGACGAAGAAGGCGACTAAGCGGATCGAGTCCGAGCCAAATAACATACAGTCATATTTAGACAGAGCATCTTCCTACTCCTCAGCAGGTAATTACCAAAAAGCCGTGGAAGATTATTCCAAGGCGATCGGAATCGATCCGAATTGTAGAGAATGCTATACCAGCCGAGCGCGTCAATATGGATGGTTAAAGGATTACGCGAAGGCCGAGGCTGATTATGATAAGGCAATTAGTCTAGAACCCGGGGTCGCAGAGCGTTACTGGGACCGGGCCCAACACTTTACTGATATAAGTTCGACGAGCTCCAGAGGGAATTTTTATCCTAAGGCCATTCAGGACATGTCAAAGGCAATTGAACTCGCCCCGAAATCGGTGAAATACGTCTGGCGTAGGGGTTCATACTATGACGTACTTGATGACCACAAAAACGCCATCACTGATTATACTAACGCGATTGACCTTTTTTCGGTTTCAAAATCTTCAGCCGATGAAAGCTGGTTCGTTTCGTCCATTGAAGGCCTCGCCCTTATTTTCTACAAAATGAAGGACGAAATTCAGGCGATTGCCACGATGTCTAAGGGAATTGAGCTCTTACCGAACTCTGCACGCGCATACTGGCATCGGGGACAGTTCTATCGGATTTATGTGAAGGATTATGCTAAGGCACAGGCAGATTTCGTCGCCGGAGGCCAGGCCGGAACCGACAGTGTTTGGCAAAAAGCTAATAGAGATGCGCTCGCCGACATGAATGCGGGAATGGCAAAGGATGCAGCCGACGCGGCAAGGCGAGCGGCGGAAGCAAAGGAACGTAAACAGAAACAAAAGACCGAGACAATCAACGCTCTGCTTGGCATTGCAGGTGCCGCTGTAGATGCAATTGCTCAGTCTAAGGGCAATTCGTCGTCACAAACACCCTCAATATCAACCCGGCAGACATCGACACCATCGACAACCAATCCGTCTTCTGGAAACGCCTCATCCGGAGCGAAGGGCGGGAACCAACGCCTAAAAAAAGGCGAAATATTAATTGCGGACGGTGAAGCGGAGGGGCAGAAGGAGAAGCCGAGTGATTTTTCATCGATACCCACCGACTGTATGGTACAGGGAACTGGTGAATACAAACATCCGTGGTCCAGCTGGCAACCAACGCCTGTTAACGGACTGCAATGGCGGCTTCAAGGACCAATACGGGCCTGCGGCAACCCCATCAACGATGAAAAAGGAAAGGTGGTATATAGCTGGTATTTTGCCTATAAGAACACTACCAATAACATACTGTTGGTAGATTGTCAGCAGATAAGTGGAGACGGAACCGAAGTAAACACTTGCGGCGGACTCATCGCACCGGGTGGTGTCATAAAACACACTGATGCAGCAAACCACACTTTTTCAGATTCCCAGAATGTTTCATTCAAACTGCGTTACTTGGAAACCTGTACTGCTGTCCGAATATCAAAAGAAACCCCGTACGGAACTGCAACAGGATGGGGCTGTCAATAGAAACAAGAATTGGGGTCAAATTCCCGTCAATTCCACGACTTCTTCGCGTCTTTGATGTTCGCGGGTTTGGCGAAGATCGAGTCGGGGATGGGTTTGTTGAATTCGATGGATTCGTAGTTGATGCGGGATGAGGGTTTGCCGCCCGTCCAGTGGTCGATGATGTAGGGCGAGCGGATGCCGCCGGTCTCGACAAACTGGGCGTAGCGGTCCTCTTCTTTGACCTCTTCGCCGTCGGCACCGAGGCGTTTGTACATGGCTTTTTGCGGCAGGCCGTCGTCGGAGGCAAATTCAAATTCGACTACGAGGCCGTCGCTGTAGGTGAGCTTGATCGCGTCGTTTCGTTTGCCAAGCGTCGCGGGACGCTTTCCCAGATAGGCGAGTGTCGCGCTGCCTTTCCAGTGCCCTCGCAGCAGATGGTCGAGACTCGTGCGGATCGCCTGTTTGAAATTGGCGACCTGCGTCTCGGTCTGGACCTTGATGACATCCTGATCACCGTCGTACACCCAGCCCGTATTGCCGGTGTTAACCTGGATGAGATGCGAACCGCCGCCCTTAAATTCGGCCCTCTCTTTATCGGGAAAGACCATCACGTCAACAAAAGCCTGAAACGAGACGACCGCTCCCTCTTTCAAAACGCTGTATTTACCACGCCCCACCAACGAACGCACCTGTAAATAACGCTCGCCGCCGACGGCCTGGACGGCCTTGGCAATGACCGCCTCGGCTTTCTCTGTTTCATCGGATCTTTGCGCTAACAATTGTGGGGCTGACGCGCAAAAAGTGCCAATAAATAGATTTGAACTCTTTTAAGAACGGATTTGTTTGTCCCGGTTCGGCGCTGACGATGCGGATAAAGGCGTCATAGGTTTCCCGTTAATGACTCTGGCCACCCCTCGCCGTTAGCAATATTGCAGGATATTTTTCACCAAGGACTTCCTCCAAAAAATAAAGGCTCTGATGAAATAATATCACCAAAGCCTTTGATGCAAATAGGGCGGATTGTGTCGCCCTCACCCTCTCCACCGGCACCCCGTTCTGACCCGATTTAGTTAAGGCTAAAAACCTCGCCGGGTTTGACCGTCAGCTCGCCGTCGGCTACGTCGACGACAAACTTGATCGCGGCTTTCCATTCGTTGGTGATCGGCAATTTTACCTTTTGATCGATGTGGCGTTTTAGGAAACGGGCTCCGTAGGTCTGGCTAAAGCCTTTTTCGGTCAGCAGATCGAGTGCGGCTTCGGTGACCTCGACGATCTTGCCCTTGGCGTTCCATGTTCCGCTGGATCTTGGCGATGTAGAGCTTTGCGATCTCGCGGACCTCGTCCATCGTGAGCGGTGCAAAGATGACGATCTCGTCGATGCGGTTGCGAAACTCGGGCGTGAAACGCTCTTCGGCGGCTTTCATCACATCGCCGCGGATCTGTTTCATACTGCCCAGCGATTTCTGGCCAAACCCAAGCGGCTGCTCGTACTTTTTGAAATTACCCGAGCCGAGATTTGACGTCATGATGACGATCGCGTCGGACAGGTAAACCTTTTTACCGCGTCCGTCGGTGATCCAGCCTTCGTCAAAAGCCTGGAGGAAGATGTTCATCAAATACGGCGAAGCCTTTTCGACCTCGTCGAGCAGCAGCACCGTGTACGGATTGTCGCGAAGCTGTTCGGTGAGCAAACCGCCGCGCTCCGACCCGACAATGCCGCGCGGCATGCCGATCAGCTTTTCGATACCGATGGTGCCGTCGCCATATTCGGACATGTCGATGCGAACCATCTTGCTCTCGTCACCAAACATAAATTCGGCGACCGCTTTGGCAAGCTCGGTCTTTCCAACGCCAGTCGGGCCGAGGAAAAGCAGCACGCCATCCGGCGCGTAATGATTTTCTTTGAGCGGGCCTTTGTTGAGACGCAGGCGTTCGGCAACCGCACGGACGGCGTCGTGCTGTCCGATCACACGCTGTCCGAGATCGGCTTCCATAGCCGAAAACCTATCGGACGTGTCGCGATAGATCATGTCTTTAGGAATACGCGATTCCTGAGAAATGACATCGATAATATGCTCCGGCCGCACGATCATATCGGTGAGTTCGCCGATCTCGACCTTGACCGAAGCCGTGTCGAGCCAGCCGATCGCCTTGTCCGGCAGGTGGAGATTGCGGATGTATTTCGGCGACATCTCGAGCGCCATATTGATGGCCTCGTCCGAGATCGTGACCGAGTAATTTTTCTCAAGCCGCGGCCGCACGCCGAGCAAGATCTCTTTGGTCTCGTCGATCGTCGGCTCGGCGACGTTGACCAGACGAAAACGCCGGGCGAGAGCCTCGTCGTCGCTGATGTATTCTTTGTATTCGGTGATCGTGGTCGCACCGATGATCCTCAGTTCACCGCGAGCGAGCGCCGATTTGAACATATTCGCCGCATCCGACGTCGTGCCCATCGCCGCTCCGGCACCGATGATGGTGTGGGCCTCGTCGATGAAGAGGATGATGTTGTCTTTTTCTTTGACCTCGTCGATGATGCCTTTGATACGCTCCTCGAACATTCCGCGAAGCATCGTTCCGGCGACAAGCCCGCCCATCTGCAGTTGCACAATGTGCGAATCGCGCAGACGTGCCGGGACTTTTTCCGGCTCAAGCTCGATCAGACGCGCGAGGCCCTCGACGACGGCGGTCTTGCCGACGCCGGGTTCGCCCACGAGCATTGGCGAATTTGACCGTTCGCGATGCGAGAGGATCTCGATCATCTGCAATATCTCCTGGTCGCGGCCGATGGTCGGCGGGATCTTGTCCTGACGGGCCATTTTGTTCATCGAGACGCCAAAATGACGCAGGAAACTAGGCAGCTCGTATTTTTGCCGGACGCGTTCCTCTTCTTTTTCACGCTTACGGATACGCGTGCGGGCGCTCTGCGCGACCTCTTCGGACGGGACGCCCAGATTTTGCAGCACGTCGTTGAGGACGCTGCGCTCGTCGTTTGATAGGACGTAAAAAATATCGGCGGCATCGATGACGCGGCGGCCTTGCGAACGGGCACGGTCCATCGCGCGTTTGAATAGCTCGGTCGTCTCCGGTGCGATCCGGTAACCTTTGCCGCTGTGCTGGCGGCCGTCTTCCATTCGCTTTTCGATCAGCAATTTTACCGAACGCGGGTCGACGGCGAGGTCGCGCATCGTCGAGGTGAAAAGCTCGTCCTCTTCGAATGTGATCGCATGCAGGATATGTTCGATCGAAACATAATTCTGCTCGCGTTTTTTGGATTCACTCAGTGCGGTCTCCAAAATGCGTTGTCCGCTCTCGCTAAACTTATCCTTGTATGCGTCTATATCTGCCATAAAACCCTTTGTGTGAACCCGAAACTATGATGCCGCCGGAGGGGAGTTGATTTGCCTAAATTCAATAATAACATTTGCCGCTAGGCGCAGAAAGGAAAATCGACTGCTCCGGTTTGCGGCCTATTCCCCAGCCGAGTCGGCCATCGCTTTGCCGACCTGAACACGTGCGGGACGTAATAATTTGTCGCCAAATTTATAGCCGCGCGAATATTCTTTGATGATCTTTCCGTCTTCTTCGGCGGGGGCCATATCGACCGCCTCGTGCAGCTCAGGGTCAAAATCAGCCCCGACAGATGCTATCGGCTCAACGCCGACGCTGATCAGGGCTTGTTCAAAGCTGCGTGCTGTACCGATAACACCGCTACGTAAATGATCTACCGACGGATCGGTCTCGCTTGCCGCAACGGCCAGATTGAGATTATCCAGCACCGGCAGCAGCGTTGTCAGAAAATTGAACTGAGCCTGCTTTGAACGGTCCTCAAGCGTTTTCATCAAACGCGAACGCATTTCCGATGTCTCGCGTTCAAGATTGGCCTTTGCCTCTTCAAATTTTGCCTGTACGCCGACCAGCTTTGATTCCGCAGCTTCGCGCCGCTCCATCTCGGCTTTAAGAGCCGCCTCAAGCACTATCTCGTTCACCGATTTCGTGGGCTCGGCAGGCTTTTCGTCCTCAGCGACCATCTCGCCGTCCGCGTTAAATCGGCGTTTGTCGTTGACGGGCATCTTCCCCTCGTCCTCTGCGTCGATAATTATTTCTTCGTCGTTCATCTTTCTCTTATTAAACATCTTAAATGCTAAGCCCCGTTAGTAAGGCGCTGTTGTCTTGAAATATTCCATCTGCTTGTTACGCCCTTGCTTACGCGCGCGCCTCTGCACGGGCGGCCGTCGGCGTAAATTTCATCTCGCCGTTCTCAGCCGAAACGCGAACCGTGCTGCCGCTGGCGATATCGCCCTTGAGCAGACTCACGGCAAGCGGATTTTGTACCAGCGTCTGGATCGCACGTTTTAATGGGCGGGCACCATAGACCGGGTCATATCCCTCTTGGACGATCAGATCTCTCGCCGAATCATCAAGCTCTAACACGATGCCCCGATCCTCAAGATTTTTTCGAAGTTTCTCAAGCTGGACGTCGATGATCTGGCCTATCTGGTCTTTACTAAGCTGGTCGAACACGACGATGTCGTCGATACGATTTAGAAACTCCGGCTTAAAATGATCGCGTAAAACCTGCAGCACGTCTTTTCTGATGTCGCGATCTACGAGCGGATTTGCCTGTGCGGCCTGTATCTCACGCGAACCAAGATTCGACGTCATTATTAATACGGTGTTCTTAAAATCAACGACGCGGCCCTTGCTGTCGGTCAGACGTCCGTCATCGAGGATCTGCAGCAGCACATTAAAGACGTCCGGATGCGCCTTTTCGATCTCGTCAAAAAGTACGACCGAATAAGGCCGGCGGCGAACCGCCTCGGTCAACTGGCCGCCTTCTTCGTAACCGATGTATCCCGGAGGTGCACCGATCATGCGGGCGACGGCGTGCTTTTCCATATACTCCGACATGTCGAGCCGGATCATCGCCTTTTCATCGTCAAAGAGAAATTCCGCTAGAGCCCGAGCAGTTTCTGTCTTACCAACGCCCGTTGGCCCGAGGAAAATGAACGACCCGACCGGACGATTCGGATCCTGCAATCCGGCACGGGCACGGCGGACGGCATTTGCAACCGCTTCGAGAGCCTCGTCCTGGCCGATGACACGTTTGCGAAGCCCCGATTCCATCTCGACCAGCTTTTGCATTTCGCCCTGCAGCATTTTTGTTACAGGCACGCCCGTCCATTTGGCGACGACCTCGGCGACATCCTCTTCGTCAACTTCTTCTTTTAGATAGACGCCGTCCTGCTGCAGCTCGGCGAGATGTGCCTGCTCGGTCTCAAGCAATTTTTCGAGTTCGGGAATACGGCCATACTGTATCTCAGCCGCCTTGGTCAGATCGCCCGCCTGACGAGCCTGCTCAAGCTCAAGTTTGGCCTGCTCCAGCTCCCCTTTCGCCGTGCGCATTTTTTCGATCTCTTCCTTTTCCGATTGCCACTTGGCTTTCATCGCCGACGATTTTTCGTTCAGATCGGCGATACGCTTTTCGATATCGTCGAGCCGCGATTTTGATTTTTCGTCAGTCTCGCGGGTCAGAGCCTGACGCTCGATCTCAAGCTGCAAGATCTCGCGCTCAAGCACATCGATCTCCTGCGGCAGCGAATCGATCTCGATGCGAATGCGTGAAGCGGCTTCGTCGATCAGATCGATAGCCTTGTCCGGCAAAAAGCGGTCTGTGATGTATCGATTCGAAAGCGTTGCTGCGGCGACAATTGCCGCGTCCTTGATGCGAACGCCGTGATGGACCTCGTACCTTTCTTTCAATCCGCGAAGGATCGCGATCGTGTCCTCGACAGTTGGTTCGCCAATATAGACCTGCTGAAACCGGCGTTCGAGAGCCTTGTCTTTCTCAATGTATTTCTGATATTCGGCAAGAGTCGTCGCGCCGACCGCACGCAAAGTGCCACGTGCCAATGCGGGTTTGAGCATATTCGAAGCGTCAATTGCGCCTTCGCTCGCACCGGCTCCGACCAGCGTGTGCAGCTCATCGATAAACAGGATGATCTGTCCCTCGGCTTTTTCGATCTCGTTGAGTACAGCTTTCAAACGGTCCTCAAATTCGCCACGATATTTCGCTCCGGCTAGCATGGCGCCGAGGTCGAGCGAGACAAGACGTTTATTTTTTAGCGTTTCAGGCACATCGCCGGAGACGATCCGCTGAGCTAAGCCCTCGACAATTGCGGTCTTACCAACGCCGGGTTCGCCGATCAGGACAGGATTATTTTTTGTGCGGCGCGACAGGATCTGTATCGCACGGCGGATCTCGTCGTCGCGGCCGATGACCGGGTCGAGCTTGCCTTTGCGGGCAAGTTCGGTCAGGTCCTGAGCGTATTTTTCGAGCGACTTAAAATTTTCTTCGGCGTTAGGGTCGGTTATCTTTGACCCGCCGCGCATGTCGGTTATTACCTTTTCGAGGTCGTCACGCGTCACACCGTTCGACCGCAAAATGCGGCCGGCATCGCCCTCTTTTTCATCGGCGATCGTCATCAGCAGATGCTCGGTGGACATATATTCGTCCTGCATCTTTTCGGCTTCTTTCTGAGCGTTCTGAAAAACTGTATTTGTTCGCGAGCTAAAATATTGCTGGCCGCCCGACACCTGCGGAAACTTTGTGATCGCCGCCTGAACCTCAGCCGCAACCGTCTGCGCGTTCGCACCGATCTTACCGAGGATCGGTTTTACGACGCCCTCTTTTTGCTCAAGCATCGCTGCGAGCAAATGCTCCGGCTCGACCTGTTGGTTTTGCGATTTTTCGGCGACGCCTATGGCTTCCTGTACCGCTTCTTGTCCGCGAATTGTAAATCTGTCAAATTTCATAACGCCCTTCCTAAATGACTAGCGGTGAATGATGAATGTTACACCCACCATTCACCGCTTTATTGTCTGCCGCTAAGACGCGGGTGTCATGCCCCGGCGGTCTTTGCTTTGTCGTTCGCCTCGATCGTTTTCGGTTCCGAATCAAATCCCAAAACCTCGATCTTACGAGCCTTGGTGTCCTCGCGTTTGGCCAGCGTCACGTGCAAAATGCCGTTGTTAAATTCGGCCCTTGCTCCCTCCGCCGTCACCGTCTGAGGCAGCGTGAACGAACGTGTGAACGCGCCGTACGATCGCTCGATGCGATGGTAATTATCGCCCTCGGTCTTTTTCTCAAACTTGCGTTCGCCCGAAAGCGTCAGCATATTATTTTCAAATGATAGCTCAAAATCGCCGCGGTTCATGCCCGGCAATTCGGCCTCGAGCACGAGATTGTCTTTATTTTCAAAGATATCGACTTTCGGTGCCCATGCTCCGTTGAGCATCTCTTCTCGGTCGACCCTTAGCGGTGCGACTCCCGAAAAAATGCGTGCCATATCTTCCTGCAATCCGCGAAACTCCTTAAATGGATCGTATTTGACTATGTTCATGATCATTTCCTCCAAAAAATCTAGATTAATGACTAATTACTTAGTCTAAAAGAATAATAAAATATGAGTGTGGTGTTGTCAAGTATATTTTTGCTCGAAATATGAACTTTTTTGGCATTTTTAGGTGACACCCGCCACGTTGTCGGGTATATTGGTTGACGCACCCTTTCTATTTAGAATGAAGAATCTTTTTCGCGAAGTTCTCTGGCCTTTAGTAGCTGTCCTTGCGGCCTTTGTCGTTGGCGGGATCATTATATTGATCCTCGGCGATAATCCGCTGACGGCGTATGGCTGGTTGCTGTCGAGTTCGTTCGGGTCAGTTAAGGACATCGGCTGGACTCTGCATTACGCGACGCCGTTGATATTTACGGGGCTCGCGGTTGCTGTCGCTTTTCGGTGCGGGCTTTTGAATATCGGTGCCGAGGGTCAATTATATGTTGCGGCTTTTGCGACGGCATGGGTCGGGATGAAATTTGGCGGAGTCGCGACGAAGGTCGTGGGCGAGGGCACGGCGATCGCCGATCTGCCTGCGATCGTGCTGATACCGCTTTGTGTACTGACGGCTGTTGTTGTCGGCGGAATTTGGGGAGCGATACCCGGCATTTTACGGGCGAAATTTGGTTCGCATGAGGTCATCAACACCATCATGCTCAACTTTATCGGCATCGCTCTGGTCAGCTATTTCACGCAGTATTATTACAAGATACCCGGTGACCCGATCCTACAAACCGCCAACATCGGCGACGCGGCACAGATACCTCAGCTCAATCAGTTTCTGACATTTATCCCAAAAGACGTTCCGCTCAATCTTTCATTTATACTGGCGATCTTGATGTGTGTGCTCATTTACGTTTTCCTCTGGAAAACAAAGTGGGGCTACGAGCTGCGGGCTGTCGGACAAAATGCCTCGGCTGCGGAGTATGGCGGCATCAACCCCAAGAAACAAATAATTTTGGCAATGACGCTTTCGGGAGCGCTCGCCGGTATGGTCGCTATCGGCGAGGTCATGGGTACGCGTCATAATTACTATGACGGCTTTTCGGCGGAGTGGGGATTTCTTGGCATAGCCGTCGCGTTACTAGGGCGCAATCATCCGTTGGGGGTTTTTATCGCAGCGATATTTTTTGGCGTGCTGCTAAGGGGCGAGATCTTCGTCGATGCCTTTACCGCAAAGGTGTCAAAGGACCTCGGCTGGGTCTTGCAGGCGATCATCATATTGTTTGTGGCGTGTTTTCAAAAGTTTACTAAAAGGTAAGTCATGGGCGAGATCTTAACAATTGCACTGCTTTTCTCGGCTCTCCGCCTGGCGACGCCGCTTATATTTGCGGCTCTCGGCGGCCTGTTTTCGGAACGCTCTGGCGTTATCAACATCGCTCTTGAGGGGTTGATGCTGGCCGGTGCGTTTACCGCGGCGGTCACGACTTATCAGTTTCAAAACCCATATCTCGGATTTGTCTTTGGCATCCTCGCCGGCGGATTACTTGCGTATGTCTATGCCATCGCTTGTATAAAATTTGAAGCCGACCAGGTCGTTGCAGGTATGGCGATCAACTTTTTGATGATCGGACTGCCCGCACTTATCAGCGGTGCGGTGTACGATTCGTCGGGCTCGACGCCGCAGATCGATAAGGTCGATCAGCTGCCTAACTATTTCAACAACGTCTCGCTCGCTTCGATAATCGCATTATTGCTGATACCGGTCTGCTGGTACGTGATGTACAAGACGCCGTTTGGGCTCAGGATCAGAGCTGCGGGCGAAAACCCGCAGGCCGCAGATGCCGCCGGTATAAATGTGCTCAAGCTCCGATACGTTGCGGTCATCATATCGGGCGTCCTCGCCGGTGCCGGAGGAGCATATCTTTCGATCGGACAGAGCTCGCTATTTACGCGTAATATGACCGCCGGACGAGGCTTTATTGCACTCGCGGCGTTGATCCTCGCAAAATGGCGGCCGGTGCCGGTGCTGATCGCCTGTCTATTCTTTGGCTTTACCGAAGCGATCGCCATCCAAGTGCAGGGAGCGTCGTGGGCAAAGATCGGCGGCGAAGACATCCCCGTTCAGTTCATCCAGATCATCCCTTATGTACTAACGATCATCGTGCTTGCGGGCTTTATCGGGCTGTCGAGAGCACCAAAAGCGTTGGGCATTCCTTATAGAAAGGAGAATTAAGATTCTTTTTTGCCACGAATTACACGAATAGCACGAATTCAGATCTTTCTATTTGTGTCATTCGTGTAATTCGTGGCTAAATTTCTTTTGGCTCTTATAAAATATGTCATACGAAAAGGCTGCGGAGGCGGCTGAATTTATTAAAAGTAAGTATTCGGGCGAGGTTCGCACGGCGATCGTGCTTGGCAGCGGGCTCGGAGCGTTTGCCGATGAGTTGACCGATGCAGTCAAGATCCCGTATGAGCAGATCCCGGGTTTTGCACGTTCGACGGTCGAGGGTCACGCCGGACAGCTTGTGCTTGGCAAAATCGGTGACGTGGCCGTTGCCGTCCAGCAGGGCCGCTTTCACTATTACGAAGGCTACGATATGGAGCAGGTGATGTTGCCGGTTCGTGCTTTCGGATTGCTCGGCGTAAAAAATGTGATCCTGACCAACGCCGCTGGCAGCCTCAGCTCTGACATGCTGCCGGGTAGTCTGATGCTGATCTCAGATCATCTCAATTGCATGGGAGTCAATCCGCTGCGGGGGCCAAACGACAGCCGTTTTGGGGCAAGGTTCCCGGATATGACGACCGTCTATGACCGCGAGTTTCAAGAGATCGCCGAAACAGCGGCTCACGACATTTCGCACGAAAGATTTGAAAAGGGGCTCGACGAAACAAAGGTCGATTTCCTAAATCGCGGTATCTATTGCGGGCTTTCCGGCCCGACTTATGAGACTTCGGCTGAGGTTCGAATGTACCGCCAACTCGGCGCCGATGCGGTCGGCATGTCCACTGTGCCGGAGGCGATCGCGGCTCGGCACATGGGCCTCAGAGTTCTCGGCATTTCCTGCATAACAAATCTTGCAGCCGGGATGAGCGGCGAAACGATCAATCACGAGGAAGTGATGGATACAGGCGCCCGTGTCGCTGAGGTTTTCAAAGAATTGCTGCGGCGAATAGTTTCACAAATCAACTAAACCGCAGAGACGCGGAGTCGCAGAGAATTTTTCTTATTGCCAACTCTGCGTCTTTGCGTCTCTGCGGTTAAGATATTCTTATGATAATCGGTATCTGCGGCGGGACAGGCTCCGGCAAAACAACTATTGCGCGTGCGATCGTCGAGGCGGTCGGCGAAAAAAAGGTCGTGCTCGTCGAGCAGGATTCGTATTACCGCAACCTCTCGGACATGCCGCTTGACGAGCGCCATCAAGCCAATTTCGATCATCCTGATTCGCTCGACAGCGATATGCTGGTCAATCACATCCTGCGTTTAAAGCAGGGCCTGTCGGCCGAGATGCCGCTGTACGATTTCAAAACGCACACCCGCAGCGACAAAATTGAGATCATCGAACCCAAACCCGTCGTCATAGTCGAGGGCATTCTAATATTTGCCGAGCCGCGTGTGCTCGATCTGCTCGACGTGCGGATCTATGTTGATACGCCCGACGATATCAGGTTGATGCGGCGGCTCAAGCGTGATTTTACAGAGCGCGGCCGCAGCTTTGAACGCACGCTCGAGCAATACGACCGGACGATCCGTCCGATGCATTTTGAGTTTGTCGAGCCGTCAAAACGCCACGCCGACATCATTATCCCCGAGGGCGGGCAGATCGGCGTCAGCGTCGAGATCCTGTGCGGGCTCGTGCGTGAAAAACTAAGTCAGGAACAAGCAGTAAAATAATAAATGGCACACACCGAAGAAAGCCTGATCGACATCGCAAAAGAAGTCCGCGAACGGGCGTACGCTCCATATTCTAATTTTAAGGTCGGTGCGGCCGTCGAGACCGAGGACGGAGACGTTTACACAGGCTGCAACGTCGAATCGGCTAGTTACGGGCTGACCGTGTGCGCCGAGCGTGTCGCCATCTGGAAAGGCATTTCGCGCGGGGAAACGAAATTTAGCCGCATTGCGGTCGTTGTCGATACCGAAGATCTGACGCCCCCGTGCGGCGTCTGCCGTCAGATCATCTGGGAATTTTGCGGCGACGTGCCGGTGATCCTTTCCAATCTCCACGGCAAAAAAGAGACCCTTATGATGGGCGAACTTTTGCCGAGAGCATTTGATTCAAAATTTTGAAATGAATTGTGTAGATCTTTACTGAAGCCGGTGGAGAACACCTTCAGTGACATGATGCACTGCTTCTAAAAATGGAGTGCTGGTCCGCACCAAGATCGCCGCAACGGCCGTCATCGCGACCGATGCCCAAACCATCGCATTAAAATAAGGTGACCTCACCGAAACGCCAAACGGCTTATCCGGCAAAGCTTAAAAGGCCTTCGACGCGTTGGGCGAGCGAGGTGTCATCGGGCTCGATAAGGTATGCGGCTATCGGCAAGCGTTGAGTTTGTTCGAGAGGAGTTATGCGCCCGATCTTGACGAGCGCAGACGCGAGATCTAATGCGTAACCGCTGCCGCCGCGAACCGCAGCATATTCGTCCGCCGCAGATTCTGCCGCGAGCAGCCAGCCGTTATCGAGCGATTTACCCAGCGGAAAAACTAACAGGTCACGGCAAACGCGCATCGCAACACGCTTGAGATTATCAAACGCCGAGATGTGTCCGGCTTCGTGCGACAGTGCGGCAATGAGTTCCGGTTTATCGAGTTCTGAAAAGACCTGCTCCGCGACAAATATCCTTGGCCTAAATATTCCTACCACTGCGATCACCGGAAACGGATGCCTGAGTTTGTATGCCGGCATAGACACGCCTTCGATCTCGACCGGTTTTGATGTCAGCATCCAGTCGCCTATCAATTGCCGCGTCTGCCACCAGCTTGCCACAATGCGATAGACCGCCGCCGCCAAACCAAAGGCCGAAATGCACACGATTGCCGCCATTTTTAGGCCAATGGTTTCCTCAGGCGTTGCGGGTTCGTAAAGGACAAAAGCTGGGACGATAAATCCAAAGGTGACAATTATCGCGATCGTAAGCGGGAGCACGCGAAAAAGAAAGATCAGGTTTGACCTGGTCGATGCATTCCAATCGACAGCCGCGTCGGATAGATACCGCCATACAAACGTGGTCAGTAGCGACGCCGCGAGATTGACGGCGTACAGCGTAGCAAATAGCAATGAGATACCGACCAGGTAATACATCGACGTTACTTTTCTCCGAGGGCGGCCTTTTTAGCCTTGATAAGCCGTTCAAGGTCGTCGAGCAGCTCTCTATCTTTATCGCTGACCGCATCGACGATGCATGCGAGCACGGGTTCGACATTTCGCATCGCACCTTCGATCATTCCCATAAGTACGTCATTGACGATGCCCGTTTGTAATTGCTCATCAGACATTACCGCCGAATAAACATAGGCCCGCTCAACCTTTTTGCGTTCGAGATAACCTTTTTTATAGAGCCTATCGAGCGTCGTCATGACGGTCGTGTAGGCAAACCTGTCGTTAAACGCACGGACGACATCACGAACGTTTACTTCTTTTTGACGCCAGACCTCTTCGAGCGTGCTGCGTTCGAGCGTGCCGAGCGAAGCTATCACCGCCTCGCGAGGCGAGCGAAAACCTTTGATCTTGAATTTGGAAAGGGGCATAGTTTGTAATGATAATGCGTTTTACGAACGAGTCAAACGAAATATTAGGCGCGCTTTGCCGATATTGCAAAAATCGCCTGAAAAGTGTAACTTCAGCTATGGATAAGCTCAAATTTTTCTTCGCCTTTCTTCTAGTTTTTACCTTTTCATCCCCGGCGTTAGCGCAGCGAATACCCCATACAGAAAAGTACGTCGCCCCGTGGTCGTGTGACATTTTGATCACCGGCGGGACCGTCGTCACGATGGATAATGGTCGGCGTGTGATCGAAAACGGTGCCGTCGCGATCAAAGGTGACAAGATCGTTGCCGTCGGCCCTACTCAAGTGGTAACGAAAAATCTAACCGCAAAACGCACTATCAACGCCCGCGGCAAGGTCATCATTCCCGGGCTTATCAACACCCACACGCACGTACCGATGTCGCTTTTTCGCGGCATTTCGGACGACCTCGATCTCAACGACTGGCTGACCAAGTACATCTTTCCGGCAGAGGCGAAAAATGTCGATGAAAAATTTGTCCGTGCCGGCACACGGCTCGGCCTGGCCGAAATGATACGGGGCGGTACCACGACGTATTGCGACATGTATTATTTTGAAGACGCGATCGCCGAAGAGACGAAAAAAGCTGGTGTTCGCGGCGTTTTGGGTGAGACCATAATCAAGTTCCCCGTATCTGACAACAAATCCCCCGAAGAAGCTCTCGCATATACCGAACGCTTTATCAAGAAATGGAAAAATGACCCGCTGATCGTACCTGCCGCCGCTCCACATGCTCCCTACACGCTCGAAACCGCTACTTTGAAGGCGATCCGTGCTCAATCCGACCGGCTCGATTCTGCGGTTGTCATCCACGTCGCCGAGACCCGCAAAGAGCGTGACGACATCTTTGCCCAGTACGGCAAAACGCCTGCTGCCTATCTCGACAGCATCGGTTTTCTATCGAACCGCACGATCGCGGCGCATAGCGTCTGGCTCCGGCCTGACGAAGTCGATATCTACAAGAAACACGGTGTCGGCGTAGCTCACAATCCGACATCGAATATGAAACTCGCGTCCGGCGTCGCCCCGATCCCGGAGATGCTTGCCAAAGATATAGCCGTCGGCCTTGGCACCGACGGTGCCGCGTCAAACAACGACCTCGACATGTGGGAAGAGATCGATCTTGCCGCCAAGCTCCACAAACTCACCTCTAACGACCCTAAAACTCTCCCCGCCGAAATGGCATTTGAAATGGCGACGATCCGCGGTGCACGTGCTCTGCACCTCGACGATCTGATCGGTTCGCTTGAGATCGGCAAACGTGCGGATATCGCCATCGTCGACCTCGACAGCCTCAACCAAACGCCGTATTTCAACATCTATTCCGCCCTCGTCTATACGACAAAGGCGACAGATGTTCGCTCCGTCATCATCAACGGCCGCCTCGTCATGCTCGACCGGCGTTTGCTCACGTTAAATGAAACTGCTATAAAAGTAGATGCAAACCGCTACCGCGAAAAAATCATCAATAGTCTAAAGCAGTGATTTTGCGGGCCATAACCAAAGCCCGCAGATGATGATTTTTTAAGTTAGTTATTTTCGTTATTCTGGGTCGTTTAAGTGAGCCGATCACGAGTTCGCTGGGCCTTTACGGAAACATTCAACTCAAGGAGGAGAAGAAATGCCGTTAAATGTCAAAAGGATTTGTACTTCGGTTTTACTGGTCTTATTTATATCAATACTCGTCGCACAGGCTCAGACAACCGAGCCGTCGCAGACCGTCCAACCGCCCGCACCGACGTCCGGTGACGTGATGCGCGACCGCATCTCAAAGGCAAAAGCCTTTATCGTCGTCCGCAATTACAACGCCGCGATCTATGAACTCGAAAATATCCGCCGCGAAACGGCTGACACAGCGGTTCAGGGCGTGGTCAGCGTCCTGCTGATGAACAGCTACCTCGAACAGGGCGATTACAAACGTGCCCAGGATTTCCTCAACCAGAGTTACAACGAGCAAAAGACAAGCAAGCCAAACGCCGCCGCCAACTATATGTCGGTCGCCGGCCAGGTCGTCAAAGGTGCCCGCAGCCGCGCCGAACGCTATCGTGCGCTCGGCCTCGCTATCACCGATCGCACCCTGCCGCTTGAGGCTCTCAATGATCTCGACAAGATGCGCGAGACGCTCGAGATCGTCGTGACGCAGTCAAAAGAGCTTGGTAAAAATACGGCAAAAACCAACGACGCGATGGCCCTGCTCGAAGAAGCGACAAACTCGCGCACAATGATCGCCCGCGACGATTACGATGCCAAACGCTGGAAAGACGAGGTCGCCGACACCCGCGAAGAGATGGTAAATTCGCGCAGCGTCGTCGCCAATGCCGTCGACGACGGCGTGGTCGTCCCTAACAACGCCGGACAGGTCGCTGCTAGCACCGGAACGCCCACGCAGCCAGTCGTCATGCAGCCGATTCCTAACAATACCCAGTCGACCCGCGAACGCGAAGTAAAATCTGCCGACACGACGGTCGCCAAAAACGAAAAGCAGATCATAGTCTCGTCCGCACCACCGACCGTCAAAGAGGAACCCAAAAAGCCCGCTGACACCGTCACCACGGCCTCCGGCGACACGATCGACGTCGGTTCGCTCGTCGCTTACGCGACCGCACAGCCACAACCGGTTTATCCGTCAGCCGCCAAGAGTTTGCGGACCACAGGCATCGTTAAGGTCGAGGTCACCGTAAACGAAAGCGGCGATGTCTCAGAGGTTCAGAAAACGAGCGGCCCGATGCTGCTCCAGGATGCAGCCAAAAACGCGATCAAAAAGTGGAAATTCAAACCCTTCGTAAAAGACGGCCAACCCGTAAAGGCGACCGGATTCGTCAATTTTAATTTCTCACTCTAGCTTTAATAATTTTAGGTTTTAGAGAGTATTAACCGCAGATGAAGCGGATGACGCGGATAAATTTAAATATTTAATCTGCGTCATCTGTGTTATCTGCGGTTAAATTTGTTACGGCTTGAATCCCTACGGTGTAATATATGCCTATGCTAATTCGCCTGATCATTATCACGTTGTTCGCAGCAATGACGGTATCTTCGCAGCAATCCGGGCCGCCGATCGAGCCGGGCGTGTCTCAGGCGTTGGCACAATGGCGGGCGGCCAATTATACCGACGTTCGTTACAAGCTAAACCTGGCGCTCGAAAAGATGTCTCCGGTTCTGAAAGGCACGATGGAGATAAGGGTAAATGTTTTGACGCTGCCAAGAGGCGTTAATTTTGGCGGCGGCCTTCGGCCAAATGGAGCCCCCTCTCCCTCGCCGATGCGGCAGCCGGATCCCGGCATTCCAGCAATCATCCTCGACTGGCGAAAGCTAAAGGGGCACGAGACAGATTCGACGATCTCAAACGTAACAATTAACGGAACATCGCTTGGTGTTTATGGAAGTGAGGCTTATCACCTCGATATGATCGTTTCTCCATATGTGATCGCAGACCAAGAACATCTGATCTTCCGCGACGGCGTCGTCCCCGGCGAGAACGTCATCAAGCTCGATTTCACTTCGCCGATACTGACCAGCGGGTCGGCGATCACGCGGTATGTCGATAAAGAGGACGGCGCGGAATACATCTATTCGCTCTTTGTCCCGTCCGACGCCAGCACCGCATTCCCCGTCTTTGACCAGCCGGATCTGAAGGCGAGGTTTACGGTACAGATTTCTACCCCACGAGATTGGTCTGTTGTTTCAAATACTGCTGTTTCTTCAGATGAATGGGTCGAACATTGGGCGGAAGATAAAGAGGCACCTAGTGAACCAAACAAAGTTACGCTGGTAAATTGGTGGACAATCGACTGGTCGTTTCAAGAGACCAAACCCATCAGCACCTACGTCTTCGCATTCGCGGCCGGGCCGTTTGAGGCGTTCGAGGACAAAGGCGGAAACCCGAGCGGTAGCGAGGGTGCGCTACGCGGCGTACCATCCAACGAGCGCACCCTCCCTACTGGTCGGGTTTCCGCCTCCGGTGACGCCCTGTCATCGCACATTTACGTTCGAAAGTCTCAGGCTAAGAAATTTGAACCGCATGCGAAGGAGGTCTTTCGCCTTAACCGCGAGGGCATCAAATATCTCGAAACCTATTTCGACTACAAATTCCCTTTTCCAAAATACGATCTGGTGCTGATCCCCGAGTTTCCGTTTGGCGGGATGGAGCATGCGGGGGCGACTTTTTTGCGGGAGGCGTCGATCATTTTCCCGACCGAGCCGACCAAGAGCGACCATATCTCGCGGGCCAACCTGATCTTTCACGAAGCGGCGCATCAGTGGTTTGGCGACACGGTGACGATGAAATGGTTTGACGACCTGTGGCTAAAAGAGGGGTTTGCCGAGTTTATGGCGTACAAGACCTTGGAGAAAGTGATGCCCGAGGCCAACGCGTGGAAGGTCTTTTACGAACGCAACAAACAGGCTGCCTACGCGACCGACAGCACAAAAGGCACAACGCCGATCTACCAAAAAATAGACAACCTCTCCGCCGCCAAATCCGCCTACGGCAACATCGTCTATCGAAAGGCGCCTTCGTTTCTCCGCCAAGCCGAGTTTTACCTGGGTGAACAAAAATTCCAAACCGCTGCCCGCGCGTTTTTGAAGAAACACGAATTTCGCGAATGCCGGATGGGAGGATCTGGTAAAGGAGATCCAGTTGAAGTGACAACGGCACTGGTCGGTCCCTTAACTGGGCAAAAACTGGATTACAAAAAGGGGAGTCGCAAAATTAGGGTCGAAATCATAAAAATAGAGATAGTCGTAATTCAAGATTTCCGCCCCCAGGCTGTAGAGTAAACGGAGGAAGTACTTGAGACGATGATTTCTGGGAATCAGATTTCTCACTCTTATGTGGAAAGTGACAGATGGAGCGTCTAAATTGCTTTAAAACGCTCGACCAATATGGACCATATAAATTTGACGACAAATCGGTATCAACGAGATTCTAGATAAGGAGTGTTACTTTAAATTTTACCTTTCCAAACTATGAAGATTACGGCTACGGCATCTTTCTGCTCGACGACAAAAGCCGCGAATACGTCCTGAAAAATATCCAGAGCGAAAAAGACCCGTTCCTGCGTTCAATGATGTGGGGCAGCCTCTGGGACAGCGTCCGCGAAGCCGAGCTTGATCCTAAGGTTTATGTTGAGTTGGTGGTTAAGAATTTAGCCACGGAGCAGGACGAGACCATCATCCAGTCGCTCCTCGGCCGCGTAGGGACGGCGATGAACTACTATCTGCCCGACGCAGGCGGTACCGCCATCGCAAGCCCGCGTCAGGGAACACCTACTCCCTGCTCGACCGCCTACAGCACGCCCCGACCGCCGGACAGCGGATCACTTTCTACCGGGCGTTCGTCACAACCGCCTCGACCGCAAAGGGCCGCGAGGTTTTGAAAGAAATGCTTGCACAGGGTCGTCGGGCAGTCAGCGTCCTGCGCGCTGTGTCGGCTGGCAGCCGACACCTCCCCCCGGACGTGCCGCCTCCGCACCAAGGACAGATTTGACATCGTCACACGCCTCATCATCCTCGGCGACCCTGACGTGCCAAAGCTGCTCGCCCAGCTCGAAAAGACCGAAACCGGCGATGACGCCAAGCGTTACGCCTACGCCGCAAGGGCAGGTTTTGCGACGGCAGAAAACAAAGCAAAATACTGGAGCGACTTTACTGCAAACAAAGACATCAGCGAGAGCTGGATAGAGGCGGCATTTGGCCCGTTCAATTCCGTCCGCCATAGCGACCTCACGTTGCCGTATCTCGAACGCGCCCTCGCCGAGCTGCCAAACCACAAACGAACCCGCAAGATATTTTTCGTCAACGGCTGGCTCGGAGCATTCATCGGCGGCCAAAAAAGCGAGACAGCCCTCTCAATAGTCAACAAATTCCTTGCCGACACCCCAAACCTCGACCGCGACCTCCGGCTAAAGATCCTAGAAAACGTCGACCTGATCGAACGTGCCGTAAAGATCCGCAGAAATTTAGCCAAGAATAACACGAAGGCACGAATTTTGGTGACTAAGATTGGATATTTCTTTCGCAGCCCTCGCTGTTGCGACCTGAGCTCTACCTTCCTTTCTGTTCGTGCCTTCTGTATTCGTGGCGAAAACCCCTTTCCAATCTTGACAAAAAAGTAACGATTTGAGAGTATTTACATTACGGTAATGCCCAAAACTATTGTCTAGGACTGGTTTATGAAAATTTCGGCACAAGAGGAATACGGCCTGAGATGCCTGGTGCAACTGGCTGGTTTGCGGCCGGGCGACAGCCTGACGCTGCCGCAGATCGCTGAGCTTGAGGGCATCTCGACGGCTAACGCCGGGAAATTGATGTGGCTGCTCAACAAGGCCGGATTTGTCCTATCGACACGCGGGACCAAGGGCGGCTATTTTCTGGCGCGGCCCGCCGGCGAGATACATCTCAACGAGATCATCAAGGTACTTGGCGAAGAAGCCGTGGCAAAACATTGCGAGAGCTACACCGGTGTGCTCGACAGTTGTGTGCACAAAGGCGACTGCGGCATACGGCCCGTCATCGTCGGGTTGCACGAGATAGTCGAAAATGCCCTGTCGCAAATAACACTCGCCCAGATCGTCGGCACGGAAAGCTCGGTCGATGCGATGTTTCACAGTATAAAAGGGATCAACCGGGTCATCGAACCGCAAAGAGTTTAAAGAAGACCACAGAAAAAAACACAAATTTTTTTTTGGGGGGGGAAGAAAAAGCCCCCCCCTTTTTTTTTTGGTGTGTGTGTGTGTGTCTGTGGGGCAAAAAATCTTATGTCGACAGCAGCAGAATTACTCACAAATCGGGAATACAAATACGGCTTTGTTACGGACATCGAGACAGAGACGATCGCTAAGGGCCTGTCCGAAGACACGGTCCGTCTGATCTCGTCGAAAAAGAACGAGCCCGAGTGGATGCTTGAGTTTCGGCTCAAGGCATACCGCCATTGGCTAAAGATGGAGCAGCCTGACAACTGGGCAAATTTTGACTATCCAAATATCGATTTTCAAAACATCTCGTACTACTCGGCGCCAAAGGAAAAGGAGAAAAAGGGGAGCCTGGACGAGGTCGATCCTGAGCTGTTGAAAACATTTGAAAAGCTCGGCATCCCGATCACCGAGCAGAAAATGCTGGCAAATGTGGCGGTCGACGCGGTGTTCGACTCGGTTTCGGTTGCGACGACATATAAGAAAAAGCTGCTTGAGGCGGGCGTGATATTTTGCTCATTTACCGAGGCGGTCGAGCTTTATCCTGACAAGATCCAAAAATATCTCGGCTCGGTTGTGCCCGTTGGCGATAACTATTACGCGGCTTTGAACTCGGCGGTTTTTTCGGACGGCTCGTTTGTCTTTATCCCCAAAGGCGTTCGCTGCCCGATGGAGCTTTCGACATATTTCCGCATCAACACGCAAGAGGCGGGCCAGTTTGAACGCACGCTGATCGTCGCCGAAGAGGGCGGTTATGTCGCATATAACGAGGGCTGTACGGCACCGCAGTTTGACACCAATCAACTGCACGCGGCCGTCGTCGAGCTTGTGGCTCTGGATGACGCCGAGATCAAATATTCGACCGTGCAAAACTGGTACGCCGGCGACGAGACGGGCAAGGGCGGCATTTATAACTTTGTGACAAAACGCGGTGCGTGCCGCGGCGTCAACTCAAAAATTTCGTGGACACAGGTCGAGACCGGTTCGGCGATCACTTGGAAATACCCGAGCGTCATCTTGCAGGGCGACAATTCGATCGGCGAATTTTACTCGGTCGCTCTGACCAACAACGCCCAGATCGCCGACACCGGCACCAAGATGATCCATCTCGGCAAAAACACAAAATCGACGATCATCTCAAAGGGCATCTCTGCCGGCAAGTCGAACAACAGCTATCGCGGGCTCGTAAAAATAATGCCAAAAGCCGAGGGTGCGAGAAATTACACCCAGTGCGATTCGATGCTCATCGGCGGCAGCTCTGAGGCGAACACGTTCCCCTACATCGAGGTGATGAACAACACCGCCCGCGTCGAACACGAGGCGACCACGTCGAAGATCAGTGAGGACCAGTTGTTTTATTTACAGCAACGCGGCATCGGCCAGGAAGATGCCGTTTCGCTGATCATTAACGGTTTCTGCAAAGAGGTCTTTCGCGAACTGCCGATGGAATACGCGGTCGAGGCGACGAAACTGCTGGGAAATTGAAGGGGGCAGCGGTAGGCTAATGAAAACGATCCAACCGTCCGAAAGTCAACCAGAAACCCCAAAGGGCCATTATTCACCCGGCATCGAACATCACGGCGTTGTTTATGTGTCGGGCCAGTTGCCGATGGAGCTGGAGACGCGTGAGCCGTTTACCGGTTCGATCGAGGAGCAGACGGAATTGGCTCTCAGAAATGTTGAGCACGTTCTAAAGCCGCCGGCAGCGATCTGAGCCGCGTTTTGCAGATGACGATATATGTATCCGACATGGAGCTGTGGGGCCGGGTCAATGAAACTTATGCCCGCGTGATGGGTGACCATCGGCCGGCGAGAGCGATGATCCCGGTCAAGGAGCTGCATTTTGGAACGCAGATAGAAATTCAGGCGATCGCGGCGGTGAAGGAGGGGAACATGAAGTTAGAGATTTTTCAAGTTGACGCATTTACGAGCGAGCCGTTTCAGGGGAATCCGGCGGCGGTCGTTCCGCTTGAGGCTTGGCTGCCGGACGAGACGATGCTCGATATCGCGCCGGAAAATAATTTCGCCGAGACGGCTTTTTTGTAAAGACCGAGACGGATTTTACGATATCAGATGGTTCACGCCGACGTTTGAGATCGATCTTTGCGGCCACGCGACGCTGGCCTCGGCGTACGTGATTGTGTAACGAGCTCGGGCAAACGGGCGAGCGTTCAATTTTCATTCGCAAAAAGCGGAAAGCGGCTGTAACTCGTGAAAACGGCGACGGATGTGATGGATTTTCCGTCGCGGCCCGCTCACCGAGATCGAGCATGGCGAAGGGCTCGCTGAGGCCATTGGGGCTAAGCCGACAGAGGTTTTAAAGCACGCGATTTCTTGGTTGTCTTGAGACCGAAGCCGAGTGCTGGCGCTGAAACCCGACTTCCAGCGATCATCGACCTCGGCGATTTTGACGCAGTCATCGTCACGGCACAGGGCGACACATCGGATTTTGCTTCGCGGATTTTTGCCCCGCGTATCGGCATCCCTGAGGATCCGGTCACGGGTGCCATCCACTGTTCGCTGATACCGTATTGGGCTGACGAATTAGGCAAGACCGAGATGTTTGCACGCCAAGTGTCGGCACGCGGCGGCGAGCTGTTTTGCAAACTCGCAGGTGACCGCGTAAAGATCGGCGGGAACGCCACTCTGTATTTGAAAGGCGAGATCTACGTATGAAAACCGGTATTTGCCCAAAAGCCATGGCCGAGATCCATACCGCCGCAGAGGAGGTCACGCGACCTGGTGGTTAAAAACGCGGCCAACCCACCGCGACCGTTGGGGGAGACGGTCGCTTCCGAAATCGCGGAGAAATATCCGAAAGTTAACTAAATTTATGTTGTTAGAAGTAAAAGATCTACACGCCGGAATCGACGGCAAAGAAATATTGAAGGGCCTCAATCTGCAGGTCAAAAAGGGCGAGGTGCATGCGATCATGGGGCCGAACGGCTCGGGCAAATCGACCTTGTCTAAGGTACTTGCCGGCCATCCAAGTTATGGCGTCATCTCCGGCGAGGTGCTTTACGAAGGCAAAGACCTACTCGAACTCGAACCCGACGAACGTGCCCGTGAAGGCGTGTTTATGGCGTTTCAGTATCCGGTCGAGGTGCCGGGTGTGTCAAATTCACAGTTTCTGCGGCTTGCCTACAACCAAAAAGCGATACACCACGGCCGCGAAGAACTCGACCCGCTCGAATTCAACGATTACCTAAAAGAAAAGGCAAAGATCGTCGATATGGATCCGCAGTTTTTCAAACGCTCGGTAAACGAAGGATTTTCGGGCGGTGAGAAAAAACGTAACGAGATACTGCAGATGGCGGTGCTTGAGCCAAAGCTCGCGATCCTCGACGAGACCGATTCGGGCCTAGATATTGACGCTCTGCGTATCGTCGCCGAGGGCGTCAACAAGCTCCGCTCGCCTGACAACGCTATCATCCTGGTGACACACTATCAGCGGCTGCTCAATTTTATCGTGCCCGATATGGTCCATGTGCTGGCCAACGGCCGCATCGTCAAAGAGGGCGGCAAAGAGCTGGCTCTCGAACTCGAAGAAAAAGGCTACGACTGGGTCAAGGGGGCCGCGAACGCGAATTAACTGATGACCTCATCGACAGCAACAACGCAGACCGTGTTTGCGGAACAATTTAGAGAATTTATTAAGGGCGAGACGAATGACGCCGTCCGTGTTTGCGCGAACAGGCGTTCGCGTCGTTTACCGCATCGGGATTTCCAACGCCGAAGAACGAGGATTGGAAATATACGAATGTCGCTTCGCTTGTTAGTGGTCAGTGGTCAGTGGCCGGTGGTCAGAGTCAGGAATTCACAGCGGGGGATGTGGAAATTGCCAAACGATTTGCGATTGACCGCAATGGCTTTGCCGCTTTAAATCTTGCGTTTGGCGAGATCAAGGTCATCCGCATTGCAAAGGACACGAGCATAGCCGAGCCGTTCGAGCTTAATTTTGCCGCGGCGGAAAACACTGCGATCTTTCCGCACGTATTGATAATTGCGGAGGCCGGCAGCAAGGCGACGATCATCGAATCGTATGCGTCGACAGCAAAAAGCTTTACGAACGCGGCGGTCCAGGTCATCGTTGAGGACAATGCAAGCGTTACGCATTACCGCGTTCAAAAAGATGGGCCTGAGGCTTTCAATATCGGCACGACTGAGGTTTCGCTTGGGCGCGACAGTCGATATGATTCGACGAATATCAATCTCGGGGCGGCCCTTTCGCGGCACGACATCGACCTAAAATTTACCGCCGAGGGAGGCGAGGCTTGGGTTGACGGGCTGTATATGTTGGGCGGCCGCCAGCACAGCGACACGCATAGTGTGATCGACCACACTGTGCCAAATTGCGTTTCGCATCAAACTTATAAGGGCGTGCTCAATGACCACTCGCGCGGCGTCTTTAACGGCAAGGTTTTTGTCCGCGAAAATGCCCACGGCACCGATGCACAGCAGTCGAATAAGAATCTGCTGCTGTCAAACGATGCCCGCGTCGATACCAAACCGCAGCTTGAGATATTTAACGACGACGTTAAATGTGCCCACGGAGCGACGGTCGGACAGCTTGAGGAAGAGGAGCTTTTTTTATCTGCTGACACGCGGATTGCCCGAAGCTCTGGCAAGAAATCTGTTAACCTATGGGTTTGCGGAGGCCATCATTCGCAAGATCGGCATCGAATCTATTAAGGCCGATCTGGATGCGGCCGTTTTGAACAGACTGAACGTTAAACTGGAAGTGTAAATTATGAGGATCAGAACACAGCTAATTATCGAAGACGAGATCATGCAAAAGATCGACGAGATCGCCGGTGAAAAACACCGCCGCGCTATCGTCGTCGAGACCGCCCTGCGCGAGTACATCGCCCGCGAAGAGCTTAAGCCAAAGGCAAAGGTGGCGGCAACGCTAAAGACACCGGCCAAAAAAGCATTAACATGACCGCAGCAAAACCCGTGAGTAATTGGGACGTTGAAAAAGTGAGAAGAGATTTTCCAGTGCTGTCGCAGACCGTGAACGGTAAGCCGCTCGTCTATCTCGACAACGGTGCCTCGTCGCAGGTGCCGCAGTCGGTGATCGACCGCACGTCAAAATATCTCGCTGAGGAACACTCAAACATTCATCGCGGCGTGCATTACCTTTCACAGCATGCGACGACCGCGTACGAAGCGGCGCGCGAAAAGGTCAAGCGATTTATCAACGCGCCTGATGTCAAAGAGTGTATTTTCGTTCGCGGCACGACCGAGGGCGTCAATCTGGTCGCGCATTCGTACGGGCGAAAGTTCATCGGCGAGGGCGATGAGATCCTCGTCAGCCAGATGGAGCACCACTCGAACATCATCCCGTGGCAGATGATCGCCGAGGAACGCGGGGCCAAGGTCGTCATGATACCGATGAATGATCGCGGCGAGCTGATCATCGACGAATACGAAAATCTGCTTAGTGAACGCACCAAAATGGTCGCGCTAACGCACGTCTCAAATAGTCTCGGCACCGTCAACCCCGTCAAGGAAATGATCGCGACGGCCCACAAATATGGCGTTCCGGTCTGTGTTGACGCGGCCCAGAGCGTGCCGCATTTTCCGGTCGATGTGCAGGATCTGGATGCTGATTTCTTTGTCTTTTCGGGACACAAGATGTTTGGCCCGACGGGCAGCGGCGTGATGTACGGCAAGCGTAAATGGCTCGACGCGATGCCGCCCTATCAGACCGGCGGCGGTATGATCCGCACGGTGTCGTTTGAAAAGACGACGTTCGCCCCGATCCCGGACAAATTCGAAGCCGGCACTCCGGCCATCGCCGCGGGCATCGGCCTGGGAGCCGCGATCGACTATATCAACGCGATCGATTTCGAAGCCGCCGCCGCGTACGAGCACGAGCTGCTCGAATACGCCACCGAGCGCCTGTCCGACATTCCCGAGGTCAAGATCATCGGCACCGCCGCAGAAAAAGCCAGCGTGTTGTCGTTCATCATCGACGGCATCCACCCGCACGACATCGGCACCATCCTCGACCAACAAGGCATCGCCGTCCGAGCCGGCCACCACTGCGCACAGCCGGTGATGGAGTTTTTCGATGTGCCCGCAACCGCAAGAGCGTCGTTCGCGTTTTACAACACCCGAGAAGAGGTCGATAAACTTGCGGATGCGATTCAGAAAGTTATCGAAGTTTTTGCCTAAGGCGGAAACGCGGGCCGCGGGAGTGTTCCCTTAACGATATGATCATCGAAACGCTAAAAGATCTTTTCAACCGCGATCTCAACAAACTGAAAAGCGAGATCGAAACTTACCAGGACAAGCTAATCTGTGGCTGTCGGATGGTGAGATACCAAATTCCGGCGGCAATCTCGCGTTGCATCTCGTTGGCAATCTAAAAACATTTTATCGGTGCTGTGTTGGGCGGTTCGGGTTATGTGCGTGAGCGTGATCTGGAGTTTTCGACCAACGGGACGCCACGAGCCGAACTGCTGCAAATGATCGACGAGACGATCGCCGATGTCGCGGCGGGGCTTGATAAACTCACGCCCGATCAACTCGCACAAGAATATCCGATCACTGTCTTTGCCGACCGAACCGAGCCGATGACGACCGGGTGGTTTTTGGTCCATCTCGCGACTCATCTCGGTTATCATCTTGGCCAGATCAATTACCACCGGCGAATATTTGACGCTGAATGATGCGATTGTGAGAACTGTCACAGCATTTAACTGAGACTTAGCAAATACTCACGCCTATGTATTCAGATCTTTACATCGCACAACACTCAAAAATGCGGCCCGTGCAGGAGATCGCCGAGCAGCTCGGTCTGACGCCTGACGACATGGACCTCTACGGCAGCCCGTATATCGCAAAGCTTCGGCTGAGCGTCCTCGACAAGCTAAAGGACCGTCCAAACGCCAAATACATCGACGTTTCCGCGATCACGCCAACGCCGCTTGGCGAGGGTAAATCGACCACGCTCATCGGCCTTGGCGAAGCGATGAAGCACCTCGGCAAGAAAGCCGTTGTATCGCTGAGGCAGCCGTCGCAAGGCCCAACATTCGGTATCAAAGGCGGTGCGGCGGGCGGCGGTTATGCACAGGTCGTGCCGATGGAGACCTTCAATCTCAATCTGACCGGCGACATTCACGCCGTCACGGCGGCAAACAATCTGCTCGCCGCGATGATCGACAATAAGCTGCTCCGCGGCAATCCGCTCAACATCAATCCGCACAGCATCACCTGGAAACGAGTCGTCGATACAAACGACCGTGCTCTGCGAAAGATCATCGTCGGACTCGGCGGCCGTATGGAAGGCGGCATCCCGCGTGAGACCGGTTTTGACATCACGGTCGCATCCGAAGTGATGGCGATACTCGCGCTGACAAATTCGCTCCAGGATATGCGCGCTCGTTTTGGCCGCATCGTCGTCGGTATGACGCACGACAAAAAGCCCGTCACCGCCGAAGAGATCGGTGCCGCCGGAGCGATGACCGTGCTGATGCGCGACGCCATTCGGCCGACGATCATGCAGACGCTCGAAAATACGCCTGCGCTCGTTCACGCAGGCCCGTTTGCCAACGTCGCACACGGTAACAGCAGCATTCTCGCCGATCTGATCGGTGCGAAATGCAGCGATTATCTGTTTACCGAGTCCGGCTTTGGTGCGGATATCGGTGCCGAAAAATTCTTTAACATCAAATGCCGTTACAGCGGCCTCAAACCGGACGCCTGCGTCATCGTTGCCACCATCCGAGCGCTCAAATCGCACAGCGGCAAATACCGTATCGTCGCCGGCAAGCCTCTGCCGCCCGAAATGCTCGAAAATAACGTTGCCGACGTCGAGGCCGGAGCAGCGAATCTGCGCAAACAGATCGAGAATGTAAAACTACACGGTGTGACGCCGGTCGTCGCGATCAACGTTTTCGACACCGATCACCCCGAAGAGATCGAGGCCGTAAAACGTATCTCGATCGAGGCCGGAGCACTCGGAGCGGCCGTCTCAAGGCATTTTGCCGAAGGCGGAAAAGGTGCGATCGAGCTTGCCGAAATGGTCATCGAGGCTGCAAACCACCCGAACGAATTCAAATTTCTCTACGATCTCGACCAGCCGATCAAAGCAAAGATCGAGACCATCGCTACCAAGATCTACGGAGCCGCCGATGTTTCGTACACCTCACAAGCGTCGAGCCAGATCGCCGATTACGAAGCTAATGGCTTTGGCAACCTGCCGATCTGTATGGCGAAAACGCACCTATCCTTAAGCCACGATCCGACCCTCAAGGGAGCACCGACCGGTTTCACCTTCCCCGTCCGCGAGGTCCGTGCAAGCGTCGGGGCCGGCTTTATCTATCCCGTCTGCGGCGATATGCGGACAATGCCCGCCCTGCCCGAGCATCCGGCCGCCGAAAGGGTCGATATCGACGCCGAAGGCAATATTGTCGGGCTTTTCTAACTAGGTTAATCGGTTCGGACATAATAAAATAGGGCTATGTCCGAACTAAGTGACCTGTATCAAGAAGTAATTTTAGAGCACAACAAAAACCCGCGAAATTTTCGCGAGATCGCTGATGCCGATCAGTATGCCGACGGTAAAAATCCGCTCTGCGGCGACGCTCTGCGCGTTTATGTGGCGATGGACGGCGACCAGATCGCCGATGTCGCATTTAAGGGCTCGGGCTGTGCGATCTCAAAAGCTTCGGCGTCGATGATGACCCAGGCCGTCAAAGGCAAGACCCGTGAAGAGGCCGAGGCGATCTTTGACGAGTTTCACAAGATGGTCACTGGTGAACTAGATATCGAGACGGACGATAACGATCTCGGAAAACTGCGGATCTTTTCGGGCGTTTTAGAGTTTCCGGCACGCGTCAAATGTGCGTCACTTAGCTGGCACACGCTCAATGCCGCTCTCCATGGCGAGGATGCCGTCTCGACCGAATAGATGAAACGGGATATTGAAACGCGGGGCGACATCGAGCGTCTCTTAACTGATTTTTATGGCATAGCGATGGCCGACAATAAGATCGGCCATCATTTTGGCGGGCTAAATCTCGAACATCATCACAGGTGCTCCACGCCCACTCGCCGCTCCTGCCCGAACATTTTGCACACTGGGTCGCAATATTTACGGCGACGGTCGACCGCCTGTTCGCGGGCGATACGGCCGATCTCGCAAAGGCTCGTGCTCAAGCTGTCGCCAACGTGCTTGACCAAAAACTCAACAGCGGTGTAAAGATCGAAAAACGGACGAAGTGAATTTTTAGGTGCACATTTGCGACTTCTTGCATCTAAATTTGCGAGGAATATGCTAACCGCCAAACGATATTTTCTTGTCCTGTGCTTGGTCGTATTTTCGGCATTCCCTGTATTGGCCGATCATTCTCCGGCGGAGTTTGAACAGCACGCACAAACCTTACGAACAAAGTTAAAAGGTCGAGGATTTACGGTCATCGTCGAGCGGCCCTTTATCGTCGTCGGCGACGATGACGCATCGCGCGTCACGCTATGGGCCGAGGGAGTTGTGCGGGGGACAGTCGCGCGATTAAAGCAGGACTATTTTGCTAAAGATCCGGCAAACATCCTGGAGATCTGGCTTTTTAAGGACGAAACGTCATATCGAAAACACGCCCTAGAATTTTTTAACGACACGCCCGATACGCCGTACGGCTATTATTCCCCGTCGAAAAAGGCTCTCGTGATGAACATCGCGACCGGCGGCGGGACGCTGGTTCATGAGATCGTGCATCCGTTTGTCGAGGCCAATTTCCCCGACGCTCCGGCGTGGTTTAACGAGGGGCTCGGATCGCTCTATGAGCAATCCGGCACCGTCGATGGCCACATCTACGGCTATACGAACTGGCGTCTGCGTGGTTTGCAAAGCGGCATCGAAAAAAAGGTGGTGCCGACGTTCAAAGCTTTAACCTCAATGTCCGACACCGCGTTTTATAACGAAGACCCCGGCACAAACTACGCGCAGGCCCGCTATTTGTGCTATTACCTGCAAGAAAAGGGGCTGCTTAGAAAGTTTTACAAAGAGTTTGTCGAAAACCAAAAAACCGACCCGACGGGGTACAAAACCCTGCAAAGCGTCCTCGGCACCCGCAACATGACCGCATTTCAACGGAAGTGGGAAGCGTTTGTAATGCGGCTTACGTTTTAGATCGGATCTCTGCCATTATCTCTTCGACCATCGGAACGAGCTCCGATGCGGCACGTTCATTCACGAACCTGGCCCGCGTTCGCCGGGAAAGTACGTCTTCGTGGCACATCGCCATCTCATCACGAACAGCCCTAACGACGTCCTCGCGAGTATATGGCAGATCGGGATGAAGCCGCTCGCCAGCGGCCGTCTTTGGAGCTGAGATCGGTAGCGTTTCGGTTACGCATTTACCGGCATTGAGACCGCCGATCTTAGTAGCGGCGTCGATCGCATCCTCTGCCATTCGCCGATATGTCGTCCACTTGCCGCCCGTTATTGTGACGAGATCGGCCGCATCTACAAACAGCTCGTGGCTGCGAGAGAGTTTGGCCGTATTCTTAGTACCGCTACTGCTGATGAGCGGGCGTACACCGGCAAATCTGCTCAAAATGTCAACACGTGTTGGCTGTTCGGAAAGATACGCCCCCGCTGTTTTAAGCAAAAAATCGATCTCTTCTTCGCTAACGACATCTCCAAGGGCTGCGGTCTCGCACGGCACATCGGTCGTGCCGACCAGTAAATGTCCTAGCCACGGTATGCAAAATAGCACGCGGCCGTCGCTTGTTTTGGGTATCATCAGGGCTGCGTTGCCGGGCAGGAACCGTGCATCGAGCACAATGTGCGAACCCCGTGCAAATGTAATAACGGGCACGGCAGACGGGTCAGACATCTTTCGGATCGGGTCACAATATGCACCGGTCGCGTTGATCACCGCTTTGGCGCTGACAGCAAAGTTTTCGCCGCTCAAAACGTCTTCAAATTGGGCGCCGTTGACCTTGCCATCAACGTCTTTTGCGAGCGAACGGACGGCTGCGTAGTTGAGCAAAGCGGCTCCGTGTTCGCTCGCCGTCACCGCCATATCGATCAACAAGCGAGTATCGTCGAACTGCCCGTCTGTATACAAAACGCCCCCCGAAAGCCCGTCTTTGCTGATATTGGGCAGCATTTGCAGCGTCTCGTCTCGCGAAAGGATCCGCGATCTGCCGAGGCTGTATTTGCCGGCGAGCTTGTCATAGACCTTCAGCCCAACGCCGTAAAATAGCTTTTGCCACGGGCTGTAGCACGGCACGATAAAGTCTTGTTTATGCACCACATGCGGCGCGTTTTTCAGCAATATCCCGCGTTCCCGCAAGGCCTCGCGCACCAGCCAGATATTGCCCTGCCGCAGATAACGGACGCCGCCGTGGACGAGCTTGGTTGATCGGCTCGACGTGCCTTTGCCAAGATCGTGTTGTTCGAGCAGCAGAACATCTAACCCTCGTGACGCCGCGTCGAGAGCGCAGCCGACCCCCGTCGCACCGCCGCCGATGATGACGATGTCCCAGAGCTGTGTGCGTTCCCTAACGCGTGCTAAAATTTTGCTGCGATCCATTCTGTAGTTAAATATGCAGTTAAATTCTCATTCATCCGGGACAAGTTGGCAAAATGAACGAACCAAACTTTGAACAGCCCAGACTTTTCGAAAAAAACCCCGTCATACTTTGTCTTTTTGTGATCGTCGTCTCGACGGTGCTCCTAGTGTGGCAGGGCCGCGTCTGGTGGTGCCAAGCCGGCGACTACAGCCCCTGGGCATGGAACATCTGGTCGACACACAACTCACAACACATCATCGACCCGTATGCATTCACGCATGTACTACACGGCGTTTTAGAATTTTGGCTGATCGGGCTGGTCTTTCGGCGTATGCCGCTCTCATGGAGATTGTTTATCGCGGTCCTGATCGAAAGCACCTGGGAGGTGGCCGAAAACTCAAGCTACATTATTGAACGCTACCGGACCGTAACGCTGTCGCTCGATTATTTTGGCGATTCGATCATCAATTCGCTGGCAGATATTGTGTGCTGTGCGACCGGTTTCACGATCGCCTACAAGCTAAAGTTTTGGAAGTCGCTCGCCCTCTTTCTTGCGACCGAGGCGATCCTCATCGTGTGGATCCGCGACAGCCTGCTCATCAATATCGTAATGCTGATCTACCCGATCGAGGCTCTGAAGGTCTGGCAAATGGGCGGACATTGATCTACCCACGAAAACACTAAAAACACGAAATAAAATCCTCTTATTTTCGTGCCTTTCGTGTATTTCGTGGGCAAATTCTTATCTTTCTCCGCGGGCGGCTTCGACCGATGTTTCCAGATCGACGGCGAGCTTTCGCGAACCGGGTTGGTCAAATGTCTCCGTCCAACGCAGAGACTCGTCCAAAACACGCATTTGATACTCACGCCAATTTGGCTTTCCGGCGACCGAGCCAAACTCGCCGTTGTAATAGGCAGTTCGCGGCGGACGAACTTTGTCAGTGAGGCGCGCATCGACCGAGACAAGCATCGTCGGGATACCGGCGGCTTCGACGCAGCGGGCGATGATCCCGAGCGTCTGATGGCACAGCGGCGAAGCGGGTATAAACAGAGCGGCGTGGATATCGTATCTCGCAAGCCGGTCGGCTATCGCCGGGGCAAGTTCTGCGGCAACACGCTCTGCGTTCGGGATGTGGCTGCTGATGCTCCACCAAACGTTGTTGAGGCCGCCGATTACCCCATTTGCCTGATATTCGAGCAGACGGTCTATGGGTATCTGGGCGTTTCGGTCGTCGGTGACGGCTTTTGGATCGTAGCCCTTTGCGGCGTAGCGAAGATCTTCGGCCTCGACTTCGACCGGTATTTCGCGATAGCTCAGATCGCCGTCTTTTGATTCCAGATCAAACGCATCCGTGCCATCGATGTAGGCTCCGGCTGATGTGACGAGCGCTAGATTGAGCATCGGCAGTGCCCGGCGGACAGGAGTGAAAGGCGTGTGGATATTCTCGACATACGGATAACCGCGAAGCTCTTCGTTAGCGTTCCACCGCGAAAAACGCGATGCAAAATCGTTCTTTTTTTCTATCAATTCCATAATTGTTAGGCCTTAAATTCTTTTGAAAAATCGTACGGATCGTCCGCGACCGTCTTGCCAGCAAATTTGCGGTTCGAGATGATAAAAAACGCGATCAGCCCCGCACCCATCGCCGCCATCAGCACCCAGATCGAATATTGGTGCAGCGTGTTGAACTGTATCCGCAAAGGGTCATCAACCGCCACCTCGTCGATCGGCCGCCCCATCTGCCCGCGAAGCGACGCGAGCCAAAATCCGATGACAAACTGCCCCACCGCACACGCCGCCGCTAGCAGCAACAGCAAAAACCGCTCGATCCACAACCAAAACGTGCTGATGCGGGCCGTCGCGACCAGCGAAGTTAACAGCATAAAAAGCGCGATCCCGATACCGCCGATATTGAGGATCATCAGGTTTCGGTTGACCACGGCCCCGGCTAGTTCACGCTCGGGCAGCACGGCAAACGCGGTCTGTGCGACGCCGATAAAAAATACCGCGGCCCCAAGCCAGATCGCCAGAATTAGTAGCCGTATGTCCGAGAAAAACTTCATAAAAAGTGCCGTAAAGTAAGGTCTTATTATCTAGCTTTTCGACGTAAAGGGCAAAAGCCAGGCCGTCCCTTTGTCCGCCGTCCAAAATGCGGACGCATCTGTGATAACCTTTCCCTTTACCGACCTCCGATGTCCATTGATCTCAAACAATCTTACGATCGGCTGTTTGCGTATTGTAAGCGCGAAGATTTTGCCGGACACGACCCGTTTGACGGGCTCAATAGTTTTTTGTTTCAGCTCACACCGCTGAAACACGTAAGCTTTGCACGACTCGCGTTGCTACAAGCCGTCAAGCGTTCGCCGATAGATCTGCGTCCGGTTTTAGGTATTAAAAAGGGCATAAATCCAAAGGGCTTGGCGTTGTTCGCCCTAGCCGAACTATCGCGGTATCGCGCAACAAATGATGCTGCATATGCCGCGACTGCAAAAGACCTGCTTGAACGACTGATGAATACCGCCATTCGCGACACCGCGTCTGACGGCCAGTCTGCGCTTGCCTTTGGCTATAATTTCGACTGGCAGTCACGCAATTTTTACGCGCCGCTTGGCACTCCCGCGATCGTGCCGACGGCATTTGCTCAGCAGGCGTTATTAGAAGCTTTCGAGGCATTCGGTGATGAAAAGTATTTAACAGCGGCCGAGGAAATTTGCACCTTTATTCTCACAGGGCTTAACCGTTCTTATGAGACAGACGACGAAGTATGTTTCAGCTACACGCCGCTCGACCGGACCGAGATCTACAACGCCAGCCTGCTCGCGGGCGAGTGTTTGGCTCGCGTCGGAGCTTTGACTCAAAACTCAAAGTATCTCGACATTGCCACCAAAATCGCTCGTTTCGTCATCCGCCGACAGCGTAGCGATGGTGCCTGGACGTATGGCGGCAACGACATTCAGGGGTGGGTCGACAATTTTCACACCGCGTATATTTTGCTCTCACTTTATAGAATATCCAGCGAGATCGAGGAATTGCGGGCCGAGACGTTTGACGCGATCAATCTCGGTGGCGGGTATTGGTTAGCCAAGTTTTTTCTCGATGACGGCACGCCAAAATACTATGACACGGAAACCTATCCCGTCGATATTCACTCGGCGGCAGCGGCGATCTCGACGATGTGCGAACTGCGGGCAATCGACGATAGAATGTTGCCGATGGCTCAAAAAACAGCCGACTGGACGATAGAAAATATGCTCGACCCGAGCGGATATTTTTATTATCAACGGCGAAAAACGTCGGTCGTAAAAACGCCGTTCATGCGTTGGGGACAAGCGTGGATGGCGTATGCTCTCGCCCGTTTGATCGAGGCAAAAGGTTAACGAGATGGAAAACGAGATCAAAGATTTTTGGCAGATGCATCCGTGCGGGGCGGAGCTTGTCGGCGATCTCAACGAAGAGACACGTGCCGAATACGCTGATTTTTTTGCACGTTACGACGCTTTCCGGTACGCCAAAGAGCCGCATATATTAACAAATCTCGACCGCATCGATTTCAACAGCAAACGTGTGCTAGAGATCGGCCTCGGCCAAGGAGCAGATGGCGAGCAGATCGTCCGTCGCGGCGGGAAATACTCTGGAGCCGATCTGACCGAAGAGTCTGTAAAGCGTGTAAAGATGCGTTTTTCGCTCCACGATCTGCCGTTCGATCGCATTGAGCGGGCTAGCGCTCTGGAGCTGCCGTTCGACGATAATTCTTTTGACATTGTTTTCAGCCACGGCGTGCTCCATCATATTCCGGAGATCAAAACGGCTCAGGCCGAACTGCATCGCGTTCTAAAACCGGACGGCAAGCTGATCGTGATGCTCTATGCAAAATGGTCTCTCAATTATCTCGTAGCGATCTGTGTTGCGCGGCGGCTCGGGCTGCTTGCGATGTACGCCCTTCGGCTAAAGCCCGGCGGCATTTACGGCGATCATATAGCGAACGCCAAGAAAGTAGGCATTTGGAAATATCTCGCAATGGATAATTTTATCAACGTCAGCACCGACGGGCCTTTTAACCCGTATTCTAAGGTGTACGACGCAGCGGAGATAGCCAAAGATTTTGCCGATTTTGAGATAATCGAAAACCACAAAGAGTTTATGCACGCTCCGCCGCTGCCCGTCGGCTGGCTGCCGCTCGAGGGCGTTCTTGGCTGGCATCTGTGGGCAACGATGAAAAAGAAAAATTAGCCACAGATGACACAGATAAGCACAGATTTTTTTCACTGATCTATCTGTGTCCATCCGTGTTCATCTGTGGAGAAAATTAATAAGAATTATGTGCGGCATCGCCGGAATAATTTCACCTGATCCCGAGACGCGAATCGGAGCGGCTCTGCTCGCGATCGAGCATCGCGGCCGCGACGATGAGGGTGTGTTTGTGTCCGAAGCCTTTGGCACAAATCGTTTGAAAACATGTCTCGGCCACCGCCGCCTGTCGATCATCGACACTTCGTCAGCCGGACATCAGCCGATGCTCACCAGTGACAAACGCTTTGCGATGATCCTCAACGGTGAGATCTATAACTACAAGCAGATCCGCACCGAACTCGAATCAAAAGGCGTGACGTTCACGACCGGCTCCGACACCGAGGTGCTACTTAAAGCGTTTCGCGAATGGGGCACCGATTGTCTCGACAAGCTCAACGGCATGTTCGCCGTTGCCGTCTGGGACGATTTCGAAAAAACGCTCACGCTCGCCCGCGACCGTGCCGGGATCAAACCGCTTTTTTACGCTAAGGTTGGCGAGGATCTCGTCTTTGCATCTGAGATTAAAGCGATCCTCGCGACAAAACTTGTCCAACCTGAGTTAGATCGCGAAGCTCTGCACCAATCACTAACGTTCCTCTGGCCGGTTCCGCCGCACACAATGTTCAAGGGCATCTACCAGCTCAAGGCCGGGCATTTTCTGACTTGGAAAAACGGCGAGATATCGACGCACGAGTGGTGGGACCTTGATTATTCGGCCGAAGAGAAAGGCGGCAGTGAGGCCGAATGGACAGATCTGGTTTTTGAAACTCTCAACCGCGTCACCGAGATGGAGATGGTCGCCGACGTTCCGCTTGGGGCTTTTCTCTCGGGTGGTGTTGATTCGTCATCCATTGTCGCTTTGATGGCAAAGCACTCAAAACAAAAGGTTTCGGCCTACACCAGCGGTATCTCCGCCGATGATCTCAAATACGACATCATCCCCGACGACGTCGAATGGTCGCGACGCGTCGCCAAATTGCTCGATCTCGATTATCACGAAACGATGCTCACGCCCGACCTCGCCGATCTGTTGCCAAAACTCGTCCGGCACCAAGAGGCTCCGATCATCGATATGGCGATACCCGCGTATCTGATCTCTGAGCAGTCGCGGCATACTCAGACCGTGATGCTCTCAGGCATGGGCGGTGACGAGATATTTGCGGGCTATCCGCGCCAGATGGCGATGAAGCTCGCCGGGCTGACCGACATCGTACCGACAGCTGTTCGCCGTCCGGCGATGAAGGTCATCGAAAGCCTCGCCTATGGCGGCCTGCCCGGAAAATTTACGGCTCCGCTCCGCAATCTCAAAAAATTTGCCCGCAGTGCCGGTATGGATTTCGAAGAGCGCTATCTCGGATTTGGCACATATTTTACAGACGAGATGAAACGAGGACTTTACGCAGACGATTTAAAAAGCGAGATGTCCGGCTTTGACGCATATCGTTATCACAAACAATATTTTGAGCATTGCAAAGACGCTTCGCCGCTAAACCGGATGCTCTACGTCGATTTCAAAACGTTTATGCCCGCGCTCAATCTCGACACGACCGACCGTATGTCAATGGCCGCAAATCTGGAGGTCCGCGTGCCTTTTCTCAACAAAGAGCTGGTCGATCTAACGACCCGGCTACCCTCAAACCTAAAGATCAAGGGCATCAAACGAAAATACATTCTAAAAAAAGCCGCCGAGCGTCTACTTCCAGAAGAAGTCGTTTGGCGTAAAAAAGCAGGATTTAGCGCTCCTGTCAGGTCGTGGCTGCGCGGGCCGCTGATGCCACTCGTTGAAGATCTATTATCAAAAGAAAGAGTAAAGAGCCGCGGCATTTTTGACCCCGCGGCTGTCCGTAACCTTATTGACGCCAACCTCTCCGGCCGCCATGATCATAATCTAAACGTATTTTTCTTACTGACACTAGAATTATGGATGCAGCAGTTTCTCGATCAGAACTAGGAATGAGCAGGATCTCCATTCTTAAACTTTGCCTCCTGTTGTTCGTCATATCTGCGGGCATTCGAGTGGTTGTTTGGCAAAACAACAAGGTTGAGATGGCCGGTGTGCAGTGGGGGCTCACGGAACTTTACAAAAACGATGCCAAATATCTAGCCACTGGTGAATTTCGACTCTTTTTAGCCGGACCCAACCCACCATCAGACGCGACAGTTCTCTTACATCCACCGGGCTATCCGATATTTATCGGTATCAATTACCTGTTGTGGGGCGAAAACGAAGCGTTTGTGATCGTTCAGATCCTGTTAAACTCGCTCGCCCCAGTCTTAATTTTTCTGATAGCACTGGGTCTTTTTGATGTTCGCGTCGCGATGATCGGTGGCGTATTGACGGCAGTTGCTCCGCAATTCGCGTATCATTCATCCGTAATCCTCCCGGATGAATTAGCCGTGTTACCGATCTTGGCAGCCATATATTTCCTTGTGCGAGCCATTCGGGACGGAAAATTGTCGATGGCAATTTTTTGCGGAGTCTCGATCGGTCTCTCGTGCTGGTTTCGCTCGAACGCGTTGATATTGCCTCTCTTCTTTGCAGCTTTCTCGCTATTCTTGTTGCCAAAACACATTCGTATCAGATTTGCCGTTACCTTGGTAGTGAGTTTCGTTTTGATGATCGCTCCCATCACGATCCGCAACTATATTGTGTTTGACAGCTTTATCCCGCTGTCGCTCGGAATGGGAACTACATTTATAGAGGGACTGGGCGACTACGATCCCAGTGGCAGTTTGGGAATGCCGAGTACAGATTTTGGTGTTATGGCAATGGATGCACAGTTAGCAGATCGGCCGGATTATAACGCCGGCGGTCTATTACATCCTGACGGCGTACTGCGCGAGCGTCGTCGACTAAGAACCGCCCTTTCGGTAGTGGCTGATAACCCGGGCTGGTATGTAAAGAGTGTTTTGCACCGTGCCTCGACATCTTTTCGGATGGAACGTGTACCGGCGATCGCCCCGGAAAGAAATGAGTTTGAAACGACACCTCAAACCTTATATCTCCTCAATAGGCCACTCAAATTCATACAGAGAGGCTTCGTGACCGCTACGATCTTGCCGCTATTTTTATTGGGTTTGGTGTTACTGATTATCACACGGGAGGACCGTTTCAAATTAGCGATCCTCGCGATCGTCCCTCTCTATTACGCTACTGTTCAGTCGCTGATCCACACCGAATATCGTTATTTTCTGCCCACCTCACATATCCTAATGATCTTTTGTGCCGTCTTTCTGAGTTTTGTTGTCGGCAAGCTGCCGCTTTTCAGGCCAAAAATACAACCTGACTAATTTGGCTGGCTGTACCCTCGTCGCGTAAGGATGGTTTGCGGGTAATATGTTAAATTTGAACGTTCATGCGTATCTGGATCGATCTAGGAAACTCGCCGCACATCCCTTTTTTCCGCGCGCTTTCTAAGGAATTTGTTCAGCGCGGGCATGAGATCGTCTGGACCGCCCGCGACTACGCACAAACGGTCGAAATGGCTAAAATGGCGGGCCTCGATCCTACGGTTTTCGGCATTCACGGTGGAAAAAATGTTGTGTCTAAGGCGGTGAAATTCGCGTCAAGAGTTTTGGAGCTTAGAAAATGGGCGGCCGGGAAGAAGTTAGATTTGGCTCTTTCCCATAATTCACAAGAGCCCCTCGTTGTCGCTCGTATACTGGGTATCAAAAGCGTCAACCTGATGGATTATGAGCACCATCCCGGCAATCATCTTTCGTTTCGAACGGCCAAACGGCTCGTCGTACCAAAAAGCTTCCCTACCGTTGCTCTGAGAAAATTTGGCGTACCCGAATCATAGGTTCGCCGTTTCGACGGCATCAAAGAAGACGTGTATCTCGCAGATTTTCAGCCTGACGATCATTTTCCTGCCGTTCTCGCGGCATTGGGCGTCTCCGGCGATGACATATTAGTGGTCATCCGCCCGCATGCACCCGAGGCTCTTTACCATCGCGGTGTCGCAAATCAGTTGCTATCTGAGGCGCTCGAAAAATTTGCTGCCGTGCCCGGGTGCAAGATAATATTACTCCCGCGCAAACCTTATCAAGGGGAGGAATTGCAGCGTGAGCATCCGCACGCCAATATTATTATTCCTGACTGCGTCTTAGATGGTGCTAACCTTATAGCGGCGGCCGATCTGGTCATCTCCGGCGGCGGCACGATGAACCGCGAAGCTGCCGCACTCGGCGTACCCGTAGCTACGATCTTTGCAGGCAAAACGGCGGCCATCGATGAATATTTGATCAGTGAAAACCGGATGATGCGGATCGATTCGTCGGCAGATCTTGACCGCATAACGCTCAAGAAAAAACCTGCCCGCGATCCTCGCCGCAACAACGCGATCAGACGGCAGGTTGCCAACCTGATCTTAGAAGCTTGAGCATGGAAACTGCGCAAAAAACACAATTTGCTGGTGTGACACAAAAGAGCCGACGGGCCCCGCGTTGGGTAATGCCGCTCGTCCGAGCGCTCGTGATGTTTGCGGATCTGGTCATCGGATCGCTCAGCTTTATCACTGCTTTTAAGCTGCGCGAACAACGTCCCGTGCTGTCGCCGGACGGTTTCGGTTGGTCACGCGAATTTGCCCCGTATGTCGGTATCCTATTTTTTGGGGCCGCGATCCGTCTGGCAATGTTGCTGTATCAGAGGATCTATAAGTTTCACGGTTCATTTTCGTATGCTCAAGACGCGACTCGTATATTTAAGGCGGTCTCGGTCAGCTCGCTTTTGATCGTTGCGTGGGCATTTGTGTTTCGCGGCGGTTATGCATTTCGCGAATACTCATATTCACGCGGCGTTTTTGCCTTTGATTTTGCGATCGCTCTGGTGCTGTTTGTCGCTTTTCATCTGGCTCTGCGTTATGTACAGACCGTATTTCGACGCCGCGGGGTCAATCTAATACCCACATTGATAGTCGGCTCCGGACACGACGCCGGACGAACGGCCGAGGAGCTGCGGGAGCTACCCGAACTCGGTTACCGTGTGGTCGGTGTCGTCTGGTATGACCTCGAAAGTGATCTCTCCAAACCACCCGCAACGATCTCGGATCTGCCCGTGCTCGGCGGTATTGATGACCTGACGAAGCTGATCCGCGACCTCAAGATCCAAGAGGTCATCATCACCTCAAACGAACTCGGCAGCGAGCACCTGTTTGATTCGATGATGGAGATCGGGCGCGAGCAGCGGGTCGAATTTTGCTTTGCCCCTAGCCCGCTGGATGTTTTGCCGCAAAAAACCAGCATCGAACAGATCGGCGTTTTGCCGATGGTCAGGCTGTTTCGCGAACCGCTCTCAGATATCGAGAGGTTTATAAAGCGCGTCTCGGATATCGTAATGGCGGCAATTTCGATACTCGTGCTGCTTCCGCTTTGGGCGTTGATAATGATCCTGGTCAAACTTGATTCAAAAGGGCCGGTTCTATTCTTGCAGGAACGCGTCGGTATGGATGGCCGCGTTTTTCTTTGCTACAAATTTCGCTCGATGATCGCCGGAGCCGATGAAAATGTTCATCGCGAAGCTTATAAGCTAAATATCGAGGGTGACAAAGATGCGAACGCAGGTAACACTGAGAAACCGGTTTTCGGCAAAGTGCGAAACGACCCGAGGATAACGCGCGTCGGCAAATTTTTACGGCGAACAAGTCTCGATGAGCTGCCCCAGCTATTAAACGTGCTCAAGGGTGACATGAGCGTCGTCGGCCCGCGGCCGCCTATTCCATACGAGGTCGAAGCTTACGCTCTGTGGCACCGCAAACGTCTCGACGTAAAACCCGGCATTACCGGGCTATGGCAGGTATCGGGCCGCAACCGCCTCACGTTCGAAGAGATGGTTCAGCTCGACCTGTTTTACGTTAAAAACTGGTCGCTCTGGCTCGATCTCAAGATCATCCTCCTAACATTACCCGCCATGATGCGCGACGACGGTGCCAGATGACGATCCTCGATCTCTTAAACCAAAGTGCAAACCGTCTGTCCGAAGCCGGTGTCGCCGACCCCCGCCGCGAGGCTGCGTCGCTGCTCGCATTTGCTCTCGACAAAGCTCCCGCATTTCTGATCGCGCATCCTGAATATGAGCTGACCGATGATGAAGCTGCTCGATTTGATGGATTGATGGCTCGCCGTGCGAACCGCGAACCCTTTCAATACATCACCGAACAGCAAGAATTTTACGGATTGGATTTTGAGGTCACGCCCGACGTTCTCATCCCGCGTCCTGAGACTGAAATTCTAGTCGAAGAAGCTATCCGCGAACTCAACAAACTCAACGAACTCAATACACTCAGGGAACTCACGGTTTGCGAGATAGGCGTCGGCTCGGGCTGTATCACAGTATCGATATTACAAAACGTCCCCGCTGCGACTGCTATCGCAACCGACATCTCCGAAAAAGCTATCGGTGTTGCTATGCGTAATGCAACAAGTCACCGTATCGCTGACCGCCTAACGTTTATCGAAGGTGACCTTTTCGCCGGCGTCACCGAAAAGTTCGACATGATAGTCTCAAACCCACCATATATCCCCGATGCCGATCTGACGGACATGCAAAAAGAGGTGCGCGATTTCGAACCGCACAGCGCTCTATTCGCAGGGGCCGACGGCCTCGATATCATCCGCCGTATTGTCAACGAAGCGCCGGAGCATTTAAATCGGGGTGGATTGCTATTGATCGAGATCGGATTTGGCCAGTCGAAAGTATTGGGAGATCTTGTTGATCCCTCAATTTGGAGCAAACCCGAATTCCTGCCGGATCTGCAAAGTATAGATAGAGTATTGAAAGTCAGGCTAAGATAGGGTTTCGCGTATCCAGTCAGCGGTTACACGTGCCATTTCGTCAAAAACATCTTCGGGCGAAGTGCGCGTTTTTTTCAGAGTCTTGTAACTGTGATCGCCGGTTTCGATAGTGTGGAGCGTCGCTGTATTACCGAGCTTTTCGATCACCGGGCGGAATAATATGAGGTCATTTAGAGCGTCGCGCGTTCCCGTTAGAAACAGCATCGGGATCTTTATTGCACTGAGATGTTCTGCACGCGAGTTGTCAGGCTGATTTGGCGCGTGGAGCGGAAACGAAAAGAGAACTAGTCCTTTTACACCGTCGAGCGGCGATTCCGACTGTGCCGTTGTCGTCATTCGCCCGCCAAACGAATGCCCGCCCGCAAGCAGCGTCATTTTTGGCTCGAGCCGTCTGGCCTCCGCGACGGCCGCACGCACCGTCGCCGTCGCGACCTTTGGTGAATCGACGCCGCCGCGACCGTTTTCTTTGAAAGGAAAGTTATAACGAAACGTAGCGACCTGCTGCTTAGCAAGAGCCTCAGCAATCTTCTGCATCGAAGCGGAACGCATATCCGCTCCGGCCCCGTGACCGAGCACGAGCAGATGCGTCGCACCCTCCGGCCTCATTAACAAAGCCGAGACCTCACCCTTTTCCGATGTCGCGAGAAACTGTAATTCTTGTGCTATCGTCATGTCGAAAGCTCTTTCGTTTACGGATCAGATCTCGAAAGCCTGACATCAACTTTTATCGGTCCCCATGCAATTACATTGATCCCGCTTACAATTGATCTCGTGATGCTGACATTCTGTTCACCCAGAACATATGTCATCGAAGATCCGTCAGGCCCCTGAGACTTTCTTGCCGTCGCTTTTGCGATATCGATATTAAAGGCTTTTAGAATATCAGCATCGTTCATCGTCGAATTTATGGTTTTCCCATTGACCGTTTGATCTCCTGTCGACGCGGTTCGCGGCCCGGTTGGCGTTGGTGTGGGCGTAGATCGTGGAGTTTCCTGTTTTCCGATCAGCGGCGTCTTGTCGCAGGATGAAAACAGCGACAAACTTAAGCTCAAGAGAAATAGGGAAACAAAAAAGCCTTTTCTAAATTTCATTTTGGGTTCCCAAAATTCTTATTCAACCGCTGCCAGACCTCAAAATACTCAGGCTGTAATTGCGAGGTTTCCATCGCAAATTTTGTCGGGCGGATGATGTAGCGCGATTCGAACATGAACGCCATCGTGCCTTCGAGTTTTTGCGGTTTGAGATCGGCGTTCGACGCTTTTTCAAACGCGTCGAGGTCGGGGCCGTGGGCGGACATTTGGTTGTGGAGCGAGCCGCCGCCGGGCAGGAAGCCCTCTTCTTTGGCGTCATACTGGCCGTAAACGAGGCCCATGTATTCGGACATGTAGTTGCGGTGATACCACGGCGGGCGGAAGGTGTTTTCGGCTACCAGCCACCGTTCTGGGAAGATCGCAAAGTCGCAATTCGCGACGCCCGCCTCGCCTGACGGAGAAGTGAGAACAGTAAAAATGCTAGGATCCGGATGATCGTACGAGATCGAACCGATCGTGTTAAATCGACGCAGATCGTAATGGTACGGAGCATAGTTGCCGTGCCAAGCAACAACATCAAGCGGGGAATGTTCTATTTCACACGACCAAAGATTACCGGCGAATTTGGCAACCTGTTCAAATGTGCCTTCGCGATCCTCATACCAAGCGACCGGAGTCTCGAAATCACGCGGATTGGCCAGGCCGTTAGCCCCGATCGGGCCGAGATCGGGCAAGCGAAACAGTGCGCCGTAATTTTCGCAAATATAACCGCGGCACTGTTTGTCTTCCGGATGTGGCTCAACCTTAAACCTCACGCCTCGCGGGATAACAACAAACCTAACCTGGACCCGCCTTGTAGAGCTCCCAATTCGGTCAAAATCCAAGCCGTCCCATCTCCGGCACGATCAGCATCTCGGCGTCGGCGTTATAAAAATAACGGTCGCCCATGCCTTTGTTGCAGGTGTAGATGTGAATGCCGATGCCCGCTTGCGACATCAGATCGCCGTTGAGAGCAATGGTCGTGATGCCGTCAATAAAATCGGTCGGCTCGGTCGGGATCGGAAGCGGATCCCAACGTAGTTGATTGGGCATCACATCTATATCGTCCGGCTTGCTCTGCCAGCGGCGGTTGTCGATACGTTCAAAAGGCTTATGCATCACCGACGGCCGGATGCGATATGTCCATGTTCGTTTATTACCCGAGCGCGGCACAGTAAACGCAGTTCCCGAAAGCTGCTCGGCATACAATCCAAGCGGAGCTTTCTGCGGCGAATTTTGCCCAACCGGCAAAGCCCCCTCGACCGCCTCAGTCGCAAATTCGTTTCCAAAACCTGTTTGATATATGAGGTTCATAAGAAAATTAGCCACAGATTAACACAGATGGACACCGATAAATCGAACTAACATCAGTGTTTATCTGTGTCCATCAGTGGTGAAAAAAATCTTAAAGGTTTCCGCGTCTCCGCTGCTCTTCTTCGATCGAGACAAACAGCGCCTTAAAGTTGCCCTTGCCGAATCCTTTACAGCCCTTGCGTTGGAGGATCTCGTAAAAAACGGTCGGGCGGTCTTCGACCGGCTTGGTAAAGATCTGTAGCAAATAGCCTTCGTCGTCGCGATCGACCAGGATGCCGAGTTTCTTGAGCGATGCAATGTCCTCGTCGATCGGGCCGACACGGTCTAATAGGTCGTCGTAATATGTGTCCGGAATCGTCAAAAATTCAACCCCGTTCTCCATCAGTTGCGCGACCGTGCTGCGGATATCACGGCACAGCAAAGCGATGTGCTGGGCACCGGCCGAGCGATAAAAATCGATGTATTCCTGGATCTGCGATTTTCCGCCTTTTCCCATTGCGGGTTCGTTGATCGGAAATTTGATATTGTGCTGACCGTCGCTCATGACTATCGACATCAACGACGAATATTCGGTCGAGATGTCTTTGTCGTCAAACGTGATGTAGCGGAAAAACCCGAGCACATCACGATAAAAATCGCACCAATGCCCCATTTTCCCTAGCTCGACGTTCCCTACAATATGATCGACCATCATGATCCCGGTCGGCTCACCGGCGATATTTTGCTCGGTAAATCCCGGCAGGAAAACGCCGTTGTAATTGTGGCCGTTGTTGGTGTTGTACGAGATGAACGAGTGGATCGTGTCGCCATATGTCGCGATCGCCGCGTGGCGTACAGAGCCGTTCTCGTCAGCCATATCGTGCGGCTCGGTCACCGGAGTCGCACCACGTCTGACCGCTTCGTTAAACGCGTGATCCGCGTCCTCGACATAAAACGCAATATCGCGCACGCCGTCACCGTGCTGCTTGATATGCTCCGCCGCCGGATGTTCCGGATTGAGCGGCGTCGTCAACACAAAATTGATATTCGTCTGCCGCATCAGATACGAGGTCGTCTCACGATTCCCCGTCTCCAGCCCCGAATACCCGGCCCGCGAAAACCCGAACGCCTTGCGATAATAAAACTCCGCCTGCTTAGCATTGCCAACGTAAAACTCAACGTGATGTATCTTCTTTAGTCCTAAGGGATTTTTGCACCGCAGTATTCGTTTCAACTGCTGTATTTATATCTGTGATCATAATCAAAAACTCTCTATATTTTTTGTGATTTCTTTTAACTCAGCATACGACGGGATGACGTACAGCACCGGCTGCATGTCGCTGTAAGTGTATTCGTGGTTTATCACCTGCTCGAGGTTGAACGGACGACGTTCGACCTGGTCTGAAAATGCATGTTCGAGCTCGCCAAAGCTCGACAGTAATCCGGCACCATACGCTTTGATCTCGCCTTCGTGCTCGACCATGCCGAATTCGACCGTAAACCAATACAGCCGCCCAAGAGCCTCGAGCTGTTCATCCGTCGCGATGCGGGCACCGTGGCCGATAAATTGTGAGAAATCCGCAAAATTCGGATTGGTGAACATCGGGATGTGGCCGATGGCTTCGTGGACGATGTCCGGCTCGGGCGTGTACGCCGGGTGCGAATGGTGGCGGATGTATTGTGTGCAGAGCATCACGCGGTACGAGAGCCACGACAGAAATCCGCGTGTCTCGACAAGGCCTTCGATCGGAGCGAGCCGAAATCCGGTCAATTCTTTCAGACGCCGGTTCATTTCTGAAAGCTGCGGTATCCGCTCGGTCGTGATACCGAGATCTTTTTTTGCACGCAGGTAAAACGGTGATGCATATTTTTGCTGTAGCTCTTCTAATTCCTCGGCGACGTACCGCCAGACACGTTGTTCGCGGGCGTTGTAATCGACATCCGTGATCTTGCCAGTCTCGCGAAAGCTTTTAGCACATTGCGCAATATAATCGCGGCGGGTGCGATACTCGGCGTCATTTGCTCCGGGATGATCAATGTGGAGCTCGTTGATGTTTTCAAACTTTAGGTCTTTGAACTCAGGCAGTTCGGCGTCCGAGACGGTAAAATTTTCGATCGCAAAATCGGCTTCGGTCGCAGTTGTAGTTTCGTTGAGCATCGGTTTGGCGGCTCCTTTCATATATTCGATGTCCGTGCGTCAGGTACAGTTATCTGAGAATAAGCAATTGTAATAGAAGACGCTTTTTGGTTGAATAATGAATGTAAGTTATTATGCCGCCATAGCCTTAGAATATGAGTTTGTATGTGATTCTAAGTTTATATTATTTGGTCCACCCCTGGTCCACTTTGGTCCACCTGGTCCGGACCGGACCAACGGATGCCGGGAACGCAGGCGCCCTCGCCTGCAAAGCGTTTTTCTTAAGACGCTCAAGAGCGCGGAGCTTGTGCAATTTGGAAAATCCCAAACTACATCACGCCGGAGGAACCGGCGTTTGCACGCGGGGGCGCGTGCGATCCCAGGAATATGATCGACGAAATTGACCGTAAGATTTTGAAAGAATTACAAGAAGACGCCCGGACAAGCTACGCCGAGCTTGGCCGCCGCGTCGGGCTGACGACGCCTGCCGTGATTGAGCGCGTCCACAAGCTCGAGGACGCACATATTATCACCGGCTATCGAGCCGAGATCGACACGGCTAAGGTCGGCCTACCGATCATGGCGTTTGTCAGGATGAGCATTACAGGCGTAGATTACAGCCACATTATCGAGGTTGCTCAGGAGTCAAACGAAGTGCTCGAATGCCACCGCGGCACGGGCGGCGATTCGTTTATAATGAAAGTCGCCGTCCGCTCGGTCGAGCATCTACAGGAAATGATCGACCGCCTGACGCCATACGGCATCACGACCACGACCATCGTGCTGTCTTCCCCAGTAAAACGCCGCGTGATCGAGGTTTAGAGCAGTAATTTTGCTAGACAGATCGACCGAGTTTTATTATCGTAATGCGAGGTAAAAATATGATGCGTTTATTTCGAATTGGCCTGTACACACTGTTCATCTCGGTCGCGGCTATCAACACCTTTGCCGGTGTCGTCGTTCAAGGAAGGCCGGATATGATCGAGCACGCGCCGAGCAAAGAAAATGGAAACAAGTTTAGCTGGCAAGTCTCGCTGCAGATCACTTGTGCCGGAGCGGCGAGCCCGCGTATCGGCTATGGCCCTACGCGTCTGTATTATGCCGCACCGTTTGAAAAGGACGGCTCGCTGGTCGAGTTCACGCCAGGGCGCTCATTTGGCTATGGCGAATCGGACAAATCATCCGTCACACTGCTCAGCAACGAATTTACCGAGGGCGGTGCGAGAGTTTTCCCTATGACCGAATTCATCCGATGCGACGACAGGGACAATACCTCAGGTTCGATGATGGTCAAGGATATAAAAGGTACTGCCCGGAAACTTTCACCCGGAATAAGTTATCTGAACAACCTCCGCTTTGCTCGCCCATCAGATAACCCCAAACTGGACCCGAACGACAAAAGATTTGCCGAAGACACCGATCTGGAGTTTGACCGCGACCACATCCCGGCTGGCAAGTTTGTGCTCCAATGTGTTTTATTGAATATTGATCCTAAGGAGAAAGAAAGTTTTGAGTTGATCCTGAGATCATCTGCAGCGGAAAGCTTGATTCGTTCTTACTCAGAAAAGGACCAAAAGGCGTCGTGCGAGGTTTTCGCTCTCGAAAGACCCGGGCAATACGAGTTTTCCCTGCGATGGCAGCCGTACAATGTAGGTTCTTGGCCGATATCCCTTACCGCCGTAGGTAAATGAGGTAGTCAACGCCAGTTGCCGATCAGGACAAATCCCGACCAAAAATAAGGGTGTGAAAAACCGGCGGCGGTTTTTGTTGCACTGGCGATCATTTTTCGCTGGGCTTGTTGCAGGGCTTCGGCTTTTGTCGTGCCGGGTTTTTCTTTGCGAAAACGGTAAAAATTACTCATCAATTCAGGTGTGCTGCGGTCGGAAACTGCCCACAACGTGGCAAGCACGGCTTTGCCGCTTTTTGCCTGGATCGCACCTGCCAAGGATTCGACCTCGCGTCCATTGGCGTAGCCGCCGAGAGCTGTGTTGCACGCCGAGAGCGTGACTAACTCAACGTCGCCAAAATTTATCTGCGGCGAACCGCTCAGTTCCTCAAGCGTCAAAAGCTTGCCGTTGCCCATGAAAAGGTACGAGTTTGACCAACTGCTGCCGAGATGAAAATGGCTGGCGAGGTGGATGACGGTAAATTTTCGCTTGCCGTCGGCCGTCTCAGCCGCGAGCGAATCGGTAAAGTTTTTGAGCGTGAAATCCTTGTCAAGAAACCGCCGCCCGCTCAAAATGCCTTTCTCATTCGGCGTGTTTTCGTCACGGACGATTGCCGTCAACTCATCTTTTGTCCCCGGTAGGGGCTCAACCTTTTGCTTTTGCTCAGGCTGATCGGGATACGTGACCATCTGCCCTTCGGACACGCCCATTCCCAGAGCTTTCCATTCGGCGGTCGAGTCGGCAAGCGAATCACGCGTTCGCGGAGTGAGGATGACGTTTTGATATTTTTCAACCATAAAGCCGCGACCATCCGGCGACAAAGCGGCCAGCGGCAGATATCGCAGCGTGCCGTCGAGCGACCACAACAGCGTCTTGGCCCCTGATGCGGTCAGATCTCTCTCGATGGGCTTGATGAGGATGTCGTAGATCTCCTTGCCAAGCGGCCGCGAATCGACAGCCGGATCCTTGACCGCTTTGTTAAATGCAAAGATCTTTTTGTTTAATAGAGCGGCACTTGATCTCTGTCTTGCCGTCGATCTGTACGGTCGGCGTAGTCAGCACAACGCGGTAACGGTTTTCGGTGACGACCGTATAAAGAGCCACCGTACCGTTTCCCCATTTGCGGAGCTTGTCCTGCAAGCTTCGGTCGATCTCGATCTGACGGACGTTGTCGGTGCCGAGTTCGGCCACGAGATCTTTTTCGAGGAACAGGCGAAACGCTGCATTGGCCTCGGTGATCTGTGCAGCAAGCTGCTGATAGAGCTTTTCTTCGTCGGCTGAGAGTGTTTGCTCGCGTCGCGACAATAGGCGTTTACGGTCGTCGAGTTTTTTGAACTGCTCGCCCAGCTCCGACGCACGATTTGCTAGCAATGTGTATTTTTCGACCAGCGACTTTTCTTTATCGGTCAATTTTACGCGGCGGTTGAGGCTCTTGATCTCGTCGGCGTCGCGGCTGACAAATTCGGCAAACTCCTCTTCTTTCAGCATTTGCAAGACCTCTTCGGCCTCAGTAAAACGCCCCATCTCGATCAGCAGATCGGCGAGAAATCGGTAATTGTCGGCGACCTTTTTGAGATAGATTTTTTGTGTCGACTGGTCTAGACCGTTGATCTCCCGACGCAGTTCCTGATATGTGCTGACGCACTGCTTTCCATACATTGCGGCGATCGCGGGGCGATTGACCTGCTTTGAAACCAGCATCAGATTTCCGAGCGTTATCGACTCGAGGTTTCGCGAGCCGACAGTTCGAGCCATCACGAGCGCGGTATTTAGGTTGTCGAAGGCGGCCGCGGTATTGCCCAATTCCGCCGACGCCATGCCGATGTTATTGAGCGCCGTTGCCTCGCCGTCTTTATCTGACATCGCACGATAAAGCGGCAGAGCCTGACGATGATAAGTAAGTGCTTTTGCCGGTTCTTTGAGGTCAAAATACAAGACACCGATATTGCCTAAAACGGTCGCCTTTATGTTCTCAAACCCAAGTTCGGTCCAGATCGCCAGCGACTGCTCGAAAATTTCGATCGCTTTCTTTTCATCTCCGGGGCCGGCGGTAGCCATTGCCAGATTGTTCAATACGATCGCCACACCCGGTTTGTCACCTACGGACCTACGCAAAGCCAGCGAACGCTCGAGATAATCGAGCGCCTTTGCCCGGTCGCCTAATTGTTCGTATGCCTTACCAAGATTTGAAAGCGTGATGGATTGAGCCTTCTTGTCGTCGATCTCGATCCGTATCGCCAAGGCTCGGTTGAAATAGTCGATGGCCTTAGACCGCTCACCTAGGTCCAAATACGCCGAACCGATGCTGTTAAGCGTGTTAGATTCGCCGTATTTGTCCCCGACGGCTTTGCGCAAAGGCAAGGCTAGATTGTGACATTCGAGAGCTTTTTGCTTGTCGCCCAGACGGTCATATAGCAAGCCGATGTTGTTCAATGTACGGGCTTCGAGCTGTTTATGGCCGATCTCACGAAATATCGCCAGCGCCTCATTGTACGCTGCTAAAGCAGCATCCTTTTCGTCCAAACGGTCCTGCAGCAACCCGACCCCCAGCAAAGAACCACCAACATTGCCCCGGTCGCCGGCCTCGCCGTAGAGTCTTACGGACAGTTGAAATTGTTCGAGCGAGAGCTTGTAGGATTTATATGTGTTTTCGTCGAGATACTTTATGCCGGCGTCGTAGGCGGCCTTTGCAGCTATGCTCTTTTGCTCGATCTCCGGCTGCCCAAGCGCGGCAAAAACGCTCAGACATAAAAATATCAGAGCCGCCGCCGACCTAAATTTTGTAAATGTTCGATCCATACGCGGGTCACGTAGAATTAGAACGGATAGAAACGGAAAAATTGCTAACTATTCCACACGACCTGACTTTTTAGCCGTAGGATCGACCGACTGATGCGATATGGAATAACAACGACGATGATCGTCCTATCATCGCCGTTATGCTGAGCGGTAAAACTCGTCAGGGACTAAGACGATCGTGTATTTGTATTACTTATTTTATCCCCTCGTACACATCATTCCATTTTTTGAGTTTTTCCGCCCATGTGCCGAATTCAGGAGAATTTTTATTTGCCTTTGCTTGTTTATAGGTGAAAATATCTAATAGATTTGCAACCACCTTTTTATAATTTTCTTTGTCACGTAATTGCTGATCCTGGTTTACATCATTCGGTTTTTTGGCTAAAAGTGCGGCTGCCTTTTCACAGGGTATGAGTGCTGCTTCCATCGCAGCAGCATATTCTTGTTCCATTTTGCTCCGGTTGGACACCTTTTCTATAGAAGGCGTAACACCAGCCTCTGCCATTGCCTTTAACTCGTTAGCAAATGCATCACGGATTTTCGCTGCTTTATTAGTAAAATGCTCTCCCAAAAATAAATAAGGCATTTCCGAACCCGGCTTCGCGGCAGCGATCTTATTGTATGCCCGCACCATTTTTGACTCCCATTCATCGGCATTTCCCGGCAACGGCGCAGCTTCTGAATTCAGAGTCTCATACAATATGCCTCCTAACATTTCATTTGCCTGGAAATTATCCGGATCTGTCGCCAAAACATTTTCCAGGGCGTTGATCTTTTCGGTCAGACCTTCTGCTAAACCGACGGCAAAATCCACCTTATCAAATTTAAAGAACTCACTGTTGGGATATATTCTCCTGCCCAAGGCTTTGTACTTCTCATACAAAGCTAAATTTTTCATTTCAAACCAATATGTCACCAGGAACCGATAAACAGATTCAAAGCCTTCTCCGGACACACTATTATCGCCAAGGCGACCGTAAAATACGGCTGCATCCTTTCTATTGCCGCTGTTTTCAGCCGTAACACCTGCCAATATCAGAACATTTGTATCGAGTCCGGTGCGTAAACGTTTAGCAGTTAGTAGATCTGACAATTCGACTGCTTTTTTTAATTTTCCAAAACCTGCCTGCCATCTTTTATTTGCATAATCGTTGTAACCTGATGCATAAAAGGAGGCATAAATATTGATGGGTGCATTCCTGTATACAGGGTCCGTCATAACTAACTCAATGGAGGGTTCCATTTCCCGGTATTTGTAAAATGCGACGACGGCTTCATTGTTTAGTTGATCCCCGATGGGATTGCCTTTATTGGCATCCGACATGGCCAGGCTTGCATAAATAGTAGCTTTCAATAAATGGGCCTCAGCTCTTTTGGTAATATCGCCATTGGCAAAAGCCCTATCGATATCGATTTTGGCCTTATCAAATTGTTGCAGCGCAAATATATTTTTAATTTCACTAATGGACTGTGCCTGTAGCGTCAGTACTGGGAAGCAAATGATCAGTGCTAAAAAGAGTTTCTTCATCTGTGCTTATTTCCTCCTGAACAAATTTGCTCGCTCAGCTTAGAAGTAAATGAAAATGACATCGTTGCCCTTGTGCGAGCCAAGTTCATAATCTATTTCCCGGCCGGCCGGCATTGCCTGCCTCAGAACGAAATTATTCTACGTGCTCCAAACGATCTGACTACGCAAGCGCAGCACCGATCTTTCTTTGCCCAAAGTCTCAAAAACCGACAGCATCGACGGGCCGACGGCGACGCCTGTTAGCAAGGTTCGCGCCCCGTTCATAATGACGCCGAGTTTAGTGCCTTTTTCTTCCGTAAAGGCTTTTACGACCTCTTCGATCTCGGGTTCTGTGAATGATGTCATCGACTCAAAGCGGTCGGCAAGCTCGGGGAGCCATGTTTTTAGATCTGGGAATTTTGCGAGATTTTTCTCGATCGCCGCCGGGTCGAAATCATAATCTTCGCTAAAATACGCACGTCCCTGCGACGAAAAATCTTTGAGTGTAAAGAAGCGCTGGCGGATGAGGCCGATGGTCTTTACAAACCAATCGTAAGAGCCGTGTTCCGGCGCGTCGATGGCGACTCCGGCCGGGCGTTCGTCGGCTCCGGCATCGGCGGTCGAACTTATGGTTTCGGTCAATGCGCGGCCTTCGGGTTCGTATTCCTCACGCCAGAGCCTTGCGGTTTTTAGCTCGGCTTTGACGAAAGGCAAAAGCTCACCGACCGGCATGGTGCGGATGTATTCGGCGTTCATCCATTGGGCTTTGTCGTCGGTCCAGTGTCGCGGGTCATTTTCGGTAAAGTTAAAGACCGCATTCGAGCGGTGGATGCCGTCGAGCGAGAATTTCTGCACCAATTCGTCGAGAGAGTAGATCTCTTTTTCTTCACCCGCTGACCAGCCGAGCAGAGCTAGAAAATTACGAAACGCAGCGGCGAGAAACCCGGCATCGCGATACGTCGTCATCGAAACGACCTCGCCGTGTTTGCGTTTCGACAGCTTGCCTTTATTTGGCGCCATTATTAGCGGCAGATGGGCAAATGTCGGCGGCGTGACACCGAGGGCTTCGTAGATCAGCACCTGTTTGTGGGCATTTGTCAGATGGTCCTGGCCGCGAATGACGTGAGTGATCGCCATCTCAATGTCGTCGCAAACGACGGCGAGATTATAGAGCGGATGTCCGTCGGAGCGGAGCAGCACGAGATCCTCAGTCTCTTGATAATCGCGTTCCTGCAAGCCATAGACGGCGTCTTCGAATGAGGTTTTGCCCGTCTCAGCGACTTTCAAGCGTATCGCAAACGGTTCTCCGGCGGCGGCTCTCACATCGCTCTCTTCCGCAGAAAGGTCGCGATACGGGTTATCCCGCATGTTCTTTTCGCCTTGATTTGCGCGGGCACGGTCTTTGATCGCGTCTTTAACATTTGCGTCGTTTGGCTCAGCCTTTGGCGTAAAATCACGATACGCTTTGCCCTCGGCGAGCAGCTTTTTGGCAGTCGCGCGGTGTTTGTCGGCGTTGTCGGATTGGAAAACGATCTCTTCGTCGTGTCCGAGTTCGAGCCAAGCCAAGCCGTCGAGGATCGAGCGTGTCGATTCTTCGGTCGATCTTGCTAGGTCCGTGTCTTCGATCCGCAGCAGAAACTTACCGCCCGTATGGCGAGCGTAAAGATAGTTAAAAAGTGCGGTCCTCGCGGAGCCGATATGTAGATAGCCGGTCGGGCTGGGTGCAAAACGAACGCGTGTAGTCATAACAAAATAGTTTCACAAGAAAGCGGCGAGAACGCAAAACAAGATGCAGAGGCCCGCACGTAAGTAAGGGCGTAATATGCATCCGAAGTAGAACGGCACGCCCTTGCTAACGCGCGGGCTTCTGCATTAGGGCATTGAGTTCGGTCATTTGTTTCGAAAGATCCTCGATCTTCTTGAGGACTTCGCTCTTGAATTTTGCGTCTTTGATCTCATCCTTACCATCGACGAGAAAGGTGCCGTTAGGATCGAGCACGACTTTTTCGAGATCGCCGGCGTCCTCAAACCCATTTTGGTGGGCGAGAATATCGAGGTCGCGTTTGGTGATAAGCTCACGCCGTAATTGCCGCTCATCGACCTCGCCTTTATTGATGAGTTTCACGGGTACGCCCTCGGTCACGGCCTCGATCATTTTGGATGAGAATTTTAGACGTGACAGGACATAGTTGATCGCGAGCAGCGAAACGGCCCCGACTACACCGCCGACAACCGAATTATCCTGGCCGATTATCGCATTCTGCACCGTGTTTGATAGCGAGAGAATTACGACCAGATCAAACGGATTGAGCTGTGCCAGTTCGCGCTTGCCAAAAATGCGAAGCATCACGATCAGCGCAATATAAACGATCACCGGACGGAGTATTTTCTCAGCCCAAGTAATGTTGGCCGGGTCGAGCGTGAACATATTGGACCAGGTATTGGCATCAACGAGGGCTAAAAGATCAATGAACATAATGTAACCTCACAAACTTTCGATTTCGTCTATGAGTTTATTAGCCCAGCCGCAAAAATGACAAAAGGGCCGCTCCGATACCTATCGAAACAGCCCGATTTAGGAATGATGTTTTACAAACCTACTCTTTCCTGCTCAGCTTCCAACCAAGAAACGCCATCGGCACATATGCGAAAACAACGTCGACGACCCTGTACCACATTGGTGCCGGGATCATGATATTGGCGGCAATGCCAGCTGCCAGAAACAGCACACCCAGAATGATCGCGATGGTCTTTCGTGAGCTTGCGGCAATAAACATCGCGCTCAATACGCCGACGAGCGGCCCAATAGCATGAGCCAAAAACGGCACTGTAAAATCTATTGGGCGTAGAAATTGTATGGTCGAAGCGACGCCCTCAAAGCTGGTTTGATCAAATCCCGCCGGCGGCGGCAATATCGCGTGGCCAAGAGTAATGGTCAGCATGTTGGCAACGTTGCCGATCATAAACCCTAAAATTACCGCCAAAACATTTCTGACAATGTTCATTTCAATTCTCCTCAATTTTCTTTGGGGCCGTTCGAGATCCAAAATAGATCGCCACCAATTTCGTCGCAAATGAAACCACAATAAGCGGCAAAAAGCTCAAAACCTTATCCGCCGCTGCCGCTAAAATTATCGCCACATCGAGAACAAAGTAAATGGCCCACGCCGCAATGCCGACCTTCAGAGCCCGTGTACTTAGAAACCGACGCAAAACCAACCCGGTCACAAAAAATACAGGTATCCCGCCAACAATGCTGGCATAGGGGCCAAAGCGGTTTGCTGCCTCCTGATAAAAACTGTCTTCGTGGCCCGGATTTATAAGGTGCCCGTACAGCACCATATACAAAAAGAACAACGTCACATTGGTGACACCCGCTAGGATCGCCGTCGGCAACGCAACCCAAAGTCTTGATCTCTTACTCTCTTCGCTCATTTCGCCTCCTATGCCGTTGCGGGCAAAAGCTCTTTTCGCCGCAGCAATCCTGCGCTTATAAGGGTGACTATAAACCCGACAGGGAGTATCTCCATCATGCAGACTAGAAAGAAAAGTACCGGATTCTTAAAAAGCCCCGCCATCATATCGACCTCAGCCTTGGCACCGTCGATCTTTGCCTGTGGGGCACCTTGCTGTTGTAGCTGCCCGACTTTGAGCTCGGTAAATTTTTGCATGAACCGCTCGTCAAATCCCGGGTTTGCGATGCCATAAGATATCGCACCGCCCCAATACAAAATCCCGGCGATCAGCGATATCAGCACGCCGACCTGTACACCTTTCCAAAACCTAAGCCGCCCCTCGGCATGATTGTCGCGGTATGATTTGATCCCAAAAACACCATCGACAAGGCGATGATCATGCTCGAATAGCCGACAATTTCGAGCCGCTCAAAACCTATCGCACCGCGATCGACGAGGATCGCCGTCACCCAAACCAAACCCGCAATGATAAGGCCCGCGATCAGGCCAAACGTCAATACAACTTTTTTCATAATTTTTCCCCTCCTTTGAGAACCCGACAAATATACCTCTGCGGTCACGTCGGGCACATCGGCCAAAAGTATGAATTTGCGTTATTTATTGAAAATCAGCCTAAAGTATTACGGAATTAACTGCAATTCTTTGGCGCGGTTTATCGCCTGAGTGCGGCGGTTAGCATCCAGTTTAGCCAAGAGATTTGAAACGTGAGTTTTGACGGTGCTGGTCGAGACAAACAGATCGTCGGCGATCTCTTGGTTAGAAAGCCCGCGCGAAATTAGTTCGAGCACCTCGTATTCACGCTTGCTGATGCCGAGCCGGTCAAGCTCGCGTTGGTCACGCTCAAACGGCAGCGACCTGTCGATCACTTTTATTTTTGGACGCGTCAGCCGAAGGCCGGCCCAGATGCCGAGAGCGGTAAACAATATGGCAACGAGGCCGATGTAAAATTCGAGAGGGATGTCGCGGACAAAATATTTATACTCGACCAGCTTGAGCACGGCGATGAGAGCCGCCATTGCGAGTCCGTAGATGAGTATCGTTCGCCGCATAAGAGGCTGGAAAATAAGAAAGCCGTCAAACCAATTTGGCTCAACGGCTGACCTGAAAAAAGATGGCGGAGACGACAGGATTCGAACCTGTGGTAGTTTTTAAGACTACAACGATTTAGCAAACCGCCGCTTTCAGCCGCTCAGCCACGTCTCCGCATTGCCTTATAAAAGCAAGTTCCAATTCTACCCGAAGGGCAAACTTTGTCAAGTTAATTGCATCTTAGATAGCAAATAGACGGGCTGTTTCGGCTTGACACGCTTGATTTTTACGAACAAAATACGAAGGTTACTGGTATTGGCTCTTTTCGATGGGTTTTACGACAAAAACTAAGCAATATTTTGCTCCGGTCCTTTTGCTGCTGATCGCTGTTTCGGCAACAGTCGCAGCTGCGCCCATTTCAAACCCCGCAAATATAACGATCGAGAAGAAAAGCGGCTTGGGCGCGATCCGTGGTGTTGTCCGCGATGCTGGCGGAAGCCCGATCGCAGATGCGACGGTCGCGATCTTTCGCACCGGCACATCAAAATTGCTCAAACAGGTCAATTCGTCCCGCGACGGCAGCTTTTTGGCAAGGATATTGCCGGGAACATATACCGTGCTCGCGGTTGCACAGGGCTTTAACCCGGTCACGGTTTTGGGCGTCGAGGTGCCCCGGGCGACTGAGGTCAATTACGGTTTCAAACTAGAGCGCTCAGGCAGCGGCAACACTCTGCCAGAAAAGCGGCTCGACCGCAACAGTTCAAAATGGCGCATCCGCGCATCTCAATCGCAACGCTCGATCTACCAAAACCGAGACGGAAAAGACCCTGTTGTCGAAGCTGAAACGACAGCCGAGGCTGTTGAGCCCGCCGAGGAAGCCCCAACTAACAAACGCGGCCAGACCGTGATCGAGACGTATTTTGCTGGTTCGCGCTCTGGCAACGCGGTCGGTGTTAATTTCGCAACTCTCGTGCCGGTCAGCCGAGATATGGAAATCGTCTTTGCCGGACAGGTCGGCAAGGGCAAAAATACACCGCAGAGATTTGAGACGGCTCTCAAATTCCGCGCGGCAGACGACCACCAAATACGCGTCAACGGCGCTATGGCGAGGCTAGGTAATTTTACGTTTGGGGCGGAAGACAAAGTTCTCGGCCAGTTGTCATTTCAGGCATCGGACGAGTGGAAGATCCGCGACGGCGTGATCCTCGTCCTCGGGTTTGATTACTCACGATTTACAGGTGCGGGCAATGATTCGTCGCTTACACCAAGGCTTGGGCTGCAGTACGACATAAACTCAAAGACGCGTTTTCAAATCGCCTATACCGCTCAAACTGAGCAGAAAACTTGGGCACACGCGCTCGATCTCGAGGGCATGAGTGTCGGTTTTACCGAACCGGTCGCTGTTGACGACTTTGTGGTCGTTGGCCGCAAGCCCATGATGAACAAGAGCCGCCGGTTTGAGTTTGGCGTCGAACGCATCCTCGACAACCGCTCCAGCATCGAGGCAAACGTTTTCTTTGACACAACGCTCGGACGCGGTGTCGGCCTTAATAGTTTTTCGTTCGACACGCTTGGCGAGGATGGATTGGGAGATTTTGTCGCCAACCAACAAGGCCGTGCGAGCGGCGTGCGGGTCGTGTATTCGCGCCGGATAAACGGAACATTTTCGACCGCCGCCGGGTATTCGTTTGGCAACGGGCAAAAGCTGTCCGAGTCGGCCATTAGCGACCCGGCAACTGCTTTCGAGAGCGACTTTTTCAATTCGTTTTTTGCCCAGCTCGTAGCGGACCTTAAAACTGGAACAAACGTCAAAACCGTTTTCCGTCTGTCGCCTCAGGCTACCGTTTTTGCGATCGATCCGTTTCGCGGGCGGCTGGCAATTTACGATCCGGGCTTGAGCGTTCTGGTCACGCAATCGCTGCCGACATTGGGGCTGCCGATTAGGGCACAGGCTATCGTCGATGCACGCAATGTGTTCGACTTTCAAGCGGGCGTTTTTGGTGAAGAAGGCGGACTAAAGCTTAACTCTCAGGGACGGATGTTTCGCGGCGGAATACAAGTAAGATTTTAGGTCTTGCCACTTTAAGAGCCCTAGGGTTCACAGAATCTGAGTTTTCTCTGTGAAACATGAGTTTTTTTGGTGGCTATTATTTTCTCCAAATTCTTGGATTTGTAAGCAAAATACTGAATCTCCGGCGGTAAAGGTCCGGTCAAACTGACGTCTTAAACTGCCGTTTTTATTAAAAATCGAGCATTGTTTTCGATCTGTATTTTTATGAACAAATGGTACACATTTTGCATTAAAAAAGCCCGGAGATGTTTGCCCTGAGTAAATGAAAGGGAAAGTGCTGACAAGTTGGAGCCTAATATGGCTTTTGGCCTCCGTGCTGTTTGTGGCCGGCGGGGCTCTAAACCTGTCTCAACGCACCTTTCAAAAGTTGCCCCCGACCGACGGCGTTCGCTGGGAACAGCGTGACGATGGTATCTACGCCGCTAAGGTCACGCCCGGATTTGCCGGTGCCCGTGCGGGCATTTCACTAGGCGACAAATTGATCGGCATCGGCTTTGATTCCGATAAGACCGAAGAGATCACGTCGCCCGGTGACGTCCAGATGTATCTCGAATCGGCTGGCGTCGATGGCAATCTCACCTATTTTTATCAAAAGCCCTCTTACGCATTTTCCGACAATTATTATTTCGCCGACCTTCGCCACATCGACTCAGTACCAAGGTGGACGCCGTCGATAATATTCCTTTCGATCGTCGGACTGATCTGGCTCGGAGTCGGTGTTTTCGTGCTGTTAAAACAGGGCAGTAGCTCACCTTTTGTCCTGCATTTTTCGATGGTCTGTCTGGCGGCGTTCGTCTTTCATGTCTATCGTTCGATCGGTACTGGCGAAGATTTTGACCTCGCGATCGACCTTATAGACAGCATTGCCTTTGCGTTTTTTGTCCCGCTATTTTTGCATTTTTGCATCAGGTATCCGGTCCGTAGCGATGTTTTCGACCAGCAGCGTTGGCGGACATACATTCTCTATGTCCCGGCGGTGTTGGTCTCGATATGGCAGGTGGTGTTTGCTCTAATGCCGCAAATGTTTTTGCGTACAGGCGTTGCCGAATCGATGGCCCATCTCGATGACAGGTTCAACCTGACCGGTTTGTCATATCGTGTGGCTTTCTACCATTTTGTCGCAGGCGTTTCTGCCGGTGCATTTTTGCTAGTATGGCGTTTCTTCAAAAATAGTCAGCCCATGGTCCGTCAGCGTCTTAAATGGGCGATGTGGGGCACGATAGCAGCGATCACGCCGGTCGTGCTGATGCAACTCGTCGAGCGATTCGCGATACAGATACCAAACGACAATTTCAGTACCGCGATCACAACTCTGCCGCTGGCGCTGATACCGCTTAGCTTTGGCCATTCGGTTGTCCGATACCGTTTGATGGATGTCGATGTCGTTGTCCGCCGTGCTCTCGTCTATGCGATGACCACCGCCGCGATCGCTATGATGATCGGCGCTGTCGCGTTGGGACTCGTGTTTTTAGCTGTCGGCAATAATCTTTCTAATACCGAGATCGCACTTCGTGGACTGATCGCCATTGTGGCGATGGGAGCGATCGTCCTGCTCAGCGAACCGCTCAAAAAATATCTGCAAGAGCGGGCGGACAGGTTCTTTTACGGCGAGCGCTATGACATGCGTCGGGGCTTGCTCGATTTTGGCAAAACTCTGTCGGCAACGACCGCTCTCGACCCGCTCCTTGACGGACTGGTCGATCGATTGAAACAGGTGCTAGCCGTGCAAAAAGTAGCGGTTTTTATTGAGGATGAAAGTTCAAAAGTGCATTACCGTCTCGCGAAATCAGTCGGCCTGGGCGAACGGTACAAGATCCCGGCAGATTTCCGCACGATGATCCGCCAAAAATCTGCGTCAAAGGGTGTTGTACGCGCCGATGAGCTTGACGCTCAGGATTTGGAAATGATCGGAGCCGACCTAAAGAGCAACGGAAAGGCTCCTGTCAGACAAGAGCTGCACTATTTCGTGCCCTGCGTGGCCGGCGGGAAAATGGTAGCTGTTATCGGCCTCGGCCGTGCGACTGACGGTTCGCTGCTATCGTCGGAGGATCTTGAAATTCTTCGAACCGTGTCGGGCTACATCGCCGTCGCGATCGAAAACAGCCGCCTCTACACCCAGCAAAAACAGCATACCGAAGAGCTTGCCTTGCTCAAAGAATTTAACGAATCGATCGTCGAATCGGTCAACGTCGGCCTGCTCGCCGTCGATGAGACGGGGCACATTATCCGCTGCAATTCACCGTTCGAAGAAATGATGGGTTTTGGCCGCGATGAGGCTGTCGGAAAGCTGGTCGATGATGTTTTTGATGAGAGCTTTGCGTTAAATCTGGACAACATTCTCGGCAAATCGCGTTGGCATCTGACCGAGGTGCGAAACGCGTATAAGCTGCACACCTTTGACCGCAGCGGACAATCGTTGATATTGAACGTCGCCGTCGCTCCGCTCAGGTCTATTTCAAATCAACAAACGGGAGCGATCATCGTGTTAGAGAACGTCACCTCACGCGTCAAGCTTGAGGAAACCGTCCAGCAGAGCGAAAAGCTATCGAGCATCGGCTTGCTTGCTGCCGGAGTCGCACACGAGGTCAACACGCCGCTGACGGGTGTTTCGAGCTATACGCAGATGCTGCTCGGCATGATCCCCGAAACGGATCCGAAACATGCACTGCTCCAAAAGATGCAGCGGCAGACAGATCGCGCCTCAAACATCGTCGGCAATCTTTTGAACTTTTCACGTACCGGAAACGCAGAGGAGTTTGTTGAGGTCGATATCAATAAATTGCTCAACGACACGCTACAGTTGCTCGAACCGCAGCTTCGCAAATCGAATATCGAGATCGTCAAAAATTACGCTGAAAAAGCTCCGCAGATCATGGGCAGCGGCGGCAAATTGCAGCAGGTATTTACAAATCTGATACTCAACGCCCGCGACGCGATGCTCGCCGGCGGCACGATCACGCTCACGACAAAACTCGACCCTGCCACGGGTGCGATCATCGAGGTCGCCGACACTGGCGAAGGCATCCCAGCCGACAATCTTTCCAAGGTCTTTGACCCGTTTTTTACTACAAAAGAGGTTGGCAGCGGCACAGGGCTCGGGCTTGCCGTTTCGTACGGAATTATTCAGGAGCACACCGGCACCATCGAGGTTCGCAGCGCTGAGGGCGAGGGTACGACATTTACTCTGGTCTTTCCGGTTACAAAAAAGAACGGACGCAAGCTCGCGGCTATCTAGACAACAACCTTATCCCGCACCGTCCTGGCGAGATAGATCGCCATCAGCAAAGCAACAAACATTATCGCCGCTGCCGCCCAATAGGTGCGAAAAACTGTAAATCGGTCCACCTTGTTGAGCGAGTTGTTTAGCAAGACGCCGCCGATCGTTGGGCCGATCGCCCGGGCGAGACTCGCTCCGGATTGCATCACACCCATCGCACGGCCCTGTTCATTTTCCGCCGCATTTTTCGAAGCAATGCTTGTCAATGCGGGCGTTGCAAGAGCATTGCCGACTGCGAGCAAAGCCGTCGCAAACAGTAGCCCCGCAAGTCCGCCAAACGCTGGCGACGCGTACGGTATGATAAATAGGCTGATCGTTAGAAGCACACAGCCGATGATCGCGAGCTTGTATTCGCCGATTTTTTTGGCGGCGACGCCAAACACAGCTCCCTGCATAACGATCGCGATCACGCCGACGTATGCAAACAGATAGCCGTTCTGCTCGGCATCATAGCCAAACGTAAATTGTGTAAACAACACAAACGCCGCCGTCATTATCGAAAATGCCGTGATGAGCAGAAAATAGACGATCGTGATGTTGCGAAAATTTGGGTTAGCCAACGACTCGAATGTCTCAGCGAGCTTGCCCTTCTTTTTCGATGAATGGAGTCTAAGTTCCGGTTTGAGCGATTCGGGTAGGACGAAATACAGCGCGATCGCATTTACAAATGATAGTATCCCGGCGCAGTAAAACGGTACATGGATGCCATATTTGCTCAAAATACCGGCAAGTGCCGGGCCTAAGATAAATCCAAGCCCAAACGCCGCACCAAACAATCCCATGCCCTTGGCACGGTTCTCTTTTGTGGTGACGTCGGCAATATATGCCTGTGCTGTCGAGATGCTGCCGCCGGTTATGCCGCCAATGATGCGTCCCAAAAACACGAGCGGCAGCGTCCACGCGATGCCGAGCACAAGATATCCCACCGCTGAACCAAGCAAACTGATAAACAAAATCGGCCGCCGTCCGTATCTATCTGAGAGCTGTCCGAGGATCGGGGAAAAGAAAAACTGCATCCACGAATAGACCGAAAACAGCATCCCGATATCAAACGGCGTCGCGTTAAATTGTTCGTTGCCCGCGTAAAACGGCAGGATCGGTATGACCATCCCAAACCCGATCAGATCGATAAAGATCGTCACAAATACGATCACAAGCGGCGCGGTAAAAAATTTATCGCCTTTCGCGTCGGGTGTTGTGTTGGTCGGCTCTTCGGGGCTCATAAAACGTGAAAATATAGTAAGATAGCGAGAAATAAACTCTACCACCTAGTCGGAGATTCCAAAAGTAATGTCAAAAAAAATCAGTCACAAAGCTATAATATTGGTCCTGATCGTTCTTTGTTTTTCTATGAATCAAGAAACGCCCGCTCAGAAAAAACGCCCTAAAACACCTGTTGTTGAGGTCAAACCCGTCGCGCCAGACATCGCCTATTCGGTGTCGATGTCAAAACCCTCGACGCACTTGCTCGAAATCGATATGGCGGTGAACTGGAGTCAGATGCCCGGCACGCTCGAGGTAAAAATGCCGGTCTGGACTCCGGGCAGCTATCTGATCCGCGAATACGCACGTCACGTGCAGCAGTTTTCTGCAAAAGACGCCGCCGGTGCCCCGCTCACCTGGCGCAAATTAAATAAAAATACTTGGGCAGTCGATACAAAATCCGCCGGTGCCGTAGCGATCAGCTACAAGGTCTATGCAAACGAGCTTACCGTCCGAACGAATGAGCTAAACGACGAGCACGCATTTTGGAATAACGCCGCGACGCTGATGTTCGTCAAAGGCCAGCTCGCGGCACCCGCCACGGTCACGGTCAATCCGTTTGGTAATTGGAAAGTTGCAACGGGTCTGCCAAAATTTGCCGGACGGGCTGATACATTTCGAGCGGAAAATTTTGATGTGCTGTACGATTCGCCGTTTGAGGTCAGCAATTTTAACGAGATCAGCTTTGACGTGCAGGGCAAACAACACCGTATTGTTTTTAGCGGCGAGGGCAACTATGACATGAAACGTTGCGCCGCCGATTTTGCCAAGATCGTAGAGGAAAGCTACAAGATCTTTGGCGAGCTGCCGTATGAGGATTACACGTTTATCGTCAACCTACGCGGCGGCGGCGGGTTGGAGCATCTTAACTCGACCGCTTTGCAGACAAACCGTTTCGCCTTCAAACCCGATTCGCGTTACAAAAACTTTCTCGGGCTCGTCGCTCACGAGTATTTTCACGCCTTTAACGTAAAACGCATCCGCCCCGACGCGCTCGGGCCGTTCGATTACGAAAACGAAAATTACACCAAACTACTCTGGGTCGCCGAGGGAGCCACGGAATATTATTCAAACATCCTGCTCCTCCGCGCGGGATTCATCACCGACAAAGAATATCTACAGGGCCGAGCGTCCGGCATACAGCAACTGCAGGAAAGGCCCGGCCGCTTTGAGCAGAGCCTCGAAGATTCGAGCTTTGACGCCTGGATCAAGTATTACCGGCCCGACGAAAACTCCGTTAATAACCAGATCTCTTATTACGACAAAGGCGAGATAGTAAATATGGTGCTCGATATCACCATCCGTAACGCGTCCGGCGGCACCAAATCGCTCGACGATGTAATGCGACATCTCTACGCTGAGTTTTACAAAAAGGGCAAGAATTTTGCCCCGGCGGATTATCAAAAAGCCGCGGAAACGATTGCCGGTAAGAGTCTCGACGATTTTTTTGCAAAATACGTTCGAGGCAAAGAAGAGATAGATTTTGACGGCATCGTCAGCGGTATTGGGCTGACACTAAAGGGAGCTGAGAACAACGCAAAGCGTGCCTATCTCGGAGCCGACCTCGCCGAGGCAAACGGCGTTTTGACCATCCGTACGATCTCCGCAGGTACGCCCGCTTACGAACAAGGCCTCAATACCGGCGACCAGATCGTTGCCGTTGACGGCTATCGCGCGTCTCAGACGTTTCTCACGAGCTACATCGGCGAACGCAAACCCGGCGACACCATCAAGCTGACCATCTTTCGCTTTGATAAGCTCCGAGAGCGCATTCAAACTCGGCAGCAACAACCGGAAAGAATACTCGTTCGGAGTCATCTCCGAGCCGACCGATCTCCAGAAAAGCTCTATCGCGATTATTTGAACGCTGATCTGTAGATCAAAGATCAATCGTTTAAGTGGGTATCCGGAAACTCTCCTAGGTCCGCCCCCCCCCCCCCCAGGACGTCAGGCTTCTCAGGTGCTTTTCGCGAACATTCTCATTTCTGGTCCACCTTGGTCCATCTTGGTCCACCTGGTCCGGACCGGACCAAAAGCCGACCTTATTGACAGTAAATTTGCTGCTCGTTATGATTCATTCATGCGAATAGGCGTCTCAGTTTTATTGATCTGCATCACATTTCTCGGTTTTGGCTGTGGGAATAACATCTTTCAGTCACAGCCGTCGGCAACGACGGCGCTCCGTGAGGTGCCTGCCGTTCGTCTCAATTTCAGATACGAGGGGGATGTCCCGGCTCCGACACTCGACGCCGCAAAAGCCGCGGAGGAGCGTAACGAAGCGATACAGGCAGATTTTGACGCTAACCGGCCGCTCGAGATACTCGACCGCACCATCGCCGCTCCTAATAAAAAGCACGTTGCAGCTATCTATCATCGTGTCACGGATATGCAGGCGGAGTATCGGCTCGACATGTATCTCGCGGACGGCAAAGTGCTGAAAAAGCTGACCTCCGAAGCGATGGCGGTACATTTTCCGGACACTATCGTCTGGTCGCCTGATTCAAATTCGCTTGCATTTGTCGCGATGCTCCGGGCGGGTTTGGGAGTTGTGCCCGGGGCTCCGACAGCTTCACCAGCAGCTAACACCAATTCAAACACGGCTGCGAATCCCGCCGCACCGGTCGAAGCCAACACAAATACCGAAACAAATACCAACACTGCCATACCCGACGCGACACCGGCAACTTCCCCGACGCCGCCAGCACCGACCGGTATATTGACCTTTCGTACCGAGCAGATCTACATCTGTAACGCCGACGGCACCGGCGTAAAACCTGTCACCGAAAACGAAGGACTGATCTATTTTTACTACGCCTGGTCGCCGGATAGCACGATGCTTGCGGCTCTCGCAGCAACTTCTCGGGAATGGAAATATCTCGACATATCCGCCGCCAGCAAAGGCGAATCGTTGATACCGCAGGGCCGCCCGCGCATCATCGAAAAGAACGGCCGCGAACGCCGTCTTGATGACAACCTGACCGCCGTCCGGCCCGTCTGGTCACCAGATTCGGCCAAGGTCGCCGCCGCTTTTGGTAGCCAGATCAGGCTTTACGACGCAAACGGCACAAACCCGACACAGGCGGCTATCCCTTTGCGAAACCAGCTACTTATCTCGTCGCAAGCCTACGATCGCGAACAAACCCGGCAGACACAGTCCGCAAATACCGACCCGAACGCAAACACGCAACCCGCGAGCCCCGAACAGCCGCTATCAACACTGCCGGACGAAAAGCTGCTGGTGTCGTTTAATCCGATCGTCGAGCTGGCTTGGACGGCCGAGGATCTGCTCTATCTAAAAACGGCATACGTCCGCCGCATGCAAAACGCGGCCGACAGCGTGATGAGCTTTGCCCGCTGGCACCGGTTGGCGTTGACCACACAGGCCGCTGGCCCGGCCCGATAAATAATAATATGAGATACGAATCCATCGCCGACATCTATTCGGCAAATGAAAAGTTTCGCGGCGAGTTTATCAATACCGTAACGGCCATTAGCCCGGACGAAGCGACCGCTCTGCCCGACGGCGAAAAATGGTCGATACAGCAGATCGTCGAGCATGTCTCGATTGTAAATGCGGGCGTCGCGGGGCTCTGTGCGAGGATGCTGGAAAAAGCAAAGGCGGACGGCAAAACGTCAGACGGCAGCTTTGCGCTGTCCGAGAGTTTTGGGGCACAGGCCGCCGGTATCGCGCAGAACAAGCTCGAGGCACCTGACCGCGTTCATCCGACGGGCGAAGTCTCGATCGCTGAATCGCTCGAACGTTTTGCGGCTAATGTCGCCACGCTCGACGCTATAAAAGACGAGCTTGCTCAGTTTGACCTCAGCGAACACAAATTTCCGCACCCATATTTTGGCCCGCTAAATTCCGGCGAAGTGGTTAGTCGTACTTGGCCTTCACCAAAACCGCCACCGACAGCAGATCGAAAATTTACTTGCAAAGATCCGGTAATAAAAAAGGCCCGGCTGAAAGGAGGGTGATCCAGCCGGGCTAACGCTTCAAACAAACTATAATAGCGAATACTTTCGGTATGTCTGAAGACATAATTATGATGTAACCGTCAGGCTGGTCGTTGCTATAAATAACGCGCATTTTTGCGCCTGTGAGACTCACCGTTTTGCTATCTTAATCCCCACGGTCTGTGATAACATTCCGTTTTCGAATATATAAGGAAATCTTGATGCGACATGCGTTCGTGCCCGCATCTAATCGATAGATCATGGATAAATTTTTGGTTCGCGGCGGCAATCCGCTGAGAGGAAAGATAGAGATCGGCGGGGCTAAAAACTCCGCTCTGCCTTGCCTCGCGGCCACATTGCTCTCATCTGAAACCGTCATTCTCCACAACGTCCCGTATGTAAAAGACCTCATCACCCAGCGACGCCTACTCGAAGACCTCGGCGCGACCGTCCTGACGCCTGAGCTGCGAACGCACAAGGTCACTGCCAATAATATCCAGACATTTGAGGCTCCGTATGAGCTTGTAAAAACGATGCGTGCGAGCGTGCTGGCGTTGGGCCCGCTGCTTGGACGATTTGGCCAGGCTAGGGTAAGCTTGCCCGGCGGCTGCGCCATCGGCACACGGCCTATCGATCTGCACCTCAAGGCGTTCGAGCAACTCGGCGCAATCGTTTCACTTGAGTCGGGCGATGTCGTCGCACGAGCACCGAAAGGACGTCTGATCGGCAACACGATCCATTTTGAAAAGGTGACCGTCACCGGCACGGAAAACGTGATGATGGCCGCCGCTCTTGCCAAGGGCAAGACTACTATCCAAAACGCCGCTCAGGAACCTGAGATCGACGACCTTGCCGAACTGTTGAATAAAATGGGAGCCCGTATCAAAGGTGCCGGAACCTCCGTCATCGAGATCGAGGGCGTCGAGGCTCTCGGTTCTGCCGAGCACACGATCATCCCCGACCGCATCGAGACGGGTACCTTCATCGTCGCGGCCGCGATCACGGGCGGCGAGATCGAGATCAAACGATGCGTCCCCGAACACATCACCGCCGTCATCGCAAAACTGCGTGAGGTCGGCGTCGAGATCGAGGAGCTGAACCAGAGCACTTTGCTCGTGAGGGCAAGCGCAGGCGGGCTGCGTGGCAAAGACATGACGACCGAGCCGCACCCTGATTTTCCGACCGATATGCAGGCCCAATATATGGCCCTGATGACACAGGCCGAGGGCGAATCAAAGATCACTGAGACGATCTTTGAGAACCGTTTTATGCACGCATCCGAGCTTATCCGTATGGGCGCCGACATTCACATCTCGGGCAATACCGCTGTTGTGAAAGGCAAGTCGAAGCTGATGGGTGCTCCGATCATTGCGTCGGACCTGCGGGCATCGGCATCGCTCGTTCTTGCAGCCGTCGCCGCCGAGGGCGAAACGACCATCGACCGCGTTTACCATATCGACCGCGGTTACGAAACGATCGTCCGCAAATTTCGCTCACTAGGTGCCGATATCGAACGTATCACCGAGAGTGTCACCGACGAACAGGCGAGCGAAGCCGCCAGATAATCCCCGATATGAGCGCCGAAGATTGTATATTCTGCAAGATCGCCGATGGCCGTATACCGTCGCCAAAAGTCTTTGAGGACGATGTTTGCGTGGCGTTTAACGACCTCAGCCCTCAGGCTCCGACGCATATCCTCATCATCCCCCGCGAACATATAGACTCGATGGATAAAACCCGCGACCAACACGAGGGGCAACTTGGGCATCTATTGTTGACGGCGGCTGAGATAGCTCGTGGGCGGGGCTTTGCAGCGAACGGATATCGCATCGTAATAAATACGAACTCCGACGGCGGCCAGACCGTATTTCATTTGCACGTGCATCTGCTCGCCGGACGGCAGTTTGTATTTCCGCCGGGGTAAAATTTCTCTAGATAGTTGGTTAGGTTTGTATGAAACAAGTTTTTACAATTGTTGTACTTTCAGTGCTCGTGGGCTTTGGTTTTGGCTGCTCGGGAAATAGCTCTAACGTCGCGGCAAATAGTGAAACCGTGGCCGCCGAATCGCCATTTGCAAATATAACCGACCCTACTGCGGCTCTAGCCGAGGGCGACCGGCTGTTTGACGAAAACCAAACTGAGTTAGCTATCCAGGCTTATCAACAGGCCATCAAGCTCAACCCTGATCTCGCTGAGGGGCATTTCAAACTTGGCATCGCCTACGCTCTGCTCGAAATGCAATACGAACAGACCGGCACCGTCGATCCGGGAAATCCCGATGCGCGTTCAAAGCCTCGTTCGCAGAAATCATTTGAAAAAGCCGTCGAGGCTTATAAGAAGTGGATCGCTGCTAATCCTAACGACGACACAGCTCATTACAACCTAGCCCGGACGTACAACAAGCTCAACAAGGACGAAGAGGCTGAGAAAGAATTTCGTCAGGCCGTCAAACTCAAGCCTGAAGACAGTGAATACCAGACCGAGCTCGGCTCGATCCTCATAAAACTAGCACAATATCGCGAAGCGATCGTTCCCCTAAAAAAGGCGATAGAGCTCGATGCTGGTAACGAACGTGCCGCCAGCCTGCTCGAAGACGCCGAAGCCGGCCGTCAGCGTATCGACTATGTTGGCAAAGACAGCAATGCTAATAGAGCAAGCTCCGGCTCAAACTCGAACTCCGCGGCCAACACTAACGCAAATTCGGCCTCGAACACCAGCACTAATTCCGCGGTAAAACCGCCGCCCGCTAACACAGCTAAACCGCCAAAGCCCGAGGTCAAGGAAACCCCGCCAAAGGCAGACAAAAACGAAAAAAGAGGCAAAAAAGGCTAAAAATATACATTTTCCCGATTTGTGGTTCAAAAATACACATCTCGCAATAGATGTGTGTCAACTTGACATTTAACTGCCCTCGTCGCAAATTAGCTTAGAGTAGCTATTTTCTTTAGGGTCAGTATTTTATGAAGTTAGATCTCGATGACCATCCCGCACTCTCCCTCGAACGCAAAGTAAGCATGCATGAGGCCCGCGAGGCGATCATCGACCGTCTCGCCCGCGATCTGCCGACGAGCATCGATCTCGAACGCTTTCTAAACGTCGTCGTTTCCGAGATCGGCCGCATGCTCCACGCCGACCGTTGCGACCTGCTACAGCTTTCCGAGGGCCAGGATCTCGTTATCAGCCATGAGTGGCGAAAAGACAAATCTGTGCCAAAAAGCCTCGGCACGACGATCCCCTTTGACGCGTCAAAGCTCGCTGAGCGGTTTGATGTGACCAAACCTATACGCATCAATGACATTTCAAAAACAAAAGATGCGACGCTCAAATTTTTCGCAAAGGCTCTAGAGACCCGATTCTCGAATCGATCGCCCGTCAGATGGCCATCGGATATCAGTACACAAGTCTCTATGTAAATCAGGAACAGGAATCTCGCCGCACCAATGCCCTGCTTGAGATAGCAAATACGCTAAACTCACACTCGGATTTTAAAGAGGTTTCCGAACGCGTGGTCGAGCGCGCGATCGGCCTCGTCGGTGCCGATTACGGGGCTCTCGGTGTGTTAGACCAATCCGGAAAACGCATCTCGCTCGAAACGTTTAAATCGGCTGAGGGCATCAAGCTCGGCAAGATGCTCAAGATGTTTGACCAGTACGACAAAGGCGTCGATATCGATTCTTTTGCAACGCTCGGCAATATCCTTAGAGACGGCAAGACATTAAAGCTGGTCGATTCCGAAATGCCGCTTACAATCAGGCTCTTTTTTAACAAGATGCTTCGCGGCAAAGCGGCTCTAGTCGCTCCGGTTCATGTCGCTGGCAAATCGTTTGGCTTGCTCGGTTTTGTCTGGAGCAAAGAAAGTAAATTTGAAGACCACGACATCGCCCTCATCGAAGGCATCGCCGACCAGATCGGCACCGCTCTCGAGCGCGACCAGCTTTCGACCGAGGTAATGCGGCTCAAGAGCGAGCTGCACCAGCGGCAGAGCGAGCTTGTCGGCCAGGCACCCGCGATCCGCCGTGCGATCGAACTTGGCTTAAACGTAGCCGACACCAGCACTACGGTGCTCGTGCTTGGCGAATCCGGCACCGGCAAAGAGCTGATCGCTAACCTGATCCATTACAATTCGGGCCGCGAGGGTAAGCCTTACGTCAAGATAAATTGCGGTGCGATACCCGAAACGCTGCTCGAATCCGAGCTGTTTGGCCACGAAAAAGGCGCCTTTACCGATGCTCGTAACCAACGCATCGGCCGGTTCGAAGAGGCTGATGGCGGCACACTTTTCCTCGACGAGATCGGTGAGATGTCGCTTCAGGCACAGGTCAAGCTGCTCCGCGTGCTGCAGGACGGCGAATTTACACGCGTCGGCGGCAAACACGTTGTCAAAACGGATGTGCGCGTTATCGCGGCGACTAACTCGAACCTCGCGACCTCGATCGAGGATGGTTCGTTTAGAAAGGATCTTTATTATAGGCTTTCGGTTTTTCCGATCTCCTTGCCGCCGCTTCGCGACCGCGTCGAGGACATCAATCTGCTCGTCTTTCATTTTCTCGAAAGCTATAAATCCAAATCAGGCCGTTTCGTCTCGGGCATTTCAAAAGAGGCGATGCGTGCGCTTGTAAATTACGATTGGCCAGGTAATGTCCGCGAGCTGGAAAACGCCATCGAGCGCGCCGTCATCATCGCATCGGGCCGCCAGATCGAGCTCGACGATCTGCCCGAGGCGATCGGCCGCACGGCAAATCAGGCGTTTGCCCACGCCCGCGAGGCACGCGCCACCGCCGCCGGGCTCGGCAACGCCATCGGTATCCAGATCGAACTGCCGTCCGCAATGGACGAGATCGAAAAACAGGTGATAGAGGCAACGCTCGATTACACCGAGGGCGACAAATCGCACGCCGCCCGGCTACTAAACATTGGGCGCAAAACACTGTATCGTAAGCTTGAGCAATACGAAACCGAACAAAACTAACTGCGACGGGCAACGTTTAGGAGACTCAAAATGGCCGGAACAATTATTCCATGGGTCGCATTTTTTATGTTTCTTATCCTGTTTACGGGATCAATTATTGCCGAGGTGCAATGGCTGATCCGTAAGGGCTGGACGACATCGGGACGTGCCAACGGCTATGTTTTCACCACTGACTTTCTTGGTTTCGGCATTGGCGGGGCCATAGTTTTCGTCGCCTTTTTCGGCATTTTTATGATGGTAATGGGGCCGGCTGGCCGTGGCAGTACGGTGCCCGAGTCGGCCTATTTGGCGGTTTCGGCTGTCGGGCTCGTCATCCCGCTGATCATTTTCTTGCTGATAAAAGGATCTTTCTTAATTTTTTCAAAATCAAAACAGGCAAAGATGCGTGGCTATATTCGCTTGTTAGCACGGTGGCGATGATATTCGTTATTGTGATACCGCCGCTCTTTCTCTACGCGGTGGTTACGATATTTAAATTATGACCGGAGCCGCCATCCTGAAATGAACAAATTCCTAACAGCCAGATGGAAAGACCTGATAATGGCCAACTACGAAGTTGACCCGTCGTTGCTGGCGGGACGCGTACCTCGCGGCACGGCACTAGACCTTTTCGAAGGCAAATGTTTTGTCAGTCTTGTCGGATTTATGTTTCTCGACACGCGTGTTTTGGGTTTGCCGATCCCATTTCACGTCAATTTCGAAGAGGTCAATCTACGATATTATGTAAAGCGAGAGACTGGCGACGAGACCCGGCGGGCAGTGTGTTTTGTCAAAGAGATCGTGCCGCGTTTTGCTATCGCTGCAGTCGCCCGCACCATGTACGGCGAGCCCTACGAATGCTGGTCGATGGACCACGCCCGCACCGAAACGACCGTTTCCTACGACTGGTCAAAGAGCGGTTGTAACAATCATCTCGGCGTCGAGATCGACGAAAGCGTCGGCGTTCCGGCCGAAGGATCGCACGGCGAATTTATCATCGAACATTACTGGGGCTACACCGAGCGAGGCAACGGCCGGGTCGATGAATACAAGGTCGAGCATCCAAAATGGGAACTCTTCTCGGTCAAAAATGAAACGATCGATGTCGATTTTACCGGAACGTATGGCGGTGAGTTTAGCTTTCTGACCGGCCAAAAACCATATTCCGTCTTGCTGGCAAAAGGCTCGGAAGTTGCGGTCTATAAAGGAACACAACTAAAATTGAGTCAGTGAATCGCATGCACGAGAATGATATCGCACGCGAAATAGTGAACATCGCGTTCAAGATGCACACCACGATCGGGCCGGGTTTGCTTGAATCGGTTTATGAACGCGTAATGCTGTTCGAAATCGAGAAACTCGGATTTGAGGTTCAAAGACAGCGTGGGGTTCCGTTCGTTTACGAAGAGATACGAATGCCTATCGGATTTCGGGCGGATCTCGTAGTCAATAATAAAGTCGTGATCGAGATCAAATCCGTCGAAGCTTTGGCACCCGTTCACGCAAAACAACTACGAACATACTTGATCGCGATGGATATGAGGCTCGGGCTCCTCATAAATTTCAATGTGGACCTGATCAAGAACGGCATCAAACGCGTTGTAAATAATCTGGAAGAATAATTCTGGATTGTTATGGTAATTACAGTTCTTCTTTGCGGCTCCTTTGCGGCTTAGCGTCTTGGCGGGAGACGAACGTGGGGATTAGGACATTTCCCGCAAAGCCGCAAAGATATTTCCGCAAAGCCGCTAAGTAAGAAATAAGAAAGACATATGATCACCGGCATTGTTGCCATCGCAAAAAACCACGCCATCGGCCGAGACGGCAAACTGCCGTGGCACTACTCCGTCGACTTAAAATTTTTTAAGGAAACGACTGTGGGAAATGCTGTCGTGATGGGTGCAAATACTTGGCGGTCGATCGGCAAGCCTCTGCCTAGAAGGCTCAACATAGTCCTCACGCGCTCGGGCAACGTCGATACGCCCGAGAGTGTCGTAAAGCTCAACAACAAACAAGCGGTCATCGAACTCGCCAAACATGCAAAGGGCGATATCTTCATCATCGGCGGGGCGCAAGTTTATCGCGATCTTGCCGATGTGATCGATAAATGGATAGTCACAGAGATACCCATTACGGTCGCTGACGCCGATACATTTATGCCGCAGGATTTTCTTGACGGCTTTGTACTTGAGCAAACGATCGATCTGGGTGACGAACTGGTCGTTAAAATACTGCATCGCAAATAAAATTGGTGTAAGATAATCGCAAATTGCAGACAGGAGAATTTGCTTATGATGGGCGGCAGAACATGGGACGAATGGATCGAAGAATACTCTGAGAGCCATCAGCATCCGATCAACAAATTAACGCATCAATTTGGCATACCGATGATCGCATTGTCGTTGCTGATGATACCTGTTTCATTTTTTGTCACAGGTACGTGGCGTGTTACTCTCGGCCTGTTTGTAGTTGGCTGGATTCTGCACTTCATCGGCCACTATTTAGAGGGCAAGCCGCCTGAGTTTATGAAAGATTACCGATTCCTGTTTGTCGGCATGCGCTGGTGGATGAAAAAAACGTTTGGTTAAAGGAATTCCCTGACACCCTTCTACGGTGGAAAAATCCCTCATCTTAGCTCTTGATATCGGCACATCGAGTGTCCGTGCGTCTATTTTTAACGACGCGGCCGAACCCCTTCGCGGGATGTCGGTCAAGATCGAACGCACCCTCGATACGACAGCCGACGGCGGATCTGAGATCGATGCCGACGAGGCATTTGCTCAAGTAGTTGCCGCAATCGACGCTCTTCTCGAAAAAGCTAAAAAACTAAAAGGCGAGATCACCCATGTTGCGTCGTGCTCGTTTTGGCACTCCGTAATGGGCATCGACGCCAAAGGCAAACCGACGACAAAGCTTCTTAGCTGGGCAGATACGCGTAGCCGTGAATATTCGGGCGTGCTCAAGAAACGCTTTGACGAGGCAGAAACTCACAACCGCACCGGCGCCCATTTTCATTCGAGCTTTTGGCCGGCGAAACTGTTGTGGCTACGGCATGAGCACGCTGAGGTTTTTGCGAAGACCACAATGTGGCTCTCGTTCAGCGACTATGTCGCCCTCAGGTTGTTTGATAAAACCAAAACAAGCGTCTCGATGGCATCTGGGACCGGCATTTTTAATATTCGAAAATGTAAGTGGGATGCGAAATTGCTCAAGACTCTCAAGATCTCACCCGACAATTTGCCGGAAATATCCGAAAACGATTCTGCCACTTTACTAAACAAAAAATACGCAAAGCGTTGGCCCCGGCTAGCCGCGGCCCAGTGGTTCCCTGCGATCGCCGATGGTGCGGCCGATCACATCGGATCATGCGGGTTTGGCAAATCCAAAGCGAGCCTAATGGTCGGAACCTCCGCAGCCATGCGGGTCGCATATCGCGGAGAACCGCCGGCTAAAATTCCTGACGGACTGTGGTGCTACCGAGTTGATCGCGAAAGGGTGATAATTGGCGGAGCCCTGTCAGACGGCGGTAATCTTTACTCGCTTATCAAGCAAAGATTTCACCTGCCTTCGAACGTAGACAAACTACTACTGTCGCGAGAGGCTCCCGACGATCTCGTCGTCATCCCTTTCTTTTTTGGCGAACGCAGCACCGGCTATGACGAAAATGCTCGCGGAGCGATCATCGGGCTCACCGCCACGCACGACGGCATCGATGTTTTGCTGGCGGCGATGGAGGGCGTTGCATTTCGGCTCGACGACATTTATCAACGCCTTAAGAAGGTCGTAAAGATCACTGACATCGTCGCCTCCGGCGGAGCATTGCGAGATTCGCCTGTTTGGACGGACATCATAGCGAGCGTGCTCGGCAAAAAATTGGTCATAAATGACACGCCGGAGGCATCTTCGCGCGGTGCGGTTTTGCTTGCACTCGAAACTACTGGCAAAATGTAATTTACCGACCCAAAATTTACGAGCTTCTTAGAACAAACAACATGACGATTTCAAGATCAGAACTCGACCAACTCTGTATCAACACCATCCGCACGCTCTCGCTTGATGCGATCCAAAAGGCAAATTCCGGCCATCCCGGCTTGCCGCTGGGCATGGCACCGGCGGCATATGTGCTGTGGACAAAATTTCTGCGGCACAACCCAAAAAACCCAAAATGGTTTGGCCGCGATAGGTTTTTATTGAGCGGCGGACATGGATCGATGCTGATCTACAGCCTGCTGCACCTGACCGGATACGACCTGTCGATGGACGAGATCAAGCGGTTTCGCCAACTGCACTCAAAAACGCCGGGACACCCTGAAAACATCATGACCGCCGGGGTCGAGGTCACGACCGGACCGCTTGGACAAGGTTTTGCCAACGGCGTCGGTATGGGAATCGCACAGGCACATCTTGCTGCGAGATTTAATAAACGCGGCTTCCCCGTTGCCGATGGATACATCTACTGCATCTGCTCCGACGGCGATCTGATGGAGGGCGTTTCGTACGAAGCCGCCTCGATGGCGGGACATCTCAAGCTCGGTAATCTCATTTACCTCTACGACGACAACCGCATCACCATCGACGGCTCGACCGATCTAGCGTTTACCGAAGACACAACCAAAGCGCTTTCAAGCCGCCGGCTGGCACGTCTCCGACGTAAAAGACGGCAATGATCTGAAAGCCATCGAGGCCGCGATCAAGGATGCTCAAAAAGTAAAGGACAAGCCCTCGCTGATCCGCGTTCATACAATTATCGGTTTTGGAATGCCAAAACAGGGCACGAGCAAGGCACACTCCGATGCACCCGGCGAAGAGGCGGTAAGGGAAACAAAACGCAATCTTGGTTGGCCCGAAAACAAGAGTTTTTACGTTCCAAAAGAGGCTCTCGCTCATTTCCGCCAGGCTGTAAAAACCGGTGCAAAGCTTGAAAAAGACTGGAACGAAACGGTCAAGAAATACGAGAAAGCAAATCCCGAGCTTGGTGCGGCATTTAAGAGCATTCGCAGCGATGAATTGCCCGCCGGATGGGAAAAGAGCCTGCCTAAATTCGAAGACCTTGAGGCAAAAGCGACCCGTGCATACAGCGGTGATGTCATCAATGCGATCGCCGACGCGATACCGCAGTTGCTCGGGGGCAGCGGCGATCTGACGCCGTCAAACAACACTTACATCAAATCGTCGGCCGACATTCAGGCTGGACGTTATGAAAACCGCAACGTCCACTACGGCATCCGCGAACACGCGATGGGCTCCGCAATGAACGGCATGGCTCTGTACGGCAGCGTGATACCGTTTGGCGGCACGTTTCAGACGTTTTCGGACTATATGCGTCCGGCGATACGGCTCGCGGCTCTGTCTAATATTCAGACGATCTTTGTCTTTACGCACGACTCGATCGGGCTTGGCGAAGACGGCCCGACGCACCAGTCGGTCGAGCACATCGCCGCCATGCGTGCAATACCAAATCTCGCGGTGATCCGTCCGTGTGACGCTCACGAGACCCGCGAAGCCTGGGCCGCCGCCCTAAAACGATCCGCCGCCCCGACTGCATTTGCCCTGTCGCGGCAAAAGGTCGCACTAATCGACCGCAAAAAACACGCCGACGCCAAAGGTTTGCATAAAGGTGCATACGTTTTAGCCGAAGCCGAAACCAAAGCAGGCAAAGCTACAACACCAAAACTCATCCTCATCGCCACTGGCTCAGAGGTCGGCCTCGCAATGGTAGCCCGCGAAAAGCTAAACGCCGAAGGCACACCAACCCGCGTCGTCTCGATGCCCTGCTGGGAATTTTTTGACGCTCAAAACGCCAAGTACAAAGAAGATGTCCTGCCTGCCAAAGTCACCGCACGCCTCGCTATCGAGGCCGGAGTCTCACAAGGCTGGCACAAGTACGTTGGCGACAAGGGCGATGTGCTGGCGGTAGACAAATTTGGTGCGTCCGCTCCCGCCGAAGATGTGTTCCGCGATTATGGATTTACCGTTGCGAACGTTGTCTCATTGGCAAAGAAGCTTCTGTAATTGATGCATGGAAACTGAGCCAAGAGACCGGATCGTGCTTCGTCGCTCCAAAGAGTCACAATTGTTTCGATGGGCGACTTTCATCTAGTATCGATCTCAATCTCGCTTTTTAGTGTTTTCTATCCAATTGACGGTGAGCTTCAGAGTTACGCGTTTGCCATTTCGGTCATGCTCGTGCCGGTATCAATCATCTCCGTGAGAGAACTTACCCGTCAGATAATACTTCATGACCAGTTCATTTCGTTTAAGACTTGGTACGGAACTCCACAAGTATTTGCTTATAATCAGATCACTGGAGTAGAAACAGTTGTTGTCAAAGATTCATGGCGTTGGTGGTCAGAGAATTATGTGATCGTAAAATTTAATGATGGAAGGTCTTTGAAAGTACTAAATAGCTTAGTTACGGCGCGTAAGTTTCGGAAACTTCTATCCGAAAGGTCTGGACGAAGACTTAGGAAGGCAATGAGGAAATAGGCTACGTTTAGATCGATGATTGAGTTAAATACAATTAAGACACCTTCTTTAATTCTCGACATTGGACGCGTTCGACGGAATGCAGCACGGATAAGCGACATTGCGACCCGCAACGGCGCTCGTCTGCGGCCTCACATTAAAACTCACAAATGTATCGAGGTGGCCGGTATCCAAACTGCGGGCCATAACGGTGCGATCACGGTTTCGACGCTGGCGGAGGCGAGGGTGTTTTCGGAAAATGGGTTTACTGATATTACATACGCAGTCCCGATCGAACGCGGCAAGTTTAACGAGGCTGTTGAGTTTGTTCGTAATGGCGTCAAACTAAACCTGCTTACTGACAATGCCGAAGCAGCAAAACAGCTTGATGAGACTGCCGGACGAGCCGGAGTAAAATTTGACGTTTTTGTAAAGATCGATTGCGGCACACACCGCGTCGGCGTCGAACCGCATACGGCCGAGGCTATCGATATTCCACGACAACTCGCTGACGCTAAAAACCTGCATTTTGCCGGGATTCTCACTCACGCCGGACATTCATACGATGTTAAAACGGTTGAGGAAATAAAGACTGTCGCCCGTCACGAACGCGATGTGATGGTCGAGCTTGCGGCTAGGCTTCGCGGTATGAGTATCGAGGTGCCGACCGTCAGCATCGGTTCGACGCCGACGATAAATCACATCGACCATCTCGACGGCATTGACGAGGTTCGGCCCGGAAATTACATCTTTTTTGATAACTATCAGGCGACATTGGGTAGCTGCGGGTTTGAAGATTGTGCATTGACGGTATTGGCGGCGGTCGTGCATCGCGACGCTTCTCGGCGAAAACTGGTCATTGACGCGGGCGGTATTGCCATGTCAAAAGATCGCGGGCCGACGCATCTCGACGATACATGCGGCTATGGCCGCGTCCTAGATCTCGACGGTGTTGATACAGGTATGCGGCTCGGTTCTCTATCGCAGGAACACGGCGCTATCCACGCCGAAGACAACAACGTATTTGACCGCTACAAGGTCGGCGACCGTGTCCGCATACTCGCAAACCACTCGTGCATGACCGCCGCCCAGCATTCGCATTATAATGTGATCGAGAACGGGCAGATTGTTGATCGGTGGAAAATTCATACGGGCTGGTAAAGCAATTCGTGCATTCGTGGCTAAATAAATCCCTGTCGCCACTAATGCACGAATAGATCACTGAAAGAATGAAGAAAGATATTTTAATAGAACAATTCAACGCCTGTTACGACAAAAATACCTGGTTTGTCGCGCTGAAAAATACGCTTGCTGGTGTAACGGCAGCGGATGCTGCGTGGAAACCCGGTGGCGTCGATAACTCGATCTGGGAGATCGTCAGTCATCTGAATTATTATAATTTTGCCTATGTCGAGCGGTTTAAAGGCGTGGATTATCAATATCCGGCGGATGATAATGACGCGACTTTTGTGGCGGGTGACGCGACCGAAGAGGCTTGGAAAGCAGAAGTCGCGAAACTCGATGCGGTAATGACCGAGTTTCGCGACTTAATTAAAAACGCAGATGACAGCAAATTTGATGAGCCTGTCTCGGCAACAAACCCGGCGTCTTGGGCGACGCTGATATCAAATATCAACGCCCACAACGCTCATCACGGCGGCCAGATCGTGCTGCTCCGCAAGATGCAGGGCAGCTGGGACCGGGCAAAAGGCGTCAGCTAACTCGCCAATTATTTGGTGCAGGTCGAGTGTTCCCAGCTAACGAGTTTGTGGTTCGAATACTGGTCTCGTGAAACGACCGCCTGGATGGTTTGCGTTTTCCTTTCCTCGCTGACTTTCATACAAATGCGATAGGTCACCGCAAACATTCCCTTTTCCTCGCGTTTCAGGATCTCAACGAGTTTGTGGGGGACTTTGGTATCTTTTGAATGCTTTTCGACAGCCCAATCCGCCGCCAGATCAACCCCGGCATAAAACCCAGTTTCGACCGGGTTAAACTCTTCGCCGTCAGCGTCGTTACCGCATTTCATCTCAGTCCAACTCACGAGCTTGTAATTTGAATACTGATCGACGGTAACTAAAGTTTGGGCCGTTGTGGCTTTGCCGTTGACGGTTGTTTTGAGACATAGCCTGAAATTGCGGGCCCCGAGCGCCGGTTCCTGATCTTCTGCCTTAATGATCGTAGCAGGTGTGATAACCGCTTTTGTCTTTTTCGCCTGTGCAGTGACCGCAAAATCGGCAGCTAAACCGGCCCCGCCGTCGCCATTCTCGACATGCTTATATTTCATGTCGGGCTTAAAGCCTCCTGCACCGTCCGAGGATATACCCTTAGCACAGGTAGATTTTGCCCAGCCCATGAGCTTTAGGTTCGAATATTGGTCCATCGTCACGATCGCCTGAACGTAAGTTTGTTTGCCGGTGACGTTGGTATCAAGACACAACATAAAGTCGCGCGCGCCAAGTTTAGGCTCTTTGTCTGAGGCTTTAACGACGGTGTTCAAGGTGATCGTTGCCTTCGCTCTCGATGCTTGTTCCTTAACCGCAAAATCAGCCGCAAGGCCCACCCCCGCATCCTCGTTTGGCTTGTCGACCGTCTTATACACGCCCGAACCATTTGGCTGGGCAGAAACCGCCATGACAAAAATAGCTGTAAAAACTGAGAGGAGAAATGCTGTTCGTAAATTTATTTTCATATATACCTCGCTCTTATTGATCTCCGTCCTCGTCACCGCAATCTGATGCAGCCCAGCTCGACAGCTTACGATTTCCTTTTAAGTCAACATAAACGACCACCTGGACAAAATGAGTTGCGTCGGCTTCGTCCACTTCGCCTTGCGTAGTGACTTTTAGGCAAAGCCTGTAATTTGAACCCGCAACGATCTGCCTCTCGGCTTTTATCACATCGACGAGCGACATCTCTTTTTCCGACTTTTCCGCCTGAGCATTAACGGCAAATTCGGCCGCGGCCTGAACCGCCGCATCCGACGCCGACACTTCTTTATATCCGCCGACCTTTTGAGCACTCGCGGACGCAACCGCCAATGTCATAAACACTCCGACCGACAATGCGATCGAAAACAGACGCTTATTCATAATTATTTTCTCCACGGTAAATGATCGATATGCTAGATTCTTAATGTTTCCAACATTTATGTCAACCGCCTTGTGATGTGCGCTTTTCCGATTTAGATGTCGGTAAAATTGGCAGAAACACGACCGGTAGTGAGTGTGTCTCCTATTGTGTAACAGGCGCACTCCCTACCGGTCGTGTTTCCGCCTTGATTCCTGATATATTATAAAAATAATGAGTGTGTACGAGGGATTGACCGATTCTCAACAATTTGCCTGCCGCGTGATCGCCGACCACGCGCGTTCGACCGCGTTTGCCATCGCCGACGGCATTTTGCCGGGTAACGAAGGCCGTAACTACGTCCTCCGCAAGATAATGCGCCGCGCCATCTATCACGGCCGCGAGCATCTCGGCCTAAACGAACTATTCTTTTACAAAGTCTGCGATTTCGTCGTCGGCAAAATGAGCGGCGCTTATCCCGAACTTGAGACGCAGCGGGATTTCATCGGCAAAATGGTTCGGGTCGAAGAAGAGCGCTTTGGAAACACCGTAACCGTCGGACTCGGAAAGCTCAATGAACTTGGCATTTCCGCCAGTACGCCAAAGGACGACGATCTGTTCCTGTCGATCGGCAAACTTTACGACACATTCGGCACGCCGCGTGACCTTATCCGCGTCTATCTCGAAGAAAAAGGGCTCGAATTTGAAGAGGACGATTTCAACGATCGGTTTGATACTGCTTTGCAAGAACTACAATCCCAAGGCGACATTGGTAAAACCGAGCGAAAATCACAGCCATCGCCGATCTATGCCGAGATATTGGAAAAGGTAGGCACAAACAAGTTTCATGGCTACGACACGACGCATCTGACCGATGCTAAAGTCATTGCAATTCTTGATGGTGATACGCAAATTGATTCACTCGATACCGGCTCGCAAGGCAGCGTTGTTCTCGACCAAACACCATTTTACGCCGAGGCTGGCGGTCAAGTTGGCGATGTAGGCAAATTGATCGGCACCGACGCTTCGGCGACCGTTGCCGATACATATTCACCTGTCAGGGGCTTATTATTCACAAGGTGACGGTCGATAAAGGCTCGATAAAGGTCAGCGACACCGTCACCGCGACGGTTGATGCCGAGAAACGCGATGCCACCCGGCGAAATCATACCGCGACGCATCTTGTTCATGCGGCTTTGCGTGAGGTTTTAGGGACGCATGTAAAACAGGGGGGTTCGGTTGTCGCTCCAAATGTTTTGCGGTTCGATTTTACGCATTATCAGCCCTTGACCGACACCGAGATCGCCGAGGTCGAGGATCTCGTCAATCGCGAGATCCTTAAGAACGAGCCCGTTAATACCAACGTCATGGCAATCGAAGAAGCGATGGCCGGTGGTGCGATGGCCCTGTTTGGCGAGAAATATGGGGCCGACGTTCGCGTGCTGAGCGTCGGCGACGGCGTGTTTTCCAAAGAGCTCTGCGGCGGAACACACGTCCGTGCGACCGGCGACATCGGTACCTTTAAGATCATATCCGACGAAGCGATCGCCTCCGGTGTTCGCCGCATCCGTGCGATCACGGGCTTTGACGCTTTTGAGCGTTTTCGCGACGACGAAAAGCTTATCGACGCTTCGCTTGGGGCTTTAAATACGCAGCGCGATAATCTGCCAAACGCAATTGTCCGTTTGCAGGACGAACTCAAAAAGACCCGCAAGGAAATGGACGAGCTAAAGCTCAAGATCGCGACTGGCGCCATCGGCGAAGCCGCGTCCGGCGGTGACGAAACAAAAGAAATAAACGGCGTCAAAGTTCTAGGCAAGGTGGTCGAGGGCCTCGATGCCAACGGCACGCGACAGCTTTCCGACACCTTGCTCGCACGCCTAAAATCCGGAGTTGTCATCATAGGCCGCGCGGACGAAGGCAAAGTCGGCATCATCGTCCGCGTTTCCGACGATCTGACCGGCAAGGTCAAGGCCGGAGACATCATCCGCGAGATCGCTCCGATTGTGGGCGGAAAAGGCGGCGGCAAAGCCGATATGGCCGAAGGCGGCGGCACGGAGCCCGGAAAGCTCGTCGAGGCGATCGAGGCGGCTAATAAGGTAATTGAAAAGATGTTGGTTTGAACCGCGGAGACGCGGAGACGCAGAAAAAAGCTAATCGTACTGTCTCTGCGACTCTGCGGTAAAAAAATATGAGTGCAGTTCTACCCGTTCAAACAGACGAGATAGTCTCCTATAACCCGGCAACAGGGGCCGAGGTCGGGCGCGTCGCCCAAACATCTGCCGACGATGTAACCGCTGCGGTCGATCGCGGACGTGCGGCATTTCAAAGATGGAAACAAAGATCGTTTAGCGAGCGAGCCGCGTACATCATGCGTGCCCGCGAGGTGTTGCTTGCGGATAAGGAAACAATTGCGCGTCTGATCTCAGACGAATCGGGCAAGCCCGTCGCTGAGGCGTTCTCGATGGAGATCGCACCGGTGCTCGATCTGATGCAGTATTTTGCACGCAATACTGAAAAACTCCTAAAACCCCACAAGATCGGCATCGGCATTTACGGTCTGATGGGCCGCTCGTCAAAGATCGTCTATCACCCGCTCGGGGTGGTCGGCATCATCCCGGCTTGGAACTATCCGTTTTCAATACCGCTTGGCGAGGCCGTAATGGCTCTAATGGCCGGGAACACGGTCGTTATCAAACCATCCGAATTGACGCCAATGATCGGCCTAAAGATCGGCGAGATATTTGAAAAAGCCGGTTTGCCGGAAAACTGCGTCCAGATAGTCAGCGGCCGCGGCGTGACGGGTGCGGCTCTGGTCGAATCGGCACCTGACAAGATAATGTTTACGGGATCGGTCGCCACGGGTAAAAAAATCGCGGCCGCTGCGGCAAAAAACCTGACATCCGTCGTGTTAGAACTCGGCGGCAAAGACCCGATGATCGTTTTCGCCGACGCCAACCTCGAACTCGCATCGAAGCCGCCGTCTGGGGTGCATTTTGCAACGCGGGCCAGTCTTGCTCGTCCGTCGAACGGCTTTATGTTCAGGAAGCTGCGGCTGAGGAATTGACCCGTAAGATAGTCGAGAAAACGCTAGCTCTACAACAAGACACGGGCGATAAAGAAACGACATCCATCGGTGCTATGTCCTCCGAACGACAGATACAGATCGTCGAGGACCACGTCGAAGATTTCCGTGCGGCGGGAGCCAAGATCGAAACCGGAGGCCGCCGAAACCCTGCTCTTGAAGGCCTGTTCTACGAGCCGACAGTTATCACCGGTGCCCACAACGACATGCGTGCGATGCAAGAGGAAACGTTTGGCCCGACGCTGCCGATCGCGACATTTACGACCGAAGAAGAGGCGATCCGTCTGGCGAACGACAGTGAATTTGGCTTAACCGCAAGCGTGTGGACTCGCGACCGTGCAAAGGGTAAACGCGTTGCGGAAAAGATCGAGGCCGGCTCGGTCTGCATTAACGAGGTCCTCTACACACACGGCATCGGCCAAACGCCTTGGGGTGGATTTAAGAATTCGGGCCGGGGCCGCACGCATGGCCGCGAGGGGTTGATGGAACTCGTCCAACCGCAGCATATCCACACAAACAAACTCGCACTAATGCCCGACGCTTGGTGGATGCCATATTCCGCGACTGCCGTCGAAACATTTCGCAAGATGACGACCACGTTTGCAAGCGGTTCGATCATAAAAACGACAATGCTGCTCCCACAGCTTGCAAAAAGAGTAAGGGAATTACTGAAGAGGTAATTAACTTTAGGCTTTTTCGATCGGTGCGATCTGCGTTGCGGCCGGTTCACTGGCGCGAGCGGTTTTGATCCAAAGTAGGTGGATGGTAACGCCGATAAGGACGGCAGCTAAGAAAAGCGTCGGCCAAAACGAAGCTGCGACAAACCAAATGCTAAATCCGATCGAAGCCCAAAGTATCGCGATCGTAGTGGCTTTTGCCTGACCGAGATCCCGTCGCCTGATTTGTAGTTTTTGATGTATCTGCCAAGCCAGCGGTTATTTAAGAGCCAATCGTGAAACCTATCGGAGCTACGCGAATAACAATATGCCGCCATTAGCAGAAAGACCGTCGTCGGCATCAACGGCAAAAACATGCCCAAAATGCCGAGTCCGACACAGACTGTGCCACAGAATATTAAAAATGCTTTTCTGATATCCATTTCCTAACAGATTGGCAGTATATCAATTTTTTGTGCGATAGAATAGCCTCAAATATCAAGCCTTAGACCCCTGAGCGACGTAATAGAAGTGATCTCGCGACTAAACTAATTGGATAAAGTCGCTCGAAACCGTAGATAGTCATCAGCACTCTCTTGCGGCATCTCGACCATCGGCACGTGGCCAATTCCCTGCATAATGATGACCTTTGAGTTTGGCAATAGGCCATGCAGGATCTCCGTGGTTGCGACATTGATCAACCGGTCTTGATCGCCCCAAACGATCAGCGAGGGGGTCGCGAGTCCCTTTATCCGTTCTTCGATCGAGTCGCTCGTTATCTGGCCGAATATTCGCTTTTCCAATTCATAATTTTTTATTCGTTCCTGGGCCATGACATTGATTATCGGCTTAGGAATAAATGGGCGCTTGGTCATCACCATTGTTAAAAGTGCAGCAAAATCTTCTTCGTTCCGCACTATCAGTGGATTTTGGCCCGTTTCGTCGATGATCTGTCTTAGCTCACTTTTGGGAGCCGTCCAAATACCCCCCGGATCGAGCAACCACAAACTCTTAACCTCAGCAGGGTAGAGTGCTGCGTAGGACATCGCGATATGTCCGCCCATCGAATTGCCGCCTAGATGTACGTTTGAAATACCGAGCGCCTTAGCAAGAGCATGCAGCCGCTCGGCCTGGGCGATCGGAGAATAATCTGCGTCCGGTGGGTGTGACGACTCGCCAAATCCAATATGATCCGGCACGATCACGCGATAACGGCTTGTGAGATAACGGGATGCCCGCGCAAAACTGTCCTTATTCGCGCCAAACCCATGCAGTAACATTAGCGGTTCGCCCGTCCCGCCCTCGAGATAAACGTAGTGCGTCCCGTCCGCAAGGTCGATCTCTTTTCGTTCGAGTCCCGCTTGTTTTCGCTCGATCGCAAGAAACGTATGCGTCGCGGTTTCGGGGGCTAGATACACAAATCCTATCCCGCCTATCAATACGAGCAAAAGTGCAACAGCGATGAATGCGATGACGCGAACTACGAGTTTTCCTTTCATGTGTAAATTCTACAAGCTAAATTCCGCGACCACCGGAGTGTGGTCCGACGGTTTTTCGCCGCCGCGCGGTTCTTTGTCGATCCAGCAGCCTGTGCATTTTGCGGCTAGAGCGGGCGATACCCAAATATGGTCGATGCGCAGGCCCTGGTTACGCTGCCAAGAGCCTTCGCGATAGTTCCACCATGAAAACTCTTGCAGATCGCCGTTCAGCTGGCGAAATACATCGACAAAGCCCCATTGTTTGACGTGATGGATGGCGGCTCGTTCGGGTTTTGAAAAATGCAGCTTGCCCTGCCATGCCGGGACACTCCAAACGTCTAGTTCGTCGGGAGCGACGTTAAAATCACCGCATAAAAGCACGTCTTTGTTTAGGTCACAGTCGTCGTCAAACATCTTTCTCAGCCGCTGCAGCCAATCGAGCTTAAAGGTAAATTTGTCCGTCCACAGCTCCGTTCCGTTTGGGATGTAAGTGTTGACGATACGAACGCCTTTGACCGTCGCGGCGATCAAACGTTTTGGCTGCTCGTCATCGTCATCGACAAAGCCTTTCTGCACATCCTCGATCTCGTGTTTAGAAATGATCGCCACGCCGTTGTAAGATTTCTGGCCAAAAAATGCCACGTGATAGCCCGCGTCTATGATCGGCTGCAACGGAAAATCTGCGTCAACGACCTTTGTTTCCTGCACGCACAAAACATCCGTACCGGTGCTTTTCTGCCACTCAAGCATCGATTCGAGCCGCAGACGGATCGAATTTACATTCCAGGTTGCTACTTTCATATAAGTATATTATCCACAGATGGCACAAAGGCAGAACCGCTTGCGAGCAAGGGCACGAATCAGTAATCGAATACGTCTGATTGGACTTTGCTCCTCGCTAACGCGGACGGTTCTGCCCCGAATTTCTATCCCAAAACACACCGTCGGCAAAACCTTGAATTGATCTATCCGTATCTGCAAGCTCCAAACGTTTTTGGGCGAGCAAACAATATTGTTCGTCGGATTCGATCGCGACAAAATCACGGTTGAGTTTCTTTGCGGCAACGGCGGTTGTTCCACTTCCAGCAAACGGGTCGAGGATTATTTCACCGTCGTTCGTGCTCGCAAGGATGATCTTTGCCAGCAGCTTTTCCGGCTTTTGCGTCGGGTGATCAGTATTCTCAGGCATCGACCAAAAGGGAACGCTGATGTCGGTCCAGATATTTGACGGGTGTGTATCGCGAAAATTTCCTTCGCTCGTCTCGGTCCAGTCTTTTGGCTCGCCATTGTCACGATACGGTGCGATCACGCGGCGGCGCTGTTTTACGGCGTCGAGATTAAATGTAAATTCGTCTGAAACGGTAAAAAACCAAATATCCTCAGCCGAGTTTTTCCAGTTTGCCTTTGCCCCGCGTCCCTTTTCGCGTTCCCACGTTATCCGGTTGCGAAGCGTGAAATGCCGCGACCCCGCACGCTGTATCGCCGCTGATGAGCGCCAATCGCCACATATATAAACGCTCGCCGTCGGCTTGAGCAGCGACAAACAAAGCAGTAACCAAGGGTCGAGCCATTCTTCGTATTCGTCTGACGAACATTCGCTAAATTTTTCCGTACCAAACGATTTTGTCAGGTTATAAGGCGGATCGGCAAAGAGCAGGTCAAAGCTCGCCTTTGGCAAACGCTCCAAAACACTAAATGCATCGCCGCAGACGATCTTATTTCGCACATCTGACAACTCCGCAGACCCATCATCGACGATCAGCTTTGAACGCAAAGCCGCGACCTCGTTTTCACCGACCTCTAGTGTGCGGTTTCGCGGTGCGCGTATCTTTTCGTTTTTGTGTGCGGCTGTCATCGGGCTTTGTTGATGAAAACTGTAGCACAGCGGCAAAACTTTAAAAACCAACCACGAACGACAAGCGCTTGCGGCGCGTCCTTGACCCTTAAAAAGGGCGCGTGATACTCTTATATCTTTTGAGAATCAGGCGGATTTCGTGCTGTTTCCATCCGTAAATACGGACGATCAAGATTATGCATTTGCTGGCCTTTGCCGAATCAATTCAGCTTTTCCCGGACGGGACGATATTTATCCATATCGGCATCATTTTGCTGATGATATGGGTGCTCAACCGTACGTTTTACAAACCGATCAACCGCATCATAGAAGCTCGCGAAAAGAACAAAGGCGGGCATTCGTCTGAGGCCGAAAAGATCCTGAGCGATGTCGGCCAAAAAGAGTCGCGATACACGAGCGAATTGCTCGACGCGCGTACTAAGGGTTACGAGCTGATCGAAAAAGAACAGAAAAAAGCGATCGCGGCACGCGAGCAAAAACTCGCCGAAGCTAAAACCGAGACCGCCGGCATGTTTGACAACGGCAAGGCTGAGCTTGAAAAAGAGGCCGCTGAGGCCCGTGCGGCCATCGACACCGATGCCGAAAAGATCGCCGACCAGATCGCCGCGAATATCCTGAAGGGCTAAGTTTTTATGTTAGCGTTTATATCCAATTTTGCCTTTCTTTTAGCCGGCGGCCCTGCTGGAAAAGAGAGCGCTTTTACGCACTTTTACAACGAATATCTCAATATTCCGGGCTTTGAGGCGTGGAAATTTATCAACCTCGCGATCTTTATCGCGCTGATGGTCTATGTCCTCAAAAAACCTTTGGGTGCAGCTTTTAAGGCAAAACGCGAAGAGATCCGTGCTGAGTTGATCAAAGCCGAAGCCGAAAAACAGGACGCTCTCGCGAAACTGACATCTATCGAAGCCCGCCTGTCACAGCTCGAAACCGAAAAAACCGACATTTTGGCAAAAGCCAAGGACGAGGCCGCTTTTGAAAAGAAACGCCTTGCCGACCAGACCAAGATCGAGGTCGAGCGGCTCCGCCAGCAGACCGAGGGCGAGCTTGCGAGGCTTTCTAAGCAGTCGTACGCTGAGCTCCGCCGCTTGTCTGCCAACGCGACCATTGAGCTTGCGGAGAAAAAACTTCGTGCGCAGATCGACGGCAATGTTGACGCTAAGCTCATAAAGGGCAGCATCAGCGAGATCGGAGGGCTAAACTAATATGAGCAGAGAGACGATCGCCCGCCGATATTCCACCGCACTAGCCGATGTTGTCCTCGAAACCGGTCAGACAGACGCCGTCAAAGGCGAGCTTGCCGGTTGGACCGAGCTTTTTCGCAACAGCGAAGAGCTGCAGACAGTTTTTAGCAACCCGGCCATCGCCCACATGGGCAAGGAACGGGTGCTTGAGGATCTGATCGCACGCACCAAACCTACGCAGGCGACGGCAAATTTCCTCCGCGTATTGCTGCAAAACGGCCGTCTGACCGAGATCGGTGAGATCAATGAGCGTTTTGATGCGGTCCTGCAAGAACGTAGCGGTGTCGTAACCGCCGAGATCGTTTCGGCCCGCGAGCTGCCGGAAAACGAGCGCACCGAGTTTCAATCAAATCTTGAAAAGCTGACCGGTAAAAAGGTCAACATTAGTTTCGCAATTAATAAAGATATTATCGGCGGTGTCGTCACCCGCATCGGTTCGACCGTGTACGACGGCTCTGTCAAAACTAAGTTAGAGAATTTAAGAGAACAACTTGTTAACGGATAGTGATATGGAATCAATCAAAGCTAACGAAATAAACGAGATAATTCGTGCTCAGATCAATAATTTTGACGCCAGCATGACGGTCGACGAGGTCGGCACGGTCATCAAGGTCGGTGACGGTATCGCCGAGATCTATGGCCTGGAAAAGGTCATGGCCGGCGAGCTGCTCGAATTTCCCTACGGCGTTCGCGGCCTGGCCCTTAACCTTGAAGAAGACAAGGTCGGCTGCGTGCTGTTCGGCGATTTTCAAAAGATCAAAGAGGGCGACGAAGCCAAGCGTACCAAACGCATCATGAGCGTGCCGGTGGGCGACGCGATGATCGGCCGCGTGGTCGATGCTCTCGGCAACCCGATCGACGGTAAGGGCGAGATCATTACCGAAACGTACAATCCGGTCGAAAAGATCGCACCCGGAATTATCGATCGTCAGCCGGTGAAAGAGCCGCTCCAGACCGGCCTTAAAGCTATCGACTCGATGGTGCCGATCGGCCGCGGACAGCGTGAGCTGATCATCGGCGACCGCCAGACGGGTAAAACCGCTGTCGCGATCGACACGATCATCAACCAAAAAGGCAAAGACGTTATCTGCGTCTATGTCGCCATCGGGCAAAAAGCCTCGACAGTTGCTCAGGTTCGTCAAAAGCTTGAGGAATTTGGTGCGATGGATTACACCATCATCGTTAACGCCTCGGCGTCCGACCCCGCAGCCATGCAGTTTTTGGCTCCGTATTCGGGTTGTGCGATGGGCGAATATTTCCGCGACAACGGCCGTCATGCTCTTACGATCTACGATGATCTTTCGAAACAGGCCGCTGCATACCGCGAAATTTCTTTGCTGCTCCGCCGTCCTCCGGGCCGCGAAGCATATCCCGGCGACGTTTTCTATCTACACTCACGCCTGCTCGAACGTGCGGCAAAGATGTCAGACAAGCAGGGCGGCGGTTCGCTTACCAGCTTGCCGATCATCGAGACACAGGCCGGCGATATCTCGGCGTACATTCCGACCAACGTGATCTCGATCACGGACGGACAGATCTTCCTTGAGTCAGACCTCTTTAACTCAGGCGTGCGTCCCGCTATCAACGTGGGTAACTCAGTTTCGCGTGTGGGCGGTTCGGCTCAGATCAAAGCCATGAAGCAGGTCGCCGGTACACTGCGTATCGACCTTGCACAGTTTCGCGAGCTGGCGGCTTTTGCTCAGTTTGGTTCGGACCTCGATAAATCGACGCAGCAACAGCTCGAACGCGGCAAACGCCTGACCGAGATCCTCAAGCAGCCCCAGTACGTGCCGATGGACGTTATCGAACAGGTGCTGATCATCTGGACGGTAAGCAACGGCCTGGCAGACGATGTCGAGATCACGGATCTCAAACGATTCGAAGAAGAGCTGACCAAATTTGCCGAAGAAGCCCATCCGGCAGTTTTGAACACGCTCCGCGACAAAAAATCGATCGACGACGACCTCAAAGCGATGATGAAAGAGGCTGTCGAAGATTTCAAAGCTACGCGCTGGGCAACGGCTGCAACAGCAGCGGCGTAAACAGTGAACGGTCACAGGTGACAGGTTTTACTTGTCACTCGTCACTTGTCACTTGTCACTAAAAAAATGGCTAGTTTGTTAGACATGCGCCGACGGATTAAGTCGGTCAAAAACACACAACAGATCACCAAAGCGATGAAGATGGTCGCCGCGGCTAAGCTCAAACGCGCGCAGGACCGCGTGACGGCATCGCGCCCGTTTGCGGGTAAGATGAGTCAGGTCCTCGGTGACCTGAGCGGAAAGCTTGCGGGCGAGATATCGCATCCGCTGCTCGACGAGCGTGGTGATGATAAATATTTGGTCGTGCTGGTCAGTGCCGATAAGGGACTCGCCGGTGCGTTTAACGCCAACGTCATCAAAGCCACACAGGCTTTTCTGAAAGAAAACGAAGGCAAACAGTCCACGATGATCCCGGTCGGACGCAAGGGCCGCGACTTTTTCAAACGCCGTGCGGTCGAGTTTACCGAGGAATACATCGGGCTGACAGGTTCCGGCCAGGTCGTCCACGCCGACGCGGTCGAGATCGCAAACAAAGTGATCGCAACATTTACCGAAGACACGACGATCGACAAGGTCTTTATCGTCTATACCGAATTTAAGACCGTCCTCTCGCAAAAACCCGTCATCGAACAGGTCCTGCCGATCCAGCGGACCGCTCCCGATACTGATGGCGAATCGACCGGCGTCGAGTCAGAGTATATCTATGAGCAGCCCGCCGCCGAGATCTTTGGCCGTTTGCTGCCAAAACAGATCGAGACGCAGATCTACAAAGGCATGCTCGAATCGGTCGCCTCTGAACAAGGTTCGCGTATGACGGCTATGGATTCGGCGTCGAAAAATGCCGGTGAGCTGATCGATACTTTGACCCTAAATATGAACCGGATCCGGCAAGCCGCGATCACTAAAGAGATTATCGAAGTGGTTTCGGGAGCGGCCGCCGCTTAGTCTATACAGTAAGAAATTACCCCAAAGCCCAAAGTCGTTTTTTCATGCGACTTTGGGCTTTTTACGTTGGACTTTACACCCCAATCTCGTATATTCTTGGTTTGATTTTTCCAATTCAACTTAAACTTACTTTTTCGGAGGCAAATCAATGATTGCGATCTTAGGTTATGTGGTCTTTTTGGTAGGAATGATCTGGCTTATCGTTACAGCGGTACAGACAGGCAAGGATACAGCGGACAAGGTCATCTGGGGCCTAGTCAATTTTTTCTGTCAGCCCCTCGGCGGCATCATTTTTTACTTTGTCAAAAAACAGGGCCTAGTGCCGATGTTGGTTACGATCGCCGGTTTCATCCTGATGATCGTCGGCGGCGGAGCGAGCTTCTCAATGGGCAATCTGCCGCAATAGTTAGGTGACAACTAATTTTACGTTCGACCGGCGCGTGATGCTATGGCAGTACGCGCCGGTCGTTTTTTGGATAGCCGTCATATTTTATCTATCGAGCGACATGGGCTCGATGTCGCAGACGTCCCGTTTTATCAGGCCGCTGGTCGAGTTTCTGTTTCCCGCCGCACCTGAGCAAACCCTCATCATCTACCACAGCTACATTCGCAAAGCCGCCCACTTTACCGAATACGCCGTTCTCGCTTTTTTCGCCGTCCGGGCACTTTCGATATCCGCAACGGTTCGTCTGCACAAATGGCGTTACATCTTACCGCTCTTACTCGTCACAGGCATCGCCGCGATCGACGAGTTTCACCAGAGTTTTGAGATCTCACGAACCGGTTCTATCCAAGACGTTATGCTGGACATATCGGGCGGCGTGGTAATGATCACCATGCTTTTCTTACTAAAATTACCCAACATCGAACATCGATAAAACTTCCAATTTGCGCAACTTTATGGCATATTTTATCGTTAAGGGTTACTGATAAAGGAGATCTATAAATGAGCATTATTGACAAGATAAAAGACGCCGCGATGAACCAGTTTATTGAGGTCATCGAGTGGCTTGACGACAGCCAGGACACGCTGGTCTATCGCTTTCCGGTCGCCGGACAAGAGATCAAAAATGGAGCGCAGCTGATCGTTCGCGAATCACAAGCAGCCGTTTTTGTCTTTGAGGGCCAGATCGGCGACGTCTTTACGCCCGGTAAATATGAGATCGATGGCGGCAACACGCCGATCCTGTCAAAACTCGGCGCGTGGAAATTTGGCTTCAACTCGCCTTTCAAATCAGAGGTCTATTTCGTTAATACCAAACAGTTTACGGACATGAAATGGGGCACGTCTAACCCGATCATGCTCCGCGATGCCGATTTTGGCATGGTCCAGCTTCGTGCTTTTGGTGCATACAGCCTGCGAGTGGCATCGCCCGGTGATTTTATCAAGGAGATCGCGGGTACCAACGCTCAATTTAGCACCGACGATATCGAGGGCCAGCTCAAGCGGGCGATCGTCACCGAATTTTCAGATTCGCTTGGTGAGCTGAAAATACCTGCGATCGAACTCGCATCGCAGTATAAAGAGCTCGGCGAAAAGATCCGCGGCCAGATCAACGAAGATTTTAAGGGCTACGGGCTTGAGGTCACCAAATTTTACGTCGAAAACGTCAGCGTTCCCGAAGAGGTCCAGGACGCGATCAACCGTCGTGCCGCCATGGGTGCTCTCGGAAATGTCGATAATTACATGAAATTCCAAGCCGCCGACGCTCTGCGTGACGCTGCTCAAAACGAGGGCGGAGGTGCAGGACTCGGTGCTGGTCTCGGCGCTGGCTTTGCCGTCGGCAACCAGATGGCAGGTGCCTTTGGTGCCGGGCCGCAGGCAAGTACCTCAGGCGGAGCCGCCGGTGCGTCATCAGCGACCGTTGCATGTCCGACGTGTAACAAAGCTAACGCAGCCGGAGTAAAATTTTGTGCCGAATGCGGCGGCAAGATGGAGATCGCTCAGGTCCCGTGCGTAAAATGCAACGCAACACTTCGCGAAGGAGCAAAATTCTGCTCCGAGTGCGGTTCGACACAGGAAAAAGCAAAATGTGCCGGCTGCCAGCACGAACTCGCCCCGGGTGCAAAATTCTGCCCCGAATGCGGAACAAAGACCGAAGCGGCCTAAGTTAAAAGGCAAAAGTAAAACGGCAAAATAGGAGTAACATCCTGTTTTGCCTTTTGCCTTTTTACTTTTTACTTTATGATTGAAAATCATGCCCATTAATCCCCAATTACTCGAAATCCTCCGTTGTCCTCAATGCAAGTCTGAGGTCAAGATCGACGACGAGCAGACCCGTCTCAAGTGCGTAAACCCTGAGTGCTCTCTGGTTTATCCGATCCGCGACGACATCCCCGTCATGCTTGTAACCGAAGCAACGGTGGAAAAAAGCACCACAGAACGTGTAAAAACTGCAATTGAGCTTCGCAGACGGAAGTACGACGTGGCATTTAACCTCCACGGCGGAACTACAGCAACAATGTTTGTCAGAGCAACCGGAGCCCAACACCGCGTCGGTGCCGCCAGCTATCAATACCCTTTTCTTTACAATCATTTACTGTCATCCGCACTCGATTATTGGGGTCAGGAAACCACGCACTCCGCAGAACAGCAACTGGCACTAGTAGGTTTCGTCGGCGTCCCCGTCGAAGATCGGCCAAAAACCCGGCTCGTCGTTACCGAAAAAGGCCGAACCGCTCGCGTAAGCGAGTGGCACGGACGTGGCAACTATGCACTTTTGCATCCGACAAGTGCGTTCTTTACAAAACAATGGCCAACCGAGAATTTTGCAAGAACTGCCGAATTCCTTAGCGAAAAAGGGCTAAATATTATTGCGATCGCGTCAAAAGCCGAAAACAGCGTACTTAAATGTTCCCATCACAATATTCGACGACCTAACCCTGCCCGAGATAACCGCTTTAGCTTCAAAAGCAAAGGTTTTTGTCGGCAACGATTCGGGCATTGCACACATCGCGGCGGCGGTCGGGACACCTTCGGTGGTGGTCTTTGGCTCGTCAAACCGCAACCACTGGCGTCCGTGGACCGATGCACCTAATGAGATCGTTTTCGAACCGCTTCCCTGCCAGCCTTGCCCGGGCTATACGTGCGAGGTTTTCGGCGCGCCGAAATGTATCCTCTCAGTAACCCCAAGCGCCGTGTTTACGGCGCTTGAGCGCGTACTTTCGTAGGCGCAAATCTTGACACTTAACCTCTGAAACACTAGTATTTATAGTTTCGACTATTGTAGCCGAACTGTCTCTATATGTTTGAATCGTTATCCGACAAACTCAAATTAACACTGCGAAATCTTCGCGGGCAGGGCAAGCTGACGCCCGAGCACGTGGACGTGGCGTTACGCGAGATTCGGATGGCCTTGTTAGAGGCGGATGTTAACTACAAAGTCGCCAAAGATTTTGTCGAATCGGTACGCGTAAAGGCCGAGGGCGAAGAGGTCTGGAACGGCCTAAAACCGCACGAACAGGTCGTTAAGATCGTCTATGACGAGCTTGCCGAGCTGATGGGCGGTACGTCTTCGCGGCTTGTTTTTACCAAGCAAACGCCGAACGTCGTGATGATCGTCGGTTTGCAGGGTTCGGGTAAAACCACCTCGACCGGTAAGATCTCGCGTTGGCTCGCGGACAATCAGGAACGCAAGCCTTTGCTCGTGTCGGTCGACGTTTACCGTCCCGCCGCCCGCGAACAGCTTAAGGTTGTCGCAAACGCCGTGAACGTAGCCGTTTACGAGGGCAAAGATTCCAACGACCCGCTGACGCTCGTCAAGGGTGCGGTCAAACACGCCAACGAATTTGGCTTTGACACACTGATGATCGACACCGCCGGCCGTCTGCACATCGACGACGACCTGATGGTCGAGCTCGAGCAGATCAAGGCCGAGACAAAGCCGATCGAGGTTTTGTTTGTCGCCGATGCGATGACCGGCCAGGACGCGGTCAATTCGGCACAGGTTTTTCACGAGCGTGTCGGCATCACCGGCGTTGTTCTGACCAAGATGGACGGCGACGCCCGCGGCGGTGCGGCTCTCTCGATCAAGCAGGTCATCGGCCAGCCCGTTAAGTTTGTCGGCGTCGGCGAAAAATACGACGCGATCGAGCCTTTTTATCCTGATCGTATCGCCCAGCGAATATTAGGCATGGGCGATGTCCTGACTCTCATCGAGGAAGTTCAGGGCAAGATCAACGAAGAAGAGGCCCAAGAGCAACTGCGGAAAATGACGACGAATCAGTTTTCGCTCGAAGATTTTCGCAATCAGCTCGGACAGTTCAAAAAGCTTGGCTCGATGTCTAAGCTGATGAAAATGCTGCCGGAACAGATGACCGGCGGGATGCAGATCAGCGATGAGCAATCAGCCGTCGTAGATCATCAGATGAAACGGACCGAGGCGATCATCGATTCGATGACGCGGCAGGAACGCAATAATCACAAGGTTTTAGACGCGAGCCGAAAGACTCGCATAGCGGGCGGTTCGGGTTCGACCATCGCCGAGGTCAACCAGCTTTTGCGTCAGTACGAGCAGATGAAAAAGATGATGGCCCAGATGAATCGCGGCGGCCTGTTTGGCGGCATGGCAAAGAAAATGGCGGGCGGTTTGGCCGGCGGACTGGGCGGTATGCTCGGTGGTGGCAGCCCAATGGGAATGCTTGGCGGAGGTTCCGCAGATCAATTTGACGACGAGTCTAACGGCTCGACACGTAGCAATTTAAGAAAGAAAAAGAGGCACAAAAAACGACGTTGATGTTCTTAAAATAAGAGCCTCAACCTCTCGATACGAAAATTATGTTAGCAATTAGTTTAATGAGAATGGGTGCGAAAAAGAATCCCTTTTATCGCGTCGTAGTTAAGGAAAAACGCTCTAAGCGTGACGGCAAATACCTGGAAAACGTCGGAACATACGATCCGATGCAGGATCCGGCGGATGTAAAGCTCAACCATGACCGCATCCAATACTGGATCGGTGTCGGCGCACAGCCGACCGAGACGGTAGCAAGCCTGATCAAAAACAATCCGGTACAGACGGAAGAAGAGCGTGCGGCAATGCTGCAGGCCCGTGCCGAGAAAAAGGCCGCCGCCGAAGCCGAAAGAGCAGCCGCTAAGAAAGCAGAGAACGAAAAACTCGCTGCTGAAAGAGCAGAGGCTGAAAAGGTTGCTGCTGCGGCCGCTGCGGCTGAAGCTGCTGAGGCTGCTGCAAATGCCGCCGCTGAGGCCGAAGTTGCCGAAGCTCCGGCTGAGACCGAGGCCGTTGAGGCTGACGCTGCTCCGGCAGTCGAAGCTGAAGCAACTGAAGCCGTCGAGGCCGAGGCTGCAGCTGCTGTTGAAGCTGAAACGACCGAAGCTGTCGAAGCCGGGGCCGCACCAGTCGAAGCAGAAGCTGCTCCGGTAGTAGAAGCCGAGGCAACCGAAGCTGTTGAGGTAGAACCGGCCGCTGAAACAACCGAAGAAGCTGCTGAGGCAGAGTCGGCTGAGAAAGCCTAGGCTGATCGCTCAAACAAGATGAGAGAAGCTGTAGAAAAGATCGTCAGATCGCTGGTCGGTGAACCCGACGCTGTCGAGGTGACCGAATTTGAGGATGGCAAAACCGTCCGCATTGAGGTTCGCGTCGCTGATAGCGATATGGGCCGCGTCATCGGCCGCGAGGGCCGCACGGTCAAAGCGATCCGCAGCATTCTGTTCGCCGCCGGGCAAAAGCACGGCAAGCGTTTTCATCTTGATCTGGTCGAAGACTAGTGAGCGATCTCGTCGCAGTCGCAAGGATAGCAAAGCCGCGCGGGCTCAAAGGCGAAGTTATCGCCGATATCCTGACGGATTTCCCCGAACGATTTGACGGCCTGAAAACGGTCATCGCGGTTATGCCGAATGACAGCCGACGCGAGTTAACGCTTGAAAACCATTGGTTCCAGTCAGGACGGATGGTGCTCAAATTCGCCGGGATCAATTCGATCGAGGATGGAGAAACGCTCCGCAATGCTGAGATATGCGTTTCCGAATCCGATGCGGTCGAGCTGGACGAGGGCGAGTATTTCGATTGGCAACTAGCAGGCTGCCGCGTAGTGACCGTCTCGGGCGAAGAGATCGGCAAAGTCCGTGAACTGATGCGGACCGGTGCAACCGAGATACTGGTCGTCGATGGTGAAAAAGAGTATTTGATACCCTTTGCCGAGGCGATCTGCACCGAGGTCGATATCGAGAACGGCATTATCCTTATCGATCCGCCCGAAGGGTTGTTGGAGTTTTAGGTGAAAATTGATGTCTTAACAATTTTCCCGGAGTATTTTGACTCGATCTTTGAATTTGGAATTATCCGCCGTGCAAAGCTCGCTGAGATCGTCGAGATCAACGTTCACGACATCCGCGAATATGCGACGGATAAGCACAAGATGGTCGATGACCGGCCATTTGGCGGCGGCGACGGGATGGTCCTAAAGGTAGAACCGTTATTCGCCGCAATTGAAAATTTGACTGGCACGAGTGATCGAGGGCTATATCCGGCGGGGACACGCGTTGTCTTGCTAACACCGCAGGGCAAGCCGCTCAAACAGGCCGACGCTCAAAGTTTTGCCGACGACGCAAAGCATATCGTTATGATATGCGGCCGTTACGAGGGCGTTGACGAGCGAGTCACTGAGGCTCTCGTAACCGACGAGATCTCGATCGGCGACTATGTGCTATCGGGCGGCGAACCGGCGGCGGCGGTATTTGTCGATTCGCTTGTCAGGCTTTTGCCGGGTGCTCTGGGTAGCGATACGTCGGCCGAAAATGATTCGTTTTCCGACGGCTTGCTCGATTGCCCGCACTATACGCGGCCGGCAGAATTTAGAGGGATGAAAGTTCCCGAGGTTTTATTGAACGGCAATCATGCCGAGATCGAAAAATGGCGTCATGAAAAGGCGCTCGAAAAAACAAGATCGGTCCGTAAGGACCTATTAATAGGAGAAAATGGTGATATGTGAGTCCCGCACCAACGGGATTGACCTCTGGCCGACATTAAAATGAACAGACTAGATAGTGTTGAAAACACACAAGTTAAAGAAAATATTCCGGCATTTCAACCGGGCGACACGCTTCGCGTACACGTCCGTATTAAAGAAGGCAACAAAGAGCGTCTTCAGGCTTTCGAGGGCATCTGTATCGCCCGCAAGCATGGCGGCGTCCGCGAAACTATAACTGTCCGTAAGGTCAGCTTTAGCGTCGGCGTCGAACGTATCTTTCCGCTGCACGCGACGGTAATCGACCACATCGACGTTATCCGTCGTGGTAAGGTGCGTCGTGCCAAGCTTTACTATCTACGCGATCTGCGTGGTAAAGCAGCCCGTATCAAGGAACGCGATACACGGGCTAAAAAGCAGTCGAGCTAAAAACTTAGGAGCTAATCAAGTGCAAAACGCGGAGAGACCGGATCCATTCATTGAGGATGAGACCGGCTCCCGCGTTTCGCTGTTCCAGGATCTATACGTTTCGGGCATTGGTATCGTATTTGAGCAACAGGCTCGCGATGCAGGGTTTGGTTTGATCGCCGGTCTTGATGAGGTCGGCCGAGGGTGTCTCGCCGGTCCGGTGGTCGCCGGGGCATGTATCCTCGACCTCGACCGCAAACTCCCCAAGGGTTTGAACGACTCAAAAAAGCTTACGGCAAAGGCTCGCGAGGAAATTGCCGCGGCGCTTAAAGATTCCGCTATCGCCTATGCCATCGGCCAGGTCGAGGCCGACGAGATCGACCGCATCAATATCCTGGAAGCGACAAAAAAAGCGATGCTCCTAGCCATCGCGTCGTTATCGGCACCGGCCGATTTCCTACTTATTGACGCACTCCATCTAAAACAGTCAAACCTGCCGCAAAAGGCAATAATCAAGGGCGATACTATCTCAGCATCGATCGCGGCCGCGTCAATAATTGCAAAAACCTATAGGGACGCTCTGATGGTCGAACACGCCCTCGAATACCCTCAATATGGATTTGATGGCCACAAAGGCTACGGAGCCGCATCGCATTTCGAAGCATTACGCGAGCACGGCCCGTGTATTTTGCATAGAAAAAGTTTTCGAGGTGTAATACAATAGCGCCCATTCGGCACATATCGATCGTAAAAGTGATTCTCAGCGTTATAGGAGACCATTATGAACCACAAACTTCTCATTCGTATCGTTGGCATTTCCATTTTTCTAGTTTCGGCTTCGATCTTTGCCGAAGCACAGGCGACCCGCACATGGATTTCCGGTGTCGGCGACGATGTTAATCCGTGCAGCCGGACAGCTCCATGCAAAACCTTTGCAGGTGCGATCTCTAAAACGGCGACCAACGGCGAGATCAATTGCCTCGATCCGGGCGGATTTGGTGCGGTCACGATAACAAAATCGATCACCCTCGATTGTAAAGATACGCAGGGCGGGATTTTGGCATCATTCACGACTGGTATCATTATCAACATTACAAATGCAGCAGATACTCGTAAAGTTGTAAACATTAGAGGCCTCAATATTGACGGAGTTTCAAATGGGCTCAACGGCATCCGCATAGTCGAGGCTAATAGGGTGGTGGTGGAAGATACGATAATCGATGGTTTTACCCAAAATGGCGTTTCGATAGAAAATTCGGTCAATCTCGGAACTCAGGTCGTCGTATCCCGAACCTCGATCCGCAATGTGGTCGGAACTGCCATCAGCGCTACCTCGTCCGGAACATCTCAGGTAATGGTCAGTGATAGTCTCATAACCGGAAATGGAATTGGTGTCTCTGTGAGCGGGGAATCGACTGTACGGATCTCCGGAAATGTTATCACGAATAATCTGACCGGGTTGTTACGTACACTCAGGGGTGCTCAGATCATTTCGTTTCTGAATAACGTAATAGACGGTAATGGAACAAACGGGACGCCCTCGTCAACCGTTGCATTACAGTGATCCGCCATTTGAATATTGTTGGTTGTAAGTCGTTAAAACCGAAACCACTCGGTCGGCTCTTTGTGATGTGAGATCGAGATCTTTGTTTCAGCTTTGAATAAAGGAGACCGCATTTTTAGTGCGGTCTCTGCTGTTAAGCGGGCAAGGTGCGGTTCGTTCGCTCGCTGCGAAAGATGTGCGAGCACAATGTGCCGGGCGGTGCCGTCAAATTCATTTTGCAGCCAATCGGAGAGGTCTTCGTTTGAGAGGTGGCCCGTGCCGGACATTATCCTCTGCTTTAATTCCCAAGTGTAAACAGAACACGCTCGTAGCATATCCCGGCTATGGTTTGACTCGACGACGATCGCATCACAGCCTTTTAGGCTTTCTTTGATTAGGTCGCTGATATGGCCAAAGTCCATTAGCGTTGCGACCTTGACGCCGTCTTTTTTTGCGACAAAGCCAAAATTATCGGCTGCATCATGCGGAACGCTGAAAGGCTCAAAATCGATATCACCGATGCGAAATTCGCAGTTCGATTCGATCTCTTGCGTTTTGTCTTTGAGGGCATTGCGGCGTTTAGATGATTCGCTGTCGCCGTTTTGTCCGCCGGCTTTGGTGTCGTAATAGGCGTCCTCGGTCGGCCGCGAAATATAGACCGGACAATTTACCGTCCCTAGCAGAACGCGAAGCCCTCCGGCGTGGTCGCCGTGTTCGTGGGTTATCAGCACACCATCGAGTTGGTCGTGGGCCACCCCCATCTCGCCTAGCCGCCGCAGTATCTCGCGGGCGCTCATTCCGGCGTCAACGAGCACATTCGTCGTCTCGCTCGAAATAAGTACCGCGTTTCCGGTCGAACCGCTGCCGAGAACTGTGAATTTCATTTATTTTCCCTGAAACTTGGGCCGCAAAGCCCTAGCGATCACGCGTGATGAGAGCCAAGTCGGTGAAAATGTGCCTAGCAATGCCCCGATATTGTTGGCGAAACCCGAACGACCTTTTTTTTACCGCCTTTGATGGCACGGCTTTCGACCTGTTTCGACGACATCCTCGGCTGTTTGCTGGCCCTTGACCTGAATTGGCCGGATCGATGTTCGACGCTGCAAAGAAATTAGTGGCAGTCGAGCCGGGACAAAGAGTCAGCACCTGAATTCCAAATGGCCGATTCTCCTCGGCGATCGCCTCTGAAAATGAGGATACAAACGCTTTTGTCGCCGCATACGTCGCCATGAACGGTATCGGCTGAAATCCCGCCGCTGACGAAACGTTAATGATCTTGCCGCTTTTCCGCTCTCGCATTCCCGTGGTAAATATGCGTGCGTAGAGCGACCAGTGATGAAATGTTCAGCTCGATCATGTTGCGTTCTTGGTCGATGTCCAGATCTGCAAAATCGCCCATTGAACCAAACCCGGCGTTGTTTATTAGCCAATCGACCTCAAAGCCATGCGTATTGGTTTCATCAAACAGCTTTCCGATCCGCCTCCGGCTCAGTCAGATCAAGAACGATGTAATGAGCCATGATCTGATGTTTTAACATCAGCTCGTCGCAAAGCTCGTGCAGCTTTTTCTCATTGCGGGCGACCAGCACGAGATCATGCTTTTCCGCCGCAAGCCGCCGCGCAAACGCCTCGCCTATACCGCTCGATGCGCCCGTGATGAGGGTTACTTTCATACCTCTTCGTCAGCTTGGATAAATGAATAATAGACCGAAAACACGCTCGATATGATTATAGTTGATGTGCCGATAAAACGAATAATTCCGGCCACCGTCTTGGTCGAACCCAACAGGCCAAAGTGCGAGAGCAAATAATTCCAATCGTGAAAGCTACCCTCGGCACCGGTAGAACCGCTTGTCAGCACGAGCTGCATCACAACGGCGTCAGCAGCATAGACCCATACATTTAGTATGCTTTGCCCGACCCACAGCGAAACGATCGCCGCCGAATAAAAGCTTCGCTGCCAAACAAAATAACCGACAAAAACTGCCGGAAAGATCACCTGAAAGAGCGAGCCACCGGCGATGCCCATAAATTCGCCGAGTATGCGAAACAGCAGATGCCCAAATTCATGTATCGGCAGATCGACATTGTCGAGAAAGCTGCCCTGCATCGGGTCCCAAGCGATCCACAGGAAATAGATGCTTAGCAATATCGCGAAGATGAGTTTTGGGAGATTAGGACGCATTTATTGACTGCTAGGTAAGGAACTCAGAACGCGACTGATCGCATAATAGACACAGTCCATGCCGTAATGTTTCTCGGTCTTTTCATATTTCATCCCGCATTTTTCCATTATGCGCCAAGAACCGATGTTGGCCGGATCTGCTACCGCAACTATGCGTTCGAGTCCGGCGGTCTCGAAACCGTATTTGAGCCACTCGATTGCGCATTCGTAGCCAAACCCCTGCCGCCAATATTTTTCAGCGAGATTATAGCCAACCTCGATCTCACCCGTTTCCTCAAGCGGTTGCAAGCCGCTGGTGCCGATCATCTCGCCAGTCGATTTGAGCGTCATGGTGCAAAAGCCAAAGCCGTATTTCTCATGACACTCGATATAAAACGGCAACCGCTTGGTCAATGCCTCGGCGTTTTGCATCGTGGGACCGCCGAGATACCGATTGACCGCCTCAGGTGTACGCATCTCGATCAGCCACGGCAGGTCTTCGGGCGTTATCTTGTTGATAATGAGTCTCTCAGTTTCAAGCATTTCGAGTTATGGGGAAAGCCTTGATATTTCCCAGTTTTGATCGTTGAGTGTGTAGCAAATACGGTCGTGAAGACGGCTTTCTCTTCCCTGCCAGAATTCAAATCGATCGGGAATAACGCGGAAACCACCCCAATGCGGCGGTCTCGGGACATTGCCGCTCGCATAATGTAAAAGCAATTTGGCCACCTTGGTCATGATCACCGTCCTCGAGTCGATCTTTTCACTTTGGTTCGAAGCCCAGGCACCAACCCGGCTTGTGAACGGACGCGACTGAAAATATTCGTCCGATTCCTCAGCAGTAACACGTATCACGCTGCCTGAAATATTAACTTGCCTTTGTAGATCGGCCCAAAAGAAATGCAGAGCAGCGTGCGGATTCTCCGCTAGTTCTCGTCCCTTCCTGCTGGCATAATTTGTGAAAAAGACAAACCCCTCCTTGTCAAACCCTTTCAGTAACACCACACGTGCGGACGGCTTCCCGTCAGCGCTTGCGGTTGAAAGCATCATTGCTGTCGGCTCAACTATCTCAGCCTTAAGGACGTCATCCATCCAATGAGCAAATTGCTCGAATGGATCAGATGCGATAGACGATCTGCTCAACTTGCTCCGAGAATATTCTTGCCTAAGTCCTGCTAGATTGGTATTTATCATTGTGCTTAGATCTTATGCACCAGCAAACCATCTTTTAGCTTTGGCTCAAACCACGTCGATTTTGGCGGCATGATCTCGCCCATATCCGACACCGCAAACAAGTCATCCATCGTTGTCGGATACATCGAAAATGCCACTTTTACCGTGCCCCCGTCAACCAAACGCACCAACTCGTCAGTGCCGCGTGCTCCACCGACAAAACCTATTCGCTGATCGGTCCGTGCATCGTGAATACCAAGTATGGGTTCGAGGAGATGATGTTGGAGTATGCTGACATCCAGCCGCTCGATCGGGTCGCTGTCGGTCTCTTCGCAATGCGTATAAGTCAGCGTCCGCCAAACGCCGTCCATATACATACAGACATCGCCGTGGCGTTGCGGCACCTTTTGGCCGGTATCCGCGACCGTGAACTCATCTTGAATTTTTTCGAGAAACTCGTCGCTGGTCAGGCCATTGAGGTCTTCAACGACTCGATTGTACGGTAATATCCGCAGGTCCTCGGCAGGGTACATTCCGGCAACGACAAAGTTATAATCTTCCTGTCCGGTATGTGTAGAATTGTCGGCACGCATTTTTTCGCGAGCCAAACGCGCGCTCCGCACGATGATGGCCGTCAGCGATGTACAGATCAGGGACTCCTGTAAAAGCCGCCGCCCAGTCGGCAGTATTCTCGGCACGCCAAACCCGCTGTAAAACACCCGCCGGACACTCAAATTCATATAGCGGTTTATTGGCCGTTGCATTTGCAAACAGGCCTGTTATACGATCTGTCCCGCGAAACGCCAAAAAGATAAGCCCTGTTTGAGCCTTTACTGCGAGCATGTGTCCAGTACGATCCTCAACCTTGTCCGGGCTGACCTTTTCATGCTTTTTAACATGACCAGCCTCATAATCATCGATCGAAACACAGCCCACGAGTCCCGTCTGGGTGTGGCTTTTCGCGACCAGTTGATAGACGTAAAACACTCTGTCGGGGTCGCTGACGAGAATACCGTCTTTAATAAACTGTTCCAGATTTTGTCGCGCACGCTCAAAAACAACGTCGGCCTCAGGCTTCGAACCCTCTGGAAATTCGCCCTCGGCACGCGTCACGCGCAAAAAACTTAATGGATTGCTCTCTATGTACCCACGAACCTCTGATTCGTACACGACATCATACGGCACGCACGCTACTTGCTTTGCCTTGTCCGCAACGGGCCGTAAAGCTCTGAACGGCTTGATAATTGCCAAAACTTTTTACTCCTAAAACTAACTACGGTGTCGGCGTTGTGGTGCCGTTGATAAGGTCATCCATCTGTTTATTTTGGTCTTCAATATCCTTTATCAATTGGTCAGCGTAGCCCTGTTTATCGATCTTCCACACGCCGTCCTCGCGGATAAAGGGCATTGTTTCCCACGTGCCGGATGAGTTTTTGAACTGCAGTGTCGCTTTGTCGCCATCGATCTTTTCGTCCTTGTAATCGACAGCTTTTTGGCTCTCGCCGATCAGGCTCTCGCGTTTAATGATCTCATCGACGGTCACGCCCTGGGCTTTGGCCTGCTGCTCGTGCATTTTGAGGGTGGCGTTCGAGAGCAGAACCTTCATCGCTTTGGTATCTTTCTGCCTGATCGCCTTGATATAGGTCTTAAACGTCTCGACCGGCGTTGCTGACGGCCGTTCGCCGCACGCAAGCAACAGTCCCGCCGCCAAAAAGACGACCATAATTCTTGACCAAATGCCCATTTTGCCGATACCTTTTACCAAACGCATAAAAATAATAAGTATAGCGTAAATCAAAGGAGCAAAAAACGAATGGAACGCAAAATACTCGGTGCCGCTGAGATCGAACAGGCTCTTTTGAATTTAGACGGCTGGCGAGCCGATGACGGGCATCTGAAACGCCGTTTTGAGTTCGCAAACTTTGCCGAAAGCCTCGCGTTTGTTAACCAAGTCGGCGAACTCGCCGAGGCCGCCGATCATCATCCCGACATCACGTTTGGCTGGGGATACGCCGAGCTTTCAATAACCACACACGACCGCGGCGGCGTCACCGATGTCGATGTCGCCTTAGCAACCCAAATAAATAAAAATTATGTGCCGTAATATCAAAACACTATTCAATTTCGATCCGCCCGCAACGACCGACGAGGTGCATGCCTCATCGATACAATTCGTGCGAAAACTTTCAGGATTTAATAAGCCGTCTAAAGCAAACGAAGAAGCTTTTAACCTCGCCATCGAACGAGTCGCCGCGGCCGCTCAAGAGATGCTCAACTCTCTCGTAACAAACGCCCCGCCGCGAGATCGCGAGACTGAAGCGGCCCGCGCAAAAGAGCGTGCAGCCGTACGATTTGGGAATGCAGTATGAATTAGGAAACATTGCTTGATCACATCAGTCGCGAGAGAACGGATCTCGTCTTTGACCTTTTGGCTCTGCCCGACTGGCAACAGATCCTACACGAGAGCGATATCAAGCCGCTGTAATGGTTTGTCTATTACAATGACACGACCGCTCTCAAAGCCGTACTAAATGCAGGCGGCGATTATTTGCCGGAGAACTAACGCAAAGGAAACACATAAGCATGAAAGCCAATTTTGCCGCAATATTGATCGCATTTTTGTTGATCGCAAATGCTTGTTCGTTCGGCACGAGGGTCAATGGTGGTTACATCCATTCGGGAATGACCGATCAGGACATCGTGAGCGTTTTTGGAATCGACGCGAAAGTGGCGACGCGAAAAGACGTTCAGGGAAAAGATGGCAAATCGGTAACTTACACGTCCGGAGAACAGGAAGTGACGATCACGCGATCAACCGTCTCGGGCGTCACAGTCTCTGCCAGAGGCCCAGTCGCGGGGCTTTGGCCGCTCGATAAATAACAGGTTTTTAGTAAGATTCCGATGAGCAAAACACGACAAGTAGTTCATACAAGACATGTTCTCGCTGTCAAAGACCTCGCCGTCGAGGCCGCGTATTACAGGGACAAGCTTGGCTTTGACCTTGATTTCACTGCTCCCGGCTGGGAGTTTTTGTCGTTTGGCGAATTCAAGCTGATGCTCGGCGAATGCTCAGACGAAATGACCGCTGAGGCGACCGGGAACCATTCGTATTTCGCTCACGCATTGATCGAAAATGTGGATGAGGTCTATGAAGAATTTGTTTCGCGGGGGGCTGATATATTGTCCGCTGTCGGAAATAAGCCGTGGGGCATACGAGAGTTTAGCGTCGTCACGCCCGACGGACACCGGATCACTTTTGGCCAGTTGATCGGCGATCAACCCTAAATAATCGTGAGCGTATTATTTTGGTGATACGTCTGACCGAAGATAAAAGATCATATCGGTTGACGGTGGGTCGATACCAAGTTGGCGGATCATCCCGACGATCTGTCCGCGATGCAGGGTAGCATGATTAACTACATGCTGCATTTGATGTGCCAACAGCATAGAGCTGGAATCACCATTAAGAAGTTGAAAAAACAGCTCCGAGTTGAATTTGGCCTCGTCTAATTTAGAAAGGTAATGAGTTCGTCTTTCAACCACTTCTGTCCAACGGGTCTTCAGTATGGCGAGATCAACACAGGCATTGACGGTCCATAGTGACCACGCCTCGTCCTGTGCCGGGGAACGCCCATTCCAACGCTCAAGCCAGATCCACTCTGCTCCTGCCATATGTAGCAACGTTTCGAAAATAGAGTTGTGGCTTATGTGAAAGTCGCGATGCAAATGTTCGTCAGACAATTGTTCGGCAGCGTCTATTGTCCTAGCGTTTGCCCACTCGGTGTAGTCGAACAAATGCCTGAGATCAGCTACATCCATCTTATTCCATCTCGCTCTCGTCTATATCAAAGTTGGCATAGACCTTTTGGACGTCGTCGTTGTCGTCGATGGCGTCATAGAGTTTCATCATTTTGCGGGCATCGTCACCGGTGAGGGCGATGTAGTTTTGCGGGATCATTGAGATCTCGGCGGCCTGAGTCTCGACGCCGGCAGCTTTTAGGGCATCCGTCACGGCTTCAAAAGCCTCGGGCGTGGTGAATATCTCATACACCTCGCCCTCGTCCTGCATATCGTCGGCACCTGCTTCGATCACAACTTCAAACAAAGCATCTTCGCCCATCGCGGCCTTATCGACAACGATGTATCCCTTTTTGTCGAACATCCACGCGACCGAACCGGCCTCGCCCATGTTGCCGCCATTTTTCGAAAAAATATGCCGTATCTCGGCGACCGTGCGGTTGCGGTTGTCGGTCATCGTCTCGACCAGCACCGCGACGCCGCCAATACCGTAACCCTCGTAAGTGATCTCGTCGTACGCGACGCCCTCAAGCTGGCCGGTGCCGCGTTTGATGGCGCGGTCGATGGTGTCGTTGGGCATGTTCATGCCCTTTGCATCGGTCACGGCCTTGCGCAGCCGTGCGTTCGTATCAACGTCGCCGCTGCCGCCGGTGCGTGCCGCGACCGTGATCTCTTTGATCAGCTTGGTAAAGATCTTGCCGCGTTTAGCGTCGAGAGCGCCTTTCTTATGCTTAATTGTGTGCCACTTGGAGTGTCCTGACATGTGCTAAAAACCTTTGTTTTATTGAATTAAATTTGAATAAACGAATATATCACGCCCGATTTTGCGGTGCAAAATGCCGATGCCGTTAGCTCCATTGCACTTCGCGGATCTGACGCTCGTCACGCAGGATATTATGTATCAGATCGCAGAGCCTTGAACGCGACGGCGAGTCCTTCGAACCAAATGAACGCCAGCTTCGCGGCTTGTCGATCGTGATCTGCCAGTGGGCGTAATCAGAACCCGCCGACCCGTCAACCAGCCCAAACTCAAGAACAAATTTTTCCCCGCCGTCCGTAACGGATTCCGACCAGCCATCGGCGTTTCTCACCGGTGCACTAAAAACATAATCGCTGCCGTTCGATTTTTTTGCTACCCAAAGAGCGAGATCCTCGCCAAAATGATGGTCGTTGGCAACCGGGGGTGATAATTCTGCCGTGTCGAACAAACCTGACATGAACGAGATTTGATTTTTCATTTTATTTTTTCCTCAAAGCTCGATTTTGACAGGTTTTTGATCTTTATTCTTTTATTTTTCGAAGTTTCGCCGCTGATGATAAAAACATCGCCTTTCGACACACCAAAAGTCTTAGCGAGAAACCGTACGATCTCAATATTTGCGGCCCCATCGACGGGCGGCGATGCGATCCTGACCTTCAATGCACCATCGTGGATACCAACGATCTCAGTCCGCGAAGCTCGCGGTACGACGCGGATGGGGAAAGTAAGGGCACTCTCTTTTTCGACGATATCGATCAATTTCTTACAAAAATATTCAGCACGATTGATTGCAGAAACCCGATCACGAGCAACACGAGCATTGCCGAAATGTCGAACATACCGATCGGCGGTATCAGACGCTGGACGGGCCGCATTATCGGATCCGTTACCTTCATCACAAAGCCGAGAAACGTCTTGCGGGTAAACACAAACCACGACGCAAGAAAGCGGATAAAGATGAACAGTACGAGCAGGCTAAGCAATCCGTAGAGGATAAAACCGATAACGATCTTTGGATTACCGGCAGCGATCCCGGCTGTCAGCCCGTCAATTACAAAAAATGTGTTGCCAACGATCTGCGTAAAAAAGTAGGTCAAAACGAGCCCGATAAATATTGTCAGCACCGGAGCCCATTTTGTATTGATGCCGTACATTGCAAAAAAACGCGCCGCCGGATACACCCATTTCTCAGTCAGTTTGCGGACCTTAAACCCGAACCGCCCGACCTTTCCGAACGGATTTGGATCGGTAAAGTTAAAGATCATCCTGAGCAGCATCAGCCCCAAAAACAGGCCAAAAATGCTCCAAACAATGATGCTAAATATTGGATAAACTAAAACTGAAAGCATAAATTATCGCATTCCAAATATTGCCGTCCCTACCCGTACAATTGTTGCACCTTCTTCGATCGCGACCTCAAAATCATGGCTCATTCCCATCGAAAGCTCACCGCCGGGGATGATCTCATCACGCAAAGCCCGCAGACGATTGAAATATGGCCGTGTTGCCTCTGGATCATCAAAAAATGGCGGCAAGAGCATCAACCCATTAAAACGTAAGCATTTGCAGGATCTCAAATAAGCAACCAGTTCAGGCAGATCGCTCTCCGGAAGCCCTGATTTTGTTTCTTCACCCGCGAGATCGACCTGAACAAAGACCGAAAGCTCGTCGCGGTCCTCGTTAATACAAATACGCTCAAGCCGTGCGGCGAGTTCGATTGAATCAACCGAGTGGATCACGTCAAAAACCTGCACTGCCCGGCGTGCCTTGTTAGATTGCAGATGTCCGATCAGGTGCCACTCAGCAGCCTCGCGGCCGATCTCGACGATCTTCCCCTCGCCCTCCTGCACCTTATTTTCGCCAAACGCCGTGACGCCCGCGGCTATCGCTGCCCGCAAAGTTTCAGCCGGATGCATCTTGCTGACAGCGACGAGTTTTATCTCATCAGCATCGCGGCCAACTCGGACAGCGGCCTCGGTAATACGTCGGCGGATGTTTTTCAGATTATCGGCGATATCAGTTGGCACCCATTCAATATAACAAAGAGCCGGATGAGTAACCACGTCTTGAATTTCGCCCTCCGAATTAGTATCCTCAATGTTCGCTTCGCGGACGTGGCGGAACTGGTAGACGCGCGGGTCTCAGAAGCCCGTGGCCGCAAGGCCGTGATGGTTCGATTCCATTCGTCCGCACCACATCTGATGCAGAGGCCCGCACGTTAGTAAGGGCGTAACTCAATTGACCGAGTTACGTGTTACGCCCTTGTTCACACGCGGGCTTCTGCACATTAACCATGCGATCTGAATTTATCGAGGCCATCAAAACCCACCAAGCCGTTTTCGGCCTTGGCCTAGCCGACGAACAAATTGCCCGTCTCGCCGACTACTACGAACTGATTCTCGAACACAACGAATTTCTCCACCTCGTCGCCCCGATGACGGCGGAGGAATTTGCGATCCGCCACATTCTCGAATCGCTCACCCTGCTCGAATATCTCCCGATGACGACAAAGCTCGCCGATGTCGGCGCCGGTGCCGGCCTGCCGTCGATCCCGTGTCTGCTAGTCCGCGACGGCCTGAAAGCAATTTTGATCGAATCAAAAGAGAAAAAGACCAAGTTTCTCGAAACGGCGATCGAGAGTCTCGGCCTGCTCAATAGGGTTAAGATAGTTAATAACCAGTTCGAAGAAGCTGATCTCGGCGACTGCGAATACGTCACCTGCCGAGCTCTCGACAAGTTTACCGAAAAGCTGCCGCGTCTCTTAAAATGGTCACGCAAACAAAAGTTTTTATTTTTTGGCGGAAGGAATCTGGCGGAGGCGCTGCAAAAGCAAGGAGTTTTATTCGATCGAAAACTAATGCCGATGTCCGAACAGCGGTTTTTATTTATTTCGCAGCCGTAGACTCGCTACCTCACATCTAGATCATATTCACGCAAACGCCTATACAACGTCGATGGCGAGATGCCAAGCAGCTCGGCGGTCTTGCCGCGATGCCAGCCGGTTTTTTCGAGAGCACCGATGATCTGCTGGCGTTCGACATCTCGTAGATTTGAGGGCGTCGTGTTTTGAAATGAGCTAACGGGTTCTCTGCTCGGAGATCCGTAGCTTACCGATACGTTTGTCTTTTCTGTCCGAAACGCTATCTCCGGCGGCAATTCACGCGGCGTTATCATGCCGTTGTCGGCAAGCAAGATCGCCCGCTCTAGACAATTACGAAGCTGACGTACATTACCCGACCAGTCAAATGCATTCAACGCCTCGATGGCCGCGGGCGACAATTCCGGCTCGTTTTGGCCGGCGAGCTTGTGTAGCAGATGTCGTGCGAGCGGCTCGATGTCCTCGCGGCGCTCGCGCAGGGGCGGCACGTTGATCTCAAAACTATTGACGCGGTACATCAGATCGGCACGAAATAGTCCGTCAGCGATCGCGGTGTCTTTGTCGCGGTTAGTCGCCGCGATCAGGCGAACGTCAACCTCGACCTTTTTCACACCCCCAACACGGAAAAATGTGCGTGTTTCGAGCGCCCGCAGCAGCTTTGACTGGAGCTGCATCGGCATCTCCATTATCTCATCGAGGAATAAGGTGCCGCCGTCGGCGATTTCAAAGAGCCCCAATTTACGAGCCCTCGCACCCGAAAACGCCCCCGCTTCGTGGCCAAACAGTTCGCTTTCGAGCAGTGTGTCTTGCAACGCCGCACAGTTTAGATCGATAAATGGTTTGTCGCTGCGGCCGCTCAAGCGATGTATTGCTTGTGCGATCAATTCTTTACCAACGCCCGATTCGCCGGTAATAAGAACCGACGTGTCCGACGGAGCAACCCGCTGGACCAATCTCAGAGCCTCTTTCATCTGCGGCGAATCCGCGACGATCTCAGGCAGCGATTGGTGCGTGCGGGCGATCTGTGCACGAAGACGCTGGTTATCCACCTTTAACTGCTGTTTTTCAGCGGCAGCGGTTACGAGCGCCGACAATTCGCCAATGCGGTATGGTTTTGTCAGATAATCGTAGGCGCCGAGTTTCATTGCTTCAATGGCCGATTCAACCGTGGCTTGGCCAGTGAGCATTATCACCTCGGGCGGATTTTGGCTGCGTTCGCGTGTGCGGCGGAGCAACCCGAGGCCATCGAGCCGCGGCATATTGATGTCGCATAAAACCACATCAAAATCCTGCTCCTCGAGCAGTTCCCAGGCGGCTTCGCCGTCCTCGGCACACATCACCTCGTGGCCCTGTCGTGTCATTTCTTTTTGTACGACAAGCCGCAGGTTTTTTTCGTCATCGACTACGAGTAATTTAGACATAGATTTATGGGGTGAGATCAGAAAGTAGCGGGTAAAAAGATGGAAAACGTCGTGCCTTTGCCCAACGTAGAGCGGACGCTGAGCCGGCCGCCGTGCTCAGAGATAATGCCGTAACAGACGGCCAAACCGAGCCCTGTGCCACGGCCGACCTCTTTGGTCGTAAAGAAAGGTTCGAATATCTTGGACATATTCTCTTGCGGAATGCCGGCACCGTTGTCCGCGACTTCGATAACAACTCGATTGCCGCGTTGATAGACACGAAATGTCAACCGTCCGCCATCGACCATAGCGTCGATCGCGTTTGTTGCGAGAGCAATGACAGCCTGTTGTATCTGGCCTCCGTCAGCGCTGACCAGCGGCAGATCATCATCGATCTCTAGTTCATGGACGATATCATTGCCGCGTTTCTGGTGCGAGATCAGATTTGCTGCCGAACGGACGATCTCGCCGGCATCGATGTGCGAGCGTTCGCCCGTGCGGATACGGCTGAAATCAAGCAGGCCGGTCGTTATCGTTTTGCATCGAAATGCTTCGCTTTTGATCAGGCCGAGATACTCTGTCAGGTCATCGACCGCTTCTGAGGCGTTGAAAGAGCCTTCGTCAATCCGCTGTTCGAGCGATTCGGCACACGCCGCTATTGTCGCAAGTGGATTGTTTATCTCGTGAACAACACCAGCCGCGAGCCGTCCGACAGCCGCCAGCTTTTCGGCACGGTTGATCGCATGGATCGCCTCGACACGAACCGTAACGTCCTCGCCGACCGTGATGACGTGCGTTACGTCGCCGTCAGCATTTTTCATCGGGATCTTACTCACCATCCAGTGCAGGGTTGAACCGTCGTCGGCGACGGTCTGCTGTTCGATACGCTCGATGCGGCCGGTTCGAAACGCTCTTTCAAATTCCTCTCTCAGGCGACCTTGCGGATATTTTTCGAGCACGTCAAAAACGTCACGTCCAATCGCAATGTCTCTCGGTATGCCCTGCTTACCGACTTCGCGATGACGATTCCACGTGACGATACGGTAATCGCGGTCAACGACGTAGAGCGAAACAGGCAGTGCGTCGAGGATCGCTTCGGTAAATTTACGATGTTCTTCGCGAGCCTCATTGATCGAATCGTTAAGTGCTCCCTCGTAGTGGGCCGACAGATTGACGCTCATCGCTGCCATCTGCGTAGCAGCGTCGATCAGGCGGGCCTTGTGATCGGTAAAATCTGCACGATCGGTAAATCCGGTGATTATCGCCCCTTTGATCTTGCCGTTGATGTGCAGCGGTGAGATATATTCGTGGCCATGGTCGACATCCTTGATCAAAAACTCGTCCGCCGACTCTTCTGAATATCCGATCTGCGGCGGCATAAAGGCCAGCCATTTATCAAATGCCGTACGGTCGAGCGAACCTTCGCCAATGACGCCGTCAGGTCCAAACGCGCAGGTTATCAGCCCGATGCTCTCAAGCTCGGCAACAAACACGCAAACCTTTGCATCTACTCCATTATAGATCGCGTCGGCGACGCGGCTCGCGACGCGTTTTGGATGCACGGTAAAGAGCAGGCTCCGCCCCAGCTCCGAGATAAACCTGAGGTCGTTTGTACGGCCATCGTGTTCGGCTATCGGAGATATTTGGCCAGCTTGCTTTTTCGGCGGCGAGGAAGTCAGCATGTTTTATTGATCGCAGCCGGGTAATTCGGTGCAAAAACTATCGTTTAAGTGGAGGCTCGACGGAATGTAGAAGTGATACAGTCCTCCTCATTAATTAAAAACAATTTTTAACATCTTGTCAACAGATTTAACTCACTGCTTGGTCATTGACACCTGTGGAAAACAGGTCGAAAATCAAAATAGCGTAATAATGATGTCCTCACTCAAAAGACTTATATTTCTCAGCCTCTTAACAGCCGTTCTAGCGGGCGTTTCGGGTAACAATACTCAGGTAAATGCTCAGGAGATCGTCGATAAGACCGTCGCCGTCCTTAGTGACGGCACACGGACTGAGCTGATCACATATTCGGATATCGTGTGGCAGCTTGCTTTGCAGCCGGGCACACCGCTCGACAAGCCACGATCCGAGGACCTAAACCAAGCACTCCAACTGCTAATAAATCAAAGGCTTTTCGCTTTAGAGGCTGAGCGGTTACCTAGGACGGCTCCGTCGGACAAGGAGATCGCCGACAAGATAACTGCGACGCTGGGCTATTTTCCTTCGCCTGCCGTTTTCGAAGAGCGTCTGAAAAAGGTAGGGTTTGAATCGATCAAGGACGACAATTTCGAGCGTCTTATATCTCAGCGCGTTGCGATCGAAAAGTATGTTGATTTTCGGTTTGGGTCATTTGTAGTCGTAACGCCAGACGATGAGGCGAAATATTACAGCGGCACATTCGTGCCGGAATTTAGACGCAGATCGCCGGGCTTGGTCGTGCCGACGCTCGAAGAAAAGCGTACCGAGATACACGACATTCTAGTCCGTTCAAAGGTAGCGGTAAATATCGAGGCATTTCTTGACGAAGCTAAACGCCGCGTCGTGATCGAGGTTTTGATCGAGGTTTGATAATAGCCTTTGACCGAGCCGGTCTTGACCTATCGCACTGAGAGTTTTATCATCGTTAATTCCAAGCCGGGGTGGCGAAATTGGTATACGCACTAGACTCAAAATCTAGCGGGCTTAACGCCCATGTCGGTTCGACTCCGACCCTCGGTACCACTTCTAAAAAAACTTATAGCTTTACGCCAAAGCTTTGTGCAATAATGTCACCACTGGGGGTGATATTATGATAAATAATTCAAACGAGGTGGCTCAGGCCTAACTGGCTTAAGCCGCTTTTATTCAAACAAAAAAGGCACGCTTTATGGAGCGTGCCTTTTTGTTTATTTGATCAGCGTAATTACTGTCGTCGGTAATCTGACACTTCACCAGTCGCCTGGTTGACCGTCCTAAAACCATTGTTGGTTTGGGAAACGGTCGAAGTACTACCACTCAGGCTAATAATGCCGTTGCGATAGGTACCGGTTTGCGTCGAATTACCAAGATAAAGCGTCACCTGGCCATTTGATTCGATCACAAATGTGCGTTCCGAACCGTTGGTCCAGACAAATCTGCCGACTATCCAGTTAGGCACATTGGACGAACCACCGCCATTCCAACCGCCGCCGTTGCCCCAGCCGTTACTGTTTTTAGAGTAGTTGCTGGTCTCACCCGAGCTCTGATTGTAGGTGCTGATGTTGTTTCCATTTCTCGTAACGGTTGACCGTTCGCCGTTGAGCATAATAGCACCCTTGTAATAGGTTCCGTAGCTTGTATTGCCACCTGTGTACAAGGTAACCCGGCCGTTCTTGTCGATGACCATCCGGCGGTCGGGGCCATTGGTCCAGTACCACGTTCCCTGCGTCCAGCTTGGCGGTGTGCTCATGTTACCATTGCCGTTCCATCCGCCGTTGCCATTCCATCCGCCATTGTTGCCGCCGGTTAGAACATAATCGCTAACCTCGCCGGTTATTTCATTGTACGTTCGAAAACCGTTGCCGGTGCGTGTGACCCTCGAGGTGTTGCCACTGATCACAAGACGGTCGTTGTTGATCGTTCCGTAGCTGGTCGCACCGTCGATCATGAGGGTGACGCGGCCATTTGAAGCGATGTTCATTGTCCGGTTATTACCTTGTACCCAGCGCCAATTACCGACTGCCCAGCTCGGCGCATTACCGATGCCGCCGCCATTCCAACCACCGCCGTTCCATCCGCCGCCGTTAATACCTTGCAGGTCAAATGTGTCGGCGAGTTTATTGATGTCATCGCGTAACATTCGCCATTGTGACTCTAACTGTCTGGCAAACACCAGATTGTTCATCATCGAATTTACCGGCTCAGCCGCATTGATCATTCCCTGCACGTTCGTTCGGTTATTCCACCAAGGATTATTGCCGTTAAATTTATTTTTTAGATATTCGACAGCTTCTTTATAACGCTCGACACGGTTATTGAAATCGTCTTCGGTGCTGGTCCTGTTTAGATTGCTTTGATCCATATAACGGTCAAAATCTTTACGAAATGTCTTGCTGCTGCGATCGAGCTGGTCAATAAACCCTTTGACCGTATTTTTACTATAGGTGTTAACGTAACGGCCCTCTTGAGCGGTCGTCGACTGCGGCAAAGCAAATGCAAAAAATGCTAAAAATATGCCGGTTATAATGATTTTTGAGCTAATGTTCTTCATGGATCTCCCTCCGTGGTTGCTAATATGAAGTGTGTCCTCTACCAAATTGTGAGCAACTAAACTCCATCCAATGAGTTGCGAAAAAACGCAACTCGCGATTTGGCGCTATTACGATGATTATATGCAAATCACACGTTGCCAACAACGTGCGAGTGCCTCTAGTCTATTTCTAGTTATGCTGCTAAGCGATTTTGACTACAATTTGCCCGAAGATCTGATAGCGCAGCAACCCGCGGCCCGACGCGAAGCGTCACAAATGCTGTTTGTCGATCGCCAAACTGCGTCGTTCAGCGACCATTCATTCGCCGATCTGCCCTCATTCTTGCAACCGGACGACCTGCTTGTATTAAACAACACCAAAGTTTTCCCGGCTCGGCTTCACGGAAAAACTGAGACGGGAGCCGTAGTCGAGACATTTTTGATCCAGGAGATCGAGCCATATGTCTGGACAGCCTTGGCTCGTCCGGCTAAGCGTCTGAGGCCGGACAAAAAGATAATATTCTCAGATCTGCTCACCGCAGAGCTTATAGAAAAGCACGACGACGGAAAGGTATCTATCCGCTTTTCTGCCAACGGTGACCTGATGGAGCTCATCGAGACCCTAGGCAAAACGCCGCTGCCGCCTTACATAAAACGCGAAAAAACCGCCATCGACGATGACCGCGAACGATATCAGACGGTCTACGCCAAAAATCGCGGAGCGATCGCTGCACCGACCGCCGGTTTGCACTTTTCGCCCGACGTGCTGGATGAAATACGGGCAAAAGGTGTCGAGATCGCTGAGATAACTTTGCACGTGGGCTATGGGACGTTCGAACCGGTACGCGTTGACGACATCGCAAAACATACCGTTTTGCCCGAGCGATACGAGATCGACCTGCAAACGACCGATATGTTGAATGCTGCTAAAGCTAGCAGACGCCGTGTCGTCGCCATCGGCACTACAACAACACGTGCGCTCGAATCGAATATCACGAACTTCGGCACGTTCACCGCGGGCAAGCATTCGGCTGCGGTTACGATCACACCGGGTTATCAATTTTTGGCAGTCGATGCCCTGCTCACCAATTTCCATTTGCCAAAAAGCTCACTCCTTGTTTTGACCTCTGTCTTTGGCGGGCATCAGCTTATAATGGATGCTTACCGTCACGCTGTCGCAAAAAATTATAGATTTTACAGCTATGGCGACTGTATGCTGATACTTTAGGAAATGGCTGTTTTAGAGACGATCAAAAACTTTTTCGCCCCCACGGGTTTTGCCGAGCCTGAGTTTATCGTTCCCGCCCCGCCGTGCGAATACGAGATCCGCCCGTTGACGTTAGATCAATTGCCCGACGTCCTCCGCCTCAACATCCGCTGTTTTAGAAATGGCGATAACTATACAAAATATACTTTTGAATATCTGCTTAATGAGCCGAAAACGTTGAGCTATCGTGTTGTCACCCCGCACGATGAGCTGGTCGGTTTTGCTTTTGTCATGGTCAATGAGAGTAATGCTGCTCACTTAACGACCATCGGTGTCGCCCCTGAGCACCGCCAGCGAAACATCGCCGCACGGCTTCTCGGTCATATCGAGGAGGCGCTCCGCAAACGTGAGGTCGGCACTATTATGCTCGAGGTCCGCGTCGGCAACACCATCGCTCAAGACCTATATCGCCGTGCCGATTACACCGTCGTCCAACGCATCGCCAAGTATTACAATAACGGCGAAGATTGCTTTCTGATGATGAAATCTCTCTATTAAGATCTTGAATATTGTCCTGCCAAAGATCTACCCGATCACCGACACGGTCATCTCCGGCCTGTCTCATCAAGAGCAGGTCAAACGTTTGATCGCCGGCGGTGCGACACTGATCCAACTTCGGGAAAAGCATCTTTCACCGGCAGATTTTTTTGATGACGCGAAAGCTGCCATCGCTTTCGCTCGTGAACATTCAGTCAAGATCATCATCAACGACCGTGTCGACATCGCTGCGGCGTTGACGGCCGATGGAGTTCATCTCGGCCAAGACGATCTGCCGCCCGCCGAGGCAAGGAAAATACTTGGTGATGGTGCGATCATCGGGTTTTCGACCCACACTTTAGAACAAGTTCGCGAGGCTTTGACGCTCCCGGTCGATTACATTGCATACGGCCCGATCTTTGGCACAACAACCAAAGAAAACCCGGACAACACTGTCGGACTCGCCGCATTAAATCACGTGCGCGAGATCATCGGTGACACAACGCTTGTCGCTATCGGCGGTATTGACACCGATAATTACCGCTCTGTCTTAGGCGCCGGAGTTGATTCAGTAGCAATCATCAGCGCGATGATCTCGGACGGGGAGCAGATCGAGGCCCAAAATGAAAGCTTTTAGTAATATCTAAATATTAAACATTGTTGTTGATTGTTAAAATATTACTTGCAGAAACTCCTCGCTTTAAGCAATAATACTTATTGACGGTTTGGCATCAGCCAGACCATATTCCACATCAGCCCGCCTCTTCGTCAGCCATCAGGAGTCGAAACCAAACATGAGTTTGCTTGACATAGCACCCATTATTGAGCAGATGCTGCTCGTTTCTGAGAACGTAAGTGACCTTAATTTCTCGTGCGGCCAAAAACCGCAGGTCGAGATCAACGGCGTTCTCTATCCCGCTTCGCCCATCGGCTTGGGCAAACTATCCGCGTTTCAGACCGAGATGATAGCGATGTCGCTGATACGCGACAATCCGGACGCAGCCGCTCATCTTGTACAATATCGCACCGCCGATCTCTCTTATGCTTTGCCGGGCAAATGCCGTTTTCGTGTAAACATTTTCCAACAGCGAAACTCGTATTCGATCGTGATGCGTGTCATCCCGCATGAGATACCTAGCTTTGACTCGCTCCGTCTGCCGCAACAGCTTGCGGATATTGCCGAGATCCGCAACGGCGTCGTTCTACTGACCGGCCCGACCGGCTCCGGTAAAAGCTCGACGCTCGCCGCGATCATCGATCGCATCAACGAGACAAAGGCGTATCACATCGTCACTATCGAAGACCCGATCGAGTTTCTCCACAATCACAAAAAGAGCACGATCAACCAGCGTGAGGTCGGTGCCGACACAAAAGATTTTGCCTCAGCACTGCGTGCCGCACTGCGTCAGGCACCTAAGGTCATCCTCGTCGGCGAGATGCGTGATCTCGAAACGGCCGAGATCGCTCTCGAAGCCGCCGAGACCGGCCACCTTGTGCTATCGACGCTCCACACCATCGACGCGTCAAAAACCATCGACCGTATCATCGGTCTTTATCCCAAAAACGAAGAGCGTGTCATCCGCACACGTCTCGCACAGACATTTCGCTATATCGTCTCTCAACGTCTGATCCCGACCGCCGATGGCCGCGGCCGTATCGCCGCCGTCGAGATCCTGCGTTCAAATCCGCGAACTCGCGAATATATTGAAAAAGGTGAGACCGAGGGCAAAACGCTTCTCGACGCTATCCGCGACGGGGAGATCGACGGTATGCAGGATTTTGATTCGGTGCTCAGAAAAATGATCGAACAGGGCCTGATCAAAATGGAAGACGGGTTGTCATTTGCGACAAATCAAAACAACTTGCTGCTCCAGCTCAAAGGCCTATCCTCGACCGAGGATTACGTCAACGCCGGGAAGCCTGCCCCTATGCCAAAACCAATGGTCGAGGCTCCGCCGCCAAAGAATCCGGATTCGGTACTCAGCATGATCGAATAACTACTTACCAATCACCGTTCACTATTCACTACCATGATAATCCGCTGCGATAATTGCTCTGTTTCTCTACAGTTAGACGAATCAAAGATCCCTACCGGGAACTTTTCGGTTCGCTGTCCACGTTGCCAAAATCTGCTCCGCGTTCAAAAAGATGCGTCCGGCAAGGGCCTCTCGACGGTCGATCAGTTGGCCGCCAACAAGCCGGCAGCTCCGACCGCTGACAGCCCGACCGATTTTGCGGCAAAGGAAAATGATATTCAGATCAACAGCGCTCTCCGCACCCTGATGAACGCTCTTCAGTCTGAAAAAGCCGTGATGGAAAGCGACGACGATGGCGACGAAAAGCCTCGTCGGATATTGCTATGTTTAGGCGAAAAATCAGACGAGACAGCCAAGCTGCTCGCTAAGTCGGGATATAAGGTCTATGTTGCTCAGACTCCTGCACAGGCGAATGAACGCCTGCGCGAGGGTAAGACCGAGATACTAATATTTTCGCCGGATTTTGCCGCCGAGATGGGCGGTGCTGCGGTGATCCAGCAAAAAGCCAACGCGATGTATTCATCGGAGCGCCGGCGTCTGTTTCTCATTTCGCTTGAGGATGAGGGTACAACGATGAACGCCCACGACGGGTTTTTACGTAATCTCAACCTGATCGTAAACACCAACGACATCGCCCAGCTGCCCCTGATACTCAATCGTTCATTGGGCGATTACAACGATCTCTACAACCATTTTAATCGGGCGTCAGGCCTGGCGTCGATCTAAAAGGTTATTACAAAAGAGCAAGCTCGCAGACGAGCATCTCGATCTGCAAACGTGCGCCCACCGGGCCGCTGCCGCCGATCGACGTTTTTATGGCGAGGTCTGTTTTGGCGAGTTTTTGAATTGCGGAGACGAGCTTTTTCATTTCGACGCGGCGGGCCGCTGCCAGAAATGGCTCTTGGTCGTTGTATCGCAACTTGACCACATTCGCGACCTCGCGGCGGTCGACGCCCCGTTCCATCATATCTTTTGCCATAAGCAAGCGGCGGTAGTTGTAGGCGATCAGCCCAAGCAGAGCCAGCGGCTCGGCTCCGTCATCGAGTATCTTTCTCAGCAAATTGATCGCCGATGAACGCCGTCCTGCGACAAGCTGTTTTGTCAGCTCAAAATTGTCGATCTCGCGGCTGTTGGGCACAAGCTCTTCGATCAGCTCGTCGGTCACAACTTTCCCCGGCAGAGCCGCAGTCGCAAGCTTGCTTATCTCATTGTTGAGGCGGCAGACATTTGGCCCGATCCGAGTGATAAAACTATTTAATGTCGCCCCGTCAATCTCAGCTCCCGTTTTACGAAATTCGCTTCGTGCCCAATCAGCTAACTCAGCATCCTCAAGCGGTTTGAACTCAACCGCTGTCGTCTTATCACGCAGCAGCTTGCCCATTTTCCGCACGCCGTTGAGGTCGTCCGCAATGAATATAACCGTCGATGTTGGCGAAGGGTCAGCGAAATATGCACTCAGCATCGCCTCGTGGTCTTCGGTAATGGTGTCGCGATAGCCGGTCGCTGAAATGCGAATATCCATGATCCGCACCACCCGTCGCGACGCCATCATCGGCAACTGCTCGGCTACGGCAAGAGCCTGTTTGAGATTACCGTCAGCGTTCAGGCTAAACGAAGTATCATTAAAATCACGGAAATCCCCTTCGGCAAAAGATAGGTCGGCGATGGTCTTTGAAGCCAAGTCACGCAGATATGTCTCAGCGCCAAACAGCACATAAACAGGTGCGATCTCACGCTGTTTTAGCTGATTTCTAAGCTGTTCTCGGGTCAAGGCCATTAGAATTTAGCTACACGCCGGATAACCCGGAGGCAACGACCCGCACCCCCTCTTTCCCGATGTGTTCATCTGTGGAGAAACCTCTTTATTTCTTTTCTTCTTTTACCCCAATGCCGTTAACGAATGCAGAGACGGCGGCTTCGGCAAATGCCCTGGCCATGCGTTCGACAGCCGGGTCTTCTTCGTTAAAGAATGATCGCGGGTCGTTTGTAAATTCAAATGAGTCACGAAATGTAAAATTTTGGTTGTCGTAGAGGATCGTATTGTTTCGCACATCACGGATCGTCACTGCGGTCACGATCGTCACCTCATACACGCGGGCGCGACCCTGGCTGTCGAGCAGAACCCCGGAGAATGCAAAATCACGGATCGTTCCCTCAAGCACCGCATCAGCACCGGTACGCGAACCTTGCACCTTTAACCCGTTGCCGCGGCGGATGATCTCGCGGCTGACAGCGTCGGTAAATCGTGATTCGATCTTGTACCGCAGGCCCTTTGCCTCAAACTGAAACGCCGGGACGGCGATCGTTTTAACGTTTTTAGGCAAGCCGGAATTGGTCACTGGCTTATAACACTCGGTAAAGCCTGAGACGAGAAATAGGGTAAAAGCAAGCGGTAAGACTCTGAGATATTTCATTTTGTTGTGGCGTCAAAGCCGATGCTTTTCATCTTAGAACGGCGAATGGCAAAAACGCCGAGGCAGATAAACGCGAGCGTGAGCAATATGCCGCCTACAACCGTCGCCCAAAACTCAGGCGTTTTCGGTTCGGTCGAATAGTATGAGCCCTGCGTGTTGCCGGCCTTATTGCTGTTTTGGCTGCCCGTAACAGGTGTCGCTTTTATACCTTTCTCTGTATCCTTTTCCAGACGATAAACAGGATCTTTTGCTCCTGCTGCTTCGGCTGTCGGCACATCGCGAATAAAGCCATGCTCAACCAAGCACTATCGTACCCGGTACTTTGTCGTCGTAAATAGCTTGCTGCAAGGGATTTAACCTTTGATCCGTCGCAGTTTCGCTTAGACCGATCAGCGCTTTTTTGGGAACGGCGAGAAACTTGCCGTTACGATACCAAGCTCCGCCGCCCATCGATTCGATGGTCGTAAGCTGGTCTTTTTTCAGAACATATTCTTTCAGATCCGCACCGACTTTGATAAAGAAGCGATAGTCCGCAAAGTCGTCCTTAGGCTCGATCACGAGCTTTTGCGTGATGCGTTTGTAGCCTGCATCGGGCGGCACATCAGCATAGACGGCTGTAAAGAAAGACAGTGTTACGAATACCAACGCCAACGTCATCAATATCTTCATGTTATTTAACCCCCGAAATAGCAACCGTAGTTTTGATCGCACTGACCGTTTCCCGAACGTCATGGACCCGTAAGATCTTTGCGCCATTGCGGATCGCGACCAGTGCCGTCGCAAGGCTGCCGCCCGTTCGTTCTGTCGGCGAAACATTGCCGAGAATACGCGTCAGAAAAGATTTCCGCGAAGTGCCGATCAACATCGGATACGCTTTGAATTCGCTTACGATATTATCAAGTTTCGCTAGTAACTCTAAATTCTGCTCCTGCGTCTTACCAAACCCGATTCCGACATCGACAGCGATCTGTTCGCAGCGAACACCGTGAGCCATGGCTATCTCGAGCGCACGAGCGAGGCCGGCTGTGACATCAGCGACAATATCCTCGACCGGCGGCTGGCTATGCATCGTCAAAAAATCCCCGCGCGAATGCATCAGAACAAGCCCCGCATTTGTCCGTGCCGCAACGGCGGCGATCCCTTCATCAAACCGCAATCCTGAAATGTCGTTGATGATCTCAGCCCCGCATCGACCGACGCGACAGCAACTTCCGATTTGGTCGTATCGATCGAGACAGGCGTATCAAACCTCTTAGTAATTGCCTCGATCACAGGCACGACACGATGTATCTCGTCGTCACCCGAAACTTGCCCGCTGCCCGGCCGCGTCGATTCGCCGCCGACGTCGATGATATCGGCTCCATCTGCGATCATCGCCTCGGCATGACGCAGGGCATCATCAACCGACAAAACTCACCGCCATCAGAAAAGCTGTCTGGCGTGACATTTAGTATGCCCATCACCAGCGGCTGCTCGAGCGATATTTTTCGACGTGATGTCTGCCAGTACTTCATAAATGCAAAAGTAAAAAGTAAAAAGGCAAAAGTAAAGAAAATATCTCACTTTTGCCTTTTTCCTTTTACCTTCTGACTTGGCCTCAGGCCGCGACCGGATCATTTCCGGTAATAGGCGGTAAGATCTGCCCTTTAATAGTCGCCGAATCTTCCGTCTCGGTCGAATCATCGTCCTTGCTCGTTGACTGCCTCTCAACAGGGTCGAGCGGCAATCCGGCCATTACGCGGCGGATCATCACGGCGTCGAGCGTCTCGTGTTCGAGCAGAGCCTCGGCAATATTGATGAGCGACTCGCGGTTTTCCTTGATGATCTTTTCCGCACGCGCATATTGCTCGGCAACGATGCGTCTGACCTCGAGATCGATCTTGATCGCCGTGTCCTCTGAGTAATCACGGTGCTGCGATATCTCACGACCGAGGAATATCTGCTCCTCTTTTTTGCCAAACGTCAGCGGCCCCAGTTCGCTCATACCGTATTCGCAGACCATCGCACGGGCAACCTCGGTCGCCTTTTCGATGTCGTTTGCGGCACCAGTCGTGATGCTGCCGATGAAAACATCCTCGGCGATACGCCCGCCCATCGCCATCGCGATCTGCCCAAGCAAATACTCTTTAGTCGCACTCAAGCGGTCTTTTTCCGGCAGATACATCGTCACACCGAGCGCCATTCCGCGCGGGATGATCGTCACCTTATGGACCGGATCGACGTTTGGCACCTTTAGCCCAACCAGCGTGTGGCCGGCCTCGTGATAAGCGGTGATGCGTTTTTCCTCGTCGGAAATGACCATCGACTTACGCTCGGCGCCCATCATCACCTTGTCTTTGGCGATCTCAAAATCGGCCATGCCGACAACTTTTTTATTGTAACGAGCAGCGTTTAGCGCAGCTTCGTTAACGATATTTGCAAGATCGGCACCCGTGAATCCCGGCGTGCCGCGTGCAATTACATTGACATCGACACCCTCATCAAGCGGTATCTTACGCGTGTGAACTTTCAAAATACCTTCGCGGCCGCGAACGTCAGGACGTCCGACGACAACACGACGGTCAAATCTACCCGGACGAAGTAATGCGGGATCAAGCACGTCAGGCCGATTGGTCGAGGCAACGAGGATAACGCCGTCGTTCGATTCAAAACCGTCCATTTCGACGAGCAATTGATTAAGCGTCTGTTCGCGCTCATCGTGTCCGCCGCCTAAGCCCGCACCGCGATGGCGTCCGACCGCGTCGATCTCATCGATAAAGATGATACACGGAGCATTTTTCTTGCCCTGTTCAAACAGGTCGCGAACGCGGCTCGCACCGACGCCGACAAACATCTCGACAAAATCCGATCCCGAGATCGAGAAAAACGGCACGTTCGCCTCGCCAGCGATCGCCTTTGCAAGCAAGGTCTTACCGGTGCCTGGAGGGCCCACCATCAGCACGCCCTTAGGGATCTTGCCGCCCAGCTTTTGAAACTTTTGCGGGTCTTTTAGAAATTCGATGATCTCTTGCAGCTCTTCTTTGGCTTCGTCGACACCGGCAACGTCCTTAAATGTGACGCGTTTTTGCTGGTTATTGAGCAGCTTTGCCTTTGACTTGCCAAACGATAGAGCCTTGTTGCCGCCGGCCTGCATCTGTCTGAGCGTAAAGGCCAAAAAGCCCATCAGCAACACAAATGGCAGCAGCGATATCAGCACCTGCCAACCTAGCCCGGTTGACGGGGCCTCAAGCTTGATTACCGTGTCAGTATCTTTTGCCGCAGCAAAGATCTGGTCACGGGTCGAGTCGCTCAGGTCAAGCTTTGCCGTAAATTTTACGTCGCTCTTGCTGACGAGCTCGAGAGTGTCCTGTTTTACAGTGACCTCTTTGATGTCCTTGTTTTTGATCTGTGTGAGAGCCGCGTCAAAAGATAGATCCTTTGTCTGCGGTGCTTGTTTTGACTGTAGATACCACACGAATACCAACGCACTCGAAATGATCATCAGCCACAATAAAACTTGTTTTCCCTTAGAACTCAATTTATAGCCTCCAAATCAACTTTCACCTGTCTAACTACCAGCCTTACTTTGATGAAAGCCGCTGCCGGGACGTTGTTCTCAAACGATGCGTCCCGTGTCATAACCCTAACCTTTGATTCTAGTTGTGCGCCCGACAATATTCAACCTAATTTTCTTCATAAACCAGCTTGCCCGCCGATTTCACAACACGCCCGCCGCCCGGCAATTCGGCAGCCCTGCCGCTCTTGGTGCTCAATATCAAACGACTAACCGCATCTATATGTTTCAGTTGTAATGCCCGCGTAGTTCCACGATGCCGCTTTAACCAGGCGCGAATGAGCAAATTTACTTCTGAAACCGGCAGATCTTTTACCTCGCTCAATATCAATTCGTCCGGCGGCTCAATCTGGTTGCTGTCTTTTGAATTTTCAACCGACGCCTGCATTAATGCGGCGGTATTCGCGAGCGTTTCGACGATATTCGGGTTCATGTCCGCAAGCATCGGCAGCAAAACCTTACGTATCTGCACACGCTTGTACAATGTGTCGTCATTCATCGAATCCCGGCGATAAACTATATTCATCGCGTGACAAAACGCTTCGGTGTCGGCGCGTTTTGCCCAGGTCAGGAGCGGACGGATAAGAAGTGGCGGAGTAGAGGAGGGCGGGAGTAGAGGGGCATCTTCCGACTCCCCAACTCCCCCACTCCTCCACTCCTCCACTCCCAACGGTCTCACTGTTCTCATTCCCGCAAGCCCCGCAACACCGCTTCCGCGAATAAGATTTAACAGAAAAGTTTCGGCTTGGTCATTGATCGTGTGGCCCGTTAGAACGGCAAAGGCATCGAGGTTCTTTGCGGTTTCGGTGAGAAATACATATCGTTCATCGCGGGCGTTTTGCTCGAGATTGCCTTTCATCGAGACTTTGCCGCGTTTTATCGACAATTCGACACCGAGATTTGTTGTTAAGTCACGGACAAACTCAGCATCCGCATCGCTTTCGGCACCGCGCAGCCCGTGATCAAAATGCGCTGCGACAATACGATGCCCGAGCTTTTTACGCTGAGTTAGATCATGGATCGCAAGCAGCAAACTAACCGAATCCGCCCCGCCCGAAACCGCGACGACGATAGTACCGCCTTCAAACGGCAGATCGAGCCGCCGCCATTCGGTGATCAGATTTCGGACAAATGAATGCACAAAAAGAGTTTAGCCCACGAAATACACGAAACACACAAAAACAAATCTTATTTTCGTGCTTTTCGTGTATTTCGCGGGCAATATCTTATCCCGGTTGGTAAGCGACGCGTTTTTGGATGAGCAGCGTGATCCGCGATGTGCAGACGAGTTTGCCGCGGTCGTTGGTAATATCTATCTTCCAGACGCTCATTGTACGTCCCGTGTGTAACGGCGTTGCCTCGACTGTGATGATGCCTTTGCTGACAGCACGCAGATGATTGGCGTTGATCTCGATGCCGACTGGCGTTACTTTTTCAAGATCAGACCCGGCTACAACACCAATCGAAGCTGCCGTTTCAGCCAAATAAACCGAAACTCCGCCGTTCATGATGCCGGTGTATTGATGCACCTTTGACGTAACGGGCATCGTCAAAACAACACGGTCGGCTGTCGCGACCTCGATCTTAACGCCGAGAAATTGCAGCAGTTCATTGTTTGCGACCGATTCTAATAGGGCAGTTTTATCCATTTATTTTTCGAGATATTCCTTTGCCGCCGTCAGAGCATTAGCAACGCGTTCGGGCGACGTTCCGCCAAGCGTATTTTTTGCCGCAAGTGTCGATTCGATAGTTAGTGCGTTAAATACATCTTCATCGATCTCCGGCAAAAACTCGCGAAGAGCCTCGATCGTCAGTTCGTCCAATTCCTTTCCCTGTTCCATCGCAAACAGCACGATCCGCCCGACCGTTTCGTGTGCGGTGCGAAACGGAATGCCTTTTTTAACCAGATAGTCGGCAAGCTCGGTAGCGTTCAGATAACCGCTAGTCGCCGCCGCAAGCGTCTTTTCTTCATTGACCGTAGCATTTTCGATGACGATCGCGGCCGCACGCAAGCAGATCTGCACCGTATCGACCGTATCAAAAACCGCCTGTTTGTCCTCCTGCATATCCTTGTTATAGGCAAGCGGCAGCCCTTTGAGCATTGCAAGCAGCGACATATTATGGCCAAAAACCCGCCCCGCTTTGCCGCGCAACAATTCAAGGGCGTCGGGATTTTTCTTTTGCGGCATCAGGCTCGACCCCGACGACACCGCATCGCTCAACGTCACAAAACCAAACTCGGTCGAACAATACAAGATCAGATCCTCCGCCAACCGCGACAGATGTACCATTATCAGCGAACAGGCCGACGTGAACTCGACCGCAAAATCCCGATCCGACACGGCGTCAAGACTATTTGCCGATATCCTCTCAAAACCCAACTCGGCGGCGACGGCGTCACGATCTATCGCAAAGCCCGTTCCCGCAAGAGCGCCAGACCCAAGCGGCATAATATTGATCCGCCTTCGCGCGTCAAAAAGACGCTCGCTGTCACGCCGCAGCATTTCAAAATAGGCGAGACACCAGTGTGCAAACATCACCGGCTGGGCACGTTGCAGATGTGTGTATCCCGGCAAGATCGCGTCTTTATGCCGGTCGGCGAGATTGACCAGCTCCGATTGTAGATCACGAATAAAAGCCGATATTGTGTCCGTCTCATCCCGCAGCCACAGCCGAAATGCCGTTGCGACCTGGTCGTTGCGGCTTCGCCCGGTGTGGAGTTGCGGCCGACATCACCGATCATTTCGATCAGTTTCATTTCAATAAAAGAGTGAACATCCTCCGCATCAGCACCGTCCCACAGATCATGCGACGATGCTGATTCAAGCAATACTTGCAGTCCCTCGACGATCGCACGGCTTTCTTTGTACATGATCACGTGCATCATATAGGCCATTTGCGTGAGCCGCCGGTCGAATTTGAACGAATCGTTAAATTCGGCAAACGTCTCATGCGGCTTTTCCGCAAACCGTCCGCCCCATAATTGGCCTGATTTAGTCATTTGTATCCTCGCGCGAGTATAATTGTATACCAATGACCAAAAAGATCAACAAAGTAGTTCTCGCATATTCCGGCGGGCTCGACACATCGGCGATGCTGCTGTGGCTCAAAGAAACATACGGCTGCGAAGTCGTCTGCTATTGCGCCGATGTCGGCCAGGGCGAGGAAATGGACGGCCTGGAGGAAAAAGCGCTTACGACCGGTGCGTCAAAACTGTACGTCGAGGACCTTCGTGAAGAATTTGTCAAAGATTTTGTCTGGATGGCCGTCAAGGCAAATGCTTTGTACGAGGGCGTTTACCTGCTCGGCACGTCGCTCGCCCGGCCTGTCATTGCCAAACGCCAGATCGAGATCGCCCAGATGGAAGGAGCCGACGCCGTCGCCCACGGAGCCACCGGCAAGGGCAACGACCAGGTCCGTTTTGAGTTGACATATTACGCTCTGCAGCCGGACATCAAAGTCGTCGCACCTTGGCGCGAGTGGGAATTTAAGGGCCGTGCCGATCTGATCGCGTATTGCACGCAGCACGGCATCCCGGTCACCGCGACGACCGCAAAACCGTATTCGATGGACCGCAATCTGATGCACATCAGCTACGAAGGCGGTATTTTAGAAGACCCTTGGGCCGCCCCGCCGGACGACATCTTCTTACTTTCAAAGTCGCTGGAAACTGCCTCCGACACCGCCGAAGAGATCACCATCACCTTTGAAAAAGGCGAGCCGATCGCGATCAACGGCGTGACGCACGGTGCGGTCGATCTGCTCACGCACTTAAATTATCTCGGCGGCGAGCACGGCATCGGCCGCGTCGATCTGGTCGAAAACCGCTTTGTCGGTATGAAATCACGCGGCGTGTACGAGACGCCGGGCGTCACCATCCTGCAGACCGCCCACCGCGCGCTCGAATCCATCACCATGGACCGTGAGGTCACTAGATTGAGAGATTCGCTCGGTACAAAGTTCGCCGAATCGGTCTATTACGGATTCTGGTTCGCACCCGAATTCGAGATCCTAAAATCGATGGTCGATCAGACCCAAGAGGTCGTCAATGGCGATGTCCGCGTCAAACTCTACAAGGGCAACGTCACCGTCACCGGCCGCCGCTCGCCCAACTCGCTCTACCGCGAACGCGTCGTCACATTCGAAGACGACGCCGGCGCCTACGACCAACACGACGCCGAAGGGTTTATTAAGCTGCAGGCTTTGCGGTTAAGGCTCAGAAATATGGAATAAAGGGTTTTTTTTTTTTTTTTGTTTTTTGTTTTCGGGGCCCCCGCCCCCGGGTTGGTTTTTTCCCCCCAGTTTTTTTTTGTGTTTTTTGTTTGTTGAAAGCCGGAAGGTGTTTTGGTTTTTTGGGTTGTCCGCCGCGGTAATTGTGTTTTGTTTTTCGCCGGGGGAAACGTTTTTTTGTTAGTTTGTTCAAAAAGTTTCGTCTTTCGTTGGGGGGTTTTTTGGGGGACTCGTCCGCATTCGCAACCAAGAGCAAAAAAGAGATGCCATTGAACCGGCATCTCTTTTTGTGTCTTATTTGCCTTGTGGCTATCCCAAATACCCTCTGAACTTTTCCTTGGCTGTCGTGTAGTTCGGGAATATCTTTGCGAGGTCTTTGGCTCCCAAATGCTTATTTGCGGCCTCGGCAAAGACATCCCGGAAATCGGTTGTGACGTCGAGGTCGCGGCCATCGTAGAGTTTGTCGCGTCCTAGGCCGCGGAAATCGCCGTACACCTTGCCGCCTTTGACGCTGTTGCCGAGCACGAACATCGTGTTGCCGTGGCCGTGGTCGGTACCGCGGCTGCCGTTTTCGCGGGCAGTGCGGCCAAATTCGGACATCGTCAACACCATTACGTCGTCCATGCGTTTGCCGAGATCGGTGGCAAATGCGGCTATCGCCTGGGAAAAAGTGCGTAAAAAATTGGCAAGCTGACCGCGTCCGCCGCCTTCGTTTGTGTGCGTGTCCCAGCGGATGTCGTTGCCCGTATCGGTAAACGCGACCTCAAGCCCGACGCCGGCTTTGATAAGCTGAGCTATTTGCTGCAGCGAGCGACCCAGATCGCTTGCCGGATAAACGGCTCCATTTTCGGGCTTGTACTGCGACGGATTTGCCTGTTTTAGGAAATTGACCGCCTCAAAAGTCTCCTTACCCGTCTCGCCAAGCGTGTCTTTTGCGTTTTGCTGATAAATACCCTCAAAACCGCCCTTCATATCGCTGGTGTAAAGCCCGGCTTTGATCGAAAAATCACTGAGGTTCGTCATCGCGACCGACGGAGCCTTGCCATACAGGGCACGCGGCAATTGCTGCGTCATCGACACGGCTTGGAACGGCGAAGTGTCTTTGGCGGCGTTTGCCTGGAGCAAACGGTTAAGCCAGCCGTCCTTTGTCCCTTTGTTGCCGGGCGTGGCCGATTCCATATAATCCTGCGCGTCAAAATGCGAACGCGTGTTGTCAGGCGAACCGACCGACGTGATCGCCGCCAGCTGTCCGCTTTTCCAAAACGGCTCAAACGCCGTCATCGCCGGGTTTAGCCCAAACGTGCCGTCGAGGTTGATCGCGCCGTCCGTCTTGCCGGGTTTTGCCACGGCGATAGTCGGACGCAGGTTGTAGTATTCGCTATCACCGTGCGGCACGAGCATATTGAGCCCATCGACCGCCCCGCGTTGAAATATCGTCACCAGCACCTTTTTCTTGCCATAGCCGCCGGTCAGCGCGGCCGCATTTGCATACTGATGCAAAAACTCCGGCGCCGCCGCCATCAACCCAAAGCTCGCCAGCCCTATGCCGCTCGTTTTCAAAAAATATCGTCTGTCCATAATTACCTCTGCCGCAAATATCTTATGTCGGCAATGTTTAGACGCACACTAACATCACTTGGCCTAAATTATTGCGTCTCTGGGCGCGCAAGCTCCGACTTTGGGCGCAAGCCCGCACGAAGTAAGGGCGTTACACTCGAAGCAAGCTCCGACTCTGGGCACAAGCCCGCGCGAAGTAAGGGCGTTAAACAAATCGTCGTCAATCAAATTCCGTCCCGTCGATCTCAAACGGCAGATCGCCTTGACCATACAGAACGTAATCGATCGCGCCATCCACATGCGAATCTTTCCAGAGATATCGGCGGCTTCGGCCGCGTGACCATACCTTTCGATCTTGTGAGATCAGTCCCAATTCACGCAGTCTTTTCGTTGCTGCGGCTTTTAATGCATCTGCAATTCGCTCTGGCTTGGCTGTAACCCCGATCACAACATGAACATGATTTCCTCTCACATTGATCGCATAGAGGATATAACCCCGAACTTTGCACAATTCTCTTATTGCCGTTTCTACTTCGATCCGAGCGGTACTATCCAAAAGGAATGGCTCCTGATCCATCTTTTCACTCATGCTGTCTTCAAATGGCACATTCGGTAAGACGGTCTTCATTCCCTTTGGAGTTCGGCGTTTCCTTAACACCGAACCGCGTTTGTCACCATGAAGCCAAGTTCCGTAAGTGCGAAACGTGATCAGGTATGCTATCGGGAAATATCGATCGTCCCAAGAGTTGTCTGGATCTGGCAGCGACATGGTTTTTTGTTTTGGTGCGTGAAACGCCCTTACTTCGTGCGGGCTTTCGCCTAATTGATTATCACTTCATCAATAAATATCCAAGGGTCACCGCCGGCCCCGAGGTGCCACGACGGGATCTTGCCAAAATTGTACGCTCGTAGGCGAACATAACGTGCCTTTACAGGCGTGACGGACTGCTTAAATTCTCTGATCGTCGGCGTCATATCGGTTTGGGGAACATCGGTCTTAATGTCCGCAACCTGCGTCCAATCTGTGCCGTTATTTGATATCTCAAATTTGATATTCGCCGGCATCCAAATCCATGGACCGGCGACCTGTAAAAAGCTTGCCCCGACTTCCTTGATCTCCGTCTCACGCTGCAGATCGACGACGGCCTCGTAAGTTTTGCCCTGAACGCCCTGCCATTCGCCGCTCGCAAAATTTGTCGTACCTCTGATGCCGTCAACGATCGCGTTGTCGCCGCCGCCGGTGTATTGGGTGCTGTACGGCGAGATTACCTTTACCGTCCAGTCGTTAGGCTGTTTGATAAAATTTGCCTCGGTCGTAAAACTCACGGCACCGGTTTTCGGGTCTTTAGCGTATGCCTCGACCTTAGAGTTTTCGCTGATCGTAAATGGCCCCGAGTACTTTTTGGTTTGGCTGGGAGATTCTTTAATAAGGCTGACCACCGTATACATTATCTCTGCGTTCTCGGTCGTCGATAAGCTCACAACAGTTTTGTCAGTAAAGGTACGCTTTCCTTCGATAACCGGAACCGAAACACTCGTCACACCCGTTGCGGAAACAGGAAATTCCGTGAACGCCGTCGTCACCGCACTGTCGATCATCGCAAATTCGAGCACGCCGCCGCGCATCAGGTCTTCGTGTGTGATGAATGCTTTTTTGTACGGAGCTCCGTTGAGCTTGGCGTTGAGGATGTATTTATTCGCCGAAGAGACGTTTTTTGCCCGGACGGTAAATGTCTTTCCGTTCTCAAGTCGGTAGGTCATCTCGGGAAAAAGCGGCGTGCCAAACGCGTACACACCATTGCCCGGAGCGACCGGGTAAAAACCGGACGCAGAAAGTATGTACCAAGCCGACATCTGGCCGCAGTCCTCGTTGCCGATCAGTCCGTCAGGCGTAGGCTTATAAAATTCGTCCATTATCTGCCGGACGATCTTTTGCGTTTTCCACGGCTGTTGGGCGTAATTGTACAGATAAGCGATATGGTGCGAAGGCTCATTGCCGTGAGCGTACTGACCTATAAGCCCGGTCAGATCAGCCTGTTCGCGGCCCGCGAGTTTTTGTTCGGTTGTAAAAAGCTCGTCGAGCTTTGCGACAAACTTTTCCCGCCCGCCCATCAATTCCTCAAGCCTCGTTACATCGTGCGGAACAAAAAACGAATACTGCCAAGAATTGCCCTCGGTAAAACCAAATGTAACTTCGTTAGGAGCAAAAGGCTCGACAAACCCGCCATTCTTTTTAGGCCGGAAAAAGCCGGTCTTTTTGTCGAAGAGGTTTTCGAAATACCGAGAGCGCTTAGAGTAATTTTCGTAATCGGCCTTTTGCGTTTTAATATCGGGCATTGGCCTTGGCGACCCGTCGGACGCCGTCGCCGCATAGTTCATCACCTTCTGCCTCGTCAGTATCTCTGCCATCCGAGCAATGCACCAGTCGTTATACGCATATTCGAGCGTGCGTGAGACAGATTCGTTCTCGTCTTCCATCGAGATATAGCCGCGTTTTTTGTAGGCGGCTAGGCCAAAATGGTCGAGCTCGGCGGAGTGTTTGGCGGCGGCGTAGGCTTTTTCATAATCAAACCCCTTTATCCCCTTTGCCATCGCATCGGCGATCACCGACACGGCGTGATAGCCGATCATGCAATCGGTCTCGTTGCCCCACAGCTCCCAAACCGGCAGCCGCCCGCCCTGTTCGTACTGGCGAATGAACGTATTGATAAAATCAACCGTCCGCCGCTGGTCAATGATCGTATAAAGCGGATGCGCCGCCCGGAAAGTGTCCCAGAGGGAAAAGACGGTGTAATGCTCGGATTTGCGATTTGCGATTTCAGATTTGAGATTGGCTCCCCTACTCCTTCCCTCCTCTACTCCTCCACTCTGCACGGAGTGCGTTTTCCCGTCGAGACCACGATAACCGCCATCGACATCATTAAACACATTCGGCTGGATCATCGTGTGATACAGCGCCGTGTAAAAATTGGTCGTCTGAGCATCGGTCCCGCCCGAAACCTCGATCTTAGAAAGCTCCTTGTTCCAAGCCGCTTTTGCATCGGCCCGAACCTTGTCAAAATCCCAACCGGGAAGCTCGGCAGCAAGATTCTTGCGAGCACCTTCGATGGAGACGTTTGAAATCGCGACTTTCAGAAGATCTGCTCATTTTTGCCGAAGTTATAAAATTAAAAGAGCGAGAACTTGTCGTCATTAACCCCGAGTGTCGCCATGTTTCCTTCCCACGGCTTCGAAAACTCAGCTACAAAATAAACACTCTGATTCTTAGCCCATGAGGAGGAACGACGGAAACCTTCGATTCTCTGATTTCCAACGAGCTTGATTTCTGAATCGAGGTTCTTGTCACGCCAGAGTAGATCAAGGAAGACACCCGCGTTACTCGACTTCGGAAATGTATATCGGTGCATTCCAACCCGGGTCGTCGCCGTTAGCTCTACTTTGAGTTGGGCATTATTGATCTTTACCGAATAATAACCCGGAGAGCTAACTTTGTCAGCGTGAGAGAATTTCGATGGGTGTCCTCTGTAGGTGGTCAGGATTCTATCGTTCGAAGCTATCGAATAGTTTCCCTTTCATTGACGGTCGGCATAAACAAAATATCGCACCCATCCGGTATGCCCGTCCCTGACAAATGCGTGTGCGAAAAGCCAAATATTGTGTCGTCGGAGTAGTGATAGCCGCTCGAGCCGTCCCAGTTGTCTATGCGCGTGTCGGGCGATAGCTGCACCATCCCAAACGGCATCGTCGCCCCCGGAAACGTATGCCCATGCCCGCCCGTACCGATGAAAGGATTGACCCATTTGGCAAAATCGCGGGTCTGAGCGTTGGCAGTTGGCAGTTGGCAAAAAGCAGCGAGCAGCAAAAGCCCAAAACCAAAAACCAAAGACCTAAAACCAAATCTGTGTTTATCTGTGTTCATCTGTGGCTAATTCCTCTTAATGCACGAGCTCAAGCCCCCGCCAGTTTTGCCCCTTTATCGCCCAGCGGACGCGCCAAAATGGTTCGCCTTCGCGGTGGTCGTAGTGCATTGATATTTTATGCCAACCGGCCTTGAGCGGGACGAGTGTAGATGTGACAGCGCGGTCTTTTGTTCCGGCTTCGTCGATCAGAGTCTGGTCGTCGATCGTGAGCTGTCTATCGTTCGTCGAATCGATCTGAAATTCATAGATCGCATCCACCGGAGCGTTAAAATAACCGTCAAACGACACGCCCCAGGTCTGTTTTGGATCTATTTGCTTGGCAAACTGTTCGAGCCCGATCGATTTTGTCTCGCCCGTTATCGGCACAGTGTCCTGAGCGTAAGCGTTGCTCGGTACATAGAGCGAATATTTGACGCCCGCCGTTTTCCCGGACGGCTCGACCGCCGGCAGCATCTTGCCGCGAATAATGGTCGCGGTGTACACAGCACTCGTCAGGCCGGCGGCACTGATGACGCGGGTTTTAAGAGTTTTGACTTCGCCGGCCTTTAACTGGATAGTAAGTGGGTTGTAATACTGTTCCGAAAATTTTATATTCGGATCCGAACCGTCGATCGTGTAAATAACCACCGTTCCCTTTGCGGGCGTGAGCGTTATCGTGACTTTCTCATCCTCAGTCACAATGTTCTTTAGCCCTGCGGGTTCAGGGATGCGGTAATTCACGCCTTGCTTATCGAGTCTCGGCAGATGTGCCGCGAGCCGCCGGGTAAAATCCGCATAATTTTTATTTTCGGGCGTGGACCAGACATTCTCTGCCATCGCGAGCATTCGCGGAAAAGCCATATATTCGACCGCTGCGGGTGTTTTTAGGTATTCGGTCCAGATATTGGCCTGTCCGCCGATGATGTATTTTGCCTCGGCGGGTGACAGCTCTTTTGGAACCGGATCGAACGAATAGACTTTTTCGAGCGTTAGATATCCGCCGATATTTAGCGGCTCGGTCGCGGGGTCGCCCTGATTGTAGTCAAAGTAGCTGAAATCGGTCGGCGTCATTATCACGTCGTGCTTTGCCTTGGCCGCCTCGATGCCGCCCTTGGTACCGCCACGACATAACCGTTGCGTTTGGAGCAAGCCCGCCCTCGAGTATCTCGTCCCAGCCGATGATCTTTTTGCCGCGTGAATTGATAAATTTTTCGATCCGCCGCACAAAATAGCTCTGCACCTCGTGCTCGTCTTTTAGGTTTTCGCGTTTCATCAGATCCTGCACGAACGGCGATTCCTTCCACATGGTTTTGAGCACCTCGTCGCCGCCGATGTGGATGTACGGCGAATCGGGAAAGAGCTTGATCGTCTCGTCAAGCACGTCTTCGAGAAATTTGAACGTCTCGTCTGTCGGGCAAAAGACCTCGTTAAAAATGCCCCATGTTTTCTGTACGTTGTATTTGTGATCGGCCTTACAGCCAAATTGCGGATACGCGGCCAATGCCGCCGACGCGTGACCCGGCAGCTCGATCTCAGGGATGACGGTGATGTATCGAGCCTTGGCATAAGCGACAACATCGCGGATCTGATCCTGCGTATAAAACCCTCGACCGGCACGCCATCGCCCTTAAATGTCGTCGTGTACGGCCCAAGATGCGACTCCGGACGTTTCGACCCGATCTCGGTCAACTTCGGATATTTCTTGATCTCGATCCGCCAACCCTGATCGTCCGTCAGATGCCAATGAAACGTGTTGAATTTATACTGCGACATCAGATCGATGTATTTTTTAACAAACTCCACCGACATAAAATGCCGCGAGACATCGAGGTGCATGCCCCGGTAGGGGAAGCGGGGAGAATCAACAATTTATACCGCTGGAATTTCAATTTCTTTATCAAATTTACTCGGCAATAACTGTATAAAGACTGCACAGCGTAGAAGAGCCGGCTCTCCGTGCCAATGAAATCTTGATTCCGTCGGAACCACGCTTATCGAATATGGCTTGCCGCCGGTTGGTCTTAAGACCAAGCCACGAATGAGGGTGATCGAATTCTTTCGGTCGTATACCACTTACTATTTTCAGTCTGAACCATAGGAACCTTTGCGATTGTCATTTAATACCTCTGCAGCCCGACGGCTAGATTCAGAGAATGCCCAGATTTTTGTCTTAGTTCAGCCGAAAAAGTTCCGACTCCTGCCCTTACCGACTGTGGCTTGGGAATAATATTGATCTCGTCAGTCTGAGCAAACGAAAAAGAAGCAAGAGAAGACAAAACGCGGCGGCGAAGAGCGTGGTTTTCATTGTTTTTGACTGTGGGTGGTCCACCCTGGTCCATCTTGGTCCACTTGGTCCACCTGGTCCGGACCGGACCACTAATTTAGAAACTTCGCCACAATCATAACAAATCGTTGGTTTGATTCAATCCTTTGCGAATAGCCTTTGCGGCTTTTCAGTAAAGGGGGCCGCCGCGCCGCGGCGCGGCTTTTGCGGCTTTGCCGGACGGAACGAGAACCTTGCGCCATGACCGCATTTGCGGATGCGCCGGCCGACCGCCCGCCGCCATGACCCCGCGCCCCCGCTTCTAACAGATCGGCAGGATGAGTTGGTGGAATCTGTGTTCCGGCTATAACAAATCCAGAAAATTGTCCAATTCCGGTGGCAGAGGCTGGGTGAAATTCAGCTCGCTCTTGGGTTTTCGGATGGGTAAATGAAAGCCGTTCGGCGTGGAGAAAAAATCGCGGCATTGAGGCGATGGCGTTGCGGGTGTTGGTGTCGGCGACCGTGTTGTCGCGGCCCTCGTTATAGATCTCGTCCCCGACGACCGGGTGGTTGATAAACGCCGTGTGGACGCGTATCTGGTGCGTGCGGCCGGTTTTGATCTCAACATCGAGCAGAGTAAATTTGGCGTAACGTGTCCGCACTTTCCACAGACTCAACGCCGAGCGGCCATGCGTCGCGACCTTCATCCGCAGGCGGTTATGTTTATTGCGGCCGATCGGAGCGTCGATCTTGCCCATATTCTGATCGGGTGAGCCGTGCACCAGTGCGACGTATGATTTATAGACCTCGCGGGAGCGAAACTGCTCAGACAAAGCCTCGTGTATCTCGTCATTTTTTGCGACGACGATCAGCCCGGATGTGTCTTTGTCGAGGCGATGGACGATGCCGATCCGCAATTCCGAACGGTCATCTTTAACCTCAGTCTGCTCAAATTCAAAATGATACGCGATCGCATTTGCCAGCGTGCCGGATTGCACGCCGGCACCGGGATGGACGACCATGCCGGCGGGTTTGTTGATGACGGCGAGAAATTCGTCTTCGAAAACGATGTCGAGCGGTATATTTTCCGGCTCAAACCGAGCGGCCTGTGCCTCGACCAGATCGACCTCGATCTCGTCGCCGGAGTGTAGTTTGTACGAGGGTTTTACGGGCTTATCATTAACCAGCACGTCCTCATTTTCGATCAGCCGCTGCAAACGCGAACGCGACCAACCCTCGATACGTTCGGCAAGATAGGCGTCGAGACGCATGCCGGTGTCATCTGCGGTTGTTGTAAAAGTTAAAGCTAGGGTTTCTTCGGTCACTCTGTGGTTTGCGGAGCAGTATCGCGGGCCTTTTTCAGCCGCCAAATGAGGAAAATTATGGACGTTATCGCAACGATCAGGCTCACGCCCCGCGTCGAGAGCCCGGTCGCGGATGTAAATCCAAGCAGGTCGCCGCGCGGGTCGTCGCGAATAAACTCAATCGAAAATCGCAGTATCGAATAGATCGCGCCGTAAATGATCAGGATCTGGCCGTCAAATTTCTTATGCCGGTGCAGATAGACCAGCAGGCCAAATATGGCGAGCATCAGCAAGGACTCGTACATCTGCGTCGGGTGCAGATGAGCGTCGAGGCCGTCGGCGGTATAGATCGGCACGCCCGTGTACTCGTGCCCGAGGGTCGTAAAATGCACGCCCCACGGCAGATCGGTCGGCTTTCCCCAGCAGCAACCGGCGGCAAAACAACCTTGACGGCCAAACGCTTGTCCGAGCGCAACGCCCGGGGCAAATGCATCCGCAACTTTCCAAAACGGCAGTTTGTAGAGCGGCACAAGGATAGCGACCGCCAGAAAGCCACCGATCAACCCGCCGTAAAAGACTCCGCCCGACCTCAAAAAATCGAGCGTAAATATCTGCACATCCGGCTCGACGAGGATCATCAAAAGCTTTGACCCGACCAGCCCGCCGATCAGCGTCCACAGGCCGAGATCGTAGATGCGTTCGCGCGGTATGCCGTCACGAGCACCCAACCGCGATGCCGCAAACAGGGCAAGCAACATCCCCAACGCCATAAAAATGCCGTAGGTCGTAATGGGAAATGTGCCAATGCGGAAAAGTTCAGGATACATCGCTGGTGTTGGTCGTCAACGGCTCATTTTTCGCTTCGATAACCTTTTTCTTGCTCAAGAACATGTCAATTAAAAGTAGACCGGCCCCGACACATATTGCCGCATCAGCGACATTAAATGTCGGGTAATGCCATGAGCCAAACTGGACATCAATAAAATCTACGACGAACCCAAGCCGCATGCGGTCTGTAACGTTACCGACGATACCTGCGAGCAACAGCGCCAACGCACCGAGGATGCGGTCGTCACTTCGCGGTGTTCGCCAAAAGAAAAAGAGTACGAGTGCCGCTGCGACAAAAGCGATCGCCGACAATCCCCAGCGTCCGGCATCACCGTGCTCATCAAGCATCGAAAACGCCACGCCCGTATTTTGCGCGTAGGCAAAATTGAGCAGCCCGTCGATCACCGTCTTGTCGCCGCCCGTACGCAGTGTGCGAGTCGCCCACGCCTTACTGGTCTGATCGACCATAAAGACCCCGCCAGCGATCGCGAGATACCCTAGTTTCCAAAAAAAGTCTTTTTTCTTCACGTGTTATTCAGTATACGGAAAAATCGCCTTTGGGGCTTTATAACGGCTCCACCAATCTGCATAGCAAACATCGGTACACCCTATTGCGTAGTGTACGACCTTCCATTTGCCGCCTGTTTTTTTGAGCAAAGCAAAGAAATTATTGTCGAACATGTCGGCATCCTTTGCTTCTTGATACGGCGTGCCGCGATAGTTTGGTTGGCCGCCGTCCGGGCTTTGCGGATCGCCCCCGATAAATGCCCAGTTACCTAAAACCTTAAAATCATTAGCGACAAAAACGATCTGCTGCTTCAATTCCTTTTCGACAGGCAGTCGGAGCGCATCCAAAATCGCCTTTCGCTCGGGCGAGCCTTTTTCCGGCGTATAAACACCTTGAGCAAGTGTTGAACCCACTAGAACAAGCATCGCAACCAATAATAAACAAGATCTATTTAACATATCTCCCTCCTAACCGATCTCGTCGAGAGCATCGGAACAACGTTCGCACACCGTCGGGTATTTTGTAAATTCGCCGACACGCGTCGAATAATTCCAACACCGCTCGCATTTTTCGCCGTCGGCCTTTTCGATCCCGACAGCAAACCCATCCCCCTCGTGCACCTCCATCTGCGAAACGATAAATATGTAACGCAGTTGCTCATAGTAATCGAGCAACAGCCGTGTCGTCTCGGCATCGGTGGTGAGAATAACCTTTGCTTCGAGTGACGAGCCGATCTGCTTGTCGTTACGAGCGATTTCAAGTGCTTTTAGCACTTCGTCGCGGATCTCGAAAATACGTTCCCACTTGGCCGCAAGTCCTGAGTTATCAACTTCCGTGACCTTAGGAAACTCTGCGAGATGTACAGACGCCAGTTGTTGCCCCGGCAGATTTTCCCACGCCTCATCCGACGTAAATGCAAGGATCGGTGACATCAGACGGCAAAGCGTATCCGTGATCTGATAAAGGGCCGTCTGTGCCGAGCGTCTCGCTTCGGACTTTGGGGCGAGGATATAGAGTCGGTCTTTTATGATGTCGAAATAGCGTGCTGACAGTGTGACCGTGCAGAAATTGTAGATCGCATTGTACGCCGCCTGAAAATCATATGCTTCGTACGCCAAAAGCACTTTCTCGGTAACCTCGTTGAGACCGGCGATCGCCCAGACATCGATCTCCTCCATGTGGTTGACCGACACGGCATCTCGGACCGGATCAAAGCCATCAAGATTGCCGAGGGCATATCGCAAGGTATTGCGAAATTTGCGATAGGCATCGACCACTCGGCTCAGTATCTCTTCCGAACATCGTACATCCTCGGTATAATCGACCGCCGCCGCCCATAGCCGCAGCACATCGGCTCCTGATTTGTCGATGATCTCATTTGGCGCGGTCACGTTGCCGATGGATTTGCTCTGTTTTAGGCCCTCGCCGTCAACAACCCACCCGTGCGTGATGATCTGCTTGTACGGCGCCTGATCGTGTGCCGCGATGCCGCAACTCAGAGATGAATTGAACCAACCGCGATACTGATCGCCGCCCTCAAGATAAACATCCGCCGGGAAACGCAGAGTCTCGCCGCGTGTCTCAAGCACCGCAACGCAGCTCGACCCCGAATCGAACCAAACATCGAGAATGTCGGTCTCCTTCCTAAAATCGCCGCCGCCGCATTTGGCGCATTTATAGCCCTCGGGCAGCAGTTCGTGTTCGGGCCGTGCATACCAGGCATCGGCAGTCTCAACCGCAAAAATATCCGCGACATGATCGATTATCTTAGGATCGGCGACGGCCTCTTCGCAGGATTGGCAGTAAAAAACCGGAATCGGCACGCCCCAAAATCGCTGACGCGATACGCACCAATCGGGCCGCCCTTTGAACATATTACCCATCCGGCCCTCTCCCCAGCCGGGGTGCCACTTAACCTTGGCGATCTCATCGAGAGCTCGGTTTCGTAGGGCTCGCGCCATCGACAGCTTCATCCATCGAAACAAACCACTGCGGCGTCGCCCGAAAAATGACCGGATTTTTGCACCGCCAGCAATGTGGATAGCGGTGTGCATAAGTTTCGCTGTGAACTAGGGCTCCAGTCTCACGTAGGAATGTCACGATCTTTGAGTTAGCAGTAAAGACATCCTCGCCCGCGAAATGCTCGACTTCGGGTGTGAACCTACCCGCCGCATCAACCGGTGCATAGATCTCAAGGCCGTACTTTTTCGAGATGGCAAAATCGTCCGCACCATGTCCCGGAGCGGTGTGAACACAACCCGTGCCTGATTTCGCCGCCGATTTATTCTCAAATCGAACATCCAACTCAACCTCAGCGTCAGCCTCGCCAAGCGTGACGTGGTCGCCATTCATTATCAGCGACGTCCGGTCCAGCCAAGCGTGTTTTGCCTCCATACGGTCGAGCTTTGAGCCTTTGAATTTGGCGATCTCTTCGTACTCGGCAAAGCCGCACGTTTCTGAAAATGCTTTAGCAAGTTCCGAAGCAACGATGAAAACCTCGGCATCCGGAACCTCGATCGCCGAGTAATCAAAATCCGGGTGAACCGTGATACCAAGATTTGCCGGCAGCGTCCACGGCGTGGTTGTCCAGATGACGACAAAGACATTTTTGCCCGCAAGCGCACCATCGATCTCGGCCGGGTCGGTCTTGAGAGGAAACTTTACATAGACCGACGGCGAGGTGTGCTCGCGATACTCGACCTCGGCTTCGGCGAGAGCGGTCTGGTCGTGGATGCACCAATAGACGGGACGCAAGCCTTTGTAGACAAAACCGCGTTCGAGAAATTTGCCAAAGAGCCGTGCGGTCGACGATTCGTACTCGGCAGACATCGTCAGGTATGGCGTCTGCCATTCGCCAAGGATGCCGAGTCGCTGAAAGTCGCGCGTCTGGCCGTTCATCGCCGTCGAGGCGTGTTCGCGGCAGATACGGCGAAACGATGCGACCGGTATGTCGTTCTTATTCTTACCTTTATCCGCCAGCTTCTTTTCAACGATCGTCTCGATCGGCAGTCCGTGGCAATCGTAACCCGGCACATACGGCGCGTCAAAACCCATCATCGAACGCGATTTGACAACAAAATCTTGAGTATTTTATTGAGCGCGGTGCCGATGTGAATGTCGGCATTGGCATACGGCGGCCCGTCGTGGAGGATAAATTTCTGCCGCCCCTCACGAGCCTTTAACACCTGATCGTAAAGCCCCATCTCCTGCCATTTTTTCAAACGCGCAGGCTCCATCTGCCCAAGATTCGCCTTTTGCGAAAAATCCGTCCGGGGCAGGTTCACTGTTTTCTTAAGATCTAATTCTTCACTCATTGATAAATCAAAAAGCCCCAAGCTTTTCTGTAGCTTGGGACTCGCGTAAACATACGTTTGCAATCGTTCAACTTTCGTCGAACGCGAGTCCATTGTTGTCTATAATAATGGGCGATGGCCTCCGCATAATAGAAATAATATTATCACACGCCCGCAGATTATTCTTCCTCGACCGTACACAACAGCGGATATTCGCGGGACTTGGCGAGGTTCATCGCCTTTTCGGATTTCATGGTCGCGATCTCGTACGGATAGATGCCGGCGATGCCGACGCCCTCGTTATGGACCTTTAGCATGATCGTAAAAGCCTCGGCGTCCGATCGCGAAAAGACATATTGCAGCACAAAGACGACGAATTCCATCGTGGTGAAATCATCGTTGTGAAGCAGGACCTTAAAAAGCTTTGGCTTTTCGAGCTTGGTCTTTCGCTCCGGCAGCACGTCAACGCCGCCATCCTCAATATCGGGAAAATTAGGCATGAATAAAAGTATAGACTTCCCCGACGGTTTTTGTTAAATTTCTCTTGCGCTGTTTACTTAGTATGCAATCAAACGTGTTTTGCGTCGCCGTGATCTGAAATCCGGCAGCGATTGGTCGTTTTGTTTGGTACCGGAAAATGAAAAAGGATAAACCCACAACGGACAGGTTGTCAGGATCGGATAATGCTCGCGGAGCAAGGGCTGCCCGCGCGCTCGATCCGCGCAGTCTCGACACGCTGTTTGCAAGCGTCGGGCAAAAGCTGCGCGAGGGCCACTCGGCTAGGCCGAGGAAAACGACCTGGGCCACCTGAGCGGCAATATTGATATTGCTCTGGCCCGCGTCTATCGCAAGCTGAGCGAATATCCGATCAGCCGCGATTTTGCCCTGAGAGCGCTCGACCATTTTCGCGAAAACGCAAATTGGCTCGGTATGGCCGAGGCCTATCGCGAGATCGCCAACACGTATCACCAAGAGGGTAACAGCGAAAAATCTATCGAAAATTTTGAGCTGGGCATCAAGATCATCGGCAGCAACTCGGCCCCGTTCATGCTCGGCAAACTCTATACCGATATGTCCGGTGCGTATTGGTTCCTCCGTCGCCCACAGGACGGCGTCGCCTGTCTGGAAAAGTCGATCGAGTTTTTTGACCAGACCGAACACGCTCTAAATTCCGTCATCGCCTATAACAATCTCGGCATCCACCTGTTGCAGGTCGGCGAATGGACCAAGGCCGAGGAAATGATCCGGCGTGCTCTCGACATCGCCCTCAAAGAAGATCATGTCCACGTCGCCGGTATTTACGACAGTCTAGGTGAGCTAAATATCTTGCGCGGAAACCTTGCCGAAGCCGAAAAATTTCTCGACATGGCCGTCGAATTTGCCCAGCGGCGAAAGCATCAGTGGTACACGGTCCAATCGATGCGTAGCCTCGCGCGATGTTATCTCGCGCAGGGACAGCTCAACAAAGCGGTTGATAAGGCACAGGAAACCATTCGCTTCTCGGGCGAGATCGGCGACAAACATTACGCCAACATGGCCGGGCTCGTGCTTGCCGAAAGCTTTGTAAAACAGCACAAACCCGACGAAGCCGAGGAAGCTTTGCAGGTGATCGAAGAGACCGATCCGTCATCTGATTTTTTTGTACTCGGCAATATCCAGCGTATTCGCGGCCTGTCCGCGATCGAGAGCGGCGGCGATGACGAGCTTGCTGTGCATCATTTTAGCCGCGGATTAACGATCTTTGAAGCTGCACAGGACATTTTTCACACTGCCCTCATGCATCTGCTTTTGGGCCAGCATCTAGACGCCGATCATGCACCGCGTGCTAAAAAACACCTGACGACGGCCGCCGATATTTTTAAAAAGCTAGGGGCAACTGCACTTTTAGATGACGCGGGCGTCGAGATGAAACATCTCGTTTCGCGTTCGGTAAACGGCGACAAAACCAGCGCCGTCCGGCGAACCAACTCAGTCGTTTCACAGCTTTTGACCGTGCGTCTGGCTGAGGCGACGGCCTCACGCGAATTGCTATTCCGTGAGCTGGTCGCCGTTCTAAAACAGGAAAGCAACGCCAAAAAGATCGTCATTGCCCAGTTCAACGATCAAAAGCGGCTTTACCCGTTTATCACGCACGGCTTTTCGCCGCAGGAGAGCAACGAGCTGGTCACTAAGCTGCACGACGCGCAAGACCAAGGGCGATGAAAAGACATTTACGCGTGCGAAAAATATTGCGGTGATGCATCTGCGTGGGTCCGCTTCACCGGCGGCGATGCTGATAATTGACCCGCGTTTAGGAGCGGTTCTAAATGACGACAGCTCTTTGCAACCGTTGCTCCGTGTCGTTGAGCTTGGCATGGATGTCATCGCTCTTCGCGAAAAAGACAAATCGCAGCCCGCCGAGCAGGCTCTGAGTCCGTACACATCAAACAGCCTGATGCCCGGCTTTATCCACTCGTCACCGGCGATGACGGGCCTCGTCGAAGAGGTTTATAAGATCCGTTCGTCCGATGTGACCGTCCTAGTCACCGGCGAATCCGGCACCGGTAAAGAGCTCGTCTCACGTGCCATCCATACACTGTCGAATCGTAAAAACAAGGTCTTTGTTCCGTTTAACTGTACGGCCGTGCCAAAAGAATTGGCCGAAGGGCATCTGTTTGGCTACAAAAAAGGTGCGTTCACCGGAGCCGTTGCTGATTCGCCCGGAGTTATCCGCACGGCTGACGGCGGCACGCTGTTTCTCGATGAGATCGGCGATCTGCCGCTCGACGTTCAGCCAAAATTGCTGCGGTTTTTGCAAGAGGGCGAGATACAGCCGCTCGGCGACAAACAGCCTCTAAAGGTCGACGTCCGCATCATCGCCGCGACCAATATGCCGCTTGAGGAAAAGGTCGCGGACGGAACTTTTCGCGAAGATCTGTATTACCGGCTAAACGTCATCCGTCTGCGCGTACCGCCTTTACGCGAACGCCGCTCCGAGATACCGCCGATCGTGCAGTATTACGTCAATCATTACTCCGAACGGTTCGGTAAGCATGACATCACCTTTACGCCGCAGGTCATCGATATGCTGATGGTCTGTAATTGGGAAGGAAATGTTCGCCAGCTCTGCAACGAGATACAGCGTGTCGTCGCCCGCGCGGTCGATAACGAGGTCATCACGCCGGATCATCTGTCGCCCGATCTAAAACGCAGCGCCCAGCCGCTCACGACATTTGATACCGGCTCGAACGTCCGTCCGATCGCCTCATACGACAGCTCGATCTCGCCTTTTACAAATCTCACACAAGGCGGCACGCTCGAAGAAGCAGTTTCCGACCTAGAAATGCAGCTGATCCGATCGGCTTTAGCGCGTCACAACTGGAACATCTCCCGCGTAGCCAATGAACTCGGCCTAACCCGCCGCGGGCTTTATCTAAAACTCTCGCGGTACGGCATTGAAAAAGCGGCTTAGATTTCCTTGCATCCGCCGGTTTTCCAGTTCGTTAGTTGCAGCGGCCTGTTGTTGATGTCTTCCCAAACCACAACCGTTACTCGACGTGCTTTTTTGCTGCCTTCGCGGACGTCCATGCAGATGCGGTGATTCAATCCCCTGACGACCTGAGTCTCGGCTTTGACGATCTTGACCAGCTTTAGCGATTTATGTGTGCGCTTTGCTCGTGCTTTGACCGCAAATCGGGCGATCTTTTTTGTCTCTTTTGAATCGACGGCTGCATCGCCGTAGCCGCCGGTTATCTGTCCGTCCTGAGCCGCAACGCGGTTTGCACCTGCGTAAACACCAAAGATCAAAGCGATCGCAAACGAATAATACAAGATCTGTTTTTTCACAAATTTCTCCCAAATAATAGTCAATTTCCCAATTTTCTTAAGTTCTCGATGATACCGGGCAGCACTTCGATGACGGTTTCGACCTCGGCGGCTGTATTATTTCTGCCAAGCGAAAATCTTATCGCACCCATCGCCCGCGCGTACGGCACGTTCATCGCCTGTAGAACGCCGGACGGCGTGTGGTCTTGCGAATTGCACGCCGAGCCGGTCGAAACGCAAATGCCCGCCTCATCGAGTTTAGCAAGGATAGTCTCGCCATTAGTATTTGCGAACGAAATATACGACGTATTTGGCAAGCGTTTTGTCGCGTCGGCCGTGCCGTTCAAGTAAGCGTCCGGGATCGTTGCCAATATTGCATTTTCCAGACGGTCACGCATCTCGGAAATTGAACGCATAGGCGACATATCGCGAACAAGTTCTGCCGCCGCTCCGATCGCGACGATCTGATGAACGGCCTCGGTCCCGGCACGTCGACCGTTTTCCTGCCCGCCGCCAAAATACATCGACGGCAGATCAACACCGTCACGAATATACAACGCCCCGACGCCCTTTGGCCCATTAAATTTATGCGCCGACACCGAGAAAAGGTCGATCTTCGTCGCTTTTAGATCTATCGCTATTTTCCCGGCGGCATTGACGCCGTCGACATGAACTAAAGCATCCGAATTTTCTCTTACGATCTCCGCGATCTCCTCGACCGGAAATAAAATGCCCGTTTCGTTGTTAGCCAACATTATTGAAACGATGGCCGTCCGCTCATCGAGGTATGTCCGCAACGAATCAATATCCAGCGAGCCGTCCTCACCAACTTCGAGCCAGGTCACGCGTTTCCCACGCTGTTCGAGCTTTTCGCACAACTTGCGAACGGCATCGTGTTCGACCCGTGTCGTTATGATGTGGTCTTTTTCCGGGTTGGCCTCGAGAGCACCGAGGATCGCCCAGTTGTCGCTCTCCGTACCACCTGACGTAAAGGCGATCTCGTCGGCATTTTCAGACCCTAACAACGCCGCAACACTTTCACGCGCCGTCTCGATAGCCTTTGCGGTTTCCTTTCCTCGATCGTATGCCGATGACGGGTTCCAGTACTCGGTTTCGAGAAACGGCCGCATCGCCTCAAACACTTTCGGGGCGATCTGCGTAGTAGCATTGTTGTCGAAATAGATCATCGGTCAAGTTAATATGGACGCCGTCAATTTACCATTTACGTTTTACCAATTACAATTACGAATACCTTGAGCGCTAAATTGATCATCACAGAACCGACCGGACACCGATGGGAAATGCCTATTTCTCCGGGCCGCACATATTCCATTGGCCGGGCCAAAGAGAGCGATATCTTGCTCAACGACCGCCGCGTTTCGCGCAAACACGCCTTTATCACTGCTGATGCTCATAACTTTACACTTGTCGATGGTTTTGTCGAGAACGGTCAGCTATACCGCAGCGTCAATCACGTATTCATCAACGGCAATATGCATCTCGAATGTGTGCTGGCCGACGGCGATGTGATGACGATCGGTGAGAGCACGCTTGAGTTCAAAACAGTCGCGGCCGTTGCCGAACCCGTTCGGGAACCGATACCTGATAAATTGGTCAATTACGACTCCGACATGATGAAAACTCGGAGCGTCGCTTTTGACGATCTGCCGCTCGGGCATACGCAGGTCCAGCTTTCAGTCAACGAGATCATCGGTCGCAAATCTAATATCTCGCTCGAATCCGCGGTCGCGACGCCCGAAGAGGTCAAGGATCTCCGCCGCAAAGCAAAGATCCTCGAGCTCCTATTTGAGATGAGCAAAACGCTCGGCACGGTTTTCGAACTCGAAGAGATCTTTGAAAAAGCGACGGACCTCATTTTTCGGGGAACCCCCGCCGACCGCGTCGTCGCCCTGCTCGCGGAGGACACGCCAAGCGGCAAGACAGACACCGAAAAGCTTTATCGGATCGGTGCCAAAACCCGCGATGCAAGCTTTGAAAAGTTGACCGAAAAACTGACGGTCAGCCGTACGATCACAAAAAAAGTCATGTCCGAGGGCGTGGCAATCCTGTCGCAGGACGCTAAGACAGACGAGCAGTTTCAGGGAGCCGAATCGATCGTGTCGCAAGGGGTGCGTTCGACGATATGTGCCCCGCTTATCACGCAATCAAACGTTCACGGCGTCATCTACGCTGACCGGCTCGACCCGTTCGCCGCATTTTCGCCTGACCATCTCGAGTTGATCAGCGCCGTCGCTGCACAGACCGCGGTCACAGTCGAGACCGTTAAGGCCCACAAACGTCTCGCCCGTGAAGAGGTTGCCCGGGCAAATTACAGCCGTTTTATGCCTGAGTATGTTGTTAAACAACTGCTCGAGGACCCCGACTCATTCAAGCTCGGCGGCGTAAATCAGACGATCACCGTTCTCTTTGCCGATATTCGCGGTTTTACGGCCTTTTCTGAGAAAGAAAATCCCGAGCGCGTAGTTAGCCTGCTCAATCAATATTTTTCGGTGATGTCCGAGATAATCTTTGACCACGGCGGCACGCTCGATAAATACATCGGTGACGGTTTGATGGCCCTTTTTGGAGCACCAACGGCGACCGTTGCTGACCCTATAAATGCTGTAATGACGGCGGTTACCATGCAAAAGCGGCTCGTCGAACTTAACGCCGAGCTCAGCTCCACCGGGTTTGCATCGGTCGCCATGGGCATCGGCCTACACACCGGCGAAGCGACGATCGGCTATATCGGATCCGAAAAACGTTCTGAGTACACCGCCATCGGCGACACCGTCAATCTCGCATCCCGCCTCGAATCTAATGCTGCCGGCGGGCAGATCCTGATTAGCGAGGCAACCGCAACCGCCGCAGGTGACATCTTTCCTATGGTCAAACGCGACCCCCTGACCGTAAAGAACCGCGTCCAACCGGTCGAGCTTTTTGAAGTAATTTGGGCTTGACAACCGTTGGAAGTGGTATCTTAATAGGCATATAATCCAAGCATAGTTTTATGTTAAAGATCTCGTCTCTCAAAAAATTGGTTACCGATTCGATGGCTATCGATCTCGGTACCGCAAGTACGATCATTGCCGTCAAGGGCCGCGGCGTCGTGCTCGACGAACCATCGCTCGTCGCGATCAACGAGATGAGCGAGGAGATCGTCGCATTTGGCCAAGAGGCTTTTGACATGACAGGACGCGAAAGCCGCGATGTCAACGTAAAAGCTCCGCTCATCGGCGGTGTCGTCGCCGATTTTGAACGAACAAAAAAGATGCTCGCCCACTTTGTCAAAAAGGCAAAATCAGGCGGACCAAACATAACTATTCGGGCGGTCATGAGCCTAGTTTCGGATGTGACGCACGTCGAGCAGCGTGCTCTGTTCAACGCGGCCGAGGACGCACATATCGGCAAGGTCTTTATGATGGAAGAGGGGCTCGCAGCCGCGTTTGGTGCGGGCGTGCTGCCGACTGATAAGCGTGCCTCAGCCATCGTCGATATCGGTGCCGGTACGACAAATATCGCCATCATCGCTAAAGGCTCGGTCGTCCATTCGACATCTGAGCGTTACGGCAGCAATGCGATCAATGAGAGCATCGCCACGCACCTTCGCCGCCATCGCGGGCTGCAGGTTGGCGAAGAAACGACCGAGATGCTCAAGACCCAATTTGCATCGACATTTTTGCCCGAGGACATTGCCAAGACCATCGAGATCCGCGGCCGCGACGTCCAGACCGGCAGCCCCGGCGCCGTCGAGATCACCTCCGGCGAGATCTATCCGATCGTCGAGGGCATCGTCCGCCGCATCGCTCTGCGGGTAAAAGATACGCTTACCGAACTGCAGCCAGAGGTCGCGGCCGACATCTACGATCGCGGTGTCATCCTCACCGGCGGCGGCGCTCTGCTCGAGGGCATCGATCAGTATTTACGCTCGTTTATCAATCTGCCAGTCTCGATCGCCGACGAGCCGCGTTATGCGACCGTCCACGGTCTGATTAAGATGTTTGACGACCCCGATCTGCTCGAACGCGTCTCATTTAACGAACTCAGCATCCTGCAAAACGCCGAGATCCCGTTCGAGGCGTGAGCGTAAAACCCGTCAAATTTTCCGCGTCGCCAAACCTATTGCTATGTTATTCTTATGGCGTTGATACGCTTTTAGAATGGCTCAAGATGGTTGGTTAGATGGAATTTACCAATTACATCCCGACGATAAATACCTTGCGTAATGTCCTGGATTTTGCGCTGGTTTTTGTCATCGTCTATGTCGTGCTCAAGCTGTTTCGCGGTACGCGGGCGGTCCCGACGGTTGTCGGGATGGTCATTTTGGCGCTGCTTTATTGGCTCGCTGCGGCACAAGAGCTATCGACGCTGGAGTTTGTGTTGCGGTACGCGGTCGGTTTTATCGGCATCGCGATCATCGTTCTTTTCCAGTCGGAGATCCGACAGGCACTGATATTTTTTGCGAACCGGCTTCGGTTTCCTATTTTGAAACGCCAACGCGGCCAGTTTGGCGGTAGCGTCTATGACGAGATCGTGCTCGCGGTGACGACGCTCGCCACCGAAAAGACGGGCGCCCTGATCGTTATTGAACGCAACGTCGGTTTGCGAAACTTTATCGACGCCGGCGTTCAGCTCGATGCGCGTCTGAGCTACGACTTGCTCGTCACAATATTTAACCCTGCAACGCCGCTCCACGACGGAGCCGTAGTGATTCAAAACGAACGCCTCGCCGCCGCATCGGTCTTTTTGCCGCTGACAAAAAACCCGCAAGTTTCACGCGAGCTCGGAACACGCCACCGCGCCGCGATCGGCATCACCGAGGGCTCCGACGCCATCTCGATCGTTGTTTCCGAGGAGACCGGGCTAATAACATATGTCGAGGCCGGTGTCGTCCACCGAAATCTGGACACAAATCAGCTACGTAAATTGCTGCTCGATGCGCTCGAGATACCGCTGATCGAACCGCGCCGTGATATTCCAAAAGCGATGAAAGAGGCTGAGACCGACACTACTATCGGATAGATACTTTGACGAAAATGGCTAATGTTATGGCGACAAGCTCTTTGCAAAACAATGTCATTCGAAAGGTGTTTCTTGAGGATCTGGGCCTCAAACTGTTGGCGCTCGTCATCACTCTTGCCCTCTGGCTCGGTGTCACCGGCCTGTCGACACCGACTACGAAACGGCTGACCATCCCGTTAAACTTAAGTATTTCGAGCAACGCACAGGTCATGAACGTGCCGCAGCAAGAGGTCGAGATCGAGATCAGCGGCGACAAACGAAAGATCGAGCAGATTAACCGCAGCGAGCTTGTAGCCTCGCTCGACCTGACCGATCTCGCCCCCGGCGACCGCGTCGTTTCGCTCTCGCCGGACAATGTCTATGTCGCTCTGCCGCAAGGCATCAAACTGGTCGAGGTCGCACCGAGCCGCATCGCCGTAAATCTAGAGGCCGTCGAAGAAAAAGAGATCGAGGTCAAGGCTGAAACAATAGGCCAGCCCGCCGCAGGCTTTGAGGTATATGACACCGCCGTGCTACCGCAAAAGATCCGTGTTCGCGGCCCCGCCAGCATCGTCCGCATCCTCGAATACGTCCAAACCGACAAGATCGATCTGACCGGTAAGACTGCGGAGTTCACCGCAAAACAGATCCCCGTAAGCGCCCCAAACCCAAAAGCGGCGGTGCTGAATACGTTCGTCGATGTCGTATTCCGCATCGGCGAAAAGCGCATTGAACGCTCTTTCACGATTCCCGTTGCTGGCGAAACCGGCAAAACCGCGACCTTTACGTTGTTTGCTCCAAAGACTCTGCTGCAAAAATTACAGGCGGCTGATCTCAAAGCAGAAATGATCCTAAACGACCGTGGCGAACTTGCTCCGCAGGTGATATTGCCCGCCGAACTTCAGGACATTGCCGAGATACGGAAATTGACGGTCAAATAAATTTTGTTAGCCAATCTTTGATATCCACGCGCATATCCTCAGTGATTTCATGTTTTGCCGTGTAATGTTTTGAGCGGTAATTTGGCAGTTTCGTACCGAGCTTTTCATTAAAACCGGCAAATTGCTCCTGAGTATAAAACTCATCGTCGTCGCCGTACAGATAGAATGTGTCGGCCGAAAAAGGCTTATATTTCTCGCTAGTTTCGAGATCGCCGGGAATCCCGCCGCAGACTCCGACGATACCGCTCAACACCTCAGGGTGCGTGAACGCAAAACGAAAATTGAGCGCACAAGCCTGCGAAAACCCATACATAAACACACGCTTGTCATCTATGACGCCGTCCGCGGCCAGCTTTTCGATCACATCGAGCACAAATTTGTGATGCAGCCGAATATGCTCTTCGGGTTTCTGATCCGAAAGCCAGCCGTAACCAATGCGATATCCGTCGTCCGTCCGCCGGTAATGCGGATGCGGGGCCTGTATCGCCGCGATCACAAAATCATCACCAGCAACCAGCCTCGCCTCACGCATCATGTAGCGTTTATGGGCTCCATACCCGTGTACGGCTATTAAAAGCGGTGCGGGGTTTGTGATATTGTCCGGCACATATAGGTCGTAATATAGATTGATCTCAGCTTTCATACTGAGGTCGGTTCGCAAATTATCGTTGCTCATAAACTAGTTAAATTGTAGAACCTACTCGCCGCAACTCAAACAGAACTTTCTGCTATATTTTGCCGTAATCTACCAAAGACATATTTTACGGAGAATCATTAATGAAAAGGTCAATTTCGAGTACATTTTTGTCGTTACTAATATTGTGTTCAGTCATGTGGGCGGCGCTGCCGCAGGTCGGCTATGCGCAAACTGCGACTCAAACCGCGGGAGCGGCCGACTATTCCAAACAGCTTCAAACGATCGAGGACAAGGTTGAGGCACGGCGCAAAGAGCTCGGCATTCCCGGCATCTCGCTCGTTATCGTTAAAGACGACCAGATCATCTACATGAAGGGACTCGGCTACAAAGATTTTGAGAACAAGATCGCGGTCACGCCCGACACCCAGTTTGCGATCGGCTCGGCAACAAAAGCTTTCACCGCCCTGTCGGTCCTGATGGCGATGGATGAGGGCAAGCTCTCGCTCGAAGATTCACCAAAAAAATATCTGCCGTATTTCAAAATGTACGACCCCGAGACCGACAAAAATATCCAGATCCGCGATCTGATGTGCCACGCCTCTGGCCTCAACCGCACCGATCTCGCGATGATCACCGGAAAGCTGAACCGCAAAGAGCTGATCCAGGTCGCCGCACAGGCAAAGCCGACCGCAAAACTCCGTGAAAAATGGCAGTATCAAAACTTAATGTTCACCGCCGCCGGCGAGATCGCGTCGATCGTTGAAAATAAACCGTACAATAAGCTGATCTCCGAACGTATTTTCGCACCTCTCGGGATGACGAACAGCAACTTGTCCATGAAGCAGATGGCCAAGGCCAAAGATTTTTCCTTTGGCTACGATTACAATTTCGACACCAAAGCAACGACAAAACGTCCGTTTCGCGACATCGATGAGATCGCCCCGGCCGGCTCGATCAACTCAAGCGCACGCGACATGGCCGAGTGGCTGCGGTTCGTGTTGAACGGCGGCACGGTCAACGGCAAACGCCTCGTCAGTGAAAAAGGCTACGCTGAATGGGTCAAGCCGCAGATGAAGATCGCCGGCACCATGGACTATGGTTTTGGCTGGTTTCTGCAGCAGTGGAACGGCCTAAAGGTCGTCCAGCACGGCGGCAACATCGACGGGTTTAACTCGCTCGTCGCCATGATCCCCGAGAAAAAACTTGGCTTTGTCCTACTGACAAATGTCTCCGGCTCGTCGCTGGGCAGCGATATCATGCCCGTTATTTTTTCAAATCTCACCGAGCAACCAAAGAACGAGGCCGTCAAACTGCCGCTCAAAACGATGCAATTCATGGCCGGCAAATACGGCACGCCTGAGCGAAATATCGAGATCAAGATCGAGGGCGAAGATATGTTCATCGTCGTGCCCGGCCAACCGCCCTACAAACTGATCCGCACCGCTCCGCGTACTTTCAAGGCCGAGGGTCTGCCCGACGGTTTTGGAGCCAAATTTTCACCCGAGACTGGCGATGCCACCGAGCTTGAGATGATCCAGCCGCAGGGTAATCATAAATTGCCCCGTCTAAAAGCCGATGGCACCGCCGCACCCAAGACAGAACCCAAAGCTGATGCAGCGGCTGCAAAAGAGCTGGTTGGCACTTACGTCACAGAGATGGGCAATATTGAGATCAAAGATGCCGATGGCAAGGTCACTCTCAACATTCCCGGCCAACAGCCTTACACATTGGTCCAAAAACCGGACGGCACATTTTCAATGAACCCGCTCCCGCCCGACCAGTTTTCGCTCAAGGCAAAACGCGATGCCGCCGGTAAAATAACCGCCGTCGTCGTCACACAACCGTCAGGCGTATTTGAATTTAAGGCGACAACCGCTAGCGACAAGCCAAAGATCACCGCCGATGAACTACAACAAAAAGCACTCGCCGCCGCCGGAGGCGAGGCCAACTGGCGCAAGATCACGTCACGAGTAACCGAATTTGCTATGGACTTTGAGAATCAGGGCGTTCAGGCAAACGGCAAGCAATACCAAATGGCTCCGAACAAGTCTGCCGCCGAAACGACATTTACCGCTCTAGGCAAAAAGATCGCCTCCGAATGGGAATTTTTTGACGGCAACGGCGGACAGGATGTCGTCTCGTTCGCCCCGGGCACGGTCTATGCCGGCAAACAGCTCGACGACATCCGTCTCGCCAATGATTTTTACTCGCTGTTAAATTGGAAAACGAACTATAAGACGATCGAGATCACCGCCGTCAAAAAGGTGGCCGGCGAAGACGCCTACGCCGTTACATTCACCCCTGAAAAGGGCACCGCGTTTACCGAATACTACTCGACCACCACATTTCTGCTGCTCAAACGCGAGGGCGTCATCCCCTCCAGCACCAGCGAGCAGCAGATACCATACTCGGTCGAATACTCCGACTACCGCGACGTCGACGGCATCAAAATGCCGTTCAAAACCGTCAACAACAACATCGGCAACGGCAACATCGTCACCACGATCAAAAGCGTCAAACACAATGTAAAGATCGACGACAAGACGTTCGCCCCGCGAAAGTTGAAGAAAAAGTTGAAGAAATTATGATGCTGTCGGGTGGAACTACGGGCGGAGTGGAATATTCATTGCTTTGATCCGCGAGACTAGGGTCGTGGGCTTGATGCCGAGGAGCTCGGCGGCTCCGCCGGTTCCGTAAATCCTGTAGTTGGTTTCGCGAAGGGCCGCAATCAGATTTATGCGTTCCTCGTCTTTTAGTTCCCCATAACTTTTTACCCGGTCGCTGCGTTCGCCGGACGCACCGGCGGCGGCGTCGATATCGATAAGCCTGTCGATGATCTGCGGAAGTGTGAAGTTCAAACGGCGGCTCTCTGCCATGATAACGGCACGCTCGATTATATTCTGCAGTTCGCGGACGTTGCCGGGGAACGAATAGTTTCCCAGGAGACGGATATCGTCGCCGGTCAATTTAGGCGGAGAAGTTTGTGATCTTGTTGCAAGCGTGTTGAGGAAATGCCTGGCGAGCGGCTCGATGTCCTCGGCCGCTCACGCAATGGAGGCAGATGAATGGGGAAAACACTGATCCGGTAGTAGAGGTCTTGCCGGAAATTTCCATTTTCTACTTCGGCCCACAGGTCGCGATTAGTAGCAGTTATGACGCGGACATCGATTGTGCGGGTACGGTCTTCGCCGACGCGTTCGAATTGTCGTTCCTGCAGCACCCGCAGGAGCTTTCCCTGCAGCGCAAGCGGCAGCTCTCCCATTTCGTCGAGAAAGATGGTGCCGCCATCGGCGAGTTGAAATCGCCCGATCCGATCTTTGAAAGCCCCGGTAAATGCGCCCTTCGCATGACCAAAAACTCGCTTTCAAAAAGCTCTGGGAGAGATCGCCGCACAGTTCACACGTACGAGCGGCTTGCTACGTCTCGGCCCGGCCTCGTGCAGGGCACGGGCGACCATTTCCTTTCCCGTTCCGCTCGCCAGTTAGCAAAACGGTCGCGTCCGGATGAACCGACAAGCCTGATCTGCTGGACGATCTTTGTCCAAACGGGGCTCTCGCCGATGAGGAACTTGTGCGGCGTTGTTTCGCTTATTTCTTCGCGAAGATACTCATTCTCCTCTTTTAACTGACTGCGAAGTCGGTCGATCTCTTCAAAAGCCCGAGCATTTGCGATCGCGATCGAAGCTTGCTCGGCAAACATTCGCAACCATTGAAAGCTGTCTAAACTGATGTTCTTGCGCGAAAAGACCGCAATAACACCCAAAATATCATCCTGAAATTTAAGCGGGTGTGCGGCAAGGCCATTTATCTTTTCAGCGTGTATCCAATCTCGGTCAGCTATCCATGAACTTTCCGTCGTAAGCAGATCATGAAGGTGGATCGCTTCACCGCTCTGCGCGACATGGCCGACCTTTCTTACACCGATCGGGAAGCGACCAAATCGTCCGTCGGTATTCGACCAAGCTTTCTCACCTTTCAGATCTCTTCCTTCACTGGCGGTGAGATGCAAGCATCGCTCTTGGCTAGGGCAAACGGATCGAACGACGCAAGTGTCACAGATGTCACCTTTATCGATCAGCCAGATCCGTGCTAAAGCGTACTCGTCCTGCTTTATCATTTGCGAAGCGATAGCCCGCAGAGTTTCCTGTACCGGGCTGTTTCGGACGATCAACTCATTGATCGAATCCAAATGCTATCTCTGAACTCATCGGCGATCTTCCTCGAACTTCTTATGCGTTATCCAAACTATTTTGTATTACTTCGTCGAACGCGAGCAGCAACGTCTCGACATCGAGCAACGTATTATCGTCGGTAATTTTGCACTCATTACTCACTTTCAATTTTGCGTGCGATATCAACAACTGTGTCTCGTCCGTAATGTTGGCGTCTATAACTTTCAGCGTTTCCAGCAGGGACGCATGTCCTTTCTCACCCGAAGACGAGGCGGTGATCAGTGCCGTCGGCTTGTGGTAAAAATCGGCGGACGAAACCGTCCAGTCGATCGCATTCTTAAGCGTCCCGGGAACTCCCATGGCATATTCCGGTGTGCATATAAGGACGCCGTCGGCCAAGCGGAGCTGTCGGCGGAGATCAGCAACTTGTTCACCTGCATTTTTATTGTCATTGTCCGGATTAAATTGGGGCAGTCCCAACAGACCCCGATAGATGGTGACGTTAAACCGGTCAGATGCAAGGTTGGCGGCCGCGTTGATCAAGTTTAGATTGGTCGAGAGCTCCCGCGTGCTACCGGAAATAGCCAATATCATTTTTTTACTGTTCAAATTCTACCTCCGACCAGAATGAACGATATTTCGTTGTTATTGCAACGATTTTTCATTGTATCACGAAATTCCGTTCCAGAGGGTGATTCAGGGGATGACCATAAATTATTGAAAAAATAGGTGTTAACTCTTTAATTACGAGTGGCACGTTTAATGCAATACCAATCCCGAAAGACGAATACGAAATTTGGCTCAAAGGAGCGCCAATAAGGAACCCAATGAAAACAAAACGATAAATAACACGTTTCGAATGTATCTGTTACTAAGCTCGATTATGATCGCCGCCATGTCTGCTGGTCTTAGTGTTGCAGGGGCAGAACCCTAATTCAGACAGCAAATTGGTAAGTGCAGACGCGACTGGCGTGAAATACGGCTTCATAAAGGTCGACGGTCTCAACATCGCATATCGCGAGGCAGGCAACCCGGCAAACCCGAAAATCGTGCTGCTGCACGGCTTTCCCGCCGCCTCACATCAGTACCGCGACCTGATGAGATCGCTTTCCGGTAAATTTCACGTCATCGCACCGGACTATCCGGGATTTGGGCTCAGCGATATTCCTGATCCGGCAAAGTATGACTATACGTTTGAAGGATCTCGCAGATCGTCGAGCACTTTCTAAAGCTCAAGGGATTTGATCACTACGGGCTCTATGCTCAGGATTACGGCGGCCCGGTCGGTTTCAGGATCGTCGGCCGCAATCCGAAGGCCCTCGACTGGCTGATCGTTCAGAACACAAACGCCTACGAGGTTGGCTTCACTGCAGTCTGGGACGGACTTCGCGGTGCCTTGTGGAAGAACCGTTCGCCGGAAACGGAAAAGCCGCTCGAAGGCTTTTTGACCAAAGATGCGATCAAGGGCATCTACCTTTTCGGAGCGAAAGATCCCGAATTGATAAGCCCTGACAACTGGGAGTCGGATTTTGGATTTATGGAAAGGCCCAATGCAGTCCGCGTTAATCTCAACCTATTCTATGATTATCGCAAAAATGTTGAGCTGTATCCCGTCTGGCAGAAATTTCTCCGTGACAATCAGCCGAAGACGATCATCTTCTGGGGACAGACCGATATCTTTTTTACGCCCGCCGGTGGTGAAGCGTTTTTGAAGGATCTTCCGAAAGCCGAAATGCACCGCCTTGATGCAGGACACTTCGCAGTCGAGGACCATTTGGACTACATCTCAAGGAATATGCAGCGTTTTTATGACGAGAAGGTCAAGAACCGCAAGTAACGTCTGACGCCAGATAAACACGACGGGGAAATATAAAGAATCAGTTTTTTTAGACAAGAATTAAGGAGAATAATAAAATGCAGAGAATAACAGCAATCAATCACGAAACAGCAACCGGCAAAGCAAAGGACCTACTCGACGGCGTAAAGGCGAAGATCGGTTTTGCACCGAATATGATGAAGACAATGGCGAGTTCGCCCGCAGTTTTGGAGGCGTACCTCAGGTCGAGCAGCGTCAAATGACGTAAAAGGCGGACGCGGCTTTGAAATTTGCGAGTGCTGGTCGTCAGCCGCGGCAAGGTTTCAGAGACCGACATCGAAGCAGTAAAGGCAGCCGGCTACGGTGAGCAAGAAATCGCTGAGATCGTCGCCAACGTCGCGTTAAATATCTTCACCAACTATTTTAACGAGACCGCCGGAACAGTGGTTGACTTCCCGGCGATAGAATTCCCGCTCGCGAGCCGTGCGGCGAGTGCGTAGGGGTTGGGTGATGGCAATAACATTTGGAATCCAAAGGTGCTTGGCTCATGCACGCACCTTTGTTGAAAAGAATGGAAACTAAACCTGACTGTGGGTCGTTTGTAGAAAGTTCGACTCGTTTTTCATAAAATAAAACAAACAAGATAATGAATACGAAACTAATAATGACAGTCAGCGCGGTCCTGATGGCGGTTAGCGGATTGGCCCTTACTTTCTTTCCCGCCGATCTTTTGAAATACACGGGTACAGATCCAAACGGCTTGTTGTTACTGATCTTGCAGATACTCGGTGGGCTTTATTTTGCGTTTGCGATGCTCAATTGGACAGCGAAGTCAAATTTGATCGGAGGGATTTACAGTCGGCCGGTAGCGATCGCGAATTTTACACATTTTTTGATCGGCGGTCTGGCTTTGTTAAAGGAATGTTTGTGGTCCAAAACACATTATCTGTTGGTGCTGTTGCTTTTGTTTATGTTGTGTTTGCTTTGATATTTGGAAAGATCACGTTTTGGCCTCCGCAAAAGCCAAAAGCGTGACGGATGAACTCCAGGAGGTGTGCTCAAATGTCACATAAGTTTTTTGACCTGACATTTACACCGAGCGTCAAAGCCGCTCAGGAACGTTACGGAACGCGGCGAAATTACGCCCGTTTTGAGGGTGGTGAGCCTGATTTTCACGGGCTGTCGGACGCGGAAAATGGCTTTATCGAGGCCCGCGATGGTTTTACATGGCGACCGTCAACGAGGACGGCCAGCCATATGTCCAGTTTCGCGGCGGGCCGCAGGGGTTTTTGAAAGTCATTGACGACCGCACGCTTGGCTACGCCGACTTTCGAGGTAACCTGCAATACATCAGCGTCGGTAATCTAAAAGCCAACGACAAGGCCGCCCTTTTCCTAATGGATTATGCCAATCAGGCAAGGCTAAAGTTGATCGTCCGCGTCGAAGTAAAGGACGCGAAAGATGCTCCGGAGATCATCGAAAAATTGACAATGCCAGGCTACAAGGCAAAGATCGAACGGGCGATGATATTGCATGTCGAGGCTTTTGACTGGAACTGCCCGCAGCACATCACGCCGCGTTACACCGTCGAGGAGATTCGCTCGTTGACGGCACCGCTCCACGAACATATCGAAAAATTGGAAAGAGAGATCGAAAAACTAAAAATGAAAGAAGGAGCAGGAAAATGAATGTTACGGATAATATCAAACCAACCGATCTACGCCCGCCTTTTTACGCCCGAGACGGCGACGGCGAAGGTCAAAATGGCTGAGGACGCATGGAATTCGCGCGACCCGGAGCGCGTCAGCCTCGCCTATTCCGTCGATACCGAATGGCGAAACCGCACCGAATTTATCAACGGTCGCGAAGCAGTCAAGCAATTCCTAAAAGGCAAATGGGAACGCGAGCTCGATTACATTCTAAAAAAAGAACTGTGGGGTTTCCGCGAAAACCGCATGGCGGTCCGATTCGAATACGAATGGCATAACCACGAGGGACAATGGTTTCGCAGCTACGGCAACGAGCTCTGGCACTTCAACCCCGAAGGCCTCACTGACTCACCGGTACGCCAGCATAAACGACCTCGCCATCATCGAATCAGCCCGAACTCTCGGCAAATGACCTAGTTTTACACGGGGTGAGATCTTTGCGGCGAGGAGGTCGAAGATCGGGATGCCGTCTTCGTCTATTCGAGCGTCGTAAAATCGGACCGTTTGGGGCGGGTTGTTCGGGGTTCGCGGGTTGAACGTAACTACCTTGCCCCGCGGGTGACGGCTGAAACTGTGGTGAGGTGGAGCTGCATTGTGCCGTTTTGGTCGATGTACGCGTCATTAAATAGGCCGGTGCGTAGCATTTTGATGAGAAAATGCATGCAAAAAGCGCTGGCGTGGATGATCCTGCCCTTAGAGCCGGATTTGGGCTTGACGAGAAAAGCTCCGTCCGTCAGGCGGTTGCATTTTGGAGCCCGATCACTTGGCGCGGTTTGTCGTACATCATTTCGACCGCCTCGGGCCGCCCCAGAGCGTCCCATGCAGCGGCGTTCATATAGATCACGCCGTCCGGGCCCATCGTCACTCTGATCCCATCGGTCACATTCCGGCTAAACTGCCGCCCGGGAAACCTGGTCCATTGGCTCGATATCATCGCAAAATAACCCTCGTGTGTGAAAGACTGTTTCATACTTAATACAATTTGTCAAGGGCCGTACGTATTTCGCGAACTCCACCGCTTAGCACGGCGGAAAAGATATCAGGGTAATAGAGGCTAACGCGGCGGGCGAAATTTGGGCTGTCTGGCCGCTAATTACGGCTGATCTGTCCGGCGGCTGCGCTGCGAAAGGGTATTTTGACACAGTCGAACGTTACTTACTGGACCAGTTCGGCGGCGGCGGTTCGGATGGTGGGGTTTTGGATGGCAAATGCGGATTCGCTGTGGTCAAAGACCTCGTCGAGTTCTTTTTCGACCGAGCCGTGGCCGGCGGGGATCGCTTTGATCATCGGCTCGAAATTGCGGAAATCGTACAGCTCATTATCGAGCAGATGCGACCCCGTGACGTTGGTCAGGGCGGTCATCATCGTCTGGCGGATGAAGGGCGTTTCTTTTTCGAGCTCGGTGATCAGCCGTTTGATGCGCGCACGTTTAAGGTTTGGCTGCGCGCCGCACAGGTTACAGGGGATGATCGGAAACTGCTGCTCCTCGCTGTATTTTACGATCTCGGCTTCCTGACAATACGCGAGCGGCCGGATGATGGTGTTTCGCCCGTCGTCTGAGCGCAAGATCGGCGGCATCGCCTTGAGCTGGCCGACGTAAAATAGGTTCATCAAAAACGTCGCGATGATGTCGTCGCCATGATGCCCAAGCGCGATCTTGGTGCATTTTTCCTCGACCGCGACGTTGTACAAAATGCCGCGACGCAGCCGTGAGCACAGTGAACAATACGTTTGCCCCTCAGGAATGTGGGCGGTCACGATCGAGTATGTGTCTTCCTCGACGATGCGGTGCGGCACTTTACGCGTCGTCAGGTAATTTGGCAGCACTTCCTCGGGAAAATCAGGCTGCTTTTGATCGAGATTGACAGCCAATATCTCAAATTTTACCGGCGCACGACGCTGCACATCGAGCAGCAGATCGAGCAGCGTGTAGCTGTCTTTGCCGCCCGACAGACACACCATCACCTTGTCGCCCTCGGCGATCATCGAAAAATCTTCGATAGCGCGGCCCATCTTTTTGAGCAGTTTGCCTTTGGTTTTTGTCTCAGTCTGCAAAAATTTACCTCTCCCGCCGGAAAACTATTGATTTTGACACCCTCGCACACGATTTACAACCTTAAAATAGCGCTAGACACGCTCATAATAAGTGACCTATTATTTAGTGGACACAAAAGAGGTATGGGCCCGCAAAATGGCGATGTGTTCGCCTCACCGACGGGAAAAATTTCCAAGAAATTCCCATTCACAATTGCTTTTTCGGACGAATTTATAGAGCGAGGTATTTTAGTTATGATCAGAATGGGACGAGGCAACAGGCCGGAGACGAATGACTTTCAGGAACCTACACAACCGGCACCGGCGAATTACACCAGTGAAACGGCAGGTGCACGTGCGATATCGGAGAGCGATTCGATGGCGCGTGATATCAAAGAGGGACGGCTGAGCGGCTTTGTCGGCCACGGCACGACGCTCACCGGCGAGACCGAGTTTCACGCGATGCTCCGCGTTGACGGCCACCTGATCGGCACCGTTTCATCGGAATCCGGCACTTTGATCATCGGAACAAATGGACAGGTTGACGCCAACATTATGGTCGCCGCCGCGATGGTAAATGGAACCGTAAATGGCGATATTTTTGCCACCGAAAAACTACACCTCGGCCGCACCGCACGCGTGATGGGCAATATCCAGAGCCCGCGTCTGATCGTTGAGGAAGGTGCGATACTTGAGGGTAGCTGTAATATGCTCAAGGCCCGCGAAACTCAAGAGGAAGAAGCCGTCACTGCCGCCGCTCAATATGAGGTGCCGCAACCGACATCCATCGCCATCGCTGATGACGAGCCTGATGATTCGGATGCTTACCTGACGGATGAGGATGAAGACGAAGCGGCAGATGCCGCTACTGTCTGATCTCAAACATACATCAAATGTAAAAGAGGCGGTTTATCCGCCTCTTTTTTGTTTGTGTGTGATCGAGAAAATGAGTTTAACCTTTCTTCTTTTCCGGACGCGGTTTGATCGCCGTAGTGTTTGCCCGCGGTGTTACAACTGAAGATTTGAATTCCTGCCCACCGTTTACCGCCGCTTTGGCGGACGCGAGCATTTTCGAATCACTCAACAGTTTCTGTGCGGCTTTTGCGCTTTTACTAAGTCTCTTTTTTGGTTTTGGCATAATATCTTCCTACCTAATTCTTAACTATCCAACCGCCACCGACAACTTCATCTCCATTATAGAATATTGTCGCCTGTCCCGGCGTGATCGCCCGCTGCGGTTTGTCGAATACGATCCGAGCCCTGTTATCCGGCAAAGCATGGATCGTCGCCGGAGCAGGTTCGTGCCTGTATCGAACCTTTACATTAGCCCTGACCGGTTCCGCCGGTTCATCAAATGCGACCCAGTTGACGCCTTTTGCAACGAATTCAAGCGAATCGAGTTCATCCTCTTCGCCGACAATTATCCGGTTCTTTAAACGTTCGATCTGCGTCACGTACAGCGGCTTTTCGTTTGAAATGCCAAGCCCACGCCGCTGGCCGATCGTGTAGCGGTGAATGCCGGTGTGTGTTCCGATCGTCTCACCCGCCGTATTGACTATATCGCCGCCCTGCCGGTGTCTCGGCAGACCGGCCTTCGTGATCGAGGTATCGGTCGATAAACTCAGAATATTTGCCATCCGGTACAAAACAGATCTCCTGCGATTCCTGCTTTTCCGCCGTGTAAAGCTTGGCTTCGCGGGCGATGTCACGGACCTCTTCTTTCTGCATTTCACCAAGCGGAAAATAAGCGTGCGAAAGCTGCTCTTGGGTAAGTTCCCAAAGAAAATAACTCTGATCTTTCCAATGATTTCTACCGCGAAACAGCCGGTAACGATCGTTTGCTTCGTCGTATTCGACGCGTGCGTAATGCCCTGTGGCAACCTTTTCACAGCCCAGAGAGATCGCCATCTTATCGAGCGAAGCAAATTTTAACCTTGAGTTACACGCAACACACGGAATGGGTGTTTCGCCCGACAGATAGCTTTGGATAAACGGCTCGACGACTGATTCCTCAAATTCCCGTTCGAGATTCAAGACGTAAAAAGGAAACCCGAGCGATTCGGCCACGCGCCGCGCGTCATAAACGTCGTCAAGCGAGCAACATCTGCTGGGAAGCGGATCGCCATTTTCATCGACGCTCACGCCACGGCGCTGGTTCCACAGCTGCATCGTAAAGCCGACCAGCTCGTGCCCCTGTTCTTTTAACAGTGCTGCGGCTGCCGACGAATCGACGCCCCCACTCATTGCTACTGCAATCTTCATCGCTACACCAAACTTTGAGTATAGCGATTTGGGCAGATGGATGGAAACACTTTCCTAACTTGGCGGGGTGAGGATCGGCTTAATAGCAGTTTTGATCGCTTCGAAATAGGATCTTGCTCCTGCTGGGTTTGGATGCCCAACTGCAGCGACTGTACAGCGTTTCAGTGGTATTTAATACCCGTCGTTCGCTCGAGATCTACGAATGCCTCTTTACAGTCCGATTTACGAGCCAAGTATTGAGGATCTTCAACGGTTCCGTTCTTTCGCATTCGGAAAAGCAGTGTATTCGGTGCTTCGGCTGTATTTTCTTCCGTCAAGGGCGATGGAATAAAAATCGCTTGTTCGCGGCCTACCTTGGAGTTATGTTCAGCAATTGACTTTTTTAGCTGCCGGTCGGACTCAGCGGACCATATCCGTGATCTTTCGATCGCCCTGTTGAAAAGCCGACCGAACAAGATCGGACGCATTATCGGGTTATTTGCAAAACCTTGTTTCCAGTTTGGAACATCAAGCACCTCGAGCCACGCATTGAAGACGGCTTTTCGCGACGATCTCTTCGATAACATAGGGTAATAGCCGATCACCCCGATCTGTGCATCAGGATTGGATTGACCGGTTTGCTCAAGCAATTTGCCCACCCTCTTTCCACACACTTCCTCGATCAAAGGCTTGAGCTTTTGAGGGTCCTCGTATGGGTTGAGAACGCCCTCAACGGATATATCTGTCACACCCGCGGTTAATAACACCAGGTCCGCTCCGCGGGTCCGTCCTTGCAAACTATATTCGGCTGCTGCGGTCTCGACCTGTTTCGATATGCTTGGCGTCGATACATTGACCTCGCCTTTGTAAAAATGGTTTTCGTCGCGACCCGCGGCGATACTTGGCGGCCTCTTTGGGTCAAAGAAGATCGTTGCTCCGGAGTGAGCTTTGACCTTCATATTAACGTCGCAAGGTTTCCCGAAAGCATCACGTCGCAGCCATTCGGCGACGAGGGAATAGAACTTGTCCTTTTCCTCGAGCCCTTGTCCCCAAATGAGCGAATCTCCGACCACGAGGAGTTCGAACGGACGGCTTGAGTTGAAATATTGTAAAACTGATGATCGGCCGACAACCGCAACTAGGGTCGTTGCCGTTATGGATCGAAGAAATTCGCGACGTGAAAGTTTATTCATTTAACAAAAATATTTTCACTGCATTTGAAAAAATTTTACCCGATTTCTGCCCAGCGGATTGTGACAAAGCGCACTTTCTTTTAGTTCCCCTTTTGGACTCAAATGTCTTGTGCTATATTCAAAAAACTATGAAGCCGACCATCCGCTAAGCGAACCTCAGAATTAGTGCTCGATACCAGCGCTCTATGCTCGCGCAAAACCCGGGCTTTCCAGGCACCTCTCTCGTGCCACCACTCTTGATCCTTTAAGGTAATTTTATGTCTTTTAATTCTGAAACTCCGTCTGCGGAGGCGGTCGATAATTCTTTTTGGGCGGTATTGCGCGAAGCGGTTCGTGGGTCCAGTCGGGATTTCACGACGGGGCCGATCGGGCTTGGTATATTTCTGCTTGCAGTGCCGATGATACTCGAAATGAGTATGGAGAGCCTGTTTGCGGTCGTGGATATTTTCTTTGTCGCAAAACTAGGTGCCGATGCCGTTGCGATCGTCGGCCTTACCGAATCCGTCATGGCCCTGATCTACGCGGTCGCATTTGGGTTTGCGATCAGCGCGACGGCGACGGTTGCCCGCCGGACAGGCGAAAAGGATGCCGCAGGTGCCGCTAAGTCTGCCGCCCACGTCATCTATTGCGGCGTGATCGTTTCGCTCGTTATCAGCGCAATAGGGATCATTTTTGCCCCCCAGATTCTCACTTTGTTAGGAGCAAAACCGCATATCTTGGCCGAAGGTTCGCAGTTTATGCGGATCATGGTTGGTGGCAATGCTGCGGTCCTATTCATTTTCCTGCTAAATGCGATCTTTCGCGGAGCAGGTGATGCCGCGATCGCGATGCGTGTCCTTATTTTGGCAAACGGGTTAAATATGCTCCTCTCGCCGTGTTTTATTTTCGGCGTGGCGTTCTTTCCGGAGCTTGGAGTAACGGGTGCGGCGGTCGGAACGACGATCGGCCGTAGTGTCGGTGTGCTATACGCGGCGTGGCATCTGTTCCAGGCTTGGCGGCCGCATCCATATTAGCCGTGATAGCTGGCGGTTTGATCCGACGCTACTTTGGAAGTTGATAAAGCTCTCTTCGACCGGTGTGTTTCAATTGCTGGTAGCCACTGCCAGTTGGACCGCTCTGATGCCGATAATGGCTGGCTTTGGTGAAGTTGCGATCGCCGGATATGTCATTGCTTTGCGGGTCGTGATGTTCGCATTGCTACCTGCACTCGGTTTGAGCAATGCCGCCGCGACCATGGTCGGCCAGAATCTCGGAGCCGGAAAACCCGATCGTGCCGAAGCTGCCGTGTGGAAAGCCGCGTGGTTTAACGCCGCTTTTTACTTTGCGATTGGTCTGATCTTTTTGATATTTTCGCATCCGATCATCGGCACATTTACACAAGAACCAGAGGTGTTGCGGTACGGTACCTCGGCCCTGCACATCATCGCTTACGGCTTTGCATTTTACGGCCTCGGCATGGTGCTCGAAACTGCGTTTAACGGGGCGGGCGACACTTGGACGCCGACATATCTCAATCTGCTCGTATTTTGGATATTTGAGATACCACTCGCTTATGCACTGGCATATCGGTTTAACTTTGGGCCGGATGGTGTTTTTTGGGCGATCACACTCGCGTTCTCTCTGCTAGCGGTCGCCAGCGGATTACTCTTTAGACGCGGCAAGTGGAAACTCAAGACGGTTTAGAAAAACTAACCACAGATAGACACAGATAAACACGGATGAGAGCAGTCCTTAAATCTGTGTTCATCTGTGTTAATCTGTGGTTAATTTATGCCTTTCCCGACCTTTCCCGATCCAAAAACCTTTGATTACCCCGACTGGGTCGAGATCGGCGAATACCTCTTCCGTTCGCATGATGTCATCTCGTTTGGCACGCCTCTGACCGTTAATACTGTTCGCGAAGCTTATATAAAGGGTATTTTCCCGTGGTATACCGATGGCATCCCGCTGCCGTGGCATTGCCCCGAAGAGCGTGCGATCCTGGATTTTGCGGATCTACGCACTCCCCGAAGCCTCGAAAAAGAACGCCGCAAAGGTGACTTTACATTCACCATCGACAAAGCCTTTGCGACCGTGATGCACGAGTGTTCGCTCGCCTATCGCCCTGGCCAACGCGGCACGTGGATCACGCCGGAATTTGAGCAGGTATTTACACAACTGCACAAAGACGGCATGGCGCATAGCATCGAGGCTTGGGATGCTGGTGGCAACCTTGTCGGCGGTTTATACGGCATTGACGCGGGCGGTGTGTTTTGCGGCGAGTCGATGTTTTACAAAGCACCAAATGCCTCAAAACTCTCGCTACTCTATCTGATCGATCATCTACAAAGCCGTGGTTCTACCTGGCTCGATACACAGGTTATGACGCCGCATCTCGAAGCATTAGGTGCAAAAGAGATTGACCGCGGCGAGTTTTTGGATAAACTCAAAGCAACACAAAATTTAGACTTGACGCTTTTCTGACAATATTATGAGCAACACATTCCTGATCTACGGAGCAAATGGCTACACCGGCGAGCTGATCACACGCATGGCCGTCGAACGCGGGCTAAAACCGATACTCGCGGGCCGTAACGCGATCGCGATCGAAGAACTCGCGAAAAAGCATCATCTCGAATACCGCATCTTTTCCCTCGACGAAACCGACCGTGTCGATGCCGCGCTGCAAGAGGTCGATATGGTGCTGCACTGCGCCGGGCCGTTTTCGATCACGAGCGCACCGATGGTCAAGGCGTGTCTGCGAAACAAAAAACATTACACCGACATCACCGGCGAGATAAGCGTCTTCGAAACGTGTGCGGCTTTTGACCAAAAGGCACAGGATGCCGGGATCATGGTTATGCCCGGTGTCGGGTTTGATGTTGTCCCGAGCGACTGTCTCGCCCGCCATCTAAAAGACCGCCTGTCGTCCGCAACTCATTTATCCCTAGCCTTTTACGGCATGGGCCGCATCTCGCACGGCACCCAAGCGACGATGACGATGAACGTCGGCAAGGGCGGTGCGATCCGCCGCGATGGCAAGATCACCGGTGTTCCGTCGGCGTGGAAAACACGCGAGATCGACTGGGGCGACGTTGCGACGGCATTTTACTCGACCGGCATCCCAAATATAGAGGTTTTCACCATCGTCCCGCCGTCAAATCTAAAGATGATGAAAGCGGCCCGCTACATCGGCTGGCTGCTCGCGACCGGGCCGTTTCAAAACTATCTGCAAAAGAAAATTCCTGCCGGAGGCCCGTCCGACGCCGAACGCGAAAAAGGCCGCACGTTGTTATGGGGCGAAGCATCAGACGGAAACGGCAACAAAGTTGAATCCCGTCTCCAAGGCCCCGAAGGCTACACACTGACCGCTATCGCGGCTTTGAATATTGCCGAAAAGATCCTCGCCGGAAATTTCACTGCGGGTTATCAAACCCCCGCAAAAGCATACGGCGCCGACCTCGTGCTTGAGATCGACGCCGTGTCGAGACAGGATGTTGTTTAAAGCTTACGGATTGTCGACGCGTTTGCCCTCGATGAATTTAACTTGTTTGAGCTTGGTGCCGGTCCACTCAAAAAAGTAATTGCCGCATTTTGCATTGTCTTCATTTAACCCGCCGCCGGTAAATCCATTGATTACGACCATCCGGCTGTTGGCCTTGAATATCACAACATCGGGATATTCCGGTTCTTCTTGTTTAGGTGCATCGGACGGCAGTCCGTTTTTGGGCAATTCGCAAAATCCTGAGCCTGTTCCGGCAAATTCCTTAGGGAAAAATACCTTTCCGTTTCTCGCGTCAATTACCGCCCACTGCGAACAATTCGTACCGCAGCCCCAGCCCGTCAAGATAAAATGCCCGGCAAAATTCACGCCTTCTTTTGCGGCGTTGCGCAAATTGGTGCGAAACATCGAGGCGTCCTTGTGGCTTTTTAGGTTGACGGTGACGTTTTTGACCTTTTCAACCTTTGCCGCGTACTGGGAAAATTTCGGCGGTGTTTGAGCCGAAGCTGTGGCTGCAAAAATTCCGAGGGATAAGATGAGAGTGACAATAATTTTTTCATAATTTTATTTTTTTAAAAGGGGGGGGAAAAAAATTGGGGCAGGGGAAAAGAAAGCGGGGGGGGGGGGGGGGGCGGGGGGGGGAGCAAAAAAACCAACCGGGGCCACCCACAAAAGCCGCGCGCGCCGTCGGGGGGGGGCCGGGGCTTTTAATTACCAAGCAGGCCTTTTTTACCAAAAAGAACCCCTGAACGGTCGGGGGTTCTGACGATCATTAGACATCCAAATTCTTAACGTCGAGGGCGTTGTCTTCGATAAATTTCCGCCGCGGCTCGACCTGATCGCCCATCAGCACCGTAAATATGCTGTCGGTCTCGATCGCATCTTCGATACGCACCTGCAGCATCGTCCGTTTTTCCGGGTCCATCGTGGTTTCCCAGAGCTGTTCGGGGTTCATCTCGCCGAGACCCTTGTAACGCTGGATGGTAAGGTCTTTTTTGGCCATCGCCATGACTTTTTCAAGCAGCTCTTCGCGGGTGGCGAGCGTTTCGCTGCTGCCGTTTTCACCAAGGATGAAAGGGCCGGGGAAATCTGTATCAAGCGTGCGTTTTAGCTCGATGGCCTTTTGAAATTCGACATAGCTTGCCAGATTCCAATCGATCTTGACGCCTTGGCCGTTTGGATAGGTGATGTCGATCTCGAGCAATCCGTGCTCCGCGTCGCCCGTGAGCTCGGCGTTAAAACCGGCGTTGATAAGTTTGCCCTCGATCTCGGCCATCATGTCCTGCTCGCCAAATATTTTTCTGAGACGAACCTGATTTTTGGTCAAAATACCGTCTTTTCCGGCGAAAGCCTCGAGGATCAGACTGACAAGCCCCGCGTCGTTGTGCAGACGGCGGGCAAGCCTGGACGAATAATTTTTGAGTTCGGTCGTCTGTTCGAGAGCCTTAGAAAGCTCGCGTCCCTCGACCGGACGTGCGTCCGAGCTGATCTGCGAATCGCCCGTCGCCATCCGCATCAGATAGCGAAACATCGCCTTTTCGTCCTTGATGTACTCTTCTTTCTTGCCGCGTTTTACCTTGTACAGCGGCGGCTGGGCGATATAAACATAGCCGTTTTCGAGCAGCTCAGGCATTTGGCGGTAGAAAAATGTCAACAACAGCGTGCGGATGTGGCTGCCGTCGACGTCGGCGTCGGTCATCAGGCAGATCTTGTGATAACGCAGCTTTGTTACGTCAAAATCTTCCTTGCCAATTCCTGTGCCAAGCGCCGTTATCAGCGCCTTGATCTCGCCGTGGCCGAGCATCTTGTCAAAACGAGCTTTTTCAACGTTGAGGATTTTGCCCTTGAGCGGCAAAACGGCCTGATTCTTGCGGTCGCGGCCCTGCTTGGCCGACCCGCCTGCCGAATCTCCCTCGACTATGTAGATCTCTGACAACGCCGGATCTTTTTCCTGACAATCTGCGAGCTTCCCGGGCAGTGTTGATGTACCCAATGCAGATTTGCGAACTATCTCGCGAGCCTTGCGGGCCGCATCGCGGGCACGTGCAGCATCGACGGCCTTGCCGACGATCTTTTTGGCTACCGTAGGGTTTTGTTCAAAAAAGTCTCCGAGCTTTTCGTTGAGAAACGACTCGACCGGGCCTTTGACCGGCGAGTTGAGCTTGCCCTTTGTCTGCCCTTCAAACTGCGGCTGCGGTATCTTGACCGAGATGACGGCGACCAGACCTTCGCGAACGTCGTCGCCGGTCAACGCGACTTTCGCGTTTTTCACCATGCCCGACGATTCGGCGTAGTTATTGATCGTTCGCGTGATCGCACCGCGAAATCCGGAAAGGTGCGTTCCGCCATCAACCGTATTGATGTTATTGGCAAACGAAAAGATCTTTTCGTCGTAGCTGTCGTTATACTGCATCGACACCTCGATCGATAGCTCGTCAGAGATCAGCTCAAAATAGAGCGGCTCGTCGTGTAGCGGGGCTTTGTTGCGGTTGAGATGCTTTACAAATTCGGCAATGCCGCCTTTGTAATAAAATTCGTGTGATTTTTCTGGATCTTCGCGCTCATCTTTGATATGAATACGGATGCCTTTATTGAGAAACGCCTTTTCACGAAGCCTTTCCGACAGCTTTTCAAAACTATAGACTGTCGTCTCAAAAATGCTCGAGTCCGGCCGGAAAGTGATCTTAGTGCCGCGCTTTGTTGTTGTGCCTGTCTGTTTAAGAGACCCGACCGGGATACCAGCCTCAAATTCCATCTCGTGCGTCTTACCGTCACGCCAGATCTCTAGCCGCAGGTATTCGCTCAAAAAATTAACGCAGCTGACGCCTACGCCATGCAGTCCGCCGGAAACCTTATACGAATTTGAGTCAAACTTACCACCAGCGTGTAGCACGGTCATGACGACCTCAGCCGCGCTGCGCCCCTCTTGCTTATGAATGTCGGTCGGAATGCCGCGTCCGTTGTCGATGACGGTGATCGAATTGTCCATGTGGATGACAACCTCGATCGTGTCGCAAAAACCCGCCAGGGCCTCGTCAACCGAATTATCGACAACCTCGTACACCAGGTGATGCAAACCGATCTCGCTCGTCGAGCCGATATACATCGCCGGACGCTTACGGACCGCATCGCGACCCTCTAAAACGGTGATCGAATCTGCACCGTATTCTTGTTTTGCCTTAGCCAATTTTTAAACCTCTGTAACCTTAGATCTTGTCTATTTTTGGAATATGTCGAGCCGCTCAGTAGGTGCGGTTTTGATGGTTCTCACAGACAAAAAAATCCCATAAATGCCAAAGGATTATTTTAGCATTTTTAGTGGTTGATAGACAGCCGCCAAAGCCAATAAATAGCTTTATTTTATTGTACTTGGGCGTCGCCTGTAGCGACCCTAAAAACCGCCGCGTTCGCCCCAAATTTTTCGACAAAATTGTCCTTTGAGGTGGTGACAAAAACCTGTGTTTTGCCGTCGAGATATTCGAGCAGTTGGCCGATGCGGGCGTAGTCGAGTTCGGCGTCGATGTCGTCGAGGAAAAAGAGCGGATATTCGCCGCGTGTGGCTTCGAAAACGGTTATGTTTGCGAGGAGCAACAGGAGCAGAGCGCTACGCTGTTGGCCGGCGGAGCCGAATTTACGCAGATCACGGCCGTCAAACTTTATTTCGAGCTCGTCACGGTGAGTTCCGATCAAAGCGTGTCCGGCAACAACCTCGGCCTGAACACGTAACTGGAGACGTTCGGCGATCAGTGCGGCATAGTCAGTTAGATCGCCTTTTCCCTCGAGCGATGATAAGTAATCGACAGATATCTCTTCCCGGGCAAAGAGCTTTTTCTCAAGCACGCCGTTGAGCCGCTCGACAAACCGGACGCGAGCCTTATGTATCTTGGTGGCGAGTGCTGCCAGTTGCGTATTCCACGGCTCAAGCAGATCCGACGTCTTTTCGAGCGATTGTTCGCTGTCCCGTGCTGTTTGCAGCAAAGCGTTTTTTTGCCGCAAGACGCGGTTGTAATCGGTAAAAACCTGTACGAACGGCGGGTGCAGCGACACGATCCCCGCATCAAGAAACCGTCGTCTCGCATCCGGCTGGCCGCGAACGATATCCAGCTCATCCGCATTGAATACAACCGCGTGCAGCTGCCCCAAATAGCTTTGTACCGTCTCTTTCTTGTCGTTTATCGAGAGTGTTTTTGTGTTGCCTTGTATTACTACACGCAATTCACGCACGATCTCGGGCGATTCGCGCACCTCACCGCGAATAAACGCCGATGTTTGCCCAAAATTGACCGCTTCTTGGAGCTTTGTCGTCCGAAACGACCGAGCCGAAGCTAAAACGGCGATCGCTTCGAGCCAGTTGGTCTTGCCCTGGCCGTTTTCACCGACAAGGATATTTAGTCCGTTGCCGCACTTTATACCGCCGCGTAAATTGCGAAAATTTTCGGCGGCCATCGATTCGAGGAGCATTTGCTGATTTTAACATGTCTGCCATTAACCGCCGGACACACGATTTTTATTTCTATTTAAAGTTTTCTGGATGTATAATCCATTAGCAGTTTATATAAAGTAAGAGTGTTGAACATTCTTAAACGCCAAAATTGCTTCCCTCCCTGAACGATGAGAATCTTAACGATCACATTTCTAACGCTGATCCTGGCCGCATCTGCATTTTCGCAGAACAATCTAAAAGTCGGTGCGCCTGCTCCTCCGTTTACCGGGGTTACGCTAGACGGTACGGATTTTGACCTCAGCCAACTCCGCGGTAGCGTAGTCGTTATTACCTTTTGGTCTACGAGATGCGAGATATGCCACGTCGAGTTTCCCAAGCTCAACCGTTTGATCAAGGGTTACGAAGGTAAAAAAGTGGTTTTCTTGTCACTTACTACCGACAACGAAGAAAAGATCGAGGCGTACCTTAAAAAGAACCCGCTCGAAACGCAGATACTGCCAAATAGTTTTGGCATCTTGCTGCAATATGCCGACCGGGACAAAAACGGAAATCTCGACATGGGTTATCCCTCATATTATGTCGTAAATGATATGGGCAAAATCGAATTTAGATCTAGCGGCTACGACAAAACGCCGGCTCTTAATTCGGCCCTCACCCGCCTCCTTTCCAAATAACCACCCTTCCAAATTCTTGACATACGACCCGTTTACCACTACAAGTGGTTTATGAAGAATTTTTATGTCTTGTTCGCTGTCCTCGTTTTTGCCTTTTCAATTTCAGCCCAAAACCAAATCGGTGCCAGTCCATCTTTTGCCGCGATCGATATGGCCGGGCAAAAGGTCGATACCACAGCGCTCAAAGGAAAGGTCGTTGTCCTCAATTTGTGGTTTATAAATTGCCCAAACTGCGTCGAAGAGATCAAGCTACTCAATGCCCTCGTCGATCAGTACATAGACAATAAAGACGTGGTATTTTTAGGTGTTGCCGCCAGCCGAAAGCCCGACCTAGAAAAATTTCTTGTAAAAAATCCCTTTAAATATACGGTCATACCAAACGGGTCGATGATCATCATTAGCAAATTTGGCGACGCCGGTAAAAACGGTGAACTAAGCGTCCCGTTTCCGATGCACTATGTTCTAGATCGCGATGGCAAGATAGTTACTAAAGTTCAGGGTATTAAAGGCATCGAGGCCGTAAAGGCTGAATTGACAAAACAACTGGCAAAACGCTGACGGATTGATCGACACAAGATTTGTCTAACGCGGCGGCTTACAGTATATTTTTAGATTGCCCGCTTCGTGCGGAGAGGTAGCCTAATTGGTAAGGCAGTAGTCTTGAAAACTACCGCGCGTAAGCGCTTGCAGGTTCGAGTCCTGTCCTCTCCGCCATTTATTTCTCTTTACTAAAACCTCATCCAAATAATTTTCCTTGCTTTCAATTTCACTTTTGTTATAGCCTAAGTGCATACTGAATGACGGTTCATTCATAATTACAAGTATGCCAAAACCAGCCAGAAACGGCTCTGCTGCCCGTGCTGTAGTCACAGACAAACGCGAGGCAATTTTGCGTGCGGCCATCAAGGTATTCGCAGGAAAGGGTTACTTTAATTCAAAGGTCTCTGACATAGCCGGCGAGGCGGGTATCGCTGACGGAACTGTTTATCTATATTTTAAGAGCAAGGACGAGATCCTGCATTCGATATTTGATCGTGCGATGGCCGAGTTTATCGCCGAAGGTAAAAAAGAACTTGCCGAGATCGCCGATCCTGTCGGCAAGTTGACCCGCATTGCCGAGATGCATCTCGAACGCCTCGGTGCTGACCGCGACATGGCGATCGTTTTTCAGGTCGAGCTGCGCGGTTCGACAAAATTTATGCAGGAATTTTCGGCTGCAGGCTTTGGCGAATATCTAGACATCATCCGAAAGACGATCGAGGATGGGCAGAACGCTGGGGTTTTTCGCAAAGAGATCAAGCCGGTCGTTGCCGCCAAGATACTATACGGTGCCCTCGACGAAATGGTTACGAATTGGGTGCTTTCAAAAAAGGCCTATCCGTTGCCGCCGATGGCGGGCGAGGTGTTGAGCATTTTCTTTGGAGGCATGTCTAGTAAATGATAACCGAAGCCGGAAATTTGATAGAAACCCGCAGAAACCCGATCGGACGCGGCGTTCTGTTAATGGATAATGAGCCGCAAACGCTGCCGCAGCTATTCCGGCGTTCGGTCACTGAGTACGGCTTGCCCGACGCATTAAATTACAAAGACGGCGATGAATGGCGATCGATATCATCTGCCAAAATGGTCGAACGAGCGGAGAATATCGCTCTGGGCATGTATTCGCTGGGACTACGCAAAGGTGATCGTGCGGCGATCCTAGCCCCAAACTCACCCGAGTGGACATTATCGGACGCCGGATGCCAGTTTGCCGGCGTGGTCGACGTTCCTGTTTACACAACGCTCTCACCGGAAACGGTTCGCTACATTATCGATGATTCGGCCGCACGTATCCTGTTTTTAAAAGATACCGACACTTACCAACGGTTACTGCCCGCTTTAGAGGATTGTGGCTCGATCTTTAAATTTATTCTTTTTGACGCCAGTATTGAGGCTGACGACGTCGTGTCGTTAGAAAACCTCGAATTAGCATGGGAGTCGCTCTCAGAGAAACGCACCCTTCTCTTTTACAAGAATTAGCTGCTGCATTGGAACCGCAGGATATCGCGACGCTGATCTACACCAGCGGGACTACCGGCGAGCCAAAGGGCGTGATGCTAACGCACGCCAATCTGATCTCAAACGTCATCGATGCGAGTGAACGATTTGTCTTCACAGGCGTGGATATTTCGTTATCGGTTCTGCCGCTCTCTCACGTTTTCGAACGCACAGGGATGTACGTCTACATCATGTACGGAATGCGGGTCTTTTACGCCGAATCGATCGAAAAAGTGCCGGAGAATCTGAAAGAGGTGCGTCCGACGGTGTTTATCGGGGTGCCGCGTATATTCGAAAAGGTATTCGAACGAGCCCGTCTCAAGGCAACTCAGTCGGGCCGCATCAACGCTATGATCTTTGATTGGGCTATCGACGTGGCCAAGGAGTTTGCATCGCTAAATGAGGCCCGCCAGCCGATACCAATAGCTCTTGCCGCCAAACACGGTGTGGCGGACAAGATCGTTTTCTCGAAGCTGCGTGACTTTTTTGGCGGAAATCTGCGGTTTTGCATCACCGGCGGTGCAGCACTGCCGGACGAAATATATCTGATATTTACCGGTGCAGGTATCTCGATAATGCAGGGCTATGGGCTGACGGAAACGTCGCCCGTTATTTCGTCAAATAATCCGTCAGCGGTAAAAGCCGGTACGGTCGGCCGTCCGATCAGAAATGTTAATGTGCGTATCGCCGAGGATGGCGAGATCGAGGTGAGCGGGCCCGGTGTGATGGCCGGATATTATCACAAAGAACAGGCGACTAAAGAAGCATTTACAGCAGATGGCTGGTTTCGGACGGGAGATATTGGTACGGTCGACAGCGACGGCTACCTAAAGATCACCGACCGTAAAAAAGAGCTTTTCAAAACCTCCGGCGGAAAATATATTGCTCCGGCTCACATCGAGCAAATGATCGTCGCTTCGCGGTTTGTCAGTCAGGTAGTGCTTGTCGGCAACGAGCGAAAGTTTCCTGCCGCGTTGATCGTTCCCAATTTTGAAATGCTGGCGTCGTATGCCCAAATCAAAGGCTTGGAAATCAAAACGCCTGCCGAATATTGCACAAACCCACGAATTCTAGATCTGTATGAACGGCAGATCGAATCCCATACCATCCGGACTCGCCCAGTATGAAAAGGTAAAAAAATTCGCCCTTCTTGACCATGAACTTACGGTCGAGAACGGCGAACTTACTCCTACTCTTAAAACGAAACGACGTGTGGTTGACGAAAAATATCGCGATATAATTGACGGTCTTTATAGATAGATCATCAATACATTATTCGGTAACCAATACCGTTTGTAACGCTGGAAATTGCTCCTTTACCCGTTCCGATGGCCAGATCCAGCAGGATCTTACCTATACTGTCTTTGGCTTTATCGACCACAACAACATCATAAGGCTGCAGCATGACGTCCTTTTGCTGTCCAGTTCTTATTAGATCGTAATTGGCGCTGATCATTTCAGGTGAATCCGAATTTATCTTGCGTCGGTAGATCTTAATATCCTTTGTTTTCGCCTCGCGTTTAGGGCCGCCCAGTTTTGAAATAGCATCAAAAAGCGAAAGTCCGCCCTCTTTGATCAGGACCGCTTGCGGGTTAGCAACTTCTCCCGTGACGTAAACCGGTGACGCCTTTTCTACTAGAATGACGTCTCCGGGATAAATGACCGGGTTCGACGAGTCTTTTCCGAGTTTTACATTACTCAGGGTGAACATTTTTGACGGCACGTCAGACGGATCGGTCGTGTCGGGTTTCCAGTTGCTATCCTCATAATCTTCAGTGCAAATTGGCGGCTGGGTACGAAAGATCCGGACATTTCCGCCGGCTTCCTCGGTTGGCCCGCCGGAAAAGGATATTACTTCCATCAGGGTCACTTTGCGCATAAGCATTACCTGCGAAGGGGTACGCACCTCACCATAGACAGTTGCCGGCGGCTTGCTCTTTCTATCAGTAACTCTAAGACTAAGCTGCGGAGACTTTAAATATTTTTCAAGTATCCTGGTGACCTCAGATTTAAGGTCCGCTTCTGTCTTGCATTTTGCGATCAATATTTTGTCAAGGACAAGGAACTTGCCGTCCTCATTGACGGTAGTGATAAAGTCAAAATCCGGTTCTCCCTGCACTTTCACAGTTATCTCATCCCCGGGTCCAAGCAAATAGCCTTTGGCAGAGGAGAGTTGCGGCGGCAGATCCTGCGCATTGATCGAATTAAAAATAAAAAGGGAAATTATGACGGCAAAAATAAACTTCAATTTCATGATAGGACCTCAAACTGTCTTGTAACCAATGAGTTTAACGCACACGGACGCGCATTTACAACCTTTTTGGTTCTCAGAGATGGCGCGAACTTTGATGTTTGAATTCCATGACTGGTTTTCCGCTGATTGGCTTTCGGCGTTGACAGTAGCGGCAGCGTCACTGTAATTTCAAGAAATGAGCCAACCATTGATCTCAAAAAACCGCATCTCGCGAAAAGCCGCGAGCTTTACCGAATCGGTCATCCGCGAGATGACGCGTGAAGCGATGAAATACGGTGCGGTCAATCTCGGCCAAGGGTTTCCCGATTTTGCGGCACCTGAGGACATCAAACAAAAAGCGATGGAGGCGATCGCCTCAGACCATAACCAATACGCGATCACGTGGGGCGTTAAGGATTTTCGTGATGCGATTGCGAAAAAGACGATGTGGTATCTGGGCCTAGATGTCGACCCAGAAACTGAGATCACCGTCACCTGCGGCTCGACCGAGGGGATGATCGCGGCCATGATGGCGACCGTCGACCCGACCGAAGAGGTCATCGTTTTTGAGCCTTTCTACGAAAACTACGCACCGGACGCCATATTATCGGACGCGACGCCAAGGCACGTCCCGCTTTACCGCACCGACAACGGCTTTATCTTTGACCGCGAAGAGCTGCGTGCCGCCTTTAACGACAGGACCAAGGCGATCATCATCTGCAATCCAAACAATCCCACGGGGAAGGTTTTTACCCGCGATGAGCTCGAATTTATTGCCGAGCTGTGTAAAGAATTTGACGCTCTTGTTTTCACCGATGAGATATACGAACACATAATTTACACCGGCCACGCAGACGATGACCCGTTTGAGCATATTTGCATGGCGAATATCGAAGGAATGCGCGAACGCACCGTTGTCGTTAATTCGCTGTCAAAAACTTACTCCGTAACCGGCTGGCGAGTCGGGTATTGCATTGCCCCGCCGGATATTACCGCTGCGATCCGCAAGGTCCACGATTTCTTGACTGTCGGTGCCGCCAATCCGTTGCAGCACGCCGGAACATATGCCATGAGCTTGCCGCCGAGCTATTACGACGAGCTGCAAAGTGAATATCAGCGAAAGCGTGACTTTATCGTGCCCGCACTCAAAGCCGCCGGGTTCAAATGCGACTTTCCCGCCGGGGCATATTACGTGATGTGCGATATTTCGGAGTTCGGTTTTGCAAACGATATCGAATTTACAAAACATCTCATCCGCGAGATCGGCGTCGCAGTTGTTCCCGGATCTTCGTTCTATCATGACGCTGCTCTCGGCTCGCAATTAGTGCGGTTCTGTTTCTGCAAAAAAGATGAAACGCTCGAGGCTGCAGCCGAAAGGCTCGAGAAATTGGTACGGGGATAAGGAATTTTCTAAATCAGTCGAAAGTCCGGATTGCTCTTTTTCCGCCAGATAAACCCGTCAAGCACATAGTGCGTGATCTGCGGCAGGGCGAGCAGCGGGGCGACGAACATACGGATATTTCGCGACCAGTCCCAATCACCGCCAAAAAGCCATTGCTTTTCGTGCCAGACACCGCGATGCCAAAAAAGCTCTTCGAAATATGCAAGAGCCCAAAGGGTTGCGAGAAATACGAGCCAGTTTGAGGTTAGCGTTTTATAGACCTTGCCGGTCGTTTCGCGTCGCACACGTGCGTAGACATATATCAACGCAAAATACGGCACGCCGTGGATGATGACGTTCGTCACCGTAAACGCGTAGTCTGAATTAAAATAGACGATGCCGACATACCAGCAGATCGCGGTCGTCGCGACAACAATGTCTTTGCCGATATTGAGAAACCCGGTCGTGAAATATTGATAGATCGATTTGGCGAAATAAGCGGTTAGGGCGAGCAAATAGACGGGAAACAAAACAGTCTCGACGATCACCGGTATCGAAACAAAATCATTCTGCACAAACCATTCGAAATTTCGCGGCAGACGCGTCATCCAAAAAGCTATCGGATAAACGCTCGCGAGATAGACCGCAAACGCATCCATCCACCACGTCCAACGGCCCGTCTCTCCCAGCTTGCGTCGGTATAAAGCCACCCAGCCGTATTGCTGGCGGATAAAGTGAAACACAGCGACCGCCGCTAGAGACTTCCAAAAAATAAGCTCGCCCTCGGAATACAAAGCGACTCCGATCGCATACCCAAAAACCGGCACGAGCAGATAAAGCCAAAATCTCCGCTTAAATTCCGCCGTATCAAAATACACCCTGAATGATGTCGACCACACATGCGCTACATCGATAAATAGCACCGCCATTATCCAAGTCCATTCCGGCGACTCGCCGTTCAGCACACCAAGCTGTGCCCCTACCGCCAACAACAGCAACGACGCAACCGCGCTCCCCAAAAAGACCGACAGATCGATCGATCGGGAAAACAGCCAGAAGTTTGGTTTTGATAAGCTAGCGTCCATGACCTAAGATCTCAACCGCCGCGCGCAGTCCATGATAAAACGCTTCTTCAAACAATGCGATGCCACTTAGATCCGTGTGGGCGAAATGGATGTTGCGAAATGGCTTTTCTGCCTTTTGGCGGATGCCGCTCCAGATAAAATTTGGCCGGGGCGAGATCATCGCGTGGCCCCAACGCATGATGTCGATCCGTTGTGTTAGCTCGTAAATGTCGGGATGCGCACGCGCAAGATCTGTAAGACAGACATCCGCGAGCTGTTTCCAATCGTAATTAAAGAGCGTCGTGCGTCCCGCCGGGTCTTCGCACATCGGATAATAATAGGTCAGCACCGTCGGGCCGTAATCGATCCCTTTTTGATGCGTCGCGGTGACATAGCCAAGCGATTGGCTTTCGTAAAGCACATTGTCCCACGCAAGCGGAAAATCTTTGACAAACCGCGATTTCGGCCGGTCTTTTAAGAAAAGATTGGCGACAAACCATGCATTATGCTGAAACTCATTAGCTGCAAATGGCGGGTCGTCGCGAAACCCGCGTATCACATACGGCGCGTAAACATCGGCGACGCATAGATCACTTTTTCGCAATGAATACCTCGCAGATCTTTACCGTCGAGACATATCACATCGACGCCTTTGTCCGTCGGCACGACCGAGACAACGATCTGCCCCTTTCGAACATGATCCCTAACTTTGTCAAAAAGATGATTGACGAACTGTCCATTGCCTTCGGGACAGGTGATAAACGGCTGCGACTCGACGCCGCTTTTTCGTACCCGCGAGCAAAAATAAAACAGCCCGACCCACGCCGACGCCTGATCGGCCTTTAACCCGTAATCGTCCCGCGTCGCGTAGTCGCAATACCAGAGCAGCCGCTCGGAAGTAAAACCGTTTTGCCGAAGCCAGTCAGCAAATGTAATTTTGTCTAGGCCCGTAACCTGCGCATCGTCCGAACAATTGGCCAGCGGCACGGCAAACGCCCGTCTGCCTTTTGCGTCACGCCAATTGACCCATGAATCGACCTGTTTTTGAAATTCGGCAAACTGACGCTTGTCCTCGTCGCTTGCACCGACGGTCAGATAGAGCCCCTCGTACCAACGCCCTTTGTAAAAGACACGCTCCTCCGGTTCACGGCAGAGAAACTGCTCCTTGACGATCACCTCGCCGCCCGCATCGCGGCCCTCAAGCAGCAACATCTCCTCAAGCAGTGATATCAACTCCGTATTTTCCTTAAACGGTACCGGCAGATAATGAGCTCCCCACGGATAACCAACAGGCTCACCCTTGCCGCTGATGGATGTCCCACCGACCTCTTTTTCAAGTTCGAGCAAGACAAAATCGTTAAAGCCTTGTTTTTTTAACTTCCACGCCGCCGAGAGTCCGGCGATGCCGCCGCCGATGATCGCAACCTTTTTGCTTTCCCAATTATCGGGCGGAACATCAAAGGTGCGGTTTTCCCGCAAGATATGCCCAAGCGTCGCCGATTGCCCAACGATCTGACCCTCAGGAAACGGGCGAGATTCACCGCTCCGGCACGCGTTCATCGCAAACGGTGCGCCGAGAAATATGGTCAACAATTCGCGGCGGGTAAGACTAATCATTGCTCAAACCGCCGCCACTCGGTCTCGTAATATCTGACCAATGCCTGGTTATCGAGACGGTTTATTTCGAGCTCTATGTCGGGCTTTGATGTATCGGCTGGAAATTCGAATAGAGACGCAAAAGTCTCGTTGTTTAGGAACCGGAGCTCGACGTTTGTTGGCGGTTTTGCAGGTTTGTCAAAGGGCTGCAGCTTTGCGAGTGCAAATCCCCAAATGCCAAAACTGGGGACAGTCGTTTGATACGGCTTGACAGCATATCCACTAGATTCGAGTGTTTTCATCACGCACCAAAATGAATTTCTCGCGATTAGCGGCGAGGTTGTTTGGATAACAACGGCCGAATCAGGCCTGAGTTTTTGTTTGAGCAGGTTGTAAAACCGCGTCGAATAGAGCTTGCCCAATGCAAAATTGTTCGGATCCGGAAAATCGATAATAGCAATATCAAACGGCTCGGCCTGTACGGCGTCAAGCCAGACAAAAGCATCGCCGTTGGTAACATGTACCCGCGGGTCGCTGAACGAGTGTTTGTTAAGATCGCCAAGAGCGGGAACAGCGCTCGACACTTTGGTCATATCGGGGTCGAGATCGACAAGCTGGATAAATTCGACCGAACTGTATTTTTCTATCTCACGCAAGGCAAGCCCGTCGCCGCCGCCGAGTACTAGCACCCGTTTCACCTCACCCTGAAACGCGGCAAACGCAGGATGAACTAGGGCTTCGTGATAGCGGTATTCGTCAAACGAATTGAACTGCAGATTGCCGTTGAGAAACAACGCATAGCCGGTTTTGCCTTTTGTGACGACGATACGCTGATACGGCGAGCTTTTTGTATAAATGATGTTATCGACAAACAGCGCGTCTTCGGCGAGTGTCGTCAGGCGGTCGGCTTTTATTAGTGCGATGGCGAGTAATACGAGTACGACAACGCCTTTGATCCGCAGAATCGTGGCTTTGCGTTTGGTAATAAGCGGTTCGAGAAGCCAGGTTGCCCAGACGCCGACGGCGGCATTGAGCATACCGAAAACGAGCGAGGTTCGGTTAAGCCCAAGTTTAGGCACCAAAAAGATGGGAAAAAGCAGCGACGCGACGAGTGCTCCGACATAATCGAGTGCGAGTACGCGAGAGACAAGCTCTTTGAAATCAAGCTCATCCTTGAGGATCCTCATCAACAGCGGTATCTCTAGCCCGACGAGCGTGCCGATGATAAACACCATCGTGTAGAGGATGATGCCGAAATACGTGACGTAGGCAAATGTGAGAAAAAGCAGCGGCGCTGAAAATCCGCCGATCACCGCAACCGCGAGTTCGATGTCGATAAATTTCTCGGCGATGTTCTTGTCGATGAACCGCGACAGATACGAACCCACGCCCATCGCAAACAAATAGACGCCGATGATAAATGAAAATTGGGTTACCGAATCGCCAAGAACGTAGGATGACACCGTCGCAGCGAGCAGCTCATAGATGAGGCCGCAAGTCGCAATGATAATGACGTTAAGAAAAAGTAACGGAGTGCTTTTCATGCAGGGGAATCAAACAGGATAAACAGGTAGAACAGGATTGGTAGAACATCCCGTCTATCCAGTCCATCCCACTCGAATCCCGATCTTAACCATTGATCGCGGACGCGATTATGATCGCGATACCTATGATCAATGCGCCAATAATGATAGCAAGCGCCGTGTTTTGGTCTTCTTCGATCTCTTTTTTCACTGAGAACGGAGCAACCAAAACGACTATTGCGAACGCAATGGCAAACACGACCAAACCGATCGCGACAAATATGACCGTTGTCGCCATCGTCGGCAACAGTTCTTCCATCTTTACGATCATGCCCAACATCGGGGCAATTGAAGCAAGACTAAGCATTATTTTCCTCCACGAAATCCTGAATAAAAGAATGGCGTACCCAGACGCGAATTTTTGCCGGAATTAGCCAGCTCCCAACCAAACCAAGATGCCGCCCCGTAAAAACCCAGGACGCCGATGCCAAAGACCAAATAAAGTTTTTTCAACATTACAAACTCCTATTCCGAATCATCAGAACCGCCGCTCGTGCTGAACATACTGTCTTTCCACCTGCCGGATTCAAATGTGATCTTTCTAAAAAGTCCGAGTATCGGCACGATCATTAAAATGATAAGTGCGCAAATGAAATTGACGCCGCGGTTGACGTTTTGCTCGACCTTGACCGAGACCGGCATCTGAGTTTGCCAATTTTGCCACGTCCCCTCGACCCGAAGCGTGTATTTGCCCGCAGGTAGCGACGATAATGTAGCGTCCGTGGATTTACCGCCCTCGGTCCATGCACCGTCGCTGTCGCTGCCGCTGTAATACTCAACGGGGACGTTTACCGATTCGACCTCTTGGCTTTGGTCATTGATGAGGTCGATGTCCAGATCTGCCCACGCGTTATCAACGTTTGCCCCTGCGGTGATACGGACGTTGCTATTCGCCTTTACGTCGAATGGTTGGCTAAACACTGCCTGAGCCGTAGTCGCATTTGTCATCGGGGGTAGCACGACCTCTTGATTGAGCGCCGTCTTGGTGATCCCGCTAAACGGGATCATAAAGATGGCGACGACAAATAGAAGCAATAGCGGCAGAGCTCCCCAAGTGTAATAAAAGCGGCCGGTAAATGGTTGGTTTGGCCCGACGCCCCACGGTTTTGGCAGGCCAGTGATGCCAAACGCCTTTTCGACCTCTTCGTTGGTCATGTAGGTGCCGACCGACCAATTGATCTCATTAGCCGTCGATTCGCGTGATAGCATCATCGGAGCTGCCACATAATCTGCAGCCCAAACCTTTTCTCCCTGTTCGACGCGCCAGTAAAATTCGCCTTTAACGTATTCAACGGTGGCTTCTGCGTTTTGAAAGATCTTAAATTTGCTGCCGTTGTAATCGACCGTGGCTCCCGCCGCAAAAACATTGTCGGTCGCGACATCCGCCGGATTAACCGGTTCGACAAAATTCCAATGATTGTCGGAATGCACCAGCCAGCGAAATCCGATCATCGGATTGTAGAGCAGATATTCGTGCCAATAATAATGAACGCCGTCAAACATTACGCTGCGAACAACGGCACCGATTATCTTAAATTTTACGTCGCCGGGGAACGTTCCCTCGGCACCGATCGGAGCAACAAATTCTGGCTGGCTTGTCGGCGGGTTGAGCGTTTTTAGGTAAGAAAGATTGCCCTGATTTACATCGAGCAGCGAATCGCAGTTTGGACACACAACACGTTCTGTCTTGTCCGGAGCTAGCAATTCGAGCGGCCCGCCGCAGTTGGGACAGCCCATCCCGGCGGCTGACACGCGTCGTGCCTCTCGCTGAACCGGCTTTGCATCGCCGAGCCCGATCTCGTCAAGCGTGACCTGCGATCCGACAAAGACCCATGGCGGATCCATGCTGTAATCGATCGTTGCAAATGCGTTGTTTTTACCCGCAAGGTCGGCGTATTCAAACTGCTCACCGGGAGTGAGTCTGTACGGTATCTCGCCATCGGCGGCAACCGAGGTTCCTTTTCCCTTTTCCTGCACCATTAGCGGCGAAGGATTTGGGATCCCGTCTATCGTCTGGCCAAGCTGCAATCCGGCAAATGACGGTATCGCCGTGCCCGCCGGTAGCGGCTGATAAAACGTGAGGTAAAACCGCCCTTGAGCCTCGGCGAGCCACCCGACCCAGCCATTTGAAAATGTCGCGTACCACTCGTCCCAAGAGCCGCCCAGTTCGTGCCGCAGTTGTGCGCGGCCCGTCAATTCAAACCTGGTGTCTTTGAATGTTCCTTTTAGTCCAAGTTTCAACGGTGACTCTGACTCGGCGATCTCGGCCACTTTGCCAAGATCTTCTAAACCGCGATCTGTCCGCGCAACGGCCGAGCGGCAATAAGGGCAGACGAGCACAATGGTCGAACCGGCCTTAAACTCTATCTGTGCACCGCATGACGGACAATTTGCCTGCAGGACGCTCATCTTTCACCTCCGGCAGTTTCAAATTTCAGATCTGAGGTTTGCGTTTCTCCGCGTTCGATCTTGGTTACGGTTACTTTTTGGGCCCGATCGCGTTCCGTAAATTTGTTTCCCAATCCCATTCCGGCCGGGTGCGGCAACAATAGAGATTAAATGTCGCTGTACTGTGTTCGGGATATGTATGACAAGCGAGGTGCGATTCGGTCAAAGCGATGAGCCCGGTAACGCCGCCCTCGCCTTCGAATTTGTGCCAGACCGAACCGATCGGACGCAATCCGAGATCAGCGATCACATTTGAAAGTATTGTCCTTATCGCATTTTCGTCGCGCAGGGATGTAGTGTCACAACCTGTCGCTTCGATCAGCCATTCAGTTCCTACGATCATAGGGTCAAATCCAAAAAAGCTATACGCAAATTATGAATGCAAAGTTTGGAACTGCATTCGACGCAACCACGTTATAATGCAAGGACTAGAGTAGTATGTCGAACAAAACTATAGCTAAATTTTTTGCATTTGTCATACCTTTAGCCTCGATCTGTTTTCTTTTTTCGAGTTGCGCGATCGTTCCGACTAACGAACGTGAGCGTGAAGCAAATTCCCCCTTTGATCCGCCAAAGGTCATCGGCACTATAAAATCGCCCGATATTACCGAAAGCAGCGGTATCGCGGCGTCGCGTTGTCAAAATGATGTCTTATGGACGCATAACGATTCGGGTGACGAAGCATTTATTTTTGCACTAAATATGACCGGCGAGAACATCGGAACGTGGAGAGTACAAAATGCTCAAAACATCGACTGGGAAGACATCGCCGCATACAAAGATAAAAGCGGCAAGTGTTTTCTCTATATCGGCGAGATCGGCGATAACCGTGCAAAACGCCCGGAACACTCTGTTTATCGAATCGCCGAACCGGTCATTAAGGCATCAGATGCTGCGTCAGACCGCAACGCCCCGCTTTTGACTGAAAACGCCGAGGCCTTAAGATTTGTCTATCCGGATTTCAATCAGGATGCCGAAACGTTAATGGTCCACCCGAAAACCGGAGATATCTATATCGTTACCAAACGCGTAAGCGGCCCGGCCGGTGTATATCTCCTACGTCCTGACTTTGGCAGGGAAGAAGTAGCCAAAGCTGAGAAAATAGCTGAGATCTCTGTTCCGGCAATACCAAATGGTTTTGTGACTGGTGGTGACATTTCTCCGGATGGCCGTCATGTGGTGATATGCGATTACACGCGTGCATATGAGTGGACGCTAGTTGACGGCGATACAAATTTTACCAATATTTGGTTACAAGAGCCTGCTGCGATCGATCTAGGTAAACGAACTATAGGCGAGGCCGTTTCCTACAATGTCGATGGTACCGCTATCTTTGCAACCAGCGAAAAAAAGAACTCACCGCTTATCGAGGCAAAACGCAGAAATTAAAAAAACGCCGTGCTTTTGACAGCACGGCGTTTCCAAATATCCACGAGTTCAAGCCTTATGGCGTAATCGTAAATTTACCTTTATTTTCTATCACCTGCTGCCCTTCGGTGCGGACACGATCTTTGATCAAAACCTTGATCTCATAATCCCCCGGGTTCATTCCGGCTGTCGGCAAGAGTCTGGCAAGTGTCAAGCGTTGCCCTGAATCACTCATTCCGCCCCAGTCTTCAGTCTGACGCAACAACTCCTTGCCGTCTTTTGTCAAAATATATTGCACATCGACTGCGGGTCTGAGTGTTGTTTGGTCGATCTCTGAGTTATAAACCTGCAAATATATGCCGACTTCTTGGCCCTGTTTATACACGCCCGACAGGTTTGGTATCACCTTTGTGTTGCCGATGACAAACATTTGACCGATATCACGATCGGTCGTGGTTCTCAGTTTTGAGGTAAGGACCATTGTTGACGTCGATAGTTTTTTGTCGTCATAGCGGGGAACGACAAACCCCATATTAACGATGCCTTTGTTGCCAGTTTTAACGTCGCGAACTACGACATCGACCTTATAGGTTCCCGGCGTAAGGGCTATAGCTTTTTGGTAGACAGATTTTCTATCGCGCATTTCCGATAATTCACTAGCTGTTGCATTTGCCGTGACGGAATCTTCAAAAATGCCCGATCTCTTGCCAGAAACGGCAGTAATACGGCCAAAGACATTCATTTTAGCTGTTAGCAATCCACCTGCATCTTCAAATGAGAGTTCTTTGTTACTTGTCTGGATCGTAAATGTAGTGATCACTCGATCGTCGGATTGACGAAAATAATCAACCCGGACATCAAAAAGCAATGGATCTTTATCAAGTACAGAGCCAGAATCACCGCCGGCAATTCCCTGCAGGTCACTAAACTTTACCGCAGGTGGTCTTTGAAGGTTGTTCTGTATCTCTAGCCTTCTGAAAGGGGAATCCTGCTCCCGTTGGTAGTTCATCTGTTGGCCGCCGCCAACTCCATTAACTCGATCAGCCTTGTCCGTAAGCCCAAGCTGTTCAGAAGCTGTCAACCCGGCACCCGGCACAATCCGCAACGCATCCTTTTCATTTGCATCGCGAGCCATGCGATATTCGCCGGTACCGGACGGATCCACAAATTCAATTTCAAGACCGTCACCTACGCCATCAAGGTGTCGGTAAAACCACACTTCGAATGGGTATGTAGTTGTCGAGCCTCCGCCTTCCCAACTTGGACGGTCATACGCTCCGCCTGCAGGATGAGCCTCTACCGAGTCGGGTTTGCCCCAAGCAATATAAACGCGGCCGCGATCTGTTTTCCATCCCGGTATGCCGGACGTAAAATGCTCATTTGCGTAGGCGATCCTTTCGTAATATTCTTCGCGATATTCGTTCTCTTCCGTGTCAGGATCTGGATCACGCCTACGCCAAAAACTCTCGATAAAGTTCTCACGCTCCTCGTCAGTCGCTAGTGCCTTAAATGCCTTTCGCTCCTCATTGGTGATGATGTATGCCACATCATTTTCAAGCCATTTCTTGTAGGCCTGTTTTAATTCGGGCGTAACATTGCGCGGCTTGTCATTTGGGTCACCGGATTTAGTTTTGTCCGGCGGTTGAGCCAAAAGTACGCCGGCGCTCAGGCAAAGCATAAAAACTGTAAGCAATGTGATCTGTAATTTTCTAACTCTCAACATAACGGTAAAACTCCATCCTTTACGTAGCATTAAGACCGCATAAACACACGTTTTCTTAACCCTTTGATTTTAAGCGCTAATCCCTACTATTTCAAGATGCAAAATGTTGGGTTGGAGGTTGCTTTTAGCTACTCACTGCGGCCTCAGCATCGCTTTGGCGTTTCTTGCCAAAAAACCAGGCGATGAATATCGAAATGACATACAGCCCCATCATCGGCGTCGCAAAAAGCATCATGTTTGGTATGTCACCGGTGGGCGAAACAACCGCTGCTACTATCAAAATGACAACCAGCGAAATTTTCCAGCTTCTCACAAGTAATCCCGCCGAAACGATCCCGATTCGTGCCAATACATATGTAATTGCCGGCATCTGAAAGATCAATCCCATCGCAAGCATTATTATCGTGATCAGATCAAGATAATCGCTCGCCCGTAATAGCAATTGAAACTCACCTTGCCCAAGGTTTAACAAATAATCCGCTGCCGGCGGAAATAGAATGTAGTAGGCAAAGGCTGCCCCAATAACAAACGATATTGTTGATAGCCCAATAAACGGCGTTACATAAGAACGTTCGTGCTTATAAAGTGCCGGTGAGATAAACATCCAAATCTGCCATAAAAGCAGCGGTATCGAAAACGCGATCGCCGAATACATCGATACGGTGACGTACATCGTAAACTGCTCTTGGGCAGTGGTGACGATCATCCGTTCGTCCGCGTTTGGCTCGCTTTTAGCAAGCTCCTCAAATTTGATCGGTAACCGGACGCCTTTAGGAACGATGGCATTACTCGTAATCAAAGGCTCGGTTGTAAAAAGCCCCAACTTCCCTTCGGAATCTTTTGCTACCTCCGCGAGAACAGATGCACCAGGCGAAACGACGGTTGAACCAAGGTTCGTCGGCTTATCAAAAATATAACGTCCGCTGTCACCTACTTTTAGTTCTTCTAGCGGTAAGATTCGCTCCTGGCCGGTAATGCCTGTTTGGGGTAATTCGTTTCGAGCCGCTTCTGAAAGGGCTTTTCTGATAGGGACGCTGAGAAACTGATATATCTTGCCGGAAAGGAACCAACAACCGGTAAATGCAATAACAATAATAATTACCGACGTTACGAGCCGTTTGCGCAGTTCGTCCAGATGTTCGAGAAACGACATCTGTCCGCCCGGTTCAAGCTCTTTTTCCAGTTCTTCCATTCGGCGCTATAGCCAAGTCTTTTTATCGTTTGTGGTCTCGACGGTCTCGCGCTTTTCGGCGGTTTCAGTATTCGCCGCCTTGGCTTTTAATTCTTCAAACTTTGCCGGATCCATTTCTTTTATTTCCGGTGCATTGGGAGCAGCGTCTTTGGTCGAAACATCGATCGATTCAGTTCTTGCAACCGGTTGTTCGGCTTCGAGAGCGTTGATATCCAGAGCCTTTGCTTCTTCTTCAAAATTGACCTCACGCTGCCAGGTTTCTTTGAATTCGCTCGCGGTCCCGCGAAATTCAGCCATGATCTTAGCAACCTTTTTTGCTATCTCAGGCAAACGGCGCGGACCAAGAAAGATCAGAGCGATAATGCCAATAAGCATCAACTCTGAAGTTCCTATAGATTCGAAGATGAATAAATACAACTAATTAACCTCGATCAAATAACCTTCTTAAACCCTATCAGTCTACCACTACGTCTTTTATTTCTTGATCAAAAGTTGAAAAATACGGTCAAGATCATCGGTTCCGTAATACTCTATCTCGATCTTACCGCCCGCACCTTTTTTACCGGCAATGATCTTAACGTTTGTGTTCAGCGACCGCATAAGTTTGGTCTCAGCCGCCTTTACATTGGCATCTACTGTGCGAATAACTCCTTTGTTTTCCGATATTTGCGGTGATTTGACTGCTTTCTTGACAGCTCTTTCAGTCTCACGAACCGACCACCCGTTATCGATTGCTTCGTTTGCCAAGCGCCGCTGGATCTTAGGATCGTCGGTCATCATCAACGCCCGCACGTGCCCCGCAGATAGGCCGCCCTCCTCGATAACACGCTGTATCTCACCCGGTAGGCGGAGTAATCGCATTGAGGTCGTAATGATCGTCCGGTCTTTACCCACCCGTTCCGCTACTACCTCTTGCGTGAGCCCAAGCGTGTCGATCAGCTTGCGATATGCCTTGGCTTCTTCGATCGGGTTCAGCTCTTGCCGCTGAATATTTTCGACCAAAGCGAGTTCCAGCAACTTGTCGTCAGAGACTTCTTTGACGACCGCGGGTATGCGTCGTAGGCCGGCTCGTTGCGACGCCCGCCACCGACGTTCGCCCGCGACAATCTGATAGCGGCCGCCCACCTGACGGAGCACGATCGGTTGGACGACACCGTTTGTGCGGATCGACTGAGCAAGCTCTTCTAAGTTGGCCTCGGTAAACCGCGTCCTAGGCTGGTCTGGATTAGGTTCGATCAGATCGATGTCGATCTCGGGGCCTATCGCATCTTGCTGCGCAGCCGGCTTCTCGTCACCAAGTAACGCGCTCAATCCCCGGCCAAGTGTTTGTCTAGCCATTTTTTATTATCTCCTTGGCAAGCTCAACATAAGCCTCCGCCCCGCGCGATCTCGGGTCGTAGAGCAGAATGGGCTTACCAAAACTCGGGGCCTCAGCGAGGCGAACGTTTCGTGGAATAACTGTTTTCAAAACCTGCGAACCATAAAAATCACGAAGGTCTTTTGCAACGGCCGCCGAAAGATTCGTCCTCTCGTCGTACATCGTCAAAAGCAGTCCCTCGATAGTTAGCTCAGGGTTCAATTCGCGACGAAGCCTCGCAAGCGTATCAAAAAGCTCTGTCACACCCTCAAGCGCGTAATATTCGCATTGTATTGGGACAAGGAGCGAGTCAGCAGCAGTAAGCCCATTGATGGTTAAAATACCCAGCGAAGGTGGACAATCGATAAGGATGTAATGAAAATACTCTTTTACATTGACCAGTATCTCTTTGAGAGCGAAATTGCGGTTAGTTTGTCCGACTAGTTCGACTTCGGCTCCGGCTAAGTTTTTATCCGCAGGTAAAACCCACATTGTTGGAATTTCTGTCGGTAGAACCATGTCGCGGACTGAGTCGCCCGAAATAAGCGCGTCGTAGAGTGTTTTTCGCACAACATTGCGCGTAATACCCGCTCCTGACGTAGCGTTTGCCTGCGGATCAGCGTCCACAAGCAGCACTTTTTTACCCTCTGCCGCCAAGGCTGCAGCTAGGTTTACTGATGTGGTGGTCTTTCCGACACCGCCTTTTTGATTTGCTATCGCAATTATTCTTCCCATGCTTCCCTAAAACGTGAATTTCTAAGGTAGCACAGCGCCAAAGCAATACCGAAACCGAAATGTGGCACGTCCCACATTTTTAAGGTTTGGATGTGGCACGTGCCACAAATCATTTAATTTGATTAGTTTTGGCCCGGCCCGGAAGGTGTTTGCGCGGTCAAATGAACCAGAACGGTAGAGATAGCGGCGGGCGTAAGTCCGGCAATGGTGCGGACCTGGCCAAAATTACGTGGGCGAGCTCGTTCAAGACGCTCGACCATTTCATTGGAAAGTCCGCTGATGTTGTCGAATCTAAAGCTTTCCGGTACTTTCAACGCATCATGATGGTTCACACGCTCGGTCGCGGCTTTCTGTTTTACGATATAACCACTGTAGAGAGAGTCCGCAAGAGCTGTCTCTAATTCTGTTAGTTTCAGATCCGAGCGAATTTCTTCCGGCAGCAGCTTATAAACAAGATCAGCTTTTACACCCTGTCTCATTGCCAACTGCGACAAAGTGATCGAATCGCCTAGGTCAGCGTCAAGTATTTGCTAAATACTCGCATATTCGACCGAAGATCGTTTGAAACGGGTAAAGTCGAGCGTGTTTCGCAGATTTGCAATGCGGTCGCGTTTGTTATTGAATCTTTCCCAGTCAGTATCCCCGACAAGCCCCGCTTCCCGTCCTTTTAGCGACAAACGCTCGTCTGCATTGTCATGCCGCAAAGTAAGCCGTGCTTCCGCACGCGATGTGAATAGGCGATACGGCTCATCGACACCATGACGGATCAGATCGTCGGCAAGCACGCCAATATAAGCCTCGTCACGCTGCAAAACAAATGGTTCGCGTCCTTGAACGGTAAACGCGGCGTTGATCCCGGCAAGCAAACCTTGACACGCCGCTTCTTCGTATCCAGTCGTGCCGTTGATCTGTCCCGCAAGGAAAAGCCCGTCCATCCGCGTCGAAGCCATTGTCGGACGCAGCTCTCGCGGATCAACGAAATCATATTCGATCGCATAACCGGGACGGATGATCTGAACGCTTTCAAAACCCTCTACCATCCGGAGCAGCTCTAACTGAAGATCGGACGGCAGCGAGGTCGAAAATCCGTTGAGATAGACCTCGTGGGTGTTATGTCCTTCCGGTTCAAGGAAAAGCTGATGGCGATCCTTGTCAGCGAACTTTACAACTTTGTCTTCGATTGACGGACAATATCGCGGGCCAATACCCATGATCTTGCCGGAATACAGAGGCGACTGGTGCAGATTGTCGCGGATCGTCTGGTGCAAGCGTTCGCTCGTGTATCCGATAAAACACTGTATCTGCGGCTGGTCGATCTTGTCGGTCGCAAATGAAAATGCGACAGGCTTTTCATCGGGCGGCTGCTCTTCGAATGCGTCCCAGTCAATAGTGCGTCCGTCGAGCCTCGGGGGTGTACCTGTTTTGAGCCTCCCTACGGGAAATCCGTGACGCTTGAGGCTCTCAGCTAGCTCGATCGAGGCTGGTTCCCCGGCTCGTCCGGCTGAAAATGTTTTTCGGCCTGTGTGAATGGTGCCGTTTAGAAACGTACCGGTTGCAACGATCACGGCTTTTGCCCCAAATCGCCGCGAATCTTGCATTTCCACGCCTGTAACTATATTGTTTTCAACAATTAGATCAACAACAACACCTTGTCGCAGGTGCAGGTCAGGCGTGGCTTCCAGCACGCGGCGCATCTCTGTTCGGTACAGAGCACGGTCGGCTTGAGCACGCGGGCTTTGGACTGCTGGCCCTCTTGAGCGGTTGAGTAGGCGAAACTGGATTCCGGTCCGGTCGATAACGCGGCCCATGATGCCGCCGAGAGCATCGATCTCGCGAACGACATGTCCCTTGGCAATGCCGCCAACCGCCGGATTGCAAGACATCTGGCCGATCAGGTCGAGATTTATCGTGACAAGAGCGGTTCGCGCGCCAAGACGCGCCGAGGCAGACGCCGCTTCGCAGCCCGCGTGCCCCGCACCGATCACTATCACATCAAAACTCTCATCAAACATAATGCTTTGCCGTCAAAAAAGCCGAATATAGACCGTATCAATCACTACACGCTTCGTCAAGACTTATATCACCGCCGAACCGGCGATCGTGATCGACGCCGTCGCAGTATCGAGCACGGCTTCGACCCCAAACGGCAGCGTACAATTATCGCGGATATGGCCAAACGACAATCCCGAGATAACAGGGATGCCAAGATCGCCGAGTCGGTCTTTGAGAGCCTTGAGCGTCAACGCCGTTTCTGCGTCGGTTGCGCTTTGCGAGCTGGAAAACACTCCCAATGCCACGCCCGCAAGGGACCGCATATCACAGCTCTGCCTGAGTTGGGTAAACAGCCGGTCAACTTTATAAGGCGGCTCGTTAATATCCTCGGCACATAGTATCGCTCCTTTCAATTCCCTAAGTGCGTACGGCGTACCGGCAAGTGCTGCCAACAGTCTGAGGTTGCCGCCGATAAGCCTGCCGCGCGCTTTTCCAGGAGTGATTACATTTGGTTTGAATAGTGCTGAGGTTTGAGCGGTGTTAAATTCCGACGTCAAAATCCTATGGTCTGTCGCTCCGCCCATCACGACATTTACAAGATTGGCCTTGGTATAGTCCGATAACTCCGACGAGGCCACCGGGCCGTGAAAGGTGACGAGACCTGTCTGTTGCGATATCGCCATGTGCAGAGCCGTAATGTCAGAATATCCGACAAAAACCTTTGGGTTCTTTTTTATCAGCGAATAGTCGATTTCGGGCAACAATCTCGGTGCCCCGCTGCCGCCGCGAACGCACCAGATGCCATTTATCTCATTATCGCTAAACGCCCAATGCAGATCGTGTAGCCTTTCTTTGTCCGTGCCGGAAAAGAAATCGTTGCTACCGCGAGCGTACTTACCGACCTTTGCTTTCATGCCAAGCGTCGCAACATTTGCCAGCGCCCGCTCAAATGCCTCGGCCGATGCCCCGCTCGACGGAGCAATAATGGCGATCGTGTCGCCGGCACGCAAACGCTGTGGCTTTATAATTTTCGGAGATCTAGCCATTTTTGTATTTGCCAGAGCCGAACCGCCGATCAACGGCAGCAAGGCGGCACCTTTTATCATATCTCGTCTATCCATCTTTATTTACCAATGCAAAATGTAGCAAATATGCGTGTCAGCATATCTTCGGTCGTGGTTTCGCCCGTGATCTGACCCAAATAACGGAGCGCGTTGTGCAGCCCGATGAGTACGATCTCTTCGCTAAGTTTCTGATCCAATTGCCCTACCGACTGCTCGATCTCGGTTTTGGCACGCAGCAACAGATCGTGATGCCTTGCGTCGCTGACAAGAAATCCGGAGCTCGATATATCCTGCGGAGCAAACGGCCGGACGATGGCGTTGCAAAGGTCGTCGATGCCCTCACCGGTCTTCGCGGACAGCGGTGTGATCCGTGGCCGCAGATGGCCGAGTTTTGCGTGTTTGCCCGCGATCAGCTTTTCGATATCTGATGACGGTTGCTTATCGATCTTGTTCAGAGCGACGATGAAATATAGGTCCCGTACGCTATCCAGTATCTCGTGATCCTCGCGTTCAATCTCTTCGGACGCGTCGAGCAAAACGACCACGATATCGGCGTCTGCCATTGTCGCTTTTGAGCGGGCGACGCCGATACTCTCGACCGTGTCGGTCGTCTCACGAAGGCCAGCCGTATCGATCAGAGAAATCGGGATGTCGCCGATCGTGAACCGCTCATGTATCTGGTCGCGTGTCGTGCCGGCGATCTCCGTGACAATTGCCCGGTCGCTGCCAAGTAAAGCATTGAAGAGACTAGACTTACCGACATTTGGGCGACCAATTAGAGCGACCCTCAGACCTTCGCGAATGAGATGCCCGGCCTTAAATGTATCAGCCAACTTTGCGGTGTCGGCGGCTATGTCCGTGAGGCTTTTCTTGACGCTTTCGATCTGCATCGCAGGCAGGTCATCCTCGACAAACTCAAGTGCAGATTCGAGAACGACGATGACGTTGAGCAGCTCGTCCTTGAGCGGCTGTAACTGGTGCGACAACTCTCCGCGCATCTGCCGGACGGCCTGACGCGCCGATGCAACGGTTTGCGCGTCGATAAGATCGCGGATCGCCTCGGCCTCGGCTAGGTCCATTCGCCCGTTCGCCAGAGCCCGCAGACTAAATTCCCCCGCGTCGGCCATCCTAGCACCGAGAACAAGACAATTGTCGATCACCTGCCGGAGCAAAACCGGCGAACCGTGACAACTTATCTCGACAACATCTTCTCCCGTAAACGAATTCGGTGCTTTGAAATATGTGATTAAAGCCTCGTCGATCGTCTCGTCTGTTTTTGGGTCGATAAGATGTTTTAGATGAGCGGTGCGCGGGCTTGGGACAAACGCGGCATCAGCGATCAGCTTTTGCGAAATACCGAGAGCATAGCCGCCGCTTAGACGGATCACACCGATACCGCTGCGGCCCGTAGGTGTTGCTAATGCGACGATGGTAGCTGACATAGTTCAAAGTTTAATGTTCAAAGTTCAAAGTTCGCTTTAGACTTTGAACTTTGAACCTTGAACCAGGAACTTACTGGAGCCGGACCTGCAATCTACGGTCCCGGCCGGCGCCGACTGATTCGGTGAAAAGGTCTTCTTCTTTTTGCAGGGTCATGTGGATGATGCGGCGTTCGGTCGAGTTGAGCACGCCAAATGTGAATGGTCGGCCGCCTTTGCGGACCTGATCGGCGGCAAATCGTGCCATGGCGTGCAGCTCTGCCTTTCGCGACTGTCGAAATCCGTCGGCATCGACGACAAAGCGGTGTTCACGGTCGATCTCGCGGCCAAAGGCTTGGAAGAGGATAACTTCCAATGCGTCAAGCAGTTCTCCGTTCTCGGCCAGTGCAAAATGGGCATCTTCGCCGCTGAGATTTAGCAAACAGCCCTCGTCATTCCACTCCGACGCGACGGTCAGATCAAACCCCATCCCGGAGACAACGGTGGACAACAATTCTTTTGCCTTTTCACAAGTTTCGTTCATACGCTTTTACGCCGTTCCAAATTTAGGCTTGACCTGCTTTGCTCCCTTTGGCACCGAATCGACGATCTCGGTTCCCGGAGGCGTGTTCGTCTTGTTCATGCGGTTGATGACCATCTGCTGGCCAAAGCTTACAATATTTCCAAAGAACCAATAAAGCAACAGTCCGGACGGTGCCGCCCACATAACCCACAGCATCATCAGCGGCATGAAATAGGTCATCATTTTCTGCTGCATTTGCTGCTCAGGTGTGACGGTCGCTGTCTGGGGCGTAAATTTCATCGACAGGATCATCGACAGGGCAAATGCAAATTCGAGCAGATGCCAAGGGTCGGCCGCCGAGAGATCGGGCAGCCAGATAAACGTCGCCTGACGCACCTCAAGTGAAACCGTGACCGCCGTATAAAAAGCGATCAGCAGCGGAAACTGCAGCAGCATCGGCAGACATCCGCCGATCGGCAGCGACGCCTTGGTCATCTTGAGCTGCTCCATCTGCAGAGCACGCATGCGGGCGTCGTCATTGGGCACGCCTTTCTTTTGTAGGTCCTTGATCTTGTCCTGTATCTCCTTCATCTTCGGTGCGTTACCCGAAGCCTTTTTAAAGGATTTGGACTGCGACCAGCGAAGTGGAAATAGCAGCATGTAGAAGAGAAAAGTGAAAATGATGATCGCGACGCCGTAGTTATGCGTCAGGCCGTTGAAAAAGTTTAACGAATAGAGGATCGGTATCGAGAGCCGTGACGTGATCGGGCGTATCCACGAATAGTTGCTGAAATTGATCAGGTTGCTGATCTCAACGTTGCGGCCAGCGTCTTTTGAAAGGCCTTCATGTAGCGACGAGAGTAAGAAATAATCTTTTGTGCCAGTAAATATTTTGGTCGTCGAACCGTCCGCCGTGATCGGAAGATATACGGTCACCAGGTGTCGCGTCTCTGTCGTTTTTGGGTTACGCAATATCCACTGAAAAATGCTTTCGAAAAACGGCTTTGTAGTTACATCGTACTTTGAGGCACGGTACTCAACATTTTGTGACGGTGTAGCGGGAACCGCCGCCATCGCGAAATAAGCATCGCCAACACCAGCCCAATCGACCGTTCCGTTATCAACCAGCGTTGATTGGTTATTGGCGTCGTATGTAAATGCGTAGTTTCCCTGATGACGCATAACGGCGCCATTTACGACCGAAACAGCCTCAGATTCGATGTGGTAAAAATTGTGGTTATTGATCGCATGGTCACCGATGCTGGCACCAATGAGCAACTTGGTGTTCGGCACCGGCTGGCCGCCTTTTTTGAGGCTGACCGCGAGGTCGGCAATATAGCTGTCCGCCCGGAAAACAAAGCTCTTTTTGACCTCGACTCCGCTCGAGTCGGTCATTGTAAACTCGATCGCCTTTTCCTGTCCGGCGGTGAGCGTAATGCTCTCATCCGGGACGGAGATCTGATAATTGCGGTCGTTTATCGCAGTATTTAACGCAGCATCATCGGTCGAAAGGCGAAACGGTACCTCTCGAGGGCTGCGTTTTAGAGCTTCCTCAGAGATCAACTGCATCGGCTTTTGTTCGCCGCTGTGCGAACCGTCTGCATAGACAGGAAACTCGCTCTTTGGTGAAAGATTTTTAAGGATGATCCAGCTCGTCGCAACTCCGCCCTTAGAATCGAGCGTCACCTCATATAGCGGCGATTTGATCGTGATCGTCCGGTTCGGCGTCGTGTCCGGTGTTACTGCGGCGGTGGTCGGCTGCGGTGCCTGGGTCGTCGGGGCAGGCTGCGGAGCCGCCGGTTGAGCGGTGTTGGCCGCTACATTTGCGTTTGTATTCGCATCACCTGCTGGCGGGGCTTTCGGGGCAAAGAAATACTGCCATCCGAAAAGTATCGCCATCGACAAAACTGCCGCGATCAAAAAGCGTGATTGGTTACTGCTATTTCCCTGATTTTCCATTGATACCTATGTGGCTGACGCGGTCTACCTGACCGGATCATGCCCACCTTTACAAAGCGGCTGACATCGTAAGATACGTTTGAAGCCCATCCATGTTCCGCGCAAAGCTCCGTATTTTTCGACGGCCTCGCGGGCGTATTCCGAGCAAGTCGGCTCAAACCGGCATGCGGGCGGCAAAAACGGCGACAAAAACGCCTTGTAAATGCCAAGAATGTCGAGGACCAAAAACTTCATCAAAAACTACTTTGCCACAGAGGTCACTGAGGATACAGAGAATAAGAATTATTTCTCTGCTGTCTCTGTGTGCTCTGTGGCGATTCTCTCCACGATATGTTTGAACTCGGCGAGCGGTTTTTCCAGCTTTCCGTGCAAAATGCTGCGTCTTGCATTCAGTACCCAGTCAAATCTCTGCGTCACCGTATCCAATTCCGCTTTGCTCAGCCTAAAGCTTTCACGCAACAGCCGCTTTGCCCGGTTGCGGTCGTGAGCCTTGCCGATCGCCTTTTTTGTCGCCGTTATACCGACGCGGTGCAGGCCCTTTTCGCTGGGCAAAATAAAAACCGTCATAAAACGGCCCTCGATACGCGCACCCTGTTCATAAACACGAAGAAACTCGGCGCGTTTCAGCAGCCGAGCTTCCTTTGGTAAAGACAGATCTAATAATGATGAACCGTTAATCGCTTGCGACCCTTGGCGCGTCGGCGTTTGATCACGGCGCGGCCGTTCTTCGTAGCCATGCGTGCGCGAAAGCCGTGCTTTTTGGCGCGGCGGCGGTTGTTCGGTTGAAATGTTCTCTTTGGCATAGTTGCTCTCCACGTTTATTTCACCTAAAAGTGAAAACCTAGAGTTTACGCGCGCTGGGGGCCAATTGTCAAAGCGTTTTGGCAGTCACTAATTACCTTTAGGCTTACCAGCGTCTTTGCCCAACGTCTGTTCAAACCAAGCTATCATCAGTGCGGTCGAGCGGTTGGCGTCTTCGCCCTGAAAGCCGTGTCCACCGCCCGGAATGGTGACGAAGTTCGTTTTAACGTTGTTCTTCTGAAAGGCCTCGTAAATAGTTTGGCTGTTGATGATCGGAACGAGCGCGTCCTTGTCGCCGTGTATGAGCAGAGTCGGCGGATCATCCGGCGTCACAAAAACGATAGGCGAATAGTCTGCGGCTTTTTCCTTTTCAAAGTTCAGAGCCGGAAAGCGTGAACCGACGCTGCCGTCATCGGGCGCATTTAAGCCACGCGCGATCGGGCGCAGATCTACCGGTGGAAAAAAGGCAACCACGGCAGCGACGCGGTCGCTCTCCTTCATAAACTCTTCTTTTGCTTTTGTGTCACCAACGTCTGAAGCGGTACCGATCATCAGGGCAAGATGGCCGCCCGCGCTGCCGCCAAAGACGCCGAGGCGATTCGGATCAACGCCCCACTGCTGAGCGCTATAACGAATGAATCTAACTCCGCGTCGGACATCGGCGACTATTTCAGGGATCAGGTATTTAGGGCTGCCTCCGTGCCGCAGCGCGATCACAGTGAATCCTTTGTCGAGCAGGTCTTTGAAAGGAGCTCGTTCGGCAAACTGCTGCGGAGGAGTATAGTTAGAGACCCAACCGCCACTGACCATAAAAATGACTGCCGCTCCGTTAGAGCCCGCCTTCGGCTTTATGACGTCCATGGTCAGGGCCATGCCGTCCTTATGGCCATATACGACATCAGGTATGATCTCAACTTTGGCTTGAGCTCGGGCGAGCGTAGCAAGGCAGATGGAAAGCAGCAGCACCGGCAAAATTGATCGTGTTAGTCTTTGCATATATCTCCTCGTGAAATTTGTTGTGGCGATACAATAACACGAACCAACAACACATCGCACAGCGAGTTTGGTTCGCACACACTCCCTACCGGTCGTGTTTCCGCCTTATTATCTCCCTGACCGCCTCGACATAGAGCCGGTGTTCCTGTTCGAGTATGCGGGCGGAGAGCGTATCAACCGTGTCGCCGTCAACGCGGGGAACCTCGCATTGCAATATCGCGGGGCCGTTATCGAGATGTTCATCGACGTAGTGGACGGTGCAGCCAGTAACCTTGACGCCTGCGTCAAACGCCTGCCGCTGCGCATCGAGCCCCGGAAATGCCGGCAGCAAGCTCGGGTGAATATTGATGATCCTGTTAGGAAACGCCTGCACAAAAGCCGGGGACAGGAGCCGCATATAACCCGCCAAACAAACTAGCTCGACGCCGTGTTTCTTTAGCTCGCTAATTATTTCAGCATCGTGTTCCGCCCGCATGCGTCCGCGACGCTCGACAACCACCGTTTCGACACCTCGTTCTTTGGCTTTGCCTAAGCCCGCCGCATATGCTTTGTCGCTGATAACGACCGCAACCTCAGCATCAGCGATCGCACCGCTTTTCACTGCATCAACGATAGCAACCATGTTAGAGCCGCGGCCTGAGATGAGAATTCCGATCTTCATATGCGGGTTGGCCACAGATGGCTCGGAGACCTCTGTGGCTAATTAATTCTTACGTCTTTGTTTCCGTCTATGACCCGCCCGATCTCATGGCAATCGCCCAGATGACTACTGACGGCTTCCAGATCCTGCTCCGAGCAAACCACGACCATCCCGATGCCCATATTAAACGTCCGAAACATCTCGTGTGTTTCGACATTGCCGAGCCGCTGCATCATGCCAAATATTGGTAGCTCGGGCCACGTGCCGCGTTGTATTTCGACCGATACGCCGTCAGGCAGGATGCGGGGGATGTTTTCGAGAAATCCGCCGCCGGTGATGTGGACGAGGCCTTTGATAACCCCAGAATCGAGCAGCGGGCCGATCTGCGGCAGAAAGCTGGCGTGGGTCGCAAGCAGAGCTTCGCCGACGGTCGAGCTGGAGTTCGTCGATGTACGAATCGGCAGTATGGCCGCCGATCTCAAAAAACAATTTTCTCGCGAGCGAATATCCATTTGTCTGCAACCCAGTTGACGGAATACCAAGCACGACATCGCCCGGTGTGATCGATTTGCCGTCGATAACGCGTTTCTTATCGACAACACCGACAATAAAACCAGCAAGATCGTATTCGCCGGGCGGATAAAAATCCGGCATTTCCGCCGTCTCGCCACCCAGCAGAACGCAACCGTTTTCACGACAAGCTCTCGCCATTCCCTCGACAACAGATGCCGTTGTATCCGGTTCAAGCTTGCCAGTCGCAAAATAATCTAGGAAAAACAGTGGCCTCGCACCTTGTACCAAAATGTCGTTGACACAGTGATTTACGAGATCCGCCCCGACCGTGTTATGAATTCCTGTCTCAAACGCCAACTTAAGCTTTGTTCCGACACCGTCAGCCGACGCCACCAATATCGGCTCTGCCATATTCGGAAACGCCCCGGCAAACATCCCGCCAAAACTGCCGATCTCGGTCAGCGTCCGCTCGTTAAAGGTCGACCTAGCAAACTCGCGGATCTTATTGACGGCAAGGTTGGCGTTGTCGATCGAAACCCCGGCGTCTGCGTATGAGATAGCTTTTTGTGTCATTTTTTTACCACTTTCCATTCGATACCTTTCACGCTCGCACACGTCGGCCCGCCGTCTCGACCGACGCCTTGAAATTCTGTTTGCAAAATCGCGCTGTCATTCGTAACAACCGACTGGATCTGCTCCCCGGTGATCGTCATCAGCGAAATTTTCGCCCGACGCCCCCACATTGAATGCTGATCGGCATACGTGCCGGAATTGACATAAACAAACCGCGCGTCCTTAGGCCCTTGAGCATATTTGCCTAGAAAATTTGGCCTCGTCTCGGTTGTGTCTACGGTAAGCTCAAAATTGAATACCAGTTGCTCCTCAGACTTAGAGCTTGGCGGCAACAGCTCGTCCTTTCCCCGCTGCACCATCATTGCGACATTAGGCAGCGGATCCAATACTTTTATCCTGACAGGAATTTGAAACTTCATTCGTAAAAACCGAATTATATCGTTTTCCTATTCGAAACTCATTGACCAATCCTCGTTTGCCGTTTAGGATTTCGATAGGAGTTACTTATGAGCTTTACCCTGATCGATCTCGGCAGCGAAAATTTTGAATTTTCGGCAAACGTATGGAACTGGAAAGCAGCCCTCGAGGTCATAAAAGCCTCGACATCGTCGGCGAAGGAGCGATCCGCCAGATGACCTACAACGCAACCGGCGTCAAGGTGGACATGGACGAAGCTCACGCGATCGGCACCCGCATCCGTGACGAGTATCTGCCAAAGCTTGCTCCTAACAAACGCATTTTTGCCAACCTCTCGATCACCGCCGAGCCCGACGATATGTCGATCCGCCGCGACGGCGACGAACAGTGGAAAAACTACAGCGTCACTCATGACTGGCTCGCCGATTTTGCCGATTTCTGTCTCAAATCAAAAGGCTTTCAGGTCTTTTAACATTCTCACAGAACATTCCTGCCCAACTGACGTAAGTGTATTCTTCCGGCCCTTTGCCAATGCTACGAAGGATTCATTTATGCTCGAAGTAAAAGATCTCTGTAAAACATACACCGGCGACGGCGTCGATTACACGGCGTTGAAAAATGTCGATCTGCGGATCGATCAAGGCGATTGCCTTGCGATCGTCGGCAAATCCGGCAGCGGCAAATCGACGCTGATGCATCTGCTCGCCTGTCTCGATGTCCCGACCGCCGGACAGGTCTTTGTCGATGGCCGCGACGTATCCGCCGTTTCGGAAAAAGAAAAGAACATCCTGCGAAACGAAAAATTTGGATTTGTTTTTCAGCAGTTTTTCCTGAACGGCCGCGAGACGGTCTTTGAAAACGTAGTGCTGCCGATGCGCATTCGCGGAGCTTCGGCCGATCAGATTTCCGCCGATGCCGCCGATGCTATCTCCGCAGTCGGCCTTGCCGACAAAACACAGAAAAAGGCCAAAGACCTATCAGGCGGCGAAAAGCAGCGTGTCTGCATCGCCCGGGCTCTGGTCGGCAAGCCGCAAGTGATTTTTGCTGACGAGCCGACCGGTAATCTTGATTCGACGACCGGTGCCGCGGTCGAAAAAATGCTATTCGACCTAAACCGCGATCAGGGCATCACGCTCGTCATCGTCACCCACGACGACGATCTGGCAAAACGCTGCGACCGCGTGATCGAGATGAAAGACGGACAGATCGTGTCTGAAAAACGACGAGGTGAAAAAATATGAAAACCTGGGACATGATCCGCATCGCCAACCGCAATCTTTTTCGCAACAAGCTCCGCACATTTTTGACGGTCGCCGCGATATTTGTCGGCTCATTTACACTGACGATGACCAACGGCCTCGGCGACGGTATGCGCAATTATGTCGAGAGCCAGGTCAAAAATATCGAGAGCGACCGCGTCATAATGGTACGCAAAAAGTTTGACAAACCGGTCGGCGGCCCGCGTGCCGGAGCCCCTGAGGAATACAAAGATTCTCCACAAGAGGGCGATGGCGAGGATGATTTTGACCCAAACACAATGCTGCTCACCGTCCCGCAGATGGAAGCCGCAGTTCGTGGAATCGACGGTGTCAAAAGCATCACTCCGCGCTATTCGCTACAAGGGCAATATATTACTATGGGCGGCGATAAAAAATACAAGCTTGAGCTCGGCGTGCTATCAGAGGGAATCACGCAAAAAACTGAGGCCGGCAAAACCATCAACGGCGAAGGCCAGATCGTAATCCCGCTCGGCCTCGCCCGCGAGATAGACCCAAATATCGAAAACCTTATCGGCAAAACGGCGACCATTGGCTACAAAGCCGCCAATGGCGAGATGAAAACCTTGCCGCTCCAGCTCGTCGGCGTCGCGACCAAAGGGTTTATGACCAACTACAATTCGTTTGTCGACACGGCTACCGCCCGCCTGATCCACTCAGCCCAACGCACCGGCGACGGCGTCGATAAATTTACCGGATTCACCGTCCAGATGGCGACCGCTGACGCCGCAAAGATCGACGCGGTCAAGAAAAAGCTGGGCGACAACGGCTTTGAGGCAGACACCATCGCCGACACTCAAAAACGAACCTACGACGCGATCGGTATCTTTAAAACGGGCATGAGCCTGTTTGCTCTCGTCGCCCTGCTTGCAGCGTCATTTGGCATTATCAATACGCTCGTTATCGCCGTGCTTGAACGCACAAAAGAGATAGGCCTGCAAAAAGCTCTCGGCATGGGCCGGGCAAAGATCTTTGCCATCTTTTCACTCGAATCGGTTTTGATCGGATTTTGGGGAGCTCTGCTCGGCACGCTCGGCGGCATCGCCGTCGGCCTGATCGCGAACAAAGTGCTGCTCACAGCCTATGCCGAATCATTCGAAGGGTTTAGCCTCTTTGCGTTCACCCTGCCGTCTATCGCAACGGTAATGCTGCTTGTTTCGTCGGTCGCGTTCATCGCAGGCGTCCTCCCGGCTTATCGAGCCAGCCGCCTCAACCCGATCGACTCGCTGAGATACGAATAGTCAGACCAACACTGATCACTTTTTGTAGAGGACCTCTAGTTCGTCGAGCTTGTCGTCCAGGATCCCAACTGCGTTTGGAGCCAATTGCGGGTCGCGGAGATCAATATTTAGAAATTTCTTGAGCAGATCCGACGGCGGGGCTTTAAATCCGTTACGCATGAGGTCGAGGTATTTGGGAACGAATTTTTTCGGGTCTTTTTTATACAGCTCGTAATACTTTAGGGCCAGCAGTTGGGCGTAAACGTAGTTTGGATAGTACATCGGTGCGTCGTAGAAATGATGGACGTCCATCCAGCGCATTTTCAGCTCGTCTTGTTTGTCAAACCAGATCGAAAACCGCGAGCCGACGCTTTTTGCGATTGCGTCGATATCGTCGGCACTCGTGTTGTCCGATCCCCCGACCTTGTCGTAGATCGCCTGTTCCATCGCGGCGGTCATCGTGTTGGAATAGAGGTAATTGGCATAGGTCATGAACTGTTCGAGATAATAGATCTTACGTTCCGGGTCTTTTTCCATAGTGTAGAGATGATCGATCATGACCAGTTCGTTAAACATTGAAAAGGACTCGGTAAAATAACTCGGCCCGTCGCTATATGCCGGACGGACCTTATTGTAGCCCATCAACTGGAAATGGACAGCGTGGCCCGCCTCGTGGGCAAAAGCATCGAGGTCGTCAAAATAGCCTTCGTAATTAAAACAGAAAAAGATGCTCTGCGGGTTGCCGAGAAATCCGTTGGCAAACGCTCCGGGCACGCGGTTTTCTCCGGCGACGATGTCCAGACGCCCATTCGCTGGATCAAGCAATGCGGCGAGTTCGCGCGAGTATTCGGGGCCGAGCACGGCGAGCGAATCTTTTAGAATTCTCGTCGTTTCGGCTATCGAAAACCGCGGCAAAGGCGAATTGGCGGGCGAGAAATTTCGGTCCCAATATTTCACCTCGTCGTATCCTGACTGCTTTTTCACGCGATCGACACGCATCCTCTGAAAGCGTTTATGTGTGTCGCCGGTCCGGGCGATCTTTTCGTACATGTTACGCACCTCATCGGTGGTCAGGAACATGTCGAAATGGACCTCATCGGCCCTGTCCTTATAATTTCGCACGCGCGCCAGCCTGTTTGCGGTTTTGATCAGCCGCGTCAGCGAAAACGTATAGATGTCCCGCTGCGAGGCCAGGGCAGCGTATGTCTTGCGAAAACCATCTTCGCGCACGGCACGGTCGGGGCTATTTGCGATCTCCTGAAACTGCTGATAGACATCGAGCGTTTCGCTTCCCGCCTTGACCTGGCCCCACTGAGTTCTATCCAGGGCACGCTGAAACAACTCGGCCGTCCAGTCGCTTGCTAGCGGCTCGATCTCGGCCAGCAACTCTTCTTCCTTTAGCGACAAAGTATGCGGAGCATAGCGGCGAGCCGATTCGATGACAAAGCCGTATTCCTTAAGCGCGGGCTTTTGAGCCAAAAATTTTGCCAGCGTCCTGTTGTTGATCCGCATCAACTCCTGCTGCAGAAAACTCGTCCGCTTACTAAGCTCCGAGCTCAAACGCGAAGATTCGCTGTTGCTCGACTCGTCCTTTGTATTGACCGCGTATCGCAGCGAAAGATAAATAATATGCCGATAAAACTGCGTGGATACCTGGTCAGATAGCTCGAGAGAGCGGAGCAAATTATCCGCAGTCGCAGTGACTTTGCCCTTGAGTTTTTCTAACTGCTCGAGCACAGCAAACGCCCTCTTGAGTTCCGCCTGCTGCGTTTCCGCCGACGAGAAAAAGTTGCGGTTAAAATCCAACTTGTATTTCGGCGCAAGCTCCTTCGGTATCGCCTCAAACTTAACCTGAGCCGGAACATTTCCGCCGACCAGCAAGATCATTAGGACCAAGACATTAAATTTCATTGAATAAGTGTTCACAAGTATTTTCTTTCGCTAAAAAGCTGTCGATAGAACGACGTTTTCGTCGTAATGATCCCAGCCGCATTCAGGGCATCGTTTCATAAATTTCTACCTGCACAACGGCTAGGAGATACGTTCACTTCGCAGCCTCCAGATTAGTTGAATTATTCAATCGCCCTATTTCTTTTAGGAGGAAATCGAAATCGTTGAACGGACTGCCACCTGTACGAGACCAATGTACGCGGCCGCGTTTGTCGATCAGGATCGTCGCGTGCAGAGCCATCTCTTCGAAATCATCGTAGGCTTTGAAGCGGCGAGCGGTTTCATTCTTTGGATCGGAAAGCAAAGGGAACGGCACTCCAAGCGATTTTGCTGTTTGAGCTAGCGCCGGATCCAGATCGGCACTTACGGCAAGCACTGTTGTGTTCAAGTCGGCTAGTTGCTGATTGCGTTTGATAACTTCTTTCAGTTGCGTGAGGCAATGCTCACAGTAACCGCCGAGATAGAAGATCAGAAGAACGTTCTTGCCGCGAAAGTCTTTGAGCGAAACCGTTTTGCCCTGAGCATCGACGGCATTCAATTCAGGTGCTTCGAACGACTCCCAAACGCTCGGCCCAAGTTGTGTTAGGACTGTGCTCTTGTAATTGCGCTGCGGTCCCGGCGAAACGTCTTTTGGTTGTGCCTGCAGCCCGACGGCTTTCGCCTGTGCCATCCACTTTAATCCGGGCTCAGCGTCGGACCAGACGTACAACAGCCGGGCATACGCTTCGGTTGCTTTTCCTTTATTGCCGACCGCGTTATACGCTTCGACGAGGCCTGCAAGAGCAAAGCCGTCATTGCGCACGATGGTTAAGGACTTTTCAAACGCCGCAACTGCCAGCGACGGCGTTTTCTGTTCAAGGTAAGCACGGCCGAGCGTGTTGTAAAGCATGTTGGGCCACGGCGACGGATCGTCTTCGTCGTCAAATTTCTCGGCTTGTTGTTTGGCGGCGTCGTTGATCAGGTTCAGACCATTCAGGACCTCACCTTTCGCAAGGGCCAAACGCCCGCGTAGTTCGAGCGATTGGGTCGTGTAATGAGCTTCTAAATATTTATTTTCGGGCTTATCAATTTCCTGTTTCAAAGCCGCGTGCGCAGCATAACTTTTCGCTGCCTTTTCAAGATCGTTGAGGCCAAGATAAGCGAGCGTTTCGATGTAGGCGCGAGTCAGTTTGTCGCGCGCGTGATCTTGCCAGTTGAATGTGTTGGGATCAAGAATGTCGTTCCATCGTTCGAATCTCGCCAATGCTCGTGACAATGCGATCGTGCCTTGCGCGTGAGCGCTGTATCGCGTCGGATTGTTGTATTTAGGATCAAGCGGCGCGGCGAGCAATTGTTTTGCACCGCTGATCGCAGCTTCCGGCATCCCCAGTTGTTCCTGAATGTAGCCGAGATAATTTTGGTTGTGAGCGTAATTCCAGGTGTTGAACGGAAACACGAGACGCTCGCGCATATATTGCTTTTCGACACGCGTCGCGGAATCCATCGAGATCGCTGCCTCTTGCCACATGCCAATACCACTGTAAATATGTCCAGGCATATGCTGCGCGTGTCCGATGCCCGCCGCGATGCGGCCATATGCCGCGCAACTGTCGAGTGCCTGATTGCCTTCCGCGCTGTCCCAATTGTGAATGCGATAATGATGAGCACCGGGATGATTAGGATCGCGCGCCAACACCTGCTGCATGATCAGATCCGCTGCGTAGCGATGCTCGCCGCCCATTTGATCCAACGCAAAAAAGGCTTTGGCCTCGATGTCGTCGGGATATTTCAGCACGAGCTGTTCGAGCAGATACATGAACCGCTTAGATCGCTTTTCGTCACTTGGATTGTTGCCGCCGGCATCAGCGGGAAGGTCCGTCTGTCCGCGTGCTTCCCAGGCTTCGATATAACGGCGTTCGCGGTCGCTAACCTTGTCTTTACGTTTAACGGCTTCTTTCAAAAACTGTGGGCCGCGTTCATCGGCAGCGGCTAGCGACAAACCCCAGTAACACATCGCGCATTCAGGATCGAGCTTTAGAGCCCAACGAAACGAACGCTCCGCCTCGAAGAACCAGAATGAATGCTGCAACGCGATGCCCTGATTGAACCACTGTTGAACCTCTGGGTTTTTGGTTGTAATTGGAAAGTTGACTTTACCAATGCCCGTCATCACCCAGGGCTTTTCGCGCGGTCCGACATCAAAGCCTTCGCCATGCCGCGAATGTCCTGCCTTCCAAGCCTCTGCCGCGTTGAGCTTGCTGCCACTGCTTGGCTGTGCTGACACTGAAAAACAGAACAATATTAAAAGTCCAATCATCTGAAAGCTGTTTCGAATCATAAATATCTCCATAATCCCGGTTCTGACCTCGGGCCCTCGAGCAGAGCTGTTCCATCTTCCAGACAGTACAGCAGTGTGTCATCGTAATAATCCCGTCTGCATTCAGGGCGTCGTTTCATAAGTGTTTGTTTGGATTGCCGAAAGTATAACACGGGTTTGCGGACAGCCACTCGTTGATTTTGCACACTATTTTGATTGAATCCGGCGGCCATTTTGCGTTAAGGTATGCGTAACGCGAGGCATAAATTATGAAACGATACCTTTCGATCTTTGCCCTGGTTTTGGCGGCGGCTTTTTCGTTGCAGGCGCAGACCGCTCCAGACGCAGCGGAATTGACGCGGTTGTTAAATGAGTTTCTAGCAGGTGCGGGAAAGAATGACGCAGCGGCCCACGACCGATTTTGGGCCGACGATCTGATCTACACCCGCTCGGCAGGCGTTCGCACAAATAAAGAAGAGATCATGAAAGGGCTGCGTACAGCTCCGGTGGCAAAGCCCGGCGACCCTGTGACCGTCTATACCGCCGAGGACATCCGCATACAGCAATACGGCGATGCAGCGGTCGTCGCCTTTAAGCTCGTCGGCAACACGACAAAAGCCGACGGCACTAAAACCGTCTCAAACAATCTCAACACCGGAACATTCATCAAACGCAAAGGCAAATGGCAGGTCGTCGCCTGGCAATCGACCATAATCCCCCGAACCGAAACCCGCTGCACAAACATCATCGACCGAAACTAAGGCCGCCCCGCTTGTTTCAAAACCGTCAACCTCATCCGCTTCCGGATCGCGAACCTACATCAAAGGCAGCCGCGGCGGATGCTATTACCTAAATGCGAGCGGCAATAAAACCTACGTCAGCCACGATCTCTGTAAATAACCCGATCTTAAAAAAATTTCTTGCAAGTTTTTCACGCCCGCGCGTTCATACGAGCGCAGCGTTGGTATTGGGCGGTATTTGGCGAGCCGAAAGACAAGTCATTTACGGAAAGACGCCCCTTATCATTCCGGCTGTGGATGTCTGACTTAGCGGGCGGCAATTCGTCCGCGTATTAAAACACTTAGGAGAAATACAATGAGAAGATCGATAATTTTATCGACAGTTTTGGCGGCAAGTGTCGCCGTGTTAGGTGCTTGCACCGAAACCAAGGCCCCGGAAAACAAACCGGTCGCAACACCTGCACCGGTCTCGACGGCCAGCCCTCTGGCGTCGCCCGCAACGTCGCCGGCAGCGTCACCTGTGGGTTCACCGGCAAAGCCCGGAGCCTCGCCTGAGGTCAAAAAAGACGATGGCAAAAATGTCAACAAAGACATAAAACCGGCCGAGACGCCTAAGAAATAGGCGTTTAGCGTTCGTCCTAATTAAGAAGCGGGCTCTCGGCCCGCTTTTTTTGGTCCACCCATTGGTTCATTTTGGTCCACCTTGGTCCACATGGTCCGGACCGGACCAAAATATCAGCATTTTTTCATGAACTTTTGCGGGCGGGCGCTCGTTTGCCTTTTTACGAAAGGATTTTTCCTTTGGAGGGATTTATGAAAAAGATAGGTATTTTGATCTTTGTCGCGGCACTCGTCATCGGGCTTGTCGTTTCAAACATGTTCTCATTTGGTCGTGCGACCGGCAATTTTTTTAACTTTTCGCTTAATTTTAAGGGCGTCAAAGGCTCCGGCAACATGTCCGCCGAGGACCGCAGCATCAGCGGCTTTCACGGCATAGATGTCGGCGGCGTCTATCAGGTCGAGATCACCGCGCAGAAAGAATACAGCGTGCGGATCGAGGCCGACGACAACCTGCTGCCGCTCATTCAAACCGAGGTCAACGATGGCATTCTCAAGATCGAGAGCGAACGCCGCATATCGCCAAAGAGCAAGATCCGCATCATCATCGGTGCTCCAAATATCGATAAACTCGAAGTTTCGGGCGTAGCAAATGTTACCTTGAACGACCTCAAGAACTCGGATCTGACGATCGATTCGTCCGGTGCGTCAAAGATCAAGCTCACCGGCGAAACGGCAAAATTGACGGTCGACGTCAGCGGAGCTACCAAGATCGATGCCGAGACCCTCACCGCCGGGAACGCCAATATTGAAGCGAGTGGGGCGTGCAATGTGACGGTCAATGTAAGCGGTGAGTTGAGGGCGGATGCCTCCGGCGCAAGCCGCATCATCTACGGAGGCTCGCCGACCAACATCATCAAGGACACGAGCGGAGCGAGCAAGGTCTCGCCGAAATAATCATGTCTCTACGGCTTTGGTCGTGACGCCGGCGAGACGCCCTTCGCGGTCGATCCCAACCGCAAAGATGCCTATCTGGACACGGCCAACGCGGAACACTTTTGGATCACTTAGATTTTCTCCGAGCAGCTTGTGCAGCTCGGAGAATTTTTTTGCGCGTAGCTTTTCCGTTTCACCATACCAGTCCATGATCTGTGTCAGACGGCCAAAAAATGCATCAAGTGAGAGTTCGGAAATCGGCGAATCGCCCGGCAGGTTCGCCTGCTGTAAGATGGTCTCTCCAGTTACAGTCTCCGCTGAAGATCCAAAAAATGGGGTCACATCCGCGTCAGTTTCGCTGACATAAATCAGCCCTTCGCAGGCGGTTGCGAGCGTCGCGGACAGCTCGGTAGAAATATTGTTATTTTCTTGAAAAAAATCTTGCATTTTTTACTGATTTTGACCTATTTTTTGTCGGAAAATTGTAATTTTTCTTAGTCTATCACATTCAAAAAAATGGCTGAACTGTTGTCAGAAAAGGAAGTTAAATTCGTGTTAAACGCGCCGAAAAAAAGCTGTGGATAATGGTTTGCGAATGGGTATTTTTCGTGTTAGTCTGTATCCCGTTTCCAGTAAATGGGCATCTGTAACCTGTTGAAAGTAAACGGCTTAATGCGCTACTTTAGGTTTTGTGCGTTTCCGCCTATCCTTTGTGGAAAAGGCTGTGAATATCTCGTCGGCCGCGAAACATTATACGGCCATAAAGCTAGAGAAAATAACGACTTTATCGGCCGGGCCAGGCCCGTCGAGAGCCCTGAACGGAACCAGCAATATTACACGCAAAGCGAGCATAAAATATGCCCGCCGTAAACAGATTATTTTGAAACCGATCTCACAAAAAACAACCGCCTGGGAAGACGCCCTTAGCCACATAAAAACGCGGCTAAATGATGACGTTTTTAACACCTGGTTTCGCCCGATACAGTTTGACGGCGTTGACGAAAAACGCACCGCCCTCCAGCTCCGTGCAGGACAGGTGACCAAGGATTGGGTGAGTCTGTATTACAGCGAGCTGCTCGAACAAACCCTCGCCGAGATCGGGATGTCTAACTACAAAGTGAGCTGGCTGATCGACGAAGATCACGCTCCGCAATTTGGCCCGGAATCGTCGCCCGAGCCGGATTTGTGTTCCTGACCAAGAACGGCCCGGCGTCCGCTCCGCTCAACAGCGACCGGGCGAGCTTTATAGATATCGAGCCGGCGGGCGATTCGCTCAATCCAAAATATACGTTCGAAAAATTTGTCGTGGGCTCCTGCAACCAGTTTGCCCACGCCGCGGCCAAGGCAACCGCTGAGTCGCCGGGCACGACGTACAACCCGCTCTTTATCTACGGCGGCGTTGGTTTGGGCAAGACCCATCTGATGCACGCTATCGGCCACTCGATCAAGCTGCGTTCGCCGCACATGCGCGTCTCATATATTACGAGCGAGCGATTCATGAACGAGCTGATCAACGCCATTCGTTTTAATAAAACGCCTGCGTTTCGCGACAAATACCGTTCGATCGATGTGCTGCTGATGGACGACGTTCAGTTCATGGCCGGCAAAGAGCGTACGCAAGAGGAGTTTTTCCATACCTTTAACACGCTACACAACGGTCAAAAGCAGATCATCGTCACCAGCGATTGCCCGCCGCGAGAGATACCGACGCTCGAGGAGCGTTTGCATTCGAGATTTGAATGGGGGCTGATCGCCGATCTCGAGCCGCCCGATCTTGAGACCAAGGTCGCGATCCTCAAACGCAAAGCCGACATGGACGGGTTTGAGCTGGACAACGACATCGCCCATTACATCGCCGGCAAGGTCAAGAGCAACGTCCGCGAGCTTGAGGGTTCGCTCGTCCGTTTGGTTGCCATCGCGTCGCTCAAAGGCGTGCCTATATCTAAGGTGCTGGCCCAAGAGGCGATGAAAAATATCCTCGACAGTTCGCGTCCCGCCGGCGTCACGATGGACCGTATTGCCCGCGGAGTGGCCGCTCACTACGATCTGACGGTCGAGGAGATGAAGGCCAAGAGCAACTCGCGTGCGATCGCTCTGCCGCGTCAGATAGCGATGTATCTGTGCAAACAGTTGACCCGGCACAGCTTTCCTGAGATCGGCCGCGAGTTTGGCGGCAAGCATCACACGACCGTGATGCACTCGGTGGACAAGATCGAAACGCTCTGTAAGGACGACCGTAATTTCCACAGGGACGTCGAAGAGCTAATCGATAGTATTTGCAACTAATTAAAACTGTTTGAGCGTGGAAATGCGGTAAAACTTTTCCACACATAACAAAGAGTTATCGTCGGTGTAAGTGGTTTGTTTTTAGCTATTTGAATAAATGTTTTCCACATTTCCGCAAGGGCGGCCAAAAGCGGGCTGTGGACATCGGTGGATAACTCGGGTAATCAGAAGTTACCCACAGGCTGCTAGTTTTTCCACAAGTTATCCACAGGCCGTTGTGGAAGGAAAAACGCCTTATTTAATAAAGGGTTAGGCCGCTTTTACACATTTACACAGGCTCTATTACTAATACTATTTCTTAATAGATTTGAGATCTTATTTAGTAACAGAAAAGGCAGGCGACAGGATTTGCGGAAAAAAGATTGAAAGCGGACAATCGAGCGGTGTATAATATTTGAGAAATCATGTCACACATGAAACACATCGTTACAGAAATATCTTTTTCGTATGTTTCGTGTTTTTCGTGGGCAAGAACCAATTAGGAGTTAATTATGGAATTCAAGATCAAGCAGAGCGTATTGAAAGAAGAGTTAGGATTTATCCAGGGCGTCGTCGAACGTAAGACGACCATCCCGGTGCTGTCCAACATCCTGATCGAATCGATCGGCGAAAACGAGATCCGCATCGTCGGCACCGATCTGGATGTGACGATCCGCTGCGATGCCGTGGCTGAGATCATCACGCCGGGGTCGATCTGCGTACAGGCACGCAAGCTGTTTGACATCGCCCGTGCTCTGGAGCCGGGTGACGCTCATTTCAAAAAAGAGGATAACGAATGGGTGACGATGAAAGCGGGCCGTGCCAATTTTCGTCTCGCCGGTGTCAACCGCGAACAGTTTCCCGAGATACCAAATTTCAAGAGCACGCCGCTCAAACTCTCGGCCGACACGTTCAACTACATGATCCGCAACACCGCGTTTGCCATTACCAACGAGCAGTCGCGGTTTACGCTGTCGGGTGCAAAATTTATCATCGGCGACGGCTCGGCCAAGATGGTCACGACCGACGGCCACCGGCTCGCGTATGTCGAGCGTGCGATCGACGATAAGGAAGCCGTGATGGATACGCTCATCCCGAAAAAAGCTTTGCTCGAGCTGGTAAAAATATCACGCGGCGAGGGCGAGGTTTCGTTTGGCGAGGACCCAAATCACATCTATTTTGAGGTCGAGGGCCGTCTGCTGATCACCCGCAAGCTCTCGGGCAATTTCCCTAATTACGAAATGGTCATGCCTAAGGACAACGACAAATCGGCCGTCTTTGACCTTGAGGAAATGCGCTCCGCCGTCCGCCGCATGTCGCTGATCGCCGACGAACGCAACCGCTCGATCCGGCTCACCATCCGCGAGGGCGAGATCGAGGTCATCGCCCAATCTACCGAAGAAGGCGACGGCAGCGAGGTCGTCCAGGCCGATTACACCGGCGAAGAGATCCAGCTCGGTTTCAACTGGCAATATCTGATCGAATTTCTCAACAACGTCGGTGCCGGCGAGTTTGCGGGCAGCGAGTCGGCAGCGGCAGACGGCAGTTCGTCGGACGGCACCGGGTCAGCCGCGGGCACAGCTACCGCCAAAGAGGCTCGCACACGCATCGCATTTGATTTCAAAGACGCCAACGCCCAAACCCAAATGTCCATCGCCGGCGAAACGACGTACGACTACAAATACATCGTCATGCCGCTGCGGATATGACGTTGAAAGAGGACTTCTAATAAATACGGCTAAGAGCGTCCCCGATAGGACGCTCTTTTCTTGTAGAATATGGCTATGACACAGCCACAATTCTTCAAAACGCAGGATGATTTTCGGGATTGGCTGGAGGAAAATCATGCGCTTGAGAAGGAGTTGCTTGTTGGGTTTTGGAAAGTTGGGAGCGGCAAGGCTTCGATGTCGTGGTCGGAATCGGTGGATCAGGCGCTTTGTTTTGGGTGGATCGATGGGGTGCGAAAGCGGGTCGATGATGATTCGTACACGATACGATTTACACCGCGGCGGGCGACGAGTATTTGGAGCAAGATCAATATTGATAAGGTCGCGGTGCTGATGGAAAAAGGGCTAATGTACCCGGCGGGGCTGGCGGCGTATGAGAAAAAGAATGAGAGCCGGGCAATGGTTTACGCATATGAAAACGCGCCGAAAGAGCTGGATGCGGAATTAGTGAAAGAATTTAAGAAAGATAAA
>JADJRV010000003.1 GCA_016712045.1 Chloracidobacterium sp. | reverse complement strand
AGATGCGAACCGCTCTAAGCGACCTTTTGAGGATGACATCCGTTCATTCAAAGAAGCTGCTTGATGAAGACCGACTGAGCGCTCTCGAACTCTAGATCGACAACATACAAGATCTAAAAAATGGCAAACTTCGACCTCAGCAAATACATCCCGGTTCACGCACGCATAGCAGAGTTCTATGAGAAGTATCCCGACGGCCGTATCGTTACGGAGATCATAAGACTTAACGAAGACAGCGGTTTCGTATGTATAAAAGCCGGAGCGTATCGGAACCGAGATGACGCTGAACCCAGCTCTACCGGACACGCCTTCGAGATCCGTGGCCAGGGATATGTAAATACGACATCCTTTATCGAAAACGGTGAAACAAGTGCTGTCGGCAGGGCATTAGCGAATCTAGGGTTCAAGATCGACAACGGGATCGCATCAAGAGAAGAAATGCAGAAGGTCGAAAGAATGACCGAGGCAGCTAAGCCGACCGGCAACAATGGACGAAACGGATATAACGGGCGTCTTGTCACACAATCCGTTTCTTAGAAAACCCCAGTAAACAAACGATGTCTGAATTAGAAACCGGTGCTGACAGCATCCGGAAGTTTCTGCATGAGCTCGATATTAGGATCAGAGCCAGATACCCGCTCATAGCTATCAATACATTCGAGGAAGACCGCGTAAGAGAGGCGTTGATCGATCTCGTCTTTCAGGATCGGCATAAGGAAAAGCCTCTCTATTTCTGGAGCCGGCCAAGCGGTCTTCAGAAGGTGTCGGATCCAAAAGAGGGACTGCTAAGCTCGCCTCAAACGATCGGCGACACGGAAGATCCAGAAAGTCTTCTTGGCTTTATCAGCGAACAGAAAACAGGAATTTTCCTGCTCTGTGATTACGCACCCTATATCTCACCATATGGGCAGGAAGATCCGCTGCTCGTTCGACGACTTCGTGAGATCGCCTGGAAGCTGAAATCGACGAAAGCCACCGTTCTCTTTGTCGGACCGAACTTTCCCGAACTAAAAACACTCGAAAAGGAAGTGACGCAGATAGAACTCGATCTTCCGAGGGAATCCGAGATCGAAGACTCGATAGAACTTCAGTTTGAGAACCTGAGGTCTAACGGTCTCGATATTAGCCTTACGAAGGAGACGCAGGACGCTCTGCAGCAGTCTCTTCTTGGTCTGACAGCAGTCGAGATCAGCAATGTCGTCGCAAAGGCGGTCATCAGTTGTAACGGTCTGAATCAGGATTCGATCAATGTCATTCTTGAAGAAAAGAAGAATGTCATACGAGGTAGCGGCTCATTGACCTATGTTCATCCCGAACCAGCGAGTAACTTGGGTGGCTACCAGTCGCTAAGGGCAATTCTTGAGAGAGCGGCGTACACGTTCAGCCCGAGGGCGAAGGCACGTCATGTTGAACCCTGTAAAGGCATACTGCTCGTCGGTCTCCCAGGCTGCGGTAAAGATCTCTGCAAACGTGTCGCTTCAAGCATTACAAATCGGGCCCTGCTCGATCTCGATTTCGGCTCGATCATGGGTGAGGGCGGAGGCGTCATCGGTTCGTCGGCAATGTCGATAAAGCGGGCATTATCAATCGCCGGAACGATCAAAGGCATTCTCGGTATCAGCGAGTTCGAAAAAGCAGTCTCAGGAATGAAGTCTTCCAACAAGACGGACGGCGGTGAGACAGCACGAACTATCTCCTACCTCCTCAACTGGATGCAGGACAACAAGGACGTTCTCGTTTTCGCGACCGCGAATGACGTTCGAGAGCTCGAGTCCGAACAGTTCAGGATCGGTAGGTTCTCATATATACACTTCGTCGATCTTCCGGAGATTGAGGATCGTAAGGAAATATTCCGGGTTCACCTGAAGAAAAGAGCACTTGATGCCGAACAGTTTGATCTCGATAAGCTCGTAGATAAAAGCAAAGACTTCTCCGGAGCGGAAATAGAAGGTGCAGTACAAGACGGAGTTCTTGAAGCCTTCATCGACGGCGACCGGCAGGCCGAGACCCGCGACATCATTAAAGCCGCCGAGAACATCACGCCTACAGCACAGATGATGAGCGAGAAGATCGAAGAGATCCGTAAATGGGCCCGGAACAATATCAAAGGCGTGGGTTCTCGGATTGAGCATACCGGCCTTGCCGGAAACCGGTCCGATCGGATCTATGAACTCTAGGTAAGGAGAACCAGTATGAGTAAATATTTGACGTTCGATTCCCAGTCTTTCCCGAATCGAGATTTACTTCTCGAAGCCTTGGCCGAATGTGGTTTCGCATCGCCGACCGTAGGAACTGATATTCCTCTCGAAGGATGGGATAAACGCGATCCACAAACAGCCGACGTTGTTATCAGGCGTCGTGAAGTACGGGGACAATCGCTTTTAGGAGATATCGGTTTCCGGAAATCGCCAAAAGGTTATGTCGCAGTCATTGACGATATGGATTTGTCGTTTCGCTTGGGGAAAGACTTTATTGTCCGACTTCAGAACAGCTATCACGAAGCAGCGGCACGAAAAATGGCAAAGAAGCTCGGCGGCACTCTTGTTAAAGAGCGTATCGGAAAGACGCTCAAGATTAGAATCAAATATTGAGGGGGATAATCAATGCCCGAAATTATTTTCAAGATCGATACCGAAAATGGAAAATGTGAGACTGAGATAAAGGGCTACCAAGGGCCTGCCTGCGAGAAAACCGCGCAGCAGCTACGACAAGTACTTGGTGAACCCTCAAATGAAATTCGGAAAAAGGAGTTTTTCTTAACCTCCCAGTCGCGACAGACATCAAAGCGAAAATGAATAAAGAGATTACACTCGTCCTCGAACCAGATAAGGGAAAATTAACGGCTGAAGTCTCTGAAAATATCAAATGCGGAAATGGCGATGTTGCGAGATGATCTCGGCGGTTCATACGACGTAAATTGCGGGAAACCGCCACAGAAAGTTGTTTCTGAGCAGTCAAGCTACCTAATCGACGTATCACAAGCGGATCATAGCCAATCAATTTGGCTCTATCGGACCTATCACAATTCTGTCGTCGATGGCCCAGGACGAAGAATTGTTATTCAGGTTGCCGGATGTTCAATTCGTTGTCCTGGTTGCTACGTCCCGGAAACGCATACCCGGCAGAACGGACGATTAGTTCCGATATCGTCTATCGTCGACGAAATCAAACAAAATATTCACGAACACGATGGTGTAACGATTTTGGGAGGCGAACCTTTCGACCAGCCGGGCCCGGTAGCAGAAATTGTTTACCAGCTGCGGCGTCTTGGGGTTCATATCACCGTCTACTCCGGTAACACGATTGCGACCTTGCTCAAACAAGGCAATGCCAACATTCACTACATACTCACGCATATCGATCTTCTAATTGATGGCCCGTTTATCAAGTCGCTCACTAACAACGCCGGTGAGTACCGAGGTTCACAAAATCAGCGGCTCATCTTTGACTCACGACTGAACAACATTTCGAGCTTTCAGCTATGAGAACGGTTACCGTAGGGTCATTTTGATCTCGGAATCCGATAGGACATCGATCCACCAGACTAGACAACACAGACAAGAATTTGAGACCATCGAGTCGTGAGAATCGTGACTTACATCTTTGTAGCGTATTTGCTTGTCCTTTCGGTGCAGCCGTGTAAGGACAGCCTATTGCCACGCGACAACCAAGGTCACCCGGTTCAGAAGGTTGCCCACTTAGATCCGCTTTCGCAGGATAGTGAAAGTGATTCGAATGATGATTGTTCGCCGTTTTGTGTCTGCTCATGTTGCGGAAGCAACCCTGCTCAGACGATCGTCTACTCTGTGGCTGTGACCATTCCCAAAAGCCTTGAGCAAGTGAGTTCCGATTTTCTCACTATAAAGCCCCTTACGAATCCACCGCTCCTTCTCCATTTGGCAACCGCCAAGAGTTTAACTAACAACCCATAACTGCGCCTTTTTGTTTGATAGTCGCGCCCGTTTTTGGCCGCAACTGTCGCGCGTTTTTGTTAGTTATTGCTTTTGGAATTTATGTACAGAGTTCTTTTACTGTTAGCCCTGCTAACTGCGGCTGTCCCTATATCAGGACAGACGAAGTTGGCCGATGCAACATATCCGATCTATCACAGCCAAACCGATGGCCTTTCCCTTGCGGAAATCGTCAAAGCGGCATTTGAAACAAACAGCGAGATAAAGATCGCTCAGTTAGAGGTCGACAAAGCGAAGGCTCGTCTGACGCAGGCCGGTCTTCGCCCAAACCCGACGCTCGAAGTCGAACAAAGTTCTGGTCGATTTCTCGGCTCACCCGGTGACGCCGAATTTAGCACAGGCATTTCTATCCCTTTGGAACTATACGGTCAGCGGAACAGACGTATCGAACGTGCTAAAGCCGAGATAGTTTTGAAAGAAGCGGAAATTGCCACGAGACAGCGCGAGATAATTTTCAGAATTTTCGCCGACTATGCCGACGCCCTTTCTGCTTTTCGCGAGATCAAGATTCTCGATGAGATTCTTAGTATTGACCTTGAGACGATCAAGTTCGTTCAAATTCGTGTAAACGAGGGCGAAACTGCACCGTTGGAACTTAGCCTTCTACAAACCGAGGTAGAGCGGTTGCGGGTGCAACGTCAACTGGTTGAGGGACGGCTTAAAACGGCGATCACAAGGTTGAAATATTTTGCCGCCGTTCCTTATGAGCAACCGCTTCGTCTCAGAGAAGAACTTCCGCTGGCTACATTCCCGTCTCTACCACCTTCGACCGAAGTAGCAATTGCCGTTGCTTTGAAAAGCCGTCCTGAGATTCGAATCGCAGAGCTTGAAGAACAACTTGGCAATGCCGGACTGCGATTGATTCGATCCGAGGCAAAACCTGAGCTTTCAGCGTTCACTAAATTCACTACTGGAAGATCGACCATCGACTTGCCAACGGGAGCGTTTCCCCAAGATCGTGACCGAACACTATTGTTCGGTATCACCATCGGTTTGCCTGTGTTTGATCGAAGGCAAGGTGCAAAAGCCGAGGCCGCGATAGCAATCCGACAAGCTCAAGAACGGCGAACTTTCGCCGAGGGCGTGATTCGGAATGAGATCATGGTTTCCTTTCAGCAACTCGAAACTGCGAGAAAGGCGCTCATCGCCCTCGAAACTAATGTACTTCCGCGTTCTCGCGAGAACCTCGAAACGATTCGCAGGGTTTATCAGATCGGCGAATTAAAGATCACCGATCTTTTGGTAGAGCAGCGCCGATTGATAGACGCGAATCGGGACGTAACCGAAGCGTTGACGAGAAAGTACCGTGCCGAAGCCGATCTATTCATAGCGCTTGGCCTCACATTTGAAAACTAAAGGAAAAGAATATGTCAGAAAATAAAATTCCAGAACAGAGCGAACATCACGCGGGCGACGAGGCAGAATTTGACCGTCTCGAATCAAATCTTGATGGCGCGGAAACACGCGACACGGAAGTTTCGCCGGAAAAGAAACCGTTTCTCGCATGGATTATCACAGCGGTTATCGTCGGGCTTATCGGTATCGTCGGTATTGCGTGGATAGTCAGCAATCGCGGTGCGACTGTTGAGAAAGCCGCGACGGAAGAGAAGAAAGAAGAGCCGGGACACTCAGAGAATGAGACTGGACGCGAAGTAAAACTCGACTCCGAAATGATCGAGTCTGCGGGAATTGAAACTGAGACAGTTACGCAGCGACCCGCGATCTCGAAACTTTACGTCACCGGTGCGGTCGAGCTAAATCCCGAAAAGACGGAAATGGCTACACCGCTTGTCGGTGGGCGCATCGAGCGGGTTTTTTACGGTGTTGGCGACAACGTTCAGAAGGGAGCGGTTCTTGCCGTGATCTCCAGTCCGCAGCTTGCCCAAATGCATGGCAAGCTACACGAGGCAAAAACACGCTACGAATTGGCTGGACGAAACCTCTCGCGGGTTCAAAAAGCAGAGAACCGCTCAGCCGTTCTTCAAGCAAAAGCCAGACTTGACGAGGCAGACGCGACGCTAAAACGAACGAAAAGACTTATCGAACTCGGTGCCGGTGCTGGAAAGGATTTGATTACAGCAGAGACGGCATACAAAACGCCAAAGGCCGACTAAGATTTCCAATCAAATATCGCCCTTAATCGTGAGCTACAGGAAGCGAAGGCGGAGGTCGAAACATCGCGGGTTGATCTACGCCATATCGAGGACGAAATGCGTTCGTTGGGAGTTCCCGTCGAATCAGGAGGCGACGACGATCATCGCAACGACACATCGCTAGTTTCGTTACGGGCGCCGTTGTCAGGTGTAATTACCGAAAGAAAATTTAACGCCGGAGCGGGCGTCGAAGCAGCAACGCCGATCTTTGCAATCTCAAATCTCAGCACCGTTTACGTCATTGCGAACGTACCCGAATCCAATATTTCCAAACTCAATATCGGAGCAGTTGCGGAGATCAGATCGCCCAACATCGGCAATCTCAATGGCCGAGTTTCGTATATCGATCCACAGCTTGACGAAACGACCCGCACGGCTCGCGTTCGCGTCGAGGTTGCGAATGCCAGCGGCAAGCTTCGCGCCGGTATGTTTACCGAGGTCGGCTTTTATGCCGGAACTACGGCGGCGACCGGAGAGGAATTGGCGGTTCGATCCACTGCAATCCAACGAGAAGGAGACAAGACGATAGTCTTCATTCCGAAAGACGACGAACCGGGTGCGTACGAGGTTCGCGAAGTCGAGATCGGCGGCGAAGCCGAGGGATACACGATCATTCTCAAAGGTTTAGAGATAGGCGAAAAAGTCGTCACGAAAGGTAGCTTTGTTCTCAAAACTCAATTAGCGAAAGGCGATCTTGGAGAACACGGACACTAAGGAGAAATATGATCAACGCACTAATTCGCTTTTCCGTCGCCAATCGGCTGATCGTACTTCTACTAGTCGGGATCATGGCCGCTGGTGGAGCTTACAGCCTTTTGAATCTGCCTATTGATGCGGTTCCCGACGTGACAAATGTTCAGGTTCAGGTTCTTACTGCCGCACCGTCTTTGGCTCCGCTCGAAATGGAGCGACAAGTCACGTTTCCGGTCGAAGTCGCAATGTCAGGTTTGCCTGACGTTGAAGAGATACGATCTGTTTCCAAATTTGGCCTTTCGGCTGTCACTGTCGTTTTCGACGATTCGGTTGATACTTATTTCGCGCGGCAATTGGTTCTCGAAAGGTTGTCACAAGCCCGCGAACAAATTCCTTCGTCAATCGGTTCGCCGGAGATGGGACCGATATCAACTGGATTGGGCGAAATATATCAATACGAACTCAGGTCGCCCGATGGCAGTTATGATGCAAAGGCTTTACGAACGATTCAGGACTGGAATGTTCGCCGTCAATTATTAGGCGTTCCCGGTGCGACGGAGATCAATAGCTTTGGTGGTTTCGAGAAACAGTATCAAGTGCGAGTCACGCCGGAGAAGTTACAGTCATACGGCCTCACTCTGCGCGACGTTTACGACGCGGTATCTCGAAACAATGCGAACGTCGGCGGTGCTTACATCGAGAAAGGAGCGGAGCAGTATCTTTTACGCGGCATCGGCCTCATCGAAAAACCCAACGAGATCGGCGACATCGTTGTAAAGACCGGTCGCGAAGGCGTTCCAGTTTATGTCCGTGATGTTGCAGAGATCGTCGAAGGCTCGACTGTCAGGCAGGGTGCTGTTACGGCAGACGGCAAGGGTGAGATCGTCGCCGGTATCGTCTTGATGCTAAAAGGTGAGAACTCACGAACTGTCGTTCAGTCAGTAAAAGAGCGCGTCGAACAAGTCAAGAAATCCTTACCGAAAGGCGTCGAGCTTGTTCCTTTCTATGACCGAACAGAATTGATAGACCGTGCCATCGCGACCGTCGAGACGAATCTGATCGAAGGCGCAATTCTGGTGATCGTCGTTCTTTTGCTGCTGTTGGGGAATTGGCGGGGAGCATTGCTCGTCGCGACCATTATTCCGCTGTCGATGCTCTTCGCAGCGATCCTGATGCGGTTCTTTAACGTGTCGGGTAATTTGATGAGTCTAGGGGCATTGGACTTTGGACTTATCGTTGACGGAGCCGTCGTAATGGTCGAGAACGCCGTTCGACGACGGGCAGAAGCACAGCACGAAAAATCACGCGAACCGCCCGAACGCACAATTCTCGAAGCGTGTCTCGAAGTCGCACGGCCTGTCGTTTTTGCCGTTGCGATCATCGCGATAGTTTATCTGCCTATCCTCAGCCTACGCGGTATCGAGGGCAAGATGTTCGTACCAATGGCTCTTACGGTGATCTTTGCACTCTTAGGCTCGCTCATACTTTCACTGACCTTCGTTCCGGCGATGCTTACTTTTGTATTGAAGGGCAAAGTTTCAGAGAAGGAGAGTTTTATAATTCGCTACGCAAAGCAGATCTACAAACCGGCGTTCAATTTCATGGCGAAGTATCGCCCACAGGCGTTAGCGATAGCAATTGTTCTGGTCGTCATTTCCGGTGCGATCTTTCCCTTTTAGGTTCAGAGTTTATACCGCGACTGGACGAAGGCGACCTTGCGGTTCAGGTTCAGCAATTGCCGAGTGTTTCTCTCGAACAATCGATAAGAACGACGACCGAGGTTGAGAAAGTATTGATGGAATTTCCCGAAGTAAAGACGGTTATCTCAAAGACCGGACGTGCCGAGGTTGCCACCGATCCTATGAGCGTCGATTTCTCCGATTTGTATATCGGCCTCAAGCCAAAGAGCGAGTGGAAAACGACGAAAGACAAGACTGTTTTGATCGAAAAGATGTCCGAGGCTCTTGAACAAAAAGTTCCTTCGGCCATTATCAGCTTTTCGCAACCGATTGAGTTGCGTGTTGCGGAACTGATCTCAGGTGTCCGAAGCGATGTTGCGATTAAAATTTACGGTGACGATCTTGATGTACTAAAAGATAAGGCGGATGAGATCGTAAAGGTCGTTCAAACTGTCTCAGGAGCCGAGGATGTAAAGGCCGAGGCGACATCGGGCTTACCGCAGCTTCAGATCAAACCCGACCGTGCGGCTATCGCTCGATATGGTTTGAATGTAGAGGACGTTAACGATCTTGTTGAATCCGTTGTAGCCGGAAAAGAAGCTGGTCAGGTGTATGAAGGCGAGCAACGATTCAATCTCGTCGTTCGTTTGAATGAAGAATCAGGCGCAACCGTCGATTCGATCCGCAATTTGGTACTGACTGCATCGAATGGTTCGCGGGTTCCGCTATCGCAAGTCGCCGAGATAAAGCTTGCCGAAGGTGCCGCCCAGATAACGCGCGAGGACACGCGCCGCCGGATCGGTGTCGAGTTAAACGTTCGAGGTCGTGACATCGGCTCATTTGTTGCGGAAGCACAAGCTAAGATCGAAAAGGACATTCAACTTCCGCCCGGATATTATTTGAAATGGGGCGGAACATTCGAGAATCTGCAACGGGCGTCAGCGAGGCTTTTGATCGTCGTTCCTATTGCTCTTTTTCTAATCTTTATTTTGCTTTACACGACGTTTAGTTCGATAAAACAGGCGTTCCTTATCTACACCGGAATTCCCTTTGCAATTGTTGGCGGTGTTGTGGCGTTGGCTTTACGGGGAATGCCGTTCTCGATCTCGGCGGGTGTCGGATTTATAGCGCTATTTGGCGTTGCGGTATTGAATGGCGTAGTCATGGTAAGTTTTATCAATCATCTTCGCGAAGAAGGAAAAACGGTTTTGGAAGCCGTTCGCGAAGGAGCGGAAACACGTCTGCGGCCTGTGCTAATGACTGCACTTGTGGCAAGTCTAGGATTTATCCCAATGGCAATCGCAACGTCCGCCGGAGCGGAGGTACAGCGACCTTTGGCGACGGTCGTTATCGGAGGCCTAATTACTTCTACACTTCTTACGTTGCTGATATTGCCAACGCTTTATGCATGGATCGAGAAAGATGTAGAAGGCGAATTCACGGAGGAATAACAATGAAACTGATAATCGCAATAGTGCGGCCATTCACGGTAGAGAAGATCGTAACGGCCTTTGAAAACATCGAAGGCTTTCCGGGAATGACCTTGATAGATTCCGAAGGATTTGGCCAGCGAATGGGTACCGGAGCATACGACGCACTCGATCCTTTCAAGGCGAACAAGCGAATTGAGATCGCTGTAAATGACGAAATGGCCGACGAGATCGTTGCGGCAATTAAGAACAACGCACACACAGGCAAGAAAGGTGATGGGATAATCATGGTCGTTCCGATTGAGGCCGCAACATTGATTTGAGTCGGAGACAAATGTATCTAGACCCGCCATTTCGAATACTAGCCGGAGCCGTGATCGGAACCGGCCTGATTCTGCTTATCGCTTGGTTGTTGCCCTATTTGACTAGGCGAGGAATCAGAACATATCCAAACGAGAAAATAGAGCGTCGATACAACCGGAAAGGGCGAATTAAGGCGGAAAAAAGACGAACGACTCGAAGGTATAGATTCTAAAAAAGAAATTATGGGACACGGACACACACACGAAATATCGGCGGCAGGGCGGAATAAGAAACCGCTAATGATCGTCTTTTGCCTGACGTTCTTTTATTTGATCGTCGAGGTAATTGGCGGATTGTGGACTGGCAGTTTGGCGTTGCTTGCGGACGCCGGACATATGTTGACCGACGTTGCAGGCGTCGGACTAGCGTTGTTAGCAATATGGTTCGCTGAAAAGCCAGCATCGCCGGAAAGGACGTACGGCTACTACCGTGTCGAAATACTCGCGGCGATGACGAATGCGATCATCCTGATCTTTATTTCGATCTATATCCTTTACGAAGCATACGAACGCTTCAAAAACCCGCCCGAAGTGCAGAGTGCGGCGATGATCGGCGTCGCATCGATTGGGTTGGTGGTCAATATTGTGGGTATGGTTATTCTGCGTTCCGGCTCTAAAGAAAGCCTGAATATGAAAGGCGCGTATTATGAGGTTCTCTCGGACACGCTCACGTCGGTCGGAGTGATAATCGCCGGAATAATAATGCTCACGACGGGCTGGTATTATGCCGATCCGTTAATTTCGGCGGGAATCGGCCTGTTTATCTTGCCGCGAACGTGGGCATTGCTAAAAGATGCAGTCGCTGTCTTGCTGGAAGGTACGCCGTCAGACGTAAACATTGCCAACGTGCGAGACAAGCTTTCAAAGATCGAAGGCGTTGCCGAGATTCACGACCTTCACGTATGGTCGCTTACGTCGGGCGTAAATGCCCTGAGCGTCCACGCCGTGCTTGCCGACGGAGCCGAACACGATGACGTTCTGCAACGTGTCCACGATTCATGCACGAGCGAATTTAAGATCGCGCACGTAACCGCCCAAACCGAACGCGAGGGCTTTTCGTGTCACGAGACACATATTTAATAGCGAGATGGAACAAGAAATAGACTTTTTTCATGTTTTTACGCAGCATCAGTTTATAATTTTCGTAGGTGCGAGTCTGCTGATTATTATCCTGTTAGTAGGAATAGGCATTATTTTCAATAAGCGATCAGAAAGACGTTCAAAGGGAGGCTCAAAATGAAACCCGATAACAATCAAGTGTTGGCAACCGCCATATCTCAGGAGTTAGCATTGGCCGAATCGCTTGTTGAAAGCGGCGACTTGCATTTAGCCTTTCATCACCTCGAACGCGCTCACGTTCTAGGTCAGGCATCGACCTATCAACACACTTGCATACATTGGCGGATGTTTAAGCTAGCGGTCAGGCAGCGTTCGCCCCGCGAGATATGGGGACAGATCGTTCGACTTATCGGAGCCTCGACCAAAACGCCTTTGGGTATCTATCCGACTGGGAACACCGGCGGGGCGAACGTGTGGTTTTTCAAGTCAATGCCTGTTCCCGAAGACTTAGCAAAGATTCTTATTAGAAAGTGATCGGATTATTCAGATAGGACGACGTGTATGAGATCGCAGAATCCGGCCAAGACTTTGCCGTTTAGTCGACGCCGAACTACCGGTCGAGAATTTCTACGTATGGCATGAACGATCGGTGATTCACTTTTTGACCGATGAGCACGACCTTCCATTCTTGAAATCAGCTAGCTGGTGTAAACAAGTCCCCCGCCGTTGCTGTTTGAAATCAGACAGCTCCTGTCTCTTTTTATACATGGTAGCGGCATCGTCTTCTAGAATACTCCCAGTAAATTCTATAAAGTGCGGAAAAAATGAGTGGCATAGCCATTGCAATTGGTCTCTGGTATATGAGAGGTCAGATCGCGCGATATATTGGGTTTTTTATTCTGGGTAGCGTCCTGTTCACGGTTGCCTCGCCTACCGCGATGCTCGCTCATGGTGGCGAGGATCATGGTGACGCGAAGCCAAAGTCCACGGCGAACGCGAAGGGCGTTGTATCCCATTCGACTCGTTTGGGCGAACTCGAGCTAATGGTAAAGCACCCTTCGATGGAGCCGGACAAGCCTACGACCGGGCTTCTTTTTATTACGAAATTTGAGACCAACGAACCTTTCAAGGCTGTCGATGCCAAGGTCGAGGTCGAATCGGCGAGCGGTGCGGTCTTTAATGCGACGGTTGCGGCTGGCGAACAGGCGGGCACATACAGCGTGACCTTTCCGGCGATGCCGTCCGGCGTTTACAAGATGCGGGCTAACGTGTCGCACGATGGCGAAACCGACACCGCCACTTTTTCCGGAATCGAAGTAAAGCCGCCCGCGGTTACGGCCGAGGGCGGAACGTCTTGGTTCACCCAATTGGTGATCGGCGTTGTCTTTTTGATTGTAATAATTTTGCTTTTCGGGCTTGTGTTTTTCGTGTGGCGTTTCGCCGCTGGCCCAGGAGTTAACGAGGAAGCACTTTCTGCGTAAGAATCTAGCGAACATCGTTTACCGACACTCCATGGGCATAAGGAATATTTTAGCGATCGTAGTTGAGTATTCAGCAAAGCTCGGTTTAGCCGTCCTCTTTTTTGGCGGCTTTCATTCGGCATTGGCCCAGCAAACTGTTCCCTCGCCCTTGCCGACTCCGGCACCGTCGCTGCAATACATTGGCCCGGATGGCGTGAGCGTCGAGCAACTTGTAGAGAGCGCCGGGCTCCGGCGGGCGGATCTGCTTGCAGCGCGCCAGCGACTCGTGATAGCCGAAGGGCTCCTGGTTCAAGCCGGACTTCGACCAAATCCAGTCTTTAGCACCGAATACGGAAGCCCCCGTTTTCTGGGCGGCGAAAGCGAGTATGACTTTTCGGCAGGGTTGGCTCAACCTTTTGAGCTCGGAGGAAAACGTGGAAAGCGACGGGCCGTTGCGGAACTTGAGCTCCAACAGGTTCGGGCCGAGGTCGCGGCTATCGAACGGAATATCGCTGTCGAAATTCGCCGGGATTACGCTCGGGCTATATCGGCCGCGCGGCAGCTCGATGTATTGGAAAGACTCCTGGCCGCTGACGCGGAATTGGTTCGGGTAACGGAAGCACGCTTAAGCGAGGGCGATGTGGCGCCGCTCGACCTGAATTTAGTCAAGGTCGAAAGCGACCGCCTGAAGATCCAAAGGATCGAAGCGAGAAACGAATTGGAAACTGCCTTATTAAGAATTCGAACGCTGATCGGAGCCGATGTCGCGGAACCGCTTCGCTTGGCGCCTCAGTCCGACCGGCCTCCACGTCTCGATATGGGACTTAGCGAACTTACCCAAAAGGCGTTGAGCGATCGCTCCGACTTACAGGCCGCCCGGATTGGCGAGCGACTCGGGACCGCAAGAATAAACCTTGCCCGTGCGCAAGGTGCTCCCGATATCACACCTTCCGTGCGCTTTTCTCGTTCGAAAGGGATCATAGACTTGCCGGGTCCGGTTAATGGCAGCACCTTTGCGTCAGATCTGGACAATGAGCTGACATTCGGCGTGTCGATCGATCTTCCCGTGTCGAACCGTAACCAAGGCGGTATTGCCTCCGCAGTCGGTGAACAGGTTCAGGCGGTGCGAACACGTGAATTCTTAGAGGCAACCATACGTCGGGATGTCGCCGTTGCCTACGGCCAATACCGGGCCGCGGCAGAAAAGCTGGTGCTGTACACAACTCAGATTCTTCCGAGAGCAGAGGCAAATTTGCAGACTGTCCGGGCTGCATATAATGCTGGCGAGTTTTCGGTGTTTGAGGTCGTTAACGAACAGCGTCGTCTGAATGAGAACGTCACGAATTATAACCAGGTTTTGGAAGAATACTACACGACCCTAACGGCACTCGAAGCAGCAGTGGGTGCCGCCCTGCCGCCATCCGCATTCATGCCTGGATCGACATCGGTCCTGCCGGATACGAAGATCGTGCCGCGACAGTTTAACAGGGAAGAATTTTTGAAGTCGATCAACGAGGACAAAGCCGAACGTATCGGACTACTAAAATCGACTAAACCAAGAATAGAAGAGGAGAAAAAATGAAAATACTCATATTCGTAACTGTAATTACCGCGAGCCTGTTATCGCTGGCGTGTTCCGGCGGGAGCACAAACACCAGTCCCAACACCGCTACGGCGAATAAGGCGCCAGCGAACTCGACCGCAGCAAATAACGCTGCCCCACCAGCGAAAGCCGATGAGATTCCGGCCTCGGTCAAGGCGGCACTTCCTGGAGCGCAGACGTTTACGGCCATGCACAAAGAGCTTACCGATGCTCAGATCGCGTCTATTGAAAAAGACACGGGCGGAAAAGTCACCGAAAAAGATCATCATTCCTATCCGGGATTCTCCACCGTGAATGGTACAAAGACGCAGCTCGGATCGGTCACGATCGTCAAGGCGGCAGGCAAGGAGATCCTGGTTGTCTATGAGAACAAGGAAGGGTCGCCGTCTATCAAGGAGATAAAAGCCGAAGGTGTACCGGCCGGTTTTCTCAGCCAGTTTACAGGAAAAGGCCACGATGACGATCTGCTGCTAGGGGCTGATATCAAGGCGAACGGTGCGAAGGATGATCTGGCAAAAGCAATAACCGACGCCGTGAGGATCGACGTTCTGTCGATGCAGGCTCTATACGGCAAGGCACACACACATTAATGGATAGGCCGATCAAAAAATTGATGCTCAGGGCTCGTTCCGGGAGTGCGAAAGTGAGGCGAAGTCAGATAGCATTTTTCCTTATCGCTGTATGCCTCGTACCGTCGTTCGCTGCGGAGGCCCCAGCTCCTGCGGCGGCGGGATCGACTCCGATCTCGACGATTACCTCCGAACGGAATGTGAAAAATGACAGCGGCGAGCTGACTGTCATTATGAAACGTCTTCCCGGCGATCCGCGCTCCGGTGAAACGGGACATGTACTTGTTTCGCTGAGCGAGACGGTTCAGGGCGGGTTCGGTTCGGGGCCGCTCCCGGTCGAAAAGGCCGCCGTCGTGTTTAGCATTACAAGGCCCGACGGTGCGGTTGTTGCCGGAAATATCGCGGCCAAGGAAGAGCTGGGCGGTTTGTACCGGGGAACTTATGTTTTTGACAGCGCCGGCGACTACAAAATAGTTGTCTCTATAACCACCGAAGACAAAAGGACGTTTTCGGCTGATTTCCCTGTCACAGTTTCACGAGCACCGATCCGCACATCTTTTTGGGTCGGTCTTCTGATCCTGCTTGTGCTTTCGGGTGCTTCGTTCGCGGTTGTCTTTTATGCCTTGAAAAGAAAAGGGGATACGTCTTTTCGGCGACTTGCACCGGTAGGTGCGATTGTTCTGACGGTGTTTCTATTGAGCACGGTTGCACTGGCGTATCTTATTCCGCCTTCTCAGACGCGCGAAACGGCTGCGATTCCTCCAGACGCCTTTTCAACTGCAGCGGTTAACGAGTTGTCAAAGGGAACGACGATCACCGTGCCGAAAGAATCGCAGCTACTGTTTGGGATAAAGACTCAGTTGATCGACACGAGGCAAATTACGAGCGGTTTGAAAACCACGGGAGTAGTCAGGGCTCGACCGGACGCTAAAGGAGTTGTGACGGCTCAGGTGCCGGGAAGGATCGTTCTTAATCAGGCGGTATCTTTAGGTTCTGCTGTTGGTCGCGGCGAACAGATTGGATACGTCGAACAAGTGCTAGATGTATCGGGACAGACCGGGCTCGAGTCGCAAAGACTGGATGTCGAAGCGCAGCAGCGGGAGGTTGAAGCGCGGAAGTTGGAACTCCGAAATACTGTCCTTTCGCTCCAGTCGCAACAGGCACAGTCACGAGCTGCGGCCGGGCAAGCAAGGACGCGTCTCGCGCAGGCGCAGCGTGAACTTCGAAGATCGCAGAACCTTTTGGAAGTCGGGGCAGTACCGCGAAAACGTGTCGAGGAAGCGCAAACCGCCGTAAGGGTTATCGACGATGAAGTAACTTCGGCCGAGAAGCAGGTCGTTTTATTGGGCGAGCAGATCAAATCCGCCCAGGCCGGACAAAGTATTTTCCGCTCGCCTACGGTCAGGCAGCCCATGCGGAATTTTCCGTTAATATCGCCCATAACCGGAATAATCGACCAGATCAAAGCCACGAGCGGCCAGCAGGTCGCAAGCGGGGCGGAATTACTTAACATCGTCAACTTGTCCACCGTCCTTTTAGAAGCTCAGGTTTTTGAGAAAGACCTCACGACGGTTCGAGAATCCACACGGGCAAGTTTTACATCTTCGGCCCTAGCCGGCGAGGTCTACACAATTGGTACTGCTGATGGTGATGGGAGACTTGTTTCGATCGGACAAACCGTTAATGAACAGACGCGGACCTTCCCGGTCATATACGAGGTCAAGAATCCATTCAACCGGCTTAAGGACGGTAATTTCATTGAGATCACCATCGACACAAGTGGAGACCGCAAGGTTTTGGCTGTTCCGAAATCAGCGGTTGTTCGCGAGCAAGGCGAGACTTTTGTGTTTGTCTTCGATGGTGGTGAGACGTTCGAGAGGCGTCAAATCGCACTGGGGGCCGAAGGTGCGGATTTCTACGAGATCGTATCAGGATTAAAAGAGGGCGAGCGGATCGTGATTGAAGGTGTTTATCAGCTTCGCACTACGCAGGCGGGTGAGTAGTTAAAAGACGTTGGCGACAGTGGAGGATAAGGAAAAGGAATATGAGAAAAATATTTATTTTGGGAACAGTTTTATTGGTTTCAACTATTGCCGTCTTTTTTACGGCATGTACTAACGGAGCAAATTCGCAGCGCGTTGACAACGCAAATGTCGCGAATACGGTTGCTAGCGAAACAAATTCCGCGAACGATACAGCTTCGGATTCAACCTTCAAGGTTGATTTCAAAACAGAGCCGAGCCAGATTCAGGCCGGTGCTTCCGCGACGCTGGTCTTTACCGTCAAGGACAGTAAGAATGCGGTGGTGAAGGATCTGCAGGTCGTTCACGAAAAGCCGATGCACTTGCTGATCGTGTCTAAGGACCTCGCGGAGTTTTACCACATTCATCCCGAGCCGTCGGCCGATGGATCTTATCGAGTTCAGCACACGTTTCCGAACGGCGGCGACTTTAAGTTCTACGCCGACTTCACTCCGCCTAATGCGAAGCAAGTGGTCGAACGCATTGATGTGAAGGTCTCGGGAACTGAAAGGGCAAAGGTCGCTCTCGTTGCGGATACAAAGCTGGAAAAATCGGTTGATGGCGTGAAGGTGACGATGAAGCCGAGTGCGAAGATCGAGGCGGGACAGGAACTGACGCTTGATTTCGCGGTCTTTGACGCGAAAACCGGAAAGCCCGCGACCGATCTGCAAAATTACCTGGGCGAATTGGCGCACTTCGTCATTATCAGCGAAGACCTGGTCGATTTCGTCCATGCACACCCGATGGCAAAGGGCGAAAAGATGGACGGGATGAAGATGGACGGCGATAAGAAGGAAAAAGATCACAACGCCGACGGCCATTCGCACGGGGCAGATTCGAAAGACCCGAAAAAACCAAGTGCTTACGAGGTTTCGGCTCATACCGCGTTCCCACGGGCGGGGCTTTACAAGCTTTGGGCACAGTTTCAACGTGGCGGGAAAGTGATCAGCGTTCCGTTTATCGTGAATGTTCCGGCAGGTTCGGCTAAACAGGTGAAGGCCGCGAACGTTCCTGCGGGAGCGACGAAGATCGCTGTTTCATCTAACGGCTACGAGCCGTCATCCGTTTCGTTCGTCAAAGGACAACCTGTTAAGTTAGCTTTCTATCGAGCCGATTCGGAGAATTGTGGCGGCGAGGTCGTCTTTGCCAAGCAAAAGATACGAAAGAAACTACCCGTCGGCGAGACAGTCCTGGTCGAATTCACGCCAACCGAAGCCGGCGAGATCGCATTCGCCTGCGGGATGGACATGTTGCGAGGAAAGCTGATCGTCGTTGAGCAATGAGAGATGACATCAATTGAACAACTGCTGATGTCAGCTGCAAATTACATGACATCGGACAAGAAATAAGCGATGTCGGGCGTTAGTTAAGAGACATCGGACGGGAAATTAATGATGTCGGACGAGAAATAAGTGACATCGGACGCTAAATAAGCGATGTCTGTGGGCAGAGAAACGACATAAATCGTAGATTAAGCGACGTAAATTGGAAAAGAATTGAGAAAAATTGACGAATATTAGAGGAGATAAATATGAAAAGATCACTGATTGCCCTGTTTTTACTGGTTACCGGCGTGGTTGGCGTCGGGGTTGTTGCGGTGAACGTCGAGGCTCACACCAGAACGGTCAAAATTAGCGTCTCGAGAAGCGGCTTTTCGCCGTCGTCGATCGACGCCGAGGCGGGACATAAGCTAAATCTTGTGTTTAACCGCGCTGACAAGAACAACTGCGGCAGCAAGGTCGTATTTGCAAAGCTGGGTATTACCAAAAATCTGCCGGTGGGCAAAGATGTTGTCGTTAGCATCACGCCGACCGAGGCGGGACAGATATCATTTGCCTGCGGAATGGGAATGTACAAGGGAAGCATCGTCGTTAGCGAGGGCTGAGACCGCCTAAGTTAAAAGGGGGAAGAAAATGAAAACACTATTGTTAACGGCCACGTTGGGGCTGGCCGCCGTAGGTTTGGCCGCGTGCGGTCAGGCGGGGGGCAACTCGAGTTCCATGAATCATAACTCGATGATGAAGAATTCGAATTCATCAATGAATATGAACGGCATGGATCATAATTCGATGCCGATGAACTCGAACATGTCGATGGATCATTCGTCGATGAAAAGCTCGCCGAATGCAGCGAGTCAGCCTTACGATCTGCAGTTTATCGATACGATGACTGCCCATCACAAGGGAGCCGTCGATATGGCGAAGATGGTTGACGGTAAAACTCAAAATCCCGACATCAAGAAGTTCGCCGCGCAGATCATTGCCGATCAGGAAAAAGAGATCGGTCAGATGAAAGGATGGCGCGAGCAGTGGTTCGCGGGAAAGCCGGCGGCCATGAACATGGAAATGCCCGGCATGATGGATTCCATGAAGATGGATATGGCGAAGCTTACAAACTCCAAGGAGAAGGAATTTGACCTTGCGTTTATCGACATGATGACTCCGCACCACGAGGGAGCTGTTGCGATGGCGAAAGAAGCGTTGCAGAAGAGCGAAAAGGCAGAGATCAAAACGTTCGCCAGTCAGATTATCAAAGCTCAAGAAGCTGAGATAAAGATGATGAGCGAGTGGAAGGCGAAGTGGAGTAAATAGAAATCCCCGCACCTGATTCAAAATGCTAAATGGTGTTATCAAATGGTCCCTTCAGAACCGGTTGATCGTCGTCGCGATCTCTGCCCTTTTGCTTGTCTGGGGCAGTTACGTGGCGTTGAATTTGCCGGTTGATGTCTTTCCGGATCTAAATAAACCGACGATCACCGTCCTTACCGAAGCCAACGGCCTTGCACCCGAAGAGGTCGAGACGCAGGTGTCTTTTCCGATCGAGACCGTGATGAATGGTGTCCCCGGCGTGTCCCGAGTTCGCTCGGTAAGCGGCGTCGGGTTGTCCATCGTTTACGTTGAGTTTGAATGGGGAACGGATATTTACCGAAACCGGCAGCTTGTTTCGGAAAAGATAACCGAAGCTCGCGAGCAGTTGCCGGAAGGAGTGTCACCATTTCTCGCTCCCATCTCGTCAATAATGGGCGAGATCATGCTGATCGCGGTGTCGAGCAAGGACGGAACGACCGACCCTTTAGAACTGCGAACCTTGGCAGACTGGACCATCCGTCCTCGGCTATTGACTATCACCGGGGTTTCTCAGGTTATTCCCATCGGGGGAGGCGTAAAACAGTATCAGGCTCTTGTTTCACCTGCAAAGCTGAGGCAGTTTGGCATCACCATTGAGGATGTTTCGGTCGCGCTGGAGAAATCAAATATCAACTCCACCGGTGGCTTTGTAGATGCCCAATCGCAGGAGTACCTTGTTCGGAACCTTGGCAGGTTTTATTCGATCGACGAACTGAAGCAAACGGTTGTTGCGTATCGTAACAACACGCCTATTCGTTTAGGTGATGTAGCCGAAGTACAGTTTGGCGCGAAAATTAAGCGGGGCGAGGCCGGAACGAACGGAAAGCCCGCCGTCATTGTTTCTGTTCAAAAACAGCCCGGGGCAAGCACTCAAGATCTGACAGAACAGGTTGACGAAGCGGTAAAGGAACTGCAAAAAACACTGCCCCCCGACGTTGAGATAAACCCTAATCTCTTCCGGCAGGCCAACTTTATCAACGCCTCCATCGGCAACGTCACCGAAGGATTGCGTGACGGTGCGATCCTTGTCGCGATCGTATTGTTCCTGTTTTTGCTGAATTTTCGCACCACGTTTATAACCCTCACGGCAATCCCGCTTTCTTTCATCGTTACCTTTCTTATTCTCTACGCGTTCGGGATCAGTGTTAATACAATGACCCTCGGCGGCTTGGCGGTTGCGATCGGCGAGTTGGTTGACGATGCGATCGTCGACATTGAGAATATCTTCCGTCGACTCGGCGAAAACCGGAACCTTGAAAATCCGCGTCCTTCTATTGAAGTGATCTATCACGCCTCGCTCGAGGTGCGCTCATCCATCATTTATGCCACGGTGATCGTCGCCCTCGTGTTTATTCCGCTGTTCGCCTTATCGGGTGTCGAAGGCAGATTGCTCGCTCCCTTGGGCCTCGCGTACATTACTGCACTCGTGGCATCTCTGTTCGTAAGTTTAACCTTAACGCCCGTCTTGGCGTCGTATCTGTTGCCCCAAACATTTAGGCGAAAGGAGACAAAGACGGTCGATGGTCCGGTTGAGATCGATCGCGAAGATGAGAATGGTGCCTCTATTTTCTCGAGAATGTGGCGGTGGTTTCGATCTTCGTCGGCTGAGGAACACCAGGACAGCTTCATAGTTCGCTGGTTAAAAAAATACGACACGCGACTTCTACATTGGACGCTCCGTCATCCTTACAAAGTCATCGTCGGGGTGGCGCTAGTGTTCATCCTGACGATGGCGACGCTCCCGTTTGTTGGCACATCATTCTTGCCGGAGTTTAATGAAGGAACGCTTACCGTCAATGTTCAGGCCCAGCCCGGTACTTCTCTGGCTGAATCCAATCGCATCGGCCAAATTTCCGAGAAACTACTTTTAGAGGTGCCCGAAGTTATCTCGACCGGCCGTAGGACGGGAAGGGCCGAGCTCGACGAACATGCCGAGGGTGTTCACTACACCGAGATCGATGTTGATCTAAAGAAATCGGTCCGTTCGCGTGAGGAGATCCTTTCGGCGATCCGCGACAAACTCGCGGTCGTTCCCGGAGTTACCACTAACGTAGGACAGCCGATCTCTCATCGGTTGGATCATTTGCAGTCCGGTGTTCGGGCCCAGATCGCGGTCAAGTTGTTCGGCGACGATTTGGCTACACTGCGTTCAAAGGCTGAGGAGATTCGCAATACGATCCAAACCGTCGAAGGAGCAACGGACGTTTCAGTTGAACGACAGGTGCTGATCCCGCAGGTGCGATTTAATGTTGACCGCGTCAAGGCGGCGCAATATGGGCTTCAGCCGGGCGAGGTTACGCAGACATTGGAAACGGCATTGAACGGGCGAACCGTCTCGCAAGCCATTGATGGAGCCCGGCGTTATGACGTGGTGGTTCGTTTTGATGAAGCGTCTCGCAACAGTCTGGATGCGCTCCAAAATGTCACGATCGACACACCGCAGGGAACCCAAATTCCTATTTCGGCGGTGGCTGCCGTTGAGAATTTTCCGGGTCCGAACCAGATCTTACGCGAAGACACAAAACGCCGAATTGTAATTGGAGCAAACGTCGCCGGACGTGATCTTGGCTCCGTCGTGAGTGACATTCAAAGCCGTGTCGCAACACAGGTACAACTGCCGACCGGCTACTTCCTCGAATATGGAGGGCAGTTTCAGGCATCGCAGGAGGCTAACAGAACTTTATCCCTGCTTTCGATCTTCTCACTTGTCGCGATCTTTTTTCTCCTGATAAAAGCCTTTGGCGACTGGCGAGTAGCCCTTCAGGTGATGATAAACATCCCCCTAGCGTTGATCGGAGCCGTCTGGGCCTTGCACCTCTCGGGAGGCGTGTTTTCCATCGCGACCATGGTGGGATTCGTCTCTCTGGTTGGGATCACATCGCGAAACGGGATCATGATGATCTCGCATTATCTGCACTTGATGAAAGAGGAGGGCGAGGATTTTACCGAACACATGATCGTACGCGGTTCATTGGAAAGGCTCGTCCCCGTCTTGATGACTGCTCTGACCGCGGGGCTCTCGTTAATACCCTTCATTCTTGCCGCCGACGCCCCGGGCAAAGAGATCCTCCATCCACTCGCGGTTGTCGTTTTGGGCGGCATCCTGACCTCGACTCTGCTCGACCAAATTGTTACGCCGGCAATCTTTTATAAATTCGGACGGCCAAGTGCGGAGCGAGTCATCGCGGAACGCGAAGGCCTAAGCGACAAAGACTTCGGCGAAAACAACGATCTTCCGCCGTTCGGGACGCGGACGCACGATCTTAATTAAAAGGAAAATAGAATATTGATAAGAAAATCAGGCTAACACCTTTTACATATTATTTAGTCAGAGGCCTTTTCTTTCTGGCGTTTATTGCTCTGTTGGGAGCATGGTTGACCGAATTGACCGGAGGTTCGCTGCTCGGCTTGAGTCAGCAACATTTATTCTACGACGCCATTGTGTTATCGCTGTTCGGCATCGGGATGTATCTTGACGGGTAATGGACCGAGTGAATTGAATTTCCGTAAGACCTAAAATGAGGAGAAACTTATGACGAGAAAAATTTTTAATAGATTGTTGATGGCGGCGTTGGCTGTTGTGATCTGCACGGGAGTTATCGCCTTTAGCTTCAACGAGGGTGTGTCGGCACAAACCGACGAAGTAAAAGCCGTGACGGACGTCATGACGCGCGAAGCTCTGGCGGTCGAACAAGGCGATCTCGCGGCCCTCGATAAGATTTGGGCCAACACCGAGGACGTGACTGTTTTCGAAAGCGGACACGCCAACTACGGTTGGAATGATTACCGCAACACGCATCTCGCCCCCGAACTTAAGGAATTTAAGAACACGAAATACTCGTTCTCCGATATGAAGGTAAAGGTCGATGGCAAAACGGCGTGGGCGACATTTAAGTACAGTCTCACCGCCGAAATGGGAACAAGAAAGATAGAAAGCGGCGGACTTGGCACGGCTGTCTTAGAAAAACGCGATGGCAAATGGCGAATTGTTCATTGGCACTCAAGCGCCCCTCGCCGTGCCCCGGCACCTGCGGCGTCTCCGACTCCTAAAGCGTAATTTAATTTTGCTCGACACTGTATAAGGACATGTTAGAAGGGAGTCCAGAAGTTTATACGGTCAATGAGCAAAAAGGCGTCGGGTAGTGCCTATTTGCCCGACGCCTTCTTTCGGCGGCGAATTGGACGAGCACCTCGCAGAGCCCCGGCAGCCCAGCCATCGCCGTCTCCAAAGGGTTAATGTGAGTTGTAGACACGACGTCGGCGGCAATTTGCCTCAATATTCGTGAAAATCATTATGAAGACTGGGGGAATAGCAATAAGCATTATTGGAATTGCCTTGTTTGCGTGGCATCTGATTAGAGTGAGTTCTAATCCGGACTACATAGGATATGCCTCACACCAAGTCATGTCCGTCAATGGCGGGCTCGTGCTCGTCTTTGGTGTGACCCTTTATTTTATCGGCCGATGGCGAAAAAAACGCGAAGGAAAGGCCCGACCGGGCGTCGAGATGCGTGATTGAGTCATTGACATGGATCTGGGAACGACGTGTTGAGATTGACATTCTGCGCTAACCCGCTGTAGCCGCAGATAGATCTTTTGAGGCAATTCCTTGATGAAGAGTTTTTTGGGCCGTTCTTGCAGCTGAATTCGTCGGTGCTTGTTAGGTCCACTTGGCAAACTCGGAAAAACAATTTCCGGGGCGGATTTACAGGAGGAAAAGAATGGCTACACACAAGGATCCGGTCTGCGGAATGCAGATTGAGGAATCGGAGGCCGCTGGGCAAACCGACTACGAAGGGACAACTTATTATTTCTGTTCAACTTCATGTATCGACAAGTTCGAGAAGGACCCGGAAAACTATACCAGTCAATAAATGAAAGCGTCGCACTTTGGCCCCCTCTTTTTCTTTCCCCCCCGGCCCCTGGTGTGGGCCCCCCGGGGGGGGGCCCGCCCGGGGCCGGGTGGAAGACCATTAGAAGGATTGGGACAACACAACAAAAACACTAAACCGTTGATTACCTAAACTGCCGTGCATGCAGCTGTTTGTTGCCATCCACCCCCTGGTGGCTAAACTATCGTTTACAAAATCCAAGCTCTTTCAAAGCCTTAGCCCAACGATTCCCCGATTCCCCTTACAGCGTCAAGGCTCACAGTGCGCCGCACAGGGTCACCCAAAACGCTTTCAAAATTAAGTCCCCGTGGGTGCCTTTTCCTTAACGATGCAATTCGCGGGGGCAGCCCGCCCCGCCACGAGGCGGCCGCGGCGATCATCGCCCCCCGACAGCGGCTGAATGGAAAGATTCTTCGGGCTTACGGAGTCACACCTAACCATGGATGTGGGGTCGATAACCCTTCCCTGGCCGCCCCGCCTGCCGGAAGTTTATTGTCGACGCCATTTTATTCTTGATTTCGGCGGCGCTCGTCCATACCCTAGGTGTTGAAAACTTAGGCGGGATCCCGCACGCACAATTACCCTGGCGTCGTCGGGCCTGGGACATTTTATATTGCCGATCAGCGCGACTTTTGGGGATTCGAAATCCGTATATCTTCTGCTTCGGCGCGTTTGGGCGTGCTCGCCATTTATTTTCCGCCGCTCGCACGTGTACTTGATACTGTTCCACCGACAAATGCTGATTTTGCGGTTATTATGCTCTCGGTGATTTCACCAATTGTTATCGTCGAGATAACAAAACTTTGCTCGGCGCAAATCTGGCGACTTTGACATGGGTCGTAACACTTGCTTTGCTGAACCGGTTTTAACTGATCCATTATTATGGTAAAAAATGCTAAAAAAATTGAGAGAATTCTGATTGCCTACGATGGCTCAGGATACTCTCATGCGGCCTTGAATGAACTCCGGAATAGCGGGTTGCCGCAAAAGGCCGAGGTCCTCATAATTTCGGTTTCTGAAATTTGGCTCCCCATAAGGTACGAGGATAGCGAAATCATCGTGGATAGAGACGTTTCCAAGTATTACGAAAAACATCGTGAGCAGACGAATAGAGACCTAACAGAAACAAGGGCAATCGTATCCGCAGCTCATAAAGAATTAGTTAGATATTTTCCAAATTGGAAAATAAATACTGAGGCCGTATTGGGTTCGCCCGCAAAAGAGATTTTGTCTAAAGCATCTGAGTTTAAGCCCGACCTTGTTGTTGTCGGGCCTCAAGGACTTTCATCGGATCGCGAAACGGGCTTAGGAAGCATTTCTCATAAGATTTTAGCCACCGCCAGATGTTCGGTGCGAATTTCACGCCTCAAGCAAGATGCTTCTCTATCGCGATTAAAAATTATGATCGGTTTTGATGCCTCGTATGAATCCATGGCAGCAGTTAGGGCGGTTGCTTTACGACCGTGGAAGATAAAACCCGAAGTTCGTCTCGTAACCATTACCTACCCATTTACCCTTTTGGAGCCAGGCCGGGTTTTCCAGCCAATTCCAGGTATGTCCGAGCGAAGAATGGCGGGCGAAGAAAAATGGGTTAAAACTCTCGCAGCTGATGCTTTAAAAATATTACTCGATGGTGGTTTTTCTGCGTCGCTAAACTATTATTCGGGAAATCCCCGCATCATATTGAGCCGTGAAGCCCAGGAATGGGAAGCGGATTCTATCTTTCTCGGTGCACATTCCCGCGAGTTTCAACAGGAATTCTACTCTATTGGTTGTGTTGCTTCAGCAGTAGCGTCGCGCGCAAACTGTTCGGTTGAAGTCGTGAGAGAACCAATTACAAATTAAACTCAGAGTTTTAAGCGATCAAGACGAGCATTGAAAAGAGCCTCGCCCGTCATTTGATCGAGGCTATCGACCATCTCAGTTTTCTCCTTGGAGCTGACACCCGCTGATAGGTAGTACAATTAGAATGACTCAATAAACGGCCTGGGCTGATCGAGTCACTTGGGGCTCGGTGGGCCGGTTCCGGCACTATTTTTTAGAGTTGAAAAAACATTGCTTACCCTCTTTTTCCATGGTCGGCTTGCTGACATTTATGCATCGCTTCGGTGAGCTAGCAAGCATAGAGAAGGACCCGGGCGTTGTCCGGTAGTATGGCGCGGCGAATCTTTGGCCGTTCACTCCGGTATGGAGCTTTTGGGGCGGCTTACGGCGGTGCTGTGAGTATATGAACCGTGGAGCAAGACACCGTATCAGCTCTGCGAGGCAGCCTAGAACAGAGCGTTCGAGACATGGTGGTGTAGGAGAAGACTAATAATGATGACTGCAACGGTTCTGGCTAAACAATCGGATGTATCGCTTTACACGGTCCGGCACTATACCCGCATCGGTTTGCTGCGGCCGGCCCGCAATACACAAAATAACTATAAGGTTTATCAGCCTTCGGACGCCGTGCGTGTGCGTTTTATAAAAGCGGCCGGCAATCTGGGATTTTCGCTCGCCGAGATCGCGGATATTTTGAAAGAGGCGAAAGAAGGGAATACGCCGTGTCCGATGGTCCGGGAAATTATCATCCGGCGCATTGCGGAGAATCAACGAAAAATAAGAGAGATGCAGAGACTCCAACGGAAAATGGAAAAAGCTCTTCAGGACTGGTCGAAAATGAGAAATTCAATGCCGACGGGTGATTCGGTTTGCCACTTGATCGAGTCAGTAAGCGAGACGGAAAAATAGCGCTTGACCTGACCCCTGCTGACAGGTTGTAGAATTGTTCTTGTCGATACTTTTAATAACAGGAGTGATAAAAATATGACGGAAAACGAAACAACCACGGCTGAAATATTCATTGACCCGATTTGCGGAATGCAGGTCCAACCGGCAACCGCTGTTGGCAGCTATAACCAGGACGGAGAAACCTATTATTTCTGTTCAACTGGCTGTCTACAGAAATTCTTAGCTCCGCGGACAGCAGCCCGGCAAGCTGCTGCAGCGGTAATTGAGCAAGTGCGAAAGGGCATTTTTCCCACGAGGAGGGGCCATGACAGGAACTGAAAGACAGGTCGTAACAAAAGACGAATTCATTGATCCGATATGCGGAATGACGGTCGATCCGGCGAAGGCCGCAGGAACTTTTAATCATGAGGGCAAGACTTACTATTTTTGCTCTAAGGGCTGCTTGCAGAAATTTATTGCCCAAACACAAGGCGTACCCCCGAGTGGTCTTGTCGAGATCGGACGCGAACAAAAAGAAACCGTCTCGCACGGCGCCATGGAGGCAACGGCGGGTGGAGAGTTTGTTGACCCGGTGTGCGGAATGACGGTCGCGCCCGAAACGTCAGCGGGCAAGTTTGATTTCGAGGGCGAAACTTATTATTTCTGCTCGACCAGTTGCTTGAACAAGTTCAAGCAAAATCCGGCGAGTTTCCTCCAGGGGAAAAAAGAAGAAAAACTTGAGGCCGAAAGTAAGGGCGTGGAGTACACCTGTCCGATGCACCCAGAAATTGTGCAGATCGGCCCGGGAAGCTGTCCAAAATGCGGGATGGCACTTGAGCCGAAGGTGATGACCCTCGACGACGGGCCCGATCCGGAATACCTGGATATGAAGCGGAGGTTTTGGATCTCGACCGTACTCACGCTCCCGGTTTTTGCTCTCGCGATGGGTGAGATGCTGCCGAATTATCATGAATACATCGCACCCAAAATTGCACTCTGGATCCAGTTTGTTTTAGCAACACCCGTTATCCTCTGGGGCGGATTTCCTTTCTTTCAGCGTGCCTGGGCCTCCGTAAAGAACGTCAGCCCGAATATGTTCACGCTGATCGCCATCGGCACCGGTGCGGCATATCTATTCAGTCTTGTTGCTCTCTTCCTACCCGAATTGTTCCCCGCATCCATGCGAAATGAGCACACTGGGTTGATCTCCGCATACTTCGAGGCGGCGGCCGTAATTACAACCCTTGTTCTGCTCGGCCAGGTGTTGGAATTACGGGCAAGGAGCCAAACGTCGAGCGCGATAAAAGAACTCCTCGGACTTGCCCCCGAAACTGCGATCGTGGTTTTTGACGACGGAACTGAAGCCGAGATCGCGCTAAAGGACGTTCAGATCGAAGCGAGTTTGAGGGTTAAGGCGAACGAAAAGATTCCAACGGATGGCTCGATCCTAGAAGGCGATACTTCGGTTGACGAGTCGATGGTGACGGGCGAATCGATCCCGGTCGAAAAGACGGTCGGCGATAAGGTTATCGGCGGAACGATCAATGGCCGACGCGGTTTTGTAATGAAAGCGGAAAAGGTCGGCAGCGACACGCTGCTCGCACAAATCGTTCGGATGGTTGGCGAGGCCCAGCGGTCACGCGCGCCGATCCAGCGTCTGGTGGACGTCGTTTCGGCATATTTTGTCCCGGCGGTAATTGTTGTTGCAATTGTCGCGTTCGCCGTCTGGCTGATCTTCGGCAGTTTCGCATATGCGATGGTAGCAGCCGTTTCGGTTCTAATCATTGCCTGTCCGTGTGCCTTAGGCCTGGCTACGCCAATGTCGATCATGGTGGGCACAGGACACGGTGCGCGGCACGGCGTATTGGTAAAGAAAGCCGAGGCTTTGGAGATTTTGGAGAAGGTGAATTCGATTGTCGTTGATAAGACCGGCACTTTGACCGAGGGCAAACCCCGGCTTCAGAATGTTATCTCGTTAGATGGATCGGCTGAGATCGAGATCTTGCGCCTTGCAGCCAGTCTTGAAAGATCGAGCGAGCATCCCCTCGCGGAAGCGATCATCAAGGGCGCCGAAGAGAAAAGTATCGAATTGGCAAAGGTGGAAAATTTTGAATCCATCACGGGTAAAGGGAGTACGGGATCCATCGCCGGGAAAAGGGTTTTACTCGGTAATACGAAGCTGATGACGGATAACAACATTGATTTCGCGGCCGATGGCAAAGCGGATGAGCTTCGAGGCGAAGGGCAAACAGTAATGCTTGTGGCCGTTGACGGGAAAGCCGCGGGCTTGGTCGGCGTTGCAGACACAATTAAAGAGTCTGCGAAGGATGCCATCAGTGAATTGCATCGGCAAAAGATTGAAGTCGTCATGATGACGGGTGACAATGCTATTACGGCGGACGCAGTAGCCAAAAAGCTCGGGATCGACAAGGTTTTTGCAGACGTGTTGCCGGAACAAAAGGCGGAGAAGATAAAGGAACTACAGGCGAGCGGCAAAATCGTCGCAATGGCGGGCGACGGCGTGAATGATGCACCGGCGCTTGCACAAGCGCAAGTTGGGATCGCCATGGGGACCGGAACCGACGTGGCAATGGAATCCGCTGATATAACGCTTCTAAAAGGCGATCTGCGTGGAATCCTTAGGGCGAAAAAACTAAGCGAAGCGACAATGAAGAACATCCGTCAGAACTTGTTCTTCGCATTCATTTACAATCTCGTCGGCGTACCGATCGCGGCTGGCGTCCTGTTTCCGATCTTTGGTTTATTATTAAGCCCAATGATCGCCAGTGCGGCGATGACGTTTAGTTCCGTATCAGTTATTGTCAATGCGTTGCGTCTCAGAAATTTGAAATTGTAGACAGCATGAAAAATGATAGATACATCCCGGCATTGAGCTATGATTGGCTAACACCTTTTTATGACCCGGTTGTGCGGTTGACTACGCGAGACGGCGTTTTCAAAAAGGCTCTAGTGGAACAAGCCAGCATTGAAGTCAATCATCGCGTTCTCGATCTTGCTTGCGGCACGGCGACGCTTACGCTTCTTTTGAAACAAGATCAACCGCTCGCGGAAGTAGTCGGGATTGACGGCGACGGCAAGATTTTGGCAATAGCCAAAAAGAAGGCCAGATCCGCCGGTCTGGAGATTCAAGTCGACGAAGGCATGTCGTTTGATCTGCCGTACCAGTACGAGTCCTTTGATCGCGTTATTTCGAGTTTGTTTTTTCACCACCTAACCCGAGAAAATAAACTCAAAACCATGGGCGAAGTGGCCCGCGTTCTCAAACCAGACGGCGAATTTCATGTGGCGGATTGGGGTCTACCCGCAAATCAGTTGATGAAGCTTTCGTCCCGTTTTATTCAACTTCTCGACGGATTCGAAACGACTGAGGACAGCTTCGCCGGCAGGCTCCCAGTATTGCTGACGGAAGCGGGATTTGTAAATGTCGAAGAGACCCGTTCTTTCAACACCTTGTTTGGAACAATTCGCCTGCACCGATGCGGCAAGACACAATAGGAGAATTATGAAAACGAAAAAAATTACAGCCCTTTTCCTGATCAGCTTGCTGCTGTCATTACCAGTGTTCGGTCACGATCTGTTTTTCAAGCTCGACAGCTATTTCGTAAAGGTCAACCAGAAGATTTCGATCAGCGTTATGAATGGCACGTTTCAGAAAAGCGAAGGCGCGGTTACGTTTGCGCGTTTAACGGATATGAGTGTCGTTTCGCCGTCCGGGGCGGTTTCACACCCGGTTGAGGCAAACCTTACAAAAAACGAAACCACGGCCTTTTTGAACGTTACGCCGACAGAGGCTGGGAACTACATTGCCGGTCTATCGACGATGTGGCGCGAAAGCGCGCTCCCGGCGGCTGAGTTTAACAAGTATTTGCCGGCCGAAGGCATTCCCGATATTTTAGAGGCCCGAACGCGTGACGGCGAGCTCGATAAGGACGCCCGTTACCGTTATTCGAAATATGTCAAAACGATCTTTCAGGCGGGCAATAAAGCAACCGATAATTACAATACGATCCTTGGCTATGCCGTCGAAATGGTACCTCAGCAAAATCCTTACAAGCTGAAGAGAGGAAGTTCGCTGGATATTTTATGCCTTAAGGATGGCAAACCGCTCGCCGGCCAGATCGTCACAACCGGATATGAGGCCGACGGCAAAATGCTGGGCGAAACCAGCGCCCGCACCGACAAGGACGGCATGATCAAAGTGAAACTCAACGCCGCAGGCAAGTGGTACGCCAAATTTATCAATATGGTAAAGATAGATGACCCCAAGCTGAACTACGAATCTAAATGGGCAACGCTCACTTTTGAAATCAAGTAGAGAGGAGATCGAAATGAAAAAACAAACAATCTTTGTATTTATCTTATCGCTGTCGCTGGTCGCGTCAATTTTCGCGCATGATCTGTTTCTCAAAACGGACAGCTTTTTTCTAAAGCCGAATTCAAAATTTACCGTCAAGGTAATGAACGGAACGTTTCTGGCGAGCGAGGGAGCGGTTACATTCGCGCGGCTGAACGATGTGAGTGTCGTGTCGAGTGGAAATCGTGTGCATCCGGTGGAGGCCGATCTTACCAAAGACGAAACGACCGCATTTCTGAACCTGACAACCGGCGCGGCGGGGACCTATGTCGTCGGGCTTTCAACTAAGTCACGCGAGATCGCTCTAAAAGCGGCGGATTTTAATGAGTATCTTCGCGAAGACGGCCTGCCCGATACCTTGGAAGAACGCCGCAAGACGGGTGAGCTCGAAAAGGACGCCAAGGAGCGTTACGCCAAGCACGTCAAAGCGATCTTGCAAGTCGGCAAAAAGCAAACGGATGATTACAAGACCGTTCTGGGCTATCCGGTAGAACTCGTCCCGCAGCAGAATCCTTACAAGCTTAAAAAGGGTGACACGATGGAAGTCCTGTGCCTGAAGGACGGGAAGCCACTCGCGGATCAAGTCGTTCTCGCCGGTCGCGAGGAAAGCGGAAAGATCAAAACGTCACCAGAACTCAGAAGCGACGCGAAGGGCATTGTGAAGTTGAAACTCGACGGATCAGGGAAGTGGTATGTCAAGTTTATCAACATGAGCAAACTCGCCGATCCAAACCTAAATTACGAATCAAAATGGACAACGCTTACTTTTGAGATGAAATGATCTAAAAATGAAAGAAGCGAACGCCAAAATCTTGCTCGTCGATGATGATGATTCCTTGCGCCGCGTCCTTGAATTCCAGCTTTCCGAGGCCGGGCATTCTGTCGTGAGCGAGGGTGACGGCAGGGAAGCGTTAAAATCGTATTCAGCAGAAGATTTTGACTGCGTCATCACGGATTGGCGAATGCCGAAGATGACGGGGTCGCAGCTTGTCAGCCAAGCAACGGCGATCAACAGCGAAATACCGATCATTGTTATTACAGCTTTTGGAGATGTCGATACGGCGGTAGAAGCGATGCGCGGTGGGGCTTTTGATTTTATTACCAAGCCCTTTAATCGACAGGAGATCCTGCTTACAGTCGAGAAAGCTCTAAAATACGGCCATGCCCTAGCGGAAAATAGAAGGCTGAGACGGCAGATTCACGAAGACTTTCGAATCGAGAACGTTATCGGAACATCTGAGAAGATGCTTCAGGTTTTTGACCTGGTTGAGAGGGTGTCCAAAACAAACGTCACAGTTTTGATCGAAGGCGAAACGGGAACCGGGAAGGAATTGATCGCGAAAGGAATACACTTTTCCGGCACGCGCAAAAACAATCCCTTTGTTGCTATCAACTGCGCCGCCATACCCGAAACACTAATCGAAGCGGAGCTATTTGGATATAAGAAAGGAGCTTTCACCGGTGCGGCCCACGAATCGACGGGTAAATTTGAGGAAGCTAACGGCGGCACCTTATTCCTTGATGAAATAAGTGCCATGCCTCTCCAGTCTCAAACACGGCTATTGAGGGTTTTACAGGAGCAGGAAGTGACACGGCTTGGCGAGAACATCCCGCGTAAGGTAGATGCTCGAATAATTGCCGCCAGCAACGAGAACCTGCCTGAACCTATAAAAGAAAACGCCTTCCGCGAGGATCTTTACTACCGGCTAGCGGTCGTTCCCATCACGATTCCACCGCTGCGTGAACGCCGTGAGGATCTGCCGGTCCTGACCGAACATTTTGTCATCCGATCCGCTTCGAAACATGGTATGAGACCGCCAAAGATAGCCCGCGAGGTGTTCAAGGTGTTTTTTGATTATCCGTGGATGGGCAACGTTCGCGAACTGGAGAATCTGGTAGAAAGAATGGTGGTCCTTTCCGATGGCGATACTTTGACTCTGACCGACGTCCCCGAAACCGTGAAAAACCCATCGTCGACAAAAGGGGAATTGTGGTTTGAACTCCCGTCCGAGCCGATAAATCTAGAAGCCTTAGAACGGGAAATCATACGTAGCTCGCTTCTCAGGCATGGCGGAAATCAGTCACAAACATCAAAATATTTAGGTATTACTCGAAGCGCACTTATATATCGGATTCAGAAGTACGATTTAGACGAGTCGGGTTCCAGCATTTCGGACGACTAGATGGATACGCAGACCTTCAATATCATCTCCTCTCGAAACCGCCTGTATGTATGGATCGTCATTGCCGTGGTGATCATCCTCATTACGGTCCTTCACTTTCTCACGCCTACCGATCAGATCGTTTGGCACGAGATATATCAGCGGATCTACTACGTACCGATCATAGCTGCCGCTTTGATATTTGGTCTTAGAGGCGGGCTCGCGGCATCTCTTTTTACAACCATCATTTACTCCCCGCATATTTATTTACACTGGCAGCATGGGCACTTTGATTATTCTATAAATCAATATGCCGAGATAGTTATCTTCAATCTCGTTGGCGGAATAATGGGAGCTCTGGGCGACCGACTCCGAAAATCCAGGGAACGGGCTGAAAGAAATGCGGAGGAAAAGAGAAAAGCTTACGACGAGCTGCAAACAACCTTTCAACAGCTGCTCCAAGCAGAGAAACTGGCGTCGCTTGGAGAACTTTCGGCCGGCATCGTTCATGAGGTCCGAAACCCGCTGGCGTCGATAAAAGGAGCCATCGAAATATTAGAGGACGAGCTAATGGTTGACAGTCCTCGGCGTGAGTTCGTTGGTCTTGCAAAAGGTGAAATAGATAGGTTAGATCGGCTGGTGGGTGAGTTTCTACGATTCGCACGACCCAACGCACCGTCTAAAACTCCAACTGATCTTAACGAAATCGTGGACTCAATCACAGGTTTGATCGAGAACGAGGCTTCGTCACAGTCGGTTGCAGTCATTAGAGATTTGCAGAATAATATTCCGCTGATTCTTGTCGATGCGGAGCAGATAAAGCAGGTTGTACTAAATCTTGCGATCAACGCTCTGCAAGCCATGTCCCAGTCAAACGGAGCAGAACAGACCATTACGTTTAGAACTTTTCAGGAAGACAATAATTTTGTTGTCGAGGTCACCGATTCGGGTTCCGGCATTGACCCATCAAATCTCTCAAAGATCTTCGACCCGTTCTACACGACAAAGGATAAAGGGGTAGGACTCGGACTTTCAATTGCCCATAAAATCGCTACTCAACATGGCGGGCACTTAACGGCAAAATGTACTACCCATCTAACCACTTTTTCACTGACTATTCCTCTTGACCCAGCGGCAAGCACTTGATGGCAGATCTGGACCTATACCCAAAATACCCAAACGTTTGAATTTAGAGCTGCCTTGTTTTTGTTAGCAATGTACGAACAACGCCGAAATCAAGAAGACTAATCTATGAATGCGCCGTTAAAAGCAAAAGTGTGAACGATCCGCGAATTGACGTCGAGCGTCGAGGTCTTTTGCTAGCCTATCTAACAATCGGCTGGAATTCGCTCGAAGGGGTCATTGCCGTTGGAGATGGGATCATTGCTGGAAGTATTGCTCTCTTGGGTTTTGGGGTTGTTTCGGTTATCGAGGGTTCGTCAGACGCGATCATCCTATGGCGGCTTGCGTCCGGTTCCGTGGCAAAAGCTATATCGCGATGCGTTTTATGTGATGCGGTTTCGAAATCTGAAACCCGAACGAACCGCCTCTATGACATTTTTTTCTTGTTACTTTCACTTAAGTCTTTTAAGGATATAGTCAACACGTTCTTCCGGCGGCAGTATCGGAACGTGGATAACCGGAAACGGCAACGACTCATAAACATCGGTAATCAACTCGTGGATCCTTTTCTGCGCCGCCGCATCCTCAGTTCGTGCATAGTCCTTGACCAAAGCTAGTTTATCGAGAATAAATATCTTTTTATACGACGCCGTGTGTATTGCATTGATTAGCTTTTTATCCGGGGGAAGGTTCAGAAAGCGGCAGTACGCCAACGCATCGGGAATCGCTCTGTCAAGAAAAACTACTTCATCCGGTGAAAGGTCCGCTTCCTGTTCGATCTGCATATCGAGAACGCCGAGTTGAAACCTCGTCTGGTTGTCTCTAACCTCCTTTACAGTCTTGCCACCGGCGTTGGGTGTCAAGATAATGCCGGGCATGTTCGATAGTGGTTTTGTATCCACGCGTAGCCAGTAAATTGACCGTCGTTGTTTTGCCGGAGCTTGGGCCTCCGGTAACGACATACCAATTCGTTGGGCTTCCACGACCGGGGGCACTTTTGCTCACACGGGTACTCTCCTATGAAGTCCTAGACGATCTCGCCCTTATTCTCAAGCATGACGTGATGGACAGTGTTCACCGAGAGCCAGATCGCGATGAGCATAAGTACGCCTGAACATAGGAGAAAGTGTTCTCGCGTAATGCCAATCAAAAGGCTATTTCCCGCCACAACTCCGGCGATTGCAGTTGCAACACCTGCAAACCCCACAAGGACATTAAGGAAATGTATTATTTTTGATAGTTTCATTTTTTTGTTTAGACCACTAGTCTAGTATTACCTAATGATGTAATCTCGCCGGGATTTTTCTTGACTGTCTTAGGAACCAGGCACAATATGCTTGACCCTTTCGCCGCGAAACCAGACTTCCATCGCGACCCGTTCGTTCGCCGCATTTCGACGCACCAAAATCTTTGTTTTCCTTATTTCATTATCGACGGCCTCCTCGACACACTTCGACCTTGCTACTTCGTCACCAACCTTCAATGGAGCCATACTCTTGTATCCTTTCATCGCGACTTTTCGAATAATGATGAAATGTTCACCGTTAATGGACACCTGATAGATCCTATACATCCCTTTTCCAATTGTCTTGCCCCCAAATCTTGTTGGTGAATCAAAGTGAAATTCTCCGTCACTATCGACCCCGATGGTCTTTTCGCTTTGTGAAAAAACAGGAAGTATGAATAAACCTAATACCGCAACGATAAATATGAATTTAAAAATCAGTATATCTTTCATCAATTTCACCTCAACATGTCGGATTCTACTACTCCTTGATACTGGAGTTATGCATCCAAACCATATAGCTGCCGAAAATAACTGCAAAAACGAACATATAAACCGCACCGAGTATTACGCTGCCGACACTTATCCAGGTAAAGCCCGGTAAAGTCTCAAAGAACGTATGATGCAGCTCCGTACCTTTTGCAGTTCGTTCGAGTACGAACGCCCCAAATATGCAGAGGAAATAAACGATTTCCATGCCTGCCACACACTTCCAAACATATGAGAACAAAGATAGTCTTCCCATTTTCTCTCCTCCCCCAATGCCAATTTCGGCACCTACTCAAATCATCCACATAGCGTGAACGTCTGAATCCCGCAAAACACCTACCAGCTCGAGATGCATTCCGAAAAGTAGTCGTTCTTTGTAGAAAAACATAAGTGTTTCCCCGCTCTTGCGCTCTTAAGAGTATCTGTGTCGGCTACGCTGCGTTTGTCGTTGCGCCGCTTTCCAAAATCCTCTTTTTCTCTTGATATTCCTCGTTTGTGATCTCACCCGAAGCAAATCTCTTTTGTAGTATGTCGAACGGTGAATCTCTCCTGAGTCTTTTCTTTGGCACGGGTTCAAACCAGCCGAACATCAGGAACAAGATCAGTATCCAAAAGACCCACCACAACATGTGCATTCCCAAGAACCCATAATCTCCATACATCATGATTTTGTCCTCCAAACAGTAGAAACATCGGACCTTAGTGCCCGCCATGCCCTCGGTGCATAAACAAATGCATTAATGGGCACGCCAGCAAAAGCAAGATCAGCAATACGTTGCTTGAATCCCAAGTTCTTTGAAAAAAGAATAAGTATGCGGCTGCTCCAAGACCAAAAAGGATTATCACTAATATTCCCGGACTAAAGTTGCTGCCTGTTGACTCATGATGTTCCGTTTTCATAGATCCTCTTTCTTAGAACTGGCTTGTCAAAATTCACGAATTTCGCATAAAAAGTGCCAACCACGTATTTTCTTACAAAACTTGTGCCACGCTGATATCGTGGGCGCACCGTTTAGACTGGGGGGCCAGCACTACCGCATGCTTCGTCGGAGTCCTGAAAAAACTTTAAGATGTGTGTAAAACTTCGCGCTTAGTTCCAATGCTAAGTTCGTTCAATACAAAATAGTGATTGTGACCAACATCTTGTTATTTTCACTTTGTGACGTAAATCACTGATTTATCCAAAAAAATTGGAGTATACTGTGTTCAATGTTCACTCGGGTCTTAATTATTTTCGTGCTTTTCACCGTCGTCGGTGGCGTCGTGTCGGGGACACCGCTCCATTCACCGAGCGGCAAGATGATGAAATGTTGCGATAAGGCCAAAAGCAAGGACAGATCACCTTCAGCCGAGGCTGCAGGCCTTTGCTGCGCGACAAACTGCTCAAATCCGGCGCCAATCTCGTTCGGCGGCTCGTTTAACTTCACTCCTTCCACCATAACGATATACAAATCCATCGCCGATCAGATCGCAGCTTTGTTCCCAAATACAAAGATCGAGTCGTCTGTATCGCCTCAGTATTTGCGCAAGCCGTTGACGAGCACTTTCCAGCCGAAATTTCTCCAATATAAATCGTTCCTGATCTAGTTTCGACGGTGAAGTGCGCCCTTTTTTGGGTGTAATGCGCCGTTGCGACTATTTCATTGTGGTTCTGCGAACTACTTTGTAGGCGTCGGAACTCTCAAGATATTTTCAACACAGGAGACTAAAAAATGAGAAAGACAGTTTTATTCATTTGCTTATTGACCATCATCGGGGTGATCACCTTATTCACGTCCTGCAGTTCCGGCCCGCAGCCTACTGCCGAAAACCCGGTGCAGGGAAAAGTCATCAAAAGCGGTTCGATCAACAATCTGACGGTTTCGGTATCAAGCGACACCGGCAAAGTCAAAAACGGCGAGCAGGAACTAATGCTTGCTTTTACGGATGCTTCGGGCAAAGCGGTTGATGTGGGAGCGGCTTCGCTAAATTTCTACATGCCTGCGATGGGTTCGATGGGGGCGATGAACAACGCAGCGGCTTTGACCACAACTGGCACGCCCGGCGTTTATCGCGGCAAAGTCAAGATTGAGATGACCGGCGGATGGGAGATGCAGATCACTTACGAAGGTCCGGCGGGAAAAGGAAAAACATCGATTCCCGTAACGGCGCAATGAGTAGAGGCGAAGCAGGGCGATTTGCATTTTTTGTTCTAATGGCTCGGTTAAATGTCCGCCGAAAATATTAGAACGAGGGTGGTATTAGTATGATTAACTGGCTTATCGAATGGTCGCTTAAGAACCGAGTAATCGTCATCGCGATCTATGTCGCATTGGCGTTAGCGGGCTATTACGCGCTTGTAAAGACCCCGATCGATGCCATCCCGGACCTTTCGGATAACCAGGTCATAGTTTTTACGGATTGGGCGGGCCGTTCACCGCGAGAGGTCGAGGACCAGGTTACTTATCCCCTTGTGACGAGCCTTCAGGGGCTGCCGGGAGTTCGGACCGTCAGGGCTAGTTCCGCCTTCAGCTTCTCGATGGTCAATATTATCTTTGAGGATAATGTCGATCTTTATTGGGCCCGGACACGCGTGCTGGAGCGCTTAAATCTCGTCACGAAACAATTGCCTCAGGGCGTAGTGCCAACGCTCGGCCCGGACGCGACCGGTCTTGGCCAGGTATTTTGGTACACGCTCGAATCGGACGAGATGAGCCTCCGCGATCTGCGCACGCTGCAAGACTGGTTCGTACGCTATCAGCTTAATTCAACGCCGGGGATCGCCGAGGTCGCGACGGTCGGCGGCTTTGTCCAGCAGTATCAGGTGGACATAGACCCGAATAAGCTCCGCGCTTACAACATGCCGTTATCCACCGTGGTCGAAGCGGTTGAACGTTCGAATAACAATGTCGGCGGAAACGTCGTCGAACAGGGCGGCGAATGGGCCATTGTCCGCGGTATCGGGCTTGTCGAATCGGTCGCAGATGTCGAAAATATCGTCGTCGGCTCTCAGAACGGAACTCCGATCTATGTCCGAAACCTCGGCGAAGTCAAACTCGGCAACGCCTTTCGGACAGGCTCGCTTGATAAAAACGGAAAGGAAGCGGTCGGGGGCGTCGTCATCATGCGCTACGGCATTAGCGCGCTCGAAGCGATCGAGAACGTCAAGAAGAAGATCGAGGAGATCAAACCCGGTCTCCCTCCGGGCGTTCGGCTGGTTCCATTTTATGACCGCACCGATCTGATCAACCGCACAGCCGATACGCTCACATGGGCGTTGACCGAGGAGTTCATCCTCGTAACACTTGTAAATCTGATCTTCCTTGCTCATTTTCGTTCGACGCTGATAGTTACGATACCTCTTTTGCTTGCCGCTTGCCGCGTTCCTCCTGATGTATATCTTTGGGATCACGTCAAACATCATGTCGCTCGCCGGTATCGCGATCGCGGTTTCAGACCTCGTAGATGCTGGAATTGTTGTGACTGAAAATGCGTATCGGGCGATTGAGAAAGAGGGAGTGAGCTTTTCCGACAGAAAGCGTGTTTGGGAGATAGTGCTTGAAGCGACGAAGATGGTCGGGCGCCCGATCGTCGCGTCGATAGCGATCATTGTTATCGCCTTTATCCCCGTCTTTGCATTAACGGGACAAGAAGGAAAGCTTTTTCATCCGCTGGCGTTCACGAAAACCTTCGCGATGATCGCTGCGGCCGTAATCGCGGTCACGCTCATCCCTGTTCTGTGCGGCTATCTGCTCGGCGGGAAGTTGCGTCCCGAAGAGTGGAATCCGATCATGCGCTTTTTGCGTCGAGTGTACAAGCCACTGCTGACAAAAGCGCTTCGGAATCGGCTCGCCACGGTTTTGCTCGCTCTGGCGTTTTTCTCGGGTGCGATGGTTGTCGCGACGCAGATCGGCAGCGAGTTCATGCCTCCGTTGAATGAAGGCGACCTGATGTACATGCCGGTGACCGATCCCGCAATTTCACTGGACGAGGCGACAAGGATCCTGAGCAAACAAGACGAGATCTTGAAAGCCTTTCCCGAGGTTGAATGGGCGGTTGGAAAGGCCGGCCGCGCCGAAACTTCAACCGATCCCTCGCCGATAAACATGAACGAAACCATCGTTCATTTGAAGCCCGAAGATCAATGGCGTGATGGGATGACGCGGGAGAAACTGATCGCCGAAATGGACGAAGCGACGCGGATGCCGGGCGTTACAAACATCTGGACGCAGCCGATCATCAATCGCATCGAAATGCTTGCCACCGGTATCCGCTCGCAGGTCGGCATCAAGATCTTCGGCAACAACCTCGATACTTTGGAAGAAACCGCGAGGCAAATTGCGACGGTGGTTAAGGATGTGCCCGGAGCGGCGGACGTTTATCCAGAGCGGATCGGGGGAGCTCCGTACATCGATATTGATATTGACCGCACGGCGGCGGCCCGGTATGGCATTGACGTCGGAACAATTCAGGACGTGATCGAAAAGGAATCGGCGAAACGAATCTGACCGTGACGATCGAAGGACGACGACGGTTTCCCATCCGAGTTCGCTACGCAACCGAGTTTCGCTCATCACCAACGGCGATCGGCCAGATTCCGATAACCTCTCCAGCTGGAGGGTCGATCCCGCTTTCGCAGCTTGCCGATATTCGCAGCCTCGAAGGGCCATCGATGATTCAAAGCGAGAACGGCCTGCTTCGCGGCACGGTTCTGCTCAACATTCGCGGCCGCGATATCGGAAGTTTCGTGGAGGAAGCTAAGGATGCTATTCGCGACAAAGTTGAGATGCCGGCGGGTTACTACATTACATGGAGCGGCCAATACGAAAATCAGGAGCGCGCCCGCCAGCGGCTGTTGATCGTGGTCCCGATCGTCCTGCTTATCATCTTTGCCACGCTCTATATTACATATCACTCCTTTCTCGAAGCGGCCCATATTCTGCTTGCCGTGCCGTTTGCCTTGACCGGCGGCTTTTACCTGCTCTGGATGCTGCAGTACAACTTTTCGGTCGCTGTGTGGGTTGGCTTTATCGCTCTTTTTGGAGCGGCTGTGCAGACCACGATTGTGATGGTCGTTTATCTAGAAGAGGCGGTTAAACGTAAAGCGGACGAAGTCGGCCAGCTTGATAGGGAAACTTTGCTCGAAGCAGTCACCGAAGGTGCTCTTCTGCGTCTTCGTCCCAAAGTCATGACCGTAATGACCATTGTTGTCGGGCTCTTGCCGATCATGTGGAGCTCCGGCGCGGGGTCAGAAGTAATGAGGCCGCTGGCAACACCGGTTTTTGGCGGCATGGTCTCGAGCCTCCTGCACGTGCTGATCGTAACGCCCGTCATTTTTTATTGGCTTAGTGTACGCGAATTGAAACGAAATGAAGATTTGTAAGATTACAGGCAGTCTCTTGATGACCGACTGGACCGCAAGCGTCCCGCTTGCGGTGCCATCGCGAGACGCCAACAAGTTTTTCACGTGTTCGAGCTCGTGGCAAGCTAGGATGCTTGCTCTCAAGTCCGTTGTTAAATTATTCGCGTTCGGGTTTATATTTGCGCTGGCGGCGACGGCTCAGACAGTCCAGAGCGACCAGCCGGTTTCGCTCCTATATTTGAATCCGCAAGGCGGAATGACGGCTGACGCAGCCGTGGCCTTCGCGCTCGAAAACAATGGCGAAACACAAGCTTTGCGCAAGGAGGTCGACGCAGCGAGGGCATTGGTCAAACAAGCGGGTTTGCGAGCGAATCCAAAGCTGACCGCCACCGGAGCAAAGCAGATTGGCGCCGCTGATAATAATCAAATGGCCGAGGCCATGCTGCCGCTTGAGCTTGGCGGACGTCGAGCAGCCCGAGTTGCCGTCGCACAACGAGTTAGAAATTCGCGAGTTTGCGCTTGAGAATCAGGAACGTCTGCTTGCGTCAGAAGTGAGACTCAAATTCGGTGAAGCTCTGGCGGCGATCAAAAAGTTGGAGGTTACCGAAAAGACCTTGGCAGCGGCAAAGCAGGGTTTCGAGCTTGTTGCGGCTAGAGTTACTGAAGGAAAGATCGCACCGCTCGAACAGAATATTTTTCTTGTCGAGGTGAATCGGCTGCAATCGATCCGCGAAACCGCAGAAGGAAAGGCCGAGACGGCAATGTTCGAGCTTCGCAATATGATTGGGATGAAGCCGGAAGACCCGCTGCGTCTTCGCGGCGATTTCAATAACCTAATCGCAACGCCGCCTTCAGTCTCCGGATCAACCGATTACGCTTTGCGTGAGCGTCCCGATCTGCAAGGTGCAAGGACAATGGACCAACTGGCTGTCGCACAAATCGAAAAGGCAAAGTCTGAAGGGCGGATCGACGCAAGCGTCAAGGCGGGTTACCAGCGCATGAACACCGGCTTTATGCTCAGCGGTTTTGATGATCGCGGCCTTTTGCGGCCCATTCAGGATGTATTTCACTTTTTCACCTTTGGGGTTGAAATCGATCTTCCGCTGCTCAACCGAAATCAAGGCGCGGTCGAAGCCGCCAAATTCGAGCGAGAAGCGGCTCAGAGGCGAATTGAGTTTGGCGAACTTACTATCCGGCGAAGTTGCCGTGGCCTTCGCTCGATATAACCGTGCGGCGGGTCATTGTCGATCTTTCAAAACGGCGTTCGCGATCAGGCAAATTCTAATTTGCAGGTAATTTGGCAAACCTACGAACTTGGTTCGAGAAGTTTGCTTGACTACATGCCGAGCAACGGCGTTTTCTCGATGTCGAGAACGAATTGATCGATGCCGGACTCGAAACATACATAGCAAACATTGAGATCATGCGGGCGACCAATGCACCGGAGTTGAAAAAGAAATGACCGAAGAGAATAACGAAGAGTTCAATAAAGAAACAGAAATGGGCGAAAACTCGAAGCCAACACCGAATCGAAAGCCGCTGTATATCGCATTATCGGTCATCGGCGTTGTCCTAGCGGGAGTGTTACTTTTTTGGTATTTGGGCTCGCGTGAGGGTTGAAATGCCGTCCCGGCTCCACGGACGGTCACATTCGACGACAACAGCACCGGACAAACAACAGAAACTACGGCCGAACAAACTGTCACCATTCTGCCCGATCAGGTTGAAAAGATCGGCTTGAAGATCGAAACGGTTGGCGAAACGTTATCGAGTGAAGCAATGGATGTGGCCTCGACCGGCGTCGTTCAGTCCAATGCCTACAAAGAAACGCCGGTGATTTCGCTTCTCGGCGGGGTCCTGCGATCCGTAAGAGGCGAACTAGGCCAGTATGTTGGCAAAGGCCAAACCCTTGCCGTTATCTTCAGCGATGAACTTGCAGCGTCTCAATCGCGCTATCTGGCCTTGCAAACCGACGCTCAGGCCGCACGGCAAAACTACGACCGGACGGCAAAACTCGTTAAGATCAGCCCCGTGAGCAATACAGACGTTGACCAAATGTTGGCGCGGTTAAAAACCGTTCAGGCTGAGCTGGAAGAAAACCGTAAGAGACATGACCGTACGCTTAAGTTACTTGAAATAGGGGCTGTCAGCCGCGAGGAATTTGAGCAGGCCACGACAAAAGTACGCGTCGGAGGCGGACGTTGAAGAAGCGAAAAAGATTTGACCGTGCCGTCAAGGTCGCCGAGATCAATCCTGTCAGCCGAAACGAATTTGAGCAGGCCGCCGTCAAACGCCAAACGGCCGAATCCGACCTTGCGACCGCCAAGCAAAGACTCTTGTTGCTAGGTTTGTCACCGCAAAAAGTAAATTCGCTCCGCTCCCCATCGCAAATAACGTCGGAGATCGCATTGATGGCGCCTATATCAGGCACGATCACAAAGCGAGACGTAAACGCGGGTGAAGTTGTCGAGGCAAACAAGGAATTGATGCGTGTTACAAATCTCGCAAGCGTTTGGGTTATCGCTCAGGTCTTTGAAAAGGACCTTTCATCAGTTCGTGATGGAAGCGGAGCAAGCGTTACAACCGGCGCCTATCCTGACAGGCTCTTTCGCGGTCACGTAACCTACATCGACCCAAATATCAGCCCCGAAACACGCACCGCACAAGTCAGAGTCGAACTCGACAATCCGGGACAAGTCTTGAAGATCGGAATGTACGTAAACGTCGCCTTTGGCGCGGGTGGGATGGCCGAACGCACAATGCCGATGATCCCGTCGTCTGCCGTCCAAAATATGAACGACAAACAGGTTGTTTTCGTCGCCACCGATAAACCAAATGTCTTTAATATAAAGCCGGTGCGTCTCGGCAAAGAAAACAACGGTAGGTTTGTCGTTCTCGAAGGGCTGAATGTCGGCGACAAGATCGTCACGGACGGCAGCTTCCTGCTCCGTGCTGAAATACTAAAAAAGGACCCGACGCATCATTAACGTCGGATACGAGTTGTCAGAGTACGGCCTGCTTTGCCGCACATTTATGGAGAACATGATGATTATAGACTTGGTTTGTAAAATGGAGATTGACGAAGAAGCCGCCAGCTATTCGTTGAATTATGATGGCAAAGACTACTTTTTTTGTTCGGAAGGGTGTATGGAAGAATTCACGCGTCGCCCGCTTGATTATGTAGAATCCGTTTAGCCGCGCTAGACGTAGGAGACAATCGCGATGTGTAGATTTCTCGGTTATTTGGGAAGCGAAATTTTGCTCGCTGACCTGATTTCAAATCCAGCTAACTCACTCATTCGTCAAAGTTATAAGTCCAAAGAACGGAGCGAGCCCCTAAATGGCGATGGGTTTGGCGTTGGTTGGTATTCACCAGCGATTTCCAACGAGGCATGTGTTTTTACCAGCATAACTCCAGCCTGGAGCAATCGCAACCTGTTGAATTTGGCTCAACATATCCGATCGCCCTGTTTTTTCGCTCACGTTCGCTCCGCATCGCCCGGAATGGTTGTCTCCGAAAGTAATTGTCATCCATTCCGTCAAGGGCGATTTATGTGGATGCACAACGGTACGATCGAAGGCTTTAGTTCTATAAAGCGCCGCCTGCGACACTCGTTGACTGACGAGACATATCAGACGATTGAAGGAACCACGGATTCTGAGCACGCTTTTGCTGTTTTCTTAAACCTTCTGGGCCGACACACGGAAAAACTAGGAGCAGTGGATTTGGCGAGCGGATTGGTGAAAACCATTCGCCAACTTGAGGAATGGGCGTATGAAGCTGGAATCAAAAAGCCTTCAGTTTATAATTTTGCGGTCACTGATGGTGAGAGCCTTGTAACAGTGCGTTATGTCTCCAATCCGCAAATTGAGCCGATTTCACTCTACTTTTCAAACCGCGGAAAATACAGGTACCGTGAAGGGAAGTTTGAAATAGTTGAATCCGACAGTGTACAAAGCGGAATCATCATCGCTTCCGAGAGATTGACCGATGATCGCACGAGTTGGACTAGAGTCGCCCCAAACCACGTCGTAATTATTAATAGTGGATTGGACGTGGTGGTACAACTTCTACCCAACGTACGGGTCAGTTAAATAAATCCCGCAAATGGAGAACCAGGCAGACCTGTCGTGTCAGCCTCAAATCATCAATCAGTAACAAGCTAACGTCGCCTTCATTTGCCACTGCAATATGTCGTTTGACACTGCCGACAGGGTCTTGTACTTTTATTAATATGAAATTGAAAATCGATTTCAATAAGGGTTTTTGTTTTTAGTGGCTCGTAATCTAACTGGTGTTTTTATGAAGAGTATTGCTGTGAGATCCGTTGCTTTTAGTTTAGCCTTCTCCATTTTTGCCGTAATCGGTTATTCACAGGAGCGTAATGGCGTGGAGGGGCGAATCGTTGATAGTAACGGCGACGTAGTTGCGGGAGCAACGCTGACCGTTCGGCACCAGGATGCCCGGTTGGTTGCAAAAGCCGTAACAGACGGCGAAGGCCGGTACTCGCTTACAAATATGTCAGAGGGTAAGTATGACGTCACGATCGGTGCCATAGGTTTTGCGACACTACGCAGTGAAATGACGATCCCGTCGACACAGCTAGTCGTCTTTACCATAACACCCGGAGGCATTGCAGTGGACGTTTCCGTTACGTCAAGCTATCTCGCTGGAACCCCGGAAAGCCTTTCGGAAATTCCGGGTTCTATCGAACGGATCGATAGGCAAACACTGGAAAACAGCCGCGCGTTCAATTTCTCCGAAGTGCTTAGGAAAGTATCCGGTGTGAATGTAAGGGATGAGGAGGGGTTTGGTTTGCGGCCCAACATCGGCATTCGCGGCACCAATCCGACGCGCTCAACCAAGGTGTTGCTGCTTGAAGATGGTCTTCCATTGTCTTATGCACCCTACGGAGATAATGCGTCTTACTACCATCCTCCGGTGGAGAGATACGAGTCGATCGAGGTCCTAAAGGGATCGGGTCAGATTGCTTATGGCCCACAAACGATCGCGGGCCTAATCAACTATCTAACACCCAATCCGCCTGATAAACCGACTTTTAATTTCAAACTAGAAGGCGGCAATAGAAGTTTTTTCAACGGCGGAGCAGGTTTTGGAGGCACGTTTGGCAGACTTGGCACGATTTTTAATTTCAATCATAAGCAGGGTAACGGGTCGAAAGAGAACACAAGTTTTAAGTTATATGATTTTTCGAACAAATCGGTTTTGCAGTTAAACGCTCGCAACGCCCTGACTGGAAAATTTACTTTCTTTCGTGAGGATTCGAATCTAACCTACACAGGTGCGACCGAGGCGGAATTCGCCGCAGACCCCCGCAGCAACGTATTTAAGAACGATTTCTTTTATGGCCGCAGGTCCGGTTTCTCGCTGCAGCACGCCGCGGTTCTGACCTCTAAAATCAATCTGACCACTAGCTTTTACTCTAACTATTTTTCACGCGACTGGTGGCGTCAGTCGTCCAATTCCAGTCAGCGTCCTAATCGTTTGAATGTCGATCCCGACTGCCTCAGCCTGGCTGCATTGAACACCACCTGCGGCAACGAAGGAAGGCTTCGCGATTATCTTACTCAGGGCGTCGAGACGCGGCTGACCACAAACTTCGATTTCGGATCAGTTTCGAACGAACTTGTCGTTGGCTTTAGGATTCATCGCGAAGATCAGGAACGGATCCAGCGAAACGGCGATCTTCCAACCTCGCGTGACGGCGTCATTGCTGAAAACAACGAGCGGAAAGCGTTCGCTCAATCCGGATTTATTCAACATCACTTTACGTGGAAGAATCTTGCATTGACGCCGGGCGTACGTTTTGAGCGCGTAGTATTTAGCCGAACGAATCGTCTCGCTAACAACGGAGCGGGGGCGACCGGTGAAACAACCGTGACCGAGATCATTCCGGGTTTTGGCATCGCTTACTCGGGTGTTAAGAACACTACGCTTTATGCCGGCGTTCATCGAGGGTTCTCCCCGCCCAGAGTAGAGGATGTCGTAACAAATTCTGGCGGCGTGATCGAGCTTGATTCGGAATTGAGTTGGAACTATGAGGTCGGAGCGCGAACTCGGCCACTCAGAGGAACCGAATTTTCGGCCGCATTTTTCCGCAACGATTATCAGAATCAGATCGTCGCGGCTTCGATAGCTGGCGGGGCGGCCTTCACAAACGGCGGAGCCACACTACAGCAGGGGTTTGAATTTACGGGGCAGATCGATTCCGGCTCTGTTTTTCGTAGCCCCCATAATCTTTACCTACGAACCGCCTATACCTTTTTGCCGACGGCGGAGTTCCGTGGCATGCGCCTAAGCTCTATCACCAGTTCGGCAACACTTAATGTGTACTGCCCGACGACCAAGCGGGTATCGGCCACCAGTTGTTCGATTACTGAGAATCGCCTTCCGTATGCACCGCGTGTCCTTATGACGACAAGCATCGGCTATTCGCATCCACGCGGTCTCGACGCTTTTGTGGAAAACGTTTACATCGGGCGCCAGTTCGGCGACGATTTGAACGCGGTTAACCCGAACTCGAATGGCCAACTTGGAGCGATACCAAGCCAAACTTATTGGAACGCGACGGCAAACTACCGTGTCGAGAAATGGAGGACGACATTTTTCGTTACTGGCAAGAACTTGCTCGACCGGATATACATCGTCGACCGTACGCGTGGATTGCTGCCCTCAGGTCCGCGTCTCGTTCAAACCGGAATCAAGGTGAGTTTTTAATTTGGCAGAAGTGAAATGTCGGTAGGAACACGGAGTTCAGTGTGAGTGTAGAAAGCTTTATCTATGCGGTCCGCAGTTCGCGTCTTGCACCTGAAAAGACACGAAAAGCGGAACGCAGGAAAAGCACCACCAAAGCGAGAGCGATTATAATGTCCGGCCAGCCCGACTGAAAAAACCAAACCGCACCGGCAGCGACAAAGACGGAGATATTCGACGCAATATCGTTACGCGAACATTCCCAAACTGAACTCATATTCACGTCATCCGTCTTGTGCCGCGTGAGCAGATAAAGGCATATCGAATTTCCGATGAGGGCAAGCAAACTAACCACGCCCATTATTTCAAAAATAGGTACGCTCGGAACCATCAGCTTGTAGATCACTTGTCCGAGCACAACAAGCGCCGCTAGAAGAATTAAACCGCCTTTAAACAAAGCGACCTGAGCCTTAGCCTGAGACGATTTATAAACAACATAAAGGCTCAGCCCGTACGTCATCGCATCGCCAAGATTGTCCAGCGAATCCGACAGCAACGCGCTCGAACCCGCATAAATGCCCGCACCGATCCCAGCCGCAAACATCGCGACGTTTATCGCAAGCACGATCTTCAGCGTCGAACTCTGCTTCTCCCGCAAAGCTTCTATCGCACAATCATCTTCACAACAAGCCATAACTACTCCAATTTTCAGAATAGGTCAATGCCCAAACGTTATCAACGAGAGCAGCGGCTTCGTGGTTCAAAACGGATCCAATAATCCTTATAGAACCTTATCCAAGCCGTTCGCGGTAGAGTCTTTTCGAGGATCGCCCGTGTAAAACGCCGTGAAAAAAAATAGCGGATGGCAGCGGCTAGAATATGTTATTATTCTGCGAGGGAACCAGGGCGGCGTTGTTGTTTTTTTGCTAAATTGCATGCTACCGAAACTTTGATACCGATAGGTGACTTGGTTGCAGGTTGGTTGCAGCGTTCCTGATCATGGCTTATTAGTGCTGGATCGAGACGGTCGTTAAGTTGTTGATTCTAAGAAGTTTTGAGCACTTTTGACAATTTGTACAAACCTACCAAAATCGCTTGGGGTGCGAGAGGTCGCAAGTTCAAATCTTGTCGTCCCGACCATACAGAAAAAAAGGCTTTCGATCATTCAGGATCGGGAGCCTTTTCTTCTTCTTGTGATTCCGCAGGGGCATCGTCTTGAGCCGCCGCTACAGGATATGTCTTTGCCCGAAGCCTTAGCACAATAAACTGGTCAAAGAACACGATCGCCGCCATCAGAACGACCAAAATGACCGCCATCAACGGAGCGACCGAAAAGCTGCCGTCAAACAGGCCGTTTGTCTTTTTGAACTGAAAAAACACCTGATCTAGCCAGAAATAGCGGATGATGACAAAGACAGAAAAATAGAGAAACGTGACCCACATCGCCCAGGCCCGCCCGCCTGCCCACAAGATAGCGTTGCCAAGTACGAGCAGGGCGATCGTGGCGATCCACAGGGCCGGCCAAGCCAAGCCCGAGTGATATTCATATCCCGCGACTGCAGCGGCGGGCAACCCGATGCTTTGTAGCCAGCTCCACGAATAAAAAGTAAAAAAGGCCATCACGAGACACGCGACGGCCAGAATTGCGAGGTATATTTTGCTCCACATATACCAAGTTTTATAACACGGAATGCAATTTTATTCAGGCTTTATCGTCAAATAAATCGTCTGTCCGCGACGCGAGATAAGTAACAGTACAGGTTTGTCGCCCGAGGCATTTAGTGCGGATTGCACATCCGCAACCGAATTAACGGCCTTTTTATTGATCTCGAGGATGACATCGCCGCGCGAGACGCCCTCTTCGGCCGCAGGGCCGCTGGGGTCAACCTCGGTCACGACCATGCCTTCTTTGTCAGAATCGAGGCCGAGCTGCTTTGCGATCGCTGGCGTTACCGGTTCTAGCCCGACGCCGAGCTTACCGCTTTGTTTTTCGGCTCCGCCCTTGTCGTCATTGCCCGTTCCAGGGCCGTCGTTCTTAGCGTCAGCCGCCGCAAACTCATCAAGCGTTGCCGACAGTTCCATTTCTTTTCCCTCGCGGATGACCGTTAGCTTGATCGTCGTGCCCGGGGCCGTTCCAGCTACCTTATTTCGCAAAGTGTTGCTGTCCTCGATCTTTTCGCCGTTGATCGCGATAATGATGTCGCCTCGTTTTACGCCCGCTTTATCTGCGGCACTGCCCGTTTTGACGTTGCTGACGAGTACACCGTTCTTATCCTTGATCTCAAGTGCTTTGGCAGTGTCGTCCGTGATGTTTTGGATATTGACGCCGAGCATTCCGCGATGGACCTTGCCGTCTTTGACGAGCTGTTCCATGACAGATTTGGCCATATTTGACGGTATCGAGAAAGCGATGCCGATATTGCCGCCGCCCGTACCGCCAGATAGGATCTGTGAATTAATGCCGATAAGCTCGCCGCTTAGATTTACAAGTGCGCCGCCCGAGTTGCCGCGATTGATCGGAGCGTCGGTTTGTAGAAAATCTTCAAAACTGCCGTCGCTTAGGCCGGTACGTCGGCCTTTTGCCGAGATTATGCCTGACGTGACCGATTGCCCGATACCAAGCGGATTACCGATCGCCAAGACGATGTCGCCAACGCGGACGCTGTCGGAATTACCGAGCGTCAGAAAGGGAAGATTTTCGCCCTCGATCTTGATAACGGCCAGATCGCTCGGCTCATCAGTCCCCACGATCTTTGCACTGTAGGTCTTGTTATCGCTCAATGCAACGGTTATCTTTTCTGCACCCTCGACAACGTGATTATTCGTCAGGATCGTGCCGTTTGCGTTAACAATGACGCCCGAACCTAGCCCGCGTTCGATCTGCGGACGACGATTTTGTTGCGGTGCCTGAAACTGTTTGAAAAAATCGTCCGCTGTCGGGTTTTGTCCCTGCGGTGCAGCTTTTTCTTTGTGCGACGCTTCGATGCGAACGACTGCTGGAGATGTCTTTTCTACAACATCCGCATACGAAGTACGCATTCCGTCGACTACAACCGGGGCGGGAGGCGGCAGAGGTGCCGGAGCGGCCTCAGTGCCGCTGAAAAGACCGCCTTTGCAGCCTGAAAGAGAGGATACGGTCGTGATAAGTGCAATAACTAAAAGGTTCTTATTAAACATCAAAAGAATGCTCCTAATGAGTCGATTTAAGTGAATTCAGAAAGGTCTTGTGTGAGACCCGGCAATATTGATTATTTTACGATAAACAGCGGGGAGTTGTTCACAGATATTGAACAAATTTATAGCGATTATCCCGAGATCTTGGGCGTCTCTTTATTGAAGATGTAAGCGAGCGATTTATAGACGAGTTTTGAGCAGAGAAACGCTGGAGAATCGTAGTTTTCAAAATACGAATACTCGACGAGGTCCATTCCGACAACTCTTTTCTTTTCAGCAAGTTTACGTATAAGAGTTAAAGTTTCATACCAACCTAAGCCACCCGGTTCTGGTGTGCCTGTCGTGGGAACAATGCTCGGGTCGAGGCCGTCGATATCGATGGTCAAATATACATTCTCGGTAAGGCCGTCGATAGCCTCATCGATCCAGTCTGTTTTCCCGGCAATATCACGTGCCCAAAATATTTTGGTCGGCAAGCCTTCTTTTAATGAACGAGCCTCGTCGCCCGATATTGACCGGATCCCGACCTGAACCGACGGTATCCGCATATCTTTGACGACGCGGGCCATGATCGACGCGTGCGAATGTGGCGTCCCATCATATTCATCACGAAGGTCGGCGTGAGCGTCGATCTGGAGAACGCTCAGATTATCGTATTTTTCGTTGTGAGCTTGGATTATCGGGGCTGAAACCGAGTGTTCGCCGCCGAGCATACAAAGAAATTTACCGGCCTCGATCATCCGTTTCGAATAACCGTAAAGGTCCGACATCATTTCGGCGGGCGTTTCACGGGCGGTAAATTCGGGAAGTGTATGAATACCGATCTTATAGACCTCGGCGTCCGTTTCCTCTTCGTAAAGCTCCATGTTTCGCGAAGCATCGACGATCGCCATCGCTCCCGCACCTGTTCCGGTGCCGTAAGAGACGGTCCCTTCGTACGAAACAGGCAATATCAAGCACGCGGGCGTCATCAAAATTTGAATAACGCTCTTCGTCGATACCGCCAAAGTTCATCGGTAATGATTCGGATTCAGACATTTCTTTAATGAAGTAATTCAAAATGCACAATGCACAATGACTGTAGGAGTTTCATTGTGCATTGTGCATTTTTCCCTGTGCATTCTCTAAGGAACATCAATATTCATATCGCGCCCTGAGAAGCTAAATGATGGGCGTTTGCGGCCTTTCATAAACTTCGCTGCCGTTTGCGATAGAGCAGTGATTATCATCGGCAGAGCGATCGACGGGTCGCACGGAACGTAGGCCGTGATGGCTCCGCGGAGCAGTTTGCCAAACATCGACGTGTGATTTGCACCATACGTCGGCGTTCTGATGTCGAGCGGGGCGGAGTCAGTCGCGATCGAAATGGCGTATTTATGGCCGCGCGGATTGGTTCGAGTGATGTATGATGCGATCTCGGCGACATTGACCATCCCTTGGCTCGCTGTGCTGCCAAGTGTGATGATGCCGGAGTTGCGTGTCCGGTGAGCGATCTGCATCATTTCAAGCACGTCTTGCGACGTATCGAGCGAGATCTGGATCTTTTTATCAAATTTCGCTCTTGCGATGCCGATACCGATCTCCGAGCCCGGCAGATCCGGGCAGAAAACAGGGATACGTGATTTGAATGCTGAGGTCAAGATGCCATCTTCGTGGGCGATCTCTGACAGTTCGCGGCCCATAAGGTGCAAAAATTCGCGGATCGAATAGGGACGTGACAATTCCAATTGGTTAATGACACTGCCGATCCATTCGTCTGCCTCTTGATATTCCTCACGGTTTGAGAGCACATCGCCTACACGCATCACGTCCGAAGCCTCGAGCTCCTCATCGCTCATGCTCGGATGAGCCTGATAATGATTGCGTCCGAGCGTCTCGTGTATGTCGTTGTAGATGACCGTGCCTGAGACAACGATGACATCGACAAAGCGATTTTTGATCACATACGACAGGAGCCTTCGCATACCAGACGTGATCAGGTTACCCGAACCGCACAAATAGATCGTCGAATTATCATCGAGCATGTCTAACCAGATGCGATGTGCCTCGGCCAATTGTTTTGCGCCGAAACCGGCACCTTCCATTTTCTCCAAAAGCCCTGCTACCGAACGATCGCGATCGATAGGGACCGGCCGCGTTGGGACGGTCAAGAATTTTGAGGCTTTTGTCTTTTTCTGAGCTACCATAGTTTTATTCACCAATAAATTTAATTCTAAACTGAGTATCTACCCATTGTCGGCATGTGTTTTTATTTGCCGTTCGGGGTCAAATACGTATAACTTTCAACCTGATCTTCGTAAAATCTGATGGCCTTACTGCCCTCGTCATTTGAGAGCTTGCCTTCTTTTATCCGCTGCAGCACGGCACGTCTAAAAGTGTCTTGCAACTGGCCCGGCTCAAACCTGACCGAAGCCACAGCGTCGCCGAGCGTTGCGCCATAGACCACTTTTTTGATTATGTAGCCATCCTCGCCGATAAAAACGTGAGCCTCGTGCGGCACTCCGAAAAGATTATGGTTATTGCCCATAACTTCCTGATACGCACCTACCAGCATCATCGCCAGATAGTAAGACTCGCCCTTAACAAGCGTGTGCAATTCCAACACTGGTTTAACGTCGTGCAGGTCGACGAATTTGTCCACAATACCATCGGAATCGCAGGTTATATCACAAAGCGTAGCATATTCCGAAGGCTTTTTGTTGAGTTTATGTATTGGGACGATAGGAAAGAGCTGTTCGAGAGCCCAGTTGTCCGGCATCGAGCGAAATACTGAGAAATTCGCAAGATACTTGACGCACATCAGCTGTCGCAGCTCGTCAAACTCCTCCGCGACATACTTCTTTTGCTGGGCAAACTGATCGGCTTTTTCGCAGATATCCCAGAAAAGGACCTCGCCTTTTCCCTTAGCTTCGAGCGAGATCAGCCCAAGATTGAACATCGTAAATAGCTCGTCGCGGTTCTCAAGAGCATCGTGGTAATACTCGCGATAATTCTTGCCGTTTACGCCCTCGCGTAGGTCGTGAAGCTCTTGCACGATCTGCGGGTCGTCCTTGGTCATCTCCATTTCAGAGAGGCTTTCGACGACCGTTTCGATCTCGTCCTGGATGTTGGTCACGAGCATCGCGTGATAGGCCGAAAGATAGCGGCCCGATTCCTGAATGATCGTCGGATGCTCGACATTTTCGTCGTCGCAAACGTTTTTAATTACATAGATCACATCGTTTGCAAATTCTTGAGCGTTGTAATTTGCCGATGACTCAAACGATGTGCGCGACCCGTCATAATCAACCGCCATACCGCCGCCAACGTCGAGATACTCGATCGGTATCTTCATCTTGACGATCTTGGCGTAGGTGCGGGCCGCCTCTTTCATCGCGTTTTTGATCCGCTTGATGTCGGTCAATTGTGAACCGATGTGAAAGTGGAGGAGCTTGAGCATGTCGATCTGACCGGCTTCCTGCAGACGGCGGATGACTTCGAGGATCTCCGTTGTTGTCAGGCCAAATTTTGCAGCTTCGCCGCCGCTCTTTTCCCACTTGCCTGAGCCTTTCGAATACAGCTTGACGCGAACGCCAACCATCGGCAGCGGGGCTTCGGGAGCCTCTTTGGCAAATTTCGCGGCGATATCCAGCGTGTGGTCGAGTTCGCTCATCTTTTCGATGACGATCACGACATTTTTGCCGGCCATCGCACCGGCAAACGCGAGATTGATAAAATCGCGATCTTTAAAGCCATTTAGAACCAGCAGGCTATCTTTTGACTGATCGACACCTAGAGCCGCATATAGCTCGGCTTTCGAACCGGCCTCAAGCCCGAAATTGTGCCTTGTCCCCTCGCGAAGATACTCTTCGATAACCGCCCGGTTCGAGTTGACCTTCATCGGAAATACGCATAGATGGCCGCCGTTGTACTCAAATTCTTTGATGGATTTCTTAAAGGCCGACTGCAGTTTTCTGATCTGTCCGAACAATAGCTGGGGGAACCGAAGCAGGATCGGTGTATTTACGCCACGTTTTCTCAGATCGTCAATGATCTCTTTTACATCGGCGGTGTAATTATCGTTTTCGGGGGCTCGGACGATGAGATTGCCCTTTCGGTTGACGCCGAAATAATCGGATCCCCAATTTTCGATGCCGTATGTTTCGCTTGTTTGTTCAGTTACTGATGCCAATTGTTTCTCCCCTTATCAAGGGTCACTTTGCTTACAACAAAAACATATAGCTTATAAAAAAACTCACAAAAAACAAACACACCCATAAACACTGGGGATTTCGATGGTTTTTGGCCAAAATAACCGGTGATATGGCCTTTGGCATAACGCTTGCAATATCCAACCTCGGGAGTCAGGGTTTTAACGCCGCAATCCCCGTAAATATATGAAAAACCTGGATTATGTGGCAAACGATCGGGCAAATATGCCGTAACTTGTCAAAATCTAGGTGCCAAAAAATGTCACTTTAGTAAAGACTTTGAGGTGTAATGGATGAAAAACAAAAGGGAAAGTGGATTTTCATTGATCGAGTTGTTGATCGTAGTTGTAATTATCGGAATAGTCGCCTCGGTCGCAGTGCCAGCGTTGCAAAAAGGATTGCGTGCTGCCGAGAACGGCAATACATTTGCCACCATGCGTACGATCGCTTCGACACAGGTAAATTATTATTCGCAGAATAACCGCTTTGGCCGCCTCACCGAAGTCAACAATCTGCTCTCAAGCAGCATCGGAACCAATTCCGGCAACAATATCAACCGTGGAAAATTTGTGCTGTCGATGTCACCAGCCGCCCCGACCGATGTCGAGCTTCGAAACGGTTATACGATCACAGCGACCCGCAGCATCGCTGGCGAAGGCGTGACCTATGTTTACGAACTCACCCAGGGTGGTGAGATCAGGCAGATCCTGCCTTAATGGATCAAAATTTCTCCCCAGTTATTTCCAGCCCCGAAATAATAACAGGTGCCAAACCATGAATGTCTTCGAAGACCTCGTTGTTGAATTACAAGAGGAAAACCTACTCGAAAAGCCCGTTAGCGAACCGTTGTCCGAACGATCCGTGCCAGATCATGACGACGAAATTCATGAAACGGAAATGCCGAATCCGAGCCACGATCTGTCGGAATACGGCGAGCGTGATCTTGTTGGCGACGAAATGCACGACAATGTTACCGAATCTGTGCTGACAGAGCCCTATTCAGAGCAATACGTCGCCGCATCGTCATCATACGAGACTGCGATACATGACACCGAAGAACCGGTCGTCAAAGAGTACGCCGAAAACAATTTTGCATCAATAGAAGCACCGCACGTCGCTCCCGCTCCGCAACCCGAGATATTAGGGCATTACGAAGACCAACCGGTTCAAGATCACGAAGATGTCCCGCCCGCAGCCGATGTTGAAGCCGGGCCAGCCGCTGAAGGTGAAACACAAGTCGAACAGCCGCAAGACAAACGAATCCGAAAGGGAAAAGAGTTTTTTAAGAAACGTGCGATGGGCGAGGTTTCGAGCCTGCAGATGGTCGAGCACGTCTTGACGGGCGTCGAACGCGAATATCTAAAGATCGTGCCGCGGGCCTACGACGATTTTAATGCGAAAAAGGCTCTGAATATCTTTTTGCAGGTTACTGAGAGTGAATCTTCTGAGGAACACGCCAGTGCAGAATTTACGCTGATGCAGGAAACCGAGTCGTGGTGTACGGCGTTAGCCGACCGCGATCGCGATATCCCGGTATCGAGCCTCCGCCAGTATTGCGAACGCTCGCGTCCGGCACTCAGCTCACAGGCGTTGCTTGGTTTGGCACGTTTTTACCGCAACCTGCCGTATAGTGAAGCCGTCCGTTCAAAGTTTGATTTTGTCATCACGCGGCTCTTTTCGCGTGCGGTCGCACAGGAAAAACGCATCTGTCTGTTCAAACGCGACGAGATGCTGACGCACATCAACACTCTCTACAGCGACTGGTCGAGCATACCGCTTTACACGGCCGACGATGACGAATCAAAGGTCATGCTCACCGCGCTGAGTTTCGAAGACCTCGCCATCGAGGCTGAAAACGCGTCGGTTTTTGACCAATTGATCGAGAGCGATTTCTTTGGACGGCTGCGAATGTTCAAAGAGAGCATTAGTGAGCTGTTTTACGCTCCGCAGGTGACCGCCGCCGCGATCGATTGCAACATCCGCATTGGCAACGCCTATGTCGAGCTCATCGACCGCGAACGACGCAAACAGGATGTTTCCGCGATGCAGACCAAATTTGAGAGCATCGATCAGATGGCGATCTCTGAGGTAACCGGACGTTCGCTGGGGCTCGAAGAGTTGCTCGTTGAGCTGTCGCGTGATGCCGAGATCAACATCCCGATGGCCGAAGAGGTTCGCGTCGAACCTGAGATCGACTATTCTGAGGCAGTCGAAGTCAAAGAAAAGCCTGTTAAGGTCGTCAATGAAAACTCATACTTTCAGCGGCTCAAAGCAAATGCGTTTAGCGTCAACCGCTGGTTTCTCGCAGCGTCGATAGTGCTGATCGCAGCATCGTTCGGGCTGTACACTTGGGCAAATTTCGTCACCGACGAAAAAGTATCAAGCTCAGGCGTCGCCCAGGTCGAGATCGAAAACACCAAACTCCAAGAGCATCTACGCATCGCAAAGATCAGCGGCGAAACTTTCTACGGCCAACTGCTGCCGTCGTGGGACGTCCTGCCAAAAGAAAAGCGTCAGGAGTTCTTACAGGTCGTCCTAAAGGCCGCTCTGGAAAAGGGCTGCACACAGGTCAATCTCATCAGCAAAGACGGCAAATCCGCCGCCTACGCAACCGCGACAAAGCAAGAGGTCGTAATGCCGTAGCAAGTGAATAGGGAATAGTTAACAGTGAATAGGTAAAAGGCCGCGAGCGTTATGTTCGCGGCCTTTTCGTCGTTAGGTTCACGCATTAATGCTACGTATCCGGTCACGCGAGATCAGCCACGCAAGATAAATGCCCAACACGATGTCGATCGTGCCGCAAAATCCCGGCCACCACACAGGAACGCCTGGGTTAAGAAACAAGTGCGGGTGGACCAGATCAAACAGGCCGTGACCGACAATGCCGGCTGAGGTGAACCAGAGTGTCGACTTAAATCCAGCAATTGCCGATGCAATGAATATCAAACCGACAGTAGCCTCGATCATTAATGCCTGAGTCGATCCGCCCAACACCGCAAACAGACAGTATAGTAAAGCTATGACGATCATCATCGCCGGATATAGCGAGCGGTCGCGGTCCATCCGACCGGGGGATGTTAGGACGCCTATTGCTATGCCGAATATGGTACCTATTAGATATTCCAAAAGTCTCCCTCCTCAAAATTGATTCGCCAAGCCGTTTTGCGATCACGGTTTTCCGCTGCCGCGCGGATGACATCATGAATGGCTACGGTCACGAGTTCCGGCTCGGAGAATTGAATATAATGGCCGCTTTTTTCTGCAATTACCTGCTTTCCGTTCGAAGAGGATTTTACCATTTCGGTTTGGAGAGATCTCCAAGCCGCCTCTGTTTCGGGCGAAGCACCGTCGCTGAGTCCGCGCGACAAAACGATTAGCGGCTTGTCACCAAGCTGCATCGGCGAGCTTCGGAGTTGGGCCAAACTTTCAGATACTGCAGCCATCTCATTCGCGATCGCAAATACCGTCTGCGTATGCGAATAAAGGCCTGCCCGTTCGGCCTTTGCTTCAGAAGAAAGATTTGGAAAGTCTTCCAGTGAGTTCACTATCCGAGCGATGCCAACGGGGCGGCTGCCTTGAATAAGTAAGGTACAAATGAGGAATGCCCGCCACGGTTGCGAGTTGATCCTGATGCGAGGAATCGACAAGGACTACGCCCGCCACTTCATCTGGGTATCGGGCGGCAAATAGTTGAACGTAAACGCCGCCGATTGAGTGTCCAACTATCACGTACGGCGGGGAAATGTTGGCCGCGTCAAGCAGATCGTGTAGTTCACTGGTGATCTGGGCCGCATCGCGACGGCGATCGCTGGCTGCACTCCAAACGATGCCTGCCCGGTCGTAACTGCAGACCCGGCCAAACTTTGCAACCTCAGGCTGGACAAGGCTCCAGTCTAACGAGCCGCCGGCCAAGCCAGATTCAAGAATGACGGTAGTTGCTCCGTTGCCCGTACAGTTGATGTGCATTTTGTGGCCTTTGACATCGACGATCTGCCCGGGCGGCAGATATTTTCCATCATCCAATCGCGTCGTGACGAGCTGATACAAAGCCCCGGAGACTATAGCAGCCACGATTCCAAATGCGATCCATTTTGTGACCCGCCAGAGCCGCAATCGAGTGACCATAAAGTCTCCAAAGACATTTCCTGAGATTCCACTAACCAAAAGGCGTTAGCTACGTCTGCAGGATACAAGCGGAGCTGCTCGGATAAACGATCTGCAACCGCCTCCTCGAGCATCCATCGGCCCATGGCTTCATACGAAACGGGGAACCACGAGTTTTGGGCACCGTCCCAGTCCAACGAGGCCACCGGAGGCTCATCCTTTCCCTTGGCGTTAACGCCCGCCCGTACCAGCGTCCACCGAAACGACGAAAAAGCCCCATCTCCGAGCGCGTCAACGACCGCTTGTTGCTCCGTTGCTCCGCGTCCGATCGTACCGGGCATCCAAGAGAAGAAGCGCATTAAACGGCTCGAACGCTTACCAGGCGGTAAAGCGATCATCGTGTTGATAATAATTATGCGGTCGACGCCCGCAGCGGACATCGATTTTGCGACGGTGTCCATGTTCGCTGAAAGCAAGGCTGAGCGATCATAACTCGTCGAGGTAGTTCCCAAGGCCGCGAGTACGACTTCCGCACCGGAAAACGCATCGGTCAGAGCATCGTCGTCAGCAAGAGATGTGACAAGTGAGACACGAGAGCCGGCCGGCACCTCGGTTATACGCTCCGGCCGCGAGCGTACGATGGCCGTGAATCCAACCCCTTCGGCTCGGCATACGCGGAGTATGCCTTGACCGAGACCACCCGCAGCGCCGATGACGGCCACATGACGTGGTAACGGACGAGATTGCTTGTCGATTGTTGATGTCGACATGATCGAAGTACTCGAACTCTACCACTCGCAGTGAGGCGCACGCAAGAATCCAATCGATAAGATAGGAAATTTCCTTACTTCTTCAATTCCTCCTCGATCAAGGCTCTGAGGCTGGGTTCGCCGAAGGTGGCGAGTTCGCGGCCGTTGACGAAGAATGTTGGGGTGCGGCGGACGCCGAGGGTTTGGCCGTCTTTTTTGTCTTGGGCGATCTTGGCGTCGAAACGCTTTTCTTTGATGGCAGCGGCGGCTTTGGTCGTATCGAGCCCGAGCTCTTTGGCGTATTTGTCAAAAAGCTCGTTGATCGGCGGCGGAGGCGTCGTCGGAGCGGGACCGTGTATTGTGCCCCACTCGGGCTGTTTCTTGAACAGCAGGTCTTGGGCTTCCCAATATTTGCCCTGTTCGGCGGCGGCCTCGATAAAATTAGCGGCCGTCAGCGAATTTGGGTGCAGCGGCATATATCTCGCGACGAGACGGATCTTGCCTTGGTAATCGGCAAGTATCTTTTTGACGACCGGGGCAAACGACGCGCACGATTCGCACTCAGGATCGTAAAACTCGACCAGCGTGATCGTTGCATCCGCCGGTCCGAGCACAGGGCTGTCCGGGCGGACAAGCGTTGCCGGATCTACCTTTGGCTTGCCGCTATTGCTGTTTGCCGTGACAGGCGTGTTTTGGACAGAATTACGGTAATAGTTTGCCGCAAAGACCCCGCCGATGATGACCACGATAACGATGGCCGCCAAAATTTTAACTTCCTTTCTCATAAATTATTGCTCCTCTTGTTTATAAAGTATCAGGCACGCCGAGATAAAAACGAATGCCGCGAGGCCCATTAACGGAATAGTGATAAACCCAAGCCACTCGATCTGCACGGCGTTGCACGGCACGCCTTCGGCACACGGAGTGATGCTCTCGGGGATAAATCCGTAGTACAGCAGATTGTGATAGATAGCGATGATGAGCCCCGCAATGCACAGCGGCAGCCCGTAAAATTTCATCCGATGATCGCGAAGTATGATGCCCGCCGCGATAATAAACACCAGCGGATACAGAGCGATCCGCTGATACCAGCACAAAACACACGGCGGCAACAGCATCACCTCGCTAAAAAAAAGGCTGCCCGCGACACCGAGCAAAGCGGTTAGCCACGCAAAATATGGCAGCATGCCGTTTAATTTGTTTTTCACATTCATGTTTGAAATCCGGTCAGGTTAATGTATGTTGTTGAGCATTTCCTGCAAGTCGTCGGGGATCGGCATAGGCTTCAAGAACCAAACGTCGGCTCCGCCCGTGTTTCCGGTTGGATAGATCCCCAAAGGGGTCTTGGTCGATGCACCAATTATCCTAATGATCTGTCCCCATATTTCTCGCACGCTCCGCATTCGAAGTGCCAACTTTAACATCCGCCAATGAATACGGGTGTGTTGATAGGTCGAAGACTGTCCGAGCACATGAGCTCGTTCGAGATGCTTGAACGCCCCGGAAAGGTCGTTCGCGGCGAGCCGTCGATTCGCCAGATCGATCTCCGCATCGATATTTTTTGCCAAACTATCAGTCATTGATTCAATTGTATCTATTGTGATATCAAACAAAAAAGCGGCGGTTTGGGTTGTATCTGAGCTTAAAATTAGAGCAATTGATAAGCGGTTGGCGTTAGCATATTCTAAGGTTGGTTATGGTTGAGTGTTGCGACAAAGATGATGCGATCGGGGCTCTGCGGGAGCGACAGAGTTCGACGTTAAAGATCGTGCTCGTGATAAACGTTGTGATGTTTGCTGCGGGCATCGGAGCGGGTATTTACGCGGGTTCGAGCGCGCTTTTGTCAGATTCGCTTGATAATCTGGGTGACGCGATCACGTACGCACTCAGTCTCTACGTCGTTTATAGATCGTCGCGGGCTAAGGCACAGGTTGCTCTATTCAAAGGTTCATTGATCTTGCTTGCTGCTCTCATCGTGCTGGGACAGGTGATCTATAGGCTGTTCGTGCCGACCATTCCGGTCTTCGAAATTATGGGCGTCGTTAGTTTGCTTACACTCGCCGGAAACTCGCTATGTCTGGTCTTACTTACGCGTCATCGCACCGACGATGTAAATATGAGTTCGGTGTGGGAATGTTCGCGTAACGATATCGCTTCGAATATATCCGTCTTTGCCGCCGCTGGTGCGGTTTGGCTCACGGGGTCAGGTTGGCCCGACATAATCATCGCGCTCGCATTGGTTTGTCTCCTTTTGCGTTCGGGGTTTAATGTGTTTTCAAAGGCGACTCACGAATTAAGAAATATTCCGGGTGAATAATGTGGAATTTGTCACGGGTAAATGCGGACATTACAATTGAGATATATGATTCGCAGCAGTTTTACGTTTCTTTTTATTGCATTAATACTGATCTCTGTTGGGTGCACCAAGATGGCGGATAAGCCTTCGGCAGACAGCAAGACAAATACTGATACAGCGTCGGCGATACGCATTTCTGCTGGTGGAATAGATGCGTCAGAGCCGGCGATCGCGGCGGACGCGGTCGGGAATGTTTTTGTTGTGTATGTCGAACATTCGGGCAAGGCGGCGGATGTGTTTGTACAGAAACTCGATGCCGCCGGAAAGCCTGCGGGTGAAAAGGTCAGGGTCAATCCCGCAGCGGGCGAGGCGAAGGCTTGGAAAGGCGACCCGCCGACCATCGCCATCGCAAAAGACAATACGATCTATATCGGCTGGACCCGAAAGCTCGCAGACGAAAAGGCAAAAGGCAACGACCTGGTGCTGTCGGCTTCGCGTGACGGCGGACGGACATTTGGCGATCCGGCAAAGGTCAACGACGATACAAAACCAGCTTCGCACGGTATGCATTCGCTGGCGGTTACAGAATACGGGTGGATTTATGTGGCGTGGCTTGACGAACGCAACATCGCCGTACAAACGCACGATATGGAAAAGATGGGTGCGGCAATGGCACATCACGAAGACACCGAGCCAAACAGCGAGGTCTTTTATTCGTACTCGACCGATGGCGGCAAGACCTTTAGAAAGAATGCAAAAATAGCTTCCGATGTCTGTCCGTGCTGCAAGACAACGCTTCTCATCGCCGATAAGGGCACGATATACGCGGCATGGCGTCAGGTTCTAAAGGGCGATCATCGCCACATCGCGGTTGCTCGTTCGACGGCAATGTCGACAGGCGGGGATACCGTCTTTTCAGAAGGTGTCATCGTCAGCGACGACAACTGGCAGATAAATGCCTGTCCAGTGTCGGGTGCGGCACTCTCTGCAAACGGCAATACGCTCGATGTGGTGTGGTACACCGCCGGTGCGGCGGGGCAAGCGGGTATGTATTTTGCACGCTCGGCGGACGGCGGGAAAACTTTTGGCCCGCGTCTGCTCGTCAGCAACGAAGCCACCAGCGGAACGCCTGTTTTACTCGAACAGGGCAGTAAGGCAGTCGCCGTTTTTGCCGATGTCAGCGGCGGGCTGCTGACCGCAAAATGGGAGGGCGATCCGGCAACAAAAATCTCGCAATCCAAGATCCCCGACGCAAATCTGCCAGCCTCAGTCATCTCAAACGGCAAAGTAATCACGGCCTTTGTCAGAAACTCCGACGGTAAGAATGCGGTATGGATTACTATCTCGGATTGAGCTTGCCACCGGTAGATTAGCTATGCGTCAGTCATGTCAAAATCCATCGTATCCGGATCGTCATCGATCTCCGTTGGCTTGCCTATTAGCCTCAGCCACAGAAAACCTATAGTTCCGGCTGTTAAGGAAGCAAGCAATATCGCCATTTTTGAGGCGTTGATCGCAGCCGCGTTACCGGTGAAAGCGAGATTGGTGATAAAGATCGACATGGTAAAACCTATCCCGCCAAGCAGGCCTGCTCCGGAGATATGTTTCCAATTGAGGTCGAGCGGTAGGCGACAAAATCCGGCAGTGACGGCGATAAAACTTAAAAATAAGATCCCGACCGGTTTACCTGTGAGCAGGCCGAAAATAATGCCCGAACTGTTTGCCGTCGAAAGCGACTGATACCAATCGGCTCCGATAATTATGCCGGTATTTGCGAGTGCAAAGATCGGCAAAATGATGAACGCGACGGGCGTGTGGAGAAAATGCTCAAGTTTGTGCGACGGCGAGTCTTCGTCGTCTTCTTTGGCAGAAAACGGGATGGTAAAGGCAAGCAAAACCCCGGCGATCGTCGCGTGAACGCCCGACTTTAACATCAAGAACCACATCAGTACGCCGCCGACCAGGTACGGCAATAATCGCATTACACGGAAATAACGTCTGAGAATCAGCAACAACACAAAAACCGCTAACGACCCCGCCAGATAAAGCATTGACAACTTCGCAGTGTAAAAGATAGCGATGACAACGATCGCAAAAAGATCGTCGATGACCGCGAGTGCTGTCAGAAATATCTTGAGCGACGCCGGAACGCGGCTTCCGAGTATCGCCAACACGCCGAGGGCAAACGCGATATCGGTCGCCATCGGGATGCCGATACCAGCTTGTGCGTCAGTCCCGCGATTTAAAACAAAATGTATCAATGCGGGAAACGCGACGCCACCCAACGCCGCAAAGATCGGCAATAAAGCGTTTTTGAAATTTGATAGCTCGCCGTTATAGAGCTCTCGTTCGAGTTCGAGGCCGATCAGTAGAAAAAAGATCGCCATCAGGGCGTCATTTACCCAATGCTCAACACTCAAACCGCCATAGTAGCTTTGCCAAAAACCAAGATAACCCGCTCCAAGTGCAGAATTTGTCACGACAAGCGATGCGACCGTGCACACGATCAGCAAGATCCCGCTCGATTTCTCAGATTGGAAAAAGGCTTGAAATGATCTAGATAGCTTTCTCTGGACGACGCTCATTCTTGATTAACAGTGCGGACGTTTATTGCAACTCTAAACACAATATCATTTTCAAATGTGATCGACACAGGCCGCAAATATTAGTATTACGGCAAGCGGACAGTGGGAGACTGAAACCTTTTTGCGTCATTTGCTGTATAATCCCATTAAACCTTTTGCCGGTGGGTGACGCCGGATAATTTCAAACCAATCAAACAAAAAGCGGCTTGCTCGGACTAGGCTGCAACCTGAGAAACTATGAAAAACGCGTTCCGTCTAATTGCAATTGTCATACTGCTCCAGTCATTTATTCTACCTGCCGCCGTTCTGGCACAGGACACGAAACAGGCCGAGGTCTACGCCGCCATTCGCAAAGAGGGAATGGATAACTCGAAAATAATGAACGCGATGCATTATTTTTCGGACGTTTATGGCCCGCGTTTGACCGGCTCGCCCAATCATGTAAACGCCGCAAAATGGGCGGCACGCGAGATGATGTCGTGGGGATTTGATAAATCGGAGTTCGAGCCGTGGGAATTCGGTCATCCCGGTTGGGTGCACGAACGAGCCACGGGGCTGATGCTCTCGCCGCAAGCTGACACGCTTACATTCGAAGTGCTTGCGTGGACACCATCGACCAAGGGAATTGTTACATCCGACGCGGTGAGCATTGCTATCCCGACAACTCCTGCGGCAGGCAATCCGACGGTTCAGCAAATGCCGACACAAGAGGAATTGACCGCGTATTTTGACGGTATTAAGAGTCAGATCAATGGCAAGATCGTTCTCGTAGGCAAGCCGACGTTTGTAGATCAATCCAGAGATCCTGCACCGAAACGCCGGAGCGACGACGAAGTGAAAAAGCAGTTTGACCCTGCAAATACGACTCCCGGCGGCCCCGGCGGGCAGGGACGCGGTGCAGGCAGCGGTGCCGGCGTGACACCAAAACCCGGTGCGTTGAATCCCTTACAGATCTCCGAACAGCTCGACAAATTTCTGCTCGACAACAACGTCCTAGTCCGCATCAACGAATCGCAGCTTGACCGCGGTGCAGTACGTGCATTTAATAACCGCACGTTCGACATCACCAAGGTGGTTCCAACCGTCGTTATGCGTAACGAAGATTTTGGACGCATTTATCGTCTGCTTGCTCACAAAACGTCCGTCAAGCTCGAGTTTGACCTCCGCAGCCGCATCGTCCCTGACGGTGTGACTAGCTACAACGTGGTCGGCGAGATCTGGGGTTCGGATAAAAAAGACGAGGTCGTCATGCTCGGAGGACACCTCGATTCGTGGCACTCCGCGACCGGTGCGACCGACAACGCGGTCGGCTGTGCGACGATGATGGAAGCCGCTCGTATCCTGAAAGCGATCGGCGTCAAACCACGACGCACGATCCGGGTAGCCTGTTGGGGCGGCGAGGAGCAAGGCTTGCTAGGTTCGCAGGCATACGTCAAAAAACATTTTGGCACGGCCGAGAATCCGACGCCGGAGTTTAGCAAATTTAACGGCTATTTCAACATCGACAGCGGAACCGGTAAGGTAAGAGGCTTGAGTATCTTTGGACCGCCTGAGGCGGCAACTGTGCTTCGTGATGCTTTGGCACCGTTTTCGGATCTGGGATTTGGCGGTGTTTTGAGTGCTCGCGGCCGCGGGCTCGGCGGTACCGATAGCACTTCGTTCAACGCAGCCGGACTGCCGGGAATCGGTGGGTCGCAGGATCCGATCGAGTACTTTAATGTCACCTGGCATACCAACCTCGATACCTACGAACGCATCATCGAGAGCGATGCCAAGACATCAGCTATCATCTTTGCCGCGGCGGTTTATACGCTGGCAATGCGCGACGAGATGCTGCCAAGATTTAAGGCGACAGAAATGCCGGCATTGCCGACTCCGGTCGCTACGCCTGCACCAACCCCAGCGGCGACTCCAAAGCCATAGTACGGAGAACAAATGAGCTTTGACGTCCAAATTACAGTGCTGCCCGATCATTTACGCATCGTAAATACCGGAGAGTTTTCGCTGCCTGCTTTGTTCGAATTTATTGGGCAGGTAAAAAGCGAAGCCGGAAAGGCGGGACGAAATGCTGTGTTGGTCGACTCGCGTGGGATAACCGGAAACATCAGCGAGGTTGACCGCTTTATGGGCGGTCAACAATCGGCTGAGGTGTTTGGCTCAAGATTAAAAGTGGCGATCCTAATGCCGATCGGAACCGTTACAAAGATGGCAGAACTCGCCGCCGTCAATCGCGGGGCGAAGATGCTGGTGACAGATTCGGAAGAGGAAGCTCTGGATTGGCTGCTCAGCTAACAACGCCGATCTTCGGACAAATATCCGCCAGTGTGCATTCGCCGCATTTTGGCTTACGCGCCTCACAGATCTGCCGCCCGTGGTAGATCATCCAGTTCGGGAACATCATCCAATGTTTCTTTGGAACTAATTTCTCCAGATCACGCTCGATCTTTTCGGGCGTTTTTTCTTTTGTAAGGCCGAGCCGCTGCGACAGTCGCGAGACATGAGTATCAACAACGACACCCGACGCGATGCCAAAAGCGTTGCCCATCACTACGTTCGCAGTCTTGCGGGCGACACCGCCAAGCGTTAAAAGATCGTCCATCGTCTGCGGCACATTGCCGCCATAAACTTCGATTAGGCGCTTGCACGCGGCCTGGATATTCTTTGCTTTGTTGCGATAAAAGCCTGTTGAATGGATGTCTTTTTCTAATTCCGTCTGAGCGACACTTAGGAAATCCTCCGGGCCCCGATACTTGCGAAATAGATCCGCTGTCACAATATTCACCCGCACATCTGTGCACTGCGCCGACAAGATCGTTGCGACCAACAACTCAAACGCATTCGTATGAACTAGGGCACAATGAGCATCGGGATAGGCCTTCTTGAGCCGCTTGATTATCTCGGCGGTGCGTTGTTTTTTGTCGGGGATCATTGGTTCGAGGCTAAAAAGAAAAGCCGCAAAATGCAAACCGCGAGTCGATTCGATAGAATTAGCCACAGAGAACAAAGAGTTTACCGAGTGGGAATTTACTATTTCTCAGCGGACTCTGTGAACTCTGTGGCTTAAATATGAATGTCCCTTTACTCGACTTAAAAGAACAAAACGCAACCCTCCGCCCCGAGATCGAAGCCGCGCTTGCGCGTGTGCTCGACACGAACGGTTTTATCCTCGGCGGAGAAGTCTCCGCTCTCGAATGCGAGCTGGCCGGCTATTGCGGTGTGAAATACGCCATAGGCTGTGCGTCGGGCAGCGACGCGATCCTGCTCGCCCTAATGGCATATTACATCGGTCCCGGCGACGAAGTCATTACGACACCGTACAGTTTTTTTGCGACGGTTAGTGCGATCACACGGCTTGGTGCCACGCCGGTTTTTGTCGACATCGATCCGGTCACCTACAACCTCGACACCTCGCAAGTCGAGGCCGCGATCACCTCTCGGACAAAGGCCATCGAGCCCGTACACCTTTACGGGCAATGTGCCGACATGGCCGCTCTGCGTGAGATCGCAGGCCGCCATAACATCCCGCTTGTCGAAGATGCCGCTCAGGCTATCGGTGCAGAGGAAGACGGTATTCAGGCGGGGGCTATTGGCGAGATCGGATGTTTTAGTTTTTATCCTTCGAAAAATCTTGGCGGCATGGGCGATGGTGGTTTTATTACTACAAATGACGCCGCACTTGCGAAAAAACTGCTCGCTCTTCGCGTACACGGTTCCGAAGAAAAGTACTATCACAAATACGTGGGGCTCAATTCGCGGCTCGATGGTTTTCAGGGGGCGGTCCTACGGGTTAAGCTCCCTCATCTTGACGCCTGGACCGACAAACGACGGGCCAATGCCGACAACTATCGCCGCCTTTTCACCGACCTCGGCCTGACCGAGCAGATCGGCATTCCGTTCGAACGGCCTAACGCAAAACACATCTACAACCAGTACGTCATCCGCGTCCCGGGACGCCGGGACGAGCTTCGTGCTCACCTGACCGAAAAGGGAATCGGCACCGATATTTACTATCCCGTGCCGCTGCATTTGCAGGAGTGTTTTGCGTATTTGGGGTATACGCCAGGCGACATGCCCGAATCGGAAAAGGCCGCGCTAGAGACGCTTGCGCTGCCGATCTATCCGGAATTGACACCCGAACAGCAGCAATACGTCGCCGAGTCGATAGCAGAATTTTTTAAGTAGAAGTGGCGGGCCGCAGTTTCGATCCTATAAAACGAAAAACCCACCAGATCAGGCCATGCGAAACGTAGAGGCCTGCGATAATTAGCAGAGCGTATCGCGAATACAGCCACACACCCATCGCCATCGCGACGAGCACCAGCACGAGCAAAAATCCCTGTCGGCCCTTGCCGGCTGTTTTCATACTGTTGTAGCGGATCGTGCTGACCATCGATATCGCGAGCACGGCAACCAGTGCATACAAAGCATACGTGTAAGATTGCGAAGAATCCGTGCCATACGAATTCAGCGGAGCCGGTGCGAAATGCACAAGAGCGGCAAGCAAGCCCCCGGCTGGTGGTATCGGCAATCCGACAAAAGCCTTTTTATCGACCTTGGTCGCACCCTCGATGAGCTTTACGGGCCGTGTCGCCTGCAGATTAAATCTGGCCAGTCGAAACGCCCCGCACATCAGGTACATAAACAAAAGGAAAACGCCAAGGTTGTGGCCAAACGAGCCTTCGGCAAATGTCGGTGCGATCGCCCAAGCGTAGATCAGTGCCGTCGGAGCGATGCCAAACGTGAGCACATCTGCCAGCGAATCAAATTGCACTCCGATCTCAGTTGCTGTCCGCGTAGCTCTCGCCACTCGTCCATCGACGGTGTCAAACAAGATCGCGAGCCCGATGGCGAGTCCTGCGGAGTTGAAATAGGTTGCCGCAAGAGCGGGGTCAGACGCAGATAAATGAAAGCCGCGGATCGACGACAATATCGCCAAATAACCCATCGCAACATTCGCCGCGGTGAAAAGAGTCGGGATCACATAGAGGCCTTTTTTAATACCACGGTGAGGTGGTCGATTGTCTTTCTCGTCTGCCATAAAATCAGTAACAGGAGACAGGTAAACGGTTACAGGACTTTCCTGTCTCGTCACTTGTCACTCGTCATTCGTCACTGATCGCCTCGCGATCACCGTTTCTCCGCCCTTTACTCGGTCGCCGACGTTGACCATCAGCTCGACCGAAGCGGGCATTAATAGGTCGGTCCGCGAACTAAACTTGATCAGCCCAAATTTTTGTCCGCGAATCAGATTATCCCCTGCTTTTGGCCAACAGACAATCCGCCGCGCTAGGATTCCGGCGATCTGCGTACAGGTCACCGTCAAGCCCTCGCCCTCGATGACCAGCGCGTTTCGCTCGTTCACCAGGCTCGCTTCGTCCTTGGTCGCGGGCATTTTCTTGCCGCGTGTGTAGTTAATTTCTTTGATCGTGCCGGTGATCGGCGAGCGGTTTATATGGACATCGAGCGGCGATAAAAATACGCTCACGAGCTTGGTCGTATCGGTCAGGTCGATCCGCGTCACGACGCCGTCCGCTGCCGAAACTATCAGATCCGCGTCCTGCGGCACCTCGCGCTGCGGGTCGCGGAAAAAATACATCATAAACAGCGCGACCGCCGCAAAAACCACCGCGACCGGCCACAGCCCAAACCACCCAAGCCCCGCCGCGATCACGACCGGTATCAAAATAAAAGGTATCCCTTCTCGAACCATGATTTAACAGTAGTCAGTAGTCAGTAGTCGGTAGTCAGTAGAGACGGCGTTAGCCGTACCCTGTCCACCGACAATAAAAGCAATGCTCAATAATACAGATGTCCCAAGACCAAAGTCCAAAGTCCAAAGTCTTTACTTGATCCTTACTGTTCACTATTCACTGTTCACTATTAAAAAAGCCCGGCATCATCAGACGCCGGGCGAAGAGGAGGATCGTGAAGCCAAACTAGACCCTGACAGGATTTTCCTTTGCAAAACTGTACGCACACCAAGCAGCGAATAGATGGATGATCCACCCCAATACGCCAACCGATCCGATCCACGAAAAACCGGTCAGTATTAACCAAATAATGCCAATCAGTATCCGGCCATTATAGATCTGCCCGAGCCCGGGTATCAGTAAACTAAGTATGCCAGCCAATAAAGGTTCTCTCATCGCGTGTCCAATCTGCCTCCGTAATTAATTACGACTGCCACACTGCTAAGTTTCAATAAATTAGATTTTTTATAGGTTGGTCCACCCTGGTCCACCTGGTCCGGACCGGACCAACATATTGATCTACTGACCCGACGCCATATGGAGGAGCTCGTGTGTGCCGAAGAATAGGGCGACGCCGGCGAAGACTGCCAGGGACACCCAGACGCTGTTGCCGCCGTGGTGGTTGACTTCGGGGATGAGGTCGCTGGCGGCGACGTAGAGCGTGACGCCTCCGGCGACGGGTAGGGCGTAGGCGACGGCTGCACCGGCATTCGTGCCGATAAAGTAAAAGATCATTACACCGAGAAACGTCGTCAGCCCCATTAGCGAGGTCGCGATCATTACCTGACGACGGCCTTTGCCGGCGGCCATGACCATCGAGCCGATCGTAAAGCCTTCGGGGAATTTGTGCAAAAAGACGGCGATGAATACGAGAAAGCCGACCTTGACGTCTATCTGCGAAGCCGCCGCGATCGTTACCCCGTCAAAGAAAGTGTGTACCAGCAGCCCGCCGACCGCCGTGTACGCCGAGCGGGGCGAGATCAGATCGTGCGAGTGGTCGTCGTCGTCGCAATGCATCTCTTCGCCAAGGTGAAAGTGCGGGGCGATGGTGTGTTCGACAAACTGAGTGAGCAGATATCCGCCGAGTAGCAGCATCATCGGCATGTAAAGATTCTCAGGGTCTCCGGGATTTGCAGCCTGCCAGATCGTGATCGTTTTGGGCAATATCTCAAACAAAGCCACCGCCAGCATGAACCCGGCTCCGAGCGCGAGCAGGTATTTGAGAAAGCGTTTGTAGCTCTGATGCAACTGCGAAGGGAACAGCACGAGCCCGCCGAGGACGTTCGCCGCCGCGGCAAGCAGGCCGAAAATTATTAACTGTAAAAATAAGGGCGTCATCAGGCGTTTCGAGCGGGTCGCATATTATCCTATATCAGAGCCCAAAGAAAACACAAAAACAGCCCAAAATGGGCAGTCGTTTTGGTGCCAAATCATTTAAACGCATGATTAAATATTTTGGCGAAATATTCTCTTGACAGAGCTCGAACACTCGGCGTATTATTCATTTGCTGTATAAATAACCTCGATATGGCTTTCGAGGTAAACACACAACAACTAATACAACTGTTTAATAGCATAAGCGCCAATAACGATGGCGCCGGGAACCGTTCGCATGAATTTCAAAATGCATAACTGCACGAATGCGACCCGAAAAGTGATCTTTGAATATGCCGGAATCTGACGCCGCAAATGCACACCGGTCCGTTCTGCTCGCGGAGACTTTGGGTTTTCTTGAGCCGGAAAAAGGTGGGCTGTATGTGGATGCGACGCTTGGGCTTGGCGGGCACACCGAGGGAATGCTCGCTGCTTCACCGGATTCGACGGTCATTGGCATTGATCAGGATACGACTGCAATGAAGATCGCGAAAACGCGGCTTAAGGCTTACGGCAAGCGGGTAAAGTTTGTTCACGCAAATTTTGCGGACATTCGAACGGCGGTGGGTAAGGCGAGGGCGGACGGGATCTTGGCGGACCTTGGAGTTTCGTCGCTGCAGCTTGATAGCGAGACGCGGGGGTTTAGTTTTAGATTTGACGCTCCGCTGGATATGCGGATGGACGCGGAATCTGGCGGCATGACGGCCGCCGAGTTGCTCGCTACGGCTGACGAAAAAGAGATCGCCGACATTATATATAAGTATGGCGAAGAGCGTGTCTCGCGAAAGATCGCGAAGTGGATTGTTGAAAAGAGAGAGCAGGGCGAGCCGATCGAGACTACGACGCAGCTTGCCGATCTGGTCCGCAGGGCGGTCCGCACCAGCCCAAAGGACAAGATACATCCGGCGACACGGACGTTTCAGGCACTGAGGATCGCGGTCAACGGTGAGCTAGACATCATCGAGCAGTTTGTGACGGATGCGGTAGATATTTTGAAAACTAACGGCGTGCTCGCGATCATCACCTTTCACTCACTGGAAGACCGGATCGTAAAGCAGGCGTTCCAAAAGCTTTCGGGCAGATGTTTTTGCCCTCCGCGAATACCGCAATGTATGTGCGGTGCCGCGAAAAAGGTCGAGATATTGACACGCAAACCGGTCACCGCGACCGACGAAGAAATTGTTGAAAATCCACGCTCACGCAGTGCAAAGCTGAGAGCGTGCCGTAAGTTAGAGCAGTAAATCAGACCCGGAGGAACCCAAATGATCAAGAGAAAAGCGGCAGCAAGACGGCAGAGCGAACAAAAACGCGGGCGGACTTACGCGTTGATCCTTGTATGCGGCCTGTTGGTCGTATCGGGATTTTTCTTTGCCGGGCGTCAGCACTTTTCTTCGATGGATTACGGGATGAAGAATTCGCGTCTGCGCAAGCAGATCGATGACCTCGAAAGTGAAAAACGCCGCCTATTGCTGGCGCGTGAGATATCTTCTTCGCCGATGGAGATCAAAAAGGCCGCGAAGAAGGTTGGATTTGGCGAGCCGAGTGCCGATCAGCCGCAAATGGCACAGTTGACCTCGGTTACGAAAGACAAGGGTGTTCCTCCTACCGCCGCAGCGACTGCCGCCGCTCCTGACAAATCTTTGATCGTGCGAACGGCTTTGGTCAAGCCGGTGCCGCAAGCTGTGACAACCGCTCTTGTTAAGAACAACAAGACCGCGAGTCAGCCGAAACGTACAATGTCAGCCGAATAATTCTTTTTCATTTTCGATCAGGAAGCAGCGTCATGAAAAGATCTCCGAAATCCCGTAAGAAAAATCTCCGTCAGGTCGCTTTTACACGATTTATGCTGATCGTCGCGTTCTTTGTGCTGTGGATCGGCGGTATCAGCGTGCGGCTTTTTCATCTGCAAGTAACCCAACACGCGTGGCTCAAGGAAAAGGCCGTCGACCTGCGCCAAGACGTCAAACATGACCGAATGCTGCGCGGGACGATCTTTGACCGCAACGAACGTGCTCTCGCGATGAGCCTGCCGGTCAAGACGCTTTACGCCAATCCATCTGAGATCACCGACACCGACGCGGCGGCTAAAGCGATCGCGAAAGCTCTCAAGCTTGATGCCGGACAGCTTGCCGCTCAACTGCGGCAGGGGAAAGAAGGCAATAAAAAATATGTAGCTATCGCTAAAAAGCTTGATGACGAAGTTGCTCAAAAATACAACAAAGCTCTCGACACCGCCGATCTGAAAAAAGGCGATCTGCCTAATTTTACAGGACTTCACTGGAAAGATGATCAAAAACGCAGCTATCCTTACAACACTCTCGCGGCGCAGGTTATCGGGTTTAGCGATGCTGCGGACGAGGGCAAGGCCGGTGTCGAACAGTCGCAGGACGATATCTTGCACGGGGCCGTGATCAAGACATTGCAAGAGCGCGACCGGCTCGGACGCGTCTATGACGAGACTACCTCCGAACGCTCCAAACCTAGCGACATCGTGCTGACGATCAACTCGGCCTATCAGTATATGGCCGAGCAGGCTTTGGAAAAGCAGGTGCGTGCATCGGGTGCAAAGTCGGGAATGGTCATCGTGATGGTGCCAAAGACGGGCGAGATACTTGCGATGGCAAATTATCCGTCGTTTGACCCGAACATAATTACTGAGGCCGCCTCGGAGCATATCAGCAACAAAGCGATCCAGTCTGTCTATTCGCCGGGGTCGGTTTTTAAGCTGATCACGTACGGCTCGGCGCTGGAAAAACATCTCTTTAAGCCAGAAGACATTATCGACGCCGGTAACGGCACGATCACGGTAGCGGATCATAAATTCACCGATTCACACGGCGTCGGACGCGTCAATTATTCACAGGCTCTCGCTCATTCGAGCAACGTCTGTGCAATCAAAACTGGCCTAAGTGTAGGCAAGGACGATTTCTATTCGCTGGTGCAGCGTTTGGGGTTTGGTGCCAGGACAGGTGTTGAATTGCCCGGCGAGATACAGGGGCTCGTCAGGTCGCCTGAAAAGTGGAATGGCGACTCTCTTGCTTCAATGTCGATCGGCTATGAAATTGACGTGACGGCGTTGCAAATAACAGGGGCTTTTGCGACGATAGCAAATGACGGAGTTAGGGTCCAACCTCACATTATCAAGGAAATTCGCGGCTCAAATGAGCAACCGAAAACGATCGCCGAACCTAAGCAAACACAGGTGGTCAGCGCTCAAACTGCGCGAGATCTGAGGACGATGTTGAGACAGGTCGTGCTGACCGGAACAGGCAAGAGGGCACAGCTAAACGGGTATACCGCAGCGGGCAAAACTGGCACGGCGTGGAAATTTAACGCGAAATCGAAATCGGTCGATTCAACCAAATATATCTCGTCTTTTATCGGTATGGCCCCGGCTGACAACCCTGAGATCGTCGTTGCGGTCGTGATGGATGAGCCAAAGGACGGCGGACGCGATGGCGGCATGGTTTCGGCGCCGGTTTTTCGCGAGGTGGCACAGCAGATCCTTGAGGATATGAAGGTCGCAAAAGATGCGCCTTTCAAACAAGAGACGCTGGTTGCAATCAACGATATTCCTGAAACACCGCCGGTTGACGCTATAAAAGCAAAACCCGGCGATAAGACGGAAAAGGAACGACGGCTAAGCCAACCGACCCGGCTGATAAGAACAAGACAAAGGACATCAAGAAAACGACCGACAAAAAGATTGATGCAAAAGGCAAGATGACCGCCATATTCAAACGGCGGATGACGTTAAAAGAGATCGCAGAACCGGTAGACACGAAAACTTGAAACTTGAAACCGCCATCGGATATATGAACGCTCAGGCGTCCACACTAGACCCCGCTTTGCTTGGCCGCGAAGTGGGTTCTTTTGCTATCGATTCGCGTGAAGTTCAGTCGGGCGGTATATTTTTCGCCCTCTCGCAGCCCGAATACAAAAACAATTGTTTTAACGGAGACTTTGACGATTCGACGCAATTTGTCCCGGCGGCATTTGAAAAAGGTGCAGTCGCTTGCGTCGTTCGTGAGGATCGGTATGTAGAACACAAAGCGGTATTAGAACCGTTTCTTGAACGCCTGATCTTTGTCGATGATGCCATTGCGGCGTTTCAGCGGTTGGCACACGGCATCTATCTCGAATGGGACAAGCCTGTTATCGCTGTCACGGGAAGTGCCGGGAAAACCACGGCTAAAGAGCTGACTGCACATGTTTTGGCATCGAGTGGCCGCAAGGTGCTGCGTAATGTCAAAAATTACAACAACGGTCTCGGGTTGCCGTTGACCGTCATCAACTTGGCGAACGATAAAAGCTACGACGTTGCCGTTTTGGAAATGGGAATGTCCACTCCAAATAACGAGATCGCCCGTTTGTGCCGCATAACGCCGCCGGATGTCGCGGTTGAGCTAAATGTGTTGCCAGTACACATCGAGCATTTAGGTTTGATCGAAAGGATTCAACAGGCAAAGGCTGAGCTTGTCGAGGGCATGAAGGTCGGCGGAACTGCGATATTGAACGCAGACGACCCTCGTGTCGCGGCGATGGAACCGCTCAGCAAAGGCCGGACGATCACATACGGCATTGAAAATGCTGCGGATGTTCGGGCGGAAGATATCAGATTTGAGCGATTCGGCCACACGACATTTACGCTCGTTTTCGACAACGAACGTGCAGAAGTAACGTTTCCGCTCAACGGTAAACATAACATTCTTAATGCCTTGGCGGCAGCGGCAGTCGGACGTAGTTTCGGGATGACCGTCGGCGACGTTGCCGAGAGCCTGAAGACTGTCGAACCTCCACCGCAGCGGGGCGAGGTGTTGCATTTTGCGGATGGATTTACCGTAATAAACGATTCGTACAATTCAAATCCCACGGCGCTGCTTTCGATGGCAAAAACACTTGTCGAGGGGAGCAATAGCGGGCAGCGAAAGATCATCGTCGCAGGCGAGATGCTTGAGCTTGGGCCGGATGCGGCAAATATTCACCGCGATACGGGCGAAGCGATAGCGGCCAGCGGCGTTGATATGCTTGTCGGTGTTCGCGGATTTGGGCAGGAATTGGTGGATGGTGCAAAATCTGCAGGGCTTGAGCATTCGCAGTTTGCAGTAGATTCTGACGCAGCGGGCGAGATCGTAGCGACTCTTGTAACAAAAGGCGATGTGATCTTGGTCAAAGGTTCGCGCGGTGTGCGGACTGAAAAGCTTATCGAGAAGTTGTTGGAAAAATTTGCATTGGAGGATAAGGGCTAAGCTGCAAGCGATGCGTTTTTCAGATGTACCGAAAAAGCGTATTTCAAATTTGAAATTGCAGATCTGAAACAAAAGCGATGCTTTATTACTTCTTATATCAATTTCTTTTCCTGCAATATGGAAAAAACAGCGAGTCCTATATTTTCAAAGGGCTCAACGTTATCCAATATGTTACGTTTCGGACGGCGATGGCGGCGATCACTTCGCTGCTGATCTCGCTGCTGCTTTGGCGGCAAGGTCATCCGAAAGCTTGCTGACCTTAAATTTGGCCAGGAGATCCGCGAAGAGGGGCCGGCGTCGCATCAGGAAAAACGCGGAACGCCGACGATGGGCGGAGTGCTGATCATCGGTTCTGTTTTTCTTTCGACGATACTTTGGGCGCGGCCTGACAATCTGTATCTATGGATCGCTCTCGGTGCAACGACGCTGTTTGCGGCGGTTGGTTTTGCTGATGATTGGATCAAGATCGTCAAAAAACGCAGCCTCGGGCTGACCGGAAAGCAAAAGCTGGCCGGACAATTGTTGACCGCATTGCTCGTCTGGGGAGTGCTGTGGGCGTGGGGCAATTATCCCTGGAATGTGAGCGTTCCGTTTCTCAAAGCGACGTCCGAGATCGACGGCATCAGCTATATTGGGCCGATAATTTACTTCTTTTTTATTGCGTTTATTTTGCTCGGGTCTTCGAATGCGGTGAACCTGACCGACGGGCTCGATGGACTTGCGATCAGCGTTACATTTATCGCGATGTCCGCTTTGACGGGGCTGACGTATATCGCGAGCGATTCGCGTTGGGCCGAGCGTCTCGACATCACGCATAATCCGGCCGCGGCAGAGTTGACCGTTTTTTGCGGGGCGATGGTCGGAGCGAGTCTCGGATTTTTGTGGTACAACGCACCGCCGGCAGAAGTTTTTATGGGCGATGTCGGCTCGCTTGCCATCGGCGGAGCATTGGGTACGGTCGCCATTCTGACCAAGCAAGAGTTTTTGCTGCCCTTTATCGGCGGCGTGTTTATCATCGAGGCTTTGTCGGTGATGATGCAGGTTTCGGTCTTCAAACTAACCAAACGCGGCGGGCAACCCGGTAAGCGGATATTCAAAATGACGCCTCTGCATCATCATTTCGAGATGTCCGGGTGGAAAGAACCAAAGATCGTATTTCGGTTTGTGATCGTGGCTATACTGTTTGCGTTGTTGAGTTTGTCGACTCTGAAACTGCGGTAGCGTAATTCTTGGTCCGGTCCGGACCAGGTGGACCAAGATGGACCAGGGTGGACCAAAGTGGACCAAGATCGGGAATTGATGATCATTGAAGGCAGAAAAGCACTGGTTTTGGGAGCCGGAAAGTCCGGCGTGGCGTCGGCGAGGTTTCTGGCGGAGCGTGGAGCGACGGTTGCTCTGCACGATAAACGCGAGGTTGAAAGCTGGTCCGATGCGGCTAGATCTTTGAAAACTGAATTGAATGTCGGACTGATGGGCGGCGATATTCCGTCGTGGCTGCTCGATCAGATCGATCTGGTCGTCATTTCGCCCGGAGTGCCGACAAACACGATACCCGCTCGATACGTCGACCGCAAAGACGGCGAGGTTATCGGCGAGGTTGAGCTAGCTTTTCGTTTTATGAAAGGCCGCATTGTCGCGATCACCGGATCTAACGGCAAAACGACGACGACCGCTCTGATCGGCGAGTTGCTCAAAGATGCGGGTATTCCGACGCAGGTCGGCGGCAATATCGGCACGGCTTTGCTGACTCTCGCAGAAACATCGCAGGATGATGGATGGACGGTTGCTGAGCTATCGAGTTTTCAGCTTGAGACGATCGTCGATTTTCGGCCAAATGTCGGGCTTTGTTTGAACGTAACGCCAAATCACCTTGATCGTTACGAAGGCTTTCACGAATATGCTCTCGCAAAGCACCGTATTTTCATGAACCAGACAGCGGACGACGTTGCGGTGCTAAATGCCGACGATCCTATAACAGCTGACTGGGCGAACGGTTTGCTCGCAAATGTCGTGATGTTTAGCGTCAAACGCGAGCTTGAAGACGGGCTTTTTCTGCGGGGAAATGAGCTGGTCTGTCGGGCAAACGGCAAGGATAAGGTGCTGACGACACGCGAAGATATTTTTTTGAAGGGGCTACACAATGTCGAGAATGTGTTGGCGGCGTTTGCTGCGGGTCTCGCTTGCGGAGCCGATCCGGAATCGATGCGTGAGACGGTCAGAAATTTCAAAGGCGTCGAACACCGCATCGAATTTGTTGCCGAGATCGATGGCGTGAGATTTTACAACGATTCGAAAGCGACCTCGGTCGATGCGACATCAAAAGCCCTCGAAGCTCTGAGTGGCGGCGAGGGGAAAACGATACTTATCCTCGGCGGCAAAGGCAAAAATGCCCCCTACGTGCCCCTTGTGCCGCTGATCGAAAGCTCTGTGCGGGCACTAGTGTTGATCGGTGAGGATGCGGACAATATCGAATCGCAGCTAACCGGATGCGCAGAGATTATTCGTGCGGGCACGATGGAAGATGCTGTCGATAAGGGATTTAAAGCCGCTGTGAACGGCGACGCTGTGTTATTGGCTCCGGCTTGTGCGAGTTTTGATATGTTCAAGAGTTTTGAGGAACGAGGAACGGTATTTAAAAACGCGGTTTTGAAAATGTCTGTTGGTGATGCAGAGAAAGGTATTTGAGGTCAGATATCTGAAATTTGAAAATGGCTCAGGAACGAAACATAGACTGGTTTATGTTTGGCATCGCGGCGATGCTCGCGCTGTTTGGCGCGATGATGGTCTACAGTGCGTCGGCGATGTTTTCGCTGAAAGAGACGGACAGCGTCAGCCAGAACACCTATTTTTATAAGCAGATAGGGTTTACGCTGATCGGGCTGGTCGCAATGTACGTCGTTAGCCGCATTGACTATCATTTTTTTGAAAAGTCATGGGTTGTATATTGCGGTCTTACTCTCACCTGCATTTTGCTGCTCGCGGTTTTTGGATTCCCTGAGATAAACGGGGCGAGACGTTGGATAAGGATTGCGGGATTTTCGTTTCAGCCGTCCGAGCTTGCAAAGCTCGCGTTGCCGATATTCCTTGCGTATTACCTGACGAAAAAAGAGGATGTTGTCGGCAGCATTCGCGAAACGGTTTTGCCGTGTTTATTGGGTTTGGGCCTACTTGGCGGCTTGTGTTCCTTGAAAAAGATCTTGGTACTACGATCGTCCTATGTGCGATATTTTCGGCGGTTTATTTTGCAGCCGGAGCGAGACTTGTCCACATTGGAGCGGTCGCGGGAGTTATGGTCGTGGGCGGGACGCTGGCTATTTTGCTTGCTCCGTTTCGGATGCAGCGAATGATGGCGTTTATGGATCCGTTCAAATACGCCGACGACGAGGCATATCAGGTCGTCCAATCGCTTTACGCGATCGGTTCCGGCGGCGTGTTGGGCGAAGGGTTTGCTAAGGGGCACCAAAAGCTGTTTTATCTGCCGTATCCCTACTCGGATTTTATCTTTTCGGTAGTGGGTGAGGAGCTGGGGTTGGTAGGAACATTGGCGGTGGTTATCGCGTTCGGTTTGTTGTTGTGGCGCGGTGCGAGAGCGGCAGTGATGGCGCCTGACAGATTTGGGATGCTGCTCGGCATCGGCCTAATCACCGGTATCATCGTACAGGCGCTCTTTAACATCAGCGTCGTGATCTCGATACTGCCGGCAAAGGGAATACCGCTGCCGTTCATCTCGTACGGCGGTTCGTCGGTTGTGGTGACGCTGATCGGCGTAGGTATATTATTGAGTATCTCCAGATTTGCGGGCTCGGTCGAAGATCAACCTGAAAGGCGGGTCGCAAAGCGACGAAGTGGCAAGAAATGAAAGTATTGATAGCAGCCGGCGGGACCGGCGGACATATCTATCCGGGAATTGCCGTGGCGAACGAGATCATGGCCCGAGATGCCGAGTCCGAAGTGCTGTTTGTCGGCACGGCACGCGGACTTGAGAAAAAGATCGTTCCTGATAGCGGATATCAGCTTTCGTTGATAAACAGCGCAGGGCTTAAGAACGTTGGGCTTGTCGGTAAGATCAAAGGGCTTTCGGTGCTGCCGAAGAGTTTTGTAGAAGCGCGGCGGATCATCCGTCAGTTTCGTCCGCACGTCGTAGTCGGTGCGGGTGGTTATGTATCGGGGCCTGTGCTGCTAATGGCGGCGATAATGGGCGTGCCGACGCTCGTGATGGATTCGAATGCTTTGCCGGGATTTACAAACCGGCGGCTGGCTATGTTTATTGATAAGGCTGCTTTGACGTTTGATGAGGCTTTGGCTTTTTTTGGCAAAAAGGGTGTCGTTACCGGTAATCCGGTTCGACAAGAGTTTTTTGACGTTGCGGCAAGGCATAGAACGGACGAATTTCACGTCCTTATTTTTGGTGGTTCGCAGGGAGCTAAGGCGATAAATACGGCAATGACGGCCGGGCTGCAAAAGCTAAAACCGTTTGTCGGAAAATTGACCATCACACATCAGACGGGCGAGTCGGATTTTGATAATGTTAAGTCGGCGTATGCTGATTCGGCTTTTTCGGGGGCGGATGTGAGGCCGTATATATCGGATATCTTTGTTGAATTTGGCAAGAGCGACCTCGTCATCTGCCGAGCCGGTGCGACGACTTGTGCGGAGCTTGCGGCAGCCGGTAAGGCGTCGATAATGGTACCGCTGCCGACTGCTGCTGACGACCACCAGCGTAAAAATGCCGAGGCTCTTGAGCGGGCGGGCGCGGCGAAGATGATATTGCAAAGCGATCTGACAGGTGACGCACTTGCGGAAGCGATCGCAGAGCTGATCGGTTCGCCTGACACAATAACCGAGATGGAAACGGCTGCGAAAGCTTTAGGCAGACAAGACGCGGCGGAGAAAACAGTAAATCTGATCGAAGAGTTGAAATTAAATGTTTAGACACGTAAAACGCATACATTTTATTGGCATCGGCGGCATTGGGATGAGCGGCATCGCTGAGGTTTTGTCGAATCTTGGGTTTGAGGTGCGCGGCTCTGACGCTAATAAGTCGAAAAATACGGACCGGCTTGAGACTGAGTGCGGAATAAAGATCTACATCGGCCACGCGTCTGAGAATGTCGGTGACGCACAAGTGGTGGTGTATTCTTCGGCGGTCAAAGAGGACAATCCTGAAGTTGTTATCGCTAAGGAAAAGGGAATTCCGGTAATCCCGCGTGCCGAAATGCTTGCCGAACTGATGGTGTTAAAGCCCTATGCCGTTGCAGTTTCGGGTACGCACGGCAAAACCTCGACGACTTCGATGGTCGCCACGATCCTTGGTCACGCCGGGTTTGATCCGACAACTGTGGTCGGCGGTGTGGTCGAGACTCTGGGTTCGAACGCAAGGCTTGGACAGTCCGACTGGTTCGTGACCGAGGCCGATGAGAGCGACCGGTCATTTTTGATGCTGTACCCGACGATCGCGGTGGTCACAAACATCGACAAAGAACACATGGAATCGTACAAGGGCATGGACGATGTCGTGCAATGTTTTACGGATTTTGTAAACAAAGTGCCGTTTTTTGGAGCGGCGATAATCTGCCTGGACGACCCGAATGTTCAGTTGATAATCCCGAACATTAAGCGCCGCCGCGTGACCTACGGCATGACGGCTCAGGCGGATGTTTCGGCCCACGATATCAAATATGACGACGCTTTTGGCTCGTCGTTTTCAGTCTGGAAACGCGGTGAAGATCTTGGGCGAATGCACCTCCCTGTTCCCGGTAAGCACAATGTTTATAATGCTTTAGCGGCGACGGCTGTTGCACTTGAGATGGAAGTCCCGTTCGAAAAGATCGTGTCGGCATTTGAAGGATTTAAGAACGCTAACAGACGGTTTCAGTTCAAAGGCGAGGCCGGCGGCGTCACGGTTGTCGATGATTATGGCCATCATCCGACCGAAATCCTTGCGACGCTTTCCGCGGCAAAGAATAGTTCGGGCGGCAAGCGGAACGTCGTTGTTTTTCAACCGCACAGATATTCGCGAACGCAGGAGCTTATGGACGATTTTGTCGTGGCATTTAACAATGCCGATGTGTTGTTTTTGCTGGACATCTACGCCGCTAGCGAGCAGCCGATCGAGGGCATTACGGCTGAGGTGCTTGCTGAAAACATCAAGCGTTTTGGGCACAAGAATGTGACTTATATTGGTGATATCGATACCGCGACTGCAAAGGTTTGTGAGCATCTGCAGCCGGGCGATCTTGTCATTACGCTCGGAGCTGGCAGTGTTACGCGGCTTTCGGATGAGATCGTGGAAGAGTTGAAGAAAAGAAATTAATTTCTGAAATGGCGAAAAAGAAACGAGCAACAACAAGGTCGAGAACGACGCCCGCGAAGCGTCGCATTACGTCGTCGAAACTGTCACGTGGTGGCGTGTCGCAGAATTTTGGCCGTTTTGGGTTGCCGCTTGCGATCAGCGGAGTGCTGATCATTGCGATCGCGGTGCTTGGTTTTACGTTTTACCGCTCAGCTACGGATTCGCAATTTTTTAAGGTTCGCAACATCGAGGTTCGCGGCACGGATCGGACTCCGGCTGAAGATATTCGCCGTATTGTAGCGTCTGAGACAGAAAAACCGGGCGTTTGGAACGCCGATCTTGCGGATATCAGGTTAAAGATAGAGAAATTTCCGTTTGTAAAGTCTGCGTCAGTTTCGCGGATGCTGCCCGCCGGGATTCGTGTTGATGTCGTCGAGCGTGTGCCGCAGGCTATAGTTCATCTGAAAGCTGGTGATTTTCTGGTTGATGGCGAAGGCACGATCCTCTCGGCGATGAATGGCGGCGATAAAGATTTTCCTTTTGTTCTTCATGGTTGGGACGAGGCGAAGACCGAAAAAGCACCGGCTGAGAATATTGCGCGGCTTAAGCTCTACAAGAAAATGCTTGACGAGTGGAAGCAGTTTGATCTCATGGCACGTGTAAAACAGGTTGACCTGACCGATATCAGAGAGCCGACTGCCGTGGTTGAGGATTCTGGCCGGACGATCTCCGTCTTGCTCGCAAAGGACAGCCTTGGCAAAAGCCTAAAAACTGCTATCGAGGTCGTCACGGGCAAAGGTGCAAAGATCAAATCGGTCAATGTCGGCGGGGCTTCGCCGGTGATACAGTATCTCGAATTTTGAGTGTCAATATGAGTAATGAGATCCAAGCAGTCGGGCTTGATATAGGAACCGATCAGGTGCGTTGCGTGATTATGGGAGATAGTCAGCCGTCTGCCGCAGGAATTTATCATCGACGGACAGGACGGCATCACTGAGCCGGTCGGCATGAACGGCTCTCGGTTAGAGGCTCTTGTCCACATTGTCACGAGTCCGAGTGCAGTGAGACAGAATCTTGAAAAGGCGGTTGCCCGTGCCGGTATCGAGGTCGAAAAGCTCGTTCTTGAGCCGCTTGCTGCTGCCGAGAGCGTTTTGACCGACGACGATAAAGAATATGGTTGTGCGGTCGTCAATATGGGCTCTGAGATCACTAGCCTGATGATATTTGGCCGCGGGGCGGTGCAGCACACAGCGGTGTTCCCGTTTGGCGGGATGCTTTTTACTCGCGACATCGCGACGGGGTTGCGTGTTTCCATACCTGAGGCCGACAAGATCAAGCACCAGCACGGCTGCGTTGCGTCATTTCTCATTGGAGAGGACGAGCGGCAAGAGCTGATCGAGATCGAATCTTTTGGGCGCAGCGAGCGGCGTGAGCTGTCAAAAGAGATCCTTTGCGACATCATGCAGCCGCGTGCGGTCGAGCTGATGCAGCACATCGCAAAAGAGCTGCGCGAGGCCAAGGCACAGGTTTCGGGCGGTGTGTTTTTGACGGGCGGGGCATCGCTTGTTCGAGGAATGCCTGAGATCGCCGAGCAGATATTTGATGCTCCGACGCGGGTCGGATATATCGAGCCGACATATTTTGGCGGCCTTGTCGAAGAGGTGCAAAGTCCGGCGTTTGCGACGGCTTGCGGGCTGGCTCTGCGGTCGATGCATACCCAATTACGGCATGGCGGGCGTGAGGATAGATCGTCCGTACGAAAGGTAGCGGATTGGTTCGGAAATTTTCGCGATAAGTTTAAATAATTGTTACAGCGGTTTTGAAATTACCGCAAACGGTTGTATGATATTCTCCCGGTAACACAATATCTAGCGACTTAGTAACACGCCCTGAATTTGATTTTTGTACTGATCTGTAATTTCCGCTATGGGAAACTTTACCTTAATGGATGACCTCGAAATGAATACCAACGGCATAAAAATGTTTATCGACGAACCGCCAATAACGGGAGCGCGGATCAAGGTAATAGGCGTCGGCGGCGGCGGCAGTAACGCCGTCAACCGAATGATCGATGCGGGTATCAAGGGCGTCGAATTTATAGTCGCCAATACCGACTTGCAGGCTCTCAACGCGTCAAAAGCGCCGATGAAGATCCAACTTGGCAGCAAATCGACACGCGGGCTCGGTGCGGGGTCGAATCCCGAGATAGGCCGTGCTGCTGCTCTAGAGGACACCGAAAAATTGCTCGACGTGCTAGAGGGTTCGGACATGGTATTTGTAACCGCCGGACTTGGCGGTGGAACCGGTACGGGTGCGGCACCGGTCGTGGCTTCGCTTGCGATAGAGCTTGGCGCGTTGACGGTTGTTGTGGTTACAAAGCCATTTGCGGTCGAGGGCAAAAAGCGGATGGCACAGGCTGAAAAGGGCCTGGCTGAACTTCGCGGTTGCGTTGATACGCTGATCACAATTCCAAATTCAAAGCTCCGCGAGGTCGAGGAAAAGATCACCATCATGGAGGCGTTTCGCCGTGCGGATGACGTGCTGCTTCGTGCCGTTCAGGGCATTACTGACCTCATTATCACGCCGGGTATTATCAATCTCGATTTTGCCGACGTGACCACCGTAATGCGCGGCAAGGGCGTTGCCCTGATGGGCATTGGTAAAGGCGATGGCGAAGAGGCCGCGTCCAAGGCGATGCGTGCCGCTCTCGATTACAAACTACTTGAGGAACATTCGATCAAGGGTGCAAAAGCTGCTCTGATCAACGTCACAGGCGGACCTAATATGGTGCTCGGCGAAGTCGAGGACGCGATCGGTATGATCGAATCTGAGGCCGACGACAATGCTGACATAATCTGGGGTAGCGTCATCAAAGAAGACATGGGCGACGAGATACATATCACAGTCATCGCCACTGGATTTGATTCGCAGGTTGCGGCAACGCTACCGGCTCCAAAAGCCGCTGAGGCCGCTGCTACAGCAGCTCCGGTTGCTCCGAGACATATTCCGTTTGTTGCTGATGATCTCGAACCTGTTGAAAATCTCGACGTGCCGACCTTTATGCGTCGGCATGCAGATTAACCATTTTTGCAGAAGCCCGCACTTTAGTAAGGGCGTAACACTCAAGTTGGATGTTACGCCCTTACTAACGTGCGGGCTTCTGCATTAAGAACCCGCCCGCTTGTGCTAATCTAGGTCTGAAATGGCCATTTCATCTCATAATCTGCCAACCGTCGGAATCACTATCGGCGATGCCGCCGGTATTGGGCCTGAAATAACGCTAAAAGCGATTTCAGACGATGGTGTTCGAACGGTGTGCCGGTGCGTATTGATCGGCGATGCGGAGTATCTGCGTGGTCTTGCCTCGAAACTTAATGTAACTCTCAACGATACCGAAATTGTTGATCTCAACAATCTGCCTTTGGAATTTAATATAGGCGTTGATGCCGCCGTCACGGGAAAGGCATCGGCGGAATATATCGTAAAAGCGGTCGAACTTTGGCGTGAAGGTAAGATCGACGCGATCTGTACCGCTCCGATCAGCAAAAAGGCGATCGCTCTTGGCGGTTACAATTATCCGGGGCATACAGAATTTATTGCCGAACTTACTGACACCACAGACTTTCGAATGAGCTTTTTTGCGGATAAGCTGCGTGTTGTTTTGCTTTCGACACATCTGCCGTTGATAAAGGCTATTGAGCGCGTGAAAACAACGGCTCTAGTTGACCTGATCGGTTTCGCGGATCGTGAGATCAGGAAACTACTCGGACGTGACATCACGATCGCGGTCGCGGGATTGAATCCGCATGCGTCGGAGGGCGGGATGTTTGGGAGCGAAGAGCGTGACGAGATCATCCCAGCTATCGAGCAATGTAAAGCCGCCGGGATCAATGTTAGCGGGCCGTATTCGCCGGATACTATCTTTGGGCGGTGTGCGGGTGGGGAGTTTGACGCGGTCGTCGCTCTTTATCACGACCAGGCGACTATAGCTGTTAAATCCTTGGCGTTTGGCTCCGGCGTGAATGTGACGCTTGGGCTGCCGCTGATCCGCACTTCGGTTGATCACGGGACGGCGTACGATATCGCGGGCAAAGGCGTGGCGGACGAATCTAGCCTCATTGCCGCGATCAAGCTGGCCGCCGACCTCGCAAACCAGTCGCGAAAACCGCCGTCAATCTGATAAGATTTAATTGTGACAAAACCCAAATTATTACTGGCTGATGATTCGGTCACGATCCGTAAGGTCGTGGAGATGTCGTTTGTCGACGCCGGGGTCGATGTGTTTTCGACCGGTGACGGCGAAGCTGCGATGCAGAAATTTATCGAGGTTCAGCCGGATATCGTGCTCGTCGATGTCGAGATGCCGGGGCCGAACGGTTATCAGATCTGCGAGATGATCAAACAGGACGCGGCGACGCGGCACATTCCGGTGCTGCTGCTTGTCGGTTCGTTCGAACCGTTTGACCAGACCGAGGCAGAGCGGGTCGAGGCTGACGGATTCCTGACAAAGCCGTTTCAATCGATCCACGATCTTGTCGCCCGTGTCAACGACCTGTTAGGGCTAATTTCGTCGTCGCCCGCCCCGACGCCCGAGACGGCTGATATCGAGGAGTTGTACCAAAACAGCTTTGCCGAGACGATGCCGATCCAGGATTACGACACCGAAGAAGACCCGTTTAACGGAACGTATCCGAGCGAGGAGATCGAGCCAAGCATCGAGACGGCATATGATGACGCAGCTCTCGATGACGAAATGATCGAGGCTCTTCGGCCGAACGCCAACGGTGACGCCGAGCCGATCCATACCGCTGAGACGATCCAGACTACCGTCAAAGATTTTGACTGGACGCCGGTTGAGGAAATGCCGGAACCCGTGGTCGAACAGGAGACCGCCCCTGTTGTTTCGGGTTTTGAGCCGAGATTTGCTTTGGTTGAAACTGAGCCTGCGGATGAGGCTCCGCAAGAGCAAGTTGAGCCGCCATTTGCGGCTCCGGTCGAACCGGCTGATGAGCCTTCGGAAGAATTGATCGCACTTATTGCCCAGCGTGTCGTCGAAAAGCTATCAGACCGCGTCATTCGCGAGATCGCACAGGACGCCGTCCCGCGTATCGCCGAAAAACTCATCCGCGAGGCGCTCGAAGAGGGCAATAAGACTTAATGGATAGTGTTGCAGAAGCCCGCACGTAAGTAAGGGCGTAACACGCACCGTGTTGAATGTTACGCCCTTGCTCACGCGCGGGCTTCCGCATAGAAATTTATGGAACTCGACAAGGCCTACGACCCCAAATCGGCCGAAGAACATCATTACAAACGCTGGGAAGAGAGCGGTTTTTTTGCGCCTGAGATCAATCAGGATCCTGAGGCGAAACCGTATTCGATTGTTATCCCGCCGCCGAACGTCACCGGTTCGCTGCATATGGGCCACGCTTTGCAGCATACGATCATGGACTCGTTGATTCGCTGGAAACGGATGCTCGGGTATCGCACGTTGTGGCTACCGGGTACGGATCACGCGGGAATTAGCGTTCAGCGCAAGGTTGTTGAGCAGCTTAAAAAGGACGAGCATAAAAAGCCGACGGACATTGGCCGCGAAGAGTTTATTAAACGTGCGTGGGCGTGGAAAGAGCAGTACGGCAACACCATCACCGAGCAGATGCGCCGCGAAGGAGCGTCGGTCGATTGGTCGCGGCATAGATTTACGATGGACGAGAGCCTGTCGCTCGCAGTGCGTAATGTGTTTTGTACACTCTACGACGAGGGCTGGATCTATCGCGGGTTGCGTATCGTCAATTGGTGCCCGAAAGACAGGACGGTTCTATCGGATCTCGAAGTAAAAGAGGAAACGAAGAAGGACGGAAAGCTTACTTACCTAAAATATCCGGTCAAAGACAGCGACCAGACGATCACCGTCGCGACGACGCGGCCGGAGACGATGCTTGGTGATACCGCCGTTGCCGTGAACGGCAGTGACAAGCGTTACAAAGACCTCGTCGGCAAGACGATCCTGCTGCCCCTGACGAACCGCGAGATCCCCATCATCGCTGACGAATATGTCGATGCTGAGTTTGGGACCGGTGCAGTCCAGATCACGCCTGCTCACGATCCTAACGACTATCTCGTAGGCGAGCGGCATAACCTCGAACAGCTTTTGGTGATGAATCTTGACGGCACGATGAATGAAGCGGCCGGGGCTGAGTTTGACGGTATGGACCGCTTTGCCGCACGAGAGAAAGTTGTGGCGATGTTTGATGAGCTTGGGTTGCTGGAAAAGGTTGATGATTACGAGATCACTCTGCCGGTGTGCGAGCGGTGCAAGACTGTGGTCGAGCCGATCTTGTCGGAGCAGTGGTTCGTCAAGATGGACGAGATGCGACCTCGCTCTCGACATTATGCGTGACGAAGGCGTGCCGCATTTCTCGCCGAGTGTTCCGCATTCCAAGGTTTATACCAATTGGCTCGAAAATCTAAAAGACTGGACCATCTCGCGGCAGCTTTGGTGGGGGCACCAGATCCCGGCGTGGTATGACGAGGAAGGAAATGTCTTTGTCGCCCGCACTGAGGAAGAGGCGAACGAGAAAGCCGGCGGCAGGGATCTCACGCAGGACAGCGATGTGCTTGATACATGGTTCTCGTCCGGTTTGTGGGCTTTCTCCACATTCGGTTGGAACGGCGATGTTACCGAGACAGACGACCTCAAGGCATTTCTGCCAACGGACGTCCTCGTCACCGGACGCGACATCATGTTTTTGTGGGTTTCGCGGATGATGATGCTGACGAAAAAGTTTGTCGGCGAGACCGCGTTCAAGGATTGCGTCATCACGGGTACCGTGCTTGGCAAAGATGGCAAGCCGATGTCGAAATCGCGTAACAACGGCGTCGATCCGATCGAGATGTTTGACAAGTTTGGCGTGGACGCGACGCGTATCTATCTTGCGTCGATCGCGACGGGAGCGGATATTCGCTGGAACGACGTCGGCGTCGAGACCTATCGCAACTTTGCCAACAAGATCTGGAACGCAACGCGGTTTTGCCTGATGAATGCCGAAGGTGCGGCGGTCGATCATGCGAGTTTGATGGACGTTGATTCGCTGGCCGACAAATGGATCGTGTCGCGTTTGAATAAGACTGCCCTCGCGGTGAACCGTGCCCTCGACACCTACCAGTTTCACGAAGCCGTTTCGCTGCTTTATCACTTTTTCTGGGACGATTTCTGCGATTGGTATATTGAGCTGGTCAAAGACGAGATCACGGCCGGCAGTCATGAGGCGACGACGCGGATCATTACGATCATGGAGATCGCTTTGCGGATGCTGCATCCGTTTATGCCGTATCTGACCGAAGAGCTTTGGCAGAAACTGCCGGGGACGTCTAACGCTCTGCACCACGCGGCGTATGCGGGGGCGGATGCGACCATTATGCTTGCTTCGTTTCCGCCGGGTGACGAACGTGCGATCGATGCACAGGCTGAGGCGGAGATGTCGGCGGTAATTGAGTTGATCAAAAAGGTGCGAAATATCCGTGCCGAGATGAATATCTCGACGGCGATCAAATTTACGGTGCACGTCGCGGCGGATGCGGCGTTTCAGGAAGTGTTTCGTGCCAACGAAGCCCAGATACTAAAGCTCGCAAAGGCCGAGAGCCTGGTTATCGGCGACGAACTCGACGTTCCGCGTGCGTCGGCAAAGGCTGTGACGAACGACGCGCGGCTTGCCGTGCCGCTCGAAGGGCTGATCGATTTTGACGTCGAACGCACACGGCTCGCAAACCAGATCGCCAAGCTCACCGAAGAGAAAACCCGTCTCGACGGCCAGCTCTCAAACGCAAACTTCGTCGACCGAGCCCCCGCCGAAAAAGTAACCGAACTCCGCGACCGCTCAACGGAACTAGAAAGCCAGATCGCGACACTCAATAATAATCTGGAGGCATTGCAATAATATGAAATTCCGTTCATGGACAATTATCGTATTCGCCCTTGTGGTATTTGCGACGACTGAGTCCGCATCTGCACAGACTGCGACTATCACGGAAGAGGACTATTGGAAAGGCATTAAGCAAGGACACACCGCGACGCGAGCAGTATTTCCGCGTAGGGAAACGAGAAAATACGAAAGTGTATCTGACGGGAACGTCACATATTCCCGAACGGAAATTTCTGAGTATTTATCCAGTGACACTTATCGCAACACCAAAACTGTTGTTCGGAATGGGACGACTAATGTTACAGAGGCACTACAGATCGGACGAGTAAGATACTGTCGAGAAAATGCGATGGATTGGAAGACCTCCGGTTGTTATCAAAATCCGCCGGCTCCGTTGGATGACGCGGACGAAACTAAATATGCACTTGAAACGACAAAGGATTCTCTAACTTACCTAAGGACAACTACATTTGAGGAAAAAGCGACCGAAAAGAAAGCAGCGACTAACTTTGCGACCGAAGATCGTTTTGTACTGAATAAAGATATGTCGATTCGCGAGCGGACGATCATTAAGATGTTAGCTCTGACCAAAAGTGTTACGGTGCGCGAAACCGACAAGTATGAATACGGAATTCCCTTGAAACCAATCGTAGCTCCGATTAAATAATTATGAAGTTTGCTGTACTTATTCTCACGGTGTTTCTAGCTGCGGTTTCGGCGGCGGGGCAGGTCAAGAAGTTGACGTCGGCGGAGTTTAACGCGGCGATGGGTTCGGCGTTTGGGGCGTCGAGCATTAGGCCGCGGCGGGAGATCAAGAAGAGCGTCACCTATGAAAAGGGAAAGGTGGTGCAGACTTCGACGGTGACGGAGGAATATATACCGCCTTACCGCAGCCGCGCGCATTTTTTGAGCGATATCGTCGGCAATAAGTCCGAAAAGGAATGGGTGATCGTCGACGGACAGCGTTATACCTTAAGTTACGGCGGCGAATGGTTCCGCGACACGCCTTTGCCGAGCTATCCGTCCATGACAGTAGGCCCGGACGTCCAGGTTGAGACCGACAAATACACCAAATACACCTCGCAGAAAGCAAAACTGCTCGGCAAACCCGTGACGATCCTCAAACGCGTCGAAACCTCGCGTCCGGGAGCTCTCTGGGGTACAACGACGTACATCGTCTATGTCGGAGCAGAAGCCGCAATAGTCCGTATCGAACAAAAAAACGTCGAATCCGGCAAAGGCAACTACACAAACGAACTCACAACCTACGAATACAACCCGAAAGGACTTAAGATCGAAGCTCCGATAAAATAGTTTATGAAGTTTACTGCTCTTATTCTCACGCTTTTCTTAGTTGCGGTTACGGCGGCGGGGCAGGTTACTACGTTGAAGAACGATATTCCTGAGAGCCAATACCTCGCGGCGGAGGCGAAGGCTGCGGGAATACTCAAAACGGCCAACTATCGTTCGGTTTGGACGAAAGAATATTTCGAAGATCGTGCAAAGGCGGCGACTTTACAGGAAAGAACGCTTATTGAGTTGATTCCACCGGATAAAAGGCGAATTGTCGATGAGAAGTTCTACGACAAGCCTTCGCGGGTAGAAAGAATTTGGGTTGATAAGGCGTTATTCGAGAAACGAAATGACGAGCCATGGCAAAAATACTCCGGCGGAACGGGAATAAACCAAAGGATCCAGAGCGGGCAGGTGAAAAACTAGTTTCGCTATCTCCCCGCTATTCACCTCGACGGAGAAACGACAAACTCTCACGCACTTGTTTCGACGCGGACAGCAAATAAATTCTCGCAAAACGGTTACGCGATAGTTAAATATATCCGCACGACCCGAACTTGGTATTCACTCGATGGAAAATTGCTGAAAGAAATCGAAGAAACCATGATCGAAGGTCAGGAAGAAATGCTTCGCGAGACTACCATCTAAAAATAACCCAAAATACCTAAAGATCGAGGCTCCCGAGATGAAATGCGATACTCCTAGGTGTTGAAACCATTCACAAAGTGCATTATTCGTCAGAGACGTTTAGGTTGACGGATTTTGTATCCTTTGTTTCGCCGGCTTCGTTGAGCATATCGGCGGTGAGGATATATTTGCCGCTTTTGACGCCGACGGGGACCGCGAGCGAATAGATGCCGGTGCCGTTGCCGTCCATGTCGATGGTGACGTCGGAGCCTTTGACCATATCGCCTTTGTCCATACCGCGGACGTCATCGACGGTGATCTTTAGTTTGATCTTGACCTTGCCCATGTTGTTGGAGATCGCGGCACGGCCGTAGATGGTCTCGCCGCCTTTGAAACTGGTCGATTCCTGTTTGCCCTCGCGGTCCTTTGAGGTCTTAAAGCTGCTGATATTTGCCGTGCTCATGTTGCACGCCCACGCTGCGGTGAACAAAACGGCGGCTGCGATAACGAGTGCGGATAGATTTTTCATGATCGTGTCTCCTGTTGTGATGCGACGAGGATAACTTTGACCGCGAAAGATGTCAATCGGGCGGCTTTTTCCAATTGCAGAAGCCCGCACGTTAGTAAGGGCTTAACATCCAACTTGAGAGTTAAGCCCTTGCTTACGCGCGGGCTTCTGCATTAGTCTGATAATCATATGAACTGGCTTGAAAATGGCGATGTGATGTCGGCGATCGGCGAATTTTTGGCGGAGGACATCGGCCGCGGCGATATTACCACCCGTGCGACCGTCGCCCCGGATACGCGCGGCCAAGGGCGTTTTTTGGCGAAGGAGTTTCTCGTGATCTGCGGCTTTGATGTGGCGGAGGCGGTGTTTTTTCACCTCGACCCGGAGATCACTGAGATCGAAACGACTTTTAACGACGGCGACGAGGTCGAAGAAGGAACGGTGTTTGGCACGCTCAAAGGCTACGCGGACGTTTTGCTCACCGGCGAACGCGTTGCGTTAAATCTGCTGCAGCGGATGTCCGGCATCGCGACGCTCACGCGAGCTTTTGTGAAAGCTATCGAAGGCACCGGAGCGAGCATTGTCGATACGCGTAAGACGACGCCGGGATTAAGGATGCTGGAGAAATACGCGGTCACCATCGGCGGCGGTAAGAATCATCGCATGGGCCTCGACGACGGCATTTTGATCAAAGACAACCACATCGCCCTCTCCGGCGGCATCACCGAGGCCGTCGCGGCCGCACGTGCGACGTCCGGGCATCTGCACAAGATCGAGGTCGAGGTGACGAACTGGGCACAGCTTCGCGAGGCGATAAACGCCGGTGCCGAGATCGTGATGCTTGATAATCAAACTCCGGACGAAGCCGCAAAATTAGTCCAAATGGCCCGCGGCATGAACCCCGCCGTCCTCATCGAAGCCTCCGGCAACATGGACCTCGACCGCGTACGTTCGTATGCCGACGCCGGAGTCGATCTGATCTCCGTCGGACGTCTGACGCACTCGGCGAGAGCGGTGGATATTAGCTTCAAAATACAGACTGCTTAAGAGTTGTCGGTTGTCAGTTGTCGGTTGTCGGTGCAGAGCTCGGAGAGTCGGGCTTGAGTCCGGGCAGGAAGTAGATCAATCCCATCGAGATAACGATCGCGATCGTGCAGACGATGCCGCCTTCGATTCCGTAGCTGCCGCCGGTGAGCCAGACGGGGCCGGAGTCGGTTGCCCGCAAGAGCGGGTCGGGGCTGAATTGGGCGATGCCGCTTACGTTTATCCCAAAGACCGGGCCTTGCAGCCAATTCCACATCAGATGTAACCCAAGCGGAAACCACAGGTCGCGTGTCTTTAGATAGGCGAGGGCGAACCAGATGCCTGCAAGAAAAGTGTTGACGAGTGACAGGCGGCTCGCGTCGGGATTGGCGTTGTGGGCAAACGCAAACAGCAGCGATGTAAAACCGATGCCAAAGACGACGAGGTTTGACCTCGCAAACGTCTGCAGCAAATAACCGCGAAAGAGCGTCTCTTCGGAAACGGCTCCGGCGATAAATATCACGAGCGTCACCGCAAGCGTCGTTGCGATAGCCGAGCCTGACGAATCTCGGTTTAACGTCAAACTCATACCGCCCGATATCACAGCAATAAGCACCGCGCTGGCGATAGCTACACCGCCCAACGCGAGTCCTGCGAAAAGATTCCGAAACCAACTGCCGCGAAACGAAATGCCGAGTACACGAAACGGCAGGTTTTCAAATATCTTCGCAAATAGCCAGCCGAGCAGTATCGCGATGATCGACGAGATCGTGAACGGGATGAGTAGCGGCAGATAACCGGTGACCGATTCGCTTCCTTGGAGTTGAGCGAGGACGATCAGGCTCAGAAATATCAGGCCGTAGGCTATTAGCAGAAACGAAAACAGAAATGTCACCGCCCGCCAGCCGCTGCGGATCTGCCCTTTGTCGTCGAAAAATAGTTGTTTCATTAAATTTTAAGATTTGACGAAACCCCCGTATCCGCGTTGATTTGCGGCTAAAAAACGCTAGCCCGGCTAACCCAGATTCTACCCCACAGGCGGGCGTGTTAAACTTGCACTCGTGGAAAACGGGGCCGTGAAAGTGAAAAGGCGAAAGATGCCGTGGGTCATTGGCTTGCTGATGGCCGCGACGCTGACGCTGCTCGTTGTCCTACAATCATCGAATCTCTGGAAAACATTTAACATCGAGTCTTCGAGCGATCTCATAATGCTGTATGCGTTATCTTCGCTCAATTTTATTGCGTTCATTGTATTCGGATTTATCTTTTTGCGGAGCATAATCAAGCTGATTCGCGAGCGGAGGACGTTTGAGCTTGGCGCACAGATCAAGACGCGGCTGCTGATCTATTTTTTTGCCGTCAGCCTGCTACCGATCATAGCGATGGCGGCGTTTTCATATCTATTTTTGAATCGCGCGCTTGAGCGATGGTTCTCCCAGATCCCGCAGCAGGTCTTACAGCAAACACGAACGGCTGAACAGACGCCCGCCGTCCGCGATGCGTTAGCCGAATTGGATCGGCTCGGAAAGCAACAGGCGACGATCCGCAGCATCGGGTTGTTGACGCTTGGGGTGCTGACGTTTTTGCTGATGTTTGCTTCGTCGTGGATAGCGTTTTATGTTGCTCGCGGGCTGACGACGCCAATCAAGGCACTGGCCGAGGGGGCGAGTGAGATCGCACGAGGGAATCTCACGCATCGCGTCGATGTACTCGCCGAGGATGAACTTGCGATCCTTGTAAATGCGTTTAACGATATGTCCGCTCGGCTCGAGGCAAACGCCGTTGAGATCGCCGAACGCCGCCGATATATCGAGACGGTTCTCGACACGCTGCCAACAGGTGTGATCTCGTTTGACCCGGACGATCATGTCAGTACTATTAATGGTGCGGCGATAGAGATATTGGGGTTAAAGGGAGATGATTTTGCCGGAGTTTCTGTAGTGGATCTCGCCGAAGGTGACGACCTGAAAGTTTTTGAAAGATTGATCGGGCGAGCCCGCCGCGTCGGTAATGCGTCGGATCAGACGGTTCTCAAACCTGCTAATTCGAACGGCGATGGTAATGCGGCAGACGGACGGACAGTTGCGATAACCGCGTCGGCTCTACCTGCGGAAAGCGGCGTCGTTCTTGTGATCGAGGATCTTTCGGAGCTTATCGCTGCGCAACGTGCGTCGGCATGGCAAGAGGTCGCCCGCCGCATGGCTCACGAGATCAAAAATCCGCTCACGCCGATACAGCTTTCGGCTGAGCGTATCGCAAAAAGATTTGACCGGACAGGGCATGAAGAACTGGGGATCGGCAAACGAATCAATGACAAAGGCCCGATCGGCGATGTCGTACACGAGAGCACGGCGACGATCTTGCGTGAGGTTTCGTCGCTGAAATCGATGGTCGATGAGTTTTCGCGATTTGCACGGTTGCCGGACGCAAAGCTTGAGGCCGGCGATGTCAATGCAGTTGTTTATCAGGCGATCGCGGGGTTTGAGGGGAAATTTCCGGGTGTGTTGATCGACTTTGCCGAGGGCGGCGAACTGCCCGAGGTATTGCTTGACGAGGAGCAACTAAAGCGTGTTTTTGTAAATCTGATCGAAAACGCCGCCGAGGCTTTTAATTCTGAACAGAGCGACCGCCGGATAGAGATCACGACCCGCCACGATCAGGCACGTGACATCATCGTCGCCGAGATCGCCGACAACGGCAAAGGCATTCCGGCGTCTGACCTGCAAAAGCTGTTTCAGCCGTATTTTTCGACAAAAGGACGCGGTACGGGGCTTGGCCTCGCGATAGTTAAACGTATAATTATGGAGCACCACGGCCGTATCGTGGTTGCGGCAAACCAGCCGCAAGGTGCAAGATTTACAATTGAGTTGCCGGTGAACGGATAGCAAATGCAGAATTTGATACTGATAATTGACGACGAGCGGGGGATCCGCGACACGCTGCGCGGCGTGCTCGAGGACGAAGGGTTTGCTGTCGAAACGGCGGAGTCGGGCGAGACAGGCCTTGAGATGGCTCGAACGCAGAACTTTGGCTGCATCCTGCTCGACATCTGGCTTGGCGATGGTATCGACGGGCTCGACACGCTTGCAAAGCTAAAAGAAGAGGGAAATGACGCGGCAGTTGTGATGATCTCGGGTCATGGAAATATTGAGACGGCGGTTAGATCGACCAAACTCGGTGCTTTTGATTTTATAGAAAAACCGCTCAGCCTCGAACGCACGGTCGTCACTGTCAAAAACGCGCTTCGCCAACGCGACCTCGAGCGCGTCAATGAACAGCTTCAAAGCGAGATCGCCGAGCAATATGTGATGGTTGGCGAATCGGTGGCTATGCGTGCTCTGCGAAAGCAGATATCGATCGTCGCCCCGACCGACGGCCGTGTGCTGATCTCCGGTGAGAGCGGCACAGGAAAGGAACTTGTAGCCAGGGCTATCCACGCCCAATCTAAGCGGCGAAACCTGGCATTTGTCGAAATAAACTCCGCTGCAATACCTGAGGAGTTGGTCGAGTCGGAATTGTTTGGTCACGCAAAGGGAGCTTTTTCCGGTGCGATGAGGGCGAAGAAAGGTAAGTTTGAGATGGCTGACGGTGCGACGCTATTTCTTGATGAGATCGGCGATATGTCACCGCGTGTTCAGGCGAAAATGTTGAGGGTTTTGGAAGAGCAGCGGTTCGAACCGGTCGGCAGTAATACGCCGGTTTCGGTTGACGTGCGCGTTATTTCCGCGACGAACAAACCGCTCGACAGTCTGATCGATGATGGCAATTTCCGAGCTGATCTTTTCTATCGGCTAAATGTGATCCCGTTTCGGTCCCGCCGCTTCGCGAACGCCGCGAGGATATTCCTGTGCTCGTTGAGCATTTTAATCGCAAATTTTCAGCGGAATACGGAAAGCCGTTAAAGGAATTTACCGCCGACGCGATCGAGAGCCTACAGTCGAACGACTGGTATGGAAACGTTCGCGAGTTAAAGAACACCGTCGAACGAATCGTCATCATGTCCGGCAAGACAAAGGTCGCGGCGGACGATCTGCCCGAACTTGAAACCGCCAACGAAACGCCGGCGATCAGCTTTCGTTTTCCTACATTTAAAGACGCCACGGACGCCTATCAACGCGAATTTATCCAGCACAAGCTTGCCGAATTTGACGGAAATGTAGCAAAGGCTGCGGAAGACATGGGTGTCGACCGCAGCCATTTGTACCGCAGAATGCGGAATCTTGGGATCAAAGTTAGCGGTCAGAGTGCGCGATTTAACGCGTTCTTACGGGCTAAAGCCCGCGCTGAACTATTTCTTATTAACCGGAAAGCCCCGTTTTATCATTAACGCATCAACATTCGGGTCGCGGGCGGAAATTGCGGTAAGCCTCAGCCGGATCGACCGTGTTGCCAACGCTGAAGATATACTTTGTCAGCCGCTTGGCTACATCTTTGTCGTACGGGCCTTTCCCCTCCGTAAATGCACCAAACGCATCCGCAGTCAATACATCCGACCACAGATAGCTGTAATAACCCGCCGAATAACCATCGCTTGAGAAAACGTGGCCAAATTGCGGTGTGCGGTGACGCATCACGAGTTCACTTGGCATTCCAAGCGACGCTAGCGTTTCCTTTTCAAATGCGTCAGCGTTTATCGGCTTGTCACCGGCAAGGTGTAGCTTCATATCGACCAGGGCACTCGACAAATATTCAAGCGTCGCAAATCCCTGATTGAATGTCGCTGCCTTATTGATCTTATCGACCAAAGCCTGTGGGATCGGTTTGCCGGTTTGGTAATGAAGCATAAATTTCGACAAAACTTCGGGCGTTGAGACCCAATGCTCAAGCAGCTGCGAAGGGAACTCGACATAGTCGCGAGCGACATTTGTGCCCGAAAGCGTCGGATATGTCACGTTTGACGATAGGCCGTGCAGGGCGTGGCCAAATTCGTGAAACATCGTCGTCGCATCGTCCCAAGAGATAAGCACCGGTTCGCCCGGCTTTCCTTTAACAAAATTGGAGTTGTTAGAAACGATCGTAGTGATGTCGCCGTCGACGCGTTCCTGGCTGCGGTAGGCGTTCATCCACGCGCCGCTGCGTTTGCCGTCGCGGGCGTACGGGTCAAAATACCATCGCCCGATGTGCTTGCCGGTGGTTTTGTTTTTGACCTCATAGACGGACATGTCAGCGTGATAAACCGGCACGTTGTCGACCCTTGTAAAAGAGAAATCGAACAGCTCACCCGCGACCCAAAACATCGCTTCGCGCATCTTGTCGAGTTGCAGATAAGGTTTGACCTCATTTTGGTCAAGGTCGTAACGCTGTTTGCGAACCCTTTCCATGTAAAAGCGATAATCCCAAGGCTCGATCTTTATCTTTGTACCCTCTTTGTCGGCGAGTGCCTGCATGTCGGCGACCTCTTCTTTGACGCGAGCTAGAGCTGCGGGCCAGACGCCTTCCATCAACTTCATAGCGTTGTCAGGATTTTTCGCCATCGCGTTTTCTAAACGCCAATGGGCATGCGTTGCGTACCCTAGCAGCTTTGCACGTTCGGCCCGCAATTTTAGAATTTCCGGGATGATCCCGTTGTTGTCATGCGAATCGCCGTTGTCGCCGCGGTTGATGAACATCTTCCAGACCTTTTCGCTCAGATCGCGCCGGTCGGAATAGGTTAGGAAAGGATCGACTGACGAGCGAGTGTTGCGGATGATCCCCGCGGCCTTAACGTTCTTTGATTTCGCCGCGGCTGCTGCAGCATCACGCAACGATTGCGAAAGCCCCGCCATATCGGCTTCGGTGTCGAGAGTAATATATGGGCCGCTTTCGTCGGCGAGCAGGTTTTGGCTAAATTTTGTAAAGTGCCCGGCGAGAGCCTGATTGATCTCTGATAAACGCTTTTTCTGTTCGGCACCGAGTTTTGCACCGGAGCGGACAAAGTTTGTGTAATTGAGCCAAACGAGCCGCTGCTGTTCGGACGTAAGCTTTTTCTTTTCAGGTGAATTGTAGATCGCCTCAATTCGCTTGAACAGTGCCTCGTTCTGCGAGATCTTGTCGCCAAATGCTGCGAGCTTTGGTGCCATTCGCGTGTTGACCGCGTCCATCTCGGGGGTGCTCATGCTGCCCGACCAGATACCGTAGATCGTTGAGACGCGGTCGAGAGTGTGGCCGGTCTTTTCCATCGCGGCGATCGTGTTTTCGAATGTCGGGGCGGCCTTGTTATTGGCAATGGCATCGATCTCAGCCAGATTTTCCGCCATCGCGGCTTCGAGTGCAGGTTCGAAATCCGACACCTTTACCTTGTCAAAAGGCGGGATGCCGCCGTATGGGCCCGTCCATTTTTCGGTCAAAGGGTTAGCCGCGGCGGGTTCGGCGGCGTTCGTAAGGATCTCGTTATTGGTGGTCATAAATATTGCAGCAGCCATAGCTATCAGAGCTACAGCCACAGTTCTCAAACTAAATAGCATTTTCATAATGTCGGGGTTCTCCTGTCGTCGATGATTAGAATATAGCTTTTTACGGTTGGTTGGACAAATTGTTTGGCGGCACGAAAAAAGGGCAGCTCGGATGAGCTGCCCAAAGTGGTTGATAAATAGATCGCGACGTTACGGCCGGACGATATAGTCTGGCCAGCACGAGTCGGAATCTTTCAAAAAGATGTCCATGCTATTGAACGCTGCGCGGGTTGCGGTGCCGGCAGATTCAGGATTAAGGATCTTTGCGATCTGATCGCGGACGCTCTCTAAATGGGCACGAGTCGCTTTATCCGTCGTTCGAGCAAGAGCAGACCCGGCCATCGAACTGATCGTACGAAGTTCGGCTCGATAAAACGCTTTTTCATCGCCGCTGGTGATGAAATTTGCCGCAAATCCCGGTGGCAGTCCTTGCGGTGCCGCTGCCGGGGAGCATTTAACTTTGTGTTAGCAATGTCCAGATACGAACGCTGTAAATTGCGGCGATAGGCATCTACGGCGACCTTCGGGGCAATTAACTCACTCCAAACTCCGCCGCGAACATCCGCCAGGAAATCAGCCGCTTGATAAGCATTATTGCCGTCAAGGGCCTGCTGTTCGATCAAACGTGCGAAACGCGAGCTCGAGAGCAGGTTATTAAGCGTGCTGTTCTGTGCATTGCGAATGCGGTTTAGAGCTCCAATAGGTTCGATCTTACGGATAATATCCTTATCGATCGCCCAGGTTGGCGTGGCAAAAGCATTTTCATTCAGATACTTGACCGCCTCAGCCTGACGAGCTTTTGACACCGCCATAAAACGCGGTCCCGGCTGCCCGATGTGTCGCTGCTGCGAATCATATCCGCCGACGATCGCGGCAACGTGATTGTTCTCGAGCGTCCACTGGCCGATCATGCGGCCGTATAGTTCGGCAAGGTCACTATAGTCTTCGCCGTTTTGCGTGGTCGTCGCGGGGACGAGCATCTTTGAGATGCGTTTCAGATTGAGTAGCCCCAAACCTGATGATTTGACTGCGTCTGCATCACCAACGGCTTCGGTCAGTTCGCCCGGATCGCTACCGGCTGTACCATCGGTCGAGAAACGCAGCCACGGGGTTGTGTCCTGAGCCTTTGCCCATTCGTTGAGGGTATTTTTCTCAGCGTCGGGTGTGCGGGCGGCGGGGATCGGTTTATAACCCCACATTGTCGCCCAGACGTCATACGGACCGATGCCGGGAACGAGGTCTTCGACAGGGATGCCGTCCTCAGGCTGGGCGACATAGTTAAACCGCGAATAGTCCATCAGCGTCGGCGTGTGGCCCATCTTTTTGACCCACTCTTTGTCGCGGACCTTTTCCTGCGGATAGGTCGAGCTGGCTTTCATGTTGTGCTGAAACCCGAGCGTGTGGCCGACCTCGTGGGCACAGACGTATTCGATGAGCACGCCCATCAGGTCGTCTGGGAAAGGGAAACGCTGTGCACGCGGGTCGAGGGCACCTGCCTGCAGAAAATACCACGAACGCTGGAGGTTCATGATGTTGTGGTAAAACTGGATGTCCGACTCGAGGATCTCGCCGGTTCGCGGATCGGCGATGTGCGGCCCCGAAGCGTTCTCAATTGTCGAAGGCAGCCAGCGGATGACCGAGTAGCGGGCATCTTCGGGGCTGAAATCGGGGTCCTCTTTCTTGGTCGGGGCGACTTTGGCAATGATCGCGTTCTTAAAGCCAGCGGCCTCAAACGCTTTCTGCCATTTCTCGACGCCCTTGATCATAAACGGGATCCATCGTGCCGGGGTTGCCGCGTCGATGTAATAAACGATCGGCTTGACCGGTTCTGACAGTTCGGCAGTCGGGTCTTTCTTTTCTAGTCTCCAACGGCGGATGTAGCGCGTCTCAGGAGCTTTGTGCTCGCTGCGGCCGTAATCGATCTGTGTCTGCGAAAAATAACCGACACGCTCGTCAAACAGACGCGGCATCATCGGATTTTCGGGCAGCTTGACCATACTGTAATGCAGCACGACCGTCGCGCTGCCGGGGTTCATACCGCCGGTTGCTGCGGCTGCAGGAAATCCGCCGCCGCCTGCTCCGGCAGGAGGAGCGGCACGTGTATATGTCATCGAAGACTCAGCCTCGATATTCGTCGGATAGGGTGTGACGCGCTCGATGTACGAACGCGTCGCGTCGAGAGCCGTGGCGTTGAGCCGCTGGCGGGCGCTAAATTCAAATACATCCGTTCCAAACAAACGCGTCACGTCGATGACCGCCGATTCGTCCGGCCCCCAAGCCGCGACGTTAAACGTCATAATGATCGAATCATTGTTCGACGCTTTTACCGCCTCGGATATTGGTTTATTTGGGTCGGCGACGACGCTGTAGTTGATGCTGCGGAGGTTGATCTTGTTTTCATTGCGTTCCCAACGCACGACGCGGTTGCCGAGTGACTGTCCGCCGTAACCGACGCCGAGGGTTGTGCGGGCGATCTGTGTGACCCAGAGAAATTCTTTGCCGAGCTCAGTTTTAGGGATCTCGTAAAAATATTTGTCTTTGACCTGGTGCACCGCAAACAGGCCTTTTTTGGTTTTGGCGTCTTTGGTGATGACCTTGTCATACGGTTGCGGGTCGGTTGACGGGCCGGCACCGCCGGGACGCTGTCCGCCGGGTGTGGGCGGGGTATCGGGTGGCGTGTCTTGAGCGGCCACGGCCAACGCCGACGCCATCAAACACACGCTCAAAAGCAAAACTCTAATTACGGTTCCATTCATCGAAATTCTCTCCTTAGGTTGGTAGCACTCTATCGATCACCGCCGCATTTACAAATACACTCGCGGCATCAGATCCGCGGCGGATAAACAGTTTCAAATCGGGTTGTCAGAAAATAATTACTGGAAAGATATATATAACATTCGCCTGCGGGCTATGCAATGGAGCGGTATCATACTCCCCTCGTAGACAGGAGGGTTGCGGCTTTTAGACGCATGTTGTGCGATCTCAAACAATATAATACAGCAATTAGTTTATCGAGGATTTTCCCTTCATTGTCTGGGCAGGTATAAATCTGGGCAGTAATATACTTATATCTATTAAGGTTTAAGGTGATGAGATATGCTTAACACAGAGTGAGTACTGGAATAGTACTTTGACGATTGACGTTTAGCGAAAGAGAAAGTCTACACACAATGTTTATAGCGTTTGCTGACGAATCTGAGGTTGTGACCCAAAGTGTTCCTATGGTCGCGTTGCGCCGCGCCGCAAGCGGATTGCGGAGAGTGCTCAAAACGAGCCAGATGAAAGGTGTTTCACGCCAACGAATTTGCAACGCCCGAGGGACGTGAGCGGTCAGTTTACAAAGACTGGAGCCTTGATCGATGTAAAGATTTCGGCGGTAAGTTAATTAACACCCTTTGTAAAAATCACGTCGAGCTTGTCTCAGTCGCCACCGTAAAGCCGAGCGACTACGCAGAAGTGGTTGCTTCTTGGCCGAGGCCAATTCCACCAATTTTCAACGCCCACTATTTCTGTGCGACTTGGCTGCTTATTCAGCATAAACTGTGGCTAGACAAATTTTTCCCAGACAAAAAACACCCACTATTTTGAGTCCGCGGCCCCACAAACAGGGAAACAGCCACGCGATGCTCTGAACAAGAGGGGTGTGGACGAGTTTTTTCATTTCACCCGCGAGCCTGCATTCGTTCCCAAAGATACTTATTTAGAGTTGCAGGTCGCTGACAATCTTGTTTACGAGGCCACGAAAAGATCAAGCCATTACCTTGACCCAGATCCACCGAAAGCATCCGGCCGCATCCGAAATGAAAATGCCCGTCTAGGAATGTTAGGAGGCGGAAAGGGCAGGAAAGCGGAAGGGGATTGATGCCAGGGAAACAAGAGAGGAATTCGCGACAGTTTTGAAATGGGAAACTAGAGAGGGAAAAAACCCCCTCCGTGACAGGAGGGGGTGCGGCTTTTAGCCGGGGTGGCGATTTTTTGGCAGAAGCCCACGCGTGAGCAAGGGCGTAACTCCAGTTGGATGGCCCCTTGCTTACGCGCGGGCTTCTGCATTACGGTGCGATGAATGCGGCCACGGCTGGGGAGAAGTTGCCGACGTCGTCGTTGCCTTTGATGTAGATGCCGCGGATCTCGACTTGTTGGCCGACGCCGGGCGTTGGAGGCGGACGGGAATTTGCCGCCGCTTGTGAGCAAGACGCCAGCCGGATTCCAAGCTCCGCCGATGTGGCGATATTCAAACCTGATGCCGTCCATGCCGTTCTTTTTGAAATCGGCCTTGAGCTTAAACTCGGCCTGCGTCGTGAGCGTAAAACTCGCGGTCATGTCGCCGAGCGAATCCTTGATCTCTTCGCCCGCGACGATACCGAGCAGTTCGCCGTCGGCTTCAGAATATACGGCCTTGTTGCCCTTGATAAAGCTCGCGAGGTCTCGTGCACGCTTTTCGATACCGGGCGGCACTTCGGCGGGTGGGTCTACCGGGGCCGCGATCGTAAAGGGCAGAGGTGTTTCGGGCTGCTCGCTGCCGCCTGCGATCGTATTATAGTATTTCGTCAGCTGCTGGCTCGATGCGTCAAAAGCATTGCGATAGGCAACCCAAAACTGTATCCAGGCATTGTCCTCAGCAACCTGGGTTTGAACGCTAACCGTGATACCGTATTTGGTTTTTACCGATCCGATATTAGCTGCGAGATTCGCGTGCCACGCCGCGACGGCCTCCCTATTATTAGGATAAAAGTCTGATGACATAATTTATTTACCTCCTGTTATGTCCGATGTCGGCCGCCGTGTGTCCGTCGGCTGCCGTGAAGTACTTAACCGCCGCCGCCAAACGGCCAGCGGACGCCGCCGAATTGTCAACGAACACCGCCAAGTGTTCGGCGGGCTCCGCCAAGTGTTCGGCGGGCTCCGCCAAGTGTTCGGCGGGCTCCGCCAAGTGTTCGGCGGACTCCGCCAAGTGTTCGGCGGGCTCCGTGAAGCGTTCGGCGGATGCCATCAAGTGTTTGCGGAACGCCCGTAAACACTCACTGGCGTGCAAAATGCGGTTAAATTGTTTGGTTTCGTGGAGAGATGGCCGGGTTTACATGTATTCGCGGGCCGGAATGTATATATTCATCTCGCAAAAGACCTCCTGAGTCTGTGAAATACTCAAAAATCCCCCTTGATAACCCCTTGAAATAACTAGACGGTAAAATAGCGCACGTAAAAACCCTCTGTCAAGAAAAAAGTTGACCCCGCCCGTGAGCAAATACCCCGGCGTTGCCAAAACCTTAATTATTTCAGCGGTGACCCATATCACTTGACATAGATCTTTATTTCCCTAAACTAGCCTCACTGACAATAATTTAGATTACAGATCGCCGCCTGTGAACAGAGCTTTTTGTTCCCGCCTGAAAAGCTCTAGGCCAGCGTATCCAAACAGAAACAATCTAGTTTGTTTACAAGTTAATTTATGAAGAACCGATCCATCACGTTCCGCCTGGTTACATTTACGCTCATCACAGCCTTCGTCGCCCTCGCCGCGATAACCGCTACCGCCTCAAGCGAAACGCGCTTCGCGTTCATAGACCAAGTCCGCGAATTCATCGGCTACGCCCCCACAAGCCAAAGCGTCACAACCGCGCCCACTGAGCTTAACAGCGCGGAGCCGATGTTCTTTGCGGGGGAGCTTTTACAGTGGAATACTTTTGGGAATGCGGGAACGGAAACGACCGAACCTAGCATCCTTAATGATGCGAACATCGCTGCAACGAATCTAACTCAGGGAACAATTACTGCGGCAGGGAACGCAAATCGCTTCGGCGGCAGTAATTGGTGGAATACTGGAAATTCTGCTTCGAACACGATTGCCGAGGCCGTGGCTGGAAACGACTATATTCAGTTTGTTGTGACGCCGAATGCCGGGTTTTCATTTACACCAACCTCATTTGTATTCAACTGGGACAAATCAGGAACGGGTCCCCAAAATGTTGCTCTTCGGTCGTCGGCGGATGGGTTTGCAAGTAATCTTGGTACGGTCGCTCCAACGGCTTCGATTGCTACCGCAAATACAATTACCATCTCGGGTTTAAATAATTTGACCACCGCAACTACCTTCCGATTGTACGGCTACGGTGCGACGGCTACGACCGGGACGGGCGGGTTCGATATTGGCACGAATGTTCCCAATGTTACACTCTTCGGCACGACGGCTGCGGTGGCTGTAGATCATACGGTGACATTCGATGCTAACGGCGGCACGGGTTCGATGTCACCGCAGGTTGCGAGCACGGCGACAAATCTTACCTCCAACGGATTTACGAGGACGGGCTATACATTCGCGGGTTGGAACACACTGGCGGGCGGCGGCGGAACGTCGTATGCAAATACCGCTTCGTATGATTTCTCGGCTGACCTGACGCTCTATGCGCAGTGGACGGTCAGTACATACACGATCACAGCCACGTCGGGTGCGAACGGAACGGTCACGCCTGCGGGGACGACGGTCGTCAACTACGGCGACAACCTGACATACACGATGACTGCGGATCCGGGGTATGAGGTTGATGTGCTTACCGTTGACGGATCTCCTGTCCCGGCGGCGACGACATATCCGTATATCAACGTGTCCGCGGATCATACGATCAATGCCACATATAAGCTTAAGGACGTTATTATTTCGTCGGCGACGGGAATGCCGGGCGGTACGTATGGCAATGTGACGATCAATAGTTGTGACACGGTTTCGTTGGGTGGCGATGTCGTTATTGTGGGTACAATGACGGTCGCGTCATGTCAGGGGCTGGATACAAACGGCCACATCGTGTCGGGCAGCGGAGCATTTACGCTTGGTGCCGGCGGAACTCTGGTCGTCAGCGACCCCGGCGGTATTTCGGCTTCGGGTGCGACCGGCAGCATCCAGGTGCTTGGAACGAGGACATTCCCGACAACGGCATTTTACAGATTTTTCGGCGATGTCAATGGCATCGTCGGTAACGGCTTGCCGACGACTGTCGCAGGACTGACGATCGAATGCAACGCATGCACCGTAACCGGCAACAACGTCGCTTCACCGGGACAGGTAGTGACCGGAACTCTGAACATCATTAGCGGCAACTATGTCGGCCATAGCGATTACAACGATGTGGTGATCGAGGCAGCGGGAACCCTAACGCTCACAGACGCAACCACCGTCAGCGGCAACTGGACCAACAACGGCGGAACGCTTGCCGGTAACTTTACCGTTACGTTTGACGGCGGAGGTGCTCAGAGCGTGACGGGCAGCACTTCGTTTTACGGCCTCGCATTTGCACCCGGAGCACGGACGATCACTTTCCAAGCCGGATCGACGCAGACCGCGACAAATTCATTTGCCGCAAACGGCACGTCGGGTAACTTGATCACGATGGTTTCGTCTTCGTCCCCCACGCAATGGTCGATCTCGGCCCCCGCGACGGCCGTCAGCTATCTTGACGTCAAGGACAGCAACGCAACCTCAGGCCTGATAACGGCGACACACTCGGTGAACGCTGCCCCCGGAACCACAAACACAAACTGGTTGTTTAATTACACGCTGTCCTACGACGGCAACGGCAACTCTGGCGGAACGGCTCCAACAAGCGTGACGCAGGCCGCGTCCTCGACCACGACGGTCTCAGGCGCCGGCAGTCTCGTTAAGAATTCAGATCATTTCGTACGTTGGAACACGGCCGCGAACGGCTCGGGCTCCGATTTCAACGCGGGATCGACATTTACATTTACAGGCGATACAACGCTCTACGCACAATGGCTGGCGGCGTGCCCAGCCGGAAAATATTTTAACGGCACCGGTTGCGTCGACGCCTCGCCGGGCTATTACGTCCCGACATCAGGGCAGACAGAGCAAACGCTTTGCGCAGCGGGAACTTATCAGCCGGACGGGGGCAGCGTAGGCTGTAATGACGCAGACGCGGGCTACTACGTGGCGACCGAGGGTTCTGAGACCCAGACGAAATGCGAGGTCGGAAAATACCAAGACCTCACCGGACAGTCATCTTGTAAGAACGCAACCCCCGGCCACTTTGTGTCCACAACGGGTGCGATCACGCAGACGGACACCCCGGCCGGAACATCAATACCGGGCAGTAACGCGACGGCGGCGGGAGCGCAGTGCATCGCGGGAACGTATCAAGACTTACCCGGACAGGCATCTTGCAAGCCCGCAGATGTTAATTACTATGTGCCTGCAGCCGGTGCGACCGAACAGCTGCCATGTCCCGTCGGCACATCTTCCGCCGGAGCGGCGACACAATGTACTCTCAATAACTACACCGTCACATATGACGGCAACAGCCCTTCGAGCGGAACTGCTCCGACTTCGCCTGGTTCGGGTGACTACAACACGACGATCGTTCTGCCCGGAGCGGGAGACCTGCTCAAGACTGGCTATTCGTTCGGCGGCTGGAACACGCTCGCAAACGGCACGGGCACAAACTATGCCGCCGGTGCGAATTACACCATTCCCGCAACCAACTCGACGCTCTACGCCAAGTGGAACGCAACGACGTTTACACTGACCGCAACGACAGGCGGCAATGGTAATTTCAAATTTGGCAACGTACTTGCCAACGGAGCGACAACAGTAAACCCGGGCGAGAGCCGAACCTATCGCATCGTGCCCGATTTTGGCTATCAGGTCGCCGACGTGCTGGTTGACAGCGTCTCGGTCGGCAAAGGCCAGAGCTACACGTTTACAAACGTCCAGGCTGACCACACGATCTCGGCTACATTTGAGGCGGTCACTAACCGCACTCTGACGGCGGGAACGCTCAACTCGTACTATGATGCGGTCATCGACGTGCCTATTACGGTATCGGATACGACCGGCGCGAACATCACGAGCTTTGATTTCTCGCTCAGTTATGACGAGACCAAACTCGAACCGGTCATCTCAAGCGGAACCAACGTTACTATCACAAACGGCACTCTCGGCACGTGGAGCGGCAATGTGGTCAAGGCCGCAACCGGCATCATCAACGTCTCGCGATTTAGCGCGTCGACCCCGGCAAGCGGAGCGGGCGTGCTGATCTACATCAAAATGCACGTCAAGGCTCACGCCACGACGACCGCGGCTTTGACGCTCGATGGCACCTACTTGGGCGGCAGCTATGGGGCATTTGCTCCTTTCAACGGCGGAGCCGTCGGTGCTAACGCAGCGGTCGCCGGTGTGGTCAACATCAACCCGACCGCCACGACGACAAGCGTCGTCACATCAGGCACGCCTTCGACGTACGGCAACTCGGTAACATTTACCGCGACCGTCACAACCGGCGGCACCCCGGCAGTATCAGGCGGATCGGTCACATTCTACGACGGCGGCACCTGCGGTACGCCGGGCACAGCACTCGGAGCGGCTGTGAATATAGATGTCAACGGTGTCGCCGCAATATCGACCGCGGCCTTGTTCGCAGGAAATCATACAATAGTCGCCTGCTACGGCGGCACATCAGACTTCACCGCCAGTAGCGGCAGCGTTGCTCAGGTTGTCAATAAACGTGCGGTCACGGTCACGGCGGTTGCCGACACCAAAACCTATGACGGCAATACCAGCTCGGCGGGCGTGCCGACGATTTCACCGGCGTTGATCTCGGGTGACACCTCGTCATTTATTCAAACTTACGATACTCGCAATGCGGGTACGGGCAAGACGCTGACGCCTTCGGGAACTATCTCGGACGGCAACAGTGGAAACAACTACGACATCACTTTCACACCGGTCACCACCGGCGTGATCAACAAACTCGCGGTCACGGTCACGGCCGTCACCGACACAAAGACCTATGACGGCAGCACTAGCTCCGCCGGTGTGCCGACGGTATCACCTGCGGTCATCAGTCCTGACAGCGGAACATTCGTCCAGACGTTTGACACGCGCGATGCCGGAACCGGTAAGACATTGACGCCATCAGGTTCGATCGATGACGGCAACAGCGGTAACAACTATACGATCACATTTACTGGGGTCAACACCGGTGTGATCAACAAACTCGCAGTAACCGTTACGGCGGTAGCCGCAACCAAGACCCTACGACGGCGGCACTAGCTCGGCGGGTGTGCCGACGGTCTCGCCTGCGATCATCAGTCCTGATGCAGGTTCGTTCATTCAAACTTACGATACCCGCGACACGGGAACCGGCAAGACTCTAACACCTTCGGGATCTATCGATGACGCCAACGGCGGCAACAACTACACGATCACATTTACAGCGGTTACCACCGGAGTGATCAACAAACTCGCGGTCACCGTCACGGCAGTCGCCGCGACCAAGACTTACGACGGCAATACAAGCTCGGCCGGATTGCCGACGGTCTCGCCTGCGATCATCGCTCCGGATTCGGGTTCGTTCATTCAAACTTACGATACCCGCGACGCGGGAACCGGCAAGACGCTGACGCCTTCGGGAACAATATCGGACGGCAACGGCGGTAATAACTATACGATCACATTTACGGCGGTAACCACCGGCGTGATCAATAAGCTCGGCCTAACGGTTACGGCGGTCACCGACACCAAGACGTATGACGGCAGCACAAGCTCTGTTGGTGTGCCGACCGTATCGCCTGCTTTGATCAGCCCGGATTCGGGTTCGTTCAGCCAGACGTATGACAACCGCAACGCCGGAACCGGCAAGACATTGACACCAACCGGAACCATTACAGATGGCAACGGCGGCAACAACTACACGGTTAATTATGTTTCGGTCAATACTGGCGTGATCAACAAACTTGCCATCACGGTCACGGCAGTCGCGGCGACCAAGACCTACGACGGTAGCACCAGCTCAGCCGGTGTTCCGACGGTCTCACCTGCAGTGATCAGCCCTGACGTTGCCGGATTTGTCCAAACCTATGACAACCGCAATGCCGGAACCGGTAAGACTCTTACACCTTCGGGTTCTGTCAATGACGGCAATAGCGGCGGTAACTATGATGTGACGTTTAATGCCGTTACGACCGGTGTTATCAACAAACTTGCCCTCAGCGTTACTGCTGTAGCAAGTACCAAGGCATATGACGGCAGCACCAGCTCGGCAGGTGTGCCGACAGTTTCGCCTGCGGTCATCAGTCCTGACGTTGCCGGATTTGTCCAGACCTACGACACACGCAACGCTGGAACCGGCAAGACATTGACGCCTTCGGGTTCGATCAATGATGGCAACAGCGGTGGTAACTATGACATTACCTTTAACGCGGTCAATACCGGCGAGATCACCAAACTGGCGGTCACGGTCACGGCTGTCACAAGCACTAAGACTTACGACGGCAGTACCAGCTCGGTGGGCATACCAACTGTGTCACCTGCTCTGATCAGTCCTGATGCGGGTACGTTTGTTCAGACGTTTGACAACCGCAACGCGGGAACAGGTAAGACCTTGACGCCATCCGGAACCATCAACGATGGTAATAGTGGCGGTAACTACGATGTTACATTCACTGCGGTAAATACAGGCGTGATCAATAAACTGGCGGTCACGGTCACAGCCGTTACCGATACGAAAACCTATGACGGCAGCACCAGTTCGGTCGGCGTGCCGACAGTGTCACCTGCATTGATCAGTCCTGATGCAGGGTCGTTTGTCCAGACGTTTGACAATCGCAACGCGGGCACCGGCAAGACACTCACGCCTTCGGGGTCGATCGCTGACGGTAACGGCGGCGGCAATTACACCATTGCCTTTACAGCGGTAACGACCGGTGTGATCAACAAACTTGCCATTACGGTCACGGCTGTCACAAGCACCAAGACCTACGACGGCAATACCAGCTCGGCAGGTATTCCAACGGCTTCACCGGCGGTCATCGCTCCTGATGTGGCATCGTTCGTTCAGACTTACGACGATCGCAATGCGGGAACTGGTAAGACGCTGACGCCTTCGGGTTCGATAGACGACGGTAACAGCGGCGGCAATTACACCATTACGTTTACTGCGGTAAATACAGGTGTGATCAATAAACTAGCTATTACGGTCACGGCGGTTACAAGCACCAAGACCTACGACGGCAATGCCAGTTCGACGGGTGTTCCGACGGTATCGCCTGCGTTGATCAGCCCTGACTCGGGCTCGTTCAGCCAGGCCTTTGATACAGCAAATGCCGGTACCAATAAGACGCTTACGCCGACGGGAACGATCACCGATGGCAATAGCGGTAATAACTATACGGTGACATATACAGCCGTCACGACGGGAACTATCAATCGTGCTGATGCTAGTTGTACGGTGACCGGATATACGGTGGCATACGACGGTAATGCTCATCTCGCGACCGGTTCTTGCCTAGGCGTTTTGGGCGAAACACTCGCCGGGCTCGACCTGAGCGGAACCTCACATATCAACGCCGGAACATTCATCGACACGTGGACATTTACCGACGTAACGGGCAATTACAATGACACAAGCGGACAGGTCACCGATACGATCACCGCAGGAACGGTCAACGGGACGATCCTCTATTACGGTGGTGCCAATGATCCTGTGTCTAACGTGCTTGTTTCAGGTGCGGGGTCGCTGCCGGTTTCGGGAACGTCAAATGGTTTGGGTTACTACACGATACCGGGCTTTGGCAGCGGATCGTACACGATGACACCGACGAGAGCTATGCAGCTTTGCGATACGCAGAACGGTGTGCTCATCGATGACGCGGCTTTGGTTTCTGAGTATGTGGTCGGCCTCACGTCGCTCAGCACTACCCAGAAACTGGCGGCTAAGGTCAGCGGTACGGCGACGGCCAATCTCTCGTCATTTGACGCGGCATTGATCGCTCAAAAATCGGTGGGTATCTGTGATTCGCCAAATATCGCAGGCCGTTGGGGATTTGCACCGGGCACATATGTTCATAATCCGGTGACCACGCACACCGATAACTACACGGCTTATCTGATGGGTGACGTCAATGGTGACTGGAGTTCGTCGGCGGTGCCAAATGTGGCGAACCGTGAAAGTTTGAGCCCAAATGCGGTCAGAGCTTCGCTGCCTGTGGGTAATGCTCAGCCGGGAACTGAGGTGACGGTGCCTTTCCGCATCGACAATCTTAACGGCAAGTCGCTCAACTCTTATCAGTTCTCCGTTGCCTATGACCCTGCGGTCATCGTGCCGGCGGACGAATCTGCTAACGTTGACGGCACTCTGAGCGGTAATCTCAACGCGGTGTATAACACTCCGACGCCGGGAATGCTGCGTGTCGGTGTTTATGGAGCATTTCCGACCCAGGGCGACGGTGTTTACGTCAATCTGAAATTCCGTGTGATCGGCAATAATGGTTCGAGTTCGCCGCTCACGATCAGCGGGTTTAGATTTAACCACGGCACCGACGAGGTGACATCGGTCCATGGACGTATCACGGTGGGTGTCGCGGCAGCAGATGCAACCTTGCAAGGCCGTGTCCTGGCGATGGGAGGACGTGGAGTGACAGGTGCCCGGGTTACCGCGACCAGTGGGGCCGGAGTCGTTAAAACCGGGTTCACAACGCGTTATGGACAGTTCATCATCAGCGGCCTTGCGATCGGCGAGACTTACACAGTCAGCGTCCAATCACGTAGGTTCGTGTTCGCTCCGCGCTCTGTCCCTATTAGCGATAGCGTGACGAATGTGGATTTCGTTGCCGAGCAATAGTACCGATCTGTTGGGGTGAGGAGCGATCCTCACCCGTTTTCATCGGTTTGTCGGTTGAATCAATATGTTGGGATCGATCTTTTCCACGTTCGAGCGGATAGTGCATCACGTTTTAGCTGTTAGCTCGCAAAGATGTTTAATGGTCGCGGCGGTCTTTGCTTGTTCCGTGTTAACGCCAGGGCAGGCCCGGCCTGAGTCCGCGGTGACATCGCCGGTACACATAACTGCTCCAACACTATTCAGTTCGGCCCCTGCGACCATCGTTGTACCCATCACGGTCAGCGACATTACCGGCAACGGCATAATCGCTTTTCAGTTTCAACTCCTCTATGACCCGGCGATCGTTAACCCCAGCGGGCCAAATTTTGGCTGTTCGACGGCCGGCACGATCTCGGGCACGGCCGGTATGACTGCGACCTGTAACGTCGCACCGGGCGACGCCGGACGGCTACAAGTTGCGGTTTCGGGGGCAAATGCTCTGCCTGGCCCGGGCGTCGCTCTAAAACTCACATTTGTCACCCACCCAAGCGCCCAATTTAACACCTTTTCGCTACTGACCTTTCAAAATGTGTTTTTCTACAACCTTGGCGGGGAGTTCGCCAATGTGCCGCATAACGGTAGGATAACCCTGATCGGCCCAACCGCAGCCGACGTAAGCGTCTCCGGGCGGATAATAAACTCAGAGGGACGTGGTGTGACCAATGCAACGGTGACGGTCAGGGGCGGTTCTCTCGCGGAACCCCGCGTGATCTCTACCGGGCGTTCCGGCAGCTATAGCTTTGCAGGACTCGTCGCCGGAGAGACCTACGTCATAACTGTAGCGGCACGTCGGTATGCCTTTGCATCGTCGACGCGGGTCGTATCGATGTTCGGTGATTTGACCGATGTGGATTTTGTGGCGGAGAGGCCTTAGTCGAGGTGTTTGGGTGGTGAGCAAACGAGAGAAAAAAAGGGTGGCAATATGCCACCCTAAATTATTGATAATAATGGTACACCCGGCATGATTCGAACATGCGACCCCTTGATTCGTAGTCAAGTACTCTATCCAGCTGAGCTACGGGTGCGCGAAAAGCGAATAGTTAGACTACAAAGCGGAGGGCAAAGTGTCAAGTTTCGCGGTTATTTAGCAAAGTAGCCCTGACGGGTGCGGGAGATGTAATCCGAGTTTTTAACGGCGATCGTGATCGCACGCCATTTGCCATCGCGTTTGTCATTCGAGGAGTCATATTCGACCGTGTACAGCGTTCGCAGGTCAGCGGCGACCTGAGCGTAAAGGCGGCCCATTTCTTCGAGGCGGCTGATCGAATTGAGTTGGCCGCCAGAACGGTCGGCGACGAGTTTGAGGCGGGATCGTGATGCTTTGAACATTGCGATCTGTCGGGGCGTGGGGTCAGCGAGCCTTGCCGGGTCGCCCGTTGGCAATGCGAGCGGATAGATCGTCACGCCTTGTGCGTCGGAGCGATTTAGGACGCGATTAAGGATGTCGCTCGTTTCCGGTTTGATGGCGGTCGGGATCTGGTCATCCTTGAGCGATTCGAGCGATTTGCGGTCGATGTTCTGAACATCCGAATCGACACCATCGGTAAGTACGATGATCGCTTTGCGGCGGCTTTTTTCTTTTGAAAGCTTGTCGAGTGCAAAATCGAGAGCTTTATAAAGCTGCGTTTTACCTCGTCCGTTAGCAACGGCTATCGAATTTGCGATGATCCCGTGATCAGTTGTGAAATCGTTTCGCAGATTTATCTTGTCGTAAAACTCGATCACTGCGACGCGATCATTTGGCGAAAGAGCATCGATGAATCTAACCGCGGACTGTTTGATGACCTGGCGAAACCCGATCGTCGATCCGCTCATGTCGAGCATTATCACGACACTAAACGGGGCCTCGCTCGGTTCAAATCTCGTTATCTGCTGCTTTACCCCATCCTCGAACAGATCAAAACTGTCTTTGTTAAGGCTCAAAATGGGGCGGCCACGCAGATCGACAACACCTACATTTAGCCGCACGATGGACGAGTCGACACGGATCGGGTCATCATCTTGCGCAGCTACGCTGATGATGCCAAAAAGTACAAATGTAACGAGGAATATCGCTTTGGACAAGCTCATATCGAAATGTTAGCAATTTGACGCTTATTATCGAAACCCGGTTGCATGGGCTTCGTGCTAAATGCCTTAACAGATCGTGATTTATGGTTTATAATCTTTTCAACTTCGAAATGTGCCGGTGTCCAGAGCAGTTTCATTGTCGAACGGCGTGCGTTGTGGGGAAGACGAATGCTTTTTCGCCCGAATTTTTGTGCAAACTGTGGAGAGAGGGTTGAACGTGCCGATTGGGGCATACTCACGAGCCGTAGGTTTTGCCCGGTTTGCGAGTCGGAATGTAAGGGCCAGGATCTGATACCGAGGGTAGTAGTCGCAACCGGGATTTTGATCGGGATATTTGGAATTGGTTTTTATTTGCAAAGCGGTACGCGACCCGCCGCTGCTCTGGTTGCAAAGCCACCGGCAAAGCAAACAAATCAGGCAACGGCGGCGAATCCGCCAGCGTCTCAACCGGCGAACATGGTACCGACACCGCGAGTTGGTGATCTGCAAAGCTCGATGTCGATGCCTAGAACACTGGTTTCGAACGCCTTGTTCGCGCCGAGTGAAGGGAAATATTCGCTGTTATCAGCACAAAGGAATGCCGGCGATGCTGCCGCCTGAGAAATTAAAGATCGGATAATTTGCAAGTTAAAATAAAGGCTGAGAATGAAACAAATTGCACCAAATTCAATGATTCAAAACCGCTATCTGGTCGTGCAGATGATCGGTAAAGGCGGCATGGGCGAGGTTTATCTCGCGGTCGATCAGCGCCTCGGCAGCGCTGTCGCGCTAAAGCGGACTATGTTCAAGGAAAACCCCGAGCTTGGTGCGGCATTTGAACGCGAGGCTAAGATCCTCGGTCGTCTGCGGCATCCTGTGCTGACAAAGGTGATCGATCATTTTATCGAGGGCAACGACCAATACCTCGTAATGGAGCATATCTCCGGTGACGATGTTGGTAAGAGACTTGAAAGCGCGGCTAAGCCTTTCCCGTTAAGCTGGGTGATGTTTTGGGCGGATCAACTGCTCGATGCCTTGAACTATTTGCACTCGCACGAGCCGCCGATCATTCATCGCGATATCAAGCCTGAAAATCTCAAGCTTACGGATGACAACCACATCGTCCTGCTCGATTTTGGCCTGTCAAAAGATTTTGATACTAAATCTGAATCGGCGTCACTCGGAACCGGCAGCGTTGTTGGCTATTCGCCGTATTTTGCGTCGATGGAGCAGGTTCGTGGCACCGGGACCGATGCCCGCAGTGATATCTATTCGTTGTCAGCCACGTTATATCAGTTACTTACAAATACGATCCCTGCGGATTCGCTGACGCGGGCAGACGCAATGCTCGGCGGAATGCCGGACCCGGTCAAACCGCTTTCGGAGCTTAACCCTGAGGTCAATAAGGCGATATCCGACGTTGTTCTAAAAGGAATGGCCGTGCGGCAGGATAACCGTTTTGACAGAGCCGCTGATATGCAAAAAGAGTTGCGGCGGGCGTTTAACCGCGCCGGCGGAGCTGAAAAGCCGTCCGATGTCGATGGTGCCGCGACAATGCTGATCAGTGATGAGGCAACGACAAAAGTTATTACTGAGGCGCCGGCAAAGGAAGCTCCAACATTGTCCGGACAGGAGACCGAACAGATACCGGTGATCTCGGTAGCGACTACTGATATCGTCGAGGAAATGAATGCCGAAGAGACTATCCCGATCGGCGATCATCTGATTGCCGAAGAGACGATCCCGATCGGCGAGGTTTCCGCAGGCGAAGGTTTCAAGCAATCGGATATTCAGACGCAAGTGTTTGAGGCTCCGGTAATTGACGCAGCGCCGGAACCTGAGATTGAGATAGAAACAGTTGTGAATCAGCCGAGACCACCGGTCGAAGCCCCTGTCGCGATGGCGGCATCGGCCGGTGCGACGGCGGCAAATATTGCTTCGCCTCAGCCGAAAAAGAAATCTAAGAGTGGGCTATTCGTTGGCGGACTCGTTGGAATACTTTTGCTCGCGGCCATAGCGGCCGGTGGTGGCTGGTATGCATACAACAACTATTATCTGCCGTCGCAGGTCAAAGCTACGCCGACACCAGCGGCAACCGCATCACCGTCGCCGACCGAAAGCGTGGTCGTTGACAGCAACAGCAATTCGAACGCGAATACGGAAGTAACGCAGACCAACACGAATACCAACAAAGTCGTTTTGACAACGCCGACGGACACAAAGCCCGATACGCCGACGGCCTCGAAAACGCCTCCGCCTGCTCAGACGACCAAGCCGCCGACCGTTAAGGCGACACCTAAACCAAAAGGGCGTGACGACCGCACGACTATCGTTCAATAGCCCGGAGACTTGATGTAATGAAAAGCTCAAACTTCTTTAGAAAAATATCGATATTGTTTCTCCTGCTAGGCATTATGTCGGCAGGTGCATTTGCCCAGAGTAAAAAAGACCGGGATGCCGCAAAGAAGCTGCAAGACGCAGGTGATAAGGCATTTGCTGCCAAAAATTATCGCGAAGCCGTCGATAAATACAGTCAGTCAGCCGCACTCGTTTCGACAAATGCGAAACTTCATTACTTTAAGGGGTACTCTCATTATAATTTGCAGGAGAATGTAGAAGCGCTAAATGAGTTTGCGATTGCCCTTAGTCAGGGTTACAAACCTCTTGATATCCACAAGATCCGAACGTACATCTATTACGAGACGAAGAATTTTGACGCAGCGTTGGCCGAGGTAAATAAAGCTCTCGCACTGACCCCAAATGATCTGATATTGCTCAAGTCCTCAGGCGAGATCAATCTTGGCCGCAGTGCTTACACCGAGGCTCTCGCAAGCTTTAACAAAGCAGCCCAACTTGCTCCAAAAGACGGAGATATCTATTACAACATCGCCCGTATTCACCTCGGCTTAGGCGATTCTAGATCGCAGGCCGATAGCGCGGAAAAGGCTCTTGCAAACGGAACGCGCTTTGTCGGCGAGACTTACTATCTGCTAGGCGAGGCACATCAAAGGATGAGAAACGCGGGCCCGGCGATCGATGCTTATCAAAAAGCGATCAACGCAAAGCCCGACCTGGTACAGTCTTACCGAAATCTTTCAGAGCTTTACAGGAGCGAGAACCGCTTTAACGATGCGATCAATACATCTAAACAGGGTTTGAAATTATTTCCCAATGACGGCAATCTCTTTACCGATCTGAGCTGGTATTACAGCCTTGCGGGTGACCCAAGTAAAGCGATCGAAGCCGCAAAGGCGGGCATTCAACTCCTGCCAAATCAGTCGATGGCATACACAAATTTGTGCCGAGCATATAACGAGACAAAGAGTTTTGATCTCGCGATAACAGCTTGCAACGGAGCATTGCGAATCGCTCCTAACGATGGTGAGACTTACTTTTACCTTGGAAATGCGTACGTCCAATCCAATAAATCCGCGGATGCGACGAAGGCATATGCCCGCGCCGTGACAGGATTGCTTGATTACACGACGAAAAATCCGGCTTACTCAGACGGATGGTACCTATTGGGAAATGCGTATTTTGCGGACCGGCAGTTTGAAAAGGCGATCGCTGCGTACTTGAAATGCCTGTCGTTAAGTCCGAAATTTACCCGGGCGATGGCAAATCTCGGTATTTGTTATACGCGCGTTAAAAATAAAGCCGCTGCGACTGAGCAGTATAATAAGCTGCTCCAAGCTGATCCCGCGCTTGCGGCACGCGTTAAAGCCGAGTTGGATAGGATGTAATTAGCGTCGTTTGCGGGGTCTAATTCCGGTAGGAACATCGACACTCTGAAACCTGAGCACAACACGGACGCTGTCCGAGCGTTTATCAAGATTTGCCGTGACAAATGGCGAGTAAGCCGGGTCTGACTCTAAAGCCTTTTGCAGTTCAGCGATGGCTCGGCTGTCACGCGAAGGCTCGATGACCTCAGAGATCCGGGCAAGCCCGTTGCCAAACACATCAGCAACTACGACAACCTCATCATCTTTCATCCCGCCGCGAACCAGCGATTTCGTTAACGCGATCAACGCTCCCTGAGGGGTAACGCTCGGCGATTCGCTGGAGATATCAAGACGCGTTTTTGCATATTCCGATGCAGAAAGGGAATCGGGGTACTGTTTCTGCAAAGGGCCGCGATTGGTCGCGAGCATGATCGTATCAGAACCTGACGGATTTGATGCAGTCGTAACACCACGATCGCGAATGCCGGAGAACATGGCCGTCAGCAGCGTGAACGCCATCACTAACGTCGCCATCACGCCTACAGCGTACGGCATGATCCGCATGTTAATCATCGCACGCACCTCACCTGAAACCGGCAGCCACGATCGTTTGTCGCGGCGGATCTCGTTGCGAACCGAGCGTTTAAGATGGCCTTGCAGAGAAATGGGAAGTGTGGGCCGTGCCATTTGCCGGAGCGTGGCTTTTATCGTATTCATGTCGGCAAACTCTTGTCGGCACACAGGACAGGTGTCAAGGTGCGTTTTGACATCGGTTTGCTCACAGCCGGTCAGGATACCGTCAGAGTATAGTGCGAGTTCAGTTTTTATTTCCGAGCATTTCATTGCCGTAAAATATAACTGACGCGAATGGCTGGCTGGCCCCGGTTGACGCCTTTCGTCAGGCGGCATGCTCGTGCTGTGATCCGGTATTTAAGATCGGCGGCGTTTTCGGTGATCTTGTGATCGATGTTGCTGGTCGATTCAAACAACCGCCAATTTTCCGCTTTTCGTGACTCCAAAACCCAACTCTCGCTCTCTCTTGACCTATCGTTTGGCACCGATTTATTTAGTCATTAAAAAATGAGACCGGGGCGAGTCAACCATTCCCGTCAATTGTCAAAAATCCTTTAGTCTTCGCCGCAGTTCGTCGCGGCCGCGTGAGATACGCGATTTTACCGTCCCAAGATTGACGCCTAACGCTGCGGCCGTTTCGTCATAACTCAATCCTTCGATGTCGCACAAGATGACCGCCTCGCGATAGATCTCCCGCATATCCTGCAATACCGTGTGGATCGCATATTCGCGTTCACGGGCGAGAGCCGAATCCTCAGGGCTTATCGAATCATCAGCCAGCGTATCGGAAAACCTAGTTTCCGAATCACCGAGCGTTGCATCCAACGAGATCGTCAGGTCGCGTTTGCGGCGTTTCCACCAGCGAAAGCGGTTTCGCGATTCGTTGATCGCAATGCGAAAGAGCCAGGTCTTAAGTTCCGAATCGCCTCGAAAACCTTTGATCGCCTTTAATGCCCGCAGAAATGTGTCCTGCGTCAGATCGCTCGCTTCTTCCGGGCTTTCGGTCAGCCGGTAAAGCATCGCGTAGATATCACCCGAGTAACGGTCGATCAGCGTTTCAAATGCGGCCTCTTCGCCGGCTCGTAATTTGTCAATAAAGGCAATTTCTTCGCTCGCGTGTGCAGACATAACAGGTGCAGACACTACTGCCTGTCCGATCTTGTCGTCGTCAAATGTGATCGACTTGAACAACGTCATCGCCCGCCTTTTCGCGTTCTCTCCATAGAGAAGCTTTCAAATTGCCTGCCCGCTTTTTGGCGAGCTATACATATTAGACACCCCTTACGGGAATTAGTTCCCATAAAAATTTCACGTCTATTATTTTTATTGATCGGTGCCATTTTGATAATTACCCTTTACTTATTTGCTCTAGCGGCCGTTTTACGTTAAATTAACTCTTTTGCAAAGGGCTTTGTATGCCCGATTATATAACGATAGAGCAAGCAGTTATTGCAGTTTTTTGAACGATGTCACGAAAAAAGAGACGATTTGAACAGTTAGAGGCGGCCGCGGCAACTACCGAAGAAAAGAAGACCTATGTTGACCCGTTTCAACAGCAGGTAATTCCTAAGATCGAGGGCTTTGGCAAAAAGTTTGAGGGCAAGGGCAAGACCATTCTTTACGGTCTCGGGGCAGTGCTCGTTTTGGTAATTATCATCGTTTTGTTTATGCGATGGAACGGCCGCTCAAACGGTGCCGCACAGACCGCGCTTGGCAAGGCTATCGAGACATCGCAGGCCCAGATCTCGGCAACTGGGGCACAGCCGGGTTCGACGGCGAAGACATTTAAAACAGAAAAGGAACGCTCTGACGCGGCGATCGCAGAGTTTCAAAAGGTCGTCGATACATACGGCGGATCGGTTGGCGAAAAGGCAAAATATTTTATCGCCGTTAATAAACTGATGTCCGACCGTGCGGCAGGCATTGCTGATCTCGAAGGCATTGCGACCGGTAGTTCCGATACAGCAAAACTTGCAAAATTTGCACTCGCTCAGACTCGCGCCGACGACAACAAAGTCGATGAGGCCGTGACGCTTTATCAAGAACTCGCCGCGATGGCAGATCCAATCGTTGCAAAAGACACGATCAATTTCGAACTTGCCAAGCTGTACGAAAAACAGGGCAAGAAACAAGAGGCGGCTGATGTTTACTTCAACATCGCAAAGGCCGCGAGTGAAGCAAAAGACCTCGACGGTAAGCCCGTCCGGATGACGGAGACAGCGACGAACGCTAAGGAAAAACTTAAGCAGCTCGACCCTGAACGTGCCAAGCAGATCGTCGATCCGACGCCTGAGTCGCCATTTGGCAACGGCTAATATTTTCGAGAAACCCGCCCGCAATCGCACTTTCTAAAGTGCATTGGAAAGCCGAGGGCAAATATTGAGCGATCTTAAACTGACAGACCTGAGCAGTATCAAAGCGGCGGATGGCATATCCGCCGCCGCTCGTCCCACGGAGCCGATCACGATCCGCGTCTCACCGCATAGCTATTTCACCGCACTATTTCTAGGCACATTTTTGGCGGCACTGCTTTTTTATCTTGAGATAGATATTGCGGGCTTTGCCGCGTTTGGGATTTCGTGGATCGTGCAGCCGTTCCTTGCTCTGCGCGACCGTATTAGTTTTGATGGAAAGAGTTTACAGAGAACAGGTTTGCTGCCCCGTCTGTGGTCGTGGTTTAACGGCTCCCGCCGTCGGCTAAAAATCACCGATATCGAACAGGTCGAGACTCAGTCGATACGCGCGTTAAAACGCGGCGGCAGCGTTCATTATCGTTACCGGACAATTCTTCGCGGCAAAGGCCTGAGTATCGCGATAGCTTCGGGCGGCGAAGATTTTCGTCGTATGATAAAGGGCATCTTGCCAAAGCTTGATGAGAATGCCCTCGATGTTCGGTCGCTTGAGTTAAGCGAATTTCTTGCCGATCCAAAAGAGACTTTGATGAAAGCAGAGTTTTCACGCATTCCGTCCGCCGATGCCCTCGAAAGCTCGTTCGCCGGTTTTATTACGCAAAAACGAAACCAGGCGAACGGGGTCGCGTTCGGCGATGATGAAAAGGCCGAAGATCTGCGTGTACTCGGCAACGAATTGCGTGTCTCTGGTTATCTGCCTCAAGCTCTCGAAGCTTTTCGCCGCGCTTTGAAAATACGCGGAGCCGACGGACGGCTACTATTTGAGTTTGCCCGATGCCTACATGCCTTTGCGGGTGTTAGGCGTGACCCACGACTTGAACGGAAGGCTCTCGCTGCTCTGCGGTTGTCTGAGCGTCATGTTACCGACGATGGCGACCTGTCATCGCGTCTCGGCGAATATTATTTCTCACTGGGTGAAACACGGCGAGCGGAAATCATCTTTCAGCGTGTGTTTGACCACATTGGCGAAAATTTCCGTGCGGCACGCGGCTTGGCCGAAATGTCCCTTCGCGACGGTAAGATCGCCCATGTCATACATCAATTCTCAACCGCGAACCGGTTGGCCGAAACGCCAGGTCTCCGTCGCTGGACACGTGGCGAGGCCGACTATTTTTCATCGCTCAACTCTGACGAAGAATATATGGAGCTTGAGATCGGCCGCGTCAATTTGCTCGACACACTCGAACGCTCGAAACGTACGACGCTAAACATCACCTTTCTCTCATTTCCTCTGATCGCCGTCGGTCTGTTTTTCGAAGACGCACTAGTCGCTAACATCGGCTGGGCTGCCTCAACCGTCAGTTTAATGATATGGACCGGCCTCATCATCAGCGCGCGAATGCTCTCACATCGTATTCCATACGCCCTGGTCGAGTCGGGCGATTAGGTCTCAAATACCACGCTCAGGGATCGCAGTTCTTTCTTTGCCACGGCCTGCAACATTTACCTTATTTATTGGTGACCACGATCACACCGAAGATTCATGCGTTGATATAGAATCGCCACAAAGATTCCGTTTATTTGCGTTCTATGAGAAAGGTCCTTCCGCTAATTTTGGTAATGTTCTTAATGGCGGCGGGCTTTCTTATTGTCGACACTCTTAGCCCTAAAGCTCAACGATTGCCTAAACCGGCTGAGGAAAAGAAGAAAGTCATCCCTGAGGTGATCATACTTGGTAAGGAGGCAAAGCTCGGCAAGGTCACGTTTAATCACGTAAAGCACAACGGGGGCGAGTACAATATTGGCGGCCCGATCCTCTGCATCGAATGCCATCACACCGCCCAGCCTGCGTCAGATCTTGACAAGATACCACCGCATAAGACGGTTTGGCCAATAGGACGCACGACTGCGCTTACCGCCGAACTTTTCGCAGCAGACCCAATAAAAGCCGGTGTGGCGGCTTGTCGCGATTGTCACGCTCGAAGCGGACGCAAACCGAAACTATTGGAGGCGATACCATCGATCGCCGACCCCGAAACCAAACAGGTAACGATGGTCACAAATCAACTCGCGTTTCACTCCGCGTGTGACGTTTGTCTTTTCGAAATCCAGTTTCGAACGACGGGGTCAAAGGTTCCAAGCGCAACAAATTGTGCTACTTGTCATAAGTCTGCAGCGAAGAAGCATTAGAATCATTCCCGTTAACATAAGGTGGTGCTAGTCACGCCGAAATAGTAGTTATTATCGCCGAGCCCTTGCGTCCATGAAAATGGTGGTGAGACCGAGAAAGAAAGGCTTCGTCTTTATTGGACGAAGCCTTTTTTAAGTCAGTGTTCGTTACAGCCTAAGCCATTTTCACCGCTTTCTCCGGAGGGTTGAGCATCGCTGACCATCTGTATTCGGGTGTTTCCCAGCCTTCTTTTAATTTCTTCAGGATGAACTCGGTCATGTTGTCGACTATCCAGCGATGGTTTGATTCACCTACAGACGCAAGCTCGGCATCCGGTGCCGGGTTCATGAAATCGATGGCGTACGGGATGCCGTCTTTGATGGCAAATTCGACGGTGTTGAGGTCGTAGCCGAGAGCGGTGCAGATCGTGATGACATCCTTTTCGACGCGGGCGTGCAGCTCCGGTGAAAGGTAATCATCGACATTGACGTACTGCATTCCCGAAAGATACGGCTTTGATGGGTCGTACGGCATGATCAGAACTTTCTCTTTGCCGACGCAGTAGCAGCGAACGAACTGATCATATTCGATGCCTTGTTGCAAGGTCATGCAGAGCATACCGGAGGCGTTGTATTCCTGCCAGAGTTCTTCAAGGGAGTTAACTTTCGAAACATTCTTCCAACCGCCGCCGTCGAACGGTTTGAGGAACGAAGGGAATCCGACATGCTCGACCACTGCTTCCCAGTCGATTGGGAATTCGAGATTGCGAAGACTTTCTTCGGTAATGTCTTTGATATAGCTATGCTGCGGGAGCAGAACCGTCTTAGGGATCGCGACGCCGAGCTTGGTGGCGAGTGCAAAGTTAAAAAATTTATCATCCGCCGACCACCAAAACGGGTTGTTGATGATATACGTGCCTTCGAGAGCAAAACGCTTGAGAGCCGCACGGTAATACGGGACCTCATGCGAGATGCGGTCGATGATAACATCGTAGCGTTTTGTCTCATCGAGCGTGATGCCGCCGATGATCACCATCTCGGCTACGACTTCGCCATTGCTTTTCGCGTTGATGCTGTTAATTATCGATTCGGGAAACGTTTGTTCGCGTCCCACTAAGATTCCTACTCGTTTCATATACAATTATTATAGTTAGTTGACCGGCAAAATTCCAAAGCGACAGTTTTTCTATTTAATGCTTTATTTACAAAACGCATCATTTGGCCAGGAAGGATTTAATACGCACCTGATGTCTTATACATTCGCGGTGTCGTTGTCGAACTTTCTCGACCGCGACTTTTTCTTTGACTACGAGATACCGTGCTCGACACCGCCGGATTATGCGTCGAAAGATGAGTACAAAGACAAATTTGGCGTCCTGTTAACAGCAAAGCGTTCGCTCGTGACAGATCTTGTCAAGATACCGAACCGCCGCGTTTTCGAGATCGACCGGGAAGTGTCGAACAAAGCCGCGTATCAGATGCTTTACAGCTATTTTGCGACGACCGCGGCGATGCGGGAAAAGTTTGAAGGGACGTTTGTCTGGGATGCGTTTGGTATTGGGCGGTTTTCGCTCACGCGCGAAGATCTACAAAAGTACGACCTGATCGAATGGACACATGCGAAGACAACAAGTCCGGCCGTCTTCTATTTTTTACCGCGAGCGGAAAAGCAGGCGTTACTAGATTCTGTAAAGATCAGGTTCACGGATGAGATCGAGCGGCTGGCGGCGAAGATCATCGCCGATGCCGGAGCTTATAACGCGGTTCATTTGCGGCTAGGTGATTTTTTGACGAACTATGCCGCAGACGAATATTCGGTCAATTTAGATCGTTTCACCAAATATATTCGAGCGACATTTTTCGACGACAGCTTGCCGATCATGGTGGCGACCGACGGGCTACAGGAGAAAGAATTGTTTACGAAGATGTTTGCCGGTTACGAGCTGATATTTATCGACGAGCTGATCTTTGACGAATACCGTGATGAATATAATGCTTTGGAATTTACAGACTTTAATGTCGTGACAATCCTAAACGAGCTTATATGCGGGGCGGCGGATATGTTTATTGGCACCTATCGCAGCACATTTACGGGCATTATCCATCGGATCAGGCAAGAGCGGCACAGCAAGACCGACTTTAATTACTTTCCCGATGAAAAGGTTGCGCGGCTACTGAACGACGAGATGACGCTCGCGCCGGACAGAATGGGTTTCTTTGATTGGAATCGTTATTCGGTAATGTCAGGCGGGCATCTCGATATTTCGTGGATGCGCGAGTGGGATCATTCGCGGACGATGATCGACGTTTGATCAGGATTTCATTCCGGGCAGCAGTTCAAGATTGCCCATTTCGCGGTTAAACGCATCGAGGGCACCGACCTCATCGGCGGTGGCATCGAGCATCTGTTTAGTCATTGCGATCGAATCGCTCAATTGCTCAAAATCAAGCAGCGAGAATTTCTCCGGCGTGCTCATCGTGACGATCTCGTCGTTGAGATAACTAAAGAAATTTTCGATCGACTGTAGCTGCCCTTCGACAAGTTTGACGCTCCGCTCGATCTCGTCAAACGAAGCGACACGCCGTTTTAATATCTCGACATTTGTCTGCTGAATACGCTTGGTCTTTTCGTCCGTCGTCGATTCCATTGAGCGAAAGGCTTGCGACAGCTGGTTGTGTACAGCCTGACGGTTTATCGATTTAAGATGCTGTTTACGTCGGCGATAGGTGTCGAGCAGATCGACGAAATCTTCCCAACGCTGGTCAAGAGCCTTGAGGTTGCTAGGTAGCTGGCCCGCTCCCGTGAACTTGTGATAATTGTCCTGGATCTTATTCTTAAGCCAGCGAAGATACTCCACGGCCTCGCGTTCGCGGGGTGTGAATGATTTGATCAGAGCCTCGCGTCCGGCGGTGTGTGCTTTGAGCAAACGTTCCTTTTCGCGGGCGTTGACCATTCGGCGATATGCAGGCAGTATTGGCACAGTAACAAGATAAATGGCTTCGCAAATAAGGGCGATCAGCAGAGGTATGACACTACCCGTGTAAGCCGCGGCGACGGCAAAACCGGCGAGGCCCCAGAAATTTACCGGTTCCTTTAAAGCCGATTTGGCATAGCTCGAATTAAATTTATCGATGTCCTGCCGGTATTTTGCTATATCAGCCATATCAAACTAACTAGATGCAGATGTGCGTCGCCGCGTTTGTTATTACTCCTAGTTCGAATGGCCTGTTTCGTTTGCAACGTCCAAAACGTCACCGTCTTTACTTGCGCCGATCTGCTTGGTATCGGGCGAACCCGCCCCGAGCATACCCATCGACTGTTTGTATTCGAGCAGTTTGTCCTGTAGCTGGATGTCCATCGCCTCACGCTCGATGTCCTGCATCTGGGCGTCAACGGTGGATGACCCAAGCTGCAATTTGGCCTCGGCGGCCGCAACGCGGCGGTCGATCTTTTCACGCATCTCGTTAAAGGTCGATGCATCGTCGCCGATGTTAAAGGTGTCCATCGTTTGAGCAAGCTGCTCTTGCAATTTCGCCTGTTTAGCCGCACTGATAAGCTGCATCGCCTCGGCGGTGCGCTTTTTCATGTTGAGGACGTAATTATCCCGGGCCTTAAGAGCTTGTTTTGAAGAAAGTTCGGCCTGCTCTTTTTGAGCCTGAGTTCGCTGTAGGTCGACCTGAGCCTGTTGCAACTGTCCGATGTATGCGGTCGCGATATCGTCGCGGCCCATCTTGACCGACGCTTTGATCTTGGAATCTAGATCGACAACCTGTTTTTCAAGGTTTTCGTGATTCTTGATCAAAAGCCGTTCAGTCGCCATTACCTGCGCGACAGAATTATTCAATTCCGGCACACGGTCCCGCATATCGCGTATCGTCTGCTGCAGTACGAGTTCAGGGTTTTCGATCCTGTCTAACGCCGCACCCGTTCCCGCTCTGAAAACTCTCGTTATTCTCTGCCAAAGTCCCATTTTGCCTACCTGCTCCTCAAAAATTGTAGTTAAACAACTATTCGCCAAATTCCTTACGATGCGCAATTGGCTAAAGTTGCATTTTCCGCAATCAGTATAACAGGAAAATTTGTTAAGGGAAGAGAAATTGGGATAATTCGAAGCGGACAAAATTGGGTTTTTTTCAGTAAGTGGTTTACAGTAAATTAACCGCGTTAAACTAAGGAAAAGAATGTCAGGACCTTTCCAAAATCTTATTGCCGAGCTCGATCAGCAATTACTGAAAGAACATCGTTTTGACACGAGTCTGTTTGAAAAACTGACCGCCATTCAACGCGAATCCGGCATATTGCACGGCGACCGCTCGATATGCCCATTTCTCCGGCCCTATTTTCTCGCTGAATCAAGATACAACGCGATCCGGCAGGCTGCGGCTCTGCTCTTCAGTGCATTTGGCTCAGTGACGGCAGCCGCGCTCAAGGACGACAACATTCTTGCTGAATTGGGGATGTCTGAAAAGAGACCCGCTGGGCGAGACTCGATCCCGGATATCTCGACGTTTCCGTCAATAGCCGTCTCGACACTTTCTTGTCGGCGGACGGCTTTGCTTTCCTAGAATACAATGGCGAGAATCCTGCTGGCATTGGTGATCAGGCTGCGTTAGAGCGGCTTTTTACCAATGTTCCGATAGTAAATCGGTTCCTTGCCGATAACCTTCACCATTATCCGCAGCCTCACATACGGTTGCTCGAAGTGCTTGACCGATCCTACCGTGAGTTCGGCGGCAAGAAAACTACTCCGAATATCGCGATCGTTGACTGGGACGGAGTCTCGACAGGCGCTGAGTTTGAGATTCTGAAAGAGCACTTTGAGGCGAGCGGATATCGGACAAAGATCTGTGATCCAACATTCATGGTGTACGAAAACGGCGTTCTGATGTCGGATGATTTTGAGATAGACGTGTTTTTCAAGCGTGTGATAATTCACGAATTTCTTGACCGGTTTGACGAGGAGCACCCTGTTTACCGAGCATGCGAGGACGGAGCCGTTTGTATGGCAAACTCGTTCCGCTCTAAGGTGCCCCACAAAAAGGCAAGCTTTGCCATCCTTACGGACGAGCGGTACCGAGGCTTGTTTACTGACGCCCAGATCGACGCGATCACACGTCACGTGCCCTGGACACGAAATGTAAAATACGGAAACACGACTTATGGAGGCATTCTGTTGACCTTATAGACTTTATCCGCAAAGAACGGAATCGTTTTGTGCTCAAACCAAATGACGATTACGGCGGCAAGGGTATCAATTTTGGGTGGGAAAGTACCGTTTCCGAGTGGGACGACGCTATCGAAAGTGCGGTCGCAGCGAGATATGTGGTTCAGGAGCGGGTCGCGGTCGAAAAGACGGATATTCCGATGTTTGAGAACGGCGAAGCCCGTCTACGATCTTTGACCGTCGATTTTGACCCTTTTCTTTTTCAGGGGGTTGTAGAGGGCGGGATGGTCCGGTTGGCCGCTGGCTCGCTTGTGAATATAAGCTCGGGCGGTGGGGAAACTGCACTTGCGATACTTGAAGGGTTTTAATTACACGCAAGATATGTCGGTCCGGTGCGTTCCAAAAGCAGGGAGAAGTCTCGATCTTCTCTGCGAGATCATTTTTTAGGAAGATTATCATAATGAAAAAACTTATTTCCTGGTTCGTAGTAATCGCTATTTATCTGAGCTATATTGCTCCCGCGAGCCTCGTCGCTCACGGACAGGTTCTTGGAAAGACAATGGAACAAAAGCAGAAAGACTTGCCGGCCGGGCTCAAATTTCGCTTGAGCGAAGGCGTCGAGGGGGCCGAACAGCGCGAGAAACAGGCGCTTGCGGCAACCGATCCGCTCTCCGAAGGCGATGCGAGCAATTTGTTAAAACGAATCCCCGAAATAAAGCCTGCAACAGATGATAAGACCGAGTTTGCAAAGCGGATCGGAAGCTTACCCGCGCCTAAAACCGGCAACAGGATCCCCGTAAAGTTTCCGTCGGATGAGATGAGAAATCCGCCGAACGTAAATCAAAACTCAAATGCTCTCGAAGTTATTCGTTTTTCACCAGAAGGCGAGGTTCCGCTTGCACCGGATCTGAGTGTGACATTTTCGCAGCCGATGGTTGCTGTGACGTCGCAGGAAGATGCGGCTAAATATGCGCCCGTCGAACTTTCGCCGCAGGTCGAGGGACGCTGGCGTTGGCTCGGGACAAAGACGCTGATGTTTGACACGACAAAGCGTTTCCCGATGGCGACAAAATTTACCGCCCGCGTGCCCGCCGGCACCAAATCGGCTACCGGACAGGTGCTCGCGAAAAATGTCGTCTGGACATTTACGACGCCACCGCCCAAAGTCGAGACGATGATGCCCAATGGCGGCATCACGCGGCGTGACGCATTGATGTATGTCCAGTTTGATCAGGAAATAAATCCTGAGGCAGTGCTAAAAACGATCAATGTCACAGGGCAGGGAAAACGTCTGCCGTTGAGGCTTGCGACGCAGGCCGAGATCGATAAGGACACGAGTATCTCGTATTACTCAAAACAAGCACAACCGCGACGTTGGGTCGTGTTTCGTGCATTAAATTCTGACGGATTGCCCGACAACGCTCTGCCGTCGGCGGCGTCAATTTCGGTCGTTGTCGAAAAGGGAACGCCATCCACCGAAGGGCCGTTGACGAGTCTCGCCGCACAGAGTTTTAGCTTTCAGACATACAGCCCGCTCAAATTTAGTGCGGGCTATTGCGGATGGCGTGACAACAAAAATTGCTCGCCTTTTGAATCGTGGTATCTCGAATTTAACAACGCGATCGAGGCGTCAAAATTTAACAAAGAAATGATAAAGGTCGAGCCAGCGGTCGAGGGGTTGACGATCTATCCGTCTGGGAATTACGTGTATATCACCGGCTATAAAAAAGGCCGCACGACATATAAGGTCACGATAGACAGCAGCGTTTCAGACATCTTTGGCCAGGCGTTGGGGCAACCCGCAACGGCGACTATCAAGGTCGGACAAGCCGAAAAGAGCTTGTATGCACAGGGCGGTTTTATGACCGTGCTCGACCCGACGGCAAAACCGACATTCTCGATCTATTCGACCAATCAAAACGCCGTCAAGGTGCGTATGTACACGGTTGAGCCTAGCAATTGGCGACAGTTTCAGGATTATGTTCGGCATATCAATTATGACGACGGCAAACGTCCGGCGATACCCGGACGGCTTGTGTATGACGAGATCGTCAATGTTGCGAGCAAGCCCGACGAGATGGTCGAGACACGTATTGATCTGGCGAGGGCATTGAGCGGAGGGTTTGGCAACGTAATTGTCGATATCGAGCCGACGATCCGCAAAGACAAATATGACCGCACACGCATCTTTACGTGGCTACAAGCGACGCAGATCGGACTTGATGCATTTGTCGATAACACCGAGCTAATTGGTTTTGCGACCGATCTCAAGACCGGGAAACCGCTCGCGGGCGTTGACCTGTCGATCTTTCCGAACGGCAAGGCAGTAAGCAGACAGGAGACAGGAGACGAGAGACAAGAGACAGGATATTTGGAACGAGCTTGGAACTGGATAACCAGTTTTGGATCACGCGGGCCAAATGCGGGTGAGATCGAGTCGATAGACACCGATGGCACTGCCGGAACCACTGAAACGGTTTCTGAAGCACAGACAAATAAGACCGGTGAGAACGGCATTCTGCGGCTGCAGTTGCCCGATTCGCCTCCTAAACAGGGTCAGAATCTGCTTATCGCAAAACGCGGTCGAGATACAGCTTTCTTGCCCGAAAATACAGAGTATTACTGGCAGGACAACGGCAACTGGTACAAAAAAGGGCAGGTGGATTCGCTGCGGTGGTTCGTTTTTGACGACCGCAAGATGTACAAGCCAAAAGAAGAGGTCGCCGTCAAAGGCTACATCCGTAAGTTGACGGCCGGCAAACTCGGCAATGTCGAGGCTCTCGGTGATGCAGCAAACGGTTTGACCTACTCGGTCAAAGATCCCCGTAATAACGAGATCGCAAAAGGCACGGCAAATCTTAACGCTTTCGGAGCATTCGATTTCAAATTTGCTCTGCCCGACAACGCAAATCTTGGGTATGCGCGGATCGATCTATCAACAAATTCAAATATCTCGGGTGCGACTTATTCGCATCAATTCCAGATACAAGAATTTCGTCGGCCTGAGTTTGAGGTTTCGACCAAAGTCGCGTCCGAGGCTCCGTTCTTTGTCGGCGGTAATGCTCTTGTTTCGGTCGATGCAAAATATTACGCCGGTGGCGGCCTCGCAAATGCGGACGCTAACTGGACGGTCACCGCATCACCTACAAACTACACACCGCCAAATCGCGGCGATTACACGTTTGGCACTTGGACGCCGTGGTGGGGACGCTATGATGAGGGATATGGCGGTCGAGGCGGCTATGGCGGCGGCAGTTCACAGTCATTCAAAGGCGTGACTGACGCGAGTGGTAAGCATTTGCTCAAGGTCGATTTTGAATCGGTCAAACCCGCACGGCCTTACACGATCTCAGCGGCGGCATCCGTAATGGATGTCAACCGCCAGACTTGGTCGAGCTCGACCTCGCTGTTGGTACATCCATCGGCGCTGTATGTCGGGATTAAGACGCCTCGGACATTTGTCCAAAAGGGTGAAAAGATCCAGATCGATTCGATCGTTTCTGACATCGACGGCAACCTGCAAGCTGGTCGTAACGCCGAGATCAAGGCAGTTTTGAAAGACTGGACGTTTGATAAAGGTGCGTGGAAAGAAGAGACGGTGGACGAGCAAAACTGCACCGTCAAATCAACTGACAAAGAGCAGAAATGCGAGTTTGTCGCCAAACAGGGCGGCCGCTACACGATCACTGCGACGGTGATGGACGACAAGGAGCGGTTTAACGAGAGCGAACTGACCGTTTGGGTTCCGGGCGGTAAAACGCCTCCGAAACGCAACGTCGAGCAGGAAGAGGTGCAGATCATCCCGAGCAAGAAAGATTTTGCTCCCGGCGATGTGGCAGAGCTGCTTGTCATCTCGCCGTTCACACCGTCTGAGGGTGTGCTGACGCTTCGTCGTGACGGTATCGTTAAGACCGAAAGGTTCACGATGAAAGATTCGTCGATGACGCTCAAGATCCCTCTGGATGAGAAATATCTGCCAAACATAACGGCACAGGTCGATCTCGTCGGCGCAAGCCCGCGGACAAACGACAAGGGCGAGGTGGACGCAAAACTTGCGAAACGTCCGGCGTTTGCGACCGGCAATATCAATTTGGCCATATCGACAGCGACGCGTAAATTGACCGTCACCGCTGACCCCGTGGACAAAACGCTTGCCCCCGGCGGCGAGACCAAGGTCAATGTTGATGTCAAGGACAATCGCGGCGAACCTGTTGCGAATAGTGAGGTAGCGATAATCGTTGTTGACGAGAGCGTGCTCGCATTGTCTCGATACACGATCGCTGATCCAATGAGCACGTTTTATACGGCACGCTCGACGGGAACGACGGACTATCATTTGCGCAAAGATATTTTGCTTGCGAATCCGGATGATGTAAAAAAACCGCCACCGGCTGTAGATCTGGTCACAGAAAGCCGACAGGAATCAGGGTTTGCGACCGGACGTGCTTCGGGTGGTTCACCTGCACCTAAGCCGGTCTCATCATTAGCTTTGAAAAAGACCGCCAACGAACGCGATGACCGATTTGCAATGGACGGCGCGGATGAGGAGAAGTCGCAAAATCAGCCCGACGAAACTCCGATAGCTCTGCGGCAGAATTTCAACGCGTTGGCGTTGTTCTCACCGACGGTGAAAACAGATTCGAGCGGCCGTGCGGTTATCAATATCAAACTGCCTGACAATCTGACGCGGTACCGCATAACGGCGGTGTCGGTCGATACCGGACGTCGGTTTGGTAAATCGGAATCGACTATAACGGCAAAACAGCCGTTGATGGTTCGGCCAAGCGCTCCGAGGTTTATGAACTTTGGCGACAAGGTCGAATTGCCTGTTGTAGTTCAAAATCAGACTGACAAAGACATGGCGGTCGATGTCGCGATCCGCGCGACCAACGCGGACCTGACGGGCGGCAACGGCAAGCGTGTTGTCGTCAAAGCCAATGACCGTGCCGAGGTGCGATTCCCGGTATCGGCGATGAAGGCGGGAACCGCGCGGTTCCAGTTTGCGGTCACGTCCGGCAAATTTAGCGACGCAGCCGAGATCTCGCTGCCGGTATGGACGCCGGCGACAACCGAGGCATTTGCGACCTACGGCACGACCGATCAAAACGGAGCGATCGTCCAGCCAGTACAAACTCCGGGCGATGTTTATCCGCAATTTGGCGGGCTTGAGGTGACGACCTCTTCGACTCAGCTGCAAGAGCTGACCGATGCGTTCCTCTATCTGACAAATTATCCTTATGCCTGCTCGGAGCAGATCTCATCGCGAATGATCTCGATCGCCGCGATGCGTGATGTGCTGGGTGCATTTAAGGCAAAGGATATGCCGGATGCCAAAAAGCTCGAGGGCTATTTTGCCCGCGACATCGAGATACTGCAATCGCGCCAGCGAAATGACGGCAGCTTTGGGCTGTGGAAACGCGATAAGGAGCGATACGAGTATCCGTTCCTTACGGTCCACGTAGCCCACGCTCTGGCCCTCGCTAAAGCAAAAGGGTACAAGGTGCCCGATACGATGATCGCGAAGGTCAAACCGTATCTAAAGGACGTAGAAAAGCATTACGATGAGTGGTATAAGACCTCGCCAGAGGTTCGCTGGACCATCTCGGCGTATGCCTTGTATATCCGCGACATGATGGGTGACAAGGATGTAGTGAAAACCAAAAAACTGCTTGCGGAAGCAACGATCGAGAAGATGCCTTTTGAGGCACTTGGTTGGGTATTGTCGGTGCTGGCAAACGATCCCGGATCGAAGGTCGAGACCGATGCGATCATCCGGCATCTGATGAACCGCACCACCGAAACCGCTGCGACGGCAAACTTTGTCACAAACTACGGTGATGGTGCATGGCTCATTATGTATTCGAACCGCCGTGCCGACGGCGTGCTGCTCGAAGCGATGATCAAAGCTGATCCTAAGAACGACCTTATTCCTAAGCTCGTTCGCGGATTGCTCGATCACCGCACCAAGGGAGCGTGGTCGAATACGCAGGAGAATGTCTTTATCCTGCTCGCACTCGACAAGTATTTCAACGCCTTTGAAAAGGTCACGCCTGATTTTGTGACGCGGATCTGGCTTGGAAATACATACGCTGGCGAAGAGGCGTTTAAGGGACGTTCGATCGACTCGAACCAGCTCAATATACCGATGTCGTACCTGACGGAACAGGGTGGAACGTCGAACCTGATCATCGACAAACAGGGAGCAGGACGCCTGTATTACCGCATCGGTATGAAATACGCTCCTAAGAACCTCAAAGCTCGATCCGGCGGATTATGGCTTTACGGTGTTGCGTAAATACGAGGCGGTCGATAATAAGGATGACGTCAAGCAAAATGCTGACGGCAGCTGGACGATCAAAGCCGGAGCGAGAGTTCGCGTAAGGCTGACCATGGTCGCACAGGCACGGCGTTATCACGTCGCACTGGTCGATCCGCTGCCGGCGGGACTTGAGATACTTAACCCGAGCCTCGCGGTGACAGAGGCGATACCGGCGGACACAAATGCCAATACATCGGTAATCGAGATGGGGAGCCGGTCGTACGGATACAACTCTTGGTGGTGGAGACAGAACTGGTTTGAGCATCAGAACTTTAGAGATGAGCGAGCCGAGGCATTTACCGGACTATTATGGGAAGGCGTCTATAACTACTCATACGTCGCAAGGGCGACAACGCCGGGGCAGTTCGTAGTGCCACCTGCCAAAGCCGAAGAGATGTATCACCCTGAGACCTTTGGAAGAACAGGAACTGACTTTGTGAGGGTTGAGTAAAACTATCAAAGATCAGGCGTAACTCCGGCCGCGGTTGGAGGCCGCTGAACTGAAATATCCGAAATGAAAATGCCGTAATTTCCAACGAGAACGGGGTTGACTCCGAGTCCTGTTTCCGGAACATATGTATAAAGACCCATATTAGTGTTCGCGGCATTGTCTTTAGTGATATAAAGCGTTCCAGATGGCCCATAATCCATACCTATTCCGCGTCCATTTGAAGACGTGAGGAATCCACCGTTTCTTACAGTCGTCATTCTACCAGTATTTGGACTGTCTGGTGTGCCGCCAAGGCTGCCGATCCTCACGATCGAATCCACCGACCAATCCCAGCCATATAATGTGGTAGCTCCGGCACTTGGATTTGTATAGGCCGCGGCCGCCAATTCCATATTGGCCAATCCTGCATTTGGGTCACCGGGGACATAATTAAGAGGTGTCTGGTTGGTTAACGCACCGGTATTCGGATTGAGAGTAAAGTTATTAACAACCGGATTGCTTGAGCCATCTAAATTAGCACCCGTCAATATACGAATCGCATCGATGACCGGATTGAAATCCATCTCAACGCGGTTATTAGCGTCAGCAAATGGTAATGTAAAGCCACCCCCGATCGGAAAAAGCTGGCTGGTGGTTGTGCTAACCGAGTAAAGCTGACAAGCTGTACCGTTTGAACTGACTGCGTACAAAAGGCCGTTTGACGGCCGGAAATCGATACTGCGAACCGTGTGACCCGCAACCAGTCCCGTTGTCATGGGGCCGATAGTTGTAATAGTTCCCGGGGTTGCGCTGTCAAATCGAACCAAGGCGGTAACTGTATCACCAGTGCTACTAGTAGTCTGGATGCCGAAGATCGTTTCAGCGCGGCCGTTGATAGAAAAAACCGCGGTGAAAAGCAAGGCACCGATAGATGCCAAAAGGATGCGTTGAAACCTCATAAAAATCCTACTCCCTTTACTCAAAGCCCGTCGATCGACAGGCTGAAAAATTCATCAAATACTTAAAAACTATTAAGTTTACAGATCCCTAACGTCGCGGCGGGGCAAGATATCCCGGAGTGCGACATGCCTGACTTGGCACACATCTCACATCGATCGAGTATGCACCGGCTGTGACGGGGTCGCCTGCAGCTGAATAAGCATCTATGACAATGTTGTAAATTCCGGCCGGCATCAGCGTAAACGTAACCTGCTCAGAATTATCTGCAAGATCAGGCGGGTTACCGCTTCCGGAATTGTCGGCGAGAACTATACCCGTGTTCGGAGCGTTACCGCAGGTTGCGTCGTAAACGACGATCACTAGATCGTCCGCATTTGGAGCCGCATCTGACGGGTCAACGGTGATCTGCAGGGTAGTCGGCTGGATAAAAGCGATCTTGTAAGCAACATCAGGACCAGTTCCTGTGCCGGCATACGCGTATCCCCGATCAGGGAATGCTCCGCTATTGGCCTGACAAGTTGGGCTCGGGCAGTTGGTCGGTTCACCGGTCACCGGATCAACCTGGATATTATAATCGTCCGTCGCCCCAACCGTAGTACCCGTATCGGTAAAGGGTAGAGCGGTAATGAATGAAGTGTTTTGATTACAAGTGTCTGCCTGAAAAGCGAGAGCCGATATCATCGAACTCTGTTTCTCTTTTGCCGGATTGATAAGATACCTTTGGCTAAGATCGGAGCCGTATCGTTTCTCATAGACCTTTTTTCTGATGACGCCCGAGTAGTCAACATTTCTACGCGGGCCGTTCAAGAGATCCTTATGTCTCTGAGCGACGGTCTTTGCAGCGTAAACGTCGTTGCCGATCGCAAAGCACAAAACAATAACCATGCATGCTAGCAAAAGCTGGTAGCGCTGCACTTTTCCCAACAGTCCCAAAACCTTGGCTCGGCTGTTACGCCTGAAATCCTTCATTTTTTATCTCTCCTGAAAAAAACTAGATACCCCTATATGATACCTATCTAGGGGATAAAGTTCAACTAAATTTAAGAGAAAAAACACAGACGTAGACGCGGATCAAGAAACTCTGAGTCCGCACGTCTGAACCCCTTATAAAATGGAACCTTTCAAAAACCAAACTATTATCACAGATGCAAGCCAAAACCGACAAGTTGCATTTGTGGGTAATATCGCTAATTCGACGAATTCCCAGAAATTAGCTTCGAATGATCCTAAATGCCGAGACGTCCAAAATCTGTTGAGGGGAAGTGTCTGGCGAGCCGCCGTATCCGGTTGCGTTGTTCATCGGTCAGTACTAATTTGCCGCGTCCCGTCCCGCCCTTGTTAAACCGGTTGTTTTCACGATCGGCTTCGATCTCGGCAAGTTTTTGATCGATCAGGGCAGGCGGTGCCTCTATGCCGTAAAAATCAAGGACGCGTGTCGCCATCTTTGCTTTATCGGCGATCATTTCTTCGTAGGTGATCCAGTTGACCTCAAGCCGGCCCTCACGTTCGGCTCGCTGCCACGAAGCGACAAACTGAAAATACCAGGGCAATACGTATTCGATCAACAGATCGATCTTTTGGTCATCGTCAAAGGAAAGAAATTCTTCCTTGTCAAAATAGGTGCTAAACACAAAACCATTGGTATAAAAATCGAGCAGGCTGGCGGTAGTGTCAAAGATATTTCTGACAAGGACGGTTGGCTTTATCCCAAATGCCTGCATCATCTGGATATTTGCCTCCGAGGCTCGTGCGTGCTGTTGCGTGACAGTGTTGATATTGCCAAATTTCATCAGATGCGGCAGGTCAAGCTCCTGTTCATTTTGTAGAGACGAATAGACCGCGAACATGAATTTGAACCCGGTAATGCTAACGAGCAGATTCTTTAAAAAGGTCGAACCGCTCTTTGGGGCACAGGTTACAAAAATATGCTTTCCGAGGTCGGCTTCGCTGAATTGTCTCGTGTAATCCCTAAGCTGAGCCGGCGTTTTTACCCGCGCAAGAGCATTAGTAAGATCTATATAATACGAGGGGCATTGGTTATAGACTAAAGCCCGGCGAATGAAAAATAATGCGGCCTGAAACTGAGCGGCGTTGTAAAAATCTAACGATAGATTTCTAAGCTGGTCTGCAAATTTCGTTCTAAAAGCCTTATCGTTAACGAGCGGGGAAGTTAGCGTAAGTGCCTGTACCTCAGGCAGATAGCGATTTACATGCAGCGGTTCGTTGGCGGCAAGTAGCTGACTGATCCGGGCTTTGTAGGCGGTCAAAAGATTATGGGTGACGATATCCCGAACGGGTGAGCGTTCCGGTGCGGCTTGCAAAGCGGCCTTAAACGCTGAAATGGCCGCGTCGGCTTGTCCACTGTTTAGAAAATCGAGTCCGCGGTCAACGTCAAGTTGTATCCGCAAAGCCGTTTCCTGCTCTTCGGGGCTAACTGTTACCTCGATCGGTTTTGACTCACTCATATTGCAAAAAGTATAGGCTAGGCGACGATGTTTTTCGAAGCAAGATATTGCAATATCAGGTCAGCATTTTCGTCCACTGACATCTTTGTCGTATCAAGCGTGATCTCGGCATTGTCGGGCAATTCATATGGATCGTCGATGCCGGTAAAACCTTGATTTCGCCGCGGCGGGCCTTGGCGTACATGCCCTTGGTGTCGCGGCTTTCACAGACATCGAGCGGCGTGTCGACAAATATCTCGACAAAATTATCGCTTCCCATCATCTGCCGCACCTCGCTGCGGGTCGAGCGATATGGGCTGACAGCCGCACATATAACAACGCCTCCGTGACGGACGATCTCGGATGCGACAAAGCCGATACGACGGATATTAAGATCGCGGTCCTCTTTAGAAAACCCAAGACCCTTTGACAAATGCGTGCGAACCACATCGCCATCGAGAACCGTCACGCGTCGCCCACGTTCGTTTAGCAAAATTGTTAAAACCTCGGCAGTCGCTGATTTTCCGGCACCGCTCAAACCGGTATGCGTGCCTGAAAGCGATATAGTTTTTGTCCCGGCGGGCAACTTGGCGATCTCTCCATAAGCGTTTTCGTCCGGCAGATATGCCATCTCCCCAAATGTCATGATCTCGACACCGATCTCAACAGATACGCTTTTGGCGAGTTCCTGGGCGGCGGTCGGTTCGTAGAAAGGTTTGCCGGTCGAATCGATACCGGGGCTCGCGTGGTCGCGGCCGATGATAAAGTGATTCGCTCCGTGATTGCGACGGATTATCGCATGCCAGACGGCCTCACGCGGGCCGGCCATTCGCATTGCGATCGGCAATAGTGAAAGCAGCGTCCGGCTGGTGTCGTAATGATTTTCGACAAGAGTTTTATATGACCTGACACGCGTAAAGTAATCGATGTCACCCGGTTTTGTCAGGCCAACCGCAGGATGGAGCAAGATCGCCCCGTCGATCATATCTGCAGCCAGTTTTGTCATTTCCTCATGAACGCGATGGATCGGGTTGCGTGTCTGAAAAGCGACGATATTTGCCCGGTCTAGTTTTGCCAAAGACTCGCGGGTTTGAGCAGGCGTCAGCCTTAGATCGCGAAAATCCGGGTGTTTAGGAAGACTTAAAACCTGCAACTTGCCGGCAATATTATACCTGCCCCAATGCTCCATCTCAGTGACGAGCGGATGCCGCAGGTCGCTCGTGCCGAGTACGTTATTTGCAAACTCCGGTCGCGACCATTCGTAGATCTCTTCGACGGTCATCACACCGAGCAGGTCATTGTGTGCGTCGCGAAGGGCGATCCTTTTATCCAATTCGAGACCGTCGAAATGATCGACCGGCAGCGTTATCGGAATAGGGAAGACTGTACCGTCGGAGAGACGCATTTCCGCGACGACGCGTTCATGATCCGCTTGTCTCATAAAGCCGTCTAGCGGTGAAAATCCACCCGTGGCGAGCAGTTCGAGGTCGCAGACCGAGCGTTCGGACAGTTGTAGTGATGGCAAATTGCTTGCCTCGGCGATTAGTTGAGAGCGTTCTTGTTGGTTGACTACCAGATCTACTAGCGTACCGCCAAATGGTTCGATCAGGTTCTGCATTATTCGGTCAAGGTTTCTAAATATGACTGGAGATTTTTGATTCTAACTGAGGGTTTATGAGCATTTTTGCTCAACACAAAATCCTTTTCGTGTAAGATATTATCACGATGAAACGAATTTTTATCATCCTCATGTTACTTTCAGGCGTTTTCCGCGGCAATAGCTCAGGATAAAAGCGATCTGCAAAAGGTCGTCGATACAGAGCATGCGTTTGCCGTTTATGCTGCTGAGCATGACACAAAGAGCGCATTTCTCGAATTTCTCACCGCCGATGCGGTCTTGTTTCAACCGGATAAGGTCAACGGACGCGAATACTGGAACGGCCGGGCACAATCTAAAGGGTTGCTATCGTGGGCTCCAAATTACGCCGACGTTTCGACCAACGGCATCATGGGCTACACGACCGGCAACTGGGAATACCGGCCAAAAGGAAAAGACGACGCGCCGGTAGCGTTTGGCGAATTTATTACTGTATGGCTGCGGCAGCCGGACGGTAAATATAAGTTTGTCGTCGATATCGGCATCGGTCATGATAAACCTGCAAAATATTCTAATGACTGGGTCACAACACAGGACAAAAGCACAGATTCGAACACCAAAAACAGCTCCGCTGCCGATACAGCAAGCGGGTTTTACGAGATCGCGAGCGGACAGGGCCTGACTGCAGCATACAAGGCATACGCGGCTGACGACATCCGGCTTTATCGTGAAAATAAAATGCCCGCGATCGGCAAAAAAGACGCCATTAAGCTCGCGTCTTCCGAAAAGGGTTCGGTCAAACTCGCCAAAAAGAGCGTTTCCTTAGGAGCGGCCAATCTTGCGTACCTGACGAGCACATACACCCGCACCTACGGTGACAAAGTGATCGAAAAAGGTAATTATATGCAGGTCTGGAAATTCAAATCTGGCAAATGGGTGATCGTACTGGACATCTTCAAGGCCATTCCACCAAGTGATAAATAAATTCGAAAAGGTCAAAGAAATACTGCGTATCGAGTCGGCGGCGATCGACCGTGCGGCGGCTAATCTTGATAGTGCAAGCGTCACAACCGCCATCGAATTGCTCGAAAACTGCGCGGGCAAAGTGATCGTCTGCGGCGTCGGCAAATCAGGCGTGATCGGGCAAAAGATCGCTCAGACGATGACGAGCACCGGCACCGTAGCGGTGTTCGTAAATCCGTCGGACGCCCTGCACGGCGGGCTCGGTGTCGTTGCGGCCGAAGATGTGGTCATCGCTCTGAGCAATTCGGGTGAGACAGAGGAACTGCTTGCGATACTACCCGCTCTGCGTCAACGCAGTGTCAAGATCATAGCTATCGTTGGGAATGATAATTCGACGCTTGCGCGTGTGGCGGACGCTGTTTTGGACGCATCGGTTGACAAAGAGGCGTGTCCGTTAAACCTAGCTCCGACCGCCTCGACCACTGTGGCTCTCGCGATCGGCGATGCCCTGGCGATGGCGTTGATGGAGGCGAAAGGCTTGACGCCTGAAGATTTTGCGGTCAATCATCCCGCGGGACGGCTCGGCAAACGCCTGACGCTGACCGTCAACGATCTGATGCACGAGAGCCCTAATATCGCCACTGAAGCAACGTGGTTGAGGTCGTAAAAGCCATTTCAAAAAACGCGCTCGGTGCGGTAAATGTCGTTGGCGACGATACAAAATTGATCGGAATCGTGACTGACGGCGATCTGCGTCGCACGATCGAAAAGACCGAGCCGTCAGGCCTGTCCTCTCTAACGGCGAGCGATATGATGACCGCCGGACCCATCACTGCATTCCCAGAGATGTTGGCGTTCGATGCCTTGAAACTAATGGAAGAACGCCCGTCGCAAATATCGGTGCTGCCGGTGGTCGACGGCGACGGAAAGAGCGTTGGGCTATTAAGACTGCACGACGTTGTCAGAAGCGGACTGTAAATTACGCGAACAACAAACTACCCCGGTACAGTCATCAGACAAAAGTAGATTCCCGGATATGAGGCGAAATAATGCATAAACGTATACTCGCGCCTGTATGGCGGTTTTTTTGTTATTCACGGCGGCGCAAGGCCAAAAGGCAGAGGTCACGGTCAGCCTTAACGAGGCGTTTTTTGACGCCTTGCTGGACTCGATTTATCAGAATTATGATGCCCCTGAGTTTCCGATCACGGAGAACAAGACATCTGGCTGTAACGAATCGATAACGATCTTGAGGGAATCAAATGGCGTGCGTACGGCTGTCCGTTTTCGCGAAGGTAAGATATTTCTGCCGCTCGCATTTTCAGGAAATTACGCTCCGCCCTTCATCGGCTGCGTTGGTTTTGCGGGTTGGGCAGAGGCTGACCTCGATCTGGAATTTGACCAAAACAATCAACGTCTGATCGGACGTGCGAGGGTCTTGAGCGTCAATCTCAACGGTACGGGCGGCGTCGGCGGGACGATGATCGCCAAGATGCTGCAAAGCTCGATCGACAAAAAGCTCAACCCGATCGAGATACTCAGTCTCGACAAAGTCTCATTCGGCATCCCGATCCAACGCACAGGCAATATCAGAATGCGAGCGACTAGCATGCGGCCCGAGATATCAAATGGACTCCTGAATATCCACGTTACATATGAGTTTTTGAAGGGATAGGTTTAATGCAATCCATTTGCTAAAATCAACCTTCGCTCATTATGAAAGCACCGCTCGTAGCCATCATCGGCCGGCCAAATGTCGGCAAATCAACGCTTTTTAACCGCCTCACCGGTTCGCGCAAAGCGATCGTCGGTGACGAGCCGGGTATAACGCGCGACCGGATGTTTGGCGAGGTCGAGTGGAAAGCGAGAGAGTTTCGACTCGTCGATACCGGCGGCATTGTACCCGATGACGAGGCGATCATCCCTGCAAATATTTTCAAGCAAGCGTCGCACGCGATCAATGAATCGGTTGCGATCATCTGGGTTCTCGACTCGCGTGCCGGCATCACGCCTCTAGACGAGGAGCTCGGAATTTTGCTCCGCAACACCGGCAAACCCGTCATCATCGCCGCAAACAAATGCGAATCAAAAACTGTCGAAAACGAAGCGAGCGAGTTTTATCGGTTTGGGTTTGAGTTGTCGCCGATCTCGGCTGAGCACGGCACCGGTATCGGTGATCTGCTTGACATGGTTTTTGAGCATCTCGAGTTTGAAGAAGAGGTCGAAACCGAAGCATCAAATGAGATCAAGCTCGCGATCATCGGTCGTCCAAATGTCGGTAAATCTTCGCTGCTCAATCAGATACTCGGAGAGGAACGCGTCATCGTTTCGCCGATCGCCGGTACGACACGCGATGCGATCGACACGCATCTGACGGTTGACGGCCGCGATTATGTGCTCATCGACACTGCCGGCATCCGCCGCAAAGGCAAGACAAACGAGATGGCCGAAAAGCTTTCGGTGATAATGGCCCGCAAAGCGCTCGAACGGGCGGACGTTGCGATCATGGTCATCGACGCCGTCGAAGGCGTGACAAACCTTGATGCTAATATCGCGGGCTACGCTCTCGATTCCGGATGCTCGATCATACTTGCCGTTAATAAATGGGACGCCGTTGAGGAAAAAGAAACAAATACGATCTACGAATTTGAACGCAGTTTGCGGGAGGCGATGAAGTTTATCGACTGGGCTCCGATCGTGACCATCTCGGCTTTGACAGGACAGCGTGTTGCCAAAGTTTTGCCGCTAGTCGCCCAGGCTTATGACGCTCGCAATGGCCGGTTGCAAACATCGCGGCTCAATCGATTTTTTGAAGAGGCGATCGAACAGCCTAAGGGCGGCTCGGCACCGGCTCCGGTCAAGGGCGGCTTTTCGCGGCTCAAGATCCAGTTCATCACACAGGCCGGTATCCGTCCGCCGCTGTTCATCTTATTTACCTCCGGCGGCAAAGCCGGGCTGCATTTCTCGTATTTGAGATATGTCGAAAACCGTCTGCGCGAAGAGTTTGGCTTTTTTGGAACGCCGATCCGCCTTGTCGAGAGACATAAAACCAAAAAGAAGAAGGGAGCCTAGATTGAAATCCCTCGCACCGGTTAGATAGAATTTGATTTCGATCAAAAGTCATGGAAATTTTTCTTTTATTACTGAGACTTGCTCTTGCCGCCGTGTTTGGCATCGCGGGTATAGCTAAAATATTCGACCCGCAGGGGGCAAAGAAAGCATTTGCCGATTTTGGTGTTCCGACGTCTCTGGTGCGCCCTGTTGCATTTCTGCTGCCCGTGTTTGAGCTAGCCGTTGCGGGACTGCTTTTTGCTCCCAGTTCTTGGTTCGGTGCTATCGGGGCATCCGCCGTGCTGCTTATTTTTACCGCCGGGATGCTCTATCAGATGTCAAAGGGTAACGCACCGGATTGCCACTGCTTTGGGCAGATCCATAGCGAACCGGTCGGGGTTAGTAGCATCGTTCGAAATTTGGTGATGCTCGTTCCCGCGGTGATCCTTGTAGTTCAGGGCCGAGGCACAGGTTTGGACATCATTAGATCCGATCAGGATATTTTGTTTGCCGCGGTCGGCTTTCCCGTCATCGTGTTGCTGCTTGCGGCGGTGATGTTCCTAAAGAGCATCTCAGAACAGCAAAAGCAGATAATGCGGCGTATCGAACTGATGGAACTGATCGGCCGCGAATCTACCGACGTCGAACGCGAAGACATCGGCCACCCACGCGAAGGGCTGCCGCTCGGAGCACTCGTTCCTGATTTTGAGCTTCCCGATCTTGATGGCAAAACAGTTACGTTAAAAGGTATCAAGGCTGACAAAAAGCCGGTCGTTTTCTTTTTCGTTGCCCCAACATGCACACCGTGCCGTGCCTTGCTTCCGCAGTTTGAAGAGTGGCAGCGGGACCTCGCCGATAAGGTCAAGTTTGTCTTTATCAGCAATCGTGCGGCAAAAGACAATCGCGCAAAATTTGGTGGTGACAGCGAAAAACTTATCTTACTGCAAAAAGACCGTGAGGTCGCCGAACTGTTCCGTGCAAAATGGACGCCGATGGCGGTGTTGATGGACCCAAAGGGACGCATTGCGAGCTTTACTGGCGCTGGCGATCTCGGGCTTCGTGAATTGATGGAAAAGATCAGCGACGAGAGCGCGATCGGTGAATTTACCTATCTGACCGGCAGTAATGAGCATCGACACGCTCCTCTCATGATCGGTGAAACAGTCCCGGAGATCTCAGTCACGGATATCAATGGCAACGGTTTTGACTCATCGCAATTCAAGGGCAAAGAAACACTTGTCGCTTTTTGGAGCCCGACCTGCAAATATTGCGAGGCAATGATGGATGACATAAAGGATTGGGACAAGACCCGAAACGGCACTGAACCCAACCTCGTCATTCTTGCCGATGGAGAAAAAGAAGAGCATCTAAAACTCGGCCTCAAAGCCCCGATGATAGTCGATAGCGACCGCGAGATCGGCGAAACGTTTGGCCAGTTTGGCACGCCGTCGGCGATCCTTGTGGATGAGAACGGAAAATTTATCTCCGAGACCGCCATTGGCGCCGAGGATATCTGGTCGCTGATAGGCAAACGCAAATAGACAAGATGAAACCGCTCGACTGGAAAGTCACCGCCCGTGACGGCAACGCACGGACGGGCACGCTTACGACCAGGCGCTCTGTAATAGAGACGCCTGTTTTTATGCCTGTCGGCACGCAGGGTGCGTTGAAAGGGATCCGGTTCGAGTGGTTAGAAGATGAAATCGATGCAAGAATCATCCTCGGCAACACATATCATCTTTTCTTACGCCCGGGCGTTGAAACGATCAAACAATTTGGTGGGCTGCACAACTTTACTTCTTGGAACCGTTCCTTTCTGACAGACTCCGGAGGCTTTCAAGTATTCTCTTTGACGGATCTCAGAAAGCTCACCGAAGAGGGCGTGGAGTTTCGCTCGCATCTCGACGGCAGCAAACGATTCCTTTCGCCTGAGGTCTCGATGGAGGTCCAGGCGGCTTTGGGGAGTGAGATCGTCATGGTTTTTGACGAATGTCCACCTGGCGACGCTGGATACGACGCGACCAAGGCGAGCCTCGATCTGACAGTTCGTTGGGCATCGAGGTCAAAGACGAGGTTTGATCGATTGCAGGATGGGGGAATGGACACAGGTTATAAGAACCCACTCGCTCACGCAGATGGGGCTGACCTGAGCGGAAAGCAATCCCTTTTCGGCATTATTCAGGGTGCCGGACATCTTGACCTCAGAAAAGAAAGCCTCGATCGAACAGTTGAGATCGGCTTTGACGGCTATGCGATCGGCGGTTTGAGCGTTGGTGAAGAAAAGAGCGTGATGTATGAGGTGCTTGATTTTATCGCTCACAAAATGCCCGATAATGCACCGCGATATTTGATGGGCGTAGGTACGCCCGAGGATCTGATCGAAGCAGTTAACGCTGGTGTCGATATGTTTGATTGCGTGATCCCGACGCGAAACGGCCGGACCGGCAGCGCTTTCACATCGCATGGTAAGCTCAATATTCGCAATGCAAAATTTGCGACCGACGATCGCCCACTTGACCCCGAATGTAGCTGCTCGGTGTGCCGCCGTTATTCGCTCGGATACCTGCGTCATTTGTACCAAGCGGGCGAGATGAATGCGTCGATAATGATCTCACATCACAACGTTGCTTTCTTTATGGAAACGATGCGGCGGACTAGGGAAGCGATCCGTACGGGTGAGTTTCAGGCGTTTCGCAAACAATTTTTGGATAAACTTACGGCAAACGCGACGGACGGCGTTTGATTAAGGTAAGGTAAATGTATATTATCTTGCTTTTGTCTTTCAGAGGTTCGTAATGAATACACATCTATTTCTATTTCAAGAAGCCGCAACGAGCGGTGGGAGCATCTTATGGACGATACTTCCGTTCGCCTTTATCTTTGGCATTTTTTATTTTTTGGTGATCCTGCCGCAGAAAAAGCAAAAGCAGCAGCTCCAGGAAATGATCGCTTCGCTCAAGATCAATGATGAGGTCGTCACAAACGGCGGCATCATCGGCAAGATCAAAGAGGTCAAGGACACGAGCTACATTATCCAGAGTGCCGAGAAATCGTTTCTTGAAATAGGCAAAAGCGCCGTTGTCGGCAAAAAGCCCGAGATCGGCGTTTAAATAAGACATTAGTAGTAAGACAGCAATGAAGAATACCGGTTTATTGATAAGAACGACTATAATCATCGTCATTACCCTAGTCGCAGTATATTTGGTCTTTGGCCCTAGGCGTTCGCCTAATGCCAGCGATTTTACGCTGCAGGGCATTAAGGACAACCTTGCCAAAAATATCAACCTCGGCCTCGACCTCAAGGGCGGCTCGCATTTAGTAATGCGCGTCAAAACTGAGGAATACCTAAAACGCCTGGCTGAAAATAACGAGAGCGGAGCTTTACTTGCCGCTAAAGAGGCTAAGGACGAAGCGGGCAATCCGCTTGGCGTAACTGATGGGTCAGTCGTCGCCGAGAGCGGTAATTATCAAGTCAAAATAAATCTGACGGACGCATCAAAAGCCGCAGCGGTGATCGATGCCGTCAAAAAGAAAGTTGATTTTGTTAACTGGACGGAATCGACATCCGGCAATTCGATCATTTGGTCATTGCCGGCACAGGCCCAAGGGCGTCTAAAAGAACAGGCCACCGAGCAGGCGTTAAAGATCATCGACAGCCGTATCAACGCATTTGGCGTTAAAGAACCAACGCTGCAACGGCAGGGTGCCGCGGATTCCGGTCAGATCCTTTGCTGCAAATGCCCGGCGTTGAGAATCCAGGAGCGCGTTAAGGCGTTTGTCGGTGAAACATCGCGGCTTGAGTTGATGAAGATCGTCAGCCCGCCAAACCCGACGCCGGTGCAGATCTATCCGTCAAAAGAGGCTGCGTTGCAGTCGATCGGTGGCAAGGAATCTGATTCACGAAAAGTCTTGCTATATACGGATCGTGATGACTCGGCGACAGCCGCTAATACACCGCCTGATCAAAAGCCCAAACAATACGTTGTCGTTGAAAGCCCGGCCGTCGTTGACGGCAGCGAGCTTCGCGATGCTGCGGCACTACAAGGCAAAGGCGGCGGTAGCGACTATCAAATTTCATTTTCATTTAAACCGGGTGGTGCACAGAAATTTGGCGATTGGACCGGAAAGAATATTGGAAATTACATGGCCGTCGTGCTTAACGATGAGGTCAAGTCGGCTGCCTATATCAAATCTCAGATCTTTGATTCGGGTGAGATATCGGGACGTTTTACCAAGAATACGGCGGATGATCTTGCGTTGACATTAAAGTCAGGAGCATTGCCTGCGGGTATCGAGTATCAGGAAGAGCGAACCGTCGGCCCGAGCCTCGGAGCCGATTCCATCCGTTCTGGCGTTGCCGCGTCGATCGGCGGACTTATATTCGTGATCCTTTTCATGCTCGCTTATTATCGCGGATCGGGCGTTAATGCTGTGATCGCTTTGATGTTGAATATGCTCCTGACCCTAGCGGCTCTGATCGTATTTGGCTCGACGTTGACGCTGCCCGGCATTGCCGGACTTATCTTAGGTATAGGTATGGCCGTGGACTCGAACGTGCTTATTTTTGAACGTATCCGTGAGGAACTGCGGGCGGGATTTACAGTCTCAGAAGCCGTAAGTATGGGATTTGATCAGGGCGTTTGTCACGATCATTGACACTCATATCACGACGATTTTATCGTCGGTCATTCTTTATGTGACGGGTTCGGGGCCTATCAAAGGTTTTGCGGTGACGCTGATACTCGGATTGCTCATTAACCTTTTCACTGCAGTTTTCGTATCACGTACAATTTTTATGTGGATCTTGAGCCGTAATCCAAAAATGGAAAAGCTCAGTATCTAGTTTTAATTCGAATACAATGTCTAACTTTCTTCAGAACATTCAAATCGACTGGCTTGGCAAACGCAAAGCGTTTATTGCCGTTTCGATTTTTATCATGCTTGCGGGTCTCGTTTCATCGATAGGGCGTCAATACACGCCCGGCGGAACCGAGGCGTTTAATCTCGGCGTCGATTTTCAAGGCGGAACCGTAGTCATTGCAAAATTTAGGACTCGTCCGGCGGATGACGATATCCGCAATGCATTGAAGACGGTGGGGGTTAACGAGCCCGTAATCCAGGCATCGACCGATAAGACGGACGAAGTGCTGATCAAGATCCCGCTCGTCGAGGGAACTGCGACAGAGGCCGCTCCTGACGCAAGTAAGTTGGCGGAGCAGGTCCAGGCAGGACGTGCGACTGTAAAATCTGCCCTCGATACCTTTGGCAAAGAAGCAGAGGGTGAGAATACGCTTGCTACCGCTCCTGACGCCTCATACAAGATCGTTGGGACGGACTCAGTTACTGCCGTTGCGGGTTCTAAGATCAGAAATCAGGCCGTGACAGCCACGCTGTTCGGATTGCTTGGCATTCTGCTTTTCATTGCGTTTAGATATGACTGGACATACGCCGCCGGCGCCGTTATCGCGGTGTTTCACGATGTTCTCATCGTTTTAGCTTTCTTCTCGGTGTTTCAGTGGGAGATCAACCTGACGGTGATCGCTGCGCTGCTGACGCTCGTCGGATTCTCGGTAAATGACTCGATCGTTATTTTCGATCGTATTCGTGAAAACCTGAGCCTCAACCGCACCGGATCGCTCTATGAGATGACCAACCAGTCGATCAACCAGACTATGTCGCGAACGATCGTGACCAATGGCCTTGTTTTTCTTTCGGTGCTTGCTCTTGTGTGGTTTGGCGGGGAAGTTTTGAGGAGCTTTTCGCTTGCGCTGTTTGTTGGAGCAATTACCGGAACGTACTCGACAATTGCCATTGCCAGCCCGATCGCTATCTGGTGGCAAAACAAACTCGGTGATTCACGCGTAAGAGATGTAACGCCTCAGCCGGCCGCAGGCGAAAAATTGGCGTCATCGTCACGCCGGACGGTCACGCGAAGGCCTGTCACGAGATAGTCGCGTGACCACGCTGAGTTTTTTTGAAAAAAGTGTTAAAACACTTCGAAATCAGGGCGATTATTCTTGACTTTCGAAAGTTAAACTTTTAGACTTCTCTTCGTTGCTGGTCAATTTAACTGTTTTGCTTCTGCTCTGTCCAAAGCTACTCGCTCGGATAGGGAGCCGAACTTGTAAAGCTTTCCGTTTTAGGCCGGTAAGTGTTAATGCGTTTCTGCATTAAGATGAATAGAGGTAAAAGGTTAATACATTTTTACGATAGCGGGTTTGTTGTTGCATTGTGACAACAACTCGTTTGGTATAAGTATCATCTTAGTAAAAGTAAGGTTTCGTAACCCTTGACCTATCCTGGCACCGGAAAAAGGGAGGAAGTAAAATGCTTGATCAATTAGTAGAATCCAAAAATAACTCGGCCGAGAACAAGCGCAAAAGTGAGTTTTTGTTGGTTGTCGCATCCATCGCCGTGGTTGCCCTGTTGTCCTCATGGACATACAGCTTGTTTGCAAAGGATTTTGGTATGGGCGGTGACGATCTGTCCCTGACCACACTGGTCGCTCCGGTACCTGTACCGGATGAGGAACCGCCACCCAAGCCCGAGCCCAAGCCTGAGCAAAAGCAGCCTGATGTGGACGTTCGTAAAGAACTGATCCAAAACATGATGCAGACGCCTATTAAGCCGCCCGACACGTTGAGCGTGACAAGAAATCAGGTCAAGGAAATGCGCCTCGATCGGATGACCAAGCTAGGAAGCAGCGATTCGGATACTGGGGCTAGGGTTGATCCGGGTGTTGCCAGAGCAGTTGAAACAGGTGGAACCGGGGGTACTCGACCTGGAAACGGAACCGCCCACGGGCGGCGGCGAAGAGGATGCTCCTCCGCCAAAGGCTACGCCCAAGCCAGTGCCTAAGACCGTTTCTGGCGGCGTGCTTAACGGTAAAGCCGACCAGTCTGCCTAAACCGGCTTATCCGGCAGCGGCAAAGCAGTTCGTGCCGGTGGTGCGGTTAGTGTGCAAGTGCTCATTAGCGAAAGTGGCAGCGTGATCTCGGCGAATGCCGTCAGTGGCCATCCGCTCTTGAGAGCTGCGGCTGAAGGAGCTGCACGCGGTGCACGATTTAGCCCAACGATGCTGTCTGGACAGGCCGTTAAGGTTTCAGGCGTCATTACTTACAATTTCGTTCCGTAGAAGGAACAAAAGGTTTTGCGGGAGCACGGCACAAGGTGCTCCCGCAATAATTTATCGCAATCATTAATTTTTGATTTCTTTGGAGGAAAAACCATGACAATTTTGATGTTCGCCGAGGGCGGCGTTTCATTTGGTATCTACGATATCGCTAAGAGCCTGACCATTCCGGGTTGGGGCGTTATCATCACCCTGCTGATCGAGTCGGTCTATATGATCGCTGTCGGCATCGAACGCTGGCTGACGTACAACAAGGCTAAAACACAGTCTCGTGCGTATGCTCCGAAAGTCGCTCAGGCTTTGAAGAACAGCAATATCGATGAGGCCATCAATATCAGCGACAAACACAAAGATTCGCACCTTGCAATGGTCGTTTCGTCGGGCTTGAAAGAATTTGCTGCTCACCAGGGCAATTCGGACATCTCAGCTGACGAAATGGAAGCATCCAAGCGTGCTCTCGAGCGTGCTATCGCCGTTAAGACCGCTGAACTCAAGCGCGGCCTTTCAGGTTTGGCGACAGTCGGTTCGACCGCACCGTTCGTCGGGCTGTTCGGAACGGTTGTTGGTATCATCGGTGCTTTCCAGGCTCTGAAAACCAACGAGTCAGCCGGTATCGGCGCCGTCGGTGGTGCTATCGCCGAAGCTCTCGTAGCAACTGCTTTTGGTATCCTCGTAGCTATTCCGGCCGTGTGGTTGTTTAACTATTTCACCAGCAAGGTCACGAGCTTTTGCGTTGAAATGGAAAACTCCGCATCGGAATTGGTCGACTACTTTATCAAGCAGCGTTCAAAGAATCTGCGTGGCTAGTTTTTACGTAAGATCTTTTAACCAACTCAGGAGAATACTGCTATGGGTGCAAGTGTAGGTGGTACCAGCGAATATAACTCGGACATTAACGTGACCCCAATGGTTGACGTGATGCTGGTGTTGTTGATCATTTTCATGATCGTCACACCGCTGCTTCAACAAGGTGTTTCAGTTAATTTGCCGAGAGATATGGCCAGTCCAGATGAGGACGCAGACATCGCTAAAGACACTTCTGTGATCGTAGCTATTCCCGATAACAGCAATTTTTATATCGGGAAAGAGCAGTATCCGCTTGACGCACTTGGTGACGTGATCAAAAAGCGTATGGAGGGCAAAACGCCCGAAAAACGTATCGTCTATATCAAGAGCGGGGTGGATGTCGATTATGGTCGTGTCGTACAGGCGATCGAAACTATTCGCAAGCAGGACATCGATAAGGTGGGCCTTGTTGCGGATAAGAGAAAGGGCGGCGAACAGCCGAAATAGTTTTGAAGATGCGGAAGTTTCGCAGATTCAAGGAAGGATAAAGCTATGGGAATGTCTACAGGCGGTGTAGGTGGTGATGCCAAACCGACTATTAACGTCACACCGTTGATCGATGTGCTGCTCGTACTGATCATCATCTTTATGGTCATCACGCCGCTCAAACCGAGCCGTTTTGAGGCAAAGGTTCCGGCGGAACCGAAAGACCAGCAGGATGTAAACGTCAAGCCTAATCCGTTGACGCTCGTGGTTGCGATAAACAAAGAGACCAAGGGCATCACTCTGAATAATGAGAATTTCGGCGATGTTTCGGACACTGAAAAGTTGTCAAACAAGCTGAAAGAGATCTTTAAGGAAAGAGAGAACAACGGCGTATTCCGTGAGGGTACGAATGAGGTAGAAAAGACGATCTTTCTTAAGTCGCCGAAATCTGTAAGATACGGTGACGTGGTGAAAGTGATCGATGCGGCCAAGGCCGCGGGTGCGTCACCGATCGGTCTGCAGATCGATGATCTAACGGAATAATTTTGCCAGAAAGCATCAGCCGGGCGTTGTGACCAACGTCAGCGTCCCGGTTGCTTTTATTGGCCGTGAATGGAGTCAAATGATGAGATTGTCTCGTATTGGGGTAGTTACACTTCTATCAATGATAGTTTTGGTAGGGGCTAATTGCTCATATTATAACCGGGTTATGGCCCGTAAGGATCTGGTCGACGGGTCGAATGCGTATAAGGGGCGAAAGTTTCCTGAAGCCGAGAAGCTTTTCCGGGCCGCGGCTGCGCGTGACCCTAAAGGTGAAACGACTGAGGGCAAGGTAGCTCAGCTATTTTTGGCTCGCACTCTGCACTCGATGTATATCGGAGATCGTAAGAACTCCGCTAAAGCAGAGGAAGCGATCGCGGAGTATCAGAAAGCTCTGGCGAATGACCCTAAGGACCAGAGTTCTTACAAGGCTATCGCCAGTCTTTATGAAAATCTTCAGAAAACTGACGAATGGCTTACGTGGGTGACTAAACGTTCTCAGGATACGAGTCTTCCTGCCGAACAGCGGGCTGAGGCGTTCACGTCGCTTGCGGCGAAAAAGAATACATGTGCCAACGATATCTCAGATACCGAGGCGACAAAGAAGACTGTTACCAAAGACGGTAAGCAGGCTTTCCAATTCGTCAAACCGGCCAAGCCTGAGGACTTTGAAGCACTCAAGAAATGTACCGCTGAGGGAACCGCTTTGATCGACCAAGCTATCGCATTAGAACCGGATACGGTGAAAAATGCCAAGAGTTTTGATATCAAAGGTGCGAACGACAAGCAACTTCAGGACACCATGGACCTGCTCAAGGGTTTTTGAGTCGGCCAGATCGTACAAGGCAAGTTTGTTGTTCCAGTCGATGCGTGTTGCTGAAATGGAAGGCCGTACTGCCGACGACAGCGGCATCAAGACACAGGCTGAGGCTGCACGGGCAAGTTTCCTTGAGATCAGCGACGTTGTTAAAAAGATCCAAACTGAGATCGATGCCAGAATTGCCGCTAAAGAAGAGGCCGGCAAACCTACAAAAGCAAACAGCAACGCCGAAGCGAACAAAAAATAAGTCACTTTTTCTTTTCAGTAAAGGTGGTGCTCAATTACAATTGATTGGGCACCGCCTTTTTTTGATTCTATGATCCGCATTGAGGACGTAATTGCTAAGGTAAATGAGAATCGGCCCGGGGCCGACACGGATCTCATACGCCGAGCGTACCTCTTTTCTGCCTTGCATCATCGCGGGCAGACAAGAGCGTCCGGTGAGCCGTATCTTGTTCATCCGCTAGAGGTTGCTGAGATACTTGCCGACATGCGGCTCGACGAAGTCAGCGTTTCCACCGGCCTGCTACACGATGTCGTTGAAGATACACTGGTCGATATCGAAACCATTCGCTCTTACTTTGGCGACGAGATCACCCTACTTGTCGACGGCCTAACAAAGATCGCAAATATCAGCGATCTCTCTAAAGAAAAGCAGCAGGCCGAGAATGTCCGCAAGATGGTTTTGGCAATGATCACGGATGTCCGCGTCGTTTTGATAAAACTCGCCGACCGTCTGCACAACATGCGGACGATGCAGTATCTCAAACCCGAAAAACGAGCCCGAATATCGCAGGAAACGCTTGATATCTACGCTCCGATCGCCCACCGACTCGGTATGGGTAAGCTGCGAAGCGAACTTGAGGATCTTTCGTTCCAGAATCTCTACCCCGACGACTACAAACGGCTCGCGATCGAGGTCGATGCACGCCGGCCGGAGCTTGAAGCCGCACTCGAAAGCATCAAAACGACGATCGTCGAACAACTAACCGAGCACCAAGTACCATTTGTGAGCATCGAGGGCCGCGTCAAACGCCTTTATTCGCTTTGGAAAAAGCTAAAAAAGCAAAAGATCATGATCGAACAGGTCTACGACCTGATCGCCGCCCGCATCATCACCGACAACGACCGCAAGTATTGTTATCTTGCAATGAGTGTCATTCACGACATCTGGACACCTGTTCCTGAGCGTTTTAAGGACTGGATCGCTATCCCAAGGGACAATCTATACCAATCCCTGCATACATCCGTCATCGGTGATGGAGGACAGCCGTTCGAAGTACAGATCCGCACAGAGGAAATGCATCAAATTGCCGAGGAAGGCGTTGCGGCCCACTGGAAATACAAGGAAAGCAATCTCGGAAAGCAAGAAGAAGACGAGGCTCTCGATCAGCTGAGAAACACGGCCGAAAAGCTGCTCTTGCCGTTGGTTGAGAATACCGAGCAAACCGAAGATTCGGCAGATTTTATTGAGACGTTAAAGCTCGACCTTTATCCAAAGGACGTGTACGCCTTTACACCGATGGGCAAGGTCATCCAGTTGCCTCGCGGTTCGACGCCGATCGATTTTGCCTACGCCATACACTCGGCAGTAGGGGATACCTGCACCGGGGCAAAGGTCAACGGCAGGATCGTCCCGCTTCGTAGCGAGATTCATAACGGCGATGTGATCGAGATCCTCACCACGCAAAATTCAAAGCCGTCGGGCGACTGGCTCAACTTTACGATCACGTCGCGTGCCCGTAACCGCATTAGGCACTGGATCTCTCTAGAACAGAGGACAGAATCGATCGACATTGGGCGCAAACTGCTTCAACAGGAAGCCGAGCGTTTTCGTCTTCCGGTCAAAAAGTTTGTTAATAACGAGACCGAGATGAAGAGGATCGCCAACGAGTACGGGCTTGGCCGCCCTGACGATTTGTTTGCATCGGTTGGTTATGGAAAAACTCTGCCGCGCAATGTGGTCGCCAAATTCCTCGGCCCTGAGAAATTTGGCGAACTTGACCCGGACAATCAAAAAGAAACCCGTCTCAAGACCGGGATGAAAGCGGTCAAGAAATTTATCGGGATGGGCGAGGATGCGATCGTCGTCAAGGGCGTCGATAATATGCTTACGGCGAGGGCAAACTGCTGCAACCCTCTGCGCGGTGAGGATATTGTTGGTTATATCTCTCCTGGGCAAGGGTATCGTTGTTCACAACAAACGCTGTAAAAACGTCTCACAGCTCATGGTCAACAAGGAACGGATCGTCGACGTCGAATGGGCCAAGAGTGACAAGGAGCAGATCCAATCCGTCCAACTACTCGCTACTACCGAGAATCGAACCGGCATGCTCGCGGGCATTACAAACGCGATCGCCGACATCAAGACGGGTATTCGCGATGCCCGTGCAAATGTTTCTAAAAACGACATCGGCTTGATCGAAGTGACAGTCGAGGTTTTTGACAAGAAACACCTCGATAAGGTGGTTTCGGCCATCGAACAAGTGCCGGGCGTCATCTCCGTCGAGCGTGTAAATACCTGATATCCAAACAAACTCCTGCCCACCTACTTTCTTTTTGTCCAGTAATTTGCTAGAATTCGCCTTTTGCTTAGAGTGACTTTTTGAGCCTGAACGTAATGAATAAAGAGATCGTTTCGACAGATAATGCACCCGGAGCCATCGGCCCCTACTCGCAGGCGATAAAGGCCGGCGGCTTGGTCTTTTGCTCAGGACAAATACCGATCGACCCGTCGACCGGCAATTTTGTTTCAGAAGTCGTGAGTGAGCAGACCGAGCAGGTTCTAAAGAATCTCAGTGAGGTCCTTAAAGCAGCTGGAACGAGCCTCGACAACGTTGTAAAGACAACCGTCTTTTTGGCGGATATGAATGATTTTGCCGAGATGAACGAGGTTTATTCCCAGTTTTTTAGCGATAACAAACCGGCGAGAGCGACGGTTCAGGCGGCAAGGCTGCCGCGCGATGCTAAGGTCGAGATCGATTGTATCGCCGTTTTCGGGCAATAAGAAAAGCCAAACGCCAATAAAATATTAGCGTTTGGCAACTAAAACGAGATACCGCGTCTCAAATAGACCTAAGCGGCTTTGATAATTTTTCCGGTCTTGATGCAGCGGGTGCAGACTTTCATTCGTCCGTTGCCGCCGGCCGGGAGCTGAACACGGACAGGTTGCAGGTTCGGATTGAACCTACGTCGTGTCTTGTTGTTAGCGTGTGAAACGTTATTTCCAAACTGCGGGCCTTTCCCGCATATGTCGCAGCGTTTTGCCATAATAATTTTCCTCCCATTTAATGGGGACTACAAAGAGTTTTACGAAAAACTCAAAACGATATTTATAACAAACAGCCTTGGGCTTAGTCAAGGCGAGACAAACAATGGATAAGTTGAAAGGAGTAAAAGCAATCGTGCAAATTAATAAAAGAGGGTTCTTGTTAACAGCGGCTGTGGCAGTTTTTGCAGCATTTTTTAGTGCGTGCGGCGGTCCGGCGGCCAATACCGGTCCAGGCGGAGACCCGAACGAAACTGCGGCCAAGGTGAACGGCAAGATCATCACAATGCAGGAAGTCGACCGTGCGGTCAAAGCGCAGTCTCAGGGACAGGAGAGTAAACTCTCGCCGCTCGAACTCGCCGGTGCACGCCTACAGGTGCTGCAAACGCTAGTCGAGCAAGAGGTAATGTTCCAAAAAGCTGAAAAAGAGGGTAGCGTGCCGTCTGAGGATGACATCACTGCCGAGATCAATAAGCAAAAGACCGCAAGCGGCAAGACGACGGATCAGATCGAAAAGAGCATGAAAGAGCAGGGCATGACCGAAGCCGCTCTTCGCGATCAGGTCAAAAAGGTCGATCGCGATCCAAAAGCTCGTTGACAAGATCACCGGCAAGATCGAACCCCCGAAGGATTCTGAGGTCGAGGCTTTTTACAACGGCAACAAAGAGGCTTTTGTTAAAAAGAAAGGCGTAAAACTAGCTGCAATTATCGTTGATCCTTCAAATAGCGGCGAGGGCGACCAGACCGTTGACGAACCCTCGGCTGTTCTCCGGGGCAATGAGATAATTAAGAAGCTCCAGAGCGGACAGGATTTTGCATCTGTAGCTCGCGAGTTTAGCGAAGATCAGAGCAAATTTCAGGGCGGTGATCTTGGCTATTTGGCCGAGGATGACCTGAAACAGGCTTTCCCTGAGCAGACCGTCCTAGGTTTGATGAATCCGCAGTCGCAGATCGGCGGCATCACCTCGACTCGTTCGCAGGGCAAATTCTTTATTCTCAAGCTGCAAGAGCGTAGTGACAAGGACGAGGCGGTCACGCTTGAGAGTCCGGGTGTTCGTGAGCAGGTGCAGAAATCGCTTGTTGACAACCGCAAACAGCTCCTCGCGGCGTCGTATCAGGCAGTTGCTATGAACGAAGCCAAGATCGAAAACTTCCTTGCGAAAAAGGTTGTTGACAATCCTAACGAGCTGAGCGGTGCACGTCCGGCGGGTGCTGCAAACGCGGCTCCGGCGGCAAATGCGAACACGGCTGCTCCGGCTACTACAAACACCGCGGCAAATACCAACGCAGCGGCTCCGGCAAACAAACCGGCTGATGCAAAACCTGCGGACAAACCGGCTGCTAACGCGGCAAAACCCGCGGCAAACGCTCCGGCTAACAAATAGTCGAGTTTTTCTCGATGATCGATAGAGAGTAGTCGGTTGTCAACAAGTCAATTGTCACGAGGAGTCTCTACTGACAACTGACTGATGACAACCGACTACTGTTTTTTTATGCTATTTAGACTGCAAGATGTGTGGAAAGGGTACGGCGGGACCGAGATACTGAAAGGTGTCTCGTTTCAGGTCAACCCGAATGAAAAAGTTGGCCTCGTCGGGCGTAACGGCGCGGGTAAGACAACAGTTTTTCGTCTGATCATTGGCCAAGAGGCCGCGGACGACGGCGAGGTCATCAAGATGAACGGCCTAAAACTGGGGTTGCTTGACCAGCACGTCGATTTTGGCGAAGCCGAGACCGTGCACACGGCGGCGCTTTCCGCTTTCAAAGAGATCCACGACATGGAAGCCGAAATGCGGCGGCTCGAAAAGCAGATGGAAACGGACCACTCCGACGCCGTTCTCGACCGCTACGCCGATCTCCAGACCGAGTTCGAACACGCGGACGGTTTTTCATACGCGGCAAAGGCCGAGGCTGTTTTGCTGGGAATGGGTTTTGCTGCGGAATCGTGGGGTGACGACGTGCGAACGCTTTCCGGCGGTCAAAAGAACCGGCTCGGAATGGTGCGTCTGCTGCTCTCAAACGCCGACGTAATGCTGCTCGACGAGCCGACCAATCACCTCGACGTCAACGCCGTCGAATGGCTCGAAGAATTTCTAAAGACCTACGAAAAGACCTACGTCGTCATTAGCCACGACCGCTATTTCCTCGACCGCACGACAACCCGCGTCATCGAAATGGATCGAGGGCAGGCTGTAACGTACAAAGGAAATTACTCGAAATATCTCGAGGAACGCGAGCTGCGGCGGGAACAGCAGATCCGCGAATACGAAAATCAGCAGCAGTTGATCAACAAGACCCAAGAATTCATCCGCAAAAATCTCGAAGGACAAAAGACCAAGCAGGCGAAATCACGCCGGACACTACTCGCAAGAATGGAGCGGATCGAAGCCGTTACCAGTGAAAAATCCGGCGGCAATTTTGGCCTGCGTCAGGTACAGCGGACGGGTAACAATGTTCTGACCGCCGAAGACCTGACGATCGGCTACGGCGAAAAGGTGCTGGCGAGCAAGCTCAATTTCTCGCTCCATCGCGGCGACGCGCTCGGCATTATCGGCGGTAACGGCACGGGCAAAACGACGCTGATCAAAACCGTCCTCGGCAACATTCGCGAACTCGACGGCAAGATTCACTGGGGCACAAAGGTGAATATTGGCTATTATTCGCAGAATCTCGAAGGTCTCGAACCGCGAAACGAAGTGATCCAGGAATTAAGACGAGTCGCCCCGTCGGCTGATAACAATACGCTCCGAGGCTTTCTCGCAAAATTCCTATTCATGGGCGAAGACGTTTTCAAGCCCGTTTCGGCCCTCTCCGGCGGCGAAAAGGGAAGGCTCGCCCTTGCCAAGCTGATCTATTCGCAGAAAAATGTGCTCATCCTCGACGAGCCGACCAACCACCTCGATATCCCTTCGCGTGAGTCGCTCGAAAATGCGCTTGAGGAATACGACGGCACGATCATCGCGGTCAGCCACGACCGCTTTTTCCTCGACAAGATCGCCAACCAGATGCTCTCATTCGAACCCGACGGCCGAGTGCTCGATTACGACGGCAACTATACCGAATTCCACGACTGGAAACTCGCCACCGACGGGATACGCGTCACCGCGACCGGTGTCAGGTGAGAGCACCAAGGCGGAAACACGAAAGGTAGGGAGTGTGTCTTATGATGGCAAAACGTCGAACCTTTCCAAAAATCAGATCAACCAACTCGAAAAACGCATCGCCGAGATCGAAAAGCTTATCCCAACCCTAGAATCCGAGGCCGCCGAACTGACCCGTCAGATGTCCCTGCCCGACATCGCCGCCGATTTCGAACGCCTCAACACCCTCGCCGCCGAGCACAAAGCTCTCGAAACCCGCATCCAAGATCTCTACAACGAATGGGACAAAGCCGCTGGCGAATTAGGAAATTAGAAGGATAAACCCGCGAAATAAGCGAAAAGACGCTAAAAAGAGTTGAACTCTTATTTAGCGTCTTTTAGTACTTTTAGCGGTTATATCTTGCCTACGATTCGATCCTATAGTTCGGCGCTTCTTTTGTGATTATCACATCATGGACGTGCGATTCGCGTAATCCGGCTGAGGTGATGCGGACGAATTTGGCGTTTGATTGTAATTCGCCGATGTCCTTGCAGCCGGTGTAGCCCATGCCGGAGCGTAGGCCGCCGACTAGTTGCGTGACCATTTCTGCGACGGTGCCTTTGTAGGCGACGCGGCCCTCGATGCCTTCGGGTATGTATTTTGCGTCTGCCACGGTACCCTCTTGTGAGTAGCGGTCGCTCGAGCCTTTTTTCATCGCACCGATCGACCCCATGCCGCGATAGGTCTTAAAATTGCGGCCTTGGAACAGAATGACCTCGCCCGGAGCTTCTTCGGTCCCGGCAAAGAGCGAGCCGATCATGACAGAGTCAGCCCCGGCGGCGATGGCTTTGGCGACATCGCCTGAAAATTTGACGCCACCGTCAGCAATTATCGGAACGCCGGTATTTTTGGCGGCCTCGACGCATTCGACGATTGCCGACACCTGCGGCACGCCCGGCACCTGTCACGACTCGCGTCGTGCAGATCGAACCCGGCCCGATACCGATCTTAACGGCATCAACACCGGCGGAAATAAGCGCTTTTGTGGCGTCGGCGGTCGCGACATTGCCCGCGACGATCTCGATTTCAGGGAACTTTGCTTTGACCTGTTTGACCGCATTCAGCACCCGCGAGCTATGCCCGTGAGCCGTGTCGATGACGATGGCGTCAACGCGTGAATTTACCAGTGCCTCGGCACGTTCGAGAAAATCGCCCGTCGCTCCAATCGCGGCGGCACAACGTAGTCGGCCAAGCTCGTCCTTAGCGGCAATAGGGAAGTTGATGGCTTTTTGAATGTCTTTGACGGTGATGAGGCCTTTGAGATGGCCGTTGTCATCGACGACGAGCAGCTTTTCGATACGGTGTTTTTGCAGCTTGACCTTAGCCTCGTCAAGCGTCGTTCCGACGGGAACCGTAACCAACGGCTGCGGCGTCATGATCTCGGAAACCGGAATGTCAAAGCGGGTTTCGAACCGCAGATCTCGATTTGTGATGATGCCGACGAGCAATCCTTTATCATCCGTCACCGGCACGCCGCTGATCTTAAAACGGGCCATGATGGCGAGGGCGTCTGAGACGAGCTTTTCTTTGTGGATCGTCACAGGATCGACGATCATGCCCGATTCGCTGCGTTTTACCTTATCGACCTCTTCGGCTTGTTGGGCGACACTAAAATTTTTGTGAATTACGCCGATACCGCCCTGTTGGGCAAGCGCGATCGCGAGCGATGCTTCGGTAACGGTATCCATCGCCGACGAACAGAGCGGTATATTGAGGTCGATATTGCGTGAAAATTTGGTGCGTGTGTCCGCTTCGGCGGGAAGTATCTCGGAGTAGGCCGGGATGAGTAAAACGTCGTCAAATGTAAGGCCTTCTTGAATTTTGTCGATTTCCATATCCAATTATAAACAACAAAACCCGCAAAACAAAAATGCCCGCAAACGGTCGCGGACATCGTTGGTTAAATTGGAGATTTGCCTATTGCGGCTTTGGCGTTGGTTTTGTACTGGTCATCGTCGGCGGTTTTGCCGTATTCGCGGGCGGTTTTGCCGCAGTGTTTGAAGCCGCATTGGCCCCAACGTTCGCCGGTTTTGGCGGCAGCGGAGTTGGACGCGGTTGAACTGGGGCCGTTGTAGTCGCGGGCGGAGCGTGGCTATATTCGCGTTAGCATCGGTCGTTGCCGGTGGAACCTCAGTCGAGACGGTACCGCTCGTCCAGATCTGTGCGAGATTGTCCTTATTGATGGTGACGATGATTCGATCCCTGTCAGTCGGAGCAAGCGGAGCACTCGGCAGCAAGATCGCCTTGCCGTTGATGGTCAACTGCACCTTGTCAAAATTCCAGCGGCTGTAGTTTAGTGTAAGCGATTCTTTTGGTGTAAATGTGACCGATGAACCTGCCGCCAGATTACTCGGCTTTGCCGGTTCACTATCCACCGTCGCCACTATCTTGACAAGCGCGGTTGTTGTCTTTATTTCAAAATTGGCGGATCCCATTGCCGGAGCGGACGGGTCTATTGCCGAGGTGTTACTACCGGTCGGTGCCGTGTTTGAATTGGATGCGGGTGTCGCAACAGAATTCGCCGCCTCTGGGTCAGCGGGCTGTCTCAAGTAATTCACGAGGAACAGTATTCCTGCGGTCATCAACGCCAAAATAACCACTGCAACGATGACGGTTGGAATCATCGACGAACCCGACGTGTCATCGGTCAGGACCTCAGGCTTGTAAAGTCTTAGTTCTTTTTCATCCAGTTCACCGCTTGAGGCAGACACGATCTGACCGTAGTCGGTCATTGCTTCTTGCTCGTCAACGCCAACGTATTTGGCAAAAGTTTTTATAAAGCCTTTGTTAAAGATGCCGCCGGGGAGATTGCGGTAATCGTCGTTTTCGATAGATTCGAGATATAGCGGAGAGATGCGAGTTTGCTCGGCAACCTCACTCAGAGATATACCGCGATCCTCGCGGGCTTGCCGCAATTTTTCACCGAGGGTCATAGACATGTTTTAGCGTTTGCTGTCGACCGCGACCTAAAATACTAATTCGCCGTAGTTCTTTGACTTGAAATATAGCGTTCAAATGGAACGTATGTCAATCTAGTCGGACACCTTTTGAGCGTTGATTTTACTTTGTTTTTGTAATTTGATGTAATGCGTTTGGGCAATAAGCCGTAGTTATTATAATATCGGTAAAGCAATCCAATTAGCGAGGAATAATCAATGAGTTTAGAGGCTTTGGGAATGGTTGAGACCAAGGGTTTTATCGGTGCCGTAGAGGCGGCCGATGCTATGGTCAAAGCCGCGAATGTTAAACTGATCGGCAAAGAGTATATCGGAGCCGGTTATGTGACTATCTTTGTGCGTGGCGATGTCGGTGCCGTTAAGGCCGCGACAGACGCCGGAGCTGCGGCCGCAAGGCGTGTCGGCGAACTTATCAGTGTCCACGTTATCCCGCGTCCGCACGGCGAGGTCGAGCGTGTTTTGCCTAAAGGCGGAGCGGTCGGACTGAGTCCTGACGAAAAAGCGCTACAGGGCGGCGGACGCCAGCTTGGTTCGGGCGGCGAGAGTTCGACCGGCGGTACGCTGCAAGGAAATAAGACCAAGACCAAATAGCAATTGCGTATTGCGAATTTTGGATTACGAATAGCGGCTGTCTCGCTAGTTGCTGATTCGCATTTGCACGAGATATGGCTGATAAGGATCTAGCTGCTCAACAGGAAGCACGCGACGCGGTTGAGGCCGCGTCGTTTGCCTTTAAGACTGTTGCGCAATTGAGCCAATCAAAGATCGACGAGATCTGCGACGTAATGTCACGCGCGGCTCTTGCCGACGCTGCCCGCCTCGGCAAAATGGCCAATGAGGAAACTGGATTTGGCAAAGCCGAGGACAAGTTTGAAAAGAATCGTTTTGCCGCCGAGGATGTCTGGAATTACTTTCGTGATCTCAAAACCGTCGGCGTCGTCAAAGATACCGAAAGCATAGTCGAGATCGCCAGCCCTCGCGGTGTTGTGGCCGCTATCATCCCTTCAACAAATCCCACATCGACAGCAATTTACAAGATCATTATCTCGATCAAATCCCGTAACACGATCGTCCTGTCGCCTCATCCGTCTGCTGCCAAATGCATCGCCGAAACAACGCGGATCATGCGTGAGGCCGCGATCAAAGCGGGCTTGCCCGGAGATGCGATCACCTGTCTGACAAATTCGACCATCGAGGGCACCGAGACCCTGATGAAGCACAAAAAGACCGCTGTCATCCTCGCGACAGGCGGGACGGGGCTTGTAAGGGCTGCATATTCGTCAGGTAAACCGGCGTTTGGGGTTGGGCCGGGAAATGTGCCGGTATTTATCGAGCGGTCGGCTAATGTTGCAAAGGCGGTTTCGGATATTTTAACAAGCACCTGTTTTGATAACGGCACGATCTGCGCTTCGGAGCAGTCGATAGTGGCTGATTCGCCGATTGCCGATCAGGTGCGGGAACAATTTAAGGCCCAAGGCGGGCATTTTCTAAATAGCTCAGAGGCGGACACGGTCGGAAAGATCCTGCAGACACCACAGAGGACTTTGAATCCCGGTATCGTTGGGAAGTCGGCGGCGTTTATCGCGAATCTTGCAGGTATTTCGATCCCTGACGGCACACGATGCCTGATCGCAGATTGTGGCGGTGTTGGGCGTGATTATCCTTGGTCGATCGAAAAGCTCTCGCCGACGCTCGCGTTTTTTGTCGCAGATGGAGCCGAGCAGGGGCGAGTCGCTGTCAGGAAATACTGCAATTCGGCGGGATGGGACATACGTCTGGGATGCATACGCAGGATCGTGCCGCAGCTATCCGGTTTGGCGAGCTGATGCCCGCGTCGCGGGTGATCATCAATTCGCCAACAACGCACGGTGCGATCGGATTTTCGACTGACCTCGCTCCGTCCATGACGCTTGGCTGCGGTTCGTGGGGCGGGAACGTGACCTCAGACAATATTTCGCCCCATCATTTGATGGACATAAAACGCGTTGCGTTTGAGACGAAGCCGGTGAGCAGTCAGCAGTCAGCAGTCAGCAATCGGCCGCCGGCGAGCCAGGCCACTGCACCAATAAACAGAATGGTTCCGAGACGGGAAGATATAGCGGCAATTGTCGATAGTTTCTTAAGTAAGAAGTTAGCCCAAACTCCGGAACCGCCAAAGGCCGCACCTGTTGCCGAGGTGAAAACCGTTGTTCACGAGATCACGCCTGAAAATGCCGTGCAAAAACCTGTGCCGATCAAGACGGTCGATTTTGTCAGCGAGGACGATGTTCGTAAGGCCATCGAAAGCGGTGATAAGATCTATATTTCGAAAAAGACGATCCTCACGCCATCAGCGCGAGATCTGGGCGAAGAGAAAGAGGTGTTTGCAAACGTATAGGCCATGGCAGAAGTTGTACTAAAAAAAGAGGTCTGTAGTAAATGCGGCGTAGATGTCCGTGAAAATACGCTTTTTTGCTACAACTGCGGAAATCAGGTTGCGAAAGAACCAAACGACGAAGCGGTATCTAATGGCGACGGCTCTGTGACCGCAAAAGCTGTTACTAAAGCCGCTGATGAAAAGAAACGCTCGCGTGCCGCTGAAGAACGCCGCAAGGCACGCGTTAGTCAGCGCAGGTCGAACGAATATGTTTGGGAGCCCGGCGGAGATTTTAGGTTGACCTTTTTGATCGCTGTGTTGATCACAGTTGCGGTTGCAGCGGCGGTTTACTTAACGGTCTTTTGGAAATAGGATATTGAAATGATCGCTGCTGCAGGTATATTTTTTCTGGCGATATTTGCCGGGATAGTAGTTTTGGCAACCGCGATCTTTCTGCTTGCACGACGCAAGAAACGCGATTAGTCTAGTAAATAGCGGGGAATTATATGCAAGCTCTAGGAATGGTCGAATGTTTTGGCTTGGTCGCGATGATCGAGGCCGCTGATGCGATGGTCAAAGCCGCAAACGTTAAGCTCGTCGGGTACGAGCGTATCGACGCGGGGCTCGTGACGGCGATCGTTCGCGGTGAGGTCGGCGCGGTCAAAGCTGCAGTCGATGCCGGTGCCGCCGCCGCCCGCAGGATCGGTACCGTTACGGCAACTCATATTATCCCAAGTCCGCACGATGAGGTCGACGAGGGTATTCCGGTTCTCAGAACTGGTGAGACCACACGCAAGAAGATCTCGGGTTCTGTTCCTGAATAAGTGCAGTTTATACTCAAAACAAAAGCGTCCGTCGATAGATATCGGCGGACGCTTTTTACTTGTTCTGGGCTATGATTAGTTTTTTGTAGCCGGCTTCTGCGGTGTTGCTCCGCCGTCAGCAACACGCCCGGCACGTGTTATCGCGATGCGTTTTTCTTGTTTTGGCCCGTCGTTTACCACCACCTTGATATTGCGATAGGTGCCATCCCGTTTATCGTTTGACGGAATGTAGCCGATCGAATATTGGGTGCGCAACTCATTCGATATCTCGCGTGCGAGATTTGGCAGCTCAGCTCCGCTCGTCGGGAAATATGTCTTTCCGCCGGTTTGTGCGGCTATCCTTTCAAGGAATGCTTTTGCTTTATCCTGCGGGCTTTTGCTGACAAAACCGCCCTCTTTGCTCAGCTCGCTGACAAATCCGATCACGTAGATCTGAACCTCAGATTCACGAAGCAACTCGAACAATTGCTTTTCGGTGTAAAAACTATTGCGGTCCTCGCCGTCTGAAACAAGGATCAACGCACGGCGTTTTCTGTCTTCAGGCTTTTGAGATTTTTCGTATTCGTCAATGTTTTCGACTGCAAGATAGACAGCGTCGATGATCGCCGTCTGCCCACCCTCGATATACATATTCTCAAGAGCATCATTTAGATCAGCTTTGTTTGATGTGAACTGTTGCTGTATCTCGATCTTGTCTTTGCTTACAAACCTGATGATCATCGTCTCATCAGCAGGCCTATTAGTATCGACAAGTATCTTGCCTGCCTCGATGACCTTATCGAGCAATTGCCGCATCGATCCGGAATTGTCGATCACCATTCCGTAATTTGTTGGAACGTCAGATTTTGAAAAGAAATCGATCTGTTGATCGACGCCGTCCTCAAATATCTTAAATTCATTTTGCTGTAAGTTGTTGATGGGACGGTTGTTGCGATCAACCACGCGTACATTAAGATTAACAAGCTCCGTATCGATCTTGATGATCTCGTCCGGTGTTTCGGTCGGTTTAGGAGTTGGGGCGATGACTGAGGTCGCGGCCGGCACCGGAGCAGGTGTCGGGGTCGCGGTTGGATCAACGCCCGCAGCATTTGCGACCGGTTTCGCGAACCACGCGGACACGATGAGTGCTCCCACGAACAATAAAGTTAGCAGATATAGACTTCTTTTCATTTTCGATTGCTCACTAGCGATAATTAGGATTTGGCGATGCGTAATAGCCTTCGCGACCGCGAACACTTAGACGCGGCAAACCCCTCGGGGGTTTGACCTTAACTTTTACTTTACGCCATTTTCCGTCCGGCTGGAAGTCTTTTGGGATATAGCCGATCGAATATTGATTGCGGAGTTCGAGCGCGATGCGTTCAAAGATCTCGTCCATTTCGACGTCCGTCTGCGGGTAAAAGGCTTTGCCGCCTGTGACCGAGCTGATCTCATCAAGAAATGCTTGGCCTTGCATTCCGGATGAACTCGACGAATCGTTGCCGTTCATAATACCGACAGAGTATGTGACGACATCCGATTCTCTCAGGAGTCGGCGCACTTCACCAAAATTATAACGAGAGGAGTTGTCTTGTCCATCGCTGATAATAAGCAGAGCTCGTTTGTTGTGGCTGCCGCGTGTCACGCGCTCGACCCCCAAATAAACGGCATCATAGAGAGCTGTATTGTCTTTAGGTTTAACAAGGGTGAGTTTCTGTAGCACTGCTTCGCCGTCCCGGGTGCGGTCGAGTAGGAGTTGCGCCCGGCTGTTGAACGCTATTAGAAAATACTCGTCCGACGGATGGCTCGTAGCTATAAAACGCGACAAGGCCTTTTTAGCTTTGAGTATCTTTTCGCCGCTCATCGACCCCGAAACGTCAAACAAGATCCCGACCGAAACCGGAGCATCACTATCACTAAAAAATGTAACCTCTTGCTCCTGATTGTTGTCGATGACGGTAAATGCATTCTTTGTCAGCCCGGAAACGTATCGGCCATAAAGGTCTGTAACTGTGAGCGTTAAGGTTACGAGATCGGTCTTGATACGTACAGGGCCGTTCGGATCGTCTGGCAGCGGTGGTGTCGGCGTAGGGTCTTGAGCGAAGACGCTTACGCTCATTATGACGGCAACAACGGCTAATAAGAGTGATTCTTTCAAACCGCTTATCCGGCCGAAGCTAGCAAACTTCAAAACAGCCATAATACTCCCAGTGAAACTACTAAATTCTATTGTATGAATACACCTACCGCAAGATAATTTTTGGATGACGTATCTGCTCTAATAGTTGTTTTCGCCGCTGGAAAATAATTAGATTCTTTGCGTGCAACATTTGTGGCTGTTTTGCGTGATATAATTCGGTGAGTTTTCGCCCTGCTAGCTAAGGTTATGACCGAATTTATTTGCCGACTCGGAACACCGTCGGGAGAGATCGTTACACGGATCGTTGAGGCGTCAGCCGCCAGCGAAGCGCGGACGCGCCTCGAAAGCGAAGGGTTTCGCGTTTTTGCGGTTTCCAACGCAAACGAGGGGCTCTCGGCGATGCTATCCGGCGGCAGTAAAAAGGGGAAGGTAAAACAGGGTGATTTTTTATTATTTAATCAACAACTATCGGCACTATTACGAGCCGGTATCCCCGTATTACAATCTATCAATCTTCTGAAAACACGATCGGCATCAGGCAATCTTCGGATCGTGCTAGCGGACGTCGAGGAAAAGATCAAAAGCGGTGTGCCGCTGTCCGAGGCGTTTGAGGCACAGGGAATGTTCCCTCGCATCTATACCGCGTCGATCCTGGCGGGTGAGCGAAGCGGAGCATTGGACGACGTACTTGCCCGTTTTGTCACGTATCTAAAACGCAGCGTCGGTATTTCGCGAAAATTACGTGGAGCATTGGCATATCCGGCATTTTTGCTGCTAGCAGCGACAATGATGGTTGCGTTTCTTTCGCTTTACATCGTTCCTCGCATGTCCGACCTGTTTAAAAGCCTGAGCGCAAATCGTGGGTTGCCGACCGTTACAGTCGTCGTGCTTTCGGTCTCAAATTTTATATCGGGCAATGTGTTGTGGCTGTTGCCGTTATTGATCGTCGTTGGGTTGGCGATGTATGTCTGGTTGCGGACGGCGAGCGGTAAATTATTGCTGCACAAGCTCTTATTGCGTATACCTATTGCCGGACAATTGATCCGCAACATGGGCACCGCACAGCTTGCACGGTCTATGTCCACGCTATTATCGGGCGGTATTACCGTACCGGATTCGTGGGAAATATCATCACAGTCTATTAATAATCTTGAGCTGCGTAGGCGGAGTCAGGCGGTATTGCCGATGATCCGTGAGGGGCTTGGATTTACGGAGGCTCTGGACAAAGCTAATTGGGTACCTGAACTCGCCCTCGACATGGTCGGTATCGGCGAACGATCGGGAAGCCTGAGGGAAATGCTTGACGAGGTGGCAAATTTCTACGATTCGGAGTCCGAGGTGAGGCTTGAGCAATTGACGACGCTGCTCGAACCGCTGATCCTGCTCTTTATGGCCGCCGTTGTGGTCACGATCCTTTTGGCAATTTATCTGCCGATCATCCAGATGATCTCGTCAGGCCCGACCGGAGGGCGTAAATAGTAAATGAGCGAACAAATACAAACTGAAACCGCGATCGCTGAAATCTCGGCACCGACGATAGATGTCGCAGATTTTCTCGACAAACAGCCGCCCGAGGTAACTGAAGCAAAGGCTCTGGCGTTGCGTTATCGCTTGCCGTTCATCGACCTGTTACCGCCCGAACAACCGTCTCCAGTCGATATCGAAGAGCTTGCGAAATTGCCGGTCGATCTGATGCTTCGCAACCAGTTTGTCCCGCTTCGGCGTGAGGGCAACAATCTCCACGCGGCGATGGCCGATCCGTCGAATTTAGAGCGGTTGGATGAGCTGGAAAATGTTTTGAATGTCCGGATCGTTCCTTACGTCGCCACCGCCGGAGCAATTGATGTTGTGCTTCGTAAGGGCGATTCGACCCAGCGTGTGCTTGCCGAGGCCGCATCGACCTTTAAGATCTCGCTGGTAAAAGAGACCGATCAGGGCGAAGAGGTACTCGATCTCGACCGGCTGGCGTCGGATAGTGATATCGCACCGATCATTAAGCTCGTCGATACCATTCTCTACAACGCAATGGAATCACGTTCGTCGGATATCCATATCGAAACTCGCGAACGTGATGTGCAGGTCAAATTCCGCATTGACGGTGCATTGTACGCAAAGGTCGATCCGATCGACATCGTCTTTCACCAACAGCTCATTTCGCGTATCAAGGTCATGTCCGAGCTCGACATCGCCGAACGCCGCATCCCGCAGGACGGCCGTTTTCGCGTGCGTTACAAGGGCCGAACGGTTGATTTTCGTGTGTCGATAATGCCGACAGTTTTTGGCGAAGACGCCGTCATCCGTATCCTCGACAAAGAACAGATCAACGAGGAATTTAAGAACCTCGATCTCGATGTTGTTGGTTTTGATCCTGACGACGTTTCGCGGTTTCGCTTGTACATTAAAGAACCTTACGGCATGGTCTTGGTCACCGGGCCAACCGGTTCGGGTAAAACGACCACGCTTTACGCCGCCCTTAACGAGATCCGCAACGACGAAGATAAGATCATCACCATCGAAGATCCGGTCGAGTACCAACTCCACGGCATCGTGCAAATTCCAGTCAACGAAAAGAAAGGGCTAACGTTTGCGCGCGGACTGAGATCTATACTGCGTCACGATCCTGACAAGATAATGGTCGGTGAAATTCGTGACGAGGAAACCGCCCAGATCGCCATCCAATCGGCGCTTACGGGTCACCTTGTGTTCACGACGGTCCATGCCAATAACGTTATCGACGTTATCGGACGATTTTTGAATATGGGCGTTGAGCCGTATAACTTTGTGTCTTCGCTTAACTGCGTGCTCGCCCAACGGCTGGTGCGTATGCTTTGCCCAACCTGCAAACGGGCTTATGTTCCGGCGGAGGAAGAGTTGTCGGTATCAGGTATGCATTCCGAGTCGTTACCCGCAGGTCAGATCTTTTATCGCAGCGTTGGCTGTGATGCGTGTAACCATACCGGCTATCGCGGCCGAACCGCCATCCACGAGTTACTCGATATGTCCGACACGATCCGCGAAATGATCATCGAACGCCGCCCCGGCTCCGAGATCCGCCGTCAGGCTGAAAGGGAAGGCCTTTCATCTTTGCGCGAATCTGCTGTTAAGAAAGTATTTCTCGGTATGACGACTCTGCACGAGATCAATCGTGTAACGTTTGTTGAAGAGATCGGGAAGGTTTAGGAATGTTTAGCCACCGATGGCACAGATGAATTGGATCAGAAAAATCCTATCCGTTCGATCCGTGTGATCGGTGGCCAAATTCTTTTCTTACGCACTCGGAGCTGACAAGAGTTTCGCATACACCGCCGGATCAACATTCCCACCGCTAACAACCAGGCAGACCTTTTTATCTCGAAATTTCTCCTTATCAACTAGGATCGCCCCTAAACTCAAAGCTCCCGTCGGTTCGCATTTCAGATTTGCGAGCCCAAAGTAAAGCCTTAAAGCCTCGATGATCTCTTCCTCTGGCACCTCGATTATCTCTTTCAGGCCGTCTTTAATTACCGCCCAGTTGAGATCTCCAAGTGACAGCGTTCGCGTGCCATCGGCAATCGTCTGCGGTTCCGTCTCGTTGGCGATCAAATGTCCGGCAAGCAGGGAGCGTGCGGCGTCGTTTGCCATAAGCGGCTCGGCACCGATCACGTCGGTTAGTTTTCCGTTTCGACAAAAACTTTGAATGGTGCCCGAAATCAGTCCGCCGCCGCCTATGGGAATGATGACCGCGTCGAAATCGTGTTCTGATAACTCATCACCAAGCGTCGAATTACCATCTATTACAAGCTGATCGTTAAACGCGCTTGCTAGGTAGGCGTCTGGCCGTTCTGCCGATAGCTGAGCTAATCTCTCGGTTCGGCTTACGTCATTAACATTGATCAGGTCTGCCTCGGCTCCGTATGAACGAACCGCGTCGATCTTAACCTGCGCCGAGTTGTGCGGCATTATGACCGTACATTTCTTTCCGAGCAGCTTGGACGCATACGCGAGTGCTTGCCCAAAATTACCCGACGACACGCCGATAAGCTCGTCATTTGGCACATTGAGGGCAACATTGTAGGCCGCACGGAACTTAAAACTGCCGGTGTGCTGAAACGTTTCGGAGGCGACAGTGATGTCGAGGCCGAGATGGTCGCAGAGTTTTGCCGACCTGATAAATGTTGTCGGGCGGATTGCCTCGAGAAGCGTTGGATGATTTGCTTGCATAGAGTTAGAATCTTGAAAAGAAGAATTTACCACAGAGACACAGAGATCACTGAGTAAATGGGCAAATAATTTCTGTCTCTCTGTGTCCTCTGTGACTCCGTGGTGAATATTATTATATGAAAGCACATTTCGGCATGATCGGCCTCGGCACAATGGGCCGCAATTTTCTGCTTAATATTGCCGAACACGGCATCAGCGGCGTTGGTTACGACCTCGATGCTGGCAAGCGGGAATTGCTGCTCAAAGAAGGCGCGGGAATGCCGGTTGATGTCGGCAGCGATCTTGCCGATTTCATCGCCAAACTCGAATCTCCCCGCAATATCATGCTGCTCGTGCCAGCGGGGCCGATCGTTGACAGCGTGATCGCTGATCTCGTGCCGCATCTTGAGAAGGATGACCTGATCATCGACGGCGGCAACTCACATTTTACTGACACGGACCGCCGGATCGCGGAACTCGATTCCAAAGGCGTCGGTTTTATGGGCATTGGCGTTAGCGGCGGCGAAGAAGGTGCTCGTCACGGTGCCTCGATCATGCCCGGCGGCCGACGCGATTTTTACGACCGTGTCGAGACCACGCTCCAGGCCGTCTCTGCCAAAGTAAACAACGAACCGTGCGTCGCGTACATGGGCTCGGGCCCGGCCGGGCATTTCGTCAAGATGGTGCATAACGGCATCGAATACGGCATGATGCAGCTGCTCGCCGAGACATACGATTTTATGCAGCGGGTCCTGCGGATGGCGAATACCGAGCTGCACCGCACGTTCACCGATTGGAACGGCGGCGAGCTTAATTCGTTCCTCGTCGAGATCACGTCCGAAGTCCTTCGCAAGACCGATCCCGAGACCGGCAATCCTCTCGTCGCGATGATCCTCGACACCGCCGGACAAAAGGGAACCGGCAAATGGACCTCGCAGGCCGCGATGGACCACGGGGTTCCTATTCCGACGATCGACAGCGCCGTTTCCATGCGTCAGATCTCCGCGCAAAAGGCGGTGCGGACAAAGGTCGCGGCGAAATACTTCGGCATGAGCACATCCGCTGATCAGAGCCATTCGCGGACCTCCGTCGGCGAGCTCGAAGACGCTCTGTTCTGTGCATTTATCCTCACCTACGCTCAAGGAATGTCTCTGCTCCAACGTGCTTCCACCGAGAGCAATTACGGCCTCGATCTCGCCGAGATCGCTAGAATTTGGCGCGGCGGCTGCATTATTCGTTCAAAACTGCTCGAATCGATCCGCAAAGCATATTCGACTCGATCCGTCACTCGAAAACCTGATCCTCGACAAAACATTCGCCGACCTCCTCAATTCACGCGTCAGCTCGCTCCGCAAAGCCGTCGTCGCCTTCAACGAGAACGGCATCCCGGCCGCGTGTTTCTCGTCCGCCCTCGCCTATTTCGACGCCTTCCGCACCGAACGTTTACCGGCAAATCTCATCCAGGCGCAACGCGATTATTTCGGGGCTCACACATATCAGCGGATCGATAAAGAGGGGACGTTCCACACTCCAGATTGGGAGAATTGAGTCGTTTATTCTTATGCCAAGATTATGTTCCTAAGGTGATCGCCAATGCAGCCTTCCGAAAACGACAATAAAACAAAGTCCGGACGATTTTATCGCCGGCCGTGGTTTTGGGAAACGATCGTCTTTTTTCTCGTGTGCTGGCAGGAATCCGTCAGGCTGAGCCTTCGCACGTCACACGCCACCCTGCCGGTCGGCAAGGTTCTTCAGGATTTTTATTACTATAATTTCGGCGACTTTGTTAACGGTTACATAATGGCGTTCATATTTGACGGCCTCGTAGATGTTCGCACTCAGAAAACCTCCGCACAACTAGCCGTTGGCAAATTTACCATTCGGCAAAACCTGTCGCGATCGCGGCCGCTTTCTGTCAGCGTTGATAATTGTCATTTCGAGATCGGCAGTTCATCCGCCTTTACCACGGCTGATCTCGCCGACATTCCAGCCGGCGTCGCCGGGTTTTTTACTTGTGTGTGAGATTTACAATGCTTAAGATCTTGGAAATTGACCGAGGAGGAGACCATGGCATATCCAAATATATTTGACAAAAGTGTCAGTGACAAAATTATCGAGCGGATCAAAAGTCTAACGCCCGTGTCTCAACGACAATGGGGCAAGATGTCGGTGGATCAGATGCTCGCACATTGCAATGTCGCGTACGAATGTATCTACGAGCCCGACAAACACCCTAAACCCAAGTTTCCGATGAGTTTGATCTTAAAATACATCGTTGCTCCGATGGTTGTTGGTGAGAAACCGCCAAAAAAGAACAGCCCGACCGGCCCGCAGTTCATCATCAGCGACGAACGCGAGTTTGAACGCGAACGCACACGCCTGATCGAATTCATTAATCGAACAACAGAACTTGGCGAAGCCCATTTCGACGGCAAAGAATCACATTCCTTCGGCGTTCTCAACAAAAACAATGGTCGAATATGCTCTATAAACACATCGACCATCATTTAACGCAGTTTGGGGCTTGATAATTGAGCTTTGGTCCACCTTGGTCCATCTTGGTCCACCTGGTCCGGACCGGACCAAAAGCGAGGGCAAATGCGTTGTCTAGGCTTCGGAGGGTTCTATTGTTTGCGTGAGATCTTTCGTCAAAACGATACTCAATCCCATGATCAGATAAAACACCATTGCGACTTCGCCGTCACCCAGGTTGTAATGAACGATGCCGCTGACAAAGAATCCGATCAACGCTCCGAAACCGCCGAGCAGAACCCCTTTTTCGCGCCAGTCCAAAATATCGGCTGATCTCAGTTTTCGCCAGATCGAACTCCCAAATAACCACAGTATCCATAGCCATATCAGCAACGCGGGCAATCCTCTTTCGACTACGAGTTGGAGTGGCGTTGAGTGAAAATGTCCCATCGGCAGCCGTCCGTCATCAAACAAATGCCACTCTTTAGCGTAACGTTTGATCGAATCCATTCCGACGCCAATGGCCAGATGTCTCGGCGAACTGGTCGCAAGGTCAACGCCCTCACGATATACAGTCTGCCGCCAAGTGGTCGAATTATCTTTGCCGTTATAAACCCCGATATTACGACTCTTTTGTAAAACGTAAAGACCGATAAGAGCTACGGGAACGGAAACTATAACCAGGGCCAGAACCGTTTTGCGCGACGTTCCGATCATTGCTACGACAAGCGACGACACCACAAATGCCGCCTGCGAAGCGCGGGTCACGGTCAACAAAAGAGCAAACAGAAATGCGGCGAGAACAATGCCCAGGACGATGGCCATTTTACGTCTGTCAGAGGTGGTAAGAGCGGCTATCAATAGCCCAAAAATAAGTGCCGAGATCAACTGCAGTGCCTCTGCGTACGTTGTGAAATGTCCAAAAAAGCCTTGTGCCCGCCAATTATAATTTCTTTTCCACGTTACGATCCCAAGCTTTTCTGCGGCGGTTTCGCCGGATAGCAGATCGACTTTTGCGACGTCGATATTCATGTAAAGCTCGTCGTGATAGATCTTGATCTTTACCGCACCTTTGCTTTCAACCTCAGACAATATGTCGTCGGGTGATGAGATCTTCCGTTTCCCGATCGCCACAAGCGTATCGCCGACGTGGACAGGTTCAATAAATAGCTTGTCCGTCACATCGTCGATGATATGGAGTATAAGAGGGCTTTTGGGATCGATCTCAACAATCTCAACCCCGCGTCCGACAGCCCGTTCGTACAACGTGGTCCCGACATTGAAAAGACAGGAAAATATCAGCGTGAATGCCAATACAAATACCGCTTTCTTAGTACGTAAATTATTAACAACGAGGAAAAATACTAATAGCAGGCCGACCCCGCGCAGCTTATCCAGCGAGATATCCGGAGCGTACGAAAGGACGGACGAGATCAGAGACCAGAGGAAAAAGGACAGAAATGCGAGATTGAGCGGCGTTTTGAAAAAACGCGGGCGGGGCTTTACGAGACATCTAATAAACCAGACCGAGATCCCGATCAACCACGCAGCCTGCGACGCCGAAATCGAATGCGGAGCCGACAGGGCCATTAGTATCAAGAAAACAAAAATGATCCTGTCGAGCCACGCCGCAATTCGATTGTGCTGATCGATCTCGTTGACTCTGTCGAGCCAGCTAAGAAGCCGTTTCATAGAATGTTTATGTGTCCAAGGTGACTTCCCACGCCGATTCAGTTTTTAGCAGCTTGCTCATTAGCGATGCATGGACGCTGTGGCCGCTTTTTTCGGCGGTGACGCGGCCTGCGATGGGCATTCCGATGAGTGCTAGGTCGCCGATGATGTCGAGGATCTTGTGACGGACAAATTCGTCAGCAAACCGCAGAGGCGTTTCGTTGAGCATACCCTCAGCGGTCAGCACAATTGCGTTGTCGAGCGAACCGCCGAGTGCGAGATTCGCCTTACGCAGCATGTCGATCTCGTGTGAAAAGCCAAACGTGCGGGCCGACGCGATCTGTTTGCCAAATGAACCGTCTTCAAACACGAAATTATACGTCTGGCGGTTGATGAACGGATGCGGAAAGTCGATGACGCAATCGATCTCAAACTTTTCCGAAGGCTCGATCGACATCTTGCGGTCGCCTTGTTCAAACGCGACGCGTTCGAGCACGCGAAACACACGCCGCGCGGCTTTTTGTTCGGCGATACCGGCCTTTTCGATCAGTGCGATGAAATCTTCGCTCGAGCCGTCCATGATCGGGATCTCGATATTGTCGAGATCGATAAAGCAATTATCGACGCCGGAACCGCGCAGAGCCGAAAGCAGATGTTCGCAGGTCGAAAGCACAACACCGCGACGCATCAGCGTGGTCGCGTAACTGCAATGCGAGATGTATTCTACGGATGCCGGTATCTCAAAATTATCGAGGTCCGTGCGGACAAAAATATAGCCTGTATTCGCGGGAGCGGGCCGCAGAGTCATGTTGACTTCGACGCCGGTGTGCAGCCCGACGCCGGAAACGCTGATAGATTTTGCAAGTGTCGTTTGATTCATGGTCGCGGTTTTGTTCGCAATTCCTATTACAAACCCCGTGCCAGTGAGTAAATCAAGCAACTCCTTATATTTATCTGTGGTTATCTGTGTGAATCTGTGGCAAATAACTCTTTTTTGTCGCATTAACGCCACAATGAAGTCTCGGATTTACTATTAACGCTTCACGATTTACAATTAACCCCTAAGTATGGCTATAGAAACCGCCGGCCAAAAGGCCGCGAAGATCACAAAGATACGCATCGAAAACACCGCTTCGTTTCCGCTGCCCAAAGATTACGAAGCGACGATCAACAAGGTGCTCGATTTTCTGCCCGTTGAGCAGTATCGCGGCGTCGAAAAGATCAAGCTGGTCGATTACATCGCCGACCCGCGGCTAAAGAATATGGACATGCCCGTCAAAGGCGATCTGCCTGGGCTATATCATCCGCGTGTGCAAAATCAGGCACCGTGGTTTGAGATGTCGATGGCTGCGTTGCTGCAGCCAACCGAGGGCTTTGTCAAAAAGTTCATGGCAAAGAGCGGTTTTAAGGGCAACATCGCCGGGCTGATCTTTTCGCTCGTCGGCCAGCATTATTACCTGACGCTGCGGCACTCGGTAAAAAGAACCAGCCTCGAACCACAGATCCGTCAATACGCCGAAAAGAACCTCAAGCTCTGGAGCGAAAAACAATCCGAAGGCAGCATCCGAGCAAAACTCTTCAAACCGTTTCGTCCGATCCTTGAGCGTTGGGCAAAATGGCTGAATAAGAAAGCTGCCGACGCGAAGAAATAGAAAAATATGAACTACTGGATGGTTAAACAAGAACCGGATTCGTATTCGTGGGACGATTTTGTCGCTGACGGTGCAACCGATTGGACCGGAGTTCGTAATTATCAGGCACGTAATAACCTGCGGGCGATGAAAAAGGGCGACAAGGTACTCTTTTACCATTCAAATATCGGCAAAGAGGTGGTTGGCATCGCAACGGTCTCAAAAGCGGAGTTTCCCGATCCAACCGACGAAAAATGGATCGCGGTCGAGTTGAAACCGGTAAAGGCACTTAAAAACCCGGTCACGCTCGCCCAGCTAAAGGGAAATCTGGCCTTAACCAATCTTGGCCTGATCCGGCAGTCGCAACTTTCGGTCAGCCCTGTTACGCAGGACGAATTCGAAGAGATCATCAGCATGTCCAAATAGGCAAATTATGCTAAAAGAGGCGGTCGAACATTATCACGATCTGTTAAAAGACGCTGATCTCGCGTCGCGTTCGCAGCAGATGCTCGATGAGCAGCTCGAAAGCTCAAAGCTTATCTTTGGCGGTCGGCGTCTGTCGCCTTACTTGCGGCCGCATTTTGTGATGGAAAGCGATTGGCTGCTCATCAAAAAAACGTGCGAGACGATCTTTGGAGCGTTGCAAAAGGTAAAAGACGCTGCTGTTGCTGATGATGCGATACTCGATGAGCTTGGCGTGACAGATATCGAAAAAGAACTGGTCAAGATCGATCCAAAATATTCACACGTTTCGCCGACATCTCGGCTCGATTCGTTTCTCACCGAAGATTCATACAGCTATGTTGAGCTAAACGGCGAGAGTCCTGCGGGAATTGCGTTTTCTGATTCGGCGTCGGAGATATTTCGGGCGTTGCCGGTGATGGAAAAATTTGCTGAGCGTTACAACATCCAGACACTCGAAGGCTCGTCAAAGATGCTCGACGTCCTGCTCAAATGTTACACAGAGTTTTGCGGCGGCGAGATGACCCACAAACCCGTTATCGCGATCGTCGATCTCGAAGACCTGCCGACGATCAAAGAATTTGAGCTTTTCCGCGATTATTTTAAATCAAAAGGTTACAAGTCGATCATCTGTTCACCCGGCGAACTCAAATTCGACGGCTCGCGGCTCTCATGCAACGGTAACGAGATCGATATAGTTTACAAACGCCTTTTGGTCAACGAATATCTGCCGATAATGAAAGTGCAACCTGCATTGCTAGACGCATATCGTGCCGGTGCAATATGTATGGTCAACAGTTTTCGAGGAAAGCTTGTGCACAAGAAAGCGGTTTTTGCCGTGCTGACCAATGAGCGTTACAAACATCTTTTTAACGACGAAGAACTTTCCGCAATTACAAAACACATCCCTTGGACGCGCGTTTTTCGTGATGAACGAACCGAGAATCATGGCGCGACGATCGATCTCATTGAATGGACACGGGCAAATTCAAATAAATTGGTCTTAAAGCCCAACGATGACTACGGCGGTGCCGGGATCTATATTGGCTGGAATTCAACCGCCGACGAGTGGGATGTTGCTATTGCCCATGCCTTAAAGACCGGCGATTACCTAATTCAGGAGCGCGTGAAGACGGCGAAGGAATTTTCCCGATGTTCACGGACGAAGAAGGGAATTGGGAATTGACGGAACAGCTTGTCGATCTAGATCCGCTGCTGTTCCTGGGAAAGGTCGGTTCAGCGTTCACCCGTCTGTCATCAACAGAGCTCGCAAACGTCTCATCGGGCGGCGGTATGGTTCCTACGTTTATCATCTCCGAGAAATGAAACTATCATCCGACAAACAATCCCGGCTCCACAAGCTGACGGACGAATACGTCCGTCTTGAGCACAAACTTAAGCTCGGCGGCGGCCCTGAGAAGATCGAGAAGATCCACAAGCAGGGAAAGCTTACTGCTCGCGAACGCATCGATCTGCTTCTCGACAAAGATACTTTCTCGCAGGAGATCGGGCTGCTTGTTGCCTACGACCAGTATGACGGCACAGCTCCGGCGGCCGCGGTTGTGACGGTCGTGGGCAAGATACAGGGCCGCGAATGTGTCGTTGTCGCCAATGACGCGACGATCAAGGCCGGGGCGTGGTATCCCGGAAACGATCAAAAAGATCCTGCGTGCTCAAGAGATCGCGATGCGTAATCGCGTGCCGATCATCTATTTGGTAGATTCCGCTGGCGTCAATTTACCTTATCAAGGCGGCGTTTTTCCGGGACAATACGGGGCCGCACGCATCTTTTATTACAATTCGATCATGCGGCATTATTTGAAAGTGCCGCAGATCTCGGCGGTGATGGGAATGTGCGTCGCCGGTGGTGCGTATTTGCCGGCGTTGAGCGATGTGATTCTGATGGTCGAGGGAACGTCGTTTATGGGGCTCGGCGGAGCGAACCTAGTGAAAGGTGCGACCGGACAGACGATCGATAACGAAACGCTCGGCGGTGCTGCCACACACAATGCGATCTCGGGTGTGGCTCATTACAAAACCAAAGACGATAAAGACTGTCTTGAGAAAATTCGTTCGCTGGTCACTGAACTGCCCGCGAAAGAATTAACGCGAGTTTCTATTTCTGACCACCGACCACCGACAACTGACCACTCGAAGCTCTACGAGCTTCTCCCCGAAGACCACCGTGCCCCATACGACATGCGCGATGTCCTCAACACTTTCCTCGACGAAGGTGAGATGGACGAGTTTCAAGCCGATTTTGCCAAAGAGATGATCTGCGGCACGGCGCGGATCGGCGGGATACTTGTCGGTGTGATCGCAAACTCGCGCGGTATGTCCAAGGGAAAACCGGGGACGCCGCCGCGTTTTGGCGGGATCGTTTATACGGAATCTGCCGAAAAGACGGCGTACTTTATCGAAAACTGCAACCGCCATTCGACGCCGCTGCTGTTTGTGCAGGACGTTTCGGGCTTTATGGTCGGTGCCGAGGCCGAGCATTCGGGCATCATCCGTGCCGGTGCCCGCTTTGTCGAAGCGATGGCGACGGCCGCCGTGCCAAAGATCGTGCTGACCGTTAATCACGCTTCCGGTGCCGGATATTACGCGATGGCGGGGCAGGGGTTTGATCCCGATTTTATCTTTTCGCTCCCGACGGGCCGCATGGGCGTGATGGAAGGCGACAGCGCCGCCGTCGCGATCTATGGCACGCAGATCGAAAAGCTCAAAAAAGAAGGCAAAGAGCCGCCGCCCGAGATGCTCGCCGAAATGGAAAAGGTCCGCGAAACTTACGACCGCGAACTCGACGCCAAACACGCCGCCGCGAGAGGGTTGGTGGATGCCATTGTCACGCCTGAGAATCTACGCGATTCGTTGATCCTTGCCTTGCAGACTTGTCTGAATACAAACCAGGCGCACATCGGGCCCTTCGTGCTGCGAGCGTGAGGCAGAACCGTCCGCGTGAGCGGATGGCATGGGGGTGGAATTTCGGTCGGCGTTCGCACCACCTGCTAACGCAGGTGGTTCTGCCTTTGGTTTCAGGATTTCCTGAGCGATTAGAACTATTTACTTCGCAAGCAGGGCCGCAATACGTCAAGTATCTTCATAGCCGGAGTTATTCATGTTTCCTCGGCTTTGAACGCGGCTCTGCTCCTCATCTTTACAACCTAATCTGCTCATCCCGGCAATTGTGCTATAAAATAAATTCAAGCTATTACTATCGATATGAAAGTTATCATTTCTCTTGCGTGTTCGATGTTTGTGTTTGCTGGTATCGTTACGGCTCAACCCGATTCTGATCCTGTGCTGCAAGGCTCGGCTACGTATATTATGCCGCAGACAGCGATCGATGCGGAAATTGGAGGAAGGGTAGTTGTTGGTATCAGCGTTGACGATACCGGAAAGCCCACGGCTGCGGCCTTGATCATTGGCCCGATGTGGCCGTGCGGTACAAAGCCCGTTAAAGCTCTCGAAGACCTATCAACGACGCTCGTATCGACGATGACGAAACTTAAGTTTGCACCGGCGATCAAAAACGGCAAGCCGGTTGTTGCTAATATCGGACTTACGCTTGAATTAAAGAACCCAAAACTCGAACCAAAGCCCGCTGAGATAGATCCGGAAACGGGGAAGCCCAGACCGAGGCTCGTGAGTGGCGGTGTAATTAACGGAAAAGCGACATATTTGCCAAAACCCACTTATCCCGAAGCGGCGAAACCAAATCGTGACGGAGGGCCTGTCAATGTTCAGGTCCTGATCTCCGAAGAGGGAAATGTCCTACGCGCCGGAGCCATCAGCGGGGCGACAACTCTTCAGTTAGCTTCTCGCGAAGCCGCGTGTGGAGCCAAATTCTCACCGACCAAATTGGCCGGATCTGCCGTCAAAGTGTCAGCCGTTGTAACCTACAATTTCATCCCGTAGCTATTCCTGTTTCGGTTTTCGAACGGCGAGCACCGAACCCTGGGCGTGGTGGACGACGCCGGTCGCGGGGATGATCTCGCGGCTAAAGGCTGCTGAGCGCGAAGACTCAGTACTTCTCAACACCTTTGAATTTTCAGCCGTCAGGTGTACCCTCATTGTGTAATATGGCCGAACCGGTTCGACAAGACACCCCTCTCTACGGCCGGGCTTTGATCCGGCTGACAAAGCCATTCCCCAATTTCGATTTCTCGTTCATCAAACCGATCCGGCGAAAGGCAGTTGCATCGTTGTCATTGCCGCAGGGCGGGCGTGTACTCGATGTTGGCTGCGGTCCCGGCGGCAGCTTTCCTTTTCTGGTCGAAGCCGTCGGGCCCGCAGGGCAAGGTTGTCGGTATTGAGATCAGCCCCTTGCACAGCGAACTCGCGGCTGACCGCATTGCTGCAAATGGCTGGACAAACGTCGAAGTGATCACCAAGCCTGCAAAAGACGCCGAGCTAAAAGGTTCATTTGACGGGCTCTTGATGTTCGCTGCGCCTGACGTGTACGGCTCTGAAACCGAATTGTCCAATCTCATTCCCCACCTTACGCCCAATGCCCGCGTCGCTGCCTTTGGTGCAAAGCTCGCGGGCAGAGGCTTTGGCCGCCTACTCAACCCCATTATCAGAGCGCTCTACAAATTGTCGTTTTCAACCACGCCGCCTCCCAGCCTTGAGCCGTGGCAGACATTGTCGGGGCATTTCGACGACCTCGAGATAACCGAATACTTCTTCGGCCTGATGTTCCTCGTCACCGGCAAACGGCGCAACTCTCGAGATATTAGTTCGTAGTTTTCTGTTATCACCTATCTCCCGCCTCCTGCCACTGCTCACTATTCACAGCTCCCGGCCTTACCCGGTTGCGGGTAATAGGCGCAACACTGGACGGCTCTGCGGCCAGAACGAGGGGTGGACGCGTTTCGCGGACGGGGTGGTTCTCTCTTATCCGACTACTGACAAATGACCACTGACAACTGCCTAATGACTACTGGCTACTGACTTCTGATACCGTCCCCGCTCGAAGACATGCCGTGATCCGCCTCCTAACATCCACAAGAACGTTCGGCGTATTTTGGCGTTTGTGCTATAAATATCACGTACAAACCCATGAGAATAAATCTACCACTCGCTTTCACAATGGCCGCAGCCTCTGTTTGTGGGGTGTTCGGACAGGCACCTGCTGCCGATGCTCCTGCAAAAGTAATAAGTTCGATACCCTTCGTTTTGTCTAAAGAAGCTGAGGCTGTCGGCATTGACGGCACCTTATCGGTTGATATAACGGTTGACAAATCAGGAGCTGTCAAAAAGGCCGATATAGTTGCGGGGCCTGCTTGGCCCTGTGGGACCGAACTCAAGAAAGAATTGGAAGATGTACGGCGAGCGGTCAAAGAAAATGTGATGGCTGCCAAATTTTCCCCAACGATCAAGGGCGGCAAGGCTGAATCAACAGATCTACAATTGAAATTTAAGATCGGCGAAGCGTACCAAAATGAATTGCGAAAACGAGAGCGTGAAGAGGCTTTGCGTAACGGAACAGCGCCGCCAGTGTTTGTTAAAGCGGGCGTAGTTAACGGAAAAGCTTTGAGCCTGCCCAAGCCGGGTTATCCGTCCGCGGCCCGACCTAACCGTATTGGCGGAACAGTATCGGTCGAGGTCCACATCGACGAAAAAGGAAATGTGGTCCGAGCAGGGGCCATCAGCGGCCATCCTGTCCTACAAGATGCGTCGCGGGTTGCGGCTTGCGGAGCTAAATTTTCACCGACCAAACTCGACGGCAATTTCGTAAGGGTAAGTGGAGTTGTTACTTACAACTTCGTGCCCTAGCAGATCTGCACCACTGACAACTGACTACTGACTACTGACTACTGACTACTGACTACTGTCTACTGACTTCTGATACCGTCCCCGCTCGAAGACCTGCCGTAGCTTTATGAAACTGAAGATTGGAATGAAATATGGAAATTACTGAAATAAAGGCGAGTTATGAAAAGGCTCTAAAAGTGTTTCTGGATGAAGAAATTTACCTGCTTGAAAACGATGTATCTGAAAGAGCAATGGCCCATAAGTTGGCAGAATATCTAAGTGATCAATTTCCCGACTTTGACGTGGACTGTGAATATAATCGTAATGGAAAGAAACCTAAATATGTTCAAGTAAACTTCAACGAAGCCCTAACATCTGAGGTAGAAAAGCTTGTCGTTAAGGCTATAAAGTGGCGAGAGATATTGAAAAAAGGTGAGAACGAATACATGGACAATGATATTCCTCCTATTACATTCTCTACTTTCCCGGACATTATTATCCACCAACGGGGAGAAAATTATCCAACGAACATCTTGGTAATAGAGATAAAAAAAGACGGGACAGATGATGAAGACGTTATTTTTGACTACGCAAAATTAAAGGATTTTACGTCTAAAGAGGAAGGCAACGAGTACAGATATAAGGTTGGCGTCCACTTAACACTTTCTTCCGAGAAGGGCGATTCAGTATACTTTCGCAACGGGAGCATAGAAAAGGGATAGTACACCCTTCGGAGGCTATTTCTTTAACCTCCTAAATCGGTCCGGGATGCCCATCCACTTTTTTGGTGTTCTCTCTTCCAACAACCTTTGGATTTCGTTCGTTATTGAAATTTCCACGTTAATTAAGACATCTTGATGCTCTGAGTAAATTTCAATGAAGTCTTTCATCGGGATTTCAATATCAGCTTCTGTTGCTCCTTCTGTTTGGAGCACCTTGAAGACGTTCTGTGCTGACATGAACAATTTTTTTCCGGCTACGTTGGCTTTAACCTTTTCGTCCTGTCCGGGGAGATATTTAGCCAGCCTTGTTAAAACTGTCATCAAATGGTTAGAAGTTTCCGCTTTAAGCGCATGAAATCTAACATTCTCGTCGACGCGGTTACCAGAAGGTTCAACGAGTTCGATCACTCGAGTTGGCAACATATCCAACTCGTACATATACGTCCCAAGCTTTTCGCTCAACTGTTCAAGTCGTTCAATCCGCCAACTTAAGAGGGTAAGTTTACTCTGATGTTTGAGTTCAAAGTACTTGGCTACAGAAGTGATCCCACCGCCGATAAGAACACCAACGAGAGGACCAGCTATCAACACCCAATCTCGAATTTCCATCTTAAAAAAGCTCCTTCTTTTGCAGTTGGGATTTCACTTAGGGTGAGGGTTGCATGAGCTAATAAACCTGTAAATCTTTGCGACGACATTCTTTGTTTCCTGTGGGAGGGCGTCGAATTTCACGCATCTTAAGAGCTTTTCACAGAATCTCAAAGCTTTCGCTTCAACGTTCCCTGATACTTCCTGATACCCTCCTTTGCGACGGAAATGCTCCAGCGAGCATTTCTTCCTCAATGAACTTTCCAAGATATTCGTCTTTATAGGCCTGGAAAGCGAAATCGGGAATCACATTTGAGCTACCGGATTCGTAATCGCTAACGATCGATCGAATTACTGAGTACGGAAGCATGTTTTCGATTTTACGGCCAGGAAGTTCGATGAAACGATCACGCCCTAATTTTTTTAAAATTAGAGCCTTCCGGTCCATTTTCTCTCCGCCGTCGCCATCGACAATTACCATCGCCTGCGCGCAGAGGCGGTCTACTTCAATTTGTGGTCGAGCGGAATCCAAGAATGACCAATGAATAATATTTGAGCCTCCATATTCCACAAAGGAATAATGTACATCTTCGTCGAAATCATGTTTCTGACCTTGTGCCATGTATTGACGTAGCATTTCCCGCAAATATAGTCGATCCGTAATTCCCTCGACCCAAATTGTGGAATTCACAAGGAAGACAGACGAATTTCGAACGTCTAACAACTCCAACGAACTTTTACATCCAGCGTTGACAGCCCGTACGGAAAATTTGGGCGTTACGTCTTCGTTAGAATTTTCATCTTGTTGTCTCGTGAACGTAAATACCGATACTGAGTCCACGTCGGCCGTTAGGTCGAGCAGATGGTTTGAATGGGTTGTTAAAAAAAATCGATGAAAAGGGTTACTTACGAGGAACTCAAGAACTTTTCGTTGCAACCCCGGGTGCATGAACATTTCTGGTTCTTCAATGAAGAAAAAGGCTGGGGTGTCTTTCAAAACGTGTGGAAGGAAAGACAAAATAATGGCCGACTGAACGCCATCACCAAGGTGATGGATTGGCTGCTGTGCGTCTCGACCGATTTTAATAGTTACTACCCCTGAGATTCATTAGGCGTAAGTTCAACCGATTGGTTCTGGAAAAAGGTCTCTGACAAAAAATCTTTCGTGGGTATCGACACTCCTTCGCTCTGCTGTGGCACCAAGACGGAGAGAACGAAGCCTTTTGAAGAAAGACAGCCCGGTATAGATTTCAAGCTTCTCCGGATCGAATCGCGTGCCCGTTCCGTCGGCGGTTTGAGCTCCCTCATAATACGCGCTCTTTGTCGCCCGAAAATAATGATCATCGCCAGAGTTTCCAAACTGCCGCAACCCTCTCAGGGTTGGGATGTAAACCCGGACCGGGAGAGTTTTAACGGAATACTCCGGTATTTGGCGGATAAACCCGCGGACTTTCAAAACAAATGGCTCCACCGCCTGCCAGAGGCGCTCCTTATCACCGTCGATAAATATTGGTGGAATCGTGCCACTTGAAGCGGCAACATTCCATTTGCCGATCTGCTCGCGAAGTTGTGCAAAATCATCTTGGTCTAAATGAACCCTTTCCTTGGCTAGCTGTTCAAGGAGATAACTAAAATCGTGTGGCCCAAGAGATCCAAATGTACCGATTCCGAGTTCTGAAAACACTCCACTCAGAACATTTATATCTCGCGAAATGGCGTCGCGGAACGGAAAAAGCTCCGCGAGCTTTACTTCAGGTTCAACAGTTCTTGAGATCGATCGCATGAATCGGCTTTTACCAGTGTTATTCGCTCCGACAAAGATATTCACTCGACTTAATGGTTCTAGCAACTCAAAAGGATCAACCGCTTCCGTCTTGTAGACATCTTGGTGATCTACGAAGAGCCCGCCGATTGCATCGTAGAGATTTTGGTTATTGGCTGCCATAGATTATTAAGATAAATCATTTCTTGAAAAGAACAAGGTTAACTATTGACATCCGTTTCAATTAGCGCTAAATTTCCGCTGTTTTAGGAATACCCAAAATAAACTAACAATTTGCATAGTACGGAAGGCCGATATGTTTCTTTTTGACTTCTTTGCTGTGCAATAGAGGTGTAAGGAGGAACACTATGGGAGAGACTGGACATGCCCGGGGGTTTGTACGATCATGCGGATCTTTCGCGAAATGACGTATTTTTCCGATTTTGTCGTATTTTGCGGGTTTTGCTGGTCCACCTTGGTCCACCCTGGTCCACCTGGTCCGGACCGGACCAAAAGGACCAGCTTCGACCGCCGCCAATTTGCTCAGTCGGCGGAGCTGACGCCATATTTGTAGCCCACAGTGCGAACTGTGGGAATGGCATCCCCCAAAATATGAGCCGTTGGAAACGGCGGCATAACTGAAAGAGAACCACCCCGTCTGCGAAACGCATCCACCCCTCCTTCGTAAGGCGGGGAGCTTTATGCCACCGTCTCCGACGGTTCAGACACGGCGTTATCTTTACCCACATCTTGCGATGTGGGCTACAAATATATCGCCGTTTCCAACGGCTTTTCCGCTGCCATCTGACGGGGCGGAAACGGGTCAGCCTCCGAGCAGCAATGCGCAAAATCGGCAAAATACGTCAAAGCGCGAAAAGTGGCATTTAGATACGTTACGATCTTTGGTAACGTAAGGCGGGATATTTGAAAATTTAAGAATTTGGACAAGGGAAAGGCGTTGTGCGAAAAATTTGCTTTTTCGCAAAAATATCGCCGTAAGTGATTGCAAAGACTGGCACTTATTTGTCCCAGACTGCTCTGGGACAACGCGGGACATGGGGACAGGCTTTGGGCGAAAGCCCGCACGGAGTAAGGGCGTAACATCCAACTTGAGAGTAACGCCCTTACTTCGTGCGGCTTCTGCCAAAGGGCCGCCTAAATGCGGGACCCCAAACAAAAGCCGCGAACTAAACGCTCGCGGTCTTTCCTCTTAATGCCGACTACCGACTACCAACTACCGACTACTGACCACCGACCACCGACAACTGACCACCGCCTCACGCCCGAGGTCTGAATTGCGGAAAGTTCAGTGACGAATCTCACTTGTTTGGTGGCGAGTTGTTGTTATAATTACGGCGTAAAAACTCGATCAGCAAGAATTTTGCGTGAGGTGAAATAACATGAAAAGCACAGTTACTGTCGCGGCTGCCCATCGGTTCGCGGCATTTATTTTGTCCGTGGTTGTATTTCACTCGTCGATCCTTTTTGCCCAGGAAACGCAGCCGACGCCGGTGCCTTCGCCGACGATATCGGCGGCTGATGCCCGTTACCTTGAGATGAAAAAGGCACTCGAACGCGAAAAGGAGCTAGCCGAGATCGAGGCAGCGATCGCAAAGTCGCGCAAAGACGTGCTGGACGCGGCGCCTAAACCAAGATCGACGCCGAACACCGGCGACTTGACGTTGTCGGGCGAAGACATCGGTTACGACATCATCGTCTATCGTGAGCTGGGCAAAACGACGACGCGGATCGCATCATCGCTGCAGCGAACGCTCCCGGATTCGGCGACGGTCGCTATCTTTGACAGCTCGGCATTCGCCGACTGGACATTTTACCGCCGCTCGCTGCCTCTTTTTAAGATCGTGATCGAGGATCTGACCGCAGACTATTGCTTGATCGCCAATAAGAGCGAGACGGACGTTAAATCTCTCGACCTGACGAGCACCGGCTTTGCGACCGCGATCGCCGGAGCGGGGAATATCGTCGGGCAGTTCGCAGACCTGCTGTCATATTTCAAAACTCAAACAACAATGACGGGCAAAACGGTAACGATCCCTGAGGAAGCCGTCGTCGCGTCGCTATTTTCCAACCTGAGCCAGGACAACGGGCTGACGCTGCTGTACCCGAAGACGTTTGGGCTGGACGCACCTGTATTTTGCGGACAAACGACGACGGCACGTTCGTGCTGTGCGAAGGGTGCGGGCGATTGCACGGAAACGCGGCCGGTGTATTGTTCAGAGGTCGCCAATTCGCTTGACGCTCTCTACCGTGCACGGCGAGCGGCGTTCGCGGCAAAAGGGCAGTCGCCCGAGCTGCGAAAGCTCGAGAATTATTTTGCGGAGTTTCTCAAACTTGTAAGCGATGCGACGCCGACAACGACCGAGACAGTGCTGAAAAAGTTTGTCAACGCCGAGCAATTTGCCCAACTGCAAAAACGACCAAATCTCTATTATCTAGAGATCAAATCTCTACGCGCGGTCGGGACGCAGCGAGTCCGAAAGAATCTTTTCTTTCTGACGGATAAGCTTGATTATTCGGGCGGGCTCGTCGTGCAATGGACGCTGTTTGACAAGGATGGACAGGTCAAGAATAGCGGCATCGAAACATCGTTTGACGGGTTTATCCCGCCAAAAGAACTACAGAAGCGGCCCGTTAATCCGTAGGTTCCAGAAGCAGAATTATCTTCCAATTTCCGGTCAAAACATATATGATTGGTTAGTCGCACTTTGCGACGGACCTTCCTCCGATCCATTCTTCCTCGCCTCCAAACATGAAAAAACTTCTCTTCAGATCCCTCGTGGTGTGCGCGTGCGCTTTTGCATTTGCCGGTGCCGCCAACTCGCAATCATTCACTATAACAGCCCGAAAACCGCCGTAAAAAAGAGCGGCGACGCGGCCAAACGCGACGGCAGCAACCCCGTGATGATAATTGTCGGCACGGCGGGCAAGGCGGCTTGGGGGACGACGAAATTTGTGGCAAAGCACGTGGCAAAGCCAGTCGCCAAGACGATATTTTTGAAAATGGCTCCGGCGGTGACCAAGTTTGTGATAAAAAACTCAGCGAAACATCTGCTGCCGATGGCCGTGAAGATCGCCGCCCTGTAATGATATCCTGACGGTATGAAATTTACCGTTGAGGAAATGCTGGCAAAGCTGCCGCTCGCCGCAAACGCGAAATGGACCGAAGGCGTGTGGGATGTCGAACCTTTTAAGAAAGGCGGCGTGACACTCGTCTTTTTTGCGCCAAGGGGTATCGATCATCAGACGTTTCACGACGAAGACGAGTTCTATTTTATCGTCCGAGGAAGCGGCGATATCGTGATCGAAGGTGAGCGAACGGCGTTTTCTGAGGGAGACGCTTTCTTCGTTGCAGCAGGAGTGCTGCACAGATTTGAGAATTTTACTGATGATCTTGCGACGTGGGCTGTTTTCTTTTAGGCATTCGTAGCGAGCAGAGTCGCGTAATCCGCGATCGCAGCATCGATCACACGGTAGCTTTCTTCGCGGCCGTATGAATAGGCGATCTCGCAGATATTTGGCTCGTCGGGCAATGATTTATAGGTCAGAAAATAGTGTTCAAATCGCTCAAGGATGCCTTTTGGCAGTTGGCTGATCTCGGTGTATTGCTCAAAGACCTTGTCGCCTTTGAGCACCGCGATGATCTTGTCATCGGCTTCGCCGCCATCGATCAAGCAAAATCCGCCGATCGGTGTCGCTTTTAGGATTATGTCGCCGCGCGGGATGTGATGCTCGCTCAGGACGAGTATGTCGAGCGGATCGTTGTCGCCGTCAGAGATGGTTTTACCGCTGTTGGTGCGAGCCATGTTGGCGATGCCGTCGCCGCAATAGGTTTTCGGGATAAAGCCGTAATTCGCCGGAACGACATTAGAATACTGCTGCGGGCGGTCGATCTTCAGATAGCCGGTTTCTTTGTCGACCTCATATTTAACCGTGTCACGCGGAACGATCTCGATAAAAACCGTCACTTCGGCGGGTGAATTATCATTTATCGGAATGCCATGCCACGGGTGAGCTTTGTTTGTTCGGAACATAACAACTATTATTTAGCTCGCGGCAATAAATGTCTAACGAACTAAATATCGAACACAAAGGCGACGCGATGATCGTCCGCTTCAATCGGCCCGAGATACGCAATCCGCTGTCTGTCACGGTGCTCGATCAACTGCACGCGATCGTCGATGATCTCGCGGCGGATAGCGATGTCGAAAAGTTAATATTTACGGGCTCTGGCGATAGTTTTGCATCTGGTGCAGACCTACGTGAGATCGCGAGTGTATTGCCTGAAAACGTTCATGATTTCGCCCGTTACGGCCAGTCATTGATGGCAAAAGTTTCTGTGCTACCGCAAACGACCATCGCCGCGATAAACGGCTGGTGCTTCGGCGGTGCGCTAGATCTTGCTTTATCTTGCGACCTCCGTATCGGCTCGTCTAATGCGAGATTCGCACATCCCGGAGCGGGCCTAGGTATTATCACCGGCTGGGGCGGTACGCAGCGTCTGCCACGCTTAGTTGGCACCGCAAATGCCAATGAGCTGTTCTTCACAGCGACGCCGATCGATGCCGAGTGGGCCCTTCGCGTCGGTCTTGTCGATATGATCGCCGAAGATGTTGTCGCGGCGGCTTTATCAAGAGCCATAGATTAGTCGATAATATTTTTATGAAAGTTCAACTCGTAAACATCGCCCACGCCCGCAGCGGCGACAAAGGCGACACCGCAAATGTCGGCCTAATCGCCCTCAAGCCCGAGATCTATCCGATCCTAGTCCGCGAAGTTACCGCCGAGGCCGTCAAACAGCATTTCGGCGACATGGTAAAAGGTGACGTCGAGCGTCTCGAGCTACCAAATCTCGGCGCTCTTAACTTCCTGCTTCACGGCAGTTTAGGCGGCGGCGGAACGCTCAGTCTGATGACCGACGCTCAAGGCAAAACATTTTCGACCGCATTGCTCAGGATGTTTATCGAGATCACTGACCTAGAAGCGGCGGCGATAAATGCCTAGATGACTCTCTGGTATTCGCCTATATTAGCTTGTCTGCCTTACAATACATTCGTTCGCAAATTCAATTCGAAATTACCGGAGGCTTAATGCTTAGATCGTTTTTACGCACTGCTCTGTTGGTTCTATTGTCGCTATCGATCCTTTCGCAGCCATTTGCTCAGTCGGGACAGATGCTCGGTTTTAACTCGGATAGTTCGAGGACCCAAAGCTCACTTGAGGCAAAAGTTTGACTCGTTTCTAAACGCTGAGAACCTTCGCGAATGGATGAAACGAATGTCCGCCCAACCGCACCATCTAGGGTCAAAATATGACAAAGAGAATGCGAAGTTTATGGAGGACAAGTTTAAGTCTTGGGGGTATAAGACCGAGATCGCTGAGTTTGAAGTTCTATTTCCAACTCCGAAGACGCGAATTGTCGAGATGACCGGGCCTGAGAAATTCACTCTCAAGCTAAACGAACCTGCATTAAAGGAAGACGCGACTTCGAGCCAGCAAAAGGACCAACTGCCGACATACAACGCCTACTCGATCGACGGCGATGTGAAAGGACCGCTGGTTTATGTCAATTACGGCACGCCGGCTGACTATGAGGAATTAGAACGCCGCGGCATCGATGTAAAAGGCAAGATCGTGATCTCGCGTTACGGCGGATCGTGGCGAGGCATAAAACCCAAAGTCGCGGCCGAGCACGGAGCTATCGGCTGCCTGATCTATTCCGATCCTAAGAACGACGGGTTTTATCAGGGCGATACATATCCGAAAGGGCCTTGGCGCAGTGAGAACGGGGTTCAACGAGGCTCAGTGATGGACATGCCGTTGCATCCGGGCGATCCGCTGACAAAAGGCGTTGGAGCAACAAAGAATGCCAAACGAATTGATCGCAAAGACGCTGAAACTCTAACTAAGATTCCCGTTCTCCCGATATCATACGCCGACGCTTTGCCTTTGCTACGCAATCTCGACGGAGCCGTCGTTCATGATGCTTGGCGGGGAGCGTTGCCGGTTACCTATCATTTTGGCGGGAATACTCCGACCGTCAGAATGAAGCTCGAATTTAACTGGGATATGAAGACGATCTACAACGTCATCGCCAAGATGCAGGGCAGCGAGCGGCCCGATCAGTGGATCATACGCGGCAACCATCACGACGCTTGGGTCAACGGAGCCAGCGATCCGATCAGCGGAATGGTCGCCGAAATGGAAGAGGCCCGAGCGATCGGCGAACTTGCAAAGACTGGCTGGAAGCCAAAACGCACGATCGTCTATTGTGCATGGGACGCTGAGGAAGAAGGATTGATCGGGTCGACCGAGTGGGTCGAGGCAAACGCTGAAGAATTGCGTAAGAAAGCAGCAGTATATATCAATACCGATTCGAATGGACGCGGGTTTTTAGGCATTGGCGGCTCGCATACGCTTGAGAAATTTATCAACGAGGTAGGTCGCGACGTCGCCGATCCGCAAACTAATTTGTCGGTCTTGGAACGTGCCCGTGCTCAACAGATCGTTAACGGCGCTCCGCTCGACCGCTTGGAAGCAACGTCACGCAAGGATTTGCGTATCGGAGCACTCGGATCGGGTTCAGATTACACGCCGTTTCTGCAGCATCTTGGCATCGCGTCGATGAATATCGGTTTTGGCGGCGAGGACGGAGGCGGGTCGTATCACTCGATCTACGATTCGTTTGACCACTACACGCGGTTTAATGACCCCGGTTTCAAGTACGGCATTGCTCTCTCAAAAGTATGCGGGCACGCCGTACTGCGGCTTGCGAATGCCGACACGCTACCGTTTGAATTTACAAATTTCACCGACACCGTCGGCAACTATGTGAACGAGGTGACAAGGCTCACCGGCACGATGCGCGATGACACGAAGAGGATAAACCAGCTGATCTCGAGCGGGATGTGGAAGTCCGTTCAAAATCCTTCTGACGGCCTTAGCGAACCGAAGATGAAAGATGAAGTGCCGCAGATTAGCTTTGAACCGCTCAAAAATGCTCTGACGCGGCTCAAGGACAGCTCCAGCTTTTATCAGCGCGTATCGACAGGAAAGCAGCCAAACCCTGCAGCTCAAAAGGCTCTCGACGAGATCCTTTATAAAACGGAGCGCGTACTCACCCGCACCGAAGGCCTGCCGCGTCGCGATTGGTTTCGCCATCAGATCTACGCACCCGGATTCTACACCGGCTACGGCGTAAAAACGCTACCCGGCGTCCGCGAAGCCATCGAGCAACGTGACTGGCGTGAGGCCAACGAGCAGATACTGATCGTCTCAAAGGTGCTGGAGAATTTTGCGGCCGAGATCGACAGGGCAGCGAAGCTTTATTAGGAAGGAGTTTTAGCCACGAATTACACGAATGGACACGAATAAGACGGAGGCTTAAATTAACGCTCGTAGCAATTTCTGATTCGTGTTAATTCGTGACATTCGTGGCTAAAAGAATCTTATGCCTGAAATCCTTATAGAAAATAACGGTAGCGTCCGAACAGTCACCCTAAACCGTCCGGACAAACGCAATGCGTTGAATGATGAACTGATCGCGGCGTTGAAGGGTGCTTTGCGCGAGGCTGATGGTGATGAGTCTTTGCGGGCGATCGTGATTTGCGGGGCGGGGAAGGATTTTTGTTCGGGGGCGGATCTTAGTGCTTTGCAGAAGATCGCGACGGCTTCGTACGAAGAGAATATTGAGGACGCGCGTTCGCTTGCTGAGTTGTTTGCGTTGATCAGGAGCGTTCGGGTGCCGGTTATTGCGGCGGTGCATGGGCGGGCATTGGCGGGCGGGTGCGGGCTTGCTTTGGGGTGTGATCTGGTTGTTGCGGGTGAATCCGCGAGGTTTGGTTTTCCGGAAGTGAAGATCGGGTTTGTTCCGGCGATGGTGGCGGCGATATTGCGGCGGAATCTTGGGGAAAAGAAGAGCTTCGAGCTGCTCACCCAGGGCTTCGAATTCACCGCCGCCGAAGCGTTGCAGCTCGGCCTCATCAACCGCGTCGTCCCCGACGACGAGCTCGCCGCCGCCGTGATGGATCTCGCCAACGTTTACACAAAAGTCAGCGGCTCCGCCGTCGCGATGACCAAACGCCTCCTCTACGACATCGACGCCGACACCTACCAAACCGCCATCGAAAAAGGCGTCACCGTCAACGCCACCGCCCGCATGACCGACGACTGTCAGAAGGGAATTGCTAAGTTTTTGGAGAAGTAGTAATCAATGGATGCACTTGAACGAGTTAATGATCTCTCCGCAGCGGATTGGTTTCGCAAGAATGTAGACTCGACAGATAACTTCGAGAGTCGCGGTGGCAACTACGTGACGCATTGCATTCCAAATGTTTTTGAATCGTATTGCAAAGTGTTTCACAACATCTACGAGGATGTGTCGGTTGATGATCACTCAATCACTTGGGATGAGATTAGTAAAAGAGAATCGGCAGATTTAGATGATCCCGTCGAGAAGCTGATTCATGACGCGACTACGGTTTATGGCGGCCCCTTCGATCCCAACAACCTCAAACGTATTCGTTGGTCGGAATTGGCGGCAAGGTACGGTCTGCAATTTCATCCTGAGTATAATGAAGATTCGTTTAGCCGAAAATTTCCAACCCGAAGCTGGCCGCGCTACCTAATCGGGCCGGACGAAGGAATGCTGGACAATTTAACTTGTAAGGAAATCGTGCGATCAATCGCAATGGCAACTTCCGATTTCGATCTGTCTCAGCAGTGCTTTTTCCTCTACGACGTTATTGCTACAACAAACTACGAATCGGATTTGTTATACAAAGGGTCTTTCAAAAACGTTTTCGACACGCCTAAGCTTGAAGATGTTAGCGGAACACCAACCTATTGGTGGCCTGACGATAATAAATGGATTCTTTGTACAGACTGGGATCTGACTTTTACGCTCATCGGCGGTTCGGAGGCATTCATCGCCAGCATAATTTCTAACCCGGAGCTAGAATGCCTCCTTATCGAACCTTCCAACCGCATCGACTACAAATCCGATACAGTGAATTCGTAACACGCTTAGGGCGTTTTCTTCTTCGACGGTGACTTGTATTCGCTCTTTTTCTTGAGGCCGAGGGCTTGGATCTCGTTTGAGCTGTCGCCGAACTGGGCTTTGACTTGGGTTTTGGCACCGAGGATGAAGTCGTGAAAGGCCCATTGGGCGGCGATTTCGTCATCGCGGCTTGCTTTTGCGGTGGCTTCGTCCTGAGCGGATTTGACCTGAGCCGCGTCCATCGTCGTTTGCAACGCATCGCCGTCGGCGATCTCGTAGTCTTTATTTGCAGGGGCGTAACCCGGAATGTTCTTTAGAGCCGCGAATGCGTCGAGGTTTGCCTGTAGCTGACCCGGCGACAACGGGCGTGTTTTAGCATCTGCCATATCGTTGTTCCTCCAAAATGTATTGTTGTACTGCTTGAGGAGAACATTGTATGCCCAAAATGGCTTTCTGTAAAGAGAAAATACGTTCCCGCAGACCCGCACAACGCTCTTGTGCGGCCTTACAACGTTCCTGTGCGAGCGTGCGACGTTCTTGTTGAGCTATACAACGTTCCTGTGTAGTCGCGCAGTTTCGTTGTCGGGGCGTGCAACTTCGTTGCGGAGGCAATATGGGGTAGCGGGCTAGGGAATGTCAGTCGGCACGCGGGTTCGCGGTGAATCGATATTGTCACCTAGCTCCTTTCCGTTGGAGAACACCCGAGCTACGGAACCTAGCCAGAGCCATACGAATATCTCATCGTTCCCGAACTCAATCTCGAACGAACCGGGCTCAACAGACTCGCCAGTGATGACAAACCGAGCTTCGCAAGGCATAGCGAACTGTTCGCCCCATGGTTCCAAATGGAGCGTCACCTCCTTTTGATACTGGTTCGCAATCGTAATTGACGATGTAAATGACATTTGAATCTCCGCTTACGCCTCGATGATCTCGACTTTTGGGGTGATGAGGGATTTGGGGATCAGGGCGGGGAAGTAGGCCATGATCTCTTCGACTTTGGGGCGGCCGCCGGCGAAGCCTGTGACGGATGGCGGGCCGGTGAGGATGAGCGGGGCGATCTCTTTGGTGAAGCGTTCGACGTCGGATTTGTTTTGGCCGCGGACGCCGATGCGGAGTTGGACCTCGGGGATATCAGTCAGAACCCGCTGCGTAAGCGGCGGGCAGTTCCCTCGAGGCGCCCGCGGCCTGGTCCGGCCATCGCTAGATGGCCGTGGGTGGCGTTGACGCCGACGTATTCGGTTAGGATGACCTCGAACTCGAGGCCGAGGTTTTTTAGGCGTTCGCGGAGGATCTTGTCGGCGGCTTGGGCTTTTTCGTAGGCGTCGGGCCATGAATAGACTAGGGTGCCGACGGCTTTGTAGCCGCCGGTGTAGGCGATGGAGACTTTGTAGAAATCGGTCTTTGGGTGGCCGGTGATGCCGTGGACGCGGACGCGGTTTTCGCCGGCGGGTTCGAGATTGATCGACGCGAAATCGGCGACGACGTCGGGCGTGATGTATTCGTGCGGGTCGCCCATTTCGTAGAGAAGCTGCTCTTTGACGGACTGAATGTTGACGCGGCCGCCGGTGCCTGAATGTTTGGTGACGATGAACTCGCCGTTGGGCGACGCTTCGACGATCGGGAAGCCGATGTTCGCCATGTCGGGGATGTTTTGCCAATCGTACTGGCAGTTGCCGCCGCTCGATTGGGCTCCGCATTCGATGATGTGGCCCGCGATCGTCCCGGCGGAGACCTTATCCCAGTCGTCAAAGCTCCAGCCGAATTCGTGCATCAGCGGAGCGAGCGTCAGGCCCGTATCGGTCAGACGGCCGCCGACGATGATGTTCGCACCTTTGCCTAAAGCTTCTACCAATGCCTCGGCACCGAGATAGACGTTGGCGGACTGGACTTTGTCGCGTATGGCCGAGAGCGGCGTGCCGTCGTCCATGCTGTTGATCTCGACGCCATCGGCGATGAACTGATCGAGGCGGTCGAGAACGTCATCGCCGGTGACGACGCCGATCTTTACTTTGCCTTGCAGGCCGAGTTCGCGTGCGACGTTGGCGATGGCTTCGGCGCAGCCGGTGACGTTGACGCCGCCGGCGTTTGAGAGGACCTTGATATTCTTTTCGACGCAATCGGGCAGGATCTCGCGCATCAGTTCGACGAAATCGCGGGCGTATCCTGCTTCGGGATTGCGTGATCGCTGTTTTTGCAGGATCGACATCGTGACCTCTGCGAGATAATCGAGCATCAGGTAATCGATCGGGCCCTTTCGAACCTGATCGACAGGTGCCGTTAATAGATCACCCCAAAAACCCTGTCCACCTGCAACACGAACGGTTTGTTTCATATTGATTCAAGTAAAACAAAAGAAAATAGGGCGGTCAATTGATGACATGCATCAGAACTGACCACCCTACGTAAAAGTATCGAAAACAAACTACATGTTGCGTTTTGGTGTGACGAACGGGCTTTTTGCCTTGCGGTAGACCCATTTGGTGCCGTTAACTGTTTTAACGGCGATCCATTTGCCGCCTTTCCACGATTTGCTGGCGACCCATTTGCTGCCGTTCCAGGTCTTGCTGCCGACTGTGTAGCCGACACGTTTGCCACCCCGATAAACCGCCTTCGCACCACTTGTGGTCTTTTTTAGCCACGGTCTTGGTTGTATTCTCGACCGTATCACCGATTTTGCCCATCGTGGTCTGTTGGGCATAGCCGATACTGCTTCCTACGAACGTAATTGTTAAAACTAGTGCGACCGCCATTATTGCTGAATAAATTGTTTTCATTGAAACTCCCCTTAGGTTCTACGCGAATTAGCTAGAACTTTTTCCTAGTATTACAAACCACCGGTCGGAAGTCTGTATGCTACCGCACACTATTGAGCACGGACATTCTTTTGGATGAAATCAACAATATCAACGGTCGAGGTGCCGGGCAGAAAGATCTCGGACACACCGTTCGCCTTGAGGGTGGCAATATCCTCTTGCGGAACAATGCCGCCGACGAGCACGAGGGTGTCGTCCATGCCGTTTTCACGAAGCAGATTAACGATGCGTGGGCAAAGTGTATTATGCGCCCCACTAAGGATCGAAATGCCGACAGCATCAACGTCCTCTTGCAAAGCAGCGGAGGCTATCATTTCGGGGGTTTGACGAAGCCCGGTATATATCACTTCCATTCCGGCGTCGCGCAGGGCACGTGCGATCACTTTGGCCCCACGGTCATGACCGTCGAGACCGGGCTTTGCCACTAAGACTCTGATCTTTCTTTCATTCATCTTGGCTAAAGTATATTAACGAGCGACGCGTGAGAGCAAACTGCCGGCTTTGATATACGGTTTTAGCTGCTTCCAACTGAAAAAGAACTTGCCGTCAGGCTGTAGAGCCTGCATCACGTGAGGGAAACCGTAATCGTAGTTAAAAGTAACGCCCTTATGGCTGATCGAAAACCAGTCAAGATCTTCGGTTTTGAAATTGGCTGAAATAAACAAGGTCTTAGGATCCGGTTCGCGAAAATCAGGATCCTTTCTGATCGCTTTGATCGCCTTAGCGATCTCGATTTTCTGCGCTTTTTTTACCAACGCCACAATCCCGGAAAGGTTCTTGAATGTGTCAGCAGGTTTTACGCGATCCCCTTTCAAGGTATCCACTACAACGGTTTTAGTCGAACCCGACGGATACGCGCCGCTCCCTTCGATCGAAAGGGCAATGCAAAGAGCCCCATTATCGTTGTACAACACTTCGTAGTCGGCGTTTTCGAGCCATTGGATCTCGTTGACCTCCTCAGCGATATCCAACGGGATCACTTTTTGAAAGCTGATCGCGGATTCGATCTTAACCGACAGCGACTGAGTAGCGGCTGTGACGACCGGGTGATTGATAGTGAAAGTTTTCTTAAAGTCAGCGAGCGGCTTTGGCCGGATATAAGTTACCTTGTTGCCCGTCACGACAACCTTTTGAGAATGAGCTAGACCCGCAAACGCGGCGATAGCAAAAAAAGTGATAAATAGATATCTAGTTTTCATAGGTTTGTTTCAAGTCCATATTTGGCGATGCAAAGACGCACATTACTTTTGCCTTAAAGGTCGTTTGGCGTTTTATCGCCTGCCACATCTCGACCCAGCCGTGAGTATTTATCCACAAAGGATTATAGCTTTTGATCGGTTTAATTATTCCGTATCTAGGCTCTTCCGTTTCGTTGACAAAAGATCCGAACATTCGATCCCAGATTATCAGTACACCGGCGTAGTTTTTATCGAGATATTGTTCGTTGACTCCGTGATGGACCCGATGGTGCGACGGAGTATTTAGTACGTACTCGAGCGCTCCGAGGCGGTTGATAAACCTCGTGTGTATCCAGAATTGGTAGATCAGATTAAAACCGTGCATGGTCGCGAACATCCAGGGAGCAAAGCCGAGCAGCATTATCGGGGCGTAAAAGATCCAATGTAGGATACCCGAAAACCAGCTTTGGCGAACGGCGACGCTCAGGTTGTAACGTTCACTCGAATGATGGACGACGTGGAAATTCCAAAATAGACGCGACTCGTGGCTAACTCGATGGAAAATGTAGTAGAAAAGGTCATCCACAAAAAATAAAATTACCCAAGTCCACCAGGCGTCAGCCGGGAATTTGTATGGTGCGATCTCATATAAAAATACAAAAATATATCCGGTCGCGAGTCCAAAGAGGGCACCCCAAACAACGCTCATAAAGCCCATGAATATATTGCCCCAGGTGTCCTTTTTATCGTTGTATTCGTTTGAGTTTTTGTGATAAGCCCAAAAAGCCTCTAACGCTATCATCAGAGCGAAGAACGGTATGGCTAAGACAGTAGGACGCAACATAAAAATATATTACGATAACAAAATGAAAAAGGCATTGAAATTCGCGGGCATTGGCCTTGGAATTGCGTTTGTCGCGATACAGTTCTTTCAGATCGATAAGACAAATCTGCCGATAGTTCAGGCTAATACGCTTGAAGCGACTGTTTCGGTTCCGCCAGATGTTGCGTTGATACTGGGCCGTTCGTGCAATGATTGCCATACAAACAATACGGTGTATCCGTGGTATGCCAATGTTCAGCCTTTCGGTTGGTTCTTAAAAGATCACATCGATGAGGGCAAACGGAAATTAAATATCAGCGAATTTAGTACTTATGCCGCCAAGAAAAAGGTGAAAAAGCTCGAGGAGATCTGTGAGCAGGTCGAATCAGCTGAGATGCCGCTGCCCTCGTACCTCTGGATACATCGGGATGCCGTTCTCAAGGATACAGAAAAGAAAGCTCTTTGCGACTGGGTGAACGTGGAAAAAGAAAAGATAGCTTTGTAACCTATCGGTTTCGTTTGCGGGAACCTAAACTGCGAGCGTTTCGTTTATTTGATCGAACCAGGAATTTATGTTCTGTCCAAGCTGTGGTGCAAAAAACAATGTTGAGCAAAAGTTTTGCCGTTCGTGCGGTATGAACTTAGAGCAAACCTCTGCTAGTCTCACTGAGCAGTTTGGCGGAGTTCCCGATACCGAACGAAAAGTAAACTGGTTCTTTAACTCGCTTGGTAAAGTCGCATTTGGTGGGTTTGGCGGGATCTCCGTCGCCGGATTCATCTTACTTATCTACACTATCGCTAGTAAGATGATATTTACAGGCGACCGCATGGTGACAGGCATCTTGTTGTCGCTTTTTCTGATTTTTGCAGCACTCTCGCTTGTCTATGTGATATGGCAGGAGTCTGTTAAAGATAAAAAGTCTAAGTTCGCGACTGTACCGCAATTGGAAACTGATCGCGAACTATCTGCGAATGTGCTTGCAGATGGTAGCAACTTCACTCCGACGCCGAGCGTCGTCGAGGGGACAACGGAGCTGCTCGATATAAAACGCAAAACTTCACAACTTAAGTAGTTTTCAATAATTCGTTCCATTTTGACTAAAGAATTTTGGATTGCGATATTTTATTCGTAAAATGTAGGAATGTCGTTGCTTACAATAGTTCATTATCCGGATCCAGTTCTGCTTGCCATTGGGAAACCTGTTGGCGATGACGAATTTGGGCCAGCGCTCGAAGCAACGGTGCTTGACATGTTCGAGACGATGGAAAAGGCGGGTGGTGTCGGTTTAGCGGCTCCGCAGGTGGGTATTTCCAAGCGACTTTTTGTGATGGACACGCCCAATGACGACGGTACGAATGAGCGACATGTGTTGATAAATCCAGAGATAATCAGCGTAGAGGGTGAGCAGACTGGTGACGAAGGTTGTCTTTCATTTCCGGGACTTTATCAGGTCGTTAAAAGAGAAATGCGCGTTATTGCCCGCGCTCGTGATATAAATGGTGATGAATTCGAACTTGATGTCGCTGACCTTGCCGCAAGGTGTATCCTCCACGAAACGGATCACTGCGACGGGATCGTATTTCTCGACCGGATGTCGCCTTTAAAGCGGCAGCTGGCAAAGCGAAAGATAAAAGCCTTACAAAAAACAGGGAAGTGGAACTGAATTGAATATTCAAGATACCAGATTGACCGCCGAGGTCGGATCGAGCGGCGAACTTAACAAATTTCTGAGCGAAGGCTGGACTCTTGTGCTTGCCTACGTCAAACACAAAAGCGACTCGCAACAGCCGCGATTTGTCGTCGCATGGCAAGAGGATAGGCCACCCATTTTCCCCGAGATACTTGACGAATGGGAACGCCGTGAGATGGAACGTCAGTCGAGCCGTTAACGCTCCCCTTTTATTTTGGATTTTTTCCAAAATGGTTTAATATATCGCTGTAAATCATTAGACATTGTGTGTTTGGCATTGCTTCCCGTCCCGAAGGTTTGCCTAACGAACATATAGCCAGATGTGCCGAATGGAGAAATAGGTATGTCGAAATCGGGTTCATTTACCATTAAATTAACGACAGGTTTATTCATCATTTTTGCGATTGCAAAAATGGCATCTGCTCAAATGACGATCTTCAATATCCCATCGACTGATACGCTTGAGAAAAAGGGTGTTTATTTTGAAGCGGATTTTGTTGCAAAGCCCGTTTCGTATGACAAGGGCGGCTTTCAAACGTACGGGTATCGTGTCGTCTATGGTTTGGGGCATACGACCGAGATAGGTGCAAATTTCTATTACACAAGGGATGGCGGCGATGCTGTCGCCGAGTTCCAAGTAAACGCCAAACAGACGCTTTTTCAGAATGAAAAGCACGGCATCGCAGCAACAGCCGGTTTTATCGCATCGACGCCACTTAGAGACACACGCGGAGCAAAACGATATGCACTGATTTATTCAAATGTGAGTAAGACGATCGAGCAGTTAAAAGGGCTACGTGTTACTGGCGGAGTCTATACTGTCGTAGGCGGCGGTGATGATTTTGGCACAAAAACCGGTGCGATAGTCGGCGTCGAACAGCCGATAACAAAACGCGTCAGTTTTCTTGCCGATTGGTTTTCGGGTAAGAACCGCTTCGGTTACGCTTCAGTCGGGCTAAATTTTGCGGTGACGAAAAAGCAATTTATATTGCTCGGTTACAATTTTGGGAATTCAGGGGCCGGAAACAATTCACTGGCAGTATTTTACGGTTATACATTTTGAACGTAATTTTGTAGTTTTAAATCATGCAAACTCAACGAACATTGGACGAATTTAGAAACGAACCATTTGTAGATTATTCGCAGCCCGAAAACGCTGACGCGATGCGTGCAGCTCTCGATACGGTCCGTAGCGAGCTTGGGAAAGAGTATCCGATCCTGATCAACGGCGAAAAGATCGCACTTGACGCCAAATTTTCAAGCAACAATCCAGCGGAAAAAACGCAGGTTGTCGGTGTATTTTCCGAGGGTGATACAGATACCGATTTGGTTAATCGGGCGATAGATGCGGCGTCAGAGGCTTTCAAGACATGGCGTAATGTACCTGCAGCAGAGCGTGCCGAGTATCTTTTCAAGATTGCGGGTATGCTTCGCGAGCGAAAGCACGAGTTTTCAGCATGGATGGTTTTTGAGGTCTCGAAAACTTGGGCCGAAGCGGATGGTGATACTGCGGAGGCGATAGATTTTCTCGAGTTTTATGGCCGCGAAATGCTCAAGTGGTCCGGCGAACAGCCTATTACCCCATATCCTGGCGAAAAGAATAAATTCGAGTATATTCCATTGGGTGTCGGTGCGATCATTCCTCCTTGGAATTTTCCGCTTGCGATCATGGCCGGTATGACGATGGCTGCTGTTGTGTCGGGAAATACGGTCGTGCTCAAGCCATCATCGGATTCGCCGACGATCGCGGCAAAATTTGTCGAGCTTGTCGAAGAAGCCGGTTTGCCCAAAGGCGTCGTTAATTTTATCAGCGGCAGCTCTAAGACCGGCGAGGCGATGGTGACACATCCTAAAACACGCTTTATTTCGTTCACCGGATCAAAAGGCGTCGGATTGCACATCAACGAAGAGGCGGCTAAGACCCGCCCCGGCCAGATATGGATCAAGCGTGTTGTCGCTGAAATGGGCGGCAAGGACGCGATCGTCGTTGCTGACGATGCCGCAGACTTAGATGCGGTCGCGAGCGGCGTAGTCGCTGCGGCTTTTGGTTATCAGGGGCAAAAGTGTTCTGCTTGCTCGCGTTTGATCGTTGATGAAAAAGTTCACGCTGAACTGATGCCGAAAATTGTCACATTAACGAATGCTCTCAAGATCGGCCAGCCAACCGAGGGCGATACAAATGTAGCGGCGGTCATTAATAAGCGTTCATTTGATTCGACGCTGAAATATATCGAAACGGGCAAAGCGGAGGGCGGGGTTGTGTTGACAGGTGGCAAAGGTGATGAGACGAATGGCTTTTTTATCGAGCCGACTATCATCGACAACGTTCAGCCGGGAGCTACGCTGGAGCAAGAAGAGGTGTTTGCACCCGTTCTAGCAGTGATAAAGGCGCGTGATTACGACCACGCATTAGAAATTGCAAATGACACAGAATTTGGGCTAACCGGAGCGGTATATTCTGCATCTCAGGAGAGACTCGATCGTGCGGTTCGCGATTTTCACGTTGGAAATCTGTATCTGAATCGGAAATGCACCGGAGCTTTGGTCGGGGTTCACCCTTTTGGCGGATTTAACATGAGCGGCACAGACTCAAAGGCCGGTGGGCGCGAGTATCTATTACAATTTATGCAGGGCAAATCGATCGCTCAGAAGATCTGAGCGCCACTAGTTTGTTCATTAAAGAAAACAAAATGAAAAATGTAAATGTTCTAAAATGCGTGATCGCGTTATCGGCAATATCGATATTGTCGATAAGCGCTGTGGCTCAAAAGACAGCCGCAAAACCGATCGTGTTTGCGGTTCTAAACGACGGCAAAACGTTGGAACCGATCGCATATGTAAATAAAAGCAAGCTCGATCCGCCGGTCAACGGTAGCGATGAGCAAAACATTATCACCGCTTTTACAAAAACCTATTACAAGCCGGGAACGGTTTACCGGCTCATTTTTGGTGGAGCAAATGTCGGCAATGTATCGGTTAAGAGCGGAAATGCAAACTCGGATTGTGCAAAGAATATGGGCACGGTGACAACGACATCGAGCAAAGTGCAGCTCCGCGGTCTCGTCATGGGTCTTGCGACAAATGTCGCTCTCAAATCGACGAACGCCAGCTATCGCCGCAAACCAACAGCTGCCGAAAAAACCGAGATGGATGCGTTGGCAAAGGCAGAGTTCGTCAAGCAAAAACTGTCGCCAACAAAGTTGAATTATCAGAACCTCACCGCGCTTGATGTCGACAGCGACGGTAAGGCCGATTTTGTCGGCTCTTATTGGGTCGAGATCGATAAGCTTACCCGTGGCCTACTCTTCTTTATCGCAAGTAAAGGCATCAACGGAAAATACACGCTTGGTTATAGCGAATATCATTCGATCGACCAAGCTAACGTCATGAGCGGCGAGATCAAGGCTGTTGATGACGGTGTTTATCATGAGCTGTTGCTCGACGTGTTTGATTATGACGGTGATGGAACCGCCGAAGTTTTTACCTACATTCAGTCTTTCGAGGGAGCCGGTTTTAACGTCTATCGCCGTGCGGGAACCAAATGGACGCAGGCATTCGAAGGCTCAAATTATCACTGCGGATACTAGTTTTCAAACAGCCTGAAATTTCTATTTTTGATCGATCAAGTGTTAAGTTCTTAAGTGAACTTAACACTTTTTTTATCCATGTATATTATTTTGAGATTTAGTTCAATCGTTCTTCTATTGGCTATTTCGTCCTTAACGCTTGCACAAACGCCACAGGTTCCTTTTCCGGTCAAACGTACTGAATCAGCTGAGACCTGGCGCAGTGGTGGTTGGGCCGCGGTGGACGCGGCGAAAGGTGTCAAGACGCGCAAGCGAGCTAAGAACGTCGTCATATTCGTCGGCGACGGGATGGGAATATCTACGCTGACGGCGGCGCGGATCTTCGAGGCACAGCAGCGAGGCGAATCGGGCGAAGAAAACCGCTTGAGCTTCGAGATGTTCCCCTATTCGGCTTTTTCGAAAACATATTCAGCTAACCAACAGACCAGCGACAGTGCCCCGACAATGTCCGCGATCATCACCGGAGTTAAAACCGACGAGGGCGTAATTAGTGTGAATCAAAATGTAATTCATGCGGACTGGAAAACGGTCGCGGGCAATGAGACGAAGTCTCTATTAGCCTACGCCGAAGACGCCGGACTCTCGACCGGGATCGTTTCGACCGCGCGCCTTACTCACGCGACGCCCGCGGCATGCTACGCACACTCGGCGGACCGCGATTGGGAATCGGACGCAGACTTATTCAGGCTGAATAAAGCCGCGTACGACGCGAAATTCCCCGATATTGCCAGCCAGTTGCTTAGTTTCAAATACGGCGACGGCCTCGAGGTCGCGATCGGAGGCGGCCGCAGCTACTTTCAACCTCAAGATACCCAGGACCCGGAATACGCGGACCGAAAAGGACGCAGGCTCGACGGCCGCGACCTTACCGCGGAATGGCTGAAACTTCGCGGCGGTTCACAATATGTTTGGAACAAGCAGCAATTCGATGCGGTGGACGCACGCAAGACAAAACACCTGCTCGGATTGTTCGAGCCGTCGATGATGCAGTTCGAAGCGGACCGCGCCAAGGATCCGGCGGGCGAGCCCAGCTTGTCGGAGATGACCGCCAAGTCTATAGACATCCTTGCCAACAATAAAAAGGGCTACGTCCTCATGGTCGAGGCCGGCCGCATCGATCACGCACACCACGACGGCAACGCGTACCGTGCGTTGACTGATACCGTGGCTCTGTCAGACGCGGTCAGGGCCGCGGTGAGTAAGGTCAACCTCGACGAAACTCTGATCGTCGTCACGGCGGATCACAGCCACACGCTGTTTATTCAGGGATATCCCGCGAGAGGCAATAACATTCTCGGCCTCACTCGCGAAATAGGCGGCGACGGTAATATCGAACCAAATTACAAGCTGGACAAAGACAAAAAACCTTACACTACGCTCGGTTATGCCAACGGCCCGGGTGCGGTAAAAGGAGACCGGCCCGTGCTGACTCAGGACGACGTGCTTAAACCTGATTACAAGCAGCAAACGTTGATCCCGTTCGACTCTGAAACTCACGGCGGCGAGGACGTAGCTATTTTCGCCATCGGCCCAAACGCACAGCTCTTCCGCGGAAGCATGGAGCAGAACTGGATATTTTACGTGATGGCGGACGCACTGAGATTAGCCCGAAAATGAGAATCGTTTTTATGGGGACGCCGAAAGCGGCCATCCCTTCGCTTGAAAGATTGCTATCTGATGGACATGAAGTATGTGCTGTCTATACACAGCCAGACCGCCCGTCCGGGCGTGGCAATAAGATCACTTTTTCACCAGTAAAAGAATGTGCTTTAGAGCATAAGATCCCGGTTTTTCAACCAATAACAATCAGGACACCGGAAGCTTTGGGGGAATTTAGATCGCATAATGGTGATGTTGTCGTCGTGGTCGCGTATGGACGAATATTGCCCGAGACTTTTCTGACATCATTTCAGAAAGGTGCGATAAATGTACATTTTTCTCTCCTTCCCAAATATCGCGGTGCAGCTCCCGTCAATTGGGCGATAGTTAACGGCGAGGTGGAGACCGGTGTTACGACGATGCAGATGGACGTTGGGCTAGACACCGGTGACATACTATTGCAGCGTGCCACCGCAATTAATGCTGATGAAAATGCGATCGGACTAATGGAGCGATTGTCAGCGATCGGGGCCGAGCTTTTGTTGGAAACTATCAACAATCTCGAGAAATTACAACCGATCAAACAAGATGAATCTGCCGCAACATTTGCTCCGATCATGAAACGAGAAGATGGGTTGATCGATTGGCAAATGTCTGCCGGTGATATCGCGAACCGCGTTCGTGGGTTCCAACCATTTCCTGCTAGCTTTACGTTTATTGATAAGGCGAAACTTACGCTCTGGCAGGCAAATCTTGGCCGAGACAACTAGCGACGCACCATCCGGAACGGTCTTGACGGCGAACGGTGATATCTTTGAAGTTGCTTGCGGTGACGGTTCGGTTGTGAAGATCAGTGAAGTTCAGCCGGAAGGGAAACGAAGAATGCCTGTTCGTGATTTTCTGAATGGCTCGAAGCCGCAGATTGGTACGATTCTTGGTAAATAATGAGCGAGACTGGGCAAATACAGATAATTGCGTTTTACGAATTTAAGAAACTCGAGACGGTCGCACCGCTTGAGGATCTAAAGGCGTCGTTTCGTGCGATATTCTACGATCTCGGCATCCGGGGAACCATCATCCTAGCCGGCGAAGGCTACAACGGTATGGTTTGCGGCGATCGGGAAACAGTCGCGAAATTTATCCAACAAACCGAGAGCCTCCTACAAACAATTTTGGTTTATAAATCTTCATTTCACGAACATCCTCCTTTTCGAAAGATCGACGTAAAGATCAAGCCTGAGATCGTGACGTTAAAACAAGAGGTAAACATTTCCCTAGGCGAAGGGACGCATGTAAGACCAACCGACTGGAATGCGATAATTTCCGACCCCGAAACGCTGCTGCTCGACACGCGTAACGATTACGAATACAAAAGCGGCACGTTTCGTGGGGCTTTAAATCCTAGGACTGAAAAATTTAGCGAGCTTCCGGCTTTTGTAGCCGAAAATCTTGATCCGGCAAAGCACAAACGTATCGCCATGTTTTGTACGGGCGGAATCAGATGTGAAAAATTTGCCCCTTATATGAAACAGATCGGGTTTGAAGAGGTATATCAACTCGATGGCGGCATCCTGAAATATCTTGAAGAAACGCCCGTCGAAGAGACGTTGTGGGAAGGCGAGTGCTTTGTCTTTGATGAACGCATTACCGTTGATGCATCCCTCAACAAGGGAAGTGGCACCGATCATTCACAACGCTTTTCCAACCGTAAAAAGGCCTCAGTATAAATCACCCTAATGAAGATCTCACCGGCACGCATGGCCGCATTTGACGCTCTGTTTGCCATCGAAACGGAGCGCGTTTTCACATCTGACGCGTTGCCAAAATACGAATACGGATTGTCGGTGATAGACAGTGCCCTGTGTCACGAGATCGTCCTCGGCGTTCTGCGTCGGCAAATTCATCTCGACAAGCTCACGGATACCTTTACAAAAGACAAAGCACTCGATTCTGCGGTAAGAATATCTATTCGGATGGGTTTGTATCAGATACTCTATCTCGATAAGGTTCCCGATCATGCAGCGATCAACGAGAGCGTGATGCTCGTGCAGCGCGCAAAGAAAACCTCGGCCAAAGGATTTGTAAATGCGATATTGAGACGGGCAACGAGGGAGACGGTCGAGATAAAGTTTAAGGACGATTTCGACCGGATTTCGGTCGAAACATCACACCCCCGGTGGCTTATTGAGCGATGGACAAACGAATTTGGCGTCGATGAGGCTGAGACTATCGCAAGAGCGAATAATGATGTTCCGACATCTGCTTTCAGATTAATTAAAAACGCCGAACATGCGAATTGGAATAAATCCGAACATGTCGCAGGTGCCTTTTTAACCGACCGTATCAACCCGGATTTGCGCGAGCTTGAGGCCGCTGGCGAGATCTATTTTCAGGACGAGGCATCTCAGATGGCAGCTTGGGCGGTCACTGTGCCAAAGAATGGGGCGTTTCTTGACGTTTGTGCGTCTCCTGGCGGCAAGACAGGACTGATTTCCGCCCGTTATTCAACCGAACTAAAACTCTTGGTCGCGGGAGATGTAACAACGCGGAGAGTTGCGTTTTTGCGTGAAAATTGTCGTCGGCAAGGCGTCGAGAATGTAAATATCGTGCAATATGACGCTGAGAGCCCGATTGCCGTTTGCGGATCTCACGTTCGATACGGTCTTTGTAGACGCTCCGTGTTCGGGAACGGGAACCATCCGCCACAATCCGGAGATCAGGTATTTCCTCGAACCGATCGACATCGAGAGCTTTGCAGATAAACAACTCCGGATACTGAACCAAGCATCCAAAATGGTGAAACCTGGAGGTTCGCTGATTTACTCGACTTGCTCACTGGAGGCTAACGAGAACGAAAACGTCATTAAGAGATTTTTGGTCAACAACCAATTTTTTGCCGTCGTGAGTCCGGAGGTGCCGGACAGATTTGTGATGGGGAACGGATTTGCACGAACGTGGCCGCATCGGGACCAGATGGATGGTTTTTTTATAGCGAGCTTTAAGAGATTAGTTTGATCGCGTGAATATCTATTTGCGGGCCGGCTAAATTCCTTGTTTATGTTAAAAATGTTAAACTTTCGATTGGTTTTTTAGGAGATCTGAGTTGTGAGTATTGCTAGTTCAGGATTATCCGCTTTGGGAAAATTGGCTGCCGTCGTTGTGCTTGCCGTGGCATTTTTGTTTGGGCTCGCCGGCGTCGTTTATATGTCGCTACAAGGGGCTGAAGTCAAGGTTCCTGACATCACTGGCAAAGACTTTGTCGAGAGTGAAAAAGAACTTGCACTGCTCGGGCTAAAGATCAAAAAGCGTGCAGACCGTGCGAGTGCCGAAAAGCCAAACACAGTTATCGAGCAGCTGCCAAAGCCAGGCGATACGGTAAAGACGGGACAATTGATCCTTGTTGTCACAAGCAAACAACGGGCAGAGGGCGAGGAAGCCCCGGCATCGCTTAAACCCGGCGGCGAAGAAGATGACACTGAAAAGATCGAAGAAATGATCACTGACAAGCCTAAAAAGCCTAAGGCTAATGCGAACGTTACCAGAAAAAAAGCTGATACGACGCGTGATGTTGGTGGTGATAATTCCAACTCAAATTCTAATTCGAATTCCTCGGATTCGAACTCGAATAAAAAAGAGCCCGGAACGACGAATCCCGGCGATAAGCCAAAAAATACTGCTCAGCCGGTCAAGCCGGGTGTAGATCCGAAGGCCAAACCGCCAAAGCCGCAGTAGAAATGCAACGAAACGAGTGGTTTTCGCAACAAAACAAAAGCAAATATTGGAATGTTTGAAATAGCTCCGTCGATACTATCGGCCGATTTTACCAGACTTGCGGACGAGATCGCTAAGGTTAAGGCCGGCGGCGCTAAAATGCTCCATGTCGATGTCATGGACGGGCATTTTGTGCCAAATATTACGATCGGCTTGCCGGTGGTCAAATCGCTTCGAAAGGCGACCGACATGACGATCGATACGCATCTGATGATCTCAGAGCCCGGGCGTTACGCTGTCCAATTCGTTAAGGCTGGTGCGGATATGGTCTCGGTGCACTTAGAGGCAGACCCGCATCTCCAGCGAACGCTCGTTGCGATTAGAGAGGCGGGGGCAAAAGCCGGGATCGCGATTAATCCGGGAACTTCGCTCGATACACTCACTGAAGCGCTGCCGTATGCAGATTTTGTTTTGCTAATGTCAGTAAATCCCGGGTTTGGCGGACAGAGTTTTATTCCAACGATGTTGGACAAGCTACGACGACTGAAAGATATGATCTCAAGCCGGGGGCTGGCGGTAAAGATCGAGATCGACGGCGGTGTTGACGCAAATAATATTGCGGAGATCGCGTCAGCCGGTGCAGAGATGATCGTCGCCGGGTCTGCCGTGTTTGGCGGAGGAGAACCTACTGCAGCGGTCAAACAATTGATCGAAGCCGGAACCGACTGGGCTTAAAGTTTTTACGAATCAGCGACCTGATTATTATGCGATTTATTACTAAACGAACTGTTTTTGTTGCTATCATATCGAGCCTGATGCTATCGGCAATTGGCTTTGGACAGACAAAGCAGGGTGACGGAACTCCACTTCAACGTCTTGAGGTCATGCGTGAAAAGCTTGACCGCATGCGCCGTTCGCTCAGTAGCGTTGCGGCTGCTATCAAAGAAGAAAACAAAGACGACAAATCAAAAAAGGACGATAAAGACAAACCGGGCACACCGCTGGGACGGCTTGTAAATCTTGAAAAGAGGCAGCAAGACTGCAAGGTGACGTCAATAACCTTCGCGGAAAAGGTCGATCGCGGCGAAAAGTATGAGCGGGCTGATTTGGATACGCTCGAACAGGTTGTTGCCGAGTTTCAGGCAAGGGTCGATACGGCCAACTTGAAACCGCATCCACCCGAGCGGTTCCTGACAGTCCGGTTGGCAAGGCGCGACGTCAAGAAAAAGAAAAATTTCTCGGCATTTTTGGCGGTGGCGGTAATGACGAGTATGACGAATTGATCGGCTCGGTTTCGCCGGGCCGTGACCGTGAATTGTTTATTGTAGCGACCCGCGAGGTCCGTAAGCGTAACTATGATGTCGGACGTCTGCTGTTCCAGACGATCATTACCACATATCCCGATTCGCCGTACCTGCCGATGTCTAAATTAGCGGTGGGAGACTCGTTCTTTGTCGAAGGTTCGACGAGCGCGTTGATCCAAGCGATCGCATCGTATCAGGATTGGCTAACGTTTTTCCCGACGCATCCATTGGCGGACCGCGTTGTGCTCAAGATCGCAGAGGCTGAAATGCGTCAGATCGGCTTGCCTGACCGTGACGCAACGCATGCCAAGAGGGCTGAAACACGTCTCAAGGCTCTAATGGACCGACATCCTAACTCGTTTCTCAAACCGGCAGCTATCGAACGTCTGAGACAGGTGCAGGACAATCTGGGGCTGCATAATCTATACGTTGCAAACTATTACTACACGCTAGCGGTCGATCAAAAGAAAGGCGGCTTAAAGGGATCGCAATCGCGGTATCGCGAGATCCTCGACAAGTATCCCAGCTTTTGTTTTATGGACGAGGCGTTGTACAAGCTCGCAGTGACCTATTTAGTCGAAGAAGAGACGGACCAGGCAGCGAGGTATTTTCAGAAAATAATCAGCGATTACCCAAATAGTGAATACATAGCAAAATCAAAAGAGCAGCTTGAATTGATGGGCGCGACGATCCCCGCAACCAACCCTGAGCGCGCAAACACCGAGCCGTGTGCAGAGCCATCATTTTTTCAAAATTTTAAGAACCAGTTCTTTGGCATTTATCCGATGACGATAGACAAAGACGGCGTTTTGATGAGCAAGGATTTTGACAAAGAAAAGTTTGAGATGATCGATCAGATCATCGAGAATCAGGGCGACATCACGGTCAATCAGATCCCGCAGGCATTAACAACGATCTTGTCAGACAGGACACCGGCCAAGCCTAAAGGAACTCCTGAACCTCTGCCGGTAAAACAGCCTTAAGACGATCACATTATCAGCGTAAGCGCCGCGAATGGACGAATATCATGCATTCGCGGTTTATCATTTTGCCGGACCGATCACGGCGCTAGATCTAGAAAACAACGCCTACCAATTTCACCACAACATTCCCGCTGTCTTAGGCAACATACAGTATCAACTTGTCCAACGTGTTCGTTCCTTTAAGAGATCAAAACTTTGCTGCAAGCCCCATAGGGTTCATTCAGTTCCTCATTTCACCCTCGGCTTTTACACGCCGTTGAGACAAAAAAAGGCCTCGACTCTATTAGCGAAGCCTTTTAAAATAACGTTTTTGCAACTTAGCTTTGCGGTGTCGGCGTGGGTGTTGGGTCCGGCTGGTCGCGTTTCTTTAGCTTGGGCGGACCGTCGGAAGTTGAACTTGAATCGCCGGTGTCGTTTGTTGTCGTGCCGTCAGGATTATCGGGTTGACGTTTCTTAAGCGTCGGGCGGCTGTCATCGGTTTGGTCAAAATCCACAGTAACACCGGCCTTGGCATTCGTCTGTTTCAGCAAATGGGCCTTAACCCGTTGAAACTCTGATGTGCTAATAACGTACTCTTCCTTTTCAGGGAAGCGTGCGACCAACTGCAAACTTGTGTCGTGGCGGTCGGCTGCCTGTGGGTGGGTTGTGAACAGACGTGCTAATGACCCCGGCTTTTTCTTGTTTTGCGAAGCCAGCTTTTCAAACATCGTCGACATCGCGACGGGGTCATATCCTGAAGCATATAGATACTGAACACCGAGATTATCGGCCTCGACCTCCGATCCGCGTGAGAATTTCATCTGGGCCAAACCACCAAGTATGCCGCCGGCGTTCTGCAAGACGGTGCTTACGACGGCCCCGCCAAAGATCATGCCGGCTAGTGCCGCGTAGTTAAAAAATGTGCCTTTACCCTGATTTTCCATGGCGTGACGGGCACAGACGTGGGCGATCTCGTGTGCCATAACGCCGGCCAGCTCGGCCTCGTTATCGGCGGCGAGTATAAGGCCGCGATTTACGTAAAAGAAGCCGCCAGGCAAAGCAAATGCATTTACTTCATCGCTGTCGATAACTTTGATGGTAAAGGGAACTTTGGCATCTGAGTGAAGAACGATGTTCTGACCGACGCGGTTGACGTACTCGGTTATTATCGGATCCTCGACCAATTTTGATTGCTGTTCGACCTCAGCCGCAAGCTGGCGACCGATCGCCATTTCTTTTTCCTGTGAGCCGCCGAGCCAGCCAAAGAATTTGTCCGACCCCTTGTTGATATTGCGCTTGCCGATCTGTGACGGATCATCTTTTGGATTTAACGGACCCGTCGTCGGTGTCGGGGTCGGTTTGGTGGCTTGTTTATCCTTATCTTTGTCGTCCGTTTGGGCAAAACTAGCGGTCGGTGTCATCAAAACTACCGAGCTAAACCAAATGGCACTGATCAAAAACGAAGTAGAGATCTTTCGGAACATTCCCTTATGCATAAACAGCCTCCAAAAAACTTACGGACGATAACAGAATTGTATTCTGTCGGACAGTATTAAATCAACGATTCTATGATGCATATATGCTGAAAATAGTTGTGAAATATGGACAGATAGCACCTCTTTTTTTATTTATTCGCAATGCGGGCGAAAATGTATTCAATTATTTGATAAAACTTGTTAAAATTATCGTGTCGGCCTTTCGTGTCGCCGATCCGTCACACAACCAAATTTATAAATGAAACGCGTCGAAGAAAAGGTAAAAGATATTGTCGAAGTCCGTTCGTTTGCAAAGGTTAGCGATTTTGCTGCTGACCCTGCACAGACGCTCGCGAGCTATCATTTTACCGATATCACCGCCGCCTTGATGGCAAAATGGCTCGATGCGATCGTTAATGTAAGGGCAGACCGCGGAGCAGCGGTTGCATTGGCCGGATTTCGCGGCGTCGGAAAGAGCCATTTCCTTGCAGCCCTCGCGGCAGTTGCTGCGCAGCCGGAGTTAAGGAATCAGATTTCCGATCAGTATGTATCGGCTAGTGCAGAGCGACTGTCGCGTCGGCACAATCCGGTTGCTTTTGTCCGTCGTGGATCGCAGTCAACCTTGCTCGAAGAGCTTCGGATGGCCATTGCCCCGATCACGGGTGACGGTGATCTGAGCAATTCGCTCAACGATCTGTTTTTAAAAGCCGCCGAAAAAACCAAGGACATGCCGCTGGTATTGCTCATCGACACCGCGCTCGGCCGTGAGTCGAGAGTTTCGCGTGACGATGGCCCGATCTTGAGTGAGATCGCCGAAGCGGCAAAGGCTTTGGGCATATTTGTCGGACTTGCTCTTGACGATGATATAGCTGGAGCCGACGGGGCGAATCTTGCGATCGCCGGCAGTTACACGATCGATTATCTCGACCAAGAGCATCTCTACAAGATCGTCGATTCGCATATTTTTTCAAAGCAAGACCGCTCGCTGCCGTTACTCCATGAGATCTACAAGCATTACGCGACGGTTTTACCGGGGTTTAGATGGAGCGAGCAGCGATTTACGTCGCTATATCCGTTGCACCCGGCAACGCTTGAGATCGCACCACTTATCAGGCTTTATCTGCAGGATTTTGCATTGCTCGGATTTGCGGCTGAGGCCGGAGTCAGGATACTCGGGCGTCCGGCAAATTCGCTCATTGGCCTCGATGAGGTTTTTGATGCGGTTGAGAATAGGTTGCGGCACGTCAGCGATCTCGATGATGCGTTTGCGGCGTTTGACCGTGCCGACCACGACATCATCGGCAAATCACCTGTGACCCAGCGTTTGCAGGCGAAGTTGATCCTAAAAGGACTGTTCATGCTGTCGCTTGACGGCCAAGGGACGACAGCAGACGAGATCGCTGCGGCAATGCTGATCTTCAATTACGAAGGGCAGACGGGCATCGACATCCCGCATTTGCTGAATATGCTTTCAGAAGCGATGCCCGAATCGTTCGAACGAGTCGAAAGAGAAGGCGGTGCGTCGCGGTATTGTTTCAAGCTTGGCGGCAAGGAAGATATCGACGGCGTCATTGCCGAGGCGGCAAGCGAGGTCACGATGGATGACATCGCTCTTGTTCTGCTGCGTCAAGCGTCTGAGAAATTCTCTGACTTGAACATTACCGACAGTGGCCAAGTGACGACCAACTGTGTCGTCGAATGGCGAGGTGCGATCAGGCACGGCGATATCATGTGGAACCTGTCGGGTGCAGATGTTGATCCTGTGAAAGAACATTCGGACTGGGCGATGGCCGCCGGATTTAATGCTGGTAATAACGGTCAGCAGATTGGTTGGTGCCTTGGAGAGCTTACAGAGGATGACCTTGAAACGATCCGCCGAGTCTGCGTTCTGCAGACAAACGCCGATTTGCGTGAGCAGTTCAAAGACAAACTTACCGCCGTCGCTCCGATCCAGTCTCTGGCAATCGAAAAGATCTGGCAGCGTATATTTCTGGCGGATAGCCGTCTCGTCGTCGATGGCATCGAATATCCGCTGACCGACGAAGCTCGTTCCGCTCATACGCTGTCGCAGCTTTTTACGATCATGCTCGCGCCGGTGTTTGAATCGCGATTTCCTGAGCATCCTGAGTTTTCGCACGTGCTTGGTGTCAAAGAAGCGGCACGGTTGATCGGGCAGTTTTTTGCCAGCTCGGCGCAAAAAAGCGGAATTGCAACGGCTTGCGGCGACGTTTGCGATGCCTCTTGGTTTGGTCGAACCTCACGAAGCCGAATATGTGCCCGTTCCGGCCGAGTCGCTGATGAAGCTTCCGTTTGTGCGGGCAGCGTTTGACGGCGTCAACATCTCAAACGATGCGGATGTTACACTCGATGATCTCGCGTCGCGGATGGGTGCGGCTCCGTTTGGCCTGACGCGTGAGGCACTGCATCTTGTTCTCGCAGCGCTTGTCGCTCAACGGCAGCTTGAATTTGTTACATTCAGCGGCAACCGCATTAACCAGCGTTCGCTCGACCTGCAGATCATTTGGGATGATATTGCGGGTGTTGCGAAACCTTTTGTTGAGGTTTATTCGAGCGAGCGTCTGTGTGACTGGGCGATTCGCGTGACGGGAAATCAGCAGATCAAATCGCTCGACAAATCCGAAGACCGGCTGATGGTGATCGATACGCTCACCGGTTGGCTAACGAATTGGCGTGAGGCAAGATTTTTAGAAGAATTTGAAGCCTTGCCTGACGAGAGCCTTAATTCGTCGATCTGGCGGACGGCGGCGAACCTGAAAAAGACATTTGGAGCATTGGCCGACAGCATTGATGCACTTGTACAGAACACCGTGCCGCTCGATCAGTGTCTGCATAATATCGCCGACCTATTTTCCGATTCCGAGGCCGAGTTTGATAAGAAAAAGAACGACCTGATCGTGCTGCGTTACTTTACGCAGGGAGCGGCGTTGCGGGATGAGGTGTCGAATTATCTCGCTCTGTGCGAGACGACCGCCGACGAAGAGGTTGAACAACTCAGGCTGATGTTACTAGACAAGATCGGCCCAACGTATTTTACTGCTGATCCGTCTGTCAAGGCCGATATTGAAGAGCTCTGGCGTGATTTTAAGGCGGCGTTTGCCGACCATTATGTCGAGAAACACGACGCAGTGATGAACTCTCGGCCGGTCGCTGACAAGATGAAAGAGGTGCTGCGGTCTGACAAGTGGAGCGCGTTTGAGAGTTTTAGCGATCTCGATTGGTTTGATTCGCACTTTGCCGCCGGGGCGAAAAAGCTGGTCCGCAATCTGCGAAATTCTGAGTGTAAAGAGGATGTTCGCGAGTTGCTCGCCACCAAGCCGTTTTGCACGTGTTCGTTTAGTCTCGCGAGGTTTGAGCGGCGTCAGGACCCGTCGAGCCGGCTTGAGATCATTATCAATCAGGGGCTCGTGTTCTTTCGTGCAAAGCTCAGTGAGAATGCCGATAAGCTGACCGACGCGATCCGCGTGCTTGGCGGGCATAATTCTCAGGCCGCGGCGGAGCTGCAAAAGCGGCTCTCGAGTGCGAAAGATGTGACCGCTTTTACGGGGATGACGACCGCCGAGATACATCTATTGCGAGGAGCGATATCCGCCGTGATAAAAAATCCCGACACGGCTGTCGATCCGAAAAAGACCGCGTTCGAAAAATTCAGCGATCTGCTTCCCGGTGAGGTCAGCGACTGGGAACGCGAGATCGACAACCTCGATATCTTTGCAAATGCCGACGAGAACAACATTTCTGCCTGACCCGCTTTTAACCACCGCCTAACTAAACTATATTTTATCGATATGATCAGCGTATCGATAATCGGTGTTGGACGCGTTGGCGGGGCACTTGCTCTCGCTCTGCCAAAAGACAAATATTCGGTCGATAATTTGATCGGGCGTAGTGAAACTGTGGGTGAAATATTGACCGATGTTGTGTTTATCACGACGCAGGATTCTGAGATCGTAGCTGTTGCCGAATCGCTCATGGGCAAGCTAAAGCCCGGTACGATCGTCTTTCACACCAGCGGGTCAAATCCTTCGTCGATACTTGATGCTCTCAAAGATAGCGGCTGCAAGACCGGTTCGATACATCCGCTTGTGTCGGTGAGCAGCCCGGAGCTTGGGCCGGAGCGGTTTCGCGGGGCTTATTTTTGTGTTGAGGGCGACGATGACGCGGTCACGCATGGCAAAGAGATAGTCGCCGATCTTGGCGGTAAACCTTTTACGATCGATACAAAATTCAAAACGCTCTATCATGCGTCGGCGGTGACGGCTTGCGGGCATTTGGTGGCGTTGTTTGACGCAGCGGTCGAGATGATGACTAAGGTGGGGTTGTCGGACGCAGATGCCAAAGAGATCTTGCTGCCGCTGGTGACAAGCACGGTGCAGAACCTTGGCGAACAGACCACGGCGGCGGCGCTAACGGGTACGTTTGCACGGGCAGATATCGAGACATTTACGCGGCATCTGGGAGCCCTAAACCAATACGTATCGGACGATCTGCTTGAGATATATCTGCTGCTGGGCGAGCGTTCGCTTGAGCTTGCGGCAAAGCAGGGCGTTAGTCCTGAGCGGATCGACACGCTTCGCACCAAGGTTTCCATAGCGAAATCAAAACTGAAATGGTAGTATCGAATTTCGAGGGATACTGAGATATTTTGGGCAAAAAGCAGGACAAATTTACCGTAGAAAAAGCGATATTCGACGAGCATATACAGGCGTCGGGTTTGCGGCGTACGGGGCAGCGTGACCTGATACTCGATATCTTTTTGAGCACCGAAGACCATCTCACCAGCGACGATCTTTACCTGCTCGTCCACCGCAAAGACCCGTCCGTCGGCCACACGACGGTCTATCGCACGCTAAAACTGCTTACCGAAGCGGGGCTCGCCCGCGAGGTCCGTTTTGGCGACAACAAAACCTATTACGAACACCATTACAACCACGACCACCACGACCACATGATCTGCACCGAATGCGGCAAGGTGATCGAGTTCTTTTCGGCGGACATCGAATCGATGCAGGACGAGATGGCGGACAAATTTGGATTTAAGCCGACGCATCACAGCCTGAGGATGTGGGGCGTGTGTGCCGAATGCCAAAAACTATCGCTCGCGTCGCACACCGCACCGGCCGGAGCCCAGCCGCGTGTGCGTGTCAAAACGGCGATCAACTGACGAGGCGACATCTGCGGCGGAACATTTCGCATCGTATGTTCGTTAGGCTTAGTGAACGTATTACCGAACCGGAGAAGTATTGACCATGACTGAAAAAGCAAAAACCCCGATACAGAGTGAATTTGAGGCCCTGCCGCTTGATCAAAAGATCTCGCAGCTCATGAAGATGGAGGTCGTGACATTGACCGAGTCGTTCAACTACGTCGTCAAATCGGCGACAAAGGTCTTTGAACAAGCCGGCGATGCCATCCAGGATCTTGGCGTCAAGGTCGAGGCAGAAGTAAAGAAAGCGACATCATCCACAACCTCACAAACAAAAACCGCCGCCCCAAAAGCAACTGCGGCAAAGCCAAAGGCTCGTCCTGCGAAGAAACCAAGCGCGAAAAAGTGAATAGGGAGTAGGGAATAGTGCTTAGAAAAGGCCGCGAGCATCTAGTTCGTGGCCTTTCAAATCCCGACTTTTAATCAAAATAGAAGGGAAAGGCAACATCCAAATGGAATTGCTAACCATGGTTATCCAACTCGGCGGCAGCTTTGGGTTTCGGTAATTGTTTTAACATCTCGCCCATTCGCTGGGAGTGTCCTCTGACCGCGCAGACATTGAATCAAGTCTGGCTCCAAACTCAACGGCCAGCATAGTAGTTTGGTCGGCGCTATTAATTTTGTGAGAATTGGAGGCGGTTTCTGCACTTAGATTTTCGATGCACTCCCCAAATTCTGCCAATTCTGAAAGCTGTTCATCAACAACATGTTCTATACTTCCTAGACCCTCAATACATTTTCGAATTCGTTCTGGGGTCCAGTCATCAATGTCCCCACTTACTTCATTTTCAAGAACCGCTAAAAGAGAAACCGTCTTCCTTTCGCGTAACTCAAGGTTATCTACGATTGAAAACATCTTTTGTACGACCGGCCCCGCAAGGTCTCGTAACGAATACCCTTCCACTAGTAATCTGTACGCTGTAAGGCCTTCTTCATAGTTGACCCTCTCAAATAAAAGATCATCTCTTAGCTCTTTTAGATTTCGAAGAAATTGCGGATTCGGAAGTGAGTTCAGCCAGAATTCGAATAAAACCATCGATGCAGATACCGTTAGAGCAGCCATATATTGCAGATCCTTGCTCGCCAAATGACGAATCCAAGCCGAACAACTAATCACAATAGGATTACGTACAAACCTATCATTACAATGGTTCCTAAATTGACAAGTGATTGGCTTGCACTTGGCCGAAACTTCGCCATCGGAAACGTTGCACTGAAGATTGTGACGACATAGGAATCGCGAGAATAGGAACTACAATCAGAGCAAATGAAGTCAGTTTGGTTGTTTCAAAGTACCCTAATATAATAAGTTCAATCGAAGTCAATGTTAAAAGTCTCACAACTGCTGGAGTACCTTATGCGGAGCATCAGAGTTGCAGACATAAAGCGTCTCGGTTTAAGAACCGATGTTTGTCCAGTTTGAATTCGGCCCAACAAAAGTAGTACGTGCCCCAAAATTACAAAAGACACTGAAAGGGTGCTTATTTCCTTTACTACCTCTAAATTGAATTGGACTTTGCTAGAATATCCGAGAAATCCCACGATAGCTGCGGCGATTGCGGATAGAACAGCAAATGAGTTCCAGCCTTCTTTGCGTGTTCCTCACCAAGTTCTTCGATTGACCTTTCAATCGCCTTCAATAGACGTTCTGTTTATCAGCGGCTACCTCAATTGCTTGCTCTAAAGAGTATTTTGGGGTTGTGGCAGAATCGCCTCTACTTCAGGGGGATCAACGTGGGGAGTCGGTATTTTTCTGTGCTGCTTGGCCATAAACGTTTATTCAGTCTTGAACAGTCCTATGTCAAATTGATCGGCAGCCTTGTGCCCAAGTTAGAATTGAAGGGGTCTCGCTATGTTCTCTAAAGATATGGTAACGACTGAAAGCTTCCAAACAACAATACGCTGAATGCAGAACTGAATGAATGTAGAAGGCTTCCCCTTGAGGATGACTTCCATAAAAAAGCTGAGAGAGGGTCTGGACATGTCTCGTTCTTTCTAAATCTTCTGTCTTCGTTGTTATTGTCATTGCTACGGCGTTGGTGGATCTTTCTTCTTCGGTGGTGATTCTACGTGGGCGGCGGTTTTCCAGGCGGCTTGGGCTCCGGGGTTGTTGGCGGCGTAGATCTTGACGAAGTGGCGGATCTGGGTTTTGTAGCCGTTCATCGCGATGACGCCTGCGTTTAGCTCGGCGTTTTTGGCGACGGACTGGCCCTTGGCCGAATCCTGTTGTCCGAACGCGGCTTCGAATGCGTCACAGGCAGCGGTGACGAGCGCGGGCCAGCCGCTTGGTGCTCCGTAGCTCTTGAGCAGTGATTCGTCGGCGACACCGCCCTCGGCAAAGCTGCGTCCGGCGGCGAGCAATGCTTGATTCGACATTGCCAGATAATAGCGATACCGGTCTCGGGTGCCGGGAACGTCGTGTTCGGCGGCACGTGCGGCGTTGCGGCAGGGATCGAGGATGTCGATCAGGTCCTGACGCTCTGAGCCTTTGACGTCGGTCGCGGACAGGCCTTCGCCAAACGCGACCTCTTGCTGGCCGGCGGTGGTCTCAAGGTTGTTGACCTCGGTAGTCATACCCTGCGTTTTGGTTTCGAAAATACTCGCGGCCGGGATGATAGGAGCGTAGTCAATAAACCATTGACGGCAGCGCTGGCCGGATTCTAAATTGCGGCGAATGTAATCATTCATAGGGTGTAATGAACCTCCAGTATTTTTAAATTTACCGTGGAAATGCTGCGGTTTTCTGATAATACTCGGATTTTTGCGATTGTCAGTAGCATTGGAGCCGTCGCGTTGAGCGATGGAATGGTTGCGCTGAGGAGTTTTATGGTTGGGGTGAGGGATGAAGTGGTTGCGCCGGACATCTAAGCGGTGCCCTTACTGCGTGCGGGCTTCTGCCATGGCGTTGGAGCGGTTGCTGGTGCGTGAAGAGGTTGCTTGAGGGTGGAATAGTTGCGCTGATGGATGAAGCGATCGCCTGGTGCGTGAAGCGATTGCGGAGGCGTGAGGTAATTGCGGATTGGCGGCGTAGCCGCTAGGTCCTTTTTATTAAGCTAACGTCGAGGCAAGCCTCGCCGCAGTGCGATCGTGGCAGAGCGGAGCTTGGATGTAACGCGGTTCTGCGACTAACGATCGGGCTTCTGGCTTGGAGACGCCCTTACTTACGTGCGGGCTACTGACAAGAACCCAGTCGCTACCGCTCCCGGTTCTGACCCTATTCTCTCGGCTTTCTCGAACTTAATCCAAAGAAGCTCTTGATCGACTTCATGACGCCTTTTTTGGTGCGGGATTCTTCTTCTTCGGCGTGGGCTTCGATCTGGGCGGCGAGGAGGGCACGGCGCTCCTCGACGAGTTCGCTGATGGATTCGACGAGAGCGGGATTGCCTTCGAAGATCGGGCCGAGGCCGGATTTGTCGATACGCAGGACCTCGGATTCCTCAAACGCGACGACGGTGGCCGAACGCGGTTCGCCGGTGAGCAGGCTCATTTCGCCAAAGAAATCGTTTTCTTTGAGCGTGCCGATGGTCTTTTGATAGGACAGCTCGGGGATTTGCACCTTGACGGTGCCGCTGATGATGACGAACATCGAATTGCCCGCCTGGCCCATGCTGACGATGTTTTCGCCCGGTGCGTAGATGCGGGTCGTCGATGCGCTTGCAAGCCGCTCGATCTCTTCGTCGGATAGCGGGGCAAAGATCGAGACGCGGCTGAGATGCTCGGCGATGTTGTTGATAACATCTTCGGGCGGCACTTCATCGGGCTTTGTCTCAATGTAAACCGTCCGGGTCGGATATGCGAATTGGATCTTTTCACGCTGGAACACATACCATATTCGCTGTCTGACAAGCGCGTCGGTGTCGTGCTGCTGGCGATAGTCTTCGAGCCAGTATTTTACTTCCCAATCGATACCATCCGCCGCAAGGTTGCGGATGCGGACGACGGGACGGATCTTTGGGCTGACGTTCTCGACTTGACGCACGGCTTCGCGAATGGCCTGGATCGTTTTAGTGGGCGAATTTGAGTAGAGTGAGTTAAAGAAGACGATCTTGGCGTTGAGGTTGTTCTTTGGCGCGACTTCGAATATCTCCTTGCCAAGCACCGAGTTGCTGATGACGAGCAGCTTGTTTTGAAAGGTCCTGATCTTAACACCGCGCCAGGAAACGTGCTCGATCACGCCTTCGCCCCGGCCCGGGATCAAGATCACATCGCCAACGACGAACGGCTGGTCAGCCGAAAGAGCCAGGCCGGCAAACAAGTTGCCGAGCGTATCCTGCAGAGCGAGACCGACGACAATACCGAGGATCGTCGAACCGGTAAAGAGCGCAGTAAGCTGGACGCCGGGGAACTGCGACTGAAAGATCATGAAAAACGCAACGATGTAGATGATGATCGAGAGGACGGTCTTTATCAGCGACGAGACCTCGCCTTGTTCGGCGTTGCGATACGCCGTTTTGACCACGAGAAAACCGACAAATCGAACAATGGAAACGACAAGCGCCATCCATAGCAGTATCTTGACGATGTGCAGGACATTGACGATCAGGCCGATCGTCGTTTCGGTCATCATGGACGGAGCCGAGGCGCCCTCCGCAACAGTCACGCCGCCGTTGGCTGCAATAATAAGCCCAAATTTCTCCGTTAAATAGGCACGGATCAATTCTTCGATAAAGGGAAACGTGATCAGTATCAATGCGACGACCGACGCAAAGATCAGGAAATAGACGAGTTTCTTACGCAATTCAGTTGCAGCCATATTTACGCTAAAACATATCAGCAATCGTTTTCCCAATCAACGCCAAAGACAGGCATGAGACGGTGATCGCCACGAGCCAGGCAAAAATATTGAGGATCGGGCCGTTTTTGCTTTTGCCCATGATCTCGGAGTTGTTGGCTAGCTTGACGATCGCAAACAGGATGATCGGCAGTAGCAGGCCGTTGATCGATTGCGTTGCAAGCAGCAGACGGATCTGCGGAATGCCCGGTATCAATGCGACGACTGCACCGATAACTATTAGAGACGTGAAGATGCCCAGAAAGATCGGGGCTTCGCGAAATGAGCGGGACAATCCTTTTTCAAAGCCGAGGGCCTCGCTCAGACTGTACGCTGTTGCGAGCGGTAACACGCCCATAGCAAGCATCGCTGCCCCGAACAGGCCGATACCAAATAGATATTTGGCATAGACACCGGCGATCGGTTCAAACGCTTCAGCCGCAGTCGCCGCCGAATCGATGGTCGTAATGCCTTGATGATGGAGCGTCGCAGCCGCACATATCACGATAAAACCTGCGATCGCACACGCAAAGATAGTCCCGACGATCACGTCGGCGCGCACCAAGGGCAGATCTTCTTCGTCCATGCCCTTTTCAACTACCGACGATTGAACATAAACCTGCATAAATGGCGTGATCGTCGTTCCGATCAGCGCCATCAGCATAAAAAGATATCCGGCGTCGTGGCTGATGTTGGGACTGACAAAACTCTCGCCAACGGCCGTCCAGTCTGGTTTGGCAAGATAGGCCGAGACGATGTACGAGAGAAATACGAGCGACATCGCGAGGAAAACGCGTTCGACGCGTTTCTGCGTACCTTTGACGACGAGCCACCAGATCAAAACTGCGGTGATCGGTACCGCAAAATAACGTGAAATACCAAAAAGCTCCGCTGCCTGCGAAATGCCGACAAATTCGGAAATGATAACGCCGGTATTCGCCACGAAAAGTGCCGTCATTATTAGCGCCGTCCAGCGAACGCCAAACTGTTCGCGGATCAGGTCTGCAAGCCCCTGGCCGGTTACGACGCCCATTCGAACGCACATTTCCTGTACGATGATCAAACTGATCACCATTGGGATAAACACCCACAGTAACGTGTAGCCAAATTCGGCTCCGACGGTCGAATAGGTGGCGATACCGCTGGCGTCATTGCCCGCATTTGCTGCGATTATTCCGGGGCCGAGAACGGCAAGGTAGGCGTAAAAGCGGTAATCAGATAGAGATCGACGCAGGCGCGACGGCAAGCGGCGCACTTTTTGCACAAACTTTTTCGGGGAAAAGCGTGAAACGTCCATTTCTACTACTACCGTCGTCGATCATATTTCTAAAAAATGACTATAACTCTTTTTGTCGCAAATGAAAAAGCCGGACAAATTTAGGCAGTAAATTTGTTGCTAAACGAGACATTTGTTAGAGTTCGAATATTATGACGAACCAAATCCGCCGCGTCTTTGCCGCTACATTACTGTTTTCGCTGACACTTGTCCTTTTTACCGTCTTTTAATTCAGTAAATGCCGCATGGCCCGAGCCTGCTCGCGGCCGGTATGGCATGGTCGCGTCGCAGCATGAGCTTGCGTCGCAGATCGGTGTGGATATCCTAAAAAAAGGCGGGAATGCGGTGGATGCTGCGGTGGCCGTTGGATTGGCGCTTGCGGTGGTTTATCCGGAGGCGGGGAATATCGGCGGAGGAGGGTTTATGTTGTTTCGTGATAAGCGGGGAATTTCACGCGATCGATTACCGCGAAATGGCTCCGGGAGCGGCGAGCCGCGATATGTTTGTCGATGCGAAAGGCGATCTGATCGAAGGCGAGGGAAGTTCGACCGTCGGATACCGAGCATCCGGTGTTCCGGGGACGTTAGCCGGGTTTGAGCTGGCGTTCAAAAAGTACGGCAGCGGAAAGGTGACTTGGCGGCAACTCGTTGAGCCCGCCAGGCTGCTTGCCCAGAACGGCTACGTGCTTTCGAATCGTCTCGCAGAGCTATTTATTGAATACAAAGACACGCTCAAACGTTATCCTGAATCGAACCGTATTTTTCTACGCGAGGGAAAATATTTCAGGGAGGGCGACACGCTCAGACAACCTGAGCTTGCCGCAACTTTGGGACGCATCTCACGCTTAGGAGCGAGCGATTTTTACAGTGGCGAGACCGCGAAGCTCATCGCCGCCGATATGAAAGCCAACGGCGGCCTCATTACCGAGCAAGACCTGAAAAACTACGTCGCCAAGGAGCGAACACCGCTTCGCGGGAGCTATAGAGGATTTTCAATTGTCTCGATGCCACCGCCAAGTTCGGGCGGAATGGTGATGTTTGAGACCCTAAATATCCTCGAAGGCTACGATATGCGTGCTCTCGGATCGAATACTGCCGCAAAATATCATCTCTACGTCGAAGCCTCCCGTCGAGCGTTTGCCGATCGTTCGGAGTATATGGCAGATCCCGATTTTGCTGAAGTTCCAATTGCGAAATTGATCGATAAAAACTACGCGAAAGAGCGCCGCAGCACTATTCTCGCCAACAAAGCTACGCCAAGCCGGGACGTTAAGTTCGGCACCGTCGGCGGCCGCGAACCGATGGAAACGACACACTACACTATCGCCGATAAAGACGGAATGATCGTCGCAAATACCTACACGATCAACGACCTGTATGGTTCGCGTGTCACAATAAAAGGTACGGGTATTCTGATGAACGACGAAATGGATGACCTCGCGGCGCGACCCGGAAAGCCAAATCTATTTGGGTTGATACAAGGCGAACGCAACAAAGTTGAACCAAAGAAGAGGCCTTTGTCGTCGATGACACCGACTATCGTTACGCGCAAAGACGGCAGCACATGGTTCGCGTTAGGTGCCCGCGGGGGGCCCAGGATCATCTCTGCCGTTATGCAATCGATCATTAACGTGATCGATTACGACATGAACATCCTCGAAGCCATCTCAGCCCCGCGAATGCACCATCAATGGCTGCCCGATAGTATTATGTGGGAATCGAACGGGATATCACCGGATACGATGGCTATAATGCGAGGCTACGGACATATATTTAACGATAATTCCGGCAATGTGGCTTCAGCTACAGGCATTATGATCGATGAAAAGGGCGTTCGTTTGGGAGCGATTGACCCGAGAAGTGACGGAAAAGCGATCGGTTATTGAGGAGTTTCGTCTTTTTCGAGAAGCTGAGTTTTTCCCTCATCAACGCTTGTCGGTTGGAGGTCGTTAGTATCACGCCAGTTACCGGCAACCGGCGTAAAATAGTTTTGCGCTGGTACTGACGATTGCGGCGGCAACCCGTTTGCCTTTACTGAGTGAAGTGAGTTTGCACCCGCGAGAACTTTTTCTTCGAGCGTCGGGACTCCGGGTTCGGATGATTCAAACATTAACGCATAAGCCATACGCAGCAACCCGCCGATAAAACAGAAAACGACCGCAAATCCTACAAGAAACGGTTCAATGTTCAATGCGACCGTCACCATTCCCATCAAGGGAGCCACGAGAAATGTTAGTAAGAAGAGAAAAAGCCCTTGCTTAAGCCCGCGTTTTCTTGGTGACTGCTTAGACGACGTGCGAGTCGTTGCCAATGGATTTACACCGCCGGTCTGCAAAAGGTCGCCGACCGCTGCCAAAAGAAATCCGCAACGCGAACAGTAGTTCGTGTCCATCGAGATCCTTTCTTGTCCGCATTGAGGGCAAAACATCAGATTATTTTTTCATCCTTTTCCAGCAGCCGCGTTGTACTTTCGGTCACGCTTGTTGGTTCGAGATCGTTCGTGTCACGCCATGATCCAGCCGGACGCGGGGCATTGTACATATTAGCCGGGATCGATTGCTGCGGCGGCAGTGCGTATTGCCCGCTTGCTCCGTACATCGCAGGCTGTTGGGGAGGCTGAAACTGCGGTAACAGAACCGGTACTTTTGAACTTGGTAGAAATATGAGGGAAGCGATAATTATCATCATCGCGCCGAAAACCCCCGTGATCGCAATAATTCCGATCAGTTCCTCAGGTGCACCGAGAATGCCAAAAAATGCCGTCGAGAACATTGTCAAAAAATAAACCAAAGCGTCCCAAATACCACACCGGACTTTTTCGTGAAAAACTTTTTCTTTTGATTCAATTGGGCGAGTTGCGGCAGAAATCCGCCGTGAGCGACGACCTCAGCTACGACGCCGAGCGGCATACCGCATCGCGAACAAAATTTTGTCTCATTAGAAACCTGTTGTTGTCCACAGCTAGGACAGTGCATCGCGTCGCTCCGTTATTCGTTAGGATCTTTAAGTCTCAAGCCTTAACGAATTCTTGCACGAAAAAGTTCGTTGTGCAAAAGTTTGAGGCTCAATCTACAGGTGAGGCAGCTTCTCGTCTGTGAGGGTTTGAAATAGAGCAAATGCACGGCCTTGGAAATGGGAGGCGAGGTCTATAGTTTCGAGCAGGATATCAGCCAGGGGACGAAGCGTTTCCGGGGCGGGAATCTCTTTTTTAGATCGCCGTCGGAGGTGAAAAATGCAAAGCCTTTGACTCGCGTAGCTTCGACCTCGTCGAGATAGGCAAAGATCAGTTCTTTGTTAACTAGCTTTTCTGGCAGTGTCCACTCAAAAGGATCATCCCACAGCCGAGTCGTTATACCGCCAAATGTCTTCTCAACCATCGCTGCCGACCGGAGGATGTATTCGCCGCAAGAGAATGGTGCCATTTCGCTGCGAGTTTCCCGAGGGCGTTTGTAAAGAAAATGATCGGGAATTAATTCAAGCAGCTCGCGCGAGCGTGAGTCGATCGCGGTGAATCTTCTGTCGAATGTGGATAAAAGCGTTTCCATAAAGATAGAGCGGTCGCATCTAGCGGACCGCTCAATTTTACCATTCAATTATAGTCCGACGAATCACCGCTTACCGTAACGCCGGTCTTTTTCGTAAATGCCGAGCCCGTAGTTGCGGCCTTTCCAGCTGATGCCGGTGCTGAGTCGGCCCTTAACACCGACCTCGGCACCTTTTTGCGGGACGGCGCCGTCGGTGACGAGCACCCAGATCGCACCTGTTCCGTCATCGATCTTGTATGCGCCGCCGCCGATCTTTGTGCCCGGGATCGAGAGGCCGTAGCTGTCTTTGACGACGCCAGCGACGACTACTTCCTTATCCTGATATTTCCCGGGATTCGCCTCAATATCGGCTATGCTCGTCCGCTGCGGGCAGCCGGTCGCGAATAACGTGAGAGCCGTGATCGTCATTAGCAAAAGAGTGGTTGTGATAGTTTTCATCGATTTTCCTCTGTGGATAAAATAGGGGAGTGCGAACGCCTTACAGATTCGTATTTCGCGTCAAAGTTTGCCATAAATATTATTTTCTGTAATCCTGAATTCATTTTTACAATGTCGGATGAAGCCACACAGCGATCTGCGTCACAAATTTCAGTTTGTTCGAGTCTCTCGGACGACTCGTGGCACAACCTCGCCGGGCCGAATGCATTTGAAAGCTGGCATTTTGATGCGTTATCCGACGACGGCCGCGAAGCCGTGGTGATAGCCTTTTACGACAATTACGTCCTTTCTCCTCGATTTCACTCAAATACAAATGTTCCCGCAAACGTCATCCACTCCGGAAAACACCGGTTTCCGGCGGTTTCGTTCGTCTATTCGGTCGATGGACGGCCTGTGTTCAATTCGATAAATGAATACGTCGACGGCGATTTTCGATCGGGTGCGGTTAATGGCTGCGTGGTTGGTGGATCATCGTTCCGGATAGATACCGCATCGTATGGTAGCGGATTTTTCGTAACCGTTGATGTTCGAACGGCGGGCGGCCGACGCATCCGTGCCGAGATGGAATGGCTGCTGATCGAATCCGACCTGATGCCGCCCGGTGGGACGCGAACTCCCGGAATGTGGAACCTCGTTGCCCCACGTGCAGATGTCAGCGGCAAGATTATGCTTATTGGACGTCGAGGTAAAGTGCGTCGGACGGTTCAGTTTCGCGGCACAGGTTATCACGACCAAATTTCAAGCGAGAACGTCCATTACCGCGAACTTGCGTCGAGAATGTGGGGACGGGCTCATTTTATAGATTCGACCGTTGTATTTGAACGGCATGGTGGTGTCCAAGATCGCGCCGCGGCCGGGAAATTCTTTCTCATCCGCGATGGGAATATCCACGAACGCGATGCGGCCTGTGAGGTAGGTGATTTCAAACGCGACCGATGGGGACTCAATGTTCCGCGTCGCATCTCGTATTTGTCAGACGACCAGATAAAGCTGCGTATCAAGCCTACGGCAACGATCCGCTCGGGATTTTCAGAGGTAAAAATGCTCAGTGAGATCACGCTTGGTTTGCGTGATGGTAAACCGAGAAAGACGATCGGGATCGTTGAGTTCGTTGATCCGCGTCGGATGAGCAACCGGCTTTCGAGGTGGATAACGGACCTGCGGATCGGGCGTAACGGAAGCGCCCCTGTGTTTTAGAGATCAGTTCCAGCGTTTTAGCTTGCGGATTACATCGTTCGATATCTGTGTTGCTTGCTCGACCGGCATCTTAAATTCTTTGCTCATAAAATCTATCGAGCTCTGCACCATCTCGTCGACGGTTTGAGTGGGGTTTGTAAAACCACCGTCCGTGTAACAGAACATGCAGTACTCCGAAACAGTAGAGCCATTGGCATCAGTGCCGTAATTGTTAAAATCATCCGAGATCGGCATTCCGCAGCTCTGGCATCTGATCTTGTCGTCCATATTTATCTAAGTTTGACGGCGGTACCGTACGCCAGAACCTCCGTCGCGGTCTGGGAGAATTCGGTCGCGTCGTAACGCATACCAATGATAGCATCAGCTCCGATCTCGTGAGCGTGCTGGACGAGACGGTTAAATGCTTCTTTGCGGGCCTCTTCGCAAACGACCGACCATTCTTCGATGTTGCCGCCCGCAAGTGATTTTAATCCGCCGACAATGCCACGTCCTAAACCGGTCGCACGCACGACGATGCCGCGAACGACACCTAAATACTGTCCGATCTGCCGATCCTGAATATCAAAACCTGTTGTGACGATCATACTTGTACCCTCAAAAATTCATTGTTTTTAGATATCAAACAGACTATAATTCGGCGCAAATGTCAAATATCTCACCAGTCTGTCAGCAGATATAAATGGCGGAGGAATTATGTTTATTGTGGTCAGCAAATTAGATCTGATTCGAGTCTTAGTAGCTGGCATTGCTGCACTTTCATGCATCGTTTTCGCAAATAGTTACGTTGTTTCCGATGCGGCCCCGATGCAAGCACTCTTCACAGCGAAAACCTCTGACGGGCTTCGCACCGTAACCGTCGAGAACGAAGAGGGACGCGTTACCGTCAAGCTCCCTGACGACATTCGTACCGGCGACAAGATCTCTGGCACACTCGTTACCGAGCCAAAAGGTGAGACTAAAGAACAGCAGGATGCCAATCTTGCAGCGCTGAGAAAGCGGCGGTTGCGGTTGATGCTTGCGAAAGCGAGTGGGGCGACAGATACAGCTAGCATGAACGAGCCCGTTGTTTTGAATGTTCCCCTCGCTTCCGGGCAGACCTCGACGGTCAAGACCGAAGCAAAACAGGGTAATACGCTACGGATCGAATTCACTGCGTCGGGCCCCGCCACTGCGCGGACGATTCGGGTAAAAGAGCTTGGCCGGCGATACCTACGACCCCCACCAAAACGCCCCGGCCGACCGCGCGGGCCGGCCTGGCAGACCCCCGACGGATCCCGGGAGCTTTTGATGGCGATAGTTCGAATACGAAGGCTTTCTTCACCGTATCAGCCGGTGACGCCACGCTGGGAGTTATCGCCCGCCCGTACCTACCCTCCCTGGCGGACAGCTAATGAAGGGCCCATAGTTACGGCACCATTCCGTAATATCGGCGTTGGACTGTCCGCACCAAAGACCAGTCTAATGCGTGGAGAAACCAGGGGTTGCGCAGCGGGGAGCGGTCGCGACCGTTATTGTGCGGGAGTTTGATATTACCGTCCAAGATGATGCCGATCCTCGTTTGCGGCTAATGGAATAGCTTTACCGGCGATTACCGCGTCACGGGTAAAAAGCCCCGCCCCCCCCCCCCCCCCCCCCCCCCCCCCCCCCCCCCCCCCCCCCCCCCCCCCCCCCGCGACCGGCGGGAGAGCCGGATCATCAATTCGTAATTTGAAATTTGAAATTCGTAATTGGAAGGTGGTTGGTAGCGCGTAGGGGAGTTGAACCCCTCTTTCCAGGTTGAGAACCTAGCGTCCTAACCGATAGACGAACGCGCCGGTTAAGCGAATTAAGAGTATAAAAGTCATTGATCTAATGCGCAAGCCGGTACGAAAGTAAACAAAAGGCCAGGCTGGTGCCAGCGCCCCCACAAGGACCAAGAATCGGTGCCGAACATATAGCCGTCTATTGCTAGCATCCAAGAAATGGAGAAATATCGTAGAATCGCAGTCCTGAACCCACCTTTCCCCCACCTTTTCCCAGATGCTCGTTCGCACTCGCATTTCTGCCGCAACCCTTTTATAATAGTAGTTTGGACACCTCACCAAACAAATTACTATGACACACACACTCTTTAATTCACGTCAGACATTTACCACCGGCGACGGCGGTACGGGGACTTTTTATTCATTGCCTGCTTTGGAAGCGGCGGGGTTGGGGAAGATCTCGCGGTTGCCGGTTTCGGTACGTATTGTTCTCGAATCCGTTTTGCGTAATTATGACGGCGGGAAAAAGCAAAGACCCGGCCGTTATCGAACCGCTCGTGCCCGTTGATCTAGTCATCGACCACTCGGTTCAGGTCGATTATGCCGGCAGCGATACGGCGTACGAAAAGAACATGGAGATGGAGTTTAAGCGAAACGCTCAGCGATACCGCTTTTTGAAGTGGGGAACGCAGGCGTTTAACGGTTTTAGCGTCGTGCCTCCGGGCATAGGTATCGTCCATCAGGTGAATCTCGAATATCTGGCGAAAGGTGTGTTTGAGCGTGAGGGCGTTTATTTTCCCGATTCGTTGGTCGGTACGGATTCGCACACGACGATGATCAACGGCGTCGGAATCGTCGGCTGGGGCGTTGGCGGTATCGAAGCAGAGGCAGGGATGCTTGGGCAGCCGGTTTATTTTCTTACGCCGGATGTTGTAGGCGTTAATTTGACTTGGGAATTGCCTCAAGGTGCGACGGCGACCGATCTGGTGCTGCGAATTACCGAGATGCTGCGCAAGGCGAACGTAGTCGGCAAATTCGTCGAATTTTTTGGCGAGGGTGCGGCAGCTCTTAACGCAACCGACCGTGCGACGATCGCCAATATGGCACCGGAATACGGGGCGACAATGGGCTTTTTCGGCACGGACGAAAAGACGCTCGAGTATTTTGCAAACACCGGCCGACCTGCGGAGCAGATCGACACGATCCGAAATTATTACAAAGCCCAAGGGATGTTCGGCATTCCGCAGGAGGGCGAGGTCGATTACACGACGGTTATCGATCTCGATCTATCGACCGTCGGTCCGGCGGTTGCGGGACCAAAACGCCCGCAGGACCGCATCGAGCTTTCGCAACTCGATGATCGCTTTATCGAGCTATTTACAAAATCGGCAGCGGACGGCGGTTATGGCAAGGAACTCGCGGATCTTGAAAAGCGCTATCCGGTCGCGATGGGTGAGAGTCACGAGATCATTGTCGAGGGCGGCGGCGAACAGAGTCAGAAATCAGCACCGGACTCGATACACGGCACGGTTTCCCCTGATAATACCAATGTTACGACCGAGGTCGAGATGATGAACAATCGTCCGACGCCGAGCCGGGTTGAGTTTTCTGACGAAGATAGCCAGGTTATTAACACCGCCATCGGTAACGGCGATGTACTGATAGCTGCGATCACTTCGTGTACAAATACATCAAATCCGGCTGTGATGATCGCTGCCGGTATCGTTGCGAAAAAAGGCGCACGCCCCTTGGGATGAAAGTACCGCCGTATGTTAAGACATCATTGGCACCGGGTTCGCGAGTTGTTACCGGAATATCTCAATAAGACGGGTTTGCAGGAACATCTTGATGCGGTCGGTTTCGAGCTGGTCGGTTACGGGTGCACGACATGTATTGGAAACTCAGGGCCGCTCGACCCGGCGATCGAGGAAGAGGTTGTCGAGCACGACATTGTCGCCGCGTCCGTCTTGTCTGGAAACCGCAACTTTGAGGCTCGGGTTCATCAAAATATCAAAGCAAACTTTTTAATGTCGCCTCCACTGGTTGTTGCTTACGCTCTCGCTGGTACGGTCGTCAAGGACGTTTACTTGCACCCGATCGGTCAGGACCGCGACGGCAATGACGTTTTTCTTAAAGATATTTGGGCTTCGCTGGACGAGGTTCGCGAGGTGCTATCGGCGGCATTTGACCCGGAAACCTACAAACGGCTCTATTCACAATTTGCGGAGCAAAATCCGCTTTGGAATGACATTGAATCTAGCACCGGCACGATTTATGAGTGGGATGCGGAATCGACTTACATCCAAGAGCCGCCTTTCTTTGAGAACTTTTCGATGGAAACCAGCAGCTTTAGCGACATTCGCGGTGCTAGAGCCCTCGCAGTATTTGGCGACTCGGTGACCACAGACCACATCTCACCAGCCGGAGCGATCAAGGCCAACTCGCCAGCGGGTAAATATTTGCAAGAACTCGGGGTCAGTCCGGCAGATTTCAATTCCTACGGGTCGCGTCGCGGCAACGACCGTGTGATGCTTCGCGGTACGTTTGCAAATGTCCGCATTAAAAATACGATGGTCACACCGACCGAGGGTGGTTACACGAAACATCAGCCCGATGGTGACGAAATGACCATCTACGATGCCGCAATGCAATACGACATCGAAAAAGTGCCCCTTATGATCTTTGGCGGTAAAGAATACGGTACCGGCAGTTCGCGTGACTGGGCGGCTAAGGGAACTGCGTTAATGGGGGTCAAGGCCGTCGTCGTTGAGTCTTTTGAACGCATCCACCGCTCAAATTTAGTCGGCATGGGCGTATTGCCCTTGCAATTCAAGGACGGGCAAAGTGCTTTATCATTTGGGCTTGACGGTACGGAGACATATGACCTTGTCGGGCTCGAGAGTGTTGATGTCAAGCCTCTGCAGGATGTAACTTTACGGGTGACGAACAACGCAGGCGAGAGTCGCGACATCCAATTAACATTGCGGATCGATACACCGATCGAGATCGAATATTACAAGAATGGCGGAATTCTACCCTTTGTTCTCCGACAATTGATCGCGGGATAAATTTCGGAATAAAACTCGTAGTTCTTGACATATATTATTTGCGGGCAAATGAATCTAACCGCCCGCGTTTATACACACTGCTTTTAACGGCAATTTTTCTTGAAAAATAGGGTTAAGAGTGGTAAGCTTCGAGTGTTAAATTGGACATTTGTGCGCCGACCCCCTTCCGGCCTTGAACTGGAGAAACGAATGAAGACGACCTCAGCAGCTATATTACTGATAACGCTAATACTTTCGGGCATATTTCCGGCTTTTGGGCAGAAGATCCGCCAACCTCGGTCGGATAACAAAATGGAGACCCAACAGGTTAATCTGCAGGATTTCGAGCCGACCTTTAAACCCAGGCCTGGCCTCATACGATCATTCGCGCAATTTGTGACCGTTGAAGCCATTACCGATGGCGGCGGAGCCTATGTTCGTTGGCAGATGGCCGCAGAGACAGGAAATTTGGGATTCTTGGTCTATCGGATCGGCAGGCGAGGCCAACAACAGGCCAGCGAAAACTTGATCACCGGTTCTTTGTCAAAGCTGGGCTCGGAGACAATGTATGGTGGAAAATACGAATTTTTCGACCAGAGCGGAACGCTAGGCACGACTTATGTGGTCGAAGCGATCGGGCCGGACGGCAGCAGGCTCTCATCTCCAATTGCTTCGGTTCGCTATACGGCAAATTTTGATGCCGAGGCCGGAATGTCAAAAGCAGAGCTGATCAGGGTTTCAACCGGACGGAACGGCGAGCTTCAAAACACATTACCTACTGACCTAATTGGCACGGAAAGTGCTAAAAGCAATCTCACTTCGTTTACTGATGCGGTCAATCTCAATGTCCACCGCGCGGTGGTCAATATCCCCGGAATTAAGATCGGGGTTAAAAAAGATGGATTTTACCGCGTTCGGCTTAACACCGATATTAATCCTGTATCAAATATTTTCACCTCGGCAAACACGGCAAACTGGCGGCTATATCGCGATGGTATCGAGCAATCTGTCATTATCGGTACCGACGGGAGCGGCGTCTACATGGATTTTTATGGCAAGGCGATCGAGACCCAAGAAAGCGATACCGCTATCTATTACCTGATCGTCGATGTTAATAATGTCGGCAAACGTATACCGAGTCAGCGGATCAAGCGCGCCGATCCTATCGGTGTCTCTGCTAGTTATGTAGCCAACACGCTAAAACGTGAACGTGTAACCTACGACAGTTCGATCTTAAATGGTGACGCGGAGAACTTTTGGGGAAACGCCGTATTAAATTCTCCTAAAAATGTTATCGTGGCTCTTTCAGGCGTTGATTATACCCAGCCTACATTTACCGTTAACCTCGATATGCAAGGGTATTCGGCGACGGTCACGCCTTCGGTGCGGGTTGTTTTGAACGGTACTGAGATCGGCATCGCAAATGCAGCTTTCCCTCGTGAGCATTATTCGGCTCAATTTACGGTTCCGACCAGTCTTCTCATTGAGGGAAATAATACTTTTCAACTAACGTCACTTAATGGCGGCGGCGATATCAGCTATTTTGATTCGATACGATTGCAATATAATCGAGCGTATCTTGCGGAATCAAATAGACTCTTATTTACGGGAGCACCGGCCAAGTCAACGACGCTTTCCGGATTTTCGACCGCGAATATAAGAATATTTAATATTGGTACGGACGGGTCGCCTACTCAGTTGATCGGGTTTACGACGCAGCAAACCGGGCCAAGCTCTTTCAGTGCTCAATACCCGCCAACTAGGCAGAGGTTACAGCCGATCTTTGCGGTCGAAGATTCGGGTTTAATGCAAGCGTCGTCGATAACAGTAAATAATCCTTCAAATCTATCGTCGACGGTCAGAAATGCTGACTTGGTAATAATCTCTTATTCGCAAGCCGATTTTATGGCTGCCTCGAACACTTGGGCTGATTATCGTCGAAGTGTCGCCGGCGGAAGTTTTAGTGTTGAGGTCGTTGATGTTGCTGATATTTATGATGAATACAGCTACGGTTTGCTGAGCGGCGATGCTGTTCGAGACTTTCTGCAACATGTTCATCAGAATTGGACGAGCCAAATAGCGGGCAAAAAGTATGTCTTGTTGGTGGGTGACGCAAGTTATGATCCCAAAAATTTCAGAAACTTTGGCAATTTTGACTATGTCCCGACTAAGATAATCAATACGATCTACAATGAGGTGCCGGCGGATGACCTGTTAGCGGATTTTAATGGCGACGGTCTTGCTGAAATGGCTATTGGACGCGTACCCGCAAGATTCGCTTCGGTTATAACGACGATATTTAATAAAACTACGGCGTTTGAAACACCGGCTATGCAGTCCATGAGCCGCGGCGTGCTCTTTGCCTATGACGTTCCTAATGGTTATCAGTTTGGTGTGATGAGCGAAGACCTGGCTAATCAGATGCCCGGGGCGGTACCGAAAACTTACGTGCCACGTGGGTTACCGCCTCCGAATGAAATGACGGGAATCCACAAGCCCTGAGCAATCTGGTCAGTGCGATCAACGTTCCAAATGGAAAATATATCGTGAATTATTCTGGTCATGGTGCGCAGAGTCTCTGGGATCAAAATTTTCTAAGTAACGCGTCGGTGCCACAACTCACCAATGCAAATGGACCGGCTATATTTACGATGCTGACTTGTTTGAACGGTTATTTTCTTGGTCCCGCTTCGAATGACGAGTCGATCGCGGAACTTTTGGTGAAATCGACGGTTGGTGGCGGCCCGGTCGCTTGGGCATCGTCAGGTAAGACAACAGCAGATGTTCAGATGTTGATGGGACGGCAGTTTTTCCAACAGATCGGTATTGGCAACATCAAACGGATGGGCGATCTTGTCATCGACGCTAAGGCTCAAACTCCTGCGAACTCGGACGTTAGAACAACATGGATTTTATTTGGCGATCCGATGCTGAAAGTCAGGGAATAGTCAAAAGGTGTTTTAGAGTAAAAGGGCGTCTTTATGTAGACGCCTTTTTTTATTGGTACTCGCGGCGGGGTTCGAACCTGCGACCTCTTCCTTCGGAGGGAAGCACTCTATCCAGCTGAGCTACGCGAGCGTAAAGCAATTATCTATTTACGCGGGAACGATCTTGATGTGCTTGATCCGGAGCGGTTCGACGGGACGCTCGCCTTCTTTTGGGTGAACTCCGGAAAGGGTGCGGACATTTTTCATCCCCTCGATGACTTTGCCAAAGATGGTGTAGCGGTTATCAAAGCCGGTCTCACGTTTGAGCGTGAGAAAGAACTGCGAATTCGCCGAGTTGTTGTCCTGACCGCGGGCCGCACCGACGATGCCGGTAGCGTACGGGATGTCGGAGAATTCGGCCTCGACGTTGGGCTTGTTCGACTTGCCGGTGCCGTCATCCGCGGGGTTGTCGTTTTTGAAAGCGGGTCGCCGCTTTGGATCACCAGGTCGTTGATGCGGTGCCAAGTCACGCCATCATAAACACCTTCTTTAGCAAGCTCCTTAAATCTAGCAACCATCTTAGGAGCGATATTCGAATAAAGTTCGATCTTGATGGTGCCGTATGCGGCAGTTTTCCATTTCGAATGACGGCGATCTCGGCATCGGCGATCGGAGCGACGCCTTTCTTGATCTCTGCTTGCCGCGGGATTTCGTGTTGGCTGCTTTTTTCGTCGCCGCACAGGAGGGCTGCAAACGATGAGAGCGTGATCAATAAAACTAAATGATATTTCATACTAGATTGTCTTTTCACTGTCTAAGATTATTGTGACCGGGCCGTCATTGACGAGTTCGACATCCATCATTGCTCCAAATTCGCCGGTCGCGACATTAGTTTACGTCTTTTGCCTTTGCGACAAAATATTCGTACAGCCCATTGGCTTCGCTGCCGGTGCGGCCGCGATAAATGATGGCCGTCGCCCGCGGCGTGTGTCACCGTAAAGCGTAAACTGCGATACGACGAGCAATCCGCCTTTGATGTCCGCGAGCGACAGATTCATCTTGCCGTCAGCGTCGTCGAAGATCCGCAAGTTGATGATCTTATCGACGAGATAGTCCGCGTCCCGTTGTCGTCCGCGTGGGTGACGCCCAGCAGAACGAGCAATCCGACGACCGATCTCGCCGATGAGCTCTCCGTTGACGGTAACCTTGGCACGCGAGACGCGTTGGACGACGGCTCGCATTAGGCTTCTTCGATATAGACCTTGTTCATCACAACAGGGTCATGCGGCTTGTCGTTCCCATTTCGGGGAACTGAGGCTATCGCATCGACCACGTCGTGGCCCTCGATCAGCTTACCGAATTTTGTATAGCTCGGCGGCAGCGGATAATCGATGTGCATGATGAAAAACTGCGAACCGTTGGTGTTCGGGCCCGAGTTTGCCATCGCGACGGTGCCTTTGTCGTAGATGCCGGCATAAAGCTCGCTACCGCGATCGATCTCATCGTCAAATTTGCCGCCCCAAGCCGATTCGCCACCATAGCCTTCGCCAAGCGGATCGCCGCCCTGGATCATGAAATTTGGTATAACGCGGTGAAAGATGACGCCGTCGTAATAGTTCTTTCCGGCCAAAAGGCGGAAATTCTCGGTCGTTTTCGGTGCGTCTGCTTCTAAAAGCTCAAATTTGATCGTACCTTTGGTTGTTTCTAAAACTGCTGTTCTGTTTGCCACTAAATATTCTCCTAATTCAAAATAAATCGTTCGATAGCAGCGGACACGCCCGAAGACCGACTCATCGCACCATCGAGCCGCAGTTGCCCGAGAATGAAATATGCACGATCTCGTGGTCGGGGAAGAATGTCCTCAAGACTTCGACATGCTCAACGCCCACCGGTCCGGCTCGCCCCCGTGGAGGGCCTCGGACCAACGCAGATATTTCTTGAGCGGCAGATTATCGTCAGAAACCCGGTCGTAAAGCAGCGTGCCATGCCCGTGCGGATCGGCGCTGACCAATGCGTCGCCGCCAAAGTCTTTGCCAACGCGAACGACCTCCAAGACTCGTCTCGGTCGAAAGCAGGAACAATCAACGCGTTTCTTCCGACTCCGCATATTTGATCAATGCCCCGTTGTGGGTGATCAGCGGAGCATTCAGACCTGAGATCGATTCCGACGGGCTGTGCATCCCGAAACCGCCGCCCTGTGGCGATCGTCACCAGCACACCGCGTTCTTCCGCCGCACGGATCGCTTTGCGATTGGCGTCAGGGATCTCGCCCTGAGAATTTAACGTTGTGCCGTCGAGGTCAAGGGCTAGGAGCTTGATCATTGGTTCGAATTCGCCTCGCTCGAACGTTTTTCCTTGCCGCTCTTTTCCAGCCATTGCTGATATTTTGCCTTGCCTTTTTCAAATTCGGCTGCCGATGCGTAGAACCAATGCGAGCCGTCATTTGCGTCGACATTTCGGACGTAGAAAATGTAGTCGTTTGGCGAGGATTTAGGGCCGCCTTGATCGAGCTTTCGGTGACGGACGAGATCGGGCCGGGCGGGATTCCGGTCTTTGTGCGGGTATTGTAGGGCGAATCGACCTCGAGGTCGCTCTTGTGGATCGTGCCGTCCCATTTGCCGAGCATCTTGGCGATATAAACGTTCGTCTGGTCGATGCCGAGCGGGATGTTTTTGGCGAGGCGGTTGTTGATGATGCCGGCGACGATCGGGCGTTCGGTTTCGACGCCGGTCTCGGTTTCGATCAGCGAAGCGATCGTCACGAAGGCGTGCGGCCGAGCGATTTCGCTTGTTGCGTCCATTCCGGTTTCCAGAATTTGCGAAACTGATCGACCATCCGTTTGATGATCTCCTGCGGTTGGCTCCGCGCGGAAGTTGTAGGTGGTCGGGTACATGTAACCTTCGAGATTTTTCGCCGTTGGCGAGATGTCGCGGATGAGCGTGACGTCGTCCATCAAGGCGAGTATCGCTTTGTCATCCATCGGCGGATTTTGAGGGAATTTTTCGGCGATACGCTTGGCGATATCAAAACGCGTAAAGCCCTCGGGTATCGTTAGCTTGATCGTGCGGTCTTCGCCTTTCTCGAGTATCTTCAGCACCTGCAGCGTCGATACCGGCGAAGGGAATTGAAATTCGCCGGCTTGAAGCTTTGCTGCCGTCGCCAAGAAACGTAGGTATGCCATCGTTGCGGTTTCGCTCAGATGATGCCGTCCGCGGCGAGCCTCGCGATGATCTGAGGCGGTGTCGAGCCTTTTCGATCTTGATATATTCGTTGGCCTTGGTGTGTTCACGGGTGTTGACCGAACTATAAACCCAGTACGAGCACCCGCACACCGCGACCACGGCCACAAAAAGCAAAAGAAAAGATATCTTTAGAAACTTCATTCGTAAACAAGCCTCAGGTCCCGCCGGCCTCTCAAAATGCAACGGCCGGCATAGGCGGGACTCAAAGCCGATGTTATTTCAACGCCAAATATTTCTCGATAGCCGCGGTGACCTCGGGCTGTCGGGTTTGACCTTTGAGCCAAATCGGGCAACGACCTTGCCTTTGCGGTCGACGAGGAATTTATTAAAATTCCACGAGATGTCGCCGGCAAACTCCGGATTTGTCTCCTTTTTGGTCAGAAAAGTGTAGAGCGGATGCTGGTCCTCGCCCTTGACCGAGATCTTGGCGAACATCGGGAACGTTACCTTATATTTCGATGCAAAATTCTTTGATCTCCTGTCTCTGTGCCCGGTTCCTGGCCCATAAAATTATTGGCCGGGAAGCCAAGTATGACCAAACCCTTGGTCTTTGTATTTCTCGTAAGTCGCCTGCAGGCCTTCGTATTGCGGCGTGTAGCCGCATTTGCTGGCGGCGTTGACGATCATGACGACCTTTGCCCTTGTAGGTGTTGAGCTTGACGTCTTTGCCGTCGATGTCCTTCATCGTGAAATCAAGCACGCTTTTGGCGGCGCAGCCTCGGTGAAGGTTCCGTGATTGTGAATAAACGCCCTGACGCCAAGAACTGCGACGGCGAATGTCCAAATAAAACAGCGGTCTTTAATACATCTTCTTAACTTATTTCTCCAATTCATTGGCGAACGCGGCGCTTTTGGCAGCTCGTCGGCGTTTCGCCGGTTGCGGCAAAATTTCTTTAAAGGCTCCGACGCTCGCCAGGACGCCGCTCGTTTCCATCGGCATGAATATGACTTTCGAGTTCTGCGTCCTAGCCATGTCCTGCATCGAATCGACATATCGCTGCGTGATCAAATACTGGGCGGTTTGGGCACGGTCGCCGATCGCGCTTGGAGATCTGGGCGATCGCCTGTGCTTCGGCGGTGGCGTACGATCTGGCGGGCTTGCGAAGCACCTTCGGCGTCGAGGATCGCGGATTGTTTGTTGCCTTCAGGACGGGTGACGGCGGCTTGTTTTTCGCCCTCGGCACGGGTGATCGCGGCTTGTTTGTCGCCCTCGGCCTGGAGGATCAAGGCACGGCGGTTACGCTCCGCGGTCATCTGTTTTTCCATCGTGATCCGAACGTCTTCAGGCGGCGTAATGTTTTTGATATCGACGCGGGTAACTTTGACGCCCCATTTGTCGGTGGCCTCGTCGAGGATCATGCGGAGTTCGTTATTGATCTGGTCGCGGCTTGAAAGCGTGTGGTCGAGGTCGAGTTTACCGATTACGCTACGCATTCCGGTAAATGTCAGCTGCACGATCGCACCGACCAGATCCTTGACCTCGTAGGTCGCCTTGATCGGATCCGTGATCTGCCAATAAACGACCGAATCGACGCCCATCATCACGTTATCACGCGAAATGACGGATTGCGGCGGCAGGTCGATGAACTGTTCGCGCGAATCAATAAATGTCGTCCCCGGCCGCACATTGGTCCAATAGACCGCTCGCGGAGCTTCAAAAAAAGGCACGATGATATTCAAACCGCTTGCCGCGACGCGATGAAAGCGCCCTAGACGCTCGATCAGTAAGACGCTCGATTGCGGGACGATCTTGATCGTTTTGTACGCAATAACAAGCAACGCAATACCTAAAAAAGCGAGAAAATATCGCTCCAAGACCAAAAGCTTCAGGCATATTTCCTCCGTGTTTCATTCACTGCAAATATATCTCATTTCTGGCATCTTTGCTATAATTCGCACAAGTATGACAGTCAAACTATCCGATATCGAAGCCGCCCGAGAACGTCTCGACGGTATTATCATTCCAACGCCGATGATCTCTGACGCCCGATTGTCACGTGTGGTCGGGGCTAGTGCTCACCTCAAGGCCGAGTGCTTACAAAAAGGCGGCTCTTTTAAGATACGCGGTGCGTATAACAAGATCTCGCAGCTTTCCGACGAGGAAAAAAGGCGGGAGTCGTAACGGCTTCGGCCGGTAATCACGCACAGGGCGTCGCTTTGGCGGCGACGCCTAATGGAATTCGATCTGTGATCGTTTTGCCTGAGATTGCACCGCTCACAAAGATCAACGCGACGATCAGCTTTGGCGGCGAAGTTGTGCTGCACGGCGCGACGTTTGACGAGGCGGTTGCCTATTCGCGTGAATTACAGGAGAAGGAAGGCTACACATACGTCCATGCTTTCGACGATGAACGGATCATTGCCGGACAGGGAACTATCGGCGTTGAAATGGTTGAGGCTTTGCCCGATCTTTCCGCCGTAGTCGTGCCTATCGGCGGCGGCGGCCTGATTTCAGGCATTGCCATCGCGGTCAAGTCTCTCAAACCTCACGCCCGCATTATTGGTGTTCAGGCTGAGAACGTTGCCTGGGTCAACCCTTCATTAAAGGCCGGACATCCGGTGTACGCCGAACCGGGGCAGACTATAGCTGACGGGATCGCGGTGAAGAGTCCTGGTGAGATCACATTCCCGCTTATTCAGGATCTTGTCGATGAGGTCGTCGAGGTGAGTGAAGAGGAGATCGCGCGTGCAATATTTTTCTGTGTGCAAAACAACCGCCTCGTCGTCGAGGGGGCTGGCGGAGCCGGGCTTGCGGCGTTATTGGCGAATAAAGTGCCTATTCGTCCCGGACGATACGGTCTGTGCGGTGCTCTGCGGCGGCAATATCGACGCCAATCTTCTCGCCCGCGTTCTTGGAGCAGGTTCTTGTGCACCAAGGCCGCTATATCATGCTCAAACTGCTTGTCCTTGACCGACCGGGAATGCTTGCCGCGCTGCTAAACCATGTTGCAGAGACTCATGCCAACGTAATCGAGGTCTTTCACCGCCGTGCGATGTGGCTGGCCCCGCTGGGTCGCGTGGGTATCGAAATGCTTCTAGAGGTCCGCGACAACGAACATGGCCGCGAAGTGCAAAAACACCTGGAAGCGGCAGGCTATCAGGTCGAACGCGAAGGACAAGGTGATTGGGAGGAGTAGTCTGTGTCGGGGTTTTGCCGGAATGCAATGTGCTATATTGCCGTCATGAAATCGGTCCTCCTAATTCTGGTAGTCATCTTGACAGTCGCTGCGACTGGTTTCGCGGGTGACGATTACACCTTGACGGGTTCCGTAGCACGACGATCGGCAAAAGTGACGCTGAAGGACGGCAAGCTTAAGCCGGAATTCACGCTCCTCGTATATCTCCAGTTTAGGAACGACTCGTCGGGACCGATGATAATCTTTAAGCCCGATTATTTCCGCGGAAATCGAAATCTTGTATTCTTGTCATCAATCGCAAATACCGCCGACACCGGAAAGATCCTGGAAGGCGGGCCCCGGGGGCGGGAAAAAACCACGGGCCCCCCCCGTACCCCCCCGGGGGGGGGGGGCCCCCGGCTCCCAACCCCGGACCGGGCAAAAAATAGTTGAACCTTCGACCTCTTACGAATTCCATCAGACGTTTACGTTAGAGGCTGGCTACACGATTGACGAAAGTGCCGCTAGAAGCGCGTTTCCCAAATTAAAAAGAGATTGGGGAACTATTGAGGCGGAGATCATTAAGTCCGAGTATCCGTCGTTCCGCGTCGAATTTCAGGTTTCTTCCGCGAGTTACAAAGAAGATCCAACTCTCCTACGTACTCTTAATTCCCGTTGGAAGAAATTTGGCCAGCTTCCGCTGGATGGTCACAACTATATTCTCCGCTCTCAACCTATCGTCAACGACTAATAAAACGGTATCACGGATTGGAAAAGCCCGCTGATGCGGCCCTTTTTCATTCGGACGGATTATCTCTTCACAAGATTCTCATCATACAGATCACGGTAGACGCGGTAGTAGGTCATCACCTTAAATACATAGTTCTTTGTCTCGGCGAAACCGACCTCGGACGCAAAAATGCCGGGATCTTTGGGGTTGGTGTGGCTGAGCCAACGGGCGGCGTTGTCTTCGCCGCCGTTGTAGCTGGCGGCGATCGCTTCGTTAAGGCCGCCAAACTGTGTTTTGAGATCGGCGATATATTCGCAGCCGAGAGCGATATTTATGCTTGGCGTGTAGAGATCGTCGGGTTGCAGATTTGGGTAGCAGGCCTTTTTGTTATATTTGACTGCCGTATCATAAACGAGCTGCAGCAATCCGCGTGCGGCCGACGGCGATTTGACGCCCGGACGGAACGAGCTTTCTACCTTCATTATCGACATGATGAATCGCGGGTCGAGCTTACGCTTTTTAGATTCACGCAAAACATCTTCGCGATATGCGGCGGGGAAATCGTCGGTTCGACGCGCCGTTGCCGCCGTCCGTTTGACGCCGCTAGTGAGCGACGCGAGCCTTTCGAGGCGAGCCCGCCGTAATACGACGCACCTGTATCGGTGATGGATGAATACATCGCGATCGCTTCGGTCTTTTTCTTTTGCTTTTCGAGGGCGAGGCTCGGAGATATTTGATTTCATCGAGACTGGTCATCGAGCCGCTAAATTTAGCTTGAGCCTGCATTAAAGCAGCGGTCGCTTCGGCGTCGGCCCATTTGCCACGGTTGATCTCCATCCGAAGCCGTGCCTGCAAAGCGTTCGTCTCGGTCGGCTGGCCGCGAAATCTCTCGCGAACCTTTTCGACCCACGCTGTAGCCTCGGCGTCGAGCCCGGCTTCGCGAAGAGCGTCGATCGAGTTGACGTATGAACCGTCGATTCGCTCGCCTTGCGGATACATCACGGTGTATTTCTGCCAGTGCCGCGCGGCTTCGGCATTGTTCCCGACGCGGACTTCACATGAAGCCTGGAAATAAAGCCCCTCGCGGCCGTCCTTTGATGCGGGGAACTCTCGAGCTAAACGGTCAAAGTAGGGAATCGCCTTTGCGTACTGGCGTTCCCACATCAAGGCTCGGCCCATTCCGAACAGGGCACGCTGGATCAGCGGATCGGTCGGGTAGATATCCAGCATCTTTTGAAAATGCTCTCGAGCCTCGGGGAAATGACGGTTATCCATGTATGTAAACCCACGCGAAACATGTTCGCCGGCAGGTAATGTCATTAGCTTTCCGCCGCGTCGCGGCTAGCTTTGTCCTTTTCGGTAACTAGCCGCAGATCGGCATCAGATTGGGCCAGAACAGCAACGAACGAGCAAAGCATCACGATCAGGACAAATATGATCAGATTTTTCATAAAGTTTGGTCAGAGAGCGAGAGAGTTTATGCCATTAGCTTACCCGATTTTTTAGACGAATAGGCAACATAAAGCGTTGTAACAGGTTTTCAACAAAGCTATCGATAAACGAACATTTCTTTGCTATCATTCGTAAATGAGAGCTTGATGCTCACGCTCGTCGATATGAATTCTTGCCAAAACTGCGGAAAACTTAACACGCCCGAGGCGATCTTTTGCAGATTTTGCGGGACGAAATTCAATTTTCAAAAGCCGGTGATGAGCAATCCGTTCGATCACTCGGCTCCGCGGCCTTATTCGTGGAAAACGGATGAGTTTCAGACACAAAATGAGGCAAGGCCGACAACGGCGATCAATCAACCGCGTCCTCAAAACGCTCAACTTGGTCAGCCGCAGCCAAACTATCAAGCTGCCCCGCTGACGTATCAACAAGCTCACCCATTATCCAACACATATATGTGCCCAAATTGCGGCAGCCGATATATGCCTCGATTTGAACGGCAGATATCGACAGCAGGTTGGGTGACGTTCGCTTGTCTTTTGGTATTTTTCTTTCCGCTATTTTGGATCGGATTGCTTATCAAAGAGGATGTTTTTGTTTGTCAGGTCTGTCAGACAAAAACAAACGCCCAACTTCATCGGTAATAATACCCGCGTGGATGCTCGATCTTGATCTCAGGATTTGTGCTTGAGACCTTGACCTTGTAATAATTCTTTTTCATGTGCGTCGACAGATAGGTGAGTGCAAACTGTCTGTTTAGCGACATAAACATATCCTTAAAAAGGTATAAAGCTGATCGGTGCAGTAAATCCGTGACCAAATGAACGCCCGCCAGTTTCGTCAGAAAGCTTTTGCAGAGCCCCCTGCGCGCCAAGGCCAAGCATCGAATTCGAATTTTCGGTCAATGCTGTTGGATGGTAGAAAGAATAGACTGCGACACTTTTTCTTTGAGCCTTTAGGATTGCCTGATCGAGATCCGAACTCTGCATTATTGACGCAAGGTTTAATCCGTTTGTGGTGTCCAACCCATCTGAAAACAACAAAATGGCCCGTCTTCCGGCAGGCATAGCGTCGAAACGCGCTAGGGTATCGCTGACGCCGTCATATGGGCTTCGCGGAGCGGCAAACTGACTGCTGGAAATGATCCGAAACGAAGCTGCAGCTTTATCCAGATCGTCTGTAAACTTTTGCCTTACCTCCGACGTGCCACCGCGCAAATAGGCAACCATCACTCGAGTCCCTTTTGGCAGCCCGCGAATGAACTCCTGGATGTCTTTGATCTGGAGATTGAAATTCGACGTCATATCCTCTTGGATCAAAAATGCGATCGACAATGGCGAATCCCCAACGCTTTTGATCGAAAGTATTTGCTGCTCGTCATTATTTTCACGAACAATCAGCCGATCAGCTTGTACAAACTCATCAAGTTGCCCTTCTTTGAGTTCCTGTTTTGTAAAGATTGAGATAGGTATCGTAACTGTTCGAACGCGTTGTTGGGGCTCTGTGTTCTGTGCTGCTGCAAAAGAGACACACAGCAAGATCAGCATTAGGAACAACAGCGATATGGTTGATCTGCGTCGATTCATATAAGTTGGCTCGAACATTTGAATAGTAATATATTTCTCCCCTTTATCCTAGACTTTTCGACGACAAATCCATGTCCGTACTCTCCCCAAAATGCATCGCTGTGCGCTAGACTCTTAACATCTGAAAGGTATGTACGAGATAACTAAAGGAGACATTGCACGTGGACGAAAGCTTCTTGCAGGGGCTATTGCTGCTCCGATTGCGTTGACCGCGATACCCGCAATTATAACGCTCCTGCTGATGCTGCTCGCACCTTTCGCTCCGCCGACAGCCGTTATAGTGCTTTTTCTTGGGATCGTTATGACTTGTATCGGCTTTTTAGCGGGAATGTTCACGATGGGGCTGCTTATACACAAACGAACTAAGTGGACCAAGGAAATGCGCGAAAAGATCGCGGCAGACGGTATCAGAGCAGAAGAGATCGGCTGGTTTATGAACGAGCTCAAATCGAGCGAGAAGCGTGCGTTAAAGGCCGTCGAGGCTCGTGATCTACTGCTCGCTGATGCCTACAAGGAAACGCTGGCTTCGCGACTAACAGCGACTCGTATCGTAAGGTCGTCAAAACGAGAGCTTTCGCTCGCTAAAAGACGACAAAATTCGCTAAAGCAATTAAAGAGTGCAAGGGCTGACGAATTTCGCGAACAAATATCCGTTGATATTGAAAAGATCTCAAATATTAACGAAGAGGCAAAGGTCATGCTATCCGAGGCCGAAGCCCGCCTGCAGATGATCGAGGCGGCGGCAAGCCGCGGCGGAAACCTCGCCGATTCTGAACTCGCCCTCAAGAAACTTTCTGCCCGTCCAAAGAACTCCCTTTGCACTCGAATCTGCTAAGATGACCGAGGAAATACGAAAAGAGCTGGAAAATGAGCCGATCGAATTCGAATCAAACAATTAAAAAGACGCAAGACTATTCATCTTGCGTCTTTTAATATTTTGGCGAATGAGAACCGCGAAACCGTTCGAACGTATGAATTGAACCTGTTAGTTACAGGTGGGTGGCTTTCTATTCCGATTAGATCGAGATATCAAAGCCGGAGTCTATGGCTTGGCTCCGTGGAGAAAAGCACCGACGACCGGCATTAGCCTCCCGACATTCATATGTTGGCTCAATTATGTATGCGTTCGGTCACGAATCACGCAGTCAAATTCCTTCGCCAACCAAATCCTAGCACAACGCGACGAAATGCAAAATAAAAAATGCACAATGCAGAATATTTCTGAATTGTGCTTTCTGAATTGTAAATGAAATTATTGTTCGGTCTCGATCTGTTGCGTGGCGATGTCTCGATGTTTGAGTATGCGGTCGAGCATTTCCGAGCATTCGGTGCTGCGAGCGGCTAGCTGGGCATCATTTTGGGCTTGGGATTGCTTAAGCTGAAAAAACTCATCCGCGATATGCAGCGCAGCAAGGATCGCGACCTTTAGAGAATCAACCGTCATCGTGCCCGACGATATCTCACGCATCTTGCGGTCGACGTACTCAGCCAACTCGTGGATATACTCGTTATCGCCGTCAGAGCGGATGCTGTATGTCTGATTGTAGATCTCTACGCGGATTGTTTGTTCTGACATAACGGTTTTTCCCTATCTGCCGACAGCCTCGGCGACGTCTGCGTCGATCAATGTTAACGCGTCAAGCATAGCCTCGACCTTAAGCTGGATGGAATCACGTTCCGACAACAGATCTGCGACCTTGTCTTCGAGAACGCGCTTTTCAGCGACAGCACCTGATGCGTCACTCTTCAGTGCCGCAAGCTCTTTTTCGAGCCGTTCTTTTTCTTCACGCATTTTCTTGGCGTACTCGATCGTTAGATAGATCTTGTCCTCAAGATGCGAGAATTTTTCCATTCCCGTTAAGGCATTCATTCAGGGGTCTCCAAACTAGAAGTTGTCAGGACTGTGGAAAACATTATCAGGGCTTTTGCGGAAAACTTCAAGTAAAAGATGAGGGTTTTATCAAAAACGCGGTTTTATTGCCAACTTTTGCTCTAAATAGGTGAGTATTTGCTTATGTAGAGCCTCAACCTCATCCTCGATCAGGGTCCTTTCGTCGCTGCGATATTCCAAACGTATGGTGATCGAACGCTCATTCTCTTGCAGACCTTTACCCTCATAAACATCGACAAAGTTAACGTTACGACAAAGCTCAAAGTTCTGTTCGGTAACCGCTTCCCGGATAGCGGAGAAGGATACATTTCGGTCGCCTAGCAGCGACACGTCACGCGTAATAGCAGGATATTTAGACAACGGACGATACGCGATCGGTATCGTAGCTATATCAAGTATTGCTTGAAGGTCAACCTCAGCAACATATACGGGATGTTTGAATTTATAGCCCGCTGCTATATCGTCGCTCAAACGTCTTATGAATCCCACCCTTGATCCATCAACCGAAACCGCCGCAGTCTGGCCTTTCCGCAAATGTTTTACCTCGGCAGAGGTAAAGTCAGCATTTGATACACCAATAGCCTCAAGAGCCGCTTCTAACGCACCCTTGGCGTCGTATAGGTCGAGTTCGCGAACGGTAACAGCCTTGCCCTCGCTGATCTCGCCGCCCGTTACCGCGAGAGTCAGTATTTCGCATTCATTTGGCAAATTATCTTCGCCGGCATGGGCAGCGAAGACTTTGCCGATCTCAAAAAGCTTGAGATCGCGTCGTTGAAAGTTGAGATTAAGACGAACTGCGTCGAGCAAGCCGGGAAGTATGCTCGGCCGCATTCTCAATGCACCGTCGATCACCGAATCTTGCAGCGTAATGTACATATTTTCGACCTTTTCATCCAATAGCTCCGGTATATTCTCGAATACGCCATCGTGTCGTGTGTCGATAAAACTGTATGTGATCGCCTCGTCAAAACCCATGTCGGCCAGGGTTTCACGCAGACGCTTTTTACGGGGCTCCGATCGCTGATACTCACCCGCACCGTACGCTGGTGGTAGTTCATTTGCAATATTTTCGTATCCGGCGTGACGGGCGACTTCCTCTACCAAGTCCTCTTCGATAGCGATATCATGCCGCCACGACGGGGAAGTAAATGATTTATTGTCGTCTGAGCCGGAAATACCGAGGGCATTAAGTATACGAACGCATTCGCCTGTTTCGACCGACAAACCCGTCAGTCTCTTTACCGAAGCGGAGATGTGAGCCGAAGTGACGGCATTTGCGACGAATCTGTTCGGATAAATATCCACAAAATCGTAGGCTTTGCCGCCTGCAAGTTCACAGATCAACTGAGTTGCACGATTAGACGCAGCAAAAGGTTTTCGATGTCAACGCCGCGTTCAAAGCGATAGCTTGCTTCTGTGGCGAGCCCCAGCTTTCTGGATGTTTCCCTAATATTCTCACGTTTAAAGTATGCTACCTCAAGTATCACATTAACCGTGGAATCGGTAATACTCGAATCCAATCCCCCCATAACACCGCCGATCGCAACTGGTATGTCGGCGTCACAGATCGCCAGCATCGTTTCATCAAGTTCACGGTCAACCTCGTCGAGCGTCGTGATCTTTTCACCGGTGTTGGCTTTACGGACAATAAGGCGGCCGCCGCTTAATTTATCGAGATCAAATGAATGCATCGGCTGCCCAAGCTCGTGCATTACATAATTGGTGATATCAGCAACGTTATTGATCGAACGTTCACCGATGGCTTCAAGCCGGTCAACGAGCCACTGCGGCGACGGGCCGATCTTCACATTGCGGATGATGCGGGCGGTGTATCGATTGCAAAGATCTGCATCCTGAATCGTAACTAGAGATTGGCCATCGGTTTTCGGTCCTTGGCCTTCGGCATTCGTAATTCGTAATTGTGAATTCGTAATTGCCCTAATTTCACGAGCAACACCAATATGCGACAAGCAATCAGGCCGGTTCGACGTCAGATCAATATCAAGGACGTAGTCATCATGGTGCGGGTGAATGCCCTCAACGGCGAGGCCGACACGGGTAAGCTGTGCCGCGACATCGTCCGCAGTCATATCTGTATCGATCAGATCTTTTAGCCAGTTGTAGCTGATATTCATAACAAAAACTGTCTCAGATTAATCTTTTCGTCGTATCGAATAGACACCGAAAGCCGAAAGGGCCAAACCAACCAAGCACTCGCACACGATGCTCACGTAAAACCCTATTGGGTTATTGGCTTGGGTCATTCCACGACTCCGACTACCTTGTAAAACGCCGTCGCGGACTTCAAAACCGAACATCATCAGTGACAGCAGACCCAAAAGCAAAGCAATTATTCCGATAATGATGTTCTTTTTTCGGAGGCCCATCGCTCTATTTGAACTGCTCCAAAAACCTTACGTCGTTCTCAAACATATGCCTGATGTCATCGATCGAATACATCAGAGCAGCCATTCGCTCGAGGCCAAAGCCAAACGCAAAGCCGGAATAGATTGTCGGATCGACGCCGACAGCTTTCAAGACGTTCGGATGGACCATCCCGGAGCCGCCGAGTTCGATCCAGCCCGAACCTTTGCACGGACGGCAGCGGTCGCCGTCAAATTTACCGGTACCGTGACATTTGAAGCACGAAAAATCAAACTCCGCTGACGGCTCGGTAAAAGGGAAGTATGACGGGCGAAAACGCGTCACGGTATCTTCGCCAAACAGCCGTTTGAGCCATTCCGTGACGGTGCCTTTTAGATGGGCCATCGTGATGCCCTTATCGACGCAGAGGCCCTCGATCTGGTGAAACATAGGCACATGGGTCATGTCGGGCGTATCACGACGAAAAACTTTGCCCGGAGCGATGATGCGGATCGGAACACCGCGTCGTTCCATCGCACGGATCTGGACAGTCGAGGTTTGCGAACGTAAGGCAAATCCCTGCGTCGTGTAAAACGTATCCTGAGATTCACGGGCCGGATGTCCCTCGGGGATATTTAACGCGTCAAAATTATAATGATCCGTTTCGATCTCGCGGTCGTCCTCGATCGCGTAACCCATCGAGACAAAGATATCCTCGATCTTTTGCCGTAATATCGTGATGGGGTGGAGATGGCCCGTTCGCGGCCGGCGGCCGGGCAAAGTTACATCCAGACGCTCGCTTTCTATCTTTGCGCTTGTGATGAATTCATTGAGTGTCCTTTCAACCGCATCGATCTTGGCGGCGATATCCTTCTGGACAGACTGCACAAAGTGACCAAATCCCGCGCGCTCATCAGGAGCAACTTTACCCACCAAATTCATCGCACCTGAGATCGCTGATTTTTTACCGGTGTGGCGGACCTTTATCTCGGCGACCTCACGCAGTTTTGTTTCGACCTCGTCGAGCGACGCCCCATCGAGGCTTAGGTCGGCATAAGGTTCAAATTCATTTTGGAATGCGGTCAGAATCGCTTCGACTCGATCTCGTTCTTCGGACATAAGTTTAGAGAATATCAGTTTGCAGCAGCGACTGAAAACCTAATTCTAGCAGTGATGCGGAATCTCGTAAAATACGTGGTTAAAAACGTGTTATACGACCTCTTTTGACCGGACCTCTAGCGGTGATATCATGGAAAATGTAGCCGTTGTACAGCCATAAGGAGCTTTGAAAAATGAAAGCCATAGTAAAGAGCAAGGCCGAGGTCGGTCTTTGGCTCGAAGACGTGCCGGAACCAACCATCGGTATTAATGACGTGTTGATCCGGTTGAAAAAGACCGGCATTTGCGGTACAGATCTTCATATATACAATTGGGACGCGTGGGCGCAAAGCACGATCAAAGTGCCAACAATACTTGGTCATGAGTTGGTTGGCGAGATCGTCGAAGTTGGCTCGAATGTCAATGACTTTTACGTTGGCGATATTGTAAGCGTAGAGGGCCACCTGGTCTGCGGTCGCTGCCGCAATTGCTTAGCGGGGCGTCGGTATAAATGTGCCAACACGCTTGGTTACGGCGTCAATACCGACGGCGGATTCGCAGAGTACATGGCGGTGCCGTTCACGAATATTTGGAAGCACAGTCCAAACGTAAATCTTGATGTTGCGGCAATATTTGATCCGTTCGGTAATGCGGTACATACGGCACTTGCGTTCGAAACTTTCGGCGAAGATGTTCTGATTACCGGAGCCGGGCCGATTGGCATTATGGCTGCGGCGGTTGCAAAACATGCGGGTGCTCGGCACGTTGTTATAACGGATGTTAATCCGAACCGCCTCGAACTGGCGAAGAAGTTTGATGTGACACTGGCCGTTGATGTTCGCGAGAAGTCGATAGCAGACGTGCAGAAAGAATTGGGTATGAAAGAGGGTTTTGATGTTGGCATGGAAATGTCCGGCAATCCTTCGGCCTTTCGTGACATGCTCGCGAACATGACGCACGGCGGGAATATAGCGTTTCTTGGAATTCCTTCGGACGAATTTTCGATCAATTGGAAAACCGTCATCTTCAACATGCTGACGATCAAGGGTATTTACGGCCGTGAAATGTATGAAACATGGTATCAGATGAGCGTTTTGCTCGAGTCGGGTCTAGATATAGAGCCGGTTATCACTCATCGCTATTCTTACAAAGATTTTGAGAAAGGATTTGAAGCAATGCGAGAGGGAAATGGTGGGAAGGTTGTTTTGGATTGGAGTGAGATATAGGACGATTAAGCGCGAGATATACGAAAGAAGTTAAAAATATGTACGGAAAAGCGCAGGAACATTTTGCCGGAGTTCTGAATGAGATCAGGGATGCCGGATTGTATAAAAGCGAGCGTGTCATCGAGAGCCCGCAGGAAGCTCATATTAACGTCACCGGCGGCAAAAGCGTACTGAACATGTGCGCGAATAACTATCTTGGGCTTTCGGACGATCCGTCGATCGTGGCGGCAGCGAAGAAAGGGCTTGAAGAGTGGGGATTTGGGTTGTCGTCGGTTCGGTTTATTTGCGGGACGCAGACGATACACAAACAGCTCGAGGCGAAGATCAGTGCGTTTCTTGGGACCGAGGACACGATCCTTTACACGTCTTGTTTTGACGCGAATGGCGGGCTGTTTGAGACGGTATTGAGTGAAGAAGATGCGGTAATTTCAGATTCTCTGAACCACGCCAGCGTTATCGATGGAATTCGTTTGAGCAAAGCCCAACGTTTTCGATACGAAAATGGCGATATGGCCGATCTTGAGGCGAAATTGCAGGAAGCTTCGTCGGCGAGATTTAAGATGATCGCAACCGACGGCATTTTTTCGATGGACGGTTTTATTGCCAAATTGCCGGAGATATGCGATCTAGCCGATAAATATGACGCGATGGTGATGGTCGACGATTCGCACGCGGTAGGTTTTATGGGTAAAACCGGACGTGGCGTTCACGAACATCATAATGTGATGGATCGCGTCGATGTGATCACTGGAACGCTCGGCAAGGCTCTAGGCGGTGCCAGCGGCGGCTATACAAGCGGGAAACAAGAGATCATCGATCTGTTGCGCCAGCGTTCGCGGCCGTATTTGTTCTCGAATTCGGTTGCACCACCGATCGTATCGGCAGCCATTGCGGCGATCGATATGCTCAACGGGTCGACTGAACTTCGCGACAAGTTGATGGACAATACAAGATATTTCCGCGAAAAGCTTTCGTCCATCGGCCTTGAGATCGTTCCCGGTGAACATCCGATCGTCCCCGTAATGTTCGGCGATGCGGTGCTTGCCACAAAAATGGCCGAAGCGATGCTGAAACGCGGAGTTTACGTCATCGCTTTCTCATTTCCGGTCGTACCCAAAGGGAAGGCACGTATCCGAACACAGGTTTCAGCGGCACACTCTCGTGAGGATCTGGATTTTGCTGTACGATGTTTTGCAGAGGCGAAAGACGAATTGGGAATTTGAGAAATAAAAAAGCGTCAGGACAAATATCCAGACGCCTTAATATCATTTTATTGATATCTAGTATTATCCCGCTTCACTCTGGGTGAAATGCGGGTTTTCGATGATACCGAATACATTACCAAATGGATCCAGCACGGTTGCGACAATAATCCCACCGCCGACCTCAAGAGGTTCAGTATCCACCTCAGCACCTTTTGCAGTTAGTTCAGCAAAAGACGCCTTTGCATCCGCAACTCCCCAGTAGATACCAACGTTGTTGCCCGTTGTCACACCGTCCATGTCAGGATCTAAGCCAAGTTCATAACCGCCAACGTTGTAGCCGACATAGAACGGCTCATCAAAATACGGCTCGATCCCGAGCATATCGGAATACCACGCTTTTGCTTGTTCAAGATCGGCGACCTTATAGACCGCCGTTCTCAGACCCTGGATCATATGTGTTTAGGCTGCTACTGTCGGCTTTTGTTTGCCGATAGCGTCCTTTGCCTGTCCGACTATCGACGCAAATGTTTCAGGCTGCTTTACCGCCATGTCGGCAAGGACTTTGCGGTCCAATTCGATCTCGGCGAGGTTCAGGCCGTGAATGAACTGCGAATACTTGATGTCATTAAGACGGCAAGCCGCGTTGATACGGACGATCCACAATTTACGAAAATCACGCTTTTTCAGCTTTCTGCCGGTGTAGGCAAAGTTTAGTGCTCGTTCGACCGACTCTTTGGCCGAGCGATACAGTTTTGATTTCGTTCCACGATAGCCTTTGGCTAAGGCTAAAATTTTCTTACGTTTTTCTAAACGTTTATTACCACGTTTTGCTCTTGGCATAATTCACTCCTTCCAGTCGTTCAAAGGCGAAAGGATAAAGGAGAAAGGCTAAAGTGTTTCAGAACTTTATCCCTTATCCTTTCGCCTTTATCCTTTAATCTCTTCCGTACGGCAGCATCTTTTCGACGCGTTTCTGATCGCCTTCGGATACTAAGCAATCGATATCCAGATTGCGTTTACGCTTGCTCGTTTTTTTGGTCAAAATATGACGTGCGTGGCTGTGTCCGCGTTTGAACTTGCCGCTGGCGGTTGAGCGAAAACGCTTTGCCGCGCCCTTGTGTGTTTTTAGTTTTGGCATAACTCTCTCCTGTCTAACTATCTAAAAAATCTCGTCTTCGTCTGTTTTCGGCTCGGCCTTGGCCTTGGCCGCCGGTTTCTTGGCTGCAGGTTTCGCTGCCTTGACCGGTTTTTCTTCCTTTTCGACTACCTCTGGGGTAGCTTTTTTGGCATCTGCGACCTTCGCTTTCTTTGGATTAAAGATCGTGAACATCTGATAGCCTTCCATCTTTGGATAAACCTCGACATCTGCCAGGTCTATCAGATCCGCAGTAAGCTTTTTGAGGATCTTGCCCCCCAGCTCGCGGTGCGTCATCTCGCGTCCGCGAAATGCGATGGTGGCTCTGACCTTGTCACCGTCGTTTAGCCATTTACGGGCATTTTCCATGCGGTAACTGTAATCGTGATCGTCGGTGCCGGGGCGAAACTTGATCTCTTTGACCTCGACCGTGACCTGTTTCTTTTTGGCGTCATGAGCTTTTTTCTTTTGCTCATACAGAAACTTGCCGTAATCGATCATCTTACAGACCGGCGGTTGAGCCTTAGGTGCGATCTCGACCAGGTCGATACCGCGATTTCGGGCTTCCTGGATAGCATCACGCGTATCCATAACGCCAAAAAGCTCACCATCCTCGGTTACAACTCGAACGGACGGAACGCGTATGCGTTCATTGGTCCGGTGCAGCGGTTCACGAAACCGCGGCTTAAATTTTCCACCAAATCTTCTAGCGATAAATGCCTCCGTTGTTAATAACCCGTTCTAGAGACTGCGGCTGATTTCTCAACCGCAATTTTCTCTTTGAACTCATTTAGCGTCATCACACCGATGTCGCCCTGTTTACGTTCGCGAACGGCCACCGTGCCGTCCTCGAGTTCCTTATCGCCCAGCACGAGCATATAAGGGATCTTTTGCATCTGTGCGTCACGTATCTTTGCACCGATCTTATCAGATATTGTATTCGATTCTACACGAAAACCGGCGGCTCTGAGATCGGCCGCGACCTGTTCGGCATAATCGTTGATACGGTCGGTGATCGGCAAAACCGTCACCTGAACGGGCGCGAGCCACAGCGGGAACGCCCCCGCGTAATGCTCGATCAACACGCCAAAGAATCGTTCGATCGAACCAAATAATGCCCGGTGGATCATAAACGGACGATGCTTTTGGTTATCGTCGCCTGTATATTCAAGCTCAAAACGCTCCGGCAGATTAAAATCAAGCTGAATTGTGCCAAGCTGCCACACGCGGCCGATGGCGTCCTCGATCTTGATGTCGATCTTTGGCCCGTAAAACGCGGCCTCGCCCTCGATGCGTTCGTAGGTGATATTTCGCTCTTCGAGAGCACTCGCAAGCTGCTTTTCGGCATCGGCCCAATCTTCGTCAGAGCCGAGATAACCTTTATTTTCAGCACCACCGCGAACCGACAGTTCAAATTTGACCTTGTCGAAACCATAGGTCTCAAAAACCTTGATGGCAAAATCCAAACAATCCGCAACCTCGGTATGAACCTGATCCGGCCGCACAAATAAATGTGCGTCATCTACCGAAAAACCGCGAACACGCATCAGGCCGTGGAGCGTTCCGGAAAGCTCGGCACGATAAACGGTACCCATTTCAGAATAACGCTGCGGCAGATCGCGGTACGAGCGTGGGCTCGATTTATAAATGCCGATGTGAAAAGGGCAGTTCATCGGCTTGAGCCGGTATTCCTCATCCTCAATGCTCGTCGGAGCGTACATCGAATCGGAATAGTTACCCTCATGGCCGCTCTTTACCCACAGATCGCGTTTCGCAATGTGCGGCGTAAAGACAAAACTGTACCCGCGACGCTCCAATTCTTCTTTGAGCAGGCGTTCCATCTCGTTGCGGATAATGCCGCCTTTCGGATGCCAAAGTATCAGTCCTTGGCCGTAATCGTCGTCGATAGAAAATAGGTCGAGCTGCTTTCCAAGTTTACGATGGTCGCGTTTCTCAGCCTCTTCACGCTGTTTGAGCCACGCGTCCAACTCTTCTTGCTTTGCAAACGCGGTTCCGTAAATACGCTGCATCTGCTCGCGTTCGGCGTCGCCTTTCCAATATGCTCCGGACAACGCAAGCAGTTTGAAAGCCTGCAATTTACCGGTATGCGGCACGTGCGGGCCGAGACAGAAATCAATAAATGGCGAATTGTCGATGTAATAAAGCGTTGCCGAATCAGTAACTTTATCCGTAATGAGCTCACATTTGAGCGGCTCGTCACGTTCTTTGAAAATATCGAGTATTCTCGCCTTATCAACCAACTCGCGGCGATAGACCAGATTTTGCTTGGCCATCGACTTCATCTTTTTCTCAATGACGGGCAGATCTTCCTCGGTCAGGTTTCGAGGAGCGATGACATCGTAATAGAATCCATAACGCGGGTCTTCCATCAACGCCGGGCCAACGCCGAGCTTTGTGCCGGGAAACAGATCGAGTATCGCAGCAGCAAGCAGATGAGCGGTCGAATGGCGAATTAGCTCAAGGCCATCGTGTGAATCCGCAATAATAGGCTCGATCGAGAGAACCTCGTCGGTCGCGGTCAATTCGCGATTCAGATCCAGCTCCTCGCCGTTTACTTTTGCGGCAAGTGCTTTCTTGAGGCCATCGCGGTCAAACGCCTTTATCGCATCCGCCACAGTCGCGGGAGCGGGAATAGACCGCTGGTTATCGCCAAATTTGATGTTTAATTCGCTCATATTCTGTTCACCGTATACCAATAAATTAAGTCAGACCATCCGCATACGCAGATAGAATCTTTGCCCTTGCAAAGCCAAGCTCAAAAAAGATCTAATGATCAACAAACTTCCTACTACTAACTGAGATCAGATCCGATAAGAGCGACTTTGCTTTGCAGTATCCCGAGAGACACCGCGATTGTCCCGCTATTAGAAGCGGGGCGTAGTAGTTGTAAAAACAGCAAAGTACTTCGTAAGCATCTTATCGAAAGTATGTAAATGGTAGTCTCTAGCAGACTCGAACTGCTGACCCCTACCTTGTCAAGGTAATGCTCTACCAACTGAGCTAAGAGACTACACTCGTCGCAAATCCAAGAGAAAAGCGAACAATTAGGATGCCAAATGGTTGTAAGTGTGTCAAGTATGCACGGATTCGGCATCATAACCCGCGGGGATATCCGCGACTACGTCTTCAACTTTGCCGCGGCGTTATCCACGAATTTCCAAACTTGAGATTCCGGAATGAGCATTGGCTTTTCGACGATCGATAGGGATAGTGTCTTCAATGCTTCGTCATAAGTCGCACGCAAGATAACGCCGAACGGCCCGGACACCTGAACATCATCGCCGTCGGGAACCTTAACGCCCCATTGTGCTAGTTCGCGGCGAAATCGATTTAGCCGCTCTCGCGACACATCTGTAAATACTTTTGTTTCAGACATATAGATAGATAATGATAAGGCCGGGTAAGTGTCAAGCTACACCCGAGCAAAACCTATGCATCCCGATCGCGACGAGCTTTGTGGTGCGGTTGTCTTGGTCATATGTTGGGTTTACCTCGGAAAATTCGATTATCTTGGTATTCGCGAGTGAAGCAGCGTATTTTACAAGTTGGATGAATTCACCCGCTCGCAAACCCAACGGCGAAGGAGCAGACGTGCCGGGAGCATCTGCCGAACGCACAGCGTCCATATCGAAGCCAAAAAAGTATTCAAAGACGAACTGTGCCCAATAAACTTCTGCCTGATCTGCTCCTTGATCTCAATGTCGGCTTCGGCTCGCGAACGCAAAAGTTCGAGGCTGATGCGGTGAACACCATTATCGCGAAGGTAATCATAATAGACCGGCGAGCATAGATGAGACTGATATCCGACCTCATAAAAATATGTTGGCAGTAAACGTTTCTCGTCCAATAGCTGGCGATACTGCGTGCCGTTATTCCGTTGCTCAGCGATCCTCACATCAAGGTGCGAGTCAATATTAACGCCGATCCACCATTCCGGGCCAAAGACCTCCGCCATCGCAACGCCGTCAGGATACGAAATATCATTACCACCACCAAGGACGATCACCCGTTTACCGTCACGCAAAAGCTGAGCAACTATCTGAAACTGCGTTTCGTGCGTTTCCTCAAGCGTCGAGCCAATAACAACATTTCCTAGATCAAATATTTTCTTCTTTATGTTGAAAGGAGTGAGCTTGTAAAACTGCTCGCGGATCAAATCTGGAGCGGCGGACGCTCCGGTACGCCCATTATTCCGCCGCACGCCCTCGTCCTGCGGGCAGCCTAATATGACGACATCGGCCGAATCGTAATGAGTAGGATCGTGCGATACAACTTCACCGAGCCTCGGATCGTTGACATCTCCTCGTTGGTAAAATACTTGGGCGTCAGGCCGTGTTGTCAGGTCAAATATCTCACTCATAATTAAGGTTAGTATTTTCCTAATTCGCACCGAAGTCAACACAGTTTATACTTGACGTCTAACTGTCGTTTGAAATATCACTTACGATTAGCGTAACGTCGCGTTTGAAAGGAATTAGAACACAACTATCCGAGAACCCAAGACGTCCAACACCGAACTTATGAAAAGTCTGAATCTATCATTATTGTCCTGTGTTTTATTACTATTAGTCTTAACTCCGACTTTTGCCCAAACGACTGATGTTTACAGTTGCGTTACCGATCTGGTGATCCCGGACCGGGCCGCCACGTCGAAAATATCCCGGGCAGTCTATCAGCCGTCAAAAAAATGGATACCGGGACAAGAGATTCGTGTCCGGTTTCTTGATGGAAACGAATATGTGAAAAGTAAGGTGCGGCAATACGCCGAGACTTGGGAAGAATTCGCCAATATTGATTTTGTTTTTGTTCAGTCCGGACCCGCTGAGATTCGTATCAGTTTTACTCTCGACAAAGGTTCGTGGTCATATTTCGGTAAAGATTCTGCCAGACAATCACAGGTTAAAACAGAAAATGGGTCTCAATTTGTCCGCGATGCAACGGGAGCGTCGATGAATTTTGGCTGGTTTAACGATAAGACGCCGGAAGAAGAGTTTAGGCGAACCACTTTGCACGAATTTGGTCACGCTCTTGGGCTGCATCACGAACACCAAAATAAAAACCAAAATATTCAATGGAATGAAGAGGCGGTTTATGCCTATTTTGCCAAGCAAGGCTGGTCGAGAGAAAAAACTCAATCTCAAGTCCTAAAAAAGTATGGAAATGACAGTGAGATCTCAAATGGTGTCTATGACCCCCTCTCGATCATGCATTATTATTATCCCCCCGAGTTAATCAAGGGCGGAGCGAAAGTTCGATCCAATTCGGTTCTTTCAGCAAATGATAAAGCGATCATCGAAGAAATGTATCCTTTTGATGAGGACATTGCGACAGTCCCAAAACCGCCGGTCAACAAGCCTCCGACAACCACGCCGGTCAAGCCTCCGGTCCAGCCAAGCGGACCGACGATCTCATTTAGCGATGTTTCGGTCGATTTCGAAGGCTACGACGAGAAGACAGAACAGGATGGGATGACCTTCACGTCCGATTTCAAAGTAAAGAACGGCTTGAAACAGGAATTTGCGTTCGCGATCTATTTTTATACGGCCAACGGCAAGCCACTGAAAGACTCGAATAAAAAGTTTTATTCGACGACAGGTTCAGTCTCTGTATTCAAAAAATTTACGCCCGCATATGCAGACGCCGTCTATAACCAGTTCGAGATCTTTATGCCCTACGAGGAACTTGAGATCGAATGCGGAGAGCATAATTTGAAATATTCCATTGGCATTTGGAGCGGACAGAAACGGGTTAGCTCGACGGGGTATACGTATTTTACGTTAGATATTCCGTGCGAAGAATAGATTTCAGAATCAAAAGGAACTCATCTTATTTTCGCTAGTATTGCGGCAAATCCTTAGGCTACTTGTAACGGGCATGCGTTAGTTTTCTAAATCTTTGTCTTTTGGCGTGAGACTGATCATTCCGTGATCTGACTCGTAGCGTTCCTCTTCCTCGATGTCCCTTCCACCAGCTTTGCGCCAATCTAGGATACGTCGGTTTAGAAGCATTAGAATTGTTAAAACGATTAATGCTAATACCACCGCGATCAATCCGACTATCGCTCGAGATTCCCGGAAAGAATATTGATATCCGGCAACTGCGAGGATTTCCCTTGAGAAATAGGTAGGCACAAAGAGCATACAAAGAAAAATGATCATCAAGGTACTTTTTCGCATAACGCTATTTTAATCGCTCCTCTTACCTCACCATCGGGATGTTGACATCATTCTTTGCAGCAAATTCAATAGCCACGTCATACCCCGCATCGACGTGTCTGATCACACCCATTCCGGGATCGGTTGTTAACACTCGTTCGATTCGACGGGCGGCTTCGGGGGTGCCGTCGGCGACGATGACTTGGCCGGCGTGGAGCGAGTAGCCGATGCCGACGCCTCCGCCGTGGTGGAGCGAGACCCACGTCGCTCCGCCAGCGACGTTTATCATGGCGTTGAGATACACCCAGTCGGCGATGGCGTCGCTGCCGTCTTTCATCGATTCGGTCTCGCGGTTGGGGGAGGCTACGGAGCCGCAATCAAGATGATCGCGACCGATCACGATCGGTGCTTTTAGCTCACCGCTAGCGACCATTTCATTAAGTTTAAGGCCGGCCTTCGCTCTTGCTCCGTAACCGAGCCAGCAGATACGTGCGGGCAGGCCTTGGAACTCAACCTTTTCCTGCGCCATCGTCAGCCATTTCGCCAGATGGTCGTCTTCGGGAAAGAGATTCATGATCGCTTCGTCGGTGCGGTAGATGTCCTCTTTGTCGCCAGACAGAGCGACCCAGCGAAACGGGCCTTTACCTTCGCAAAATAGAGGACGAATATATGCGGGAACGAAGCCCGGATAGTCGAACGCATTCGCAACGCCATTGTCCTTTGCTCGTTGCCTGAGGTTGTTGCCATAGTCGAATACCACCGAGCCGCGTCGCTGAAACTCAAGCATTGCCTCGACGTGTTTTGCCATCGAATCCATTGCGGCTTGTTCGTAGGCAGTTTGATCGGCTTTGCGAAATTCAGCCGCTTTTTCGACCGAATAACCCACCGGAATATACCCCATCAACACATCATGAGCGGACGTTTGGTCGGTAACAACATCTGGAATAACACCGCGTTCCAGCAACTGCCACAGAACCTCTGCCGCGTTGCCGCAAAGTGCGATGGACTTTGCCTCCTTAGCCTCGACCGCTGCATTTAGGAGAGCGAGCGCATCGTCGAGATTTTTCGCCGCCACATCAACTTGCTTCAACTGCAACCGCCGTTCGATCCGCCACGGATCAACATCGACGAGCAGCCCGACGCCACCATTAAAAGTGATCGCCTGAGCCTGTGCCCCGCCCATTTCTCCGAGGCCCGCAGTCAGCACGAACTTGCCTTCAAGTGAACCCCAGCCGTGTTGCCGTGCAAGCGAACCAAAGGTTTCATACGTACCTTGCAAAATACCTTGCGTGCCGATGTATATCCACGAACCGGCCGTCATCTGGCCATACATCATCAGCCCGTCGCGTTCGTACTGGTCAAACTGCTCCTGAGTCGCCCAATGCGGCACGATGTTTGAATTTGCAAGCAATACGCGAGGCGCGTCGGTGTGTGATTTGAATACGCCGACTGGTTTTCCCGACTGCACCATCAAAGTCTCGTCCTCATTCAACTCACGCAAGCATTTCAATATCGCATCAAACGATTCCCAATTCCTCGCCGCCTTTCCGCGGCCGCCATAGACGATCAGATTGTCGGGATCAAATGCCACGTCCGGATCGAGATTGTTCTGTATCATCCGGTAAGCGGCCTCGATCAGCCAGTTTTTACAACTAAGTTCGGTGCCCGTCGGTGCTTTGATCATTCGTTTCATAAGTCTTTTAGATATGATAAACGCAATTACGAATTGGTGAAAATCTGATAACATTCTCGGGAATGATCTCGTAATATCAAACCTATGAAAACACTAAAATATCTGTTTCTGATCCTCGCGATATGTGCGATCACGGGCGTTGGGGCGTCGGCTCAGACAACGAAAAAGCCAAAATACGACGATAAACTAGCTAAAAAGCTTGGCGCCGACGAGCGCGGGATGAAGATGTATGTGCTCTGCATCCTAAAAACCGGGCCGAAAGACTCCGAGTTTAAGGGTAAGGAACGCGACGATATCTTCGCGGGACATTTTGCAAACATTGGAAAGCTCGCTAGCGAAGGCAAACTTGCCGTCGCGGGTCCATTTGAAAAGAATGATAAAACCTATCGCGGACTTTATATTTTTAATGTTGCAACTATCGAAGAAGCAGAAAAATTGGTCGTGCTCGACCCGGCGGTTAAAGCTGGTATTTTTGTTCCCGATCTGACGCTTTGGTACGGATCTGCTGCGATGATGGTCGTGTCGGAAACACATAACAAAATCCAAAAGCCCACGAAATAGATGCAGAACGCCGATCTAATAATCACAAACGTCGGGCAGCTTGTGACCTGCTCATCCGGCGGTAAGCCAAAGCGCGGAGCGGCAATGCTCGATGTCGGCATCATTGGGGACGGAGGTGTTGCCATTGCTGACGGTAAATTTATCGGTGTCGGCACGTCGGCTCAGATTTTGAGTGATTTCCAAAGCGACGAGGTGGTTGACGCCGAGGGACGCGTTATCTGTCCGGGCTTTGTCGATCCGCATACGCATATTGTCTATTCCGGTGATCGGCTCAATGAATTTGAGTTAAAGATAAAGGGTGCGGCTTATCTTGAGATATTGGCGAGCGGTGGTGGAATAATCTCGACAGTAAAAAACACAAGGGAAGCCGCAGTCGAATCGCTCGTCGAGCAAAGTCTCGTCCGACTCGATAAGATGCTCGCTTGCGGAACGACAACGTGCGAGATCAAAACCGGTTACGGCCTGGATACCGCGACCGAGCTAAAAATGCTTGAGGTCATCGCCGAACTGGATCGATTGCACCCGATCAACATTGTACCTACGTTTCTCGCCGCTCATGCTGTGCCACCAGAGTTTAAGGAAGTACCTGATAAATATGTCGATCTGATCTGTGACACAATGCTGTCCGCAGCATGGAAATGGTTCGTCTCATCGGATTTCCAAGGGCGTACGCCTTTCTTTTGTGATGTGTTTTGTGAAAACGGGGCGTTTTCGCTTGACCAATCTCGACGTGTTCTTGAAACAGCAAAAAGCCTCGGTTTTGAGATAAAGGCACACGTGGATCAATTTACAAATTTAGGCGGAGCGAGGCTCGCGATCGAAATGGGAGCGACTTCGATAGATCATCTGGATGTGATATCTAATGAGGAGATCGGTCTGTTGGCTAAGAGTGACACTTTTGGCATGGTGATTCCCACTGAAAATTTCAACACTGGCAAAACGCAGTATGCCAATGCACGAAAGCTGGTCGACTCCGGCTGTGCGGTGGCTCTCTCGACCGATTACAATCCAGGATCGGCTCCGTGCCCGTCACAGCCGATGGCAATGGCAATTTCTTGTCGATATCAAAAACTGCTTCCAGCCGAAGCGTTAAATGCTGCGACGATAAATGCGGCGTACGCGATCGGGCTCGGCGATATGGTTGGATCGATCGAGATAGGCAAACGAGCTGACCTTGCTATCTTCGAAACCCACGACTATCGGCAAATATCGTACGAATTTGGCGGAGATCTCGTCGCGGCGGTCTATTGCGGCGGTGTCGCTGTCTGAATCTTCACTCGATTTTGTGCTAATCTCTGATTGTTTATGGCCTCTGAGATCATCATCGACGGCGAAAGCCTGACATTTGAACAAGTTATTGCAGTTGCGTACGGCAAACCCGGCGAGCCGCGTGTCGTCATTTGCGATTCGGCTAAATCTGCAGTTGATCGTTCTGCGGCGGCGGTACAAACCTTGCTGGATCGCGGCGAGATCGCGTATGGGATCACAACCGGATTTGGTGCCTTCAAAGACAAAATAATCAGCCGAGCAGAGGTCGAGCAGCTACAGCGAAACATCGTCGTGAGCCACGCCGTTGGTGTTGGAAATCCGTTCGACGTTCCTACAACAAGAGCGATCATGCTCATTCGTGCGAACACGCTCGCACGCGGATTTTCGGGTATTCGGCTCTCTACGCTCGATCTAATTCTCGAATTCCTAAATCGCGGCGTTCATCCTTTGATTCCAGAAAAAGGAAGTCTCGGTGCAAGCGGCGATCTAGCCCCGCTCGCTCATTTCGCCTGCGTCATGATCGGCGAGGGCGAGGCGGACTATAACGGCGAGACGCTGCGAGGATCCGATGCGTTGGCTAGAGCAGGGCTTTCGCCGGTGACGCTCGCGGCAAAAGAGGGCCTCGCTCTGACAAACCGCACGACTGTTATGACCGCTATCGGGCTGATCGAAACGGTCAAAGCACAAAAACTGTCAGAACTTGCCGACGTCAGCGGCTGCCTAAGTCTTGAAGCGCTTCACGGCACGACGTCGGCTTTTGACGAACGCGTCCACGCCGTCCGCCCGCATCCGCGACAGATCGAATGTGCTGCAAATTTACGTGAGATACTCGCTGACAGCCAGTTTGTCCGTGATTTTGACCCGGCAAATGTGCAGGATGCCTATACGCTCCGCTGTATGCCGCAGGTTCACGGGGCCTGTCGTGATGCTGTTTTGTATGCCGAATGGCTGCTGAAACTCGAGCTAAATGCAGTAACAGACAATCCGCTGATATTTGTCGACGGCGATAATATCGAGGTCATTAGCGGCGGTAATTTTCACGGTGAACCGCTTGCTTTGGCGTTCGATTATCTGACGATCGCGTTGACCGAGCTTGGTAATATCTCGGAACGCCGTATAATGCGTCTGACAGATGAGGCGTCAAACGCACACATTCTGCCGCCGTTTCTTACCGAGTGCGGTGGGCTAAACTCGGGCTTTATGATCCTGCAATACACAGCGGCCGCACTCTGCACCGAGAACAAGATCCTTGCCCATCCGGCAAGCGTCGATACGATCCCTAGTTCCGCAAATGTTGAGGATCATGTTTCGATGGGAGCGACGGGTGCGTTGAAGCTGCGTCAGGTGGCGGAGAATCTTGAGACTATATTATCGCTCGAACTAATGTGTGCGGCGCAGGGCGTTGATTTTCGCAAAAAAGCGCTCGGTGCCAACAAAAGACTTGGCAACGGCACCCGAGATATCTACAATCGTATTCGTTCGGCTGTGCCGTTTATCGAAAAGGATGAATATCTAAAAGACCACATCGAATCCGTTCGGGCAATCGTTGCCAACATCTAATAAATTATGCTCAAAATACCGCGATCTGTTCTCTGTTGTTACGTGCTGGCCTTTGCATTGGTAAGCTGTGGCTCTGCGTCGCAACAGACGAATTCGACCAATACCAATATGCCTGGAAGCGAGCAAAAACAGGATTATTATAAGAATCTGCCAAGAGGCTTTGCCTTGCCGACGAATGACGCGGAAAGCCTATTGCTCAGAGAATATGGCTCGGTCTATGTCGCTCGCGGCGGCGCGACGCCGCCAAATCGTATCGTATTTAGAGATGAGGCAGATGTTGCTGCATTTCAGGCTGGTTTGCAGAGATCGTCGGAAAATATCGGCGGTACAGATGTCGATTTACAAGCAGCGGCCATGAATGCTTTGCTCGAAGCTCGTGCAGAAGCACAAAAATCTAGACTATCGATCTCTCCACGTGGTGCCGATTCGGCCCGACGCGGGTATAAACAAACCGTTGATCTATGGGCAAGTCGTGTAAATCCGGGTTTTACTTACTGGGTTGGCAGGGGCCGCGTAAGTCAGGGGGAGGCTCGTCGTATCAAATCCCTCACGCCATTTGAGCAAGTCCCCGAGATATTGAGACTCGAACAGGACAGTATCTTTTTCGCAAAATCGCTCGACAAATCCATTATCTACTCTGTCGCTCCTCCGGGCACGTCGCAGCATCTGTCGATGCTCGCACTCGATGTTAAAGAATTTGATAGTGCGAGAGTGCGTGTGATATTGGCTAAGCACGGATGGTATCAGACGGTATCATCTGATCTACCGCATTTTACTTACCTAGGCGTTGAGGAATCTCAATTGCCTAAACTTGGATTGAAACAGGTGACAAACAGCGGCCGTGTATTTTGGGTTCCTGACATTTGAGATCTCAAATTTCAAATTTGAGATCAGAGGAAAGCGAATGGTACACCCGGCAAGATTCGAACTTGCGACCCTCTGATTCGAAGTCAGATACTCTATCCAGCTGAGCTACGGGTGCGTAAACCAAAATTGATTTTATGAGGTGGGAGCCTCATTTGCAAACGACGCTTAGTTTACTAAGACGCCGCTCTGCAACGTTCGGATGTGTTTGACGATCGCTTTGACCTCGTCGGGCTTCAGCTTGTCTTTGAATGCCGGCATTCCGTCATCAGGAAACCCTTCGTTGATATAACCTACAAATTTCTCATCCGCTTTTTCTTTCATCTTTGCGGTCGTTATGTCGTCAGGGTCGATCGATTTACCCTCGATGGTGACTTTTCCACCTTTGCCGGTGTCTTTGTGGCAGATCATGCAGTTCTTGGCGTAAAGTTCTTTGCCTAGATCAGCCTCAGCGACCGGTGCGGGATTGATCGTCGCGGCGGGTGAAGCTGCGTTTTGGTTAGCTTTAGGTGCGGTGTTACTCACAACAGGGGTGTTAGCGGCCTGTCCGCAAGCTGCGATAAAGATCGCGGCGGTCGCGGCGATGAGGGCAAGTTTTAGATATTTCATTCGACGAGTCTCCAAAAAATTTGAATTAAGCCAGCGAAAAGTTTAACTTATGTTCAGTTCAACACAAAATATCTAGTTAAAGCATCCATTATGAAAAGACTCTTATTCGTCGCGGCCGCAGTCATTCTCCTTTCGATCACATCGTTTGCTCAAGGCAATGTCACAAAATTAACCGTCGCTGGGCTCAAGGCCGAGGTCACCGTCACCCGTGATGGGCGCGGTATTCCGTATATCGAAGCCAAAAACGACGCCGATCTGTATTTTGCTCAAGGCTACGTTACCGCCAGCGACCGTCTGTGGCAGATGGATCTCATGCGGCGAGTTGCACGTGGCGAGACGGCGGAGCTTTTTGGACAACAGGCTCTCGAAGGTGACAAGCGCTGGAGGAGATTCGGTTTTGCGGAATTAACAGAAACGGCGGCGAAGTATATGACTGGAGAGCCGCGTGTCGCGATGGAGGCATACGCCAGCGGCGTGAATGCATTTATCGCTACTCTAGACGACAAGACAATGCCGGTCGAATTTAAGATATTGCAATACAAGCCGCGCCGCTGGACGACGGCCGATTCTTTAGTGATCGGAGCAGTGCTTGCCGATGCCTTGAGTAACACGTGGCAGACGGACCTTTTGCGGCAGCAGCTTTCTGTGCTTCCAAAAGAAAAGTTCGCCGACTTGACCAACCCGTTGACCCCGTATGATGTCGTACTTTACGGCAAAGACACGAAGCCAGCGACAGTTGCAGCGGCAGTTGGTACTCATCCGGTTTCATCCGAGATATTTGCGTTGGCTCAGAAAGATGAAGATCTCCGCAAAGACTCGCTAGAGATGGTCGGGCTTTACGCCGAGGGCCTTGCGGCAAGCAATAACTGGGTTGTCTCCGGCAAGCGGACCGCTGACGGCAAGGCGATGCTGGCTAATGATCCGCACCTTGCGCCTTCCGCACCGGGCGTATGGTACCTTGCGTCGCTCCAAAGCCCCACGGTTCATGCTGCGGGCGTCTCTGTACCTGGAATTCCCGCGATCATTATCGGCCACAACGACAAGATCGCATGGGGAATGACAAACGTCGGCCCTGACGTACAGGACATTTATCTTGAGACCATCGAGGGCGATATGGCGAGCGGCACGGCAAAAGTTCGCACGACGACAGGGGTCGAGACCCTAAAGACTAGAAAGGAAAAGATAAACGTTCGCGGTAATCTGATGAAACCGGACGTGTCGCCGGTCGATCTGGACGTGTACGAGACCCGCAACGGGCCCATCGTGATGACTGATGGCGGCAAAAGCTACTCGCTGAAATGGACCGCTCTCGATCCTAAAAATCTCAGTGTCGGTAACTACTTCAAACTTAACCGTGCGGGGAATTGGCAGGAATTTCAGAACGCGCTAAAGAACTATGGCGGAGCGACGCAAAATTTTGTCTATGCCGATGTGAAAGGGAACATCGGCTGGTACGCATCCGGCCAGATCCCGTTACGTCGAAAGGGTGATGGTTCGCTACCGTATGACGGAGCGACGACCGACGGCGATTGGACGGGCGTGATCCCTTTTGCCGAGCTGCCGCATCTCTACAATCCACCGTCGGGCTTTATCGTGACGGCAAACCAGCGCATCGCCGGCACCGGCTATAAATACCAGCAGATGACCCGCGTGTATGGATCGAATCGTGCCCGCAGGATCTATGATCTGCTTTCCATGAACAAGAAAGTATCGATGGACGATTCCCGCGATATCCAGCATGACGTCTACAATTGGTCGCACGTATTGTTAGCCAAGGCGATAGTTGCGGGTGGTTTTGCATCGGCTGATACGATCGGGGTATTAAAAGATTGGGACGGTAAGATGACGCCCGACAGCCGCGGAGCAGTTCTCGCAAATGAAATACGCAACTGCGTAAACAGCAAGATAGCTGACGATAACAAACCGGTTCCCGCCGGGCTTATCAATGCGAAGATATTTGACCTCGCGGTACGGGAACAGCCCGCCCGCTGGCTCCCTTCGGCTTACAAAACATACGGCGAGCTTTACAAAGCCTGCGACGCGAGTGTGCGAACGAGTCTCGCGGCCAATAAAACATACGGCAGCGATCCGGCCGGTTGGGTTTGGGGTAAGACCTTTATGTCGCGTTTTGGGCATCAACTCGCCGCTGCTCCTCTTATCGGCGGCCAGTTCGCCACGCCAAATGTCGGCATCGCCGGCAGTGGTTACACGCCAAACGTCGGCTCAAGTGTCTCAATGCGTCTGATCGCGTCACCCGGCAACTGGGACGCCACCCGCCACGTCATCCCGCTCGGCCAGTCCGGCGACCCCAGATCACCGCATTACAAAGACCAATTCGAATCCTGGCGCACCGGCACACCGTCGATCTTCCCATTCTCAAAAGCCGCCATAACCGCCGCCGCAAAAGAAACGTGGGTTCTGAGCCCGAAGTAGATGAAATAGAAAAGGCTTCGCGATATGCGAAGCCTTTTCTCTTGTTCCGTCCCTGTATGGGACGAACTATTCGATTTTCGTTGTTGATTCGCGGAGACCGTAGCTGGTCTCGATTGAGCCACAATTGTCGATTATAAATCTCACAAAGTGCTCACTGCCGTTGTAATCGACAACCCATATTTTCTCCGCCTCGATCAATTGCACCCTCGGCGGCTCAGTGAATTCGCTTCTGTAAAATGCGCGTGCTTCACAAAACTTCGTGAGCTTGGCGTCCATTTCTTTAACAATTTGCTCTTTGGATCCCATGTCACTCGTACAGAGGTTTTTCTTAATCTCATATATGCTGCACGAAGCCGACACGCAGACCAGAAGAAGAAAGAAGACTGGGGTCTTGCCCGCGATTGTGCGATATGTCTTCATTTTTAGGATGTTAGCATAGGCGGGGTGGTGTTGGGCGGGGTTTTTGGGGATCGGAGCGGCGGAAAGATCCCAGTTCCTGACCCCGATTCTCTCAACAAGCTATTTCGCCTTAGCTGGAATTTCGTAGACGTCAGACGACATTTCCGAAGTAGCACCTTTCGCGTCGGTTCGAATGAAGAATGTTTGGGCGTGTTTTCCGCACGTTCTCGTAGTTGAATCGAACTGCTCAAATTCTATTGCCATATTGGACGTTAAAGACAACCATGCTCCTCCATCCCCACTCCTCATAAGTTTCTCAATACCCGGAGACTTTTCAGAAGTCTTTTCAAATCCGACAAACCATTCGGTCTGGTCTTGGCATCTTTGAATCGTGTAGCCGGTGGGGCTAATGTACTTTTCCCAACTTGTATAAAACTGAACGGTTCTCCGCCCTTTGTTTGATAACCTAAATCGGACAATTACATCCATCCCAATATTGTCCGATTGCCGTTCTTCCGCACTCGCCAATCGGACTGACAGGACTTCGAGTTTTACAAGAGAGTCTTTACGGTCAGAAATTGCTTGAGTGAACCCCGCTGTTGTAAACAAAACGAAAAGAAATAGCAGAGAAGTGGTCCGGCCTGCGATCGTACAATATGTCTTCATTTTTAGGATGTTAGCATAGGCGGGGTGGTGTTGGGCGGGGTTTTTGGGGATCGGAGCGGCGGAAAGATCGCAGCGCCTGATCCCGATCTTTAAGAAGCTCATCTTTAATTAGGTGCAGTTTTCACAAAGTGAATGGTAGAGGGCTCGTCAAGGCCATAGGCGGAAAAGTCCCAAGTATTTATTACGCCATCAATAGCGGAAATGAGATTAAGGTCGAGCGACTCGATCACCTTCTTTTGAAAATCTTTTTCAAATAATTTGCGGTAAGGCCGCCGAGTTGGTAGGTCGAATTGCGAGATCCATATTTTCGGGGCTAAGTCCTTACTGGGGGCTTGGATCTGTGAAATATAGGTGCCTCCACCGTATTCCAGAAAGAAAGTGTATGTTGCCATATTCATTTTTAGGATGTTAGCAGAGATAGTGAACAACGAACAGTGAATAGTGAACCGTGGGCGGGGTTTTGGGGCTGGAATTTTGTCGGCAGTGGGGATTGCCGTGTTGCCAACGGGATTTGGCGTATTGCCAGCGGGTGCTGGCGTGTTGCCAGTGAGTGTTGGCGTGTTGCCAGCGGGTGTTGGCGTGTCGCCAGCGGGTGCTGGCGTGTTGCCAGCGGGTGCTGGCGTGTTGCCAGTTGGTGTTGGCGGATCGCCGGAGGAAACTGGCAGGGCAAAGCGGGCGACTGGCGGTGCAAAGTGGGCGGCGGGCGGTTTGATTTTTGGTTTATTTTGGTTTAAATTTCCCGACATCGAATTATTTCAAGGGGGTTTTGCGGAGGAGGTTCCTTCGTTTTTTCGGATGTTTACCATCCCAGGCCAAACTTAAACAACGGAGAAAAAAATCATGGCAGCAAATACTTACGATGACTTAGTAGATATGTTGACGGTGCAAGAGGCGAATATCGGGACGTATAAGGGCGATCTCGCGGCGACCGCGGACGAACAGACCGCGATATCGGAGGACCTCGCGAACCTTCTCTACATTCGGGATTACGCCGAAACTATCGATCAGAACAAAAAAACGGTGACGCAGATCAAGCAGGCCGTTTATAACGGCGACGAAAGCGAGCCTTTTAAGGCGTTCCCGGTAACCGCGGCAGGTGCTCTGCCTTTTCCAAACGCTCTGCCAAACGCTCTTGGACGTCACAACGCGACCAACGCCCGTTGGAAAACCGCTCCGGGCTACACCGAGCAGATCGGCATCGCAATGGCCATAATTAGCTCAAAGCCGGATTCGCTCATCCCTGCGGATCAGAAACCCGAGCTCGACCTTTTTGGAGCAGCCGCTAACCATCATTTCTCGGCCGTCGTCTCAAAACGAGCCGAATCGGACATGTGGCAGCTCTGGATACAGCGAAAAGGCGGAGCGTGGGAACTGCAAGGCACTTACAACGGCAAATCCGTCGATGTCAGCCTGTCGCTAACAACGCCCGGCGAACCCGAACAAATCCTCTGCCGAGTCCAGCTTCGTAAAAACAACGAAGACTACGGCCAACCATCCGACCCCGCATACGTGACGCTAAATCCGTAGGCTTTATTGCGGAAGCGCGCGTAAGCAACGGCGTATCTCTCAAGTTGGATGTTACGCCCTTACTCACGTGCGGGCTTCTGCAAAAGAAAAAGGCCGCGAACATCACGCTCGCGGCCCTTTTTTTATCTGAAAAACGACTGAAAGTTTATCACTCGGGATTTTCCGTCCAACCTGGTGAGGACGAGGCAGAATAAAGGAATATTCACATATATCAATTGAGTCCCTTTCGGGAAACCATAGCAACTACGATCGCACGCCTCATTCCGTGGTTTATATGTACTCAAATAGACATCGACAAATGCTAGGTTCTCTTTCCATCTCTTGCTATTTTTTAGCACTATGTTAGCTGTGCTCTTGCGTAGTATCCGATTCATCCTTTCAAGCGAGCGTAGATAATTGTCAAAAAGCAGTTCCTTTTCTTTTTCAGCAAGAACCTTTGATTCTATTTGGCCTCCATCAAATCGTTCGAACAAAGCTCTGGTGTATGGATTTCTCTTAAGCTCTCTCGGTGCCGGTCGAGGAAAATACTCTTCAGGATTATCCCCCACTTTGTCGAAGTCAATATCGGGAGAGGCGTAGGCAGAAATTGTCATCAAAACCATAAAGTTCATCTGCTCAACATAAAAGCGTTTGAATTTCGAGGTTCGATTCCGTGGGATCTCATCTTTAGTTAGAAAAAAGATTGCCGACTCGTACTCGTTATTAAAAGATCGCTCTATGAAGTCTTTGGCAAAATATTCCTTTATAAGAGGTTCTATATCTTTGGTCTTAAATAGCCTGTCAGAGAATTTGTGCGAAAGTTCATTTGCCTCAATATATTCCTGAGGCGTGATCTTATCCGTGGTCTGCGAGAAAATCCCGGTCGCCGAGACGATCAGGAATAAAATGGTCGGGATTATTGTTCTGAGGGTCATAACTTATTTTACTTCAGTAATTCCATAACCGAGCATGATCAATTTCTCACAATCGCGAGAGAAAATCACTCAGGATGATCGCGGCGGCTTCGGAATCGACTAGATTCTTTGTATCGGCGAGGGAAACGCCTTGTTGCCAGAGGCGGGATTTGGCTTCGTATGAGGTTGAGCGTTCGTCCTGGAGATAGACGGGCGTGTCGAGCGAGAGGGCAAACTTTCGCTGCCAGTCGCGGGCGTACGCGGACATCTCACTTTCTGTGCCGTCGCCAGCTAACGGCAAACCAATTACGAGTGCGGCGGCATCATATTCGGCGAGTAGATCTTTGATGCGGACGAGTAACTTTTTCCAGCTCTCGAGCGTAATAACGTCAAGCGGACGTGTGGTGATACGCAATTCGTCACAGACGGCGACGCCGACGCGTTTTGTGCCCGGATCGAGGCACAATATGCGGCCCGTGGGCGGAACGCTCAAAAGGTCTGTAAAATCGACGGGATTGGTAGTTTCTTTTTCTTGCACGGATAGTTTCAATAAAGGATAATTGGTTTTGCTTGGGCTCGGCAATTCATAACAGAGGTATTATATGTCATTTCGCGGAAAGCTTTGGGTGATGCTGCTATCGGGTGCGATCGCGGTGTATGCTGTGGTCGGCGGGCTGCCGTTCGTCGGTAGTTTGCTGACGACTTCGGCACAGGAGCCGGTCAACGATGCGGGCACGCAGCTGAGGATCGTAGAATCGGTGCTGAACCACATCCAGAACGATTATGTTGACGACCCGAATATGGAAAAGGTCCGGCTGGGAGCTCTTCGCGGGCTTGCGGGCGGATTGGACGCGTATTCGTCGTTCCTAACGGCCGATCAGGTCAAGGCTTATCAGGCGAACAAGGCTTCGAACAAGGTCGGCATTGGTGCAGAATTCTCACAGATCTCGCGTTATCTCTACGTGATCTCCGTCGTCAAAGGCGGCCCGGCCGAAAAAGCCGGAATGCGTGCCGGTGACGTCGTCGAATACATCGACAGCAAAGCGACACAGGACATTTCGCTCTACGACGCCCAGCAACTGATCGCCGGTGACGCCGGAACGACCGTCGCTCTGCGTGTGCTGCGTTCGGGTGAAAAGCCGCAGACATTTAAGATCGCTCGCGGGACGTTCAAAGCCCCCGCCGCCGAATCCCGTCTCGAAGCCGGCAAGGTCGGCGTGATCAAAGTCAACAGCCTCGCCGACGGCGAAGCGAACGACATCAAAAGTCAGGTCGCAACCCTCACCAAACAAGGAGCACAAAAGATCGTGCTTGACCTCCGCGGAGTCGCGGGTGGCAGTTTGGCAGAGGGTGTTGCGGTCGCAAATCTATTTATCAAGAGCGGCGAGCTTGCTAAAGTGATCGGCAAAGAAGCAAAGGTCACGCAAACTTTCACCGCTGACCCAGCGAAAACAGTTTTCGACGGTGGACTCGCTGTCCTCATCGACCTCGGAACCGCCGGAGCCGCTGAGGCAGTCGCCTCGGCAGTCATCGACCGCAAACGCGGCGAAGTCGTCGGCGAACGCAGCTTTGGTGCAGGCACCGAACAGCAGCTTTTCCCGCTCAAGAGCGGAGACGGATTGCTATTGACGGTTGCAAAATGGGCTAGCCCTAACGGAACGCCGTTCCTCGGCGACGACCGTGCGACAACGGGAGTTAAGCCTTCGATCGAGGTCAAACGCCCCGACACGCCCGAGCCTTTAGAAGTCGAAACGCTTGTTGATCAGCAAAATAATCCTAATCCGACAGCGACACCGAAACCGGTAGTTCCAAAAGCGGTCGAGGACATTCAGCTAAAGAAAGCGTTAGAGGTGCTGCAGGACAAGACTATGACACAGAAAGCAGGTTAGTTTCTACGCGATTTGTTTTACACAAAAAGCCGGGGCTCACGCTTCCGGCTTTTTTTGTTGTCGGCACACGGGAAGACTGTTAAAATTATTTTCCAATGGCCGATATCGAATACACGATCCGTCCGCTCGACGAATCCGATCTGAACGAATGGCTGCGGCTCCGCACGCTGTTGTGGGACGAGGCGAGCGAGGACGATCATCGCGAAGAGATGGTCGATATACTCGAGCACCCCGATATGCAGTTTGTCGTCGTCGCTGATCGAGGTGAAGGACGGCTCGCGGGCTTTCTAGAAGCCAGCATCCGGCCATTTGCCGAAGATTGCGAAAGCGACCACGTCGGCTATCTTGAGGGTTGGTTTGTTGATGTCGATGCTAGGCAGCACGGATTAGGCAGGGCATTGGTTAATTTTGCCGAGCAGTGGGCCAAAGCCAACGGCTGCACCGAGATGGCATCCGACGCCGAGGTCGGTAACGAGATCAGCCTAGAAGCACACACCCGGCTCGGTTATACGGTAACGTCGAAACTCGTGCATTTACGAAAAGAATTGAATTAGGTGGGAATTATTGGGGACATTTTGTTTAAGTTGACCGGTGCGTTCGGCGTCGGACTTTTAGCGTGTGTTTCCGTATTCGCCCAATCGACCGACGGCAGCTTTCCCACGCCTGTCACAACATCCGAAATAAACGGTGTCATCAAAGCACGGGATGTCGGCGATTCGCGGCTGACAACATACTTTTACGAATTCGACGGCGGTCAGGGCGATATCTTCATTAACGTCGTCACCAAAAACCTCTCCGGCGACATTGACGTCTACACCGCCGAAGGCCTGCGTCCACTAACAAAGATTGTTATATACGCCGACATCGGAACAAGCGAGACAGGACGGCTAATATATCTGCGAAAACCCGAACGCCTGATCCTCCGCGTAGAGGGACGCACGCCCGGCGACGAAGCAGCGACTTACAAGATAAAGTTTGCCGGAAGCTTTATCGCGAAAAAACAGATCAAATCCGAGAAAGAACCGGCAGTTGAGGCAATCGCTAAATCGGAAGACTCGGGCATCAGAGTAAATTCAGTCGGCACGATCATTCCGCCTGAACCAAAGCCGATGCCGCCCAAAAAGGTTGAGGTCGAAAAGCCAATGGTTGAAAAAACCACTGCTGAAAAGCCGAAAGAGAAAGAAAAGAAAGAACCTTCGAAGAAGCCCGTTGTGGTTGTCGAGGATTTTCCGTCAGAAACGACAAAGATTGAAACGCCAAAGACCACCGGCAAGCGTCCGCCAAAGCCCACAAATGTTGAGGAGCAAGTAAAGACCGAGGGGCCAAAGGCTGACCCGCTTGCGAGTATCAGGCTTGTGGTTCAGTTAAAAGACGGCGATGTGATCGAGAGTCCGATGAGCGAAGTGCTCAAATTTAGTGTTGATAAGGGGGTCCTCACCGTCATTATGAAAGACGGCAAGATTACTCGTTACTCAATCCTGTTGGTCAGCAAGGTGACGATCGAATAGCCTTACGCGTAACTGTGCAGCCCTTTCAATAGATAGCTCACACCCAAGTAAGTAAATATTACGAGCAAAAATCCAACGATCGCGAAGTATGCAGAACTCCGTCCTTTCCATCCGCGAGCGATTCGCGTATGCAGAAACGCCGCGTAAGTAAGCCATGCGATCAATGCTCCAGTTTCTTTTGAATCAAATCCCCATGGTCGCCCCCAAGATTCATTTGCCCAGATCGCTCCCGTGATCAACAGAAAAGCGAGACCCGCAAATGCGAGGCATGCCGTTTTGTACATCAGGCTGTCTAAGGACTCGAGACTCGGCAGACGTTCTCGGAGTTTTTCTGTCCTAAAACTGAAAAACAGCACGAACAAAGTCGCCACTAAAGCAGTAAGCAGAGCAGCGATCTCGACCGGATTTGTATTAAGGCTCATGAACATCTGGCTACCGTTTGCCTGAATGTAAGAGCGGCCCATCTGATCAAATTCCTTTGGCGTCATCGCCGAAAGCTCTTGCACCGAAAGCTGCTGATTCTCAGCCATCGCCATACCCGCAACGACGTATTGGGTGGGATCTTCGGTAAGTTGGGCTTGTAGACGAGCCGGCACATCCGCATTTGATTTGATACCGACGACCAAAAAAGCCAGCGAGATCAGTTGCGCGGCAAACGCAGCTCGCAATATATAGTGGCCAAAAAGCTTTGCCTTTTCGTTGTTTTGATAAATGTAGATCAGGAATGAGATGATCGCCGCCAGCAGCAATATTCCGGCGATCGCCAGCAGAGCACCGACATACGGCACCTCGAGGCGAAAGGGTGATGAGAACGGCTTATTATTGCCGGCCGCGGGCACAAACAAACCGGCACGATATGCGAATTCTGTAAAGACAGAAAATTTGCTGACCGTCGCAATCACCGATATGCAGAAAAGACTTGACCAGATCGCCATCGCCTCTACCTTTACGCCATCTTTGAGCAGATACATCACTGCAACGCCAAAACAAACCAAAGCGACGCCGTAACTGAGCGAGGCATCGCCAACGTGGATCGGACGCCAGTATGAATCGAGCACCGGCGGCAGATTGATAAACTCACCGCCTATAAATCGAGCAAGTGTAAGGATCAGAGCGGCAAGCGGTAACGTGAACGCACTCAAAACGCGAAAGCTTTTTCGCTGAGCAAACGCGAGTGTAGCGATACCGGCCCCGAACGCGAATGCAAGACTTAGATCGTACAAATTTGCGAAAGGGATATAGCGAAATATCCACGGATTTGCCATATTACCGCTCTCGCGCATGATCGCGATCTCATGGTCGAGAGCATTAACCCAACGGACGAGCCAGCTTGAAAGATTAAAGAAAACACCGAGGGCAGCGGTAAAGAAACCGATCTTTTCAGCCATCGATGACGGTGCATACAGGTTTGTGAGATGGAATAGGGCGGCAACGATGTAACAGGCAAGAGCGAGCATCATGAGTGCTCCGTCGGCGATAAACCCGCCGCCGATCTGTAGTCGCAGTCCGAGCATCAGAAACGATCCGCCAATTACGAGAATCACGGGGATGTAGGATTTCCAAGACGATTTGGAATCCGTTTCATTTTCGGGCGAAATACCATTGAGATTTTCTACTGCTTCCATAATGTCTCCGTTTACTTGCGTTTCAGATCGTCAGAGATCTTTTTGAACTTATCGCCAAATGCCAATTGATTACGGTTCGCCTCGCCCGCTAATACGACCTCAGTCGTACCATCTTCATGTTTTTCGATATGTGCCCAGACTCGTTTGTGGGATAGGAAAAATACGAACATCAAAGCCCCGATAAGACCAAAGCCACCGATGTACCAGGCTATAAACGCCGCCTCGAACGGATCATATTTGATCGACAAGATATGAGCGAGTGGTGATTTTTCAAACTCGGCAAGGCGCCATTTGTATCCGAGCTTTGCATTACCCATTGGGATTCTGTCGGCAATGCTTGCGGGCATAGCGAAGACCCTCGTTCGCTCACCATTCGGCGGGGGTTACGTTCAAAATCGCGGCAGGCTGATTGTACTCGCCGCTTCTGGTATCCGGCTTGCCGTCGCTTCCCATTACGAAGTCGGGCATGAACTCGTCATACTCGACCTTTGTTCCGTCGGGCAACGAAGTTTCGCCATTTCGGCTGATGTCGGCAAAGATCGGCTGCCCGCCGCTTTCTGGCCTGAGCTCAAGCTTGATCGTGCTGGCATTTCCGACAGGGATGGTCTGCGCCTGAAAGAACCTGTAACCCCGATAGCTGTGAGGCTTATTGAGGCTGACGTCGGCGATTGTAGTGCCGTAAGACGGATCCTCTATCTTCAATTGCGTTCGCCAATCGAGAGTGTTTGTAACATCGATATTGCCTTTCTCGTCGATTAGCCGCTGCTGCACGTCGGTACACTCCATTGAGAATGGCAGATTGACGTTAAATCGTTCTTTTTTATCGAGATTATATTGGATCAACTGTATCTGGCTCGTTATTGCGCCCGGTATCATCCTGACATCCGCGTCGAAACCGGTTTGCAGCGCGACAAAGTGTCCGAGAAATAGCGTCAGCAGAAATACGTGAACGATGTATGCACCAAGGCGGTTCCACTTCCCGTTTTCGCCAAAGACAAAGGTCACGCCCTTGTCTTCGGACACGGTCGTTTTAAATCCTTTCGTCCTAAATTCATTTTGAATCGTGTCTTTTACTTCATCGACCGACTTTTTGCCAAAGTTGATAGTATCGTTATCTTTGCGGGCGAGAAGCCATCCTTTTGTGCCTTTGACCTTAGGCTTGACGATATAGCTCCATGCCGAAGGGAATCGGTCGATCGAGGCAAGGATTATGTTTAACGATAGTGTTAGCAGCAGCAGGTTGAAATACCAGCTGTGATATATGTCAAAAAAACCGAGTTTGCCAAAAACTATTTTTTCCGACGGTGTCAACGATACGTAATATGCGTCAAAACCCTCGACGTTCTGCTGAAGCACGAGCATCCCGATCATCGCAAGAATGACCAGCATACAGAGCTGTACGACACCAAATCTGACCGAGCTGACAAAATCGAGAAACCGATTGAGTATCGGCGCTGACTTTCGCGTTACGGCGGGTCGAGGTTTTATGGATTCTTCGGCAGCTGACATCTTTATCCAAAAGAATAACGTAGCGGTTCAACTTTGTCATCCGACTGTAAATAAGTTCCGCTTGTACGTCTAGTTATTAACCGTTATCGTTGCGAAATTTGGAAATACCCATGTTAAACGTTATTCTTTCCATTAAGGTTTTTCATCAGTTGTATCTCAATGGAAACAGTCACCGCCGATATTAATGAAACAAAGGGCATAGGAGTGCGAGAACGCATCGTTGCGTTTGTCGAACTAACCAAGCCGCGTATCGCAGTGCTGCTTGTATTAACATCGGCGGCGGGGTTTTATCTCGCGTCACAGGGGCCGTTTGATTACGTTCTGTTTGCAAACTCAATGATCGCCATCGCTCTGTTGGCTTTCGGCGTTGCGACGCTTAATCAATATTGGGAACGTAATATCGACAAGCTGATGGAACGCACCTCGACGCGGCCGCTGCCAACCAGCAAGGTTACGCCGACTGAATCGCTCATATTTGGTATCGGTCTATGTTCGATCGCCGAGATCTATTTGCTTTTAGTCGTAAATCCGCTGACCGCGATTCTCGGCCTGATCGTGATCGTCGGCTATGTGCTGGTTTATACGCCGTTAAAGACGCGTACGTCGGTTTCTACTGCGATCGGGGCGATCCCCGGAGCCTTGCCGCCGCTGATGGGCTGGACGGCGGCGGCCAATGATATAACGCTCGCGGCGTGGGCGTTGTTTGCGATGCAGTTCTTGTGGCAGTTCCCACATTTTATGGCGATCGCGTGGATGTATCGCGAAGAGTATGCAAAGGCTGGCATACTGATGCTGCCTGTGGTTGAACCTTCGGGACGCCTTACTTCGCGGCAGATCGTGTTGTTCTCGGTTATGCTGCTGCCGGTAAGCCTTGCACCCTTCTTTTTTGCGGTCTCCGGATTTGTGTTTTTGATCGGAGCCATCATTTTAGGGGTGGCGTTTCTAATCGTGAGCATCCAATCCGCTCGGGCGAAGACAAATGAGATGGCAAAACGGTTGTTACTCGCTTCAGTCATTTATCTGCCTTTGCTTTTTATCCTAATGGTCGCTGACAAACGTTAGTTGTATGGGTATCGGAACCGCCGACATTATCGAAGACGCTCCGGAGCCAAAGGTTCGTCGATCGGGTACGTCGATCGGTTCAGGCCCGCCAAATGGCGGTGACGGACGCGATCCGGGCGGCGGAGGCGATGGACCAAACAACGATGACCGCATCCAGGTCGACGCGTTTGTACCTAATAAGTCAAAGATTCTGACGGGCTTTTTGCTGGTCGTCGTAATGATGACGTTTGGCGGATTAATGGCCGCTTACGTCGTGATCGCAACAAATGGCGTTGCCGAGTGGCAGCCGTTTGCCTTGCCGATACAGGTTTGGGTCAGTACTGTAATAATTCTCGCAAGCAGTATTACCTATCATCTCGGCAAACTATCGGTTGATCGTAGTGATCAGCAGAGTGCCAAGAAATGGTTTGTCGTTACAACAGTGCTTGGAGCCGCGTTTATCTCGTCTCAGTTGCTATCGTGGCTTGCTCTGGTCAATCGCGGGTTGTATATGGCGAGCAATCCTTACGCCGGATTTTTCTACATCATGACTGCGGTGCATGCGGTGCACGTCCTCGGCGGTATAGCGGCCCTTGGTGCGATCCTGTTGCGGGTCTGGTATCCGACAGAGAACGCCGATAAGATCGCCCGCCGCGCGACTCTGGCACAGGTGGTCGGCTGGTACTGGCATTTTATGGGCGGGCTTTGGATCGTGCTGTTTATCTTGCTAGGTTTCTGGAAATAATGGACTTACTGCAAATATTTCCGCATCTCAATGCAACGCTCAATGCTCTGAGCTGCGTTTTTTTGTTGTGCGGGTTTTACTTCATAATGCGGAGGCAGATACATCGTCACCGGTTTTGTATGCTTGCAGCAAGTTCCGTTTCGGCTCTATTCCTCGTCGGCTATCTGACCCATCACGCAATCAGGACATATTACTTCGGACTCGGGCCGACAAAATTTACCGGTGAGGGGCTGATACGGCCGATATATTTCACAATACTGACCTCGCACACAATACTCGCCGGCCTGATCGGCCCATTTATCATCGTTACGCTCCGCCGCGGGCTAAAGGGTATGTATGATAAACACCGAAGGCTGGCCCGGCTCGTCTATCCGATATGGCTTTATGTATCGATAACAGGCGTCGTCGTGTACCTGCTCTTGTACCAGATTTACCCCGGACGATAAAAAGTTTTAGCTTGCCCAACTTTTTTCGCTATCAGCGCATCATAATTGTTGAAATAGGCCCTAAGTGGTGTTACTATTTCAATGTTGAAAACCTGATCACCGAATTTCGACATGTGTCGAGAGCGGGGGAACCAATGTCTCACAGTTTATTGTGAGAACGGGGGCGAAGCATCTCATGAGATGCAGGGATAATCTTTCGTTCCTAGCCCGTCAGCTAACCTCGTAGGTGTGGCAAAGAAGTTACAGGTAGGGATCAAGCCGGATTAGGCGCGATTTTCGACGTGCTTCGCCTATCGTGTTTCAACACTTGAAGCAGACATCCGGTCTTCTCAAAGAGAAAAGTTCCGCTAAGCAATTAGCGGAACTTTTTTGTTTACTCGATTGATTTTACGTTTTTTGGTCCGGTCCGGACCAGGTGGACCAAGATGGACCAGGGTGGACCAAGATCAGCGAACAACCGTGATCGGCAGCATCTTGACCGTTTTGAGGATGACCTTATCGTTGGGGTCAAGTACGATCTCAGATGGTTTTGATGTCGATGGGATCGATATAATTTCAACTCGTTTGGTGACCGTTATTGGCTTAGTAACCGTATTGCGTCCGGCTTTGATCTCGATGTCCATTGGCATACGAAAAGCAGATGTGACCATCGCTTCGGGTTTTTGAGTTTGGGTAATGGTCAGCTTTAGGGTTTTCGTTCGTGTGCTGTACACCGGTTTTACGGTCAGCTTTGGAGCACTGATGCCATAGACCCATTGGTCAAAGAACCAACCGAGGTCTTGGCCTGACACCTCTTCCATAGCTCGTTTGAGATCGGTGGATTCGACGTTGGCCAGCTTGTGGCGGTTTAGATAAATGTTGACAGCTTTCCAAAAATTTTCGGTGCCGACCTGTTCGCGTAGCATGTGCAGAACCGCGCCGCCCTTGTTATAAGTGATCGCTGCGTTGTCAAAAAGACCGTTGACATCCGCCGCTCGGCGGTTGTACAGGCCGTGGCGTTTGCGGTTGATCGAATCGTCTACGAGGAAATCACCGGCGTCAGATCTGACTTTGGAAATGTAGTCCTCGCGACCATTTACCTTTTCTCGATATGCGGCCTCCATATAGGTTGCAAAGCCCTCGTTGAGCCAAAGTTCTGCCCAGTTGCGGCAGGTTACAAGATCACCAAACCATGAGTGGGCGAGTTCGTGCGAGACGAGATCGGTGACGATGCTCTTACCGAAATCGAAATCGGCGAAAAATATCTCGTTGTCAGACATCGTCGTCGCCGTGATATTTTCCATTCCGCCGAATTGAAATTTGGCTACGATCGTCTGATCGTATTTGTTATAGGGAAATTTGACGCCGGTCAGCTCTTCGAAAACGGCCATCATCTTTGCCGTATCACCAAAAGCCTTTTTCGCCGTTTCCTCTCTGCCGGGATAGACGTAAAACCCTAGCGGAATATCACCGTGTTTATCTTCGACCTTCACATATTTGCCGATGACGAACGAGATCAGATACGTCGAGTGCGGAACGGGCATCTTGTAATGCCAGGTGACAGTGCCGTCTGCGTTTGACTCTTTGCCAATAAGCTCGCCGTTGCCGATGACGGTCTCGTCTTTTTCGACGGTCAGATATTCTTCGGTGGTAGCTTTGTCGCTTGGGAAATCATATGACGGTATCCAGTGGCGGGCCTCTTCGGCCTCGCCTTGTGTCCAAATCTGAGCCGAGTGAGCACTGCGGCCACTTTCGGCATCGACGAAATAGACTCCCTTTTTCGGTGATGCCGTGTACTTGAATTGGAGGGCGATCACATCGCTTGGGCCGTAGCCCTTATCGAGTGTGACGATAACTTTGCCGTCAACCGTTTTGAACTGTGCCGGTTTGCCGTCAAGCGTGACGGAATCGAAGGCAATATCAACGGCATCGAGTTCGACCGTTCGCAGGTCTGCTTTCAATGGTGACAATGACACCGTTGTATCACCCAAGACCATTTTTTTTGTCCGGTCAAAGCTCGCCCGGATGCTGTAATGTCGAACATCAAAAGTCTGGGGACGGGTGAACTCAGGTTTGCCGATTTGGGCAAATGAGGAAAAAGCCGCAATAAAAAGTATTGCGGCTGTAAATGAAAAGTATCGCAAAGATCTCATATAGTTTTATGGTTTCAGGTATTTCTTGAACCAATCGTTGACGTTGTTATACCAAAATTCCGAATTCTGCGGTTTGAGTATCCAGTGCCCTTCGTCAGGGAACATTATCAGCTTTGAATCAACTCCCTTTAGCTGAAGGGTAGTGTAAAGCTGCAGGCTCTGATCGTATGGAACACGGTAATCCAGTTCACCGGCGGTCACGAGTGTCGGCGTCGCAAAATTTGCGGCAAAGCGGTTTGGTGACCATCTTTCATACTGCGAGCGGTTTTGCCACGGAAATCCTTTGAATTCCCAGTTCACGAACCACAACTCTTCGGTCGCGGTGGCCATGCTTTCAAGGTTATAGACACCGGCGTGCGAGACGAACGCTTTGAACTTAAATCTCGGATCATTATTGTGCCCAAGCAGCCAGTCGACCATGTATCCGCCATAACTTGCTCCTGCGGCACCGATACGCGTTTTGTCGATAAACGGCTTTTTGGTGACCTCGGCTACGCCGTTCATAATGTCAGTGTACGCCTTGCCGCCCCAGTCGCCGGAGACCTCATCAACGAATTTCTGGCCATAGCCGGTCGAACCCCGTGGGTTCGGCATAAATACGACATAGCCCTGATTTGCAAAGATCTGCGGGTTCCAGCGGTAGCCCCAATTATCGCTCCACGCTCCCTGCGGGCCTCCGTGAATAAGAACGATGAGCGGATATTTTTTTGCAGGGTCAAAGTTTGCGGGCTTGAGCAAAAATCCGTGAACATTTGCCCCAAGTCCGCCTTTCCAATCCATTTCCTCAGGTTTTTGTAGGCCAAACGAGGCAAGCGAAGCGTTATTTACGGTAGTTAATGCAGTAACGACACCGCCTGTGGTGTTTGCACTCATGATCTCGGTGGGCATACTCATTGAGTTTGCCGCGAAGACGAGTTTACCGTCCGACGTGACATTTGAGATTGCTCGCGAAAACACCCTCGACGATCTTCTTGACGTGGGTCGCGATCTTTAGACGAAAATCTGGTTCGACAGGGACGCTAAATATCGGCGCTTTGCCGCGTTCTCCGGCGGTGAAAAAAATTGTTTTACCGTCAGGCGAAACAACTATGTCATCGACCTGTTGGTCAAAGCCGCGTGTAAGCTCGACGATCTCGCCGCTCTGCGGGTTGTAACGCATGATCCGCCAGCGGTCGGCTTCAAATGTGGCTCTTTCTTGCGAACGGAAAAGCAGATATTTGCCATCGGGCGTATACACAGGGCCGGCATCGTAGCCTTTCATGTTTGGCGGTGATATTTTTTACACTGCCGCCGTTTAGAGATTGTATGTAGATGTCGCTGTTGGTAGATGTTGCCTCGACCTTGTCAGGATTACGCAGATAAACAATGTTCGATCCGTCAGGCGAAAAAGCGTAATCAACGCCTGTTGCGGCTCCGTACGGCGGAGAATCAAAATCGCCGGGGTCACATCGCGGGCAGTGCCGCCGCCGCTGGAAACTACGAAAACGTGAGTTCGCTTGCGGTCGCGCCATTCGACCCAGTGTTTGAAAAGCAAACGCTCGGTCACATGGGCCTGCACTTTGCTCTTTTCGGTTTTCTCGTCCTCGGCTTCGTTACAGGCGTCGTCTTTACATTCGGGATAAACGTCCGAACTAAACGCGATCCATTTGCCGTCGGGTGACCAAACAGGCTGTCCGCCGCCACTTGAAAGTTTTGTGACTTGTTTTCGATCCGAACCGTCCGGTTTCATCGTCCAGATCTGTCCGCCGGTCGTAAACGCAAGCCACTTGCCGTCAGGTGACCAACGCGGGCTGCTGCTCGAGGACGTGCCATTTGTGATCTGTTTTTGATTGCTGCCGTCGATCGCCATCATGTAGATCTGCGTAACGGTCTTGTTAGCGGCTTTATCGACAACGCCGATCGAGTAGGCGACCCATTTGCCGTCAGGCGAGACTTGCGGGTCGCCGACGCGTTTAAGGTTGATAAGATCGTTGACGTTAAATGTGATCTGAGCTTGTGCGGCAAAGGCCGCGACGATAATGAGAACGAGGACGGATAGTGTGCGTTTCATAAGCGATTCCTGTGATCTAAGATTTGTTGAACAGAAACATTATTGCACATTACCTCGTAAGACAGGAACGATTTCGCTAAGATAAAACCTATGAAACTGCATCTTTTGTTTTTGGTCGTGTTCGTGTCTGTTATTTCTCGTTTGGGCAGACTGTCGCCCCGACACCACTGCTTTACAGCGACGCGACGATCGCTGAAATGCAGCGACTGCAGCAGGCCGCCGTTAAGAGCGACTATGCCTATAAGCAGACGGGCTATCTTTCGAATAATATTGGTGCAAGGCTGTCAGGTTCGCCGCAGGCAGAGCGTTCTGTGCAATGGGTCGCCGAGCAGATGCGTAAGTTGGGGCTCGATGTCCGTCTGCAGCCGTGTATGGTTCCGCACTGGGTGCGCGGCGAAGAGCATGGAGAATTGATCGAATGGGACGGAATGGCTCCTGGCACGACGCAAAAGGTCTTTCTGACCGCTCTCGGCGGCAGTATCGCCACTCCCGCTGAAGGCATGACGGCCGAGATCGTCGTCGTTAAAGATTTTGACGAACTTGCCTGTCTCGGCCGCGATAAAATCGCCGGTAAGATCGTGCTGTTTAATTTCAAGTTTGACCGTGAGCTGCAAGCAAGTGGTTTCGGCGGTGCGGCTTACGGACAGGCTGTGCAATACCGTTTTGGAGGAGCAATGGCGGCGGCGCGTTTGGGTGCCGTTGGCGTGCTGGTCAGGTCTGCGGGCGGTTCGCAAAACCGGCTCGTACACACAGGATCGATGGGCTATGCCGATGGCGTCACAAAGATACCAGGAGCGGCCGTCTCTTATGAAGACGCCGAAAAAATAGCTTGGCTCGCCGCAACGGGCAAGGTAAAGATCAAACTCACTCTGACGCCGCAGACTTTGCACGATGCACCAAGTTTTAATGTGATCGCCGACTTAAAGGGAAGTGAGAAGCCTGACGAGGTTGTGATCGTTTCAGGCCATCTAGATTCGTGGGACCTAGGGTCAGGTGCTATAGACGATGGGGCCGGAGTTGCGGTCGCGATGTCCGTTCCTGCACTGATCAAACAGCTCGGCCTCAAGCCAAAACGCACTATCCGCTTTATCGCCTGGATGAACGAGGAAAACGGCGGCCGCGGATCTGCTGCGTATGCTGCGGAACAGGAAAAGAACATCGGCAATCATTTCGCCGCCCTCGAATCCGACCTCGGGGCTTCGCATCCTCTCGGCTTCTACTTTACGGGCAAGCCTGAGATGGCCGCGTTTTTTGCACCGATATCAAAAGTTTTACTTGCTCAAGGTGCGGCACAGGTTCAGCTGCAGGCTGGTGGGGTCGGGGCGGATATCGGGCCGCTGACGCAACGCGGAGTGCCGTCGTTTGCCCCGTGGTTTAACCAACAAAGCTATTTCAACTATCACCATACAGCCGCCGATACGTTCGATAAGGTCGATCCCCGAGAGATCGCAGAAGTCAGTTCTGTGATGACGGTTTTGGCGTTTGGATTGGCGAATTTGGAGCAGCCACTGCCACGTTAAGAGTTAAATGTTCAAGCTCTTGTTTAAGCAACTTTGAACTTTGAACTTTGAACTTTGAACGTTAAACTTAACGCATGAACAGACCACCGCCATATTTTCCGCAAAATCAGCTTTCGCCGCCGGATGAAAATCGATATAAGAAATTTAAGTTCGTCGTCGGAGGGCTGATCTTGCGGCGTTTGCTCTGCTGATCGGGATCGGCGTTGGTATTTACTATCTGATTCGTTGGCTTTTCTAATGCTTGAATGGCATCAAGATAAAAAGCACGAGTTTTACGACTCGTGCTTTTTTGTTTTTGATCGATCAACGGATCAGTTGTTCGGAGCTTTCTGAGTCGTGCCGGCAAGCCTTGCACGCTCACCACTAAGCGCGAGTTGCTTTGCTTGCGGAAACAGGTCGATCGCTTTTAAAGCTGGTCGTCATATTCATTAAACACCTGAAACGAAGTTTGCGAGCCATATGCGGCAGTGATAAGCTCCGTCCGCAGCGTGCGCTCGACAAATTCGCGTTCGCGATCAATTAGCGGCAGGTGCGATCTTATATTTATCCTGAGCAAATTTTTTAAACGCACTATACACGGCTTCGTTGACCGGGAAGTCGGTCGTTTTGATGTCGTAATCAAAGACTATCGGCTTATCGACCTTGTACGGCGAAACCCGGCGCTTTTCCCACTGACTAGATCCAAGGCGAATGCAAGGACCGGATTGGCCAGCTTTTGCTGAAATCTCGCCCGTTCGATCGGAATGGTCTTGGCTTGATCACGACATCAGGATTGATACCGCCGCCGCTGTAAACGGTGCGTCCCGTATCGGTCTTGCTTTCCGGCCTTTGGGCTTTTCTGTCGGCGTACCATCGTCGCGATAGCTGCCGCCCTCGGTGTAATAATTGTAGAGATCACCGTTCGAATAGTCGCGTTGGATCAGGCGACCGGCTGGCGTTTCGTATTTCGCGATCGTCAGCAGCAGCATCGAACCGTAATCGAGTTGGAACGGATTCTGCACCAGGCCTTTACCGAAAGTGTTCTCGCCGACGATCAACGCACGGTCGTGGTCCTGCAATGCTCCGGCAAGGATCTCAGATGCCGACGCCGTGTTGCGATTGACGAGTACGACGATCGGCGACCGGTCAGGCGACCGATTCTCGGCCGGATATATCTCATTGACGCCTCTAGCCGCCCTTTTTGGGAAAAGAACCGTTTGGCCGTATGGCAAAAGGCGTTAGCGATATTTTCGCTTGATTGACCAATCCGCCGCCATTGTCACGCAGATCAATTATGAGCTGCTGCATTCCCGCAGCTTTGAGTTGACGCAAGCCCTTGATAAATTCGCCGGAGATTGTTTGGTTAAATTGGCCGCGCATCGCCATATAACCGACACCCGGACGGATCATATAGATCTCGCTGATCGACGGCTGTGGAACTGCACCGCGAATGATATCGACGGTCTCGCGTTTCCCGGTGGCAAGCCGTTCGACGGTCAATTGAACTGCTGTGCCCTTGGGGCCGCGAAGAAAGTACGGAACCTCGGGAAACGGTTTACCCAGAAGCGATCGTTCTTGACCTCAACTATTTGCCGTGACCCGGCAAACGAACTTATCGCCGTATCGCAGGCCAGCTTGATTAGCCGGGGCACCTTCGAAAGTCGCCTTGACATAGGTTGCCAGGACCTTGCCGTCCGGGTCGCTCAGGTCGCCGATAGTTGCCCCGATACCGAGTATCGCGAACGCTGCTCGGTCATGAATTCTTCAAATTCTTTTGCGTCAAAGTAGTTGGAATGCGGATCAAGCGTGTGGAGCATCCCGTCGATGGATGATTTGAATACCGTGTTGTAATTGAGCTTTTTGCCGCCAACATAATTTCCCTCGATGACAGCGAGAGCCTCTTCGATCTCGTTCTGCACAACCTCGGTCGTTACCTTTTTTTCCGCCGCAGGTTTTGTAGCCGCACCGTTACGACCGGTCTCGACCTTTGCCGTTGTCGAGCCGTTTTGGGCAAACCCAATCGAAGCTGAAACTGTAAGAATTGTTGTAAGAGCAAAAAGGCGTGTATTGCTTAGTTTCACGAATGTAAGATCTCCCCGAAGAGTGTACCTCTGAAGGACTGACTTTTACTCAAAAAAGAATAACATCCATTTGAGGGAAAAGCGACGAAATTAGTTGCCTTTGACCTCTTTGAATAGAATGAAACCCGAACTTTTCTCGCGTAAGGTTTTACGTTACACTTTGAAAACTTAACCTGCTAAATATCTGGAGGAAAATTGATGTTAAACGCTTGCTGATTATGGCCGCAGTATGTCTTTTTCGTTCGAGTGGTTTGGCGCAGACCAAGCTCCTTCGATTCCCCGATGTATATGGTGACAGAGTTGTATTTACGTACGGCGGTGATCTATGGACATCGACAACGAGCGGCGGAACTGCGACACGACTTACTGCCCATCCGGGCGTGGAAACGTACGCGAAGTTCTCGGCCGACGGTAAGTGGATCGCCTTTACGGGACAATATGATGGTGACGAACAGGTGTATGTTGTCCTTCGGGCGGCGGCGAGCCGAAGCAACTGACGTTTTATCCTTCACGCGGGCCGCTGGCGCCGCGTTGGGGGTTTGATAATCAGGTACAGGGTTGGACAAAGGACGGCAAGGATTATTTTTCGCAGCTAACGTGATTCATGGTCGCTCGCCGTCACACGGCTTTACACGGTTTCGCCGACAGGCGGCCCGGCCGAAGCATTGCCGATGCCTGAGGCAGGTTCGGGTGATTTGTCGCCGGAGAATGCAAGATCGCGTATAGCCCGCGATTTCGTGATTTCCGGCCGGAGAAACGTTACAGCGGCGGACAAGCGAACACGCTCTACATTTACGATCTGAAAACCGACGACGTAAAGCTGATCTCCGACAGCCCGCGTGCGTGCCGCGATGCGATGTGGATCGGCAATACGGTCTATTACAATTCTGACAAAGACGGCAAATTTAACCTCTACGCCTACGACACGACGAGCAGCAACAAGACGACGCAGGTAACAAAGAACCGCGATTGGGATATTCCGCTGGCCAAGCTCAGACAATCAGGGACGCATTATTTACGAACGCGATGGCGAGCTGGAGATCATGGATGTTGGTTCTAAAAGGACGACCAGATTGTCCATCAACGTTCCTGACGACGGCGTCAATAGACGCCCGCGTCAGGCATTTGTCGGCAATCAGGTCTCGTGGTATGCACTTAGCCCAAAGGGTGAACGTGCTTTGTTCGCTGCACGCGGTGATATTTTTACGGCTCCGATCGAAAAGGGAGGGACGCGAAATTTAACAAAATCCTCGGACGCAAAATGACCGTTTCCCCGGCATGGTCGCCCGACGGCAAGATCATCGCCTATCATGTCTGACAAAAGCGGCGAAGACGAGGTTTGGATCGCCGCTCAGGATGGTTCAACCCCCCCGCAGCAGCTCAACAACCGGCGGCGGCACAGCGATACGCTCCGGTATGGTCGCCGGATAGCAAGAAGATCGTTTTTGGTGACAAGGACGGCAAGGTTTATGTGGTGACGGTCGCGACCAAGCAGATTCAGATGATCGCCGATGCCTAACGGCAGCATTCAGGATTATGACTGGTCGCCAAAGAGGCGGCTACATCGCTTATTCGATGAATGGCCGCAACGGCGTCAGTTCGGTTTATATTTGGAGTGCCGAGGAAAATAAGAATTATCGCGTCACGCCGGAAATGTTCAACGCCGGTGGCCCTACGTGGGATCCTTCTGGCGGGTATCTCTATTTTGTCAGCAATCGTGAATTCGCACCGCAGATCGCAATTCCGAGTTTAATTATGCGACTAACCGCAACTCGCTGATATTTGCTCTTGCCTTTGAAAAAGGACGCTAAGAATCCGTTTCCGCAGGAAAGCGATGAAGTGACGATCACCGAAGAGAAAAAGAAGGCCTCCAACTCCACCCCCCCGCCGCGCGGAAAAGTGGATTTTGACGGCATCGAAGGCCGCGTTGCAAAGCTCCGATTGGTGCGGATAATTACGGCGGAATGGCGGCGAACAAAGGCCATCTGATATCCGGCGCAGACTCCCTTTTATTACGGACGCGGGCTGAATCACAGCCATCGACCGTTAAGATCTTTTCGTTGAAAGATCGCAAAGAAACGACGCTTTTGACCGGTTCCGGTGGATTTTCAATTTCGGCCGACGGCACAAAATGATGACCAAGGTTCAGGGTGCGTTTGCGGTCTTTGACGCGAATCCGAACGGGGAGCGTTCGCGAAAGAACATTTCGACCGCGGGCCTGGTCACCGAGATCGATCCGGTGCAGGAATGGAATCAGATATTTAACGAGGTTTGGCGGCAATATCGCGATTGCTTTTACGCCCCGAACATGCACGGCTTTGATTGGGCAAAGATCCGCGAAGATTATCGCAAATGGCTGCCGTATGTTGCTCACCGTTCGGATCTCAATTATGTCATTTCGGAAATGTGTTCCGAGTTGGCGGTGCAGCACGCCTATATTGATGGTGGTGATTTTAATCTGCCGCCGCGTGTTCGCGTGGCATTGCCGGGGGCTAGGTTTGAGGTTGATAAGGCGGCAAATCGCTATAAGATCAGAAAGATCTTCGGGGACAGAATGAAGAGGACATCTATCGTTCGCCGTTTACGGAGGTCGGCAACGACGCCCGTGTTGGTGATTATGTTATCGCCATTAACGGTGAAGATGTAACGGCGGATCGCGATATTTACTCCTATCTCCGGGGCAAAGCCGATAGCACGGTTACGTTTACCGTGAATACCACGAATTCGCTGCAAGGTGCCCGAACCGTAACGATCCGGCCGCTCACGAGTGAATCGGATCTGATCTACCTGGATTGGGTCGAGGGTAACCGCCGGCGTGTTGATCTGATGTCGAACGGCCGTCTTGGTTATCTGCATATTCCCGATATGGGTGCTCCCGGGATCCGAGAGTTCATAAAATGGTACTATCCGCAGCTCAAAAAAGAGGGCCTGGTTGTTGATGTTCGTGCAAATGGCGGCGGCAATGTTTCGCGGATGCTGATCGAGCGGTTGAGGCGTAAGGTGCTGGGCGTCAATTTCAACAAGTTTAGCGAGGATGGCAACACCTATCCGGATGGTGCATTCCTTGGGCCGATGATCTCGATATTGAATGAGAATTCGGCTTCGGACGGCGATATTTTCCCGTATATGTTCCGCGCGGCAGGGCTCGGGCAACTTGTTGGTAAACGCAGTTGGGGCGGTGTTGTTGGGATCTCGAATCGCGGCACGCTGATCGACGGCGGACGTCAAAACGTTCCGCAATCGGCTCTCGCAAATGCCAAGGGCGAATACATCATCGAGGGCTACGGAGTCGACCCGGACATCGAGGTCGAAAACGACCCGAAATCGGTCATCGCCGGACGCGATCCGCAGCTCGAACGTGCAATTGCCGAGATGATGAAAAAGATCGCAACGCCGGTCAAGCTGCCCAAGAAGCCGGCCGATCCGGTAAAGGTTCAAAAAACTAAGCCAGATGTCCCAATTGCTCGAAGTAACGGATCTGCAGACCCATTTTCCGACACAGGCCGGGTCTGGTGAAGTCTGTCGATGATGTGAGTTTCACGATCGGCGAGGGCGAGTTGCTGGGCCTTGTAGGTGAATCGGGTTGCGGCAAGTCGATCACAGCATTGTCGATCATGCGGCTGATCTATCCGCCTGGTAAGATCGTCGGGGGCTCGATCAAATTCAAGGGTGAAGAGCTGACGAAGGCGAGCGATGACCGCCTGCGGGCCATTCGCGGTAACGATATAGCGATGATCTTTCAGGACCCGATGACGTCGCTCAACCCGGTCTATCGCGTTGGCGAGCAGATCGCCGAGGCTCTGCGGCTGCATCGCAAAATGGATAAGGCGACAGCTTGGTCGGCAGCGATCGCAGCAATGAAAGAGGTTTCGATACCTTCGCCTGAGCGTCGCGCGTCCGATTACCCGCATCAGCTTTCGGGCGGTATGCGTCAGCGGGTAATGATCGCGATGGCTTTGGCGTGTGACCCGGAATTATTGATCGCCGACGAACCGACGACGGCCTTGATGTTACGATCCAGGCACAGATACTTGAACTGCTAAATGAGTACTGCGTTCGCGAAAGCTCGCGGTTTTGCTCATCACGCATGATCTGGGTGTAGTGGCCGAGGTCGCGGACCGCGTTTGCGTGATGTACACCGGCAAGGTCGTGGAGGAGTCGGTGTCGATGAGTTGTTTGCGAATCCGAAACATCCGTACACTCGGGGGATTACTGCGGTCAGTTCCAAAATTAACCGAGATCGGTATCGCAAAGGCAGAACGGCTGCAGACGATCGAAGGCACCGTTCCGAGCCCCACAAATTTGCCATTCGGGTGCCATTTCGCACCGCGATGTGAGCATCGGATGGAAATTTGCACACGGCGAGATACCTTTTTTCCAACAGCCTGACGGCTCACAGGTGCGTTGCGTTTTATTCAATGGCGACGAAAAGGCGAGGCCGGCAAGCGTATGAACTCTGCAACCGCAACCAAACCGGAGACACTGCTCGAGGTCAAAAACCTCGTCAAGCATTTTCCCGTTGATAACAGCGACGACGTTGTGCAGGCGGTTGATGATGTTTCGTTTCACCTCACTCAGGGTGAAAACACAGGCCTCGTCGGCGAATCAGGTTGCGGCAAATCGACCGTCGGACGCTGTCTGCTGCGGCTTATCGAGCCGAC
>JADJRV010000002.1 GCA_016712045.1 Chloracidobacterium sp. | reverse complement strand
ACACAACACGCAGCCAGACGAGATATGTGTTGAGGACTTGCCGATCTGATTGTATTCGACGATCTTTGTCAGGTTGCTCTCCAACCACAGATCGGTGACCTGATCACCCTTGACATCGATCTTGCCCGGATAGCCAGCGGGCTTTGCGCAGCTCATCCAGCTTTGGGCGACATTGCTCCACCGGACAGCTTTTTTTAATATGCGTCGAAATGAGCCTCATGAGTTTCGGGCGTCAGATAATCAAGCGGCCCTTCCCGGGCTTGTTTGGCCGCTCGTTAAACGCCGGTGCGGTCACCTCGTTGACGATCCCGCGTTGGATTAGCTGCAGGGTCAGATTCCGCCGAGTTATATCCAAACCAACTGAGGACGCCGCTCGCCGAGGATGCCCGAAACCGGTCGATGATCGACGCTTCGTCAACATCCATTTCCTCAAGCGGTAATTTGGCAGCGGAATTCAATGAAAACTCGACGACCCGTTCGTTGTCCCGGTTAAAAACGTCTTTCGCGAAAGAAACGCGATCGACACCACCCGCGAAAACATATATTTGAGAAACGGACGCGGATTTTTCTCCGCATCATACGCCGTCGAGTGCTCCCACAAGCGCTGCATCGCGTCGATCTCGGTCGTGTCGTCGTCGAGGTCAAAGAGCTGCTTGGCTCCGGCGGCATCCGGCACCCACTCCATATCAAAAAACAATGCGAGCTCGTGAATTGGGCTTTTAAGCATTTATTAAAGAGGTGGTTGAACTGCCGAAAGGTAATGTGTTCTGACGCTTAGGGTTACAAACAACGAAAGTCTAACACACGGGCGCGCGAAATGAAACAACTTTTTTAAACAGCGCAAATTTGTGTTGGGTAACTTGGGAGTAATATGTGCTGGATAATGGACGCCGCCGCTCAAAAACGTCACTCAAAACTTGTGGCATAGCATCATGCCTGATGGCATTTGGTATATGGGTGTATTTTGTAGTGATGCTGTATTTGGTATTTATGCCGATGGTTTACAAAGATCCTGAACGACCTCTTTATACCCGAATCACGAGGTATATCCGATTTTCGCGGCATGGGTACGGCGGTGGTGGTATTTGCGGTGATCTTTTTTCTAATACCCGTGGCGGGGCATATCTTCGGACTCCTAATGGGCGTGATCGGTATTATTTTGCCAAAGAATAAACGTCTCTTTCCCGCCGCAGGGTAATGTTAAATCTCTCCTGCCGGTTGTGATCCTGTCGATCTTTTACCTGATCGGCACGCTTTCCTCCCTCTCAAGACCCGGCGCACCAAAATGTCTGTCTCTGTGGCGTATATGGTTTGCCCTTTGCGAGAATCTAACGGCCCATTATCCTCCTAAACTGTTAAGACATTACAACAACATCGCCTTTTTGGCACAAGGCTTGCTCCCTATAAAGGTGAACCCGCCGCGAGCGGCAATTGCAGATCGGGAGTAGGAAAATGAAAAAATTTACATTACTAATGGGCGGGATGCTCACGAAGTATTGTTGTCCGCAACAGCCACATTTGCTCAGAGACAAATTGCAGACTCGGACGGGGCGGCGAGACTGCGTTACAACGAACGCGGTTACAACAACGCTTCGTATCAAAACCAGAACGACGGCCGCCGAGGCCGCAATAACGATAACCGCAGTTACAGCAATCGCCATTATCAAGAGCAAAACCAGTCGGGCTACTACGACCAGCGGCTCATTTCTGGCTACGACAACCGTAGCACCTATCAAAAGCACCGAAAGAAAATTTAACTCATGGTATCAACGGTGGTTTCGGTGCGATCATCGGTGCTGATCGGCGGCAAAAAAGGTGCTCTGATCGGTGCAGGTGCGGGAGCTTTCGCAGCGAGCGATCATCACTAAAAAACAAAACCAAAGACTATATATTACGGTTACTAAACCATTGATATTTGGTCAAAAAAGCCCCGATGATCTTTACAGGTCATCGGGGGCTTTTTATTTACTTCAGTGGTTGTTAGTAAATATAGGTATTCGCCTGGATCATCGCATCGGCGATCCGCTGGCGGGCGGCGATCGTGTTTACCGGCGAATTATTCTTGGTAAACCGTTTCAGGGCCACGATCAGCGTTCGGCCTTCGTCGCCCTCGGCGATGGCGGCGATGGTGTTCTTTGCCTGCTGCCTCGATACGCTGGATGGCGTCGTTGCAATAGACCGTGGCCATATCGATGTAGCGGCCGGCGCCTCTTCGCCGTTCTTGTCGGCGTACTTTTTTGGCTCGCAGGATGGCGGTTTCCATCTGATACGCGTCCATGATGATGTCCGCACAATTGATCAGCACTTCCTGCTGTTCGCTGAGCGCCATCATGTATTTCTGAGCAGCGGTGCCGAGCACCATCAAGGCCGTTTTCTTGGCATTTTGCGCAAGCTTGTCTCCGCCGCGAGCAGGCTCGTGTCCTCGTCAAACGACATCTGCGGATTGAGGATCTCGTCCTGCAGTGCCTTTGCCGCACCGAGCAATCCGAGTTTGCCTTTCATCGCACGCTTCATAAGTTGGCCGGGGATGAGCATTCGGTTGATCTCGTTAGTGCCCTCAAAAATGCGGTTGATGCGCGAATCACGATAGGCCTTCTCAGCGGGATAATCCGCCGAATAGCCGTACCCGCCGTAGATCTGGACCATTTCGTCGACGACGTAATCGAGCGCTTCGGAGCAGGCGACCTTGTTGATCGAAGATTCGACCGCGTATTCCTCGATCGACTGCAGTTTCGTCGCGTTGTCGGCACCGTCGCCGATGAGGTGGTCGATCATTCCGACGGTTCGATACGTGATCGACTCGGAAACCCACGTGCGGATCGCCATCTCGGCGAGCTTGTGCTTGATCGCGCCGAATGACGAGATCGGCTTGTTGAACTGATGCCGCTCATTGGCGTAGCGAACGGCCTCGTGAATCGCCAACTTCGCGCCGCCCGTTACCGAAGCACCGAGTTTGAAACGTCCTACATTCAACACGTTGAACGCGATCTTCGCACCGTCGCCGACATTGCCGATGAGGTTGCCGACCGGAATTTTGGCGTCGGACAGAATGACCGCGGTCGTCGATGACGATTTAATGCCGAGCTTGTGCTCTTCGCCGCCCGGACGGCAATTGTCGCTGCGGGACGAGGAAACATGAGAATTTTTCTTTCTCGCCATCGACCTTTGCAAAGACGAGATAAACATCGGCAAAACCGCCATTCGTGATCCACATCTTTTCGCCGTTGAGCGTCCAGGTTTGGCCGTCATCGCTAAGTTTTGCGACACATTTTGCTCCGAGAGCATCCGAACCGGAGCTGGATTCCGTCAGGCAGTAAGCCGAAACGGCTTCGCCTGAGATGATCTTTGGGATCCACTCTTTCTTTAGTTCCTCGCTGCCCCAATAGAGGATCGGCAGCAGTCCGATCTACGTCTGGGCGCCGTATGTCGAGCCAAAACCGCTGCCGCGGCCAACCATTTCGGCGATGATCACGCCCGACGTCTGGTCGAGTGCCATGCCGCCGTATTCCTCAGGAAGAACGTCCCCAAATTTGAAGGCGTTCCGGATTCCAGGACTTCTCATCGACCAAGTCCAGGCCAAGCACCGAAGTCATTCGGCGTAAACCTTTTCTGCCAAAGCCAGGGGTTAGGCTCGCAATCATGATGCCCTCCAAGGGCCAGTTCGATCTCTTTGTGCGAAGATTACCATCGTCGGACTTAAAGGGACTTACTTACGGCATTGACGTTTGTCTTGCAACAGTGAGTTTGCCCATCCCTTATCGATAGTTGGGCCATAAGCGACAACGGTTTGTTGTTTGTTAACATGGCCTCCTCGAAAAGTCCTAATCGAGCCTCTCAAATATCCCAGCCGCGCCCATGCCGCCGCCGACGCACATGGTTACCATGCCGTAGCGTTTGCCGTTGCGTTTCGGTTCCTGCAAAACGGTCGCCGTCAATTTCCGCTCCCGTGCATCCCAGCGGATGGCCGAGTGCGACCGCGCCGCTGTTGACGTTTACTTTACTTGGGTCCATTTCGAGGACCTTCATTACGGATAGGCCTTGTGCGGCAAAAGCTTCGTTTAGCTCGATCACATCGATCTGACGCAAGCGTTAGGCCCGCGAGCTTCAGAGCCTTCGGGATGGCATAGACCGGGCCGATTCCCATCTCTTCGGGCAGGCATCCGGCGGTCGCGAACGAGACAAAACGTGCGAGCGGCTGGATGCCGAGTTCGCTTGCTTTGTCTGCGGACATCACTACCGTTGCTGCTGCCCGTCGGACATCTGCGATGAATTGCCGGCCGTGACCGTGCCGTTGACGCGAAACGCGGCTCGAGTCTAGCCAGTCCCTCGAGCGAAGTGTCAGCACGCGGGCCTTCGTCCTGGGCGAAAACGATCTCTTTGCGGCGAACGCGTCCGCCTTCGTCTATCTCATCGACAAAAACATTCATCGGCACGATCTCGTCCGTGAATCTGCCTTCGCTGATGGCGGCGAGAGCTTTCGGTGCGAATTGTATGAGAATTCATCAGCCTGCTCGCGGGTGATCTCGTATTTGCGCGCGAGATTTTCGGCCGTGAGGCCCATGTTCAGGTAATAATCCGGGTATGTGTCCGCCAGCCTGGGATTTGGGCGAAACGTGTTGCCGCCCATCGGAATAACGGTCATCGATTCGAGCCCGCCTGCGACGATCGCGTCGGCACCGCCCGCCATAATGCGTTCGGCCGCCATAGCGATGGTCTGCAGGCCCGACGAGCAATAACGGTTGACCGTCATCGCCGAGGTTTCGACCGGCAGACCGGCGAGTATCGAAGCGGTCCGTGCGACGTTCATTCCTTGTTCAGCTTCGGGAAACGCACAGCCCATGATCACATCGTCGATCAGCGACGCGTCGAACGCCCGCACGAGCAACCGCCTCTTTTATCGCCGCCGCCCCAAGCTCGTCCGAACGCGTATTTTCAACGTGCCCTTTGGCGCCTTTCAGCCGTCCGCACGGCCGATACTATTACTGCTTCTTTCAATTTTATTTACCCACGAAACACAACCAAATACACGAAACAAAAGAACCTTTTTAGTGTCTTGCGTGCATTTCGTGGGCAATTCCTTATTTAATTCAAACCTCGACTTCTTCGATTCTTAAGACGTTTTAGAACTCCCGGCTCGATCTCGACCAAAAAACCACGCTTGCTCCGTTAATGTATATCTTGTCGAGCTCAAAGATCGTCGCTTCAACATAAACCGGCATCGCTGTCCGCGTACCAAATAGCGATGTGCCGCCAACGAGATAGCCTGTCTATTTAGATGCACGCTCAGTCGTTGCTGGCTCGACCGATTTGACGCCCGATGTGACGGGCCAGGGTTTTTGCCGAAACCTGACGGTCGCCATGCATCAGCACGATCAAAGGCTTTTCTCGTTCGTTTCAAATATCAGGTCTTAACGACCGCGTGTTCATCCACACCTAACTGCTTTGCCGATTCCCCCGTGCCGCCTTTTCCCACGTAATCGTAAAGATGCGGCGTAAAATCCAACCTTTTTCTTCTCAAAACTTGACTGCTTGCGTGACCGGAAAATCTATAAGAATTTTGCAACCAGGTCCGTAAGGGCACGAACACTCGAAATAAAGAAACCAAAACTATTTGTTCGTCAAACCATTTCCTATTGTTGGTGCCTTTCGTGTTTCGGCGGCTAAACCCTTTGTATCTAAAACACGCTGTCAGATGATCGTTCACCATCCCCGTCGCCTGCATAAATGCGTACATTATCGTCGAGCCGACAAAGTTAAATCCGCGTTTTTTCAAGTCTTTCGACATCGCGTCAGATAACTCCGTCTTTGCCTGAATATCACCGTGGCCTTTTAGCTTATTAACTATCGGCTCACCGCCGACAAATCCCCAGATATATTTATCAAACGAGCCAAATTCTTTCTGCACGGCAAGAAACGCTTTTGGCATTTCTGACCGCCGAAGCGATCTTTCAAGCGGTTGCGGATGATGCCTTCGTTATGCATCAATTTCGCGCATTTTGCGTCTGTATATTTCGCGACCTTTGCCGGGTCAAGATTGTCGAACGCCGCACGATAAGCATCCCGCTTTTTCAAAACCGATCCCAGATCAACCCCTGCTTGAGCCCCCTCAAGTATCAAAAACTCAAAAAACGTCCGGTCATCATGCACCGGCACGCCCCACTCGGTGTCGTGGTACGGAATATTTAGCTCGTTCGACGCCCAGGTGCCGGGGCCCCCCCCCCCCCCGGAGCGTTTCATACTGGTTCCTGAGCGGCTTGCCGGTTTTTAACATCGCCGCGATGCGATCCTGAGTTTACGCTCACCGCAGAGCGAGATAAACGCTTCGCGTTCGAGGTCGAGCAGGTAACGTTCGGACACCTGCGTCTTGTGATTGATCGTGCCGCCGGCCATGACATGAGCGAGCTTTTTGGCCGATAAGTTGGTCGTGATCTGAGATAAATCCGCCCTGTTTCATCATGTGCAGTGCGAGTTTTAATGCCGCTTCCAACGGTTCGCCCAGCACGGTAATGTCTGTACGTTCGACCGGCTGAACATAACCAGCCGACGCGAGATTCAAAACCTCTTGCTTTGCGTCCTGTATCAAACGGTCGCCGTTCATCGAGATCGCGTCGCTGTCGCGAAGGAATCCGAACGAGCGGCCTTCCTGTGCCGAAGTTGCGACCTTGCCCATGCCGAGCGTTTCAAATGTCTTTTAGGAAATGCGAGCGGATCGGCGTCAGGTGCTTTTGCCGCGGCGTCCATCGCACGCATTGTCATTTCCTTTGTTCCGCAGCCGGCCGGAATTACGCCGACGCCGACCTCGACGAGGCCGATGTAAGTTTCGCCTGCCGCTCGAACTTTGTCGCCGTGCATCGCGATCTCGCAGCCGCCGCCGAGCGTCAGTCCGTACGGCGCCGTGACGACCGGCTTTGCCGAATAACGCAGCCGCATCACGGCGTTTTGGAGGGCACGGACCATCATATTGATGTCATCCCACTCTTCTTCCTGAGCGGCGAGCAGGAGCATCATGATGTTGGCACCGGCGGAGAAATTGCCGCCCTGATTGCCGACGACGAGCCCGGTGAAATTTTTCTCGACCTCCTCGATCGCAAAATTCATCATCGGAACCGTGTCGCCGCCGATCGAGTTCATCTTAGAGTGAAATTCGAGACACGCCACACCATCGCCAATGTCGATGAGCGAAGCCCCCGGATTCGATTTGATAACGCCGGTGCGTTCCTTGATGTCTTTGAAGATCAGCACGCCCGGACGTGCGGGCATCGGTTTGTATTCGCCCGAGACAAGATCGTAAAACGAATGGTTACCGCCCTCGTTCTTATAAAAGCTGGTCGCCCCGGACGCAAGCATTTTCTCGACATTCGCCGGTATGGCCTGGCCTTCTTTTCGCATCCGCTCGACCGACTCGGTCACGCCGATCGCGTCCCACGCCTCGAAAACTCCGATCTCCCAGCCAAAGCCCCACTTGATCGCATTGTCGATCTCGACGATCGTATCGGCGATCTCGGGGATGCGGTTCGCGGCGTAACGCGAGACACGCGAGGTCGTTTTCCAGAGGAACTCGCCAACGCGGTCGTCGCCCCAAACCAGAGCTTTCACTCGTTTTGCTTTGTCCTCAATTCCCTTTGCAGCGTCGAGCGACGGGAATTTTGTTTTGACCTGCGGTTTGTATTCGAATGTGTTGAGATCGAGTTCGAGAATGACGCGTTTGCCCTCGGCATCCTTTGATTTCTTAAAGAACCCGCCTTTGGTCTTATCACCCAGCAGTTTTTTGTCGAGCAGCGTTTGGATCAATTCGGGCAGAACAAAAACGTCGCGGTCTTCGTCATCGGGCACGGCCGGATAGAGATTATTTGTAACGTGCGCCGTCACATCGAGGCCGACGAGGTCTGACGTGCGAAACGTCGCGGACGATGCGTGGCCGATGGCTTTGCCGGTCATCTGATCGACCTCGGTCGGCGTCCAACCGCCGGCGATCATCTCGTGGATCGTCGCCATCATGCCAAAAACGCCGATGCGGTTGGCGATAAAATTTGGCCGGTCCTTTGCCGGAACGACGCCTTTGCCAAGCCGCTGATCGAGAAAACCCGATATTTTACAAGCGATCTCGCCGCTTGTTTTCGAGCCGGGGATGACCTCGACGAGCTTCATATAACGCGGCGGGTTGAAGAAGTGGATGCCGACAAAATGAGCCTTAAAATCGTCCGAAAACGGCTCGGCGATCGAGTCGATCGGGATGCCGCTCGTGTTCGAAGCGATCACCGCTCCGGGCTTGCGGTGCTTATCGACCTCGGCGTAAAGCTTGTGCTTGATCTCAAGATTTTCGACGACTGCCTCGATCACAAAATCGCAGTCTTTGATCTTGTGCAGATCGTCGGTGAAATTGCCGGTCGTGATCAGCTTGGCGTTGTCGGCAAGCATAAATGGCGCCGGTTTTAGCTTCTTAGCTGCGTCGAAAAGCGAATTGACGATCTGGTTTTTGTCCGTGATCGATTCGTCCTGCGGCGCGATGTCGAGCAGCAGCGTCGGAATACCTGCGTTCGCCAGATGTGCGGCGATGCCCGCTCCCATTGTTCCCGCACCTAAAACTGCGGCTTTTGCGATGTTCATAATCTATTTAAAAAACGAGTATTTTCTGAGACTTAATTTACCCAAAAGTATAACTGAATGAATGTTCATTCATCAAGTTTAAAGTGAGACTCTTGTCAGAAAATTTTTTTGTTCTTGGCTGCGGAATTTTCCCCGGCCCCCCAGAGTAAAACCAATTCTAAAATCGGTCGATCACCGTCACGCCGGTTCCGGAAAAACTATTCATATCCACAAGTTTGTTGACCGATTCCTCGAGCGTGACAGTTTTCCCGATCAGCTTTTGAGGTTCGAGTTTTCCGCTGCGTATCATTTCGAGCATTTCGGGATATCGATGGGCCTGCATGCCGTGGCTGCCGATGATCTCAAGCTCGCGGCCAATGACCTTGTCGATGGGTATCGGCGTGATATGTTTGCCCGCTTCCATAATGCCGACTTGGATGTGCTTGCCCCGTTTTCGTAAGCTACGAAATCGAGTTGATTAGAATGTCTAGATGGCCGAGAGCGTCGATCGAGATGTGGGCTCCGCCTTCGGTGATGTCTATAATGGCGTCTGCGGGATCGCCGTAGGTTGAATTAATGACGACCTCCGCTCCGATCGAACTGGCAAATTGCAGTTTGTCTTCGGCGATATCGACGGCGATCACGCGAGCACCAAATGCCGCAGCGATCATTATCGCCGACAGCCCGACACCGCCGCAGCCGTGGACGGCGACCCATTGTTCGGCGGCGACTTTCCCTTGATCGACGACGGCTCTGTAAGATGTCGCAAATCGGCACCCCAACGAAGCCGCGGTTACAAAATCGATCTCGTCGGGCAAACGAACAAGATTAGTGTCGGCATATTCGATCGCGACGAACTCAGCAAAACCGCCCCAAGCGGTAAAGCCCGGCTGGAATTGCCGGTCGCAGACCTGCTGGTTGCCGGAGCGGCATTGCTCGCACGTTCCGCAACCGCAGACGAACGGCAGCGTTACGCGGTCGCCCAATTTGAAATTTGAAATTTCAGATCCGACGGCGACGACCTCACCCGCAAGCTCGTGTCCCGGCACATGCGGCAGCTTAATGTCCGGGTCATTGCCCATCCAGCCATGCCAATCGCTGCGGCAGATGCCGCAAGCTTTGACCGCAAGCACAACGCCGGTGGGTGACGGCTTCGGATCGGCGACTTTCCGATCGTGATCGGACCTTTGAATTCTTGATAGACTGCAGCTTTCATTGAACTACTGAGCTACTAAAAATGCTCTTGACATGAAAATAAAATCGGTTAATACTTCTCAAGTTAAGCAAATAATTTAAGAATTTGAAACCAAGAAGCGGCTGTCGTTTTTTCGGACTTTTAACTTTGGCCGTAATACCCACTTAGGAGAAACATAATGGTTAGAAAGATATTTTTGTTACTGTCCGCAATGTTTGTATTCGCCTCTTTCCGGGCTCAGCCACCAACGCCGACGCTGACACCGGCCACGCAACGCCGACCGCGGCCAACTAAACCAGCTAAGGCAAAGCCACCCAATTTCGTTCGACCAAGGATCAGGTTAAAGAAGCCCGGACGATGCTCAAATCAAAAGGCAAATTTAGCGGTGAGGCGACCGGTGTTTCCAGTGCCGAATGGAAAACTGCCGTCAAGGCATATCAAGGCGACAACGGTTTGACCAAAACCGGTTCGCTCAACCGCGCGACGCTTGAGAAAATGGGCATCGCGTTGACCGACAAGCAAAAAGATATACCGGTAAATCCCGACCATATTGCCTCAGACGATGCAAGCCCGCAAGAACAACAGACGGCGCGGCAAAGACGGAAGCCAAATCAACCGACGGCCCAAAACGGCCGGCTCCATTTCGGCGACAAAGATCAGATCACTTGCCCTTCAAAAGATCTTGATGTCGCCAAAGATGTTGACGGGAGGCGAAGATGGTAAACTGAGCGACGCTCCTGCGAGGGCCCGTCAAAGTATCAGGAGGCCAACGGTCTAAAGAAACCGGTGGCATCAATGCCGCAACGCTCGAAAAAGCGGGCATCGCGTTGACCGACAAGCAAAAAGAGCAGGTCGCCGCTCAGGCAGCATACGACGCGGCAAAGACGCTCCAGAATTACTGGCCTTGGTCCATTTGGTCCACCGGACCAAATTCAAAACGTCGGCCGATGCGAGAAATACGCATCGGCCATTTTTTGCAGAACATCCAGTTTCGGGTTATATTTATCGCGAATGCAGGACGCTAATGTCTACACATATCTCACACCGATCGCGATCTTTTTCGTGCTGATCGAGGTCGCACTTTGTTACATATATCGGCGGGACTATGTTTCGTTTCCTGAGGCGGTCGCAAATTTCGGCACAGCTCTCGGCAACCAAACGGTGAACGTGCTGGTCGCGGCGGGCGTTTATGTTGTTTATGGCTATCTGTGGGAAAACTACCGCATCTGGACGTTTGAGATGCATTGGTGGGCATTCATTTTGCTGCTGCTCGGTGTGGATTTTATCTTTTACTGGGTGCATCGCTGGGGCCACGCGATCAATATTATGTGGGCCGCGCATTCGCCGCATCATAGCGCGAAGAGATGAATTTCATGGTCGCTCTGCGGGCGAGCGTGACTCAGCGGTTTTGCTCATTCCTATTTTTCTGGCCGCTCGCTCTGATCGGTTTTCCGCCGTTTTACATTTATATGATGGCGGGAATTCACCTGTTCATCGCGTTTCTGCACCACACCGAATTTATCGGTAAACTCGGTTGGTTTGAAAAATATTTCACGACGCCGTCGCATCACCGTGTGCATCACGGGGTCAATTTTCCATACCTCGACAAGAATTTTGGCGAGTTTTTGATAATCTGGGACAAGATGTTTGGCTCGTTTGCCGAGGAAAAAGAAAAGGTCGTTTACGGCATCTACGACCACCCGCACAGCTGGAATCCGGTCCGCATCAACTTTCATTTCTTTATCGTTCTTTGGCGATACGCCGTCGCGACACCGTTTTGGTGGGACAAGATCCGCGTGTGGTTCATGCCCGCCGGATGGCGGCCCCGTGGTCTTGCCGCAAAAAGAGATGGTCGAGATCACGCTTGAAAATCAGGTGAAATTTCGCACGACAATGTTTGGCCGATCGCATCTCTATCTCATCGTCCAACTAGTCGGTGTCTTTTTGATGCTCGGCTTCATCTCAAATCTATTGGCATGGAACCTCACCCAGCGTTGGCTCGGGGCCGGCCTGCTGTGGTGGCATATTATAAATTGGAGCGGCATCCTCGAAGCAAAAAGCTGGCTTTGGATCTCAGAAAATCTGCGTATCATCACGACGCTCTACGCCGTGATCGCCTTTAACCAGCTCTACCAACCGTCGGGTCTGCTCATTGCGGTAGTAGGTGTGTCGGCGTTCTCGTTCATTTGGACAAATCTGTATTTCCGGCCAAGTAGCCCTAAACTGGCTCCGCGCAGAAACCCTAGAAAATTGATGAACACATCCTATTCTTGCTCGTCATATTATGAAAATTTTACTCCTTGTCGCAGGTACTTTCGCCCAGGCTCAGACCGGCAAGTCTGCGATCGCGATCCGCAAGATCATGGACGACCAGACGGCGGCGTGGAATCGCGGCGATCTCAATGCATTTATGTCGATCGGTTATTGGCGTTCCGACAAGCTCAAGTTCGTATCGGGCGATCGCGTCACTTATGGCTGGCAGCAAACGCTCGATAATTACAAAAAAACTTATGCGACAAAGGAACTGATGGGCACTCTCACCTTTTCCGATCTCGAGATCGAGGTCCTGTCAAAAGACGCCGCGTTCGTCACCGGCAGTTGGCACCTGAAACGTGAAAAGGACGATCCGAAAGGCAAATTCACGCTTTTGTTTCGCAAATTCAAAGAAGGCTGGCGGATCGTCGCCGACCATAGTTCGTAATAATGGCAAAACGTATCGGGCTGATCCAAACGCGTGGCATCGGCGACATTATCATTGCGTTGCCGATCGCTGATCATTTCATTGAGCTAGGGTATGGGGTCGTGTGGCCGATCGACGCTGATTTTGTCCGTATTTTTGCGCCCATCAAGCCCGAGATAACGTTTCTGCCGGTTGAGAAAGGTGCGGGTTATTTTTTTCACGATCCGGTCCGTCTCATCGGCGAGCAAAAGTGCGAACGTACGATCATCTTGTATTCCTACCTCAGCGATCTGAATATCTATGACAGCCGTTTGTCGGGCTCGTTAAAGTTTGACGAATACAAATACGCGATCGCCGGCGTGCCTTTCTCAAAAAAGTGGAATCTCAAATACGAGCGCGATATGGCTCGCGAGCAAGCTCTTTTTGATTCGCTAAATATCACCGGCGACTACGTGTGCTTTCACGGGCAATCGTCCGACATGCCCGAACCACTCGTCTTGCCGGAGCGAATGGCTGATGGTTTGCAGATCATTAACCTCGAAAAAATGTCCGACACCGAAAGCCCTTTTGACTGGCTGCTGACGCTTGAGCGTGCAAAAGCTGATCCTCATCGACAGCTGTTTTGCCAATTTGGTCGAACAGATGAACCTCGAGGGCGATAAATGCATCATCGCCAAAAACTCTGTCCAGCACACGCCGGTGTATAAAAACGGCTGGCAGTTTATGTTTCCAAGCCAATTTTAGCGCGGCTAAACGCTCAAAATGCGCTATCCTGTCTGACAAGACAACCAACTAATTTCAAGAGAGGCATATCCATGAAAAGCACGCTATTGCTTAGTTTTGTTCTGCTATTTTCAGCATTTACCTTTGCTCAAAAACCCTACACGATCGAGCAGTACCTGAATATCAGATCGGCGAGTTCGCCGTCGATGTCACCGGATGGGCGAGAGGTCGCCTATCTGTCAAACGTGACTGGCACGACGCAGGTGTGGTCGGCGTTGATCTCATCGCCAAAGCCAAAACGGCTGACCAATTACGAGGACAATGTTAGCTTCGTAAAGGTGGCTGGGCGACGGCAGCGGCATCATTTTCGGCAAAGCCAAAGGCGGGGATGAGAACACCCAATTCTATTGGATGAAACCCGATGGTACCGGCGTAAAGGCCCTGACGAATGCACCTACTGTCCGCCATAATTTCGGCGAGGTCTCTAGCGACGGCCGATACATCTACTACGCATCGAATAAACGCAACCGGACATTTTTTGACATCTATTCGATGGATCTCGAATCGGGTGCAGAGAAATTGCTGTATAAGCAGGACGGAAATAATAGTGTCGCCGCCGTCAATAGCGATGGCTCAAAACTGATCGTTTCGCGTGACGGCATCGAATTTAGCCTCGACAACAGTCTCTATCTCGTCGACCCCAAAACCGGTAAAGAGCAGCTTTTGACTCCGCACAAAGACGCGACACAATATGGCGGCGTTAGTTTTTTGCCGGACGGCAAATCGCTCGTTCTCGGTTCGGACGAAGGCCGTGAGTTTTTTACGCTTGCCAATCTGCGGCTAAAAAATGCGGCAAATTCGAATGACTGGAGCGACAAGAACCGCGAGTTGCGGTTTATCGATGCTGTGACCCATGATGTTTCGGCATCACGATGTCGGATTCGCCGAGCACGATCGCGTTCGCAACCAACCGCGAAGGCTTTTCGGAACTTTGGCTCCACCCGGTCGAAACCGACGGCAAGCCGTTAGTCACCTTTTTGCTGGCAAACCACAAAGATCGAACTTCCGGGCCAAGGTGTAGTTGGCGGCCTGACGGTCGACCGCGGCCAAACGAAACTTGCGTTCTCGTACAGTTCGCCCAAGAGCAGCGGTGAGATCTGGGTCTACGATCTGAAATATCGGACGTTGAAACAGATCACTAGCAGCGACCAAGCAGGGATCGATCCGAAAACCTTTGTCGTACCGGAGCTGATCAAGTATAGATCGTTCGACGGACTCGAAATTCCGGCCTGGTATTACCCGCCGCAAGGCGTTGAATACATGCGGATGAAAATCAGCCTAACCGGCGCGTTCTCCAAAGTAGTCGGTACGGACGGAAATCAGCGGCTCTCCGGCGTGAAAGTTCCGGTTATCGTCTCGGTCCACGGCGGGCCCGAGGGGCAGTCGCGTCCGGGTTTCAATCCACTGTTCCAATACTATTTATCGCGAGGTTATGCCGTGCTCGATCTGAATGTTCGAGGATCGACCGGTTACGGCAAAACATACACGCATCTCGACGATGTTGAAAAACGCGAAGATTCTGTCAAGGATCTCGCCTTTGCCGCCGAATGGCTCAAGACAAAAGGCGGTGCCGATCCAAAGCGTATCGCAGTTGTTGGCGGCAGCTATGGCGGATACATGACGATGGCCGCGATAACGCTGTATCCGGATCTGTGGGCGGCAGCGGTCGGCACGGTCGCGATCACAAATTGGGAAACATTTCTGACCAACACATCCGGCTATCGCCGCCGTCAGCGTGAGGTCGAATATGGCAGACTCGACAAAGATATCGAATTTCTTCGCCGCATCTCACCGATCCGAAAGATCGACCGCATCAAGACGCCGCTCTTTGTCATCTCCGGATTAAATGACCCGCGTGTCCCGTACACTGAAGGCGAACAAATGGTCAATGCCCTCAGGAAACGTGGAGCGATCGTCGAGTACAAACTCTATAACGACGAGGGCCACGGCATCTCAAAACTCAAAAACCGGCTCGATCTATACCCGCTGGTCGCTGATTTTTTGGATAAACATATGAAAAAGTAAAAACGAAAAGGCCTCGCTAAAATTGCGAGGCCTTTTTCTTTTATCTATCTACTGAGCAATAAAGTTATTATCAGCAATATTGTCGCTGAGAACGACGACGCTTGGTGCAAAAGTAAACCGCCTCGAGATTACGGCCATATTGTAGGTCACCCCAGTCGGTACGTTATCAAACCGATAGTTTCCAAATGGCCCTGACCTGACCTGTAAAACCACCCCCAGCGAATTGGTCATCGTTACGGTCGCATTTCTAACCCCTCGTCCCGCTGCCGTTAGGATTCTGCCCGATACGGTTGCGGTTGTCGGAGTTGCAATTGAGATCTGGTACATTCCACGGCCATGTGTCGCGATACGCAGTGTCCTCGATGTTGGCTGGATCGCTACACCAAATACCGCCACCCTCGGCAATCCTGTACCTAACGGAGCCCAGTTTGTGCCGCCGTTGTAAGAAACAAAAACCCCGATATCGGTTCCGGCATAAATGTTATTAGCATTGATCGGATCAATCGCAAGGGCGTTCGTCGGAACGTCCGGGATGCCCGAACCGGCATTCGTCCAGGTCGGCGTCGGGGCGTTGAGATTCGTGGTTTTCATTACATGCTGGCCGGGAATACCATAACCATTTAATGCGACATACGCCGTGTTTTGGTCAGTCGGTGAGAAAGCTATACGGCCAACATAACGTGCCGGCAGAGTCCCGGTCACGTCGGTCATCGTCACAGCCCCTGCAGTATTTGAGTAATAAACCTTGCCCAGGGTCGATCCGATCAACCGTACCGCGTCATTTTGCGGCGAGATGCCGATAGCAGACACGCGTTCGTTGCCGCCCGGCAACGCCTGGCTGACAACCGTCATCGTTGTACCAATATTTGCCGATCTGTAAAGCTTGTTCGAACCAAAATAGAGCGTGTTCTTTGCTGCACTGTCGGACGCAACCGGTCCGCCGACCATCGGTGCATAAAACAGCGTCGCATCCGTGCAGGCAATACCGTTCGCCGTTCCGCCGCAGCCAAGAAAGCCGCTCCAATTAGGATCGCCATTGGCAACGGTGGTCGTAGCACGAGTAAATCCTATCTGATTATTCGTCTGGTTATAATACGTATGATACGCGGTGATACTGGTTGCGGAGGTCGATGTTTGGTCGATCACGGCAAATCCGCCGTCACCACCGTCCGAGTTGACCCAGGTGCTGTCCGCGGCGACTAAATATTGCGTTCCGTTGTCCTGTGTGCCGCCTAGTGTGTAATTCGTTTCTGTCGGATGGACCGCAAGCCCCATAAATTGGGTGGCGCTGTATGTGGTGTTATTAAGGGTCGTCCAATTCACACCGGCGTTGGTCGATTTCCATATGCCTCCGTCACTGCCAAAATAGATCGTATTCGGATCCGACGGGGCAACGGTGATCGCCTGCGTATCAACGTGCAGCCCGCTCGAACTGCTCGTATAGGTCGTGCCGCCGTTGCTTGAGCGGCCAAATACGAGCGTCGGCGATCCACCGAGATAGACATTGTTTGCGTTGGTCGGGTCGATCGCGATCGCGATGTCATAGAAGCACTGCGCGTTACAAAAGTTGTTGTCGAGCATAAAATTAAATGCACCGCCGCCAACTGATTTAATGGTCTGTCCGGTCCCTTCACCGACCGCTGCGATTACCGTTGTCGTGCCGCCGACATTAGCCGCGGCCAGCTCAACACGAGATTGCGAGCCGGTAACGGTAAAAGTATTTCCGAGCACCTGACCCCATGTGGGACTTGCGGCTAAAGCATTCGTCGTGGCAAAAACGCCACCATCACCCGCGACCGCTGTGATCACGCCCGCCCAAATTTTGTTCGGATCGGACGGATCCATCACGAGGTCGGTGACATTACGCTCTGTGATACCCATCGGTATCAGCGCAAAGGTTGGGTTTGGCGCGGTTGCGTTCGTGGTGCGGTAAATACCGCGGGTTGGCAAACTAAGCCCCGTGGTGCTCGATCCGATACCTGCGACTCCACTGGTCGTCGCGACGAAAACCGTGTTCGGATCGGTCGGATGGACAAGCACCTCACTGATCGCGCGGCCCGAGAAAACATCATTATTCGCCGCATCCTTATTTAACGGGCCGGTAAGCACCGGTGTGGTATCGGCAGTATTGATCCGGTAAAGGCCGACGCCGATAAAGCATCCACTACCGCACTGCGTCGATTCGCCCGTTCCAACATAAACGATCGTCGGGTCTGAGGGCGATATCGCCACCGCTCCGATCGCAAGGGTTGCGGCATTATCCATCAACGGCGTCCATGTCGTTCCGCCATTTAGAGTTCGGTAAAGCCCGCCTTGGGCTGTGCCAACATAAACAATATTTGGATTGGTCGGGTGAACGGCGATCGCACTGGTGCGTCCGGACCACGCTACCGACGCGCTTATAGGGATCGGCGCCGGGCCTAGCGGTGTCCATGCCGCCGCCGGAGACTCGCCACGGAGCTTAGCAAGATCCGCTTCGGCATTATCCATTTCCTGGATAGCCTTAACGCGCGAGTCTTGCTTAGCGGTGTCATACCCTTGCAGCAGATCAAGGTTCTCGATACGCCGGATGAGATAGTCCTCTTTGTCTATTCCATCTTCATCCTTTTCGTATCCCCTTTTCTTTTCCGCAAATGGCGGCAGATCAGGTTCGTTCCGGTCAAATATCTTCCTCAGTGTTTCGCCAGCTCCGCTAAACCAGACCGCCGGAACCGCCAGAAACGTTAAAAACGCCAACAATGTGATCAGAATCAACCAAGATCTTTTCATCTAAAGAATTCTCCTCGTATTCAATGATACAGCAAAAAGAGTCCCATGGACAGAAGCCCACAGGACATCCTTAGTTGTTTATGGCGTTGCCACTACTTTTTACGACCAAGCAGAGTTGTTGGTTGTAAAATGTTCATACGCCCGCCACGACCTTTACCCATCGGCGTGATGTCATAACCAGTCAGCTCGTCCGTCAGTGCCACGACGCGTGGCTCGTAGCTGAACCGACGCGAACGCACCGAGATCACATACGTCGCCCCGGTTGCCAGATCGTCAAAGCGATATGTCCCCATCGGCCCGGTCATCACGTTTCGTGCATTTCCGCTCTGATCGGTGATCGTAATAACAGCATTACGCAGCCCACGTCCATCGGTGGTCAGAACACGTCCCGAGATCGAGACATTTGCCGCCGTCGGAGGTGCACCGGCGTGTTGCCACAGACCTCGGCCGTGCGTCGCAGCTGCGATCAGTCCATCGACGACCCGGTATTTGATCATGTCGGTTCTCACCGTCAGGAAGGTCGGATTTGCTACCCAAACGGTTGCGGCTCCTGCCAGCAGCCGCAGTTTCCCACACACCGGTTTCAGTCGCGATGAAAGCCTTGGTATTATCACCGGGCTTGAAACATCGTCCAACGTACAGGCATGTCAGGCAGGTTGCCGTCAGACGTCGTCGCGTCGTTCCGCCATCGGTCGAAACCCAAACGTTGTTAATGCCATAATTGAGACTGGCACATTATCAAATTGTTATCCGTCGTCCCAAAACTGATATTTGAAACCGTACCGCCGGGCAGTCCGGTCGAAAGGTCTACCCCGCCGTACCGGAGACAAAAGTGTCGGCACTATCTACTCTTACAACCTTGCCGCTGTTGGTACCAAAATATACCTTATTAGCTGTAAACGGCGACACACCCACAGCGAGTTACACTGCCCACCATGTTTGAAACACGACCACAGCACTTGTCGTGCCGTTTGCGGTTTTGTCCACCGACGATAACTAGCGGCGTTATCGGCACAATACATGATATTGGATGTGTTGTCGTAGTCGAACGGATTGATGAACTGTCCCGAAGTCGTATTCAGATTGGTAGTCGTCCACGTGGCTCCACTGTTCGTACTTCTTCGATACTGATTAAAGATATAAGAGACAAATTGAAACTGGGGTTCGTTCTGATCGATCGCCACATACGCTCCATCACCACCCATCACCTCGACCGAAGTGCTGAGCCCAACATTACTAAATTGGTGGCTACCGTTATCCTGTGCTCCCGCAAGAAAGTAGTTCGTTAACGTTGGGTGGATCGCCACAGAATAAAATTGCTTTATCCGGAGTCCGTTATTACGGTCACGGATGAGTGGTGCCGCTATCCTGTCGAATAAAGGATTCCGCCGTCACTACCAAACAATAACCTCGTACCACCGGCTCCATCGTTATGCCAGACCACTTTATGCTGGTCTGCGTGGACGTATTGGCCAGCTCCGACCCAAGCAGAGATCTTCGTCCAAGTTGCGCCGCCATCGGGAGTCCTAAAAGTATCAAGCCCACCTACAACCGCTTGGTTGGGATCGGTTGGATGGATCCCGGCCGAAAGAGAATACCAGCCTTGTTGACTCGCCCAACCTGACGTCGGCTGGCCGGTCGTGGGTGCCCAGTTGGCCCCGCCATCGGTGGATTTATAGATGGTCGGTACTTGCTGCGTGGACGCATCAACCGGCAGAGCATAAAGCGTATTGCCGTTCACTGCAATTTCGGTGCGATTCGCAGCCGAAGGACGTTGATGTAGGTGGGAAGATATGTCCGTAGCTCCGCCGTCGATGCTCTTAAAAACACCATTGCCGCGAACAGCATCACCATTACCGAAAGATTCACCGGTCGCAAAATACATGATATTCGGGGATGTCGGATGTTGGGCGATCTCCGCAACCGCCATGTTGCTGAGAAAATCATTGACCCGCGTCCACGTCGGCGACGCCGGCGATATCGGTCGTTTTCCAAAGCCCACCAGCGACGCCGCCGACGAACACGGTTTTGCCAGTCAGGTCATTTGCGTCGACCAAGATGCTTCGGATCCTGCCGGCTGCGAGCCCATTGTTCGCCCTCGTGTTGCCATTCGAAGGCCCAACAGTATCACTCGTCGGCCCCGCGTTCGATCCAGGAAAGTGCCGTCGGAGCTTCCGAACCATCTTTTGAAAGCTTGCTATTTGCTATCCGCCGGATAACTTCGTCCTTAGATTCCGCCGTTCGGTCGATCGCTTGCAAAAGGCGCTCTCTTGGTACCTGGCCGGTCGCAGGGTCTTTGGTGCGTTCAAATTCGTATTTCGCAGCCAGATCCGGGCCGTCATACATTTCGTTTTCTTCATTTTCGCCAATAAGCTCCGGCCCTCTGTTCCATAAAACCGCTGCAAATATAAAAACTGTCAACACAGTCAGTGCAAATGATCCTATCAATAGCTTCGTTTTCATTTTCTGTTCTTCCTTCCGTACTTAACGGGGCTCTGGACCTTGGCAAATCACGAATGGTCTAAGTGCACTATGCCCATAGTGCTAGATCAATACCGTGGGATACCGGATTGGTTACACGTCACTTCGATCACTAAATATTTTTTCTTGAGACCATCGAGTTCCACTCGCTGGTTCTCCACTATTGCCTGATAATTAGGGGGTGGCTGGCCCCAGCATCCTTGCAATTGAAAAAACGTATCTCTTTACCGCGACTGTTAACTAATTTATCGCATACACATTTCGCTTTTAACTTTGCGAGAGTTTGCCGCACTGTAATGGGCGTTGAGGGCCTTTCAGAATTTACCGGGTTATCCCAACCGATAACCGTATCCTCCTTGATATCAGGCGGCAGGCATTTATTGTATTTTTGGGCAGAGGAAATGCCGGCGAACGCGAATACTGCGATCACTGATCCGATACACTTCACTGGCAAGTATGAAACCTTCATACGTCCGTTCCGAGTTCCTTTCTTAGGGCGTGAATCTATTTTTAAGTTAAGAATTTGTCTTCAGCAATGCATTATACGCACGTTTCTGCCAAAAACGGAATCGAATAGTAGGCCAATTTAACAATTAATTTCGACTAGAGAATGGAAACGCAGCGATCTTCGCGATCCGACGGCAGGCGGCGTCGAGTACCTTTTGCACTTTAACGCCGTCGGCAAAAGTTGCGGCGTGTTCGATCTCCGTTCTTCCGTTTCGGATCGCGTCGATAACCGCAGGCAAACGATAGAAAGCCGCGTGCAAATCCGGTGTCAGGCACGCCGGGAAAAGCGTTCCGAGATCCGTCTCGATCGCTGTCCAATCGCTCTCACCGCGTTTGGCGATAAATAATTCGCCGAGATGTTCGACCCGCAGGGTGCCGAGTTTGCCGAAAAACTCCATTGTGTTTTGATATTTTGGCCCTTGGGTCATCGAGACCGCGACGAGGCCGGTGGCGTCCTGCGTCAGCTCACCGTCAGCAAATCTCAGCAGCATATTTGCCTCGTCATCGCTGGTCACTGCACGCATCTCACCGGACGCGTCACGACGCTCTTTGATCTGTGATTGCAGTTGGCACGACACGCTGGAGATATCGCTGCCGAGAAACCAGTTGAGCGAATCGATAATGTGCGAATTGATCGCCCCCAAAGCTCCGCCGCCGACCGTGGCATCCGACCACCAGTTCCAAGGCACATTCGGATCGCCGCGATGCGGTGCCTGAAATGTTGATCTGACGTGCCGGATCTTGCCGATCGCTCCGTCGCGAAGCATTTTACACGCGAGCTGTCGCCCGGGCTGAAACCGCAATTCGTGATCGATCAGAGCGAGTATCGGTTTACCCGCCGCTGCTGCCGTCATTTCTTCGGCTTCGGCGACGTTCATCGCCATCGGCTTTTCGCAGAGGATGTGTTTGCCATGCTCCACGGCAAACAAAGTCATATCGCGATGTAAATTTGGCGGCGTTGTGATGCAAACGAGATCAACATCAGGATGAGCGATCGTCTCTCGCCAATCGTCCGTGAAATGTCCTGCTCCGCACTCGGCAGCCGTTGCACGGGCATTGTCGAGACTGCCGCTGGCGACCGATGCGATAAACGCACCTTCGCATTTGAGAAACGCCGGTATCTGCACCTTGCGGGCAAATCCTGTACCGATCACGCCTATGCCGACCCTGTCTTTCATATATTTTCAGAATAACAAAAAAGCGTCAGGAACGAACCCAACGCTTTTGTGCTCTCTTCCAATATTTAATTTAGATCAATCGGAGCCTAATTCGAGTCCGACCGACGGGAGCCCGGATTTTCCATTTCCACGGCGTAAGAATGAATTGAAATTTTCTTTACTCTCGCCCGCGACCTCGACGATATGCGCCCCGACGTGAAACCGCTCGGTCGTCGAATGTTCGCCGACCATCTCATATCGTTTGCCCATAACACGCATATTTATCTTGCCGGACGGCAGATCGATCTCGACATTGAGCATCCGCTCATGGCCGACGAGATATTTTTCTTTGACGCGGATCGACGGGACGAGAAATGCGATGCCTGTGCGGCTTATATCAACCGTGTGGCCGAGCACGCAAGCGGCACGAGCGGCTTCGAGAGCTCGCTCGGTCTTGATATCGGGGTCAAACCAGATCTTGATAGGCGCTTGGTGTCCTCTACGCGACGAGACCATTTTCTCGTTCAGAGAACGGCTAAATCTATTGATCAGCGAACGTATCATAATGATCGCGCCTGATAGAATGCAGCAGGATTTTAAGTTATATACCCATTTTTAAAAAATATCAACAGGTTTTCCACAGACTTTAACAATTTTGTTACTTCGTCAACGGTTTACCGCCATTGTCCTTACTCGATACGCGGGAGATCCCTTTACCGTCAAGCTTTAACAAAAATGACAGCTTGCCGCTTTTACCATATTCGGCGGGCGTCGCGGTCGCCGTATAAGACCGTTTATCGCCGGCCAGATCGATCACATAGTTGTATCCGGTCGATGCACTCGTCGCTATGTCGGGCGGCAGCAGACCCGCCGCGATCAGCGTCTGCATATCGGCGCAAACACCGCCGTTTTGCAGGCTGTGGGCAAGCTCGGCTTTGGAGATGCGTTCGAGCATACTCCTGGCCTCTTCTTCGTGAGTGTCGATGCGCAGATTGTAAAAGTAATTTTTACCCTGCTCGCGGATCTTTTTCGCGGCTTCCTGGTCGGCGGTCATTATCACCCAGATGCCGTTTACCTTGTTGAGTTTGATCGTCTGGATCTCGTTCTTGTCACCGTCGTCATTTGGCAGATTGGCGGTGACGGTCGCCTGATCGCCGGTGACGATCTCGCCGTTGATCTCGATCTCGGCCGGTATTGCTCCGGCGATGGCCTCAAAATCCAGCGAAAAATCTTTAAGCTCTGTCTCGGTCAGCCCTTCGATAGCTGGCCGCAGATTTGTCAGGAAAAAAGCCTCGCGAAATTTTTTATCCCGCAGCAATTTATAAAACGCACGGACCGTATCCGCCGGGCCGCCCGCCTCGATCGGAATGGTCGCACCTTTTGGCTCAGCGGCGGCGTTTGCCGTAGCAGGAGCGTTTGCGGCGGGCTTTGCCAGGGCAGTATTTTTAGGCTCCGCGACAGAGCAACTGATAGAAAAAACGATCAGGAAAGTTGAAAATATATAACGTTTCATTTGAAGAAAGTGAAAAGGAAGAGGTTAAATGACAAAAAAGCGACACGTCTAAATTTCATTATAACGTGCCGCGTAAAAAAATGTAAAACAATATTTTGGTGCTACCAGCCTACTTTGGACGGTCAAATTTGATGGTTGCTTTTGATGTCGCCCCAGGTTCGATATTAAATGTTTGAGCCTGTTTCACCGCCGTCGTCAGCCATCTGACAAGATCATCTTGGCCCTTTGTCCTAGCGGGGATAAATACGACCGCGTACTCAAACGGCGGCAGTTTTATCTCAAATTCCCCTTCCGCATTCGTCTTCGCCGTACGGTAATATGTCGAGGTCGAAAATTTTGCCGGATCGGTCGGCACAAATGTCAGCGTCAACCCCGCGACCGGCTGTCGGCTCGAGTCGATCACAGTTCCTTTCAAAATGCCCACATCGCTCGCGAGCACGATCCTGATATTTGCAAAGACCTCGCGGTCCTTAAAATCGAACGGGCCTTTTAACAGATCGATCTGATTCGAAGCCGCGCTTTTGACATAGTAATCACTATTTTGTCCGCTAGGTGTGATCGAAATACTGTTCTTGCCGGACGGAATACCATCCAGCCGAAAATCTTGGGGTTTAATGGATTTCCCGGCGTCGGGAGCAAATTCATAAAACGCCAGGCTTGTCGTCGCCTTGAGATCGTTCTTACCGCTCATCGCGGTTATAGAGATGCCGCCGCTTAGTCCCTTTGGTTTTTCCAAAACTACCGTGCCGCTGAGCGTCGCACCAAAAGAAAGTTCGATGACTTGCTCGGTCAGGTCTTTTTCTTCGATGTTGAATTCCTTGATAGTCTTGGTAAATTCCGGTTCCGGAGGCTTTACCGGGCCGCGATCCCCGCCGTAAGCGTTTGTATTGTAATAAGCTGTGTTCGCCACCGCATTTGCCACGTTAGCCGCATACATTTCCGAGGGATCAATTGGATCATCGCCGTACGCCTGATCTTTTACGTCAAAATCCGAGCTTGTTGGCTCGGCGATGATCTTATAGCTGCCTTTTGGCAGCTCGTTAAACCGCCACATTCCCTTGCCATCGGTATAGACAACTTGCGGCATCTTAGCGAATAGTCCCCTTTCATCTGAGGTTTCATCATCCGCCTGTTTGATGGTCAGCTTTGCGTTGCGGACGGGCAACTTGTCCTTGGCGGCGACCAGTTTCCCCTCGATCGAATGGAGAGCTCGATCCGGGATAATAATATTGATCTCACTCAGTTCCTGGCCGAGTTGTAAGGTCAGTGTCTGAGCCTTATCCATTTCAAAAGCATTCTCAAAAAATACCGTTAGCATCGACGAGCCGCCAAAGAGCATCGATTCAAATCCGCCACCGTACGAAGATCTGCTATCGACCTTGCCGTGATTTGCACTCTCAGTGACCTTGATGACATATTCGCCCTCCGGCAGGCCAGATAGCCGGTAGACACCGCGATCATCGGTTTGAAAGACGCCGCCCCCCGAAAACATGCTGGCAAATGACGAGAAATTTGGCATTACGGGCAGAAATTCGTCGCCGAGCTTTCTGAGGATCTCGACCTTGACCCCGATCACCGGGTCGCCGTTTGCATACGTAATACGTCCGCCGATCGCGCCGCCGCGGCGGGCACCGATCTGTATATTCAGATCAGAAAACCCGTCGACCTCTATTATGGGAAAGCTGGCTGCGGCGTCTCCGAGAGAATCTTTTTCCGGTTTACGCAGGTCGGCATAGCCTAGAGGTGAAACGACGCCGGGAGCATTTATAAATGCATAGTAGCGCCCGGTGGGAACGTTTTTGATCTCAAGATTGCCTTCGTTATCCGTGATGCCGGACACGTCACGTCCGCCGCCCTCGGTGGGCATCAGCATTACCGATGTTCGCCTGACCGCCCGGCCGGTGTCCTCGTAATAGACGCGGGCACGGAGCGTCGTCTTTGCCGCTTGCGGCCGCACGACCTTTGGCGGAGGCGGAGCTTCATCTTCTCCCTGAGAAAATATAGCAGGTGAAACGAGGAGTAACAGTAATAAAGAGAGGAGAGCTTTCATAACTCAAAAATATACAAGAAAGACCGTCTTCATCGAACGATATCCGACAAAGACGGCCTTTCTTTGTCAGACAGATCAATTAGCCTTTTTACCGGCCAACCACCATTCGCGGCCCACAACATATAGAACGACCGCAATTACCAAAAACGGCAGGAAAATCTTGAAATATCCGCCAACCGCACCCAGAGAATGGATTTCCGTCTTTCGCCCAATGCGAATCAGCGCTGTCTCCGGATGCCTTTGAGCGTCTAGGGGCTGGACCGCAAACAGATGCGATCAAGATACCCGCGATCGCACCGCCGGCATATAGCCCGAGGCCATCAGCACGCCGTTCGATTTATCGGTCTCGGCGGCGATCTGGTCCTCGGTCAAGTTTTTTGCGGCGAGTTTTCGTTTGAGGTAAATATCCACCAGATATCGGACAATGCCGCCGATAAAGATCGGCGTCGATGTCGAGAGCGGCAGGTAAATGCCCACGGCAAATGCCAGCGAAGGCACGCCCGCGAGTTCGAGCACGATCGCGATCATCGCACCAAGAATGACGAGCCCCCACGGCAGGTCCTGTCCCAAAACGCCCTTGATGATGTAGCTCATCAGCGTCGCTTTCGGAGCGTCGTAACGCGTCAGGTCGTTGCCGTCGTCGTCTTTTTTGAGGACGCCGTTGATGCCGGGATCAACAAAATAGACGGGCTTGCCCGATTGGTCTACAAAATACTTGCCGACCTGACCTTGCGCCGGATCGGTGTTCTGCCAGACGCGATAGGCGTTGGTGTCGGTATCTTTGTACTTGCCGTTCGTGACCTTTTCGGACTGAAACTGGCCGCCCTGTTTGAACAGTTTGTCTTCGGTGATCGTTTTAGCCGCGACCGGATTGTCAGCAGCGATCTTTTGGAAATAGGTCTCGTTATTGTTGAGCATGATCAACAGCGAACCGAGTACGAGAGCCGACGCGGTCGCACCGACCAAGATAGCGATCTGCTGATTTCGCGGCGTGCCGCCGACCCAGAAACCAGTTTTAAGATCCTGCGAAGTCGTGCCGCCGTTCGAAGCCGCGATACACACGATACCGCCGATCGAAAGTGCGGTAACAAAATATGGATCAGCGGCCGTCCACCCAAGCCCCAAAAACACGAGACACGTAATGAGCAAAGTCGCGACCGTCATTCCCGATATCGGGTTCGACGACGATCCGACCTCACCGGTCAGACGCGACGAAACGGTCACAAACAAAAACCCAAGTATCACGATCAAGATGGCTCCGAAAATCGAAACGAGCGGGCCTCGAAAAAACGCTCAGCCCAAGTTGCGGGAACAGCATGATCGACGCGATCAGCACGACCACGCCGACGACGACCCATTTCATCGAAATGTCCTGGTCCGTTCGCGGAAGATTTGCATTCGATTCGCTCGAGCCGCCGCGAAGATCCGCAAGGCCGCCTTTGAGGCCGTGCCAGATCGTCGGCAGACTGCGGCAGAGCGAAATAATACCGGCCATCGCGACCGCACCCGCACCGATGTACAGGACGTATGCCCCACGAACCTGCTTGGTGCCATTTCGGCGATGGTTTTGCTGATCTCAGGAGCGACCGGGGATGTTACGGCGTCACCAAAAAAATTTGATCATCGGGATGATGACGAGGTACGACAGCACGCCGCCGCCCATCATCAGGCCGGCGATCTTTGGGCCGATGATATAGCCAACACCGAGTAGCGTCGGGTCGTTATCAGAACCGACCGAGCCACCCTTAAAGGTCTTATCCGAAAAATTGTACCCAGGCGATTCTTTCCAAAAGAAGAAGACATTCATTAAGCCATTGAATATGAACCCGATGATAAACCCGACCGAGATGATCTTGCCGCCGCGAAGAGCCGCCTCATCATCACCTTTGGCGTCGGCCTCGATCGACGCATCACGCGATTCTTTAGACGCACCCGCGATCAGCACCTGTGCACACGCCGTGCCCTCAGGATATTTCAAGATGCCGTGCTGGTCTTTGATAAGAGCACGCCGCAGCGGGATCATCATCAGGATGCCGAGCAAACCGCCGAGGATAGCCACGAGCATTACCCGCGACAACTCGAGATCAAACCCAAGGATCATGATCGCCGGCATCGTGACGCCGACGCCGAACGCGATCGACTCGCCCGCCGAACCGGCCGTCTGCATCACGTTGGCCTCAAGGATCGTCGCGTCTTTCATCCCGATCTTAGACAGCAATCGAAACAGCGTGATCGCGATGACCGCCACCGGTATCGACGCCGACACGGTCAAACCCGTCTTGAGCACGAGATAGAGCGACGACGCGCCGAAAATGATGCCGAGCAGCGTGCCGACGATCAGCGGAAACGGCGTCAGTTCGCGCAAAGTGGTTTTGTCCGGAATATACGACTTAAAGTTCTCTAGAAACGGATTTTTCATCTCAGGCATGTCTCCTTGAGCGTAGATTTGATTGGGGAAAGGTCTGCAAGCAATTTACCTCGCATTTGTGTTTCAAGCAAGTGATTTCAGCGGATTCACCACAGAGCCACCGAGGTCACAGAGAAAAGCATGAGGATTTTATTTAGGTATGTTAAATTGTTGTCAATCGAAAGCTAGGCAGACAATCTTTATGAACATCAAATCTTCTCTGAGAAACTCCGTGTCTCTGTGCCTCTGTGGTGCATTTCTTTTTCTGACGGCCGTTGCCCAGATCCCAGCGCCAAAGGACGTGCTCGGTTTTACGCCGGGTGACGACCGCAAGCTCGCGAGCTGGGCTCAGATCGTTGATTACTTTAAGAAGCTCGACGCCGCCAGCGACCGCGTGAAGTTTGAGGAGATCGGCAAGACGACGATGGGAGCACCGTTTGTCTATGCGACGATCTCAAGCCCCGAAAATCTTAAGAACCTCGAAAAGTACAAACAGATCAACGCCCAGCTCGCCGATCCGCGAACAATTAAAAAGATCCGCCTTCGCAACGGCCGGGAGATGGCTCCGGACCTTGTTGCTCAGATGCTTGCCGGGCAGGGCAAAACCATCGTCCTCATCACCTGCGGCGTGCATTCGACCGAGGTCGGTTCGACGCTGTCGTCGATGCTTATCGCCCAGAGGCTTGCGGGTGCGAACGACGCGGAAACCAAAAAGATCCTCGACAACACGATCATCCTGCTCGTCCCGAGCCTAAATCCCGACGGCGTCGATATCGTCAAAAACTGGTACGACAAAACGCTCGGCACAAAATTTGAAGGCACCGAGCCGCCGGAGCTTTATCACAAATACGTCGGCCACGACAACAACCGCGACTGGTACGCCTTTACACAGGTCGAGACGCAGCTCACGGTCGATAAGATCCACAACGTCTGGCACCCGCAGATCGTCCACGACATCCACCAACAAGGGGCTTTTGGCTCGCGGCTATTCCTGCCGCCGTACATGCAGCCGGTCGAGCCAAACGTGCCAAAACAGATCGTCGAGGGCTATACCGAACTTGGTAATTATATGGCCGAATCGATGCGAATGATCGGCTATCAGGGAATAACGACAAACTCGACCTACGACGCCTGGACACCCGCACGTGCCTATTCGCACTACCACGGCGGCGTCCGCATCTTGAGCGAGACCGCATCCGCGCGTCTCGCAACACCTATCACCGTTACTTTTGACCAGCTACGCGGCAGCGAAGGCTTTGACGCGAAAAAAGAATCCGCAAACTTTGGCCCCGTCTGGAAAGGCGGCGAATGGAACCTCCGCAAAATAACCGACCACATGACTACCGCCGCGAAAGCCTTGCTTATTCACGCCGCCAACAACCGCGAAAAATGGCTGACGAGGTTTTATGAGATCGGGAAAGAAGCGGTGCGGCCGAGGAAGAACGGTGAATTGTTGGGATTTATACTAGTTAAGACGAGACAACTTTCCTTCTTGAGGGGACCTTGTAAGATCTGGCTTGATATAGCTTTGCAAGGCGAACGGCCGAGACGAAAAATCGGTTCATACAACGGGCGTCATATCCAGCAGGAACTGAGGTAATTATGCCTTAGACCAGCCGTATGGTTCTTTGCAAAAGCCCTTCTGGAAAAGCAAACATATCCGGACCTAAAAGACGAGAACGGGAAATCCCGATTTCACCTTACGATGTAACAGCTCATACATTGCCGCTTCTGCTGAATCGGGAGGTCGAAGCCATCACGAACGCATTTCCAAAGCGACCTCGGTATCAGCGGGTCCAGGCCGAACCGATGCTCGCCTGCCCTTGCCAAGGACGTAGGTGTCCAAGTTTATCGGTCTCATACACCATCCATGGATGAAGGATGGACGCGATTGGTCCTGAACAACTCGAGCGCCATCCATGTTTGTGAGTTCAAAGTGTTCGGTGACCAAGGAGAAATAAGAAACACTCAGATAAGCACAACTGGATATTCAGCTCTGGACAATCATCTTCCCCGACCAATCGCCCGCTCAGATCCTCAACGGCTATGCAAAAGGCTCGATGCCGGATGAATACACGGGCGGCGTTGGGAAAGAAGGCGTTGAGAATCTAAAGAAATTTGTCGAGGCCGGCGGCACGCTCGTCTTTATGAACCGCTCGTCAAACTTTGCCATAGAGCAATTTAACCTACCCATCAAAGACGTCACCCGCGGCCTGTCGCGAAAAGATTTCTACATCCCCGGCTCAATACTCCGCACCGAACTCGACCTGACCAACCCGATCGCCAAAGGAATGCCAAAAGCGATCGATTGCTTGGTTCGAAAGCGGCCCCGCTTTTGAGTTCACGCCGGACCGCGCCGGATTTCGGGACATCCGTGCTCCACAGACAGCAGTCGAGTTTCACCAGCACGAGACGACGGCATCACGAAGATCGGTTTTTGCACAGTACCCGTCCGACCCGAAAACAGATCCTCCTCTCCGGCTGGGCGTTAGGTGCCGAAAAGATAGCCGGCAAAGCCGCACTCATCGAGGTGAAAATGGGCAAAGGCAAGATCATCCTCTTCGGCTTTCGGCCGCAGTATCGTGGGCAGTCTCTGGCGACGTTCCCGCTGCTGTTCAATGCGATAAGTCGGCCCCTGGGCCCGGGCCGCCCGGGGGGGGGGCCCCGCCCGGGGGGGCGGCCGGCCGGCCGGCCCCCCCCCCCCCCCCCCCCGGCAGGGGGGGCCCCCGGGGGGCCCAATTGTGAACCAAAGCCGCCTATGCCGGAACCAAGGCCAACCTAACTATCGGAAAGCCGCTCAGTATGCTTGCCTCATTAACTTGGCAAGCCCGCTTAGAGTACGCAGGCGGTCGAACTCCTTATTCCTGCTATTCTGTAATCCTTGGCCAGTAATGAAAGAAGATATACAAGAAACCCGCCTAGATAACGGCCTGACGATACTTACCGACCGGATGCCCGGAGTGCGTTCGGCTACGCTTGGGTTCTTTTTTCGCAAGGGTGCTCGGGACGAGCCGGGTGATCTGCAAGGCATTTCGCATTTTATCGAGCACACCGTTTTTAAGGGCACGGCAAAACGCTCGGCTCTCGACATTGCCATTGAGCAGGACCGTCTCGGCGGCAATCTCGACGCATTTACGACGCATGAGGAGACGGGGTTTGCGATCAAGGTGATCGACGACCAACTGCCGCGGGCATTTGACCTGATCGCCGATATGCTCGTGCACCCGAGGTTTGACGACACCGACCTAAAAGCCGAGCAAAAAGTCATCATCGAGGAAATGAAGATGATCGAAGATTCGCCTGAGGAGTATCTAGGCGAGATATTCAGCGAGGCATTTTTCCCCTCACACCCGCTCGGAATGTCGATCGCCGGAACGCCGAAAACGGTGAGGAGTTTTGACGGTGAAACCACTCGGAAGTATCACAACGAGGTTTTCAACGCGTCAAATCTTGTGATCGCTGCCGCGGGGAATGTTGAGCATTCTGAGATCGTCGAGCTTGCTACTCAGGCTTTTGGTACGCCTTCGGCGTGTGTGGGCAAGGCTGCCCACACTCCGACGTATGCCGCTCCGATTCTGATCAAACAAAACGCCAATCTTGAACAAGCTCATCTCGTTATCGCGACGCCGTTTCCGTCCGCGACGGACACACGCCGTTACGCGGCGGATGTGCTGGCAAATATCATCGGCGGCGGGACGTCGAGCCGGTTGTGGCAAAAGGTGCGTGAGGAACGCGGGCTGGCGTATAACGTCGGAGCGTCATCGATCTCGTATCAGGATTGCGGGATGTTTTCGATCTTTGCCGCGACCTCGCCGGAACAGGTCGAGGAGGTCGTTGACCTGTCGATCGCCGAGATGCGTGCGGTTGTAAATGACGGCGTGACCGGGGATGAACTCGAGCTTGCCAAACAACAGGCCGTCGCCTCGATCCTGCTCAGTCTCGAAGACTCAGCCTCGCGTGCCGCCGCTCTTGCCCAAGGCGAGATGACCCACGGCCGCCAGATCCCGGTCGAGGAAACCCTAGCCAATCTCGACGCCGTCACGACAGATGATATACACACGCTCGCACGTGAATTTTTCCGCACCGACAATGTCGCGTTCGCGGCGTTGGGCGACCTCTCAAACCTACAGATCGGACGCGGCCGTCTCGCCATTTGATACACCACAAAGTTAGCGCAAATCGGGCCAAATTGATGTATATTTAGCCTGCGCCCACCAAGGATCGTCATGAACTTAAAACGAATATTCCTTTACCTGCTGATCGCGTCGGTAACGCTTAGCGCTCTGATCGGCATCGGTGTCATTCTTTTTGGCGAGTTTGGCGAACTCGAAACCAAGGTACTGCTGACAGCAATGACCGTTACCGTAACGAGCATCCTCGGGCTCGCGTGCGGAGCTTATCTCGAAACGAAACGGGGGCGTTTGATGCCGTTCGTTGGTATCGCCTGTGCTGTCGTCTCGGCAGGTATGTGGATGTTTACCATCTGGGCATGGCAGAACAATAATGATACGTTTGTAAAATTTTTGCTGACTGCGACGTTGCTCGCGATCGCCTGCTCGCATTTATCGCTCATTTCGCTCGCCCGGCTAGACCGGCGTTTCGCCTGGTCGCGATATGCGGCACATGCGGCCGTCTGGATACTATCGGCGATCTTGCTGTATCTGATCTGGTTCACACCCGAATCTAACGGCGATCTCATCGGTCGCGTGATCGGCACGCTTGCTGTCATCATCGCTGCCCTCACGGTCGTGACGCCTGTGTTTCACAAATTAAGCCATGCCGAAGGGCCGACCGAGATCGACACGATCAACCTCGAGATCGACCAGCTGCGCGCACGGATCGACGAGCTCGAACAGCGAAAAGCCGAACTTACACCTGCCGGCGGCGAGTAGCGATCAGTTTTTCGATAGATACGCTGAGTCGGCTGCCTCGCGTGCCAGTGCGTTGGCTCCCACCGTCTTGGCGTCAACCTTAGTTCTTAGATCTTCGAACCCCAACAACCCGGAAACGACCAATTCCTGGCCGTTGACCTTACCATAATATTCACCGTCGGCAGGCTCGGCGTATTTCGGAATTCGGATGATCACGGCAAACGGTTTGCCGTTTGCGAGCCGCCATTCGAGCTTGGTCTTACCCCAATCAAATCCGACGCTCGCGGTCGCTAACGGAAAATTGTCGTCCTTGCCCTTTCGCTCGGCATTGATATGCGTCGATGCCGCCGAATAATAGATACGCACCTGATACCCGCCCGGCCCCTTGCAGATCGAATATCCGTCAGAGCCGTTCGACCCGTCAAAGTCCCTGCAAGTCGTTTTGAGACTCGTATAAACGGACGTAAATTTTGGCGCCGGTTTGCCCTGTGCCGAGATCGACACGGCAAAACACGCGATGGCGATCGCCGCTAAAATAAATATCTTTATTTCATTTACCCTCCAAAATTTTTATCTTGATTATAACCAATTGGATCGCTAACACCAGCCTGCTCAAACCCCGTAGCCGAAAGCACACGAATCGCACGTCCCGCATGCCAGTCTTCGCTGCGATAGCACGACCAGTTAGGTGCAGCGGAGCGGTTGAGTTCAATACCCTTTTTCACGATATCAGCTTTAGACAACTGTATTATCGGCGTCCGGATCTCGATGTGTGTATCGGGTTTTGTGCCCGTATTAATTGTCTGTTGAAACGCCGCGTAAAACTCAGGCCGGCAATCCGGATATCCGCTTGAGTCCTCAGCAACCGCTCCGATGTAGATAGTATTCGCACCAATAACCTCAGCCCAGCTCGTCGCGATAGCCAGCATATTTGCATTGCGAAACGGGACGTAGCTTGTCGGAATTTCGGTTGACGCAAGGTCTGCTTCCGTGACAGCAATATTCTCATCCGTCAGCGACGACCCGCCGATCTTTGCAAGGTGCTCGATCGAGATATCTAGCCGTTTTTCGACGCCGTAATGATCCGCAATTTCATTAAACGCCCGACGCTCGCGAGCCTCGGTCCGCTGTCCGTATGAAATATGCAGGAACGCGAGTTCTTCATTTTCGGCCTTAGCCATCGCCGCCGTGACGCACGAGTCCATCCCGCCGGAGACTAATATGATTGAATTAGACCCCATGCACGTCCGCTCCCCAAATATATTTGTGCAGCTGCAAATTTAACCGCAATTTCAACCCGCTCGTTGAGACCGTCTCGGCGATCTCTGCTAAATTTTGAATTCCGTGCATAGGCGAGATCAGCACACATTTCGTACGCTCGGTCAGATCGTATTTTGTAATTATCTCTTTCGCAAATTCCCAGTCCGCCATATCGGCGATGACAAATTTTACTTCATCTTTATCGGCGCGAAGGCGTTCGAGATTTGGCCAGTGATTACGCTCGGCTTCGCCGGATGCGGGGCATTTTACGTCTAGGATTATCTTTGCACCTTCATCCACATCCTCGGTCGAGACAAATCCACCGGTTTCGATCAGCGTTTCATAGCCGCGTTCGCAAAGCTGTGAGATAAACGGAAATGCGTTTTTCTGCGCGAGCGGCTCGCCTCCCGTGACCTCGACGAGGTTGCAGCCAAAAGCGTCGAGCTTTGCAAAGATATCCTCAAAAGAGATGTGCTCGCCACCGGTGAATGTGTATTCGCTGTCACACCACACGCACCGCATCGGGCAGCCCGTTAAGCGGACGAATGCACACGGCCGCCCGGCGTGCGAAGACTCGCCTTGGATCGAGAGAAAAATTTCTGTAATACGCAGATCCATAGGAAATTAATCCACAGATTAACACAGATTAACACGGATTTTTTTGCTCGCCCATCCGTGTCTATCTGTGTTCATCAGTGGTGGAAATTTTCTTAAAACAGGCCGAACCAGCCGACGTAATTCACCACCTCGCCGAGGCCAAATGATGTGAGATTGGCAATGATGATGGAGATAAAACACCTCACCCAATCGCCGGTTTCGAGAACGCCTTTGCCGCGGAAAGCGGCCCAAAATAATATACATTCCGCGACCGGTGCAAACGTCTCGGCGACCGCGAGATACAATGCCCGCGATTCGCCAAAAAATAGCGCCGGCAGGACGAGGATGACTATCGGATAAGTACAGGCCGTTAGCCATGCCCCGCACAACAGCCGTTGTTTGAAAGTGACCTTTGGCGACAGCCCAACGAGTAGCACCGGTGTCTCGATCAAGATCGTAAACAAATAACCGATCGGCAAAAATTTCCAAAGCTCACTCAATGGCAGGCTCTGTGTCGCATGGATCGGTTCATTAACTGCGTCAAAAAGGAACATAAGGAAAGAACCGCTAAAGCATTTTGATCAAAAACGGAAACTCCGCCATTACATGCGCGATCGCAAACGCAAAATACACGTCCCGCGTGGTCGTGTAATCGATGGCAAAACCGCCCCATAACGCCGCAACTATCACGAGACTTACGACCAGAGCCGCAACAACGAGTTTTGGAAAGCCTCTCGCGTTTGCAAAAAGCGGTATCTCTTTCAACCGCCAAGGCATCGCACGGCGGTCAATCAGCGGTATCAGGACGATCCACACGGCGTAATGTATCGTTTCTAAAAAAACGTGAGTCGCGACGAGCAGATGGCTCGAAATGCCCGGCAATATCTGGCTGCCCGCGTGCTGTGTGATCCGCCAGAAAAGATTTGTGTCTTCGGACAGATTTGGCTGCGACGCAAACGCGAGCCACAGAGCAATGAGAAAAACCGGGATCGTCGCAAGACACCAATGATACGCACGCAGCCAATCTGGCCGCGTTCGGCGGATCTGGCGTTCGAGAAACCACATCGCGATAAACGGGTGAATATAAACAAGCGCGAGGCTCCAATATTGCGGCACGAGCCACGCCAGAGCCGCAAGCAAAAACGCTATCGGAAATGCCCACGCCCAGTCGCTTTTTGGCCTCTGACGCCCGCGAAGATAAAACAGCAACGCGACCCAGAGGATAAATGCAGTATTCCAACACGCGGCGAAAATAGCCCAGCTCTCGAGGCTCCACAGCCAATTACCGCTTGCAAAATAAAGCGTCAGATACACCGCTGCCAGCACGATCACGCCCCCGATACCGACCGAATAAAACAGCCGCGAACGCCCCCACCGCAAAGGCATCCTAGCGGCAAAGTAGCGAAACTCCATAAAATTATGGACGCCCGCAAACAGAAAGATCGTCGCTATCGAGGCCTGCAAAGGAAAGCTACCGATCAGCACCGCCGCAACCGCGCACGAGGCAACGAACGCCATTAAAAAGTAATGGGCGTTCGTTACCTCAAATCGTGCGGTTCGGATCTCCTGCATGCTCTACTTATTCACGTTCGAAGCCGGAGAACCCGGCGCGGGTGGATCAGGAACGTAAAGCTCGATCTTGTCACCATTGGTAGATTCGACCCTGACGTTCCACGATGTGGCCTCGCCGCGCCACATCGCATTTTGGTTAAAAATTTTGCTCGTAATATCGTTTTCAAGCTGTGGCGGAGCTATGTCGGCGTAGACAAAGGTCGCAGCCGAGCCGAGCCCTGCCATTACCGCCAATAATATTAGGGCTTTCCCTTCTTTTGTAGCGGCTTTGCCCGAGCGGACAAACCACATACCGCCAAAAACGATCGCGAGGCTTAGGAAAACTCCGCTGACAAATGTCTGCGTTCGCGAAAAACCGCCTGGAGCCGTCACGGCAGCGGTGTTGTTTTCGTCGCTTTCGCCGTTCTCATTTTGGGCACGCAGATAGCCGAGCTGCGTTTTCGGTATCCTCAGCGTCGGCCGTTCGATATTTGAATCAAATCGTATCGTAAGGTCCGACGTGGAATTTGAAAACACTTTGAGGCCGGGCTTAGCAACGGGTTTCGTCTGTTTGCCGGGTCGAGCAATATCAGCAAACATCGCGACCGTCGCAACTAACAATAAGATCACCAAACATAATATTCTTTTCATCGAGATCTCCTTTCAAATTTTTAAGTAAACCGCTTTATTCATCTGCACTTGGCGTTGCCGTCGGCTGCGGATCGGGAACGACAAGTTGGACATTTGTTTCGTTCGACGTTTCCATCTTTATTTTGCCGTAGACACTACGGTAGCGAAACTGATCCTTATCAAATAGATTGCTGGTGATCTTGGTTATCGGCGGCGGGCCAGCGTTTGCATAGACCAACGTAGCCGCCGAACCGACTCCCGCTACCACCGCAAGGATGACCAATGATTTACCCGCGGCGGACGTTGCCTTACCGGAACGCACAAACCACATACCGCCAAAAACAAGTGCGAGGCTTAAAAATGCTCCGCTGACGATTGTCTGCGTTCGCGAAAATGACGACGGCTGCGTAACCGCTGCCGTATTGTCCGAATCATCATCAAGCTGCTCAAGCTCGGCACGGAGTTGTTTGATCTGTGATTTCGGGATGATGAGTTTTACTTCGGTTGCGTTACGGTCGAGACGGATCGACATCGTCGTGTTAACGCCCTTGGCCGGTTTCGGTGTTTTTGTCGGATCAGGCCGCGCAATATCGGCAAAAACCGCTACCGACGCCAAAAGCACGAGTGTCGTCAGGCAAAAAAATCGTTTCATTGTGTTATCTCCTTGTTGGAACAGAATTTGTCGAAATTATAGCAGTAATCTGTCAGAACCACCTGCGATAGCGGGTTGGTGTTGGGGGCCCGCCCCCCCCCCCCCCCCCGCGGGGCGCCCCCCCACGTTCAACCGCCCACTACCGTATGCGCTTTCGGACATTTTGCGATAAACTCATTTTCATTATGCGAGGACAATTAAAAAAGTTTATCGAGGCGATGGATGACAACTCAGTGGCGATCATACCCGCCGCTCACGAACAGACGCGCAGCTACGACACCGAGTATAAATTTCGTCAAGACTCGGATTTTTGGTACCTGACCGGCTTCCCCGAACCGGACGCGATCGCCGTGATCACTAAGGCTAACAAGGTGAGCTATACGCTCTATGTCCGTCCGCGCGACCCGGTGATGGAAACGTGGTTTGGCCGTCGCCAGGGCGTCGATGGTGCGGTAAAAAACTATAAGGCCGAGCGTGCGTTTCCTATCGACAAATTTGCCGCCGACCTGGGCAAGATCCTCGACGGCTACGACAAACTCTATTACCGTTTTGCTCTCGACACGGCACTCGACCAGCAGATACTCGGCTATTTTAAAGGCCAGCGGGTCGCGCGTCTCAGAACGGCGTATCCGCCGCACACGATCATCGACCCGACGCCGATCATCGGCGAAATGCGGCTGCACAAATCCGAAAAGGAAGTCGCACTGATGCAAAAAGCCGCGACCATCGCCGCCGAAGCACACATTCTGGCGATGAAAAAGGTCAAACCCGGCATGAATGAATCGCAGGTCGAATCCCTGATGGAAGCCTATATGCGTGACCAAGGTGCTAGCGGCGTCGCATACAACTCGATCATCGGCGGTGGCGATAACGCCACGATCCTGCACTACATCGAAAACAACATGCCGCTCAAAGACGGCGACCTGATCCTCATCGACGCCGGTGCCGAGGTCGAGGGTTACGCCTCAGACATCACACGTACATTTCCCGTCAACGGCAAATATACCAAGGCCCAGCGTGAGGTTTATGATGTTGTACTTGATGTTCAGCTCAAATGCATCGATTTCACCGTGGTCGGTAATACGCATCAAAAACGTCAAGAATATTCGATCGAGTTGCTGACCGAAGGGATGAAAAAGCTCGGCCTGCTCAAGGGCAAGACCAAAGACCTCATCAAGAAAAAGTCGTACATGAAATATTACATGCACGGGGTCGGCCATTGGCTTGGTCTCGACGTGCACGACGCCGGACGCTATTTCGTCGATCAACAAGCCAAGCAATCGAAGCCATACGCTCCCGGCATGGTATTGACGGTTGAACCGGGACTTTACATTCCGCCTAACGACAAATCGGCCCCCGCAAAATACCGCGGCATCGGCATCCGCATCGAGGACGATGTGCTTGTCACCAAAGACGGTAACCTAAACCTGACCCAAAAAGTGACAAAAGACCCAGACGAGATCGAGGCCCTAATGCAGAAGCCCGCACGTAAGTAAGGGCGTAACACGCAACACCATGCACTTCGAAGACATCGCAAAAAATCTCCCTGCCCTGATCGCGGCACTGCTCGTGGCAATCTTGTTCATCCAGTCCGGCCTGGACAAGGTCTTTGATTGGGGTGGCAATGTTGGTTGGCTAAAGGGCCATTTTGAAAAGACTTTCCTCGGCGGCATGGTCCCGCTGATGCTCGCGAAAATTACGGTGATGGAGCTTGCGACGGGGCTATTAAGCCTTGCAGGAATTATCTATTTTCTTGCGACCGGCTCAATGGTATTGATATTTTGGGCGGCCGCTTTGGGCGCCGTATCGATCACCGCATTGTTCTTTGGCCAACGCGTGGCAAAAGATTATCCCGGAGCCGCCGTTCTCGTGCCCTACTTTATCCTGCTAATGATCTTGATGTTTCTCACAAATCCCTATTTAAAACCATAAAAAAGCCCCGGCGATTTCTGCCGGGGCTTGTGACCAATGAACGGTCTAATTGTGTCTTAGTAAGACTGAATATTCAGGATCTGACCAAGTATCGATCCGAGAATATTTAGAACACCGTTGCTGCGTGTGCCGTACTGATACTGCTGTTCGTAGTCGTTGTACTGGCCGTAGCTGTTGTTGTTGTACTGATCGCGGTATCGGCTATTTGCACCATCCTGGTATCCGCGTTGGAAACCTTGGCGGAAATAGTACTGATACTGGCTCTGCGTAACATAGCTCTGGTAACCGTAAGTACCGCTCTGGTAAATGTTTGAGCTCGAATAGCTGATGCGTCGACGGCCATCAAGGTCACGGCGTCCGGCTTCGAATCCCTGACGATAGCCCGCATTTACTGCCTGTCGCAGCAGTTCGGCTCCACGCTGGTCGGTGTTGTAATACGAACCGTTGCGTACGACGCGATAGCGGTTGTTGCGGTTGTTGTTCGCATTGGCGTTACCGTTGTAATAGCCGTTGCCGTTCGAACGGTCGTTGCCGCTGCGGACCCGCGTATTCTGACGATTCCATTCTGCCTGACGACGCAGCTCAGCCTGACGCTGCTGCTCGGCCTGTATGCGTCTCTGCTCGGCTTTGATACGCTCCTTGTTATCCTGCTCACGATCACGGACGCCGTCGCGTTCGCGCCTATAGTCGTCCTTTTTGTCGGTACTCTCGCTTTTTTCGCGGCCACGGCCGCGGCCCTGAGCGTTAGCCAATTCGCTCGTTCCCAATATCGTCACTACACCAAGTGCTGTCACTACTGCTAATTTTTTAAGATTGAATAATTTCATTTTGTACTCCTTGTATTCCCTTAGAACTTGTCTTTACTTTTCACTAATTCCGCGAAGTGTAAAGTTTTGTAAATGATTGATAGCTAAGTACTTATCAATCTCACAGTGATGTATTTCAATCACCGTGCCACAATGCGGATGTCTATTGTTCAGCTAGGTTTAGGATGGAACCGGAGAATCGTAGCGAGTTGAAAGCGCTCGGTATGGTGCGTTTTGCGCTCGTATGGTCTGCGATTTTAGACAAAAAAAAACGACCGGCCTGCCGTTTATTGAGCTGACCGGTCGTTCAAACTGTGTCGAAAACAGTTATTTTTTGTGCTTTGAGATCGCGAGAGTCACGGTTTTAGGGAACGCTCGCACTTTTACCTCTTCGCCCGGGATCATCCGCAGGTCGACAAAGGTGATGTCATAGCCCTCAAAGACAATCGTTTTGGGATCGAGACCCGAATTTAGCTCAAAGGTCTTTGCCGCCTTTCGCCCTTTTTTGACCGAGATCTTGATCTTTGCGTTACCGGCCCAGATGCAAGTAACGTGTGGCGGGCAACGCGAATCTTCCAATACCTCGATAAATTTGACCGTGATCTTGCCCGTCGTGGTGACTTTCTGCTCACCGATCTGGACGCTAAATGTTTCGGGGTCTTTTGCAAGTGTCGCCATAGCCGTGAGTAACGTGATCGCCGTTATGATAAATAGCTTTTTCATAATACCTCGTGTCGACCGGCACAACACCGATCCACATAGTTAGAACGAATACGGCACGGGAGCGTTGCAGCAAAAAAGAGCAAATAACGAAACCGAAGCCGCGTCTAACCGTATTATCACACACAATATATTTATTACCTCAGGAGATATTATGAATCGTATTTACTCGGGCGACGATTTCTTCCTTTATGCTAACGGCACCTGGTACAACAAGACCGAGATCCCGGCGGACCGCAGTTCCCTCGGCATCTTTCAGGGCATCGCCTCCGAGGTTGCAAGGCGAAACGCCGAGCTGATCAGCGACGCCGCAAAAGGCAACACGCCCGAAGCTAAAATGGTCGCGGACTATTACACCGCCTATATGGACGAGGCAACGATCGAGAAACGTGGTCTCGACCCGATGAAGGCCGAGCTCGCTGAGATAGCCGCGATCAAGGACAAAAAAGATCTTGCACGCGTGATGGGTTCGCAGTTGCGTGCCGACGTCGACCCGCTCAACTCGACCAACTTTTATACGGCCAACCTCTTTGGCCTCTGGATCTCGGCTGACATGAACGATCCAAAGAAGAACGTTCCCTACATTCTTCAGGGCGGACTCGGGATGCCGGATCGCGATTACTATGTCGGTACCGACGCGGACAGTGTCGCCCTACAAACAAAGTACCGGACGCATATAGCAAACGTCCTCAAGCTTGCTGGTATAGCCGACACGGACGCAAAAGCTAGCCGTATCTACGATCTGGAAAGCGCGATGGCAGCGACACACGCGAACCGTGAAGATTCGGCAAGTGTGCCAAAGTCGAACAACCCCTGGAAGACATCGGATTTTGCAAAACAGGCGCCGGGTCTTGATTGGAAAACGTATTTTCAGACCGCCGGCGTGGGCAAGGTTCCGATGATGATCGTCTGGCATCCCGGTGCGATCAAAGGCATCTCGGCCCTCGTAGAGAGCAAGCCGCTCGACGTGTGGAAGGAATACCTCATGCTCCGCGCTCTTGAGCGGGCGTCGGGTTCGCTGCCAAAGGTGTTTCGCGATGAGGCTTTTAACTTTTTCGGGAAGGAGCTGTCGGGTGCTCGCGTTCAGGCTCCGCGACAGCGTGGGGCGATCAACGCCACGAGCAACGCGCTTGGAGACCTCGTCGGCAAAATGTATGTCGATAAATATTCCGCCAAAGGCAAAGGCCGACATCGAGGCGCCTGAAAAACATCCTCGCCGCGTTTTGTGCCCCGTCGACAAGCTGGATGATGACGCCCGAGAGCGTGCCAGGCAAGGCCAAGGTCGACACCTTTGTGGGGTGGCTATCCGGAGCATTGGCAAAGCTACGCCGGGCTTGTCATAAAGAATGACGACGCACTCGGCAACAATCAGCGGATAAGTTTGCTGAACTATCGCAACGCGCTTGCAAAGCTCAACCAGCCGGTCGATAAGCACGAGTGGTGGATGACGCCGCAGACCGTCAATGCGGTCAACCTGCCGCTGCAAAACGGAATGAACTTCCCCGCTGCGATCCTGCTGCCGCCGTTCTTCGATCCTGCGGCAGACCCTGTTTCTAATTACGGCAGTATCGGTTCGATCATTGGGCACGAGATCAGCCACAGCTTCGACGCAACAGGCGCGTTATTCGACGCCGAGGGTAAATACCTCAACTGGTGGAAGCCCGATGACCTCGCATTCAGGCTCGGCCACGATGCTCCCGACAGGACGCGGGCACTGCGACTTCTAAAGGGACGTCAGGTGCTCGACGAGAACATCGCCGACCTTGCCGGTCTCGCCGCAGCCTACGACGGATAGCGCCGGGAGAATGGACTGACGGGCGATCAGCAGTTTTTTGTCGCGTTTGCCCAGGCGCATCGCGGCAAGATGCGCGATCAGGTTCTCCGCAACATCGTCACCACCGACGGCCACGCACCCGACCGCTGGCGTGCCTACACCGTCCGCAACATCGACGCATGGTATGATGCCTTTACCGTCAAGCCGGGACAGAAGTTCTATCTTGAACCGAAAAACCGCGTAAAGGTTTGGTAGGTTGGTTTTACAGCTTAAAGTTAGGCCGCGGCGCTTGTCGCGGCCTTTATTTTTTCTTCTATCGCACGGGCAAATTCGTTTGTTTTTGCGTTACCGCCGAGATCCTTTGTGATCGACGTGCCGTCTTTGAAAACATCAAATAGCGCCGTTTCGAATCGCTGTGCGGCATCGCGTTCGCCGATGTACCGCAGCATTTCGATCGCTGAGAGCATGAGCGCCGTCGGATTTGCAATTCCCTGTCCGGCGATGTCGGGTGCGGAACCGTGGACCGCTTCGAAAACCGCTCCTTGCTCGCCGATATTCGCACCCGGAGCCAAGCCGAGCCCGCCGATCAGCCCGGCACACAGGTCGGAGAGAATATCTCCGTAGAGGTTTTCCATCACCATCACGTCAAACTGTTCGGGGCGCATAACGAGCTGCATACAGGTATTGTCGATGATCTTATCGTCTGCCTCGATCTCGGGAAAAAGCTTGGCCTGGTTGTAGAAACACTCAAGAAACAACCCGTCCGAGAGTTTCATGATGTTCGCCTTATGGACCGCCGTCACTTTTTTGCGGCCGTTATCGCGGGCGTATTCAAACGCGTATTTGGCGATCCGCGTCGAGGCTTTTTCAGTGATGACCTTGAGTGATTCGACAACGCCGGGGATTACGATGTGTTCGAGACCAGAATAAAGCCCCTCGGTATTTTCGCGGACGATGACCAGATCAAGCTCGGGATAGCGGCACGGCACATTTGGCAAAGCCTTGACCGGACGCACATTTGCGTAGAGGTCGAGAGCTCGGCGCAAGCCGACATTCACCGATGTAAACCCTTTACCGATCGGCGTCATGATCGGCCCTTTGAGCGAGACTTTGTTTCGACGCATTGCTTCGATCGAAGCCTCGGGCAGAGTTTCGCCATATTTTTCGAGTGCCTGGGCACCCAATATCTGTGTTTCCCATGTAATATCGACGCCCGTCGCCTCGATCACGCGAACGGTAGCCGCCGTGATCTCAGGCCCGATGCCATCGCCGGGAATTAGTGTAATAGTGTGTTTCATAAACCTTATCCTATAATAAAATTTACAACGGCCAGCGGTCTGGGACAAAACGGCATTTCGAAATGAACCCTGAAATATTAATAATCGGCGGCGGCGTGATCGGTCTCAGCATCGTCCGCGAGCTACACAAAAGCGGCGTCAAGCGTATCACCGTGCTCGAAAAAGGCCGCTGCGGCGAAGAATCGTCGTGGGCCGCAGCCGGAATGCTCGGGCCGCAGGCTGAGGCGAACGAGGGCGGAGCGTTTTTTGACATGACGGTCACATCACGCGAGATGTATCCGCAGTTTGCGGCAGAATTGCTTGCGGAAACCGGTGTCGATATTGAGCTGGATCGTCAGGGTACGCTTTATTTGGCCTTTACGGACGAAGATGTTGACGAGGTCCACAAACGGTTGAAATGGCAGCGAAAAGTGGGTTTGCCCGTCGAGCATTTATCAGCAGATGACGCTCGCCGGGCCGAACCGTTTATCTCGACCGATGTTCGCGGTGCTTTGTTGTTCCCGGACGACTGGCAAGTCGAGAATCGCAAACTGCTCGCGGCTCTAAAAAGCTACGCCGAGTTGAACGGCATCGAGATCCGCGAAGATTCGCCCGTTGAACAGCTGATCGTGGAAGACAGCCGGGTTATCGGAGCAAGAACCCCGACCGAGACGTTTTATGCCGGCGACACTATACTTGCAACAGGAGCGTGGACCTCGCTCATCAAACTCGGGGATGCAGACATGCCGCTCAAGGTCGAGCCCGTTCGCGGGCAGATCGTCGCGTTTCAAACGGCAAAGAGATTGTTCGGCCACGTCATTTACAGCCGACGCGGCTACATTGTGCCGCGTGCGGACGGCCGAATTTTGGCGGGCTCGACCAGTGAAAATAAAGGTTTTGAAAAAACGGTGACGGATACGGCGGCTGATGCTTTGCGTCAAATGGCGGCTGAGATCGCACCAAATCTGTCGAGCCTCGCGATAACGGATCACTGGTCGGGCCTGCGGCCTTTTGCGATGGACGGGCTACCGGTTCTTGGAGCTTTCACTGGTATCGGCGGCCTGACGATCGCGACGGCGCAATTACCGCAACGGCATCTTGCTCGCACCGCTGACGGCTAAGATCGTGGCGGACAAGTTGTTGAGAGACATCGAGCCAGCGTATTTCACGGCATTTAGCCCGGATCGGTTTCGCCTGCGCAGCGTCGGCAAAGTTAGTTAAGTAGTATGAAAGTTTTAACATCGATCTTGATCTTAGGTTTAGCCATTTCTGCGGTGGCGCAGTCGGGGCATTGTTGCTACCGATACGACAACGGCGGCAAACGAAACGACCGTCAGGGAGATGTTTGACGAGGTCAATGGTTTTATCCGGGCAAAAGGAGCCGAGTACGACGCGAAGAAAGTCCTGTTCAGCGACCGCCTCTTTGCCCAGGCTAAGCTCGAACAGCGGCAGTTGGCCGCCAAATACGCTGCGATCGCAGGGGCCCGCAAAGACCTCGCGGGTGATGATCTCTATTATCTCGGTATGCTCCATTGGGTCGCCGAAAATATGGACGGCACAGCCGAAGCTCTGCGAAAGTTTATCGCTCTCGACGTTGCGGAGCCCGTCCGGCAACAGACCGCACGGTCAATAGTGATCGTCGTTTTGGCCAAGCAAAAAAAGCTTGACGAAGCCGAAACCCTGCTCGCCGAGTATCTAAAAACCGAGCCGTCAAAGCTGACCGAAAAGGCCCGCATCGAGGGCGAGATCGCCAAGGCGTATCAGGCTCAAGGAAAGTTTGCGAAAATGGCCCCGCACGCCGAGGCCGGCTACATTGCGTCAAAGGCTCTGTTAAAAGATGCCGCATCACGGGCACGCGGTTTGGATGAGATCTTGGATGCCGGAATGCTTGTCTATGAGGCGTACCGCGACAGCGGCGAGCGAGGTAAAGCCGAGGCCGCTCTCGACGATATGCGTGCCGTTGCGGTCGAAACGACGAGCCCGAGCTTTTACTATTACGCCGTCGATCAAAAGATAAAGTTTCTCGTCGAGACCGGCCGCAAGCCAGCCGCTCTGCAGCTCTATCAGTCGGCCCTCAAAGAAGCGGAAAAGGATTTTGCAACTAAAAATCAGCAGAACGATGTCCTCTCACGTCTCAAGAAAAAGCAAAAGCATTACGCATTGCTCGGCGAACCAGCTCCCGAAATGCCGCTCATTGATCAGTGGTTTCCGGGCAAGCAAAAGACGCTGGCTGAGCTTCGCGGCAAGGTCGTGCTGCTCGATTTTTGGGCGACGTGGTGCGGGCCATGTTTTGACGCGTATCCGCATCTCATCGAGTGGCAGCAGGAGCTTGGGCCGCAGGGTTTTGAGATCCTCGGAGTGACGCGATATTACGGTAATATCGGCGGCGTGGTCGCAGAACCGCTCGCTGAGACCGAGTATCTAAAACGCTTTCGCACCAAGGAAAAACTCAATTACGACATCGTAGTCGGCAAGGACCAGAGCATCCAATTTCTTTACGGTGCGACCGCTCTGCCGACCGCCGTGCTCATCGACCGCAAGGGCATTATCAGGTATATTGAGACGGGCACCAGCGACGCGCGGATCGAGCAGATGCGTGAGATGGTGTACAAACTCGTAGCTGAAAAATAACCGATGCCCAGAAACGGCCATCCCGCTAAAACCCAAGGACTCTACGACCGCATCGCCGATGTGCAAAATCTGGCGATGAAACTCAACGGCTATCGCGAATCGGTCGCCAATTATCTCAGATCGCTCAACCTCGATCTCGGCCCCAATTCGCTCATACTCGATGCGGGTTGCGGCACCGGCATCGTAACGATGGCGTTTCAGGATGCGGGCTTTCACCCTCGTCACTTGGCAGCTCTCGATCTATCATTCAAATCGCTAGAGGTCGCCCGCGAGCAATTTACCAAACGCGAAGAATACGCCCACGCAACAAGCGCAGTCCAGAGCAACGTGCTCTCGATGCCGTTTGCCGACGACACTTTTGACCTCGTGCTGATGTGCGGCGTGCTCGAATACACCCCGCTCGACGATGGCCTCGCCGAGGCTGCCCGTGTGCTAAAAAAAGGCAAGCCGCTCGTCTTTTTGCCGGTAAAACCGTCCGTCGTCGGTTCGGTGCTTGAGCTGCTCTACAATTTCAAGACGCACAAAAAAGCCGCTGTCCGCACCGCGGCGGCCAAGTATTTCAACATCGTCGGCAATTACGAATTTCCGATCACCGAGCCGATCGCGTGGTCAAAGACGATCTTTCTGCTCGAGAAAAAATAGATTTTGGTCCGGTCCGGACCAAGTGGACCAAGATGGACCAAGGTGGACCAAAGAAAAGGTTATGCATCAGAAACCTCGGATAATCGGCCATCGTGGGGCGAGTGCTCACGCACCGGAAAACACGCTCGCAGCGTTTCAAATCGCGATCGACGCGGGAGCCGACGGTGTCGAGTTTGACGTCCAGCTTGCCAAAGACGGCGTGCCGGTCGTCATCCATGACGCGACGCTAAAACGCACCGGTGGACGAAACGACGCGGTCGCGGATCTCACGTCAAAAGAACTCGGCAAGATCGATGTCGGGTCTTGGTTCAACAAAAAATATCCAAAATGGGCAAACGCCGATTTTGCCAAAGAGACAGTCCCGACGCTGGCTCAAGTGTTGCGGCTTCTAAAAAGCTCCGACGGCCTCATCTACATCGAGCTAAAAGCCACCGACGCCGATTATCGTGATCTCGCTAAGAGCGTCTGCGATGTCATCCGAGATTCGCCTTTGCTGCCACGCATCATTGTAAAGAGTTTCAAACTGGCAGCGATCCCGAGATCCGCCATCATTTGCCGCAGGTGCAGACCGCCGCTCTTTTTGCTCCGCAAATATTGGATTACCTTCGCCGCCGCAAATATATCATCGCGATGGCCCGCGAATTTGGCGCCCATCAGATCTCACTCCACCATTCGCTCGTTACAAAAAAACTCACCGCTTTGGCAACTCAGGCCGCAATGCCCGTCACCATCTGGACCGCTGACAACCCGAAATGGATAAAACGCTGCCAAAAACTAGGCATCCGCGCACTGATCACAAATGACCCAAAGTCATTGATCGCACAGCGCGGCCGGCCTTGACCGGTCCACACTCATGCTATAATTCCGCCATCCAAATTTGGGCCGCACGGAGATTCAATCCATGAAGAAAATTGATATTCAAAAGATCCTCGTTATCTCGCTTTTGCTCGTGTCATGCAGCATCGCAAATGCTCAAGTTTTAGACAGTGCTGCAATCGACAAGCTGGTTGAGCGATCGATGAAAGCTTTCGACGTGCCGGGGATCGCTGTCGGCGTCATCAAAGACGGCAAGGTCATTCATGCAAAGGGTTACGGCGTCAGATCGCTGAACACGATGCAGAAAATGGACGAGAATACTCTGTTTGGCATCGCTTCGAACTCCAAAGCTTTCACCACCACCGCATTAGCCATTTTGGTCGATGAGGGCAAGATAAAATGGGATGACAAGGTGCGTGACTATATTCCGGAATTTAAGCTCTACAACCCTTATGTGACTGAGGAATTTACGATCCGCGACCTACTGACCCACCGCAGCGGCCTCGGCCTCGGTGCGGGTGATCTGATGTTCTTTCCAGATTCAGCCGATTTTACGTTAAAGGATGTCATTTATAACTTACGTTTCCTGAAACAGGTTTCGGGTTTTCGTTCCAAGTATGACTATGACAACAATCTTTACATCGTTGCGGGCGAGGTGATCGCGAGAGTTTCGGGCAAAAGCTGGGATGCGTTTATTGAGGAACGGATCATCCGCCCGCTTGGGATGACGAAAACCGCAGCGTCGTACGAAGGGCTAAAAGACAGGTCGAATGTGATCGACGCTCATGCTCCGGTAAACGGAAAGGTGCAGGTGATCGAACGCCATAATTCGACGATCGACCGGCCCGCGGGCGGCATGTATTCAAATATCACCGACCTCTGTAAATGGGTCCAGACACATCTTTCGCATGGTAAATATGGCGAGGGAAAAATGCTGGTCTCCGAAACCGTGCACCGCGATCTCTGGTCGCCGCAGACGATCATTCCGGTAAATGCTCCCGGCCCTTACAACACGCACTTTGCAGCCTACGGGCTCGGTTTTGGCCTGAGCGATGTAAATGGATATAAACAGGTCTCGCACACCGGCGGATTAGAGGGCATGGTCACGCAGATAACGATGATCCCCGAGCTGAATCTCGGCATTATTGTACTCACTAACCAGCAGGAAGGCGGTGCATTTTCGTCGATCACCAATCAGATCAAGGACGGATATTTTGGCAAAACCGGTACAGATTGGGTCACCGATCTGTCCACCAGACGGACCAAAGCGATCGCCGACGCTAAGGCAATAACTGACAAAGTCGCGGCTGATATCGAAACGGCTCAAACATCGGCGGGTAAGGTCGATATCCAGCAATTTCTCGGTAAATATTCGGATCCGTGGCTCGGTGAGGTCAATATCTCGATGAAGAACGGAAAACCGTGGTTTGATTCAAAACGTTCGCCAAAACTTGCCGGCGAGTTGCTGCCGTATAAAGGCAATACGCTTATCGTCAAATGGACCGACCGCAGCCTGGACGCGGATGCATTTTTGAGTTTCAGCCTAGATGAAGAGGGCAAAGCGTCCGGCTTTACAATGCGTCCATTTCGCCGCTGACTGATTTTAGCTACGACTTTCACGATTTAAAACTTTCGTCGTTGTTAGGCAATTTTTATAGATTTGGGCGACTAACCGTGACACTCGGCGCATTATACGCCAGTCAAACAGAGTATCGAAGTGGCCATATTAGGGTATAAACACTACGTCTGGCTCCCGGGCCTAATCTTTTTTGTGATATAAAGCTGATATGATCAGGCACGTACAATTTTCAAGACTTAAGCTCGCAATTATCGTTGCTGCCATTATCATTACCGCTAGCGGATCTCTGTCGGCGCAAACGCCGCAGACAGCAAAGGAGTTTTTCGATCGTGGTAATCAGGTATTCGATAAGGGAGATTATGACGCCGCGATCGCTGACTATTCCGAGGCCATAAAGCTGTTACCCGTTGCATGGGGAGCATTTAACGGCCGCGGCAACGCGTATTTTCGAAAAGGCAACAACGCTGCCGCACTCGCCGACTATACCGAGGCGATCCGGCTAAAGCCAGACTTTGTCCTGGCGCTTTACAACCGCAGCCTGATCCATCTTAATGAAAACCGTTACGACGCCGCGCTTTCAGACTGCAAAGAAGCCTATCGGTTAAAGCCCGATCATGCCGATGCTCATGTCGTCTGCGGTATGGCCATGCATTCTAAGCAAGAGATCGATGGGGCGATCCTCGAATATCAAACTGCTATCAAACTCGACCCCAAAAATGCCAACGCCGTTGCCAATCTCGGCGACGCTTACCGCGATAAAAATGACCACAACGCAGCGATCGCTAATTATACAAAGGCGATATCTCTAGCCCCCAACCTCACGCTTGCATACACGCGGCGTGCCGGTGAGCACCACCAACTTGGCAACCTGCTCGCGGCGATCGCCGATTACACGACGTCGCTAAAACTGGCTCCCGACGACCTGGATGTGCTCTATTACCGGGCTCTTGTATATGTAGATCTCAAGCAGAAAAAAGAGGCCATTGCGGACCTCAAGCAAGCTTTGAAAATTAAGCCCGATCACGCAGAAGCAAAAGCCGAGCTTGCAAAGCTGGCCACCACGCCGCAAAAGAAAAAGCCTTAGTGACCTGTTTTTGACGGCCGAAATCGCAAAAACATCTGCCAACCGCCGTGCGTTGTGCCGCCATACACCGGTGTGAGCGTCGCGGGGTTATGGTTGATCGTCACCATCGAACCGAGCCCGACATCGATGCCTTTCCCTTGGACGAGGTCGCGGACGTAGCCGAGCGAAAATGCGTTTACCCAAAACGTGTCGTGATCGAGCGGATGCGTTAGCACGAGATCGTGGCCGCTCTTTTTTACGGTTTCGAACCGGCCAAACACCGCGTTTTTATCAAAATCATAATTGCTTTCAAAGAGAAATGAATTACTCCGCTCGCCGTTAGCGTAATTTTGCCCCCAGACAAATGTGCTCGCCCAATTGCTCGTGTCGCTGAGCTTTCGGTTGTAGATCGCCGAGGCGGACGTTTTGCGAAGGATGCGGACGTCGGGTTCGCTACGTTCGGGGTTGCGGAGATAGCCGTGCGAGATCTGAAACGCCCAGTTTTTCGTCGGATTCCAAGACAGCCGCCCGCTAAATGAATTAAGCCGCGGTTTGTCAAAATTATAGCGGTTCTCGTCCGGCTCGGTGCCGTTAAATGCACTTGCCTCGACCTTGACCTTTCCAAACGAAAAGCCCGCCGTTACAACGCCCCAAGTGATGTGCGTGGCATCCTGCCAGTGGTGGCCGATGGGTGCGTCGGGGTTGTTTGACGCCGAGATGCGGTGCATAAATGTCGGCGGCCCGAGTGCAGGTTCACCCGGATAACCGGCATAAAGATAGATCGACTTTTTATCGTCAAATTTATACGAATAGGTGACGGCAAGCTCCGAAAACAGATCGTGCGGATGCTGGCGGTCGTGTATAGGCAACCCCTTATAAAGCTCACCGCTCTGGTAAAGCAGCGGATATCCGTAGCCGCGTTGAATAATTGGATCGAGGCTGACCATTGCCCGAAAACCGATCTGCGACCGCTCGCCGACCGGCCGCGAATACATCCCCATAAACATATTCGGCGCGTCCGCACGGATTCGCGAACCTTTGCCCGCAACGGACACATCGCGTGTCGACCCGACACTCGTATAACGCAAAAACGCCGTTCCCATCAACATCAGCATCCCGCCGTCGTCAAACATTTTCATCTTGGCATAGACCGGCGACGAATCCGGACCCCACGCGGTGCCGGACGATTCACGCTCCATCGGGTCGCCGATATTTGTCACCGACGACATCTGCATTTTCATTTTGGAATGGTCCATGCCGGGCATATCGTCATGCTTCGGCGTTGGTGTGGGCGACGGTTTTGTATCTTTCGTCATGTCCATTTTGTCCTCGTCCGGCGAATGAACGTGCTTTATTTTTTCGGGCTGCTTGAGATCCCCGGGTTTAACGCCGACGGCGATATTGCCCCACATACCGCCCTTGGCGTGGCCGCGGATCGAGCAAAAATATTTGTACGTTCCGTCATCGGCGGCCTTGATGACGATCTCCTCGGCCTGCAATGTTTCGTCATCGGACTTGTGGTCGAGCCGCGTCGAACCGGCGGTTTTCGCGATCTCAGGTGCAATGCCAAACTCGGCCTCAACGTGGCCAAACCTCACATCGTGCCGCATATCTGTATCCGAATTTACAAACAATATCCGCAGCGTCGCCCCGCTTGGCACGACCAACGTCGGGTTTCGCATACCCAAAATCCTGTACGACAACATATCGTCCTCAGGGCCGGTGCGGATGACAATGCGTATTTCTTTTTCGGTAAAGCTGAGCGTCGAGCCATCTTTTTTTCCAATGGTTCGTTTTTTTTCGATCTTTAGCAGATCCTCAAAATTGATAGTTTTTTTCTCGCTGCTGACCAGCGTAAAAGGCTCATGGGCAAATACGGTCGCGCCCAATATGAACGCGAACAGGCCCAGAAATAATAGATTTTTCACGAAATGATATTCTCCGATAATGTAAAACACGCCTTACGCCGCGCATATAAAATGCGCCGCATATCGGCAACAAATATTTAGGTTTTCTTGTGTTTACAGTACGGGCGGGCCGCGTGCAGGCGCACTTCGGCTTGGTGGGGCGGCGTAAATTTGCCGCGATACGGACGAAAGTAACGAAACGGAAATAACTGCGAGATCGATGCTTTCGACGTCAACCGTCTCAACTATAGCTGCGGGAGCTTTTTTCTGTACCTTGAGCTTTTTGTTCTCGGATTTGGCGAGGATAAACGGCGTAGGGTCTTTTACAAAACAGTTGCAACCTGTCTCGACGGCATCCCCTGTCGGGACGCCCTCGGCAGAAACCGCTTCGTGTGTTTCAGAATGGCACGATGACGCCGCCGCTACGGGTTTTGCTTCGTGATGGTTACAGGCACACGCGGACACCGCCGAGGCAAGCAGCGAGAGTATCGCCACAACGCATACGGACAGTTTTTGCAGTTTGCCTTTGATCAACATCGGCTAATTAAAATCCTTTTACGTGCTGTACGATAGCCGCGATCTGTGCGGCGGTCAGTTTTTTGGCAAATCCGGGCATATCGCCTTTGCCGTTCTTGATGATCCGCGTCATTTTGGCCGAGCTCATATTTTGGACCTTGCTGGTGGTCAGGTCATCGGCGTCGGTGTCGCGGCCCTTGGGGGTATTTGCACGGCCGTCACCGCCGTGGCAACTCGCACAATGGGTTCCATACAATGACGCAAGCTCCGACGTCTCAACAGCCGACACCTTTTCAGATGCCGCCGTCGGGATCAGTCCAAAGCACCCTATCGCAAGAAAAAGAGAAACTGCAGCAATCTTAAAAACACTTTTCATATCTCATATAAGATAACCGATTTTGCCCGATCAGATAAGGGGTCTCGATAAATTTCTTCTCGCCCAAAGCAACTGTTTCCAAAACTCGCAGCATCTACGCTGATAAGACTAGTCGCAAGAAACTCTTCCCGGAACATTCTTTAATAGCAGGTGTCTAATTAACAGACGCACGGCAAAATATGGTGCCGTCTGTGGAGGGAAAACTATGTCAAAAAAGAGCTTTATAGATTCGGTCAAGGTAGGCGAGGCGTGCAGCGAAGACTGGGAAAAGATGGACGGCAACGACCGTTTCCGCTTTTGTTCGCACTGCTCCAAGCACGTCAATAACCTTTCGGAAATGACGCGCAAAGAAGCCGCGAGATTTGTCCGTGCCTCCGGCGGCAATATTTGTATCAGATACGAGGTCGATCCGCGTTCCCAGCGGCCGATGTTCGCCGGCACGCTCCATCAGATCACGCGCCGATCTCCGGGCATAACTGCCGGAGTAATGACCGCATCGATGGCGCTATCGACGGCGACTTACGCTCAAACCACACAGCGGCCGGTCTCGACGCCGGTCGTTGTTACCAGTCCGGTTACAGGTAACGACGTACCATTGCAGGAAAATATCATCACGCAACAACAGATACAGGACCTCCCTACCCAGCGACCCGACATAATTGAGATGGGCGGTGTCATGGTCGCGGTCGAATATACATCTGCCCTTTCTCGTGCCGTCGCTAACGAAGACGTCGACGCCGTCCGCGATCTGATCTCAAAGGGCGAAAAGGTCAACGCCAAAGAGGACAGCTACAGCAAGATCACACCGTTATTTGTCGCCGTCGAACAGGGCAATATCGAGATCGTGCAGATGCTGCTCGACGCGGGTGCAAAGGTCAACGCCCGTGATAAGCAAAAACAGACGCCGCTAATGCGTCTCGATGGTGACGCGACGCCCGAGCTGATCGCTGTGCTCATCCGCAGCGGTGCCAAGGTCGGCCTCACCGATAACGAGGGCAATACGGCGCTCATTCTATCGGCTAATTATGCTGAGGCCGCGATCATCCAAGCCCTTATCGATGCGGGTGCGGATATCAACCACGCGAATAACGAGGGGTATACGGCCCTGATGCGTGCGGCGGACAACGGTAATGTCGAAACCGTAAAAATTCTGTTGGAGGCCGGAGCACAGGTCAACGCCGTTAATGAAGATGGTGACAACGCATGGGATCTGACATCAAACGACGAGGTCAAAGAACTACTCGCGACATATGGGTCCCGCGTCAAGATCGAGGACGAAGAAAAACCGACGCTCTCGACGATCATTCAATAGTGTTGATCGCGGCGGTTGCGGAGGAAATCCGATTTACGGGTGACGCGGCGGAGCGGAGAGACGCGAGCGGTTTACCGATAACATTTTTCTTTTGACACACGAGAAATACTGTTTTGGGCCGTTTGAGTCAAAATGTAACAGCTCAATTATCAATTTTGCGGCCCAAAAGGCCGCATTTTTTCTGTTTTTGACCGAATTGCATCGCTCCATCTTTTCCTACTTTGCTCCTTCTTTGCGGACTTTGCGGCTTTGCGGGAAACCACCCGCTCCTCACGCAAAGCCGCCAAGATCGAAAAGCACCGCAAAGGCTTCCCTTCCCAAATTAAACGCCCTATTGTTTTCGGCGTACTAAATCGTGATAAAATGTGACGTTTCCAAATTCCCGCCTGATATCAAAAGCGAGGCTCAGATACGACACCATGAAATATTGCCCCAAATGCAACGAGCAGTTTGACGAAGAGATCATCAAATTTTGCACCAAGGACGGCACGCCGCTGATCGAAGACGCCCAGCCGAGCTTTACCGCCATGCCGAGCGAAAATGTCGAAGACGACTTTGGCGAAGAGACGGTCATTATTCGTAAGGCCGATACGACCGGATCAGGCGAGCGCATCGTAATACCGACCTCGCAACCGGCCGCCGTGCCGCCAGTCCGTCCGCGAACTGCTCAGGCGTATGTTCCGCCTCCGCCTCAATCAAATACGGCAAAAACCGTCGTGCTGACGATTTTTGGAACGCTGTTTATCTTGGCGTGCGGTGCGGGACTTTTCTGGTTCCTACAAAAAGACAAACCGGCGAACATGAACGTCAACACCAACATGAACGCGAATCAGAACGTAAATCTGAACACAAATGTCGGGTTTGATTCGAATTTTAACTTTAACGCCAATTCAAATTTCAACACCAATCTCAACACAAATCTGAACGCCAACGTTAAAACACCGACACCGTCGCCAACGACGTCGCCGACACCAAAACCAAGCCCGTCTGTAACACCGACGCCTTCGCCAACCCCCGCGGCTTCGCCGACACCGACACGTCCGGCAAACACAAACCGCCCGGCACCGACACCAACGCCTCGCATGGGCCCGCGTCCACCGTCAATGACCGGCAATCGCCCGCCGGGCAACGGTAATTAAGATTGGCCACAGAATACACGGATAGCGCAGATAAGATTTTTTTCTTATCTGCGTTTTGTGCGGTTAATACTCTTGAACCTATTTTCACCGCGAACCGAGTCGGCGGAGCCGACGCCATATTTGTAGCCCACAGTGCGAACTGTGGGTGTATGGTCAATATCATTCCGAGCCGTTGGAAATGGCGGCATAATCACGCGTCGTAATCGTTATGTCACCGTCTCCGACGGTTCATACACAATATGCACATCTACCCACATCTTGCGATGTGGGCTACAAATATATCACCGTCTCCGACGGTTGAGAGATCTATTTGTATGCGAGCGCCATCTCGACTGCCCTTCGCGGGTCGATGACGCCCCAGCCTTGGCGGTCGACTTCGTAATGGGGCAGACGTTCGGCGGTTGAGATAAGGATGCGTTTGATGTCGGATGGTGTAAGAGCGGGGTTTGCTTCGAGCATTTGAGCAACGACCGACGAGACGATCGGGGCCGAAAATGATGTGCCGTCAACGTATTTGTAGTGTTTGGTTATCACGTTTTCACGACGGAATTTGAGCGTGATGATCTGACGGATGATGTGTACCGGACGGTCGAGAGCCGCGTCCAGCTCAGGGTCGATACCACTATTTTCGTGGATGATCTCATGCAGCTCGTTGTCGGCACTCTTATCAAGTTTATCGAGCAGCTCAGCCTGATTGGCAGTTGGCGTGTTTGGCAGGATCGGCGCCGGGACCCAGATCGACGACGCGATAACCTCGGGCTTTTGCAGCCCATCGATCGTCGGCCCGTATGATGAACGGTACATACCGCGTTTTGCACGATTGATCGAATTATTGTCATCCAAACCGCCAACCGCGATACACGACGGAGCGCTGGCGGGCGCCATCACAGGATGATTTGGCAGATGCCCGGCGTTGCCAATAGCACAGACGACCGTAATGCCCGCCGCGGAACACGCCTCGACGGTTTGCGAGAGCGGGTCGTGTAGATAGCTCTGCTCATCATCGCCGCCGGCTGAGACATTGACGACGCGAATGTTATATTTCTCGCGATTGGTGAGCACCCATTCGAGCCCGTCCTGGATATTTTGATCGGTGATTCGGCCCGTTGCCGCGAGTTTTACCAGTGCCACCTCGGCATCAGGAGCGATGCCGCGATAAAAACCGTTTGACAGCGAACCGTTACCCGCAGCCACGACCGACGTCATCATCCCGTGCCAGCTCGCAACGTCCGGTTCAAAGAGCGACGACGTATCGCCCTCTTCATCAAGCAGGTTGCGATACGCGAGGATCCGGTTTTGCAGATCGACGTGAGGATAAAACCCGGAGTCGAGAAAAGCGATCGTCACGCCCTTGCCCGTAAAACGCTCATCGGCATCGAGCCTGAGCGGCGTGGACAGCACGTGCGAGCCGTCTTTTTGCATCGCCGCGTCGTGGATGATCTGATCTTTGGCACGCTCAAATAGCCGGGTGCAGCGTCCGCACACTTCGCTGATCTCGCCCGTGTCAGGAGCATTTGCACGGATCAGCCGTTGAATATCTGACGCAAGTGAATCGAGCTCGACAAAACCGTCTTTGGGCAAACGCGCGCAGACTGGGCAAACGTCACCGCCCGCCGCGAGATCGGAAACAGCGGCGTTAGTGCCCGATAAAATTGATTCCTTAGGAGTCATCGCTGGATTTCAAGTTTTTCATATACAACAGTTAAAATCAATTTCATCTATGGACCGTAAAAAGATCGGCCTTGCACTTTCCGGCGGCGGCGCACGCGGCTTTGCCCACGTTGGCGTATTAAAGGTGCTGGCCGAGCACAACATACCTATCGATATGGTCGCCGGGACATCCGCCGGATCGATCGTCGGCGGTGCTTTGGCCGCGGGCATGTCGGTCGATCAGATCGTCGCCATGACGCAAATGGTCCGCTTTACCAATATGATGCGGCCATCTTTCTCGATCGGCGGGATGCTGTCAAACGCCCCGATGGGCCATTTTTTAACGCGTCATTTTCCCGTAGTACGCTTTGAGGATCTCGCGATCCCGTTTGCCGCAGTCGCATATGATCCGGCAAAGGGCGAAACGGTGATCCTCAAAGACACGGGTGATCTGATAACGGCCATCCGCGCAAGCTGTGCGGTGCCGGGGCTCTTTGCTCCGGTCAAAGACGCTAGCGGACGGCGGCTCGTTGATGGCGGCGTAACGATGGTGATGCCGGTCGACATCGTTCGCGAAATGGGAGCGGACATTGTGATCGCGGTCGATGTGCTGACCTGCGGCGAGCGGTTTGAGTCATCAGCGACGAACGGCCTGTCGATCGGCATCCGGTCCGTATTGGCATTGATCCGCGCAACTTCGCTACATCAGCACCAAAACGCCGATCTGGTAATTGTCCCGCAGATCGAGCACCTCAGGCCCGACCAGATCGGCAAGCGCGACGAATTTATCGCCCTTGGCGAGCAGGCCGCACAACTGCACATCGACGCTATAAAACATCTTGTGGATTTAGACTAGTCAAAATTACTAATTCCAGCTTGCAACGCAACGCCTTACGGTGCATCATAAACGCTGTTAATCCTGCTCTCGCACATCAGCGGTGATGTGCCCACGACTAACGTAAGTGTTTTGGACGGTTCGAGGGTCGGCTGGTATTTGGTATTAAAAGCAGCTCATTTAAGAGCGAGACGTTGGTCCGGCGGACACAGAACCGATTTTCCGAAACAGATCCCGATCACGTCCTGCTTTAATTCATCCCCTTCGGGAAAAGGTAAATATTTATTATGTCAATGAAACTATATGTTGGTAATCTCTCATTTCAAACGGGGAGCCACGACCTCGAAGAGCTTTTTGCGTCGATCGGTGCTGTCGAATCAGCAACCGTAGTCGAAGACCGCGAAACAGGCCGCTCGCGCGGTTTTGGTTTTGTCGAAATGGCTAACCAGGAAGATGGCGAAAAAGCTATCGCCGAGCTCAACGGCACCGAATTTGCCGGCCGTGAGATCAAAGTCAACGAAGCCAAACCCCGCGAAGACCGCGGCGGACGCGGCGGCGGCGGCGGCTACGGCGGCGGCGGCGGCGGTCGCTGGTAGTAGCGACGCTAGAAATTAAGAAAAGAGGCTGTCTGAAAAGGCAGTCTCTTTTTTTATTCAATAACCCAAGGAATAGGTGTCAACTGCCCCAAACCATCCCACAATCAAAATGTCGTACGTTCTCAAAGATCCAAAAGTGTAATAAAACTATCAGATCTGCGAACCGATTTAAATGCTATTTTGCGAGCTTTGACGTATTATGCGGGTTATGCGGGTTTTGCCGATTTGGAAAGAGCCAGGAAAAGAAACAGAATCGCAGAATCGCAGGCCTGACCCCAGTTTTACCACCATTTTTAATTATGAAGATATAGGATAGCTGGCGAAAAGATCCGATGACGTTTCTAATTTTATTTCTAATTTCAGTCTCGGTTCCATTGGTGATTTCGCTTTTGGATCGTGATAACAGACGGTATTATTATTTCGGCTTGACCATTCTGATTGCTGGTGGCATGTTGGGGCTATGGGGATATCAAAGTAGTTCAAAAAATATTGGCGAATTTCACAGGCAGTCTGTAGACATATTTTCGGTTCGGTTGGCTGAGTCGGGTGGGGCTTTTCGTATCGAAACCAACAAAGGAACTTTCTGGGTTTCTACAATCCATTTGGATGTAGAGGGGAAATCACAATTATCATCCCCAAATTGGGAAGAGAAGGATGTAAAGGTATCAACCATTACCCCTACTGATGATTGGTTGGTCGGCATTGATGCACAGAACTTTAGACTCGACCCCGAAAAGGTTTTGACCGCCGAGCGTTATCAGGACAAAAAGTATATGTACTTCGGAATTGGTATGTTTGTTTTTGGGATAGTTTTCCTGTTTCTGAATTATTTGTCACTAAATAAACCTTCTAAATAGAATTGAGGGGATCCGGTGTGGATGATTTGGAGCATCCAACGAAGAAGAATCGGGGTAAGGCGCGCGATTTCGCTACATTTAAGGTTTGCGTGTCCGTTTTGGCGGGGATTTTGGTGTGTCGGTTGGGGCAAATGATTTTACTGCGTCTGTGTTACCGCCGCTGCCTTTGATCTCAAACGCTAGGTCGCGGGCGATCTTGCCGTCGATAAATATATCGACGCGATATTTTCCCGGCGTCCATTTACCCTCGGGCGTGCCGGTAAAATTTACCCGGTTTTGGCCCTCTTTCATTGTGTAGCTGGCCGTCACGACCTTGGTGTCGGGCTTTACGCCGCTGACGCTGACGGCTACAAAATTCATCTTAACGGTCACTTTTGCTGCCGTATCGAGCATCACAACGCAATAGATCGGGATATCGCCGGTCGAAAATTCGCTTACTTGTTCGCCCGCCTTGCCTTTGCCGTCGTCCTTTGCGAGATACAGTTCCTTAACGCCTAGAGCCGGGACTGCATCGCCCTGAGCAAAAGCCCCGACGGACAATATAAAACAAAACAGGATCGTGCATAAAAATTTCACGCTTCGTATCTCCAAAAATAGCTAGCTATTTGAGCCATCGCGGGCCGATTTAGTTGCTTTTGCCGGAAATAATTAATTTGCCGTGGGCGTGATATAATCTCGGCATCTGATGCGATTTGTCTTTACACGACGGTTCTACATTTTGCTGGCGGCGGGCCTCGTGCCGCTCGGCTTGGCGTGGACGTTTCCGTCGCTGAAATATGCGGTCGTCGGCTATGACATTTTGCTGATAGGGACGGCGATCGTAGATCTTTTCATGAGCCGCAAACTGCCTGAGGAATTTGTCATCAAGCGTGAGTTTGACCGCCGCTTTGCCATCGGCGATGCGGCAAAGGTCAGTCTCGTCATCGACAACGCCAGCCCCCGGGATATACGCGTCATCGTCAAAGACGAATATCCACCCGAGATGACGCTCAACGAATCACGCGAAGCCGAATTTAACGTCGCCGCCCAATCTACCGCCGAATTTTACTATCACGTCACGCCGCATAGACGCGGTGCGTATGCGTTTGGCCGTATCGCCGTGCGTCATTTGTCGCGGCTTGGGCTGGTCTGGTGTCAGAGCCAGCTCGGCGAGCCGCAAACGGTCAAGGTCTATCCAAATATGCGGCGGGCACGCGAGATGGAGCTAAAAGCTCTCGGTGCTCGTTCATTTTTGGCGATACAGCGCCGTGCCGTCAGACGGGGCGAGGGGCGTGAATTCGAATCAATGCGCGACTATGTTCGCGGTGACGAGCTGCGGCATATCTCTTGGACCGCGACCGCGAGGCGCGGAAAATTGACAACACGTCAATATCAGATAGAACGAGATCAAACTGTGATGATCGCCATCGACGCCGGACGGCTGATGACCGGACGCATCGGCGACGAGACAAAATTTGATACGGCTATCCACGCTTCGCTCGCGCTGATGTCGGCAAGCGCACGGGCGGGCGACAACTGCGGCCTCGTCGTTTTTGGCCGCCGCATCCGCAAATATCTGCCGCCAAAACGCGGGCTAGAGCACATCGACGCCGTGCTCGAATCGCTCCACGACCTCGAACCCGAGCTGATAGAACCTTCGTACGCACGGGCGTTTCAGTTCATCGCATCGAACACAAAAAAGCGCTCATTCGTTGTCATACTCACCGATCTGGTTGATAAAGACAGCTCGAAAGAATTGATAAATTCGCTCAAGCTTCTCCGCCCGCGTCACCTGCCGCTCGTCGCCACGATCGGCGACCGCGACCTCAACGCCGCCGTCGGCCATGCTCCGAAAGATATCAAAGAAGTATTCACACAATCCGCTGCCGAGGAGATCATCCACCAGCGCGAATCCGCACTTCGACTCGTCGAGACACTCGGCGGACTGGCATTGGATGTTACGGCTCAGACACTCGCACCTAAGCTCCTTGAGAGCTATCTAAAGGTTAAAGAACGTGGATTGCTATAATTGTATCTTCTTGTAATATGTCCGTATTTTCTATACAATCCGTGCAACAGTAGATGAAAAAACGCTTTGTATTAGTTCTGATCAAGCCGTCGCATTACGACGATGACGGTTATGTCATACAGTGGTTTCGCTCGGCGATGCCGTCAAATTCGCTGGCGGTTTTGCACGGGCTGGCGGATGAATGTGCGGACCAGAAACTGTTTGGCGAAGACGTTAGTATCGAGATCCATTCGTATGACGAGACAAATTCGCGCATCAATTTGCCCAGGATAGCAAAGCTCATCGAAAGTGCAGATGCCGGAATGGTGATGCTCGTTGGGGTGCAATCAAACCAATTTCCGCGTGCTCTCGATATTGCTGCTCCGCTTCGTGCTCGTGGCATCGCTGTCGCCGTTGGCGGCTTTCACGTTTCGGGAACGATCGCAATGCTCAAGGAACGCGATCCTCAAGTTGCCCGCGCTACAGAAATGGGCATCAGCCTGTTTGCCGGCGAAGCCGAGGGACGTCTGGGCCAAGTGCTGCTCGACGCATGGAACGGCAAGCTTAAACCGCTTTATAACTTCATGGATGACCTGCCGAATATCGGCGGTGTCGCCACGCCCATTTTACCGGCTGGCCGCGTCAGGCGGACGATCGGCTCGACGACAAGTTTTGATGCCGGACGAGGTTGTCCGTATGCGTGTTCGTTTTGCACCATTATAAATGTGCAGGGACGCGTATCTCGGCGGCGTTCGCCTGACGATATTGAAAGGATCGTGCGTGAAAATGTCGAGCAGGGGCTGCATTCATTTTTTATCACCGACGACAATTTTGCCCGAAACAAAGATTGGGAAGCGATCCTCGACCGTCTGATCCACCTTCGCGAAGTTGAAAAGCTCAATATCAAATTCAGCATCCAGGTCGATACACAGTGTCACCATCTGCCAAATTTTATTGAAAAATCGGCTCGTGCCGGTGTCAAGCGTGTCTTTATCGGCCTCGAAAATATCAATCCCGAAACGCTACTCGGTGCTAGAAAGCAGCAAAACAAGCTGATCGAATATCGCAAGATGCTGCTCCAATGGAAGCATGTCGGGATGGTGATCTGCTGCGGATACATTTTAGGATTTCCCAGTGATACAAAGGAGAGCATTTTGCGAGACATCGGTATTATCCAACGCGAACTGCCGATCGATCTGCTCGAATTCTTTTGCCTGACGCCGCTGCCGGGTTCTGAGGATCACAAAAAACTACACGAAGCCGGCGTCGAAATGGACCCCGACCTGAACAAGTACGATGTCACACATGTAACTACTGCACACTCCCAGATGTCCAAGCAGGAATGGGAAGCGGCATACGCCGCCGCGTGGGAAAAATACTATTCGCTCGAACACGCGGAGACGATCATCAAACGTGCGGCCGCAACCGGCACCAGCCCCGGCAAGATGCTGTTTTTTGTGACTTGGTTCAAAGGGTGTCACGAAATAGAGGCGATCCACCCGCTTGAGGGCGGCTTTATTCGTATCAAATCTCGCAAAAATAGACGCAGCGGTATGCCGATCGAAAACCCGCTCATTTTCTATCCACGCTACCTTGCCGAAACGGTTAGCAAGCATCTACAATGGGCCGCTCTATTCATCCGTATGCGGCTCATTTATCGACGCATAAAACACGACCCTGCCCGTTTTGACTACATGGACACCGCTCTCGAACCGGTCACCGACCATGAAGAAGAGCGCGATATTTTTAAGACCGTGGCCGCCCAAAGCTACCTCGACAAGGTGCATCGAAACGAGCGTGTAAAGCAGAGTGAGGCGGCCTAATCTCGCAATAAAATAGCTATCCTTAAAAAATCTTGCTGATTTGAGCAAGATTTCTATCTCCTAGCGTTCAACTAACGAAACCGAAACAACGCCGCGTTGGCGTAACCTACCTGAGCATCAGGTGGGCCCGGATAATTGTTGTCCGGCGACAGGATATCTGTTGCTGTGATTAAGGTTAGGACGGCCGTTCATGGCCTGAATAAAAGTAATACCGGCCGCTTTTACGGCCATGAACTAAGGAGAAATAAAATGAAATTTAACTATAAAAACATCGCTGCCGGGATCGCGTCCACCACATTGGCCGTGCTGCTCACCATTACCGCAGGCTCACTTGCCATAACCGCTCAGACGCCCGCAACTGCGGACAGCAGCGGGGCATCCACCGCACCGGTTCGTGCCGCATCTGACAGCGGAACTTGGAAAGGCTGGTACGTCGGAGCATACGGCGGCGGTACTTTTAACCGGTCAGATGTCGCGACCTCGACCATCTATTCGTCAACTGGATATTTTGCTCAGACAAGCGTGAACGCGATCAACACGGCCGGCGTTCAACAGATCAAGCCTAACGGCTTTACCGGCGGCGGAACATTTGGATATAACCATCAAACCGGCGCATTGGTCGTCGGTGCCGAGCTGGATTTTGGAGCTATGAATGCAAATGAAGGCGTCTCGTCGGGCACGACCTATCCGTGCTGCGGCACCGCTAGATTTACGATCGATCAGGCGACAAAGACCCGTTGGTTGTTAACGGCACGTCCACGTGTCGGCGTTGCTGTCGGCAACGCGATGATATACGGTACTGGCGGCTTGGCCGTGACGGACGTTAATTATGCGGCGACGTTCACCGACACTTACGGCAATGCGACTGAGAGTGCTGCTTTCAAAAAGAACAAAGCCGGTTGGACGATCGGTGGTGGTGCTGAATTTAAGGTAGGCAGCAATTGGTCGGTTAAGGGCGAGTATCTCTACGCCGATTTTGGCAGCACAGATGTAAGCAGCACAAATCTGAATGCGACATCAGTTTCCACCATCGCGTCATTAGGACGAACGGCTTCGTTCATACCCGGACCGTCAATTGCATATGCAACAAACGTGTTTACGCACTCGTCAGACCTCAGGACAAATAACGTTCGATTTGGGATCAATTATCATTTCTAAATTGAAACCACAGCGAATTGATAAAAAGCACCGTCGATAATGTCTAAAGACATCGGCGGTGCTTTTCTTTGTGTGCAAAAAACCTTATTTTATTACTAACAGAAATGCCGCAAACTAACGTAATCCTAATAATTTACACGACCAAATACCGCCTCGGCGGACATCAATTCCCCGTTGTAGCTCAAACGCTGGCTGACGGAAAACGCGACGGCGGATTTGACGGTGACATCATTACGCAAGCCGTTGAAAGCAAGCTTGACGTGCTAAAAGCTATCGACGACGTGAGGCAATCCGGAAAGCAGATCAAGGAGTTCATCTTCGTCGGGCACTCTGGAATGTACGGCCCGATGTACGGAACAGTCGCATTTCCCGAGCAATTTTCGCCGTATGAATGGGAGCAGATGGACATACCATTTGCCGATGATGCGTCAGCATATTTTTTCTGCTGCCGGTCGGCACGTTGGTTTGCACCGTTTTTTGCACGGACGTTTAATGTTCCGACCCACGGATTTTTCTGGTACACGACTTTTTCCCGCAGCAAGGAAAAATATGTCTCCGCGGGAGACAAAGCCGACGGCAAACTCTATACGATCGGCTGCAAAGGCCGCAAATCCCATGGTTATTTGGGTGCGGCGAAAAAACGTCTAGGGCTTGAACCCGCCGAAGAAATGAAGCGGTTTGAGCCGAGTCCGCCGGATGGTGACACAAGTTATGACCATGTCGCCGAACTCTACGATGCTGCATTTGTCGATATTCGCGTCCGCAAGGACGAGTGGCGATGGCTCGGCGAGCACCTGCCGTCCGGTAAATTTGACATGCTCGACATCGGCTGCGGCAATGGTGCGTTGCTCTACGCTCTTAGCGACCGGATAAATTCGGGCAACGGCGTTGACGAATCTGCCGGGATCATCGAGCGTGCAAAGATCAAAAATGCTGCGAACGAACAGCTAAATTTCACACAGATCAATGGCCCAGTCTTGCCGTTTCCGGACGATTCATTTGACGTTGTCACGTCGCTGATGTCTTTCAGATATCTCGATTGGGATCCGCTGCTCGCGGAGATCAAACGTGTAATGCGGCCCGGCGGTAAATTTTTAATTATTGATATGGTTACGGTTCCGGTCGCGGTGCGCGAATATCCGCGAGTACTTAGCGATAAGCTCAAGACCATGAGCGACCAGAAAGCTAATGCTCAATTTAACGCCGCTTTGCAAAAACTCGTCTCGCATCCAGACTGGAAAAAGATGGTCGAGTACAACCCGATCCGCTCCGAACACGAGATGAAATGGTATCTCGAAAGCCGTTTCCCCGGGCAAAAGATGGAGATCCTCAATATGGCGTGGCATTCGCGGATCGTCGCTTTTGACAGCGGGCCGGTCGAAAACGGCATCGAGGTCAAACTTTCTTACCCGTAATGAAACGTCTCGGCATTATCGATTGGGGCATCGGCGGCATCAGCATCTATAAGCTGATAAAAGAGCGGCTTGGGCCAGTACCGGTCACATATTTTTCGGACACAGGCGTCACACCTTACGGCAAGATGACCCGCCCGGAGTTGGTCGCGAGGCTCAATGCTGTCATCTCATTTCTAAAAACGCAGGGAGTTACGCACGTATTGATCGGCTGCAACGCCGCAAGCACCGCGATCCCGCTTTTGGACGATTACGGCATCCCCATCGAGGGAGTCATCGACAGTGCGGTCGAAACTGTAACGAAACTAAAACCAAAAAACCTCGGTCTGATCGGCGGACGGCGTACCGTAGTTTCGGGCGTATATCGCACCGCATTTACGCAGCGAAATATCACCATCAACCAACGCATCGCACAACCGCTATCGGGGCTTATAGAAAGCGGCGACGTGTCGTCCATCAAACTGCACGACGAATGTAAACGTATCCTAGCACCGCTCAAAAACTGCTCGCACATTCTGCTCGCGTGTACGCATTATCCGGCAATCACATCTGTAATAAAGCAATATGTCTCGACTCTGACAAATCTTGTCGATCCGGCTGAGGATCTTGTTAAGAAGTTAGGTAAATGGAAATTAGGCGGAGACGGCGAGGATGTGTTTCTAACAACCGGCGATTCTGCAGCAATGCAGCGGGCAGCGAGAAATGCGTCTAGCGTCGGGATAGGTGAAGCAACGAAATTAGATTTAGCCAAATGACCGTCCGCTCACGCCGGCGGTTCTGACGGTGACCTTCCCGCAAAAAATAGATACGAATACATCGCCAGACCTGTGCCGACACCGGTCGCTATCTTAACAATTGCGGGCATATCTGACGGTGAGAGAAAGCCTTCGATCGTGCCCGCAATGACGAGAAAACACGCGCAGCCGATGACGATCCTTGCTGCCTCAATTCCCTTTTTCTTCAAAGCCTGGCTGCGTGTCAGATCGCCCGGATTTATCATCGCATAGCCGATCATCATTCCGGCACCGCCGCAGAAAAAGATGGTTGAAAGCTCGATGACACCGTGACCGACGACAAAGCTTGCGAGCGCGTTGCCAAATGGCGGGTTGAGCTTGTAACACGCCGCAAAGACGCTCCCCAATCGAGCCCCCTCAAAGGCTAGGTCGTAAAATGCCCCGATCCCGAAAAATGCTCCCATTGCAAAAACGCGAAACGTAACGAGTATGTTGTTTGAGAGGATATGCGTCGCCCCGATCTGGTTTGCGTCATTAAGCCCTTTCCACCACTGATTATTTGAATTGATCTGTTCGGTGATGCCGGACAGCATAACAAAATGCGTGAAATCGGTATCGATCCACGTCGCAACAAACCCAAACAAGACAAACCCCGCAAACACGCCAAATGCCAGCATCATATATCGCCAGTTGCTGCGAAACGTTCGTGGAAAATCCTCAGCAAAAAATTTCCAGATCAGATTCGCACCCTGACTCTCGGCTCGATAGATGCGGCCGTGGGCACGGATGACGAGGCTGTTGAGATAATTTATCAGCTTCGGGTCGCGTGTCTCAGCCCGGGCAATGGCGAGATCTGAGGCCGCACGGCGGTAAAGCTCACCAAATTCGCGCACTTCCATCCGCGACAGACCGCGCAAGCCCGTGCCGTGATGCATCGAGAGCAGATCCTCGAGCCGCTGCCAGTTATCTTTGTTTTGATCGAGAAAACGGTTCATTACGAATCACCGCTATTATACTTTGCTTATTTGATATCTGAAATCTAAGATTTAATACAAGAGTGTCCGAAGAAGCCCGCAAATATCACGAAGAAGAAGCGATCGGAAAGACCTACGATTTCCGGGTCGCCCGGCGGCTCGTGCGGTATATCAAACCTTATTGGCGCTATGCGGCGGCGGCGATCGTCCTCACTTTGCTGACCAACATCCTCATCAGTACGCAGCCGTATTTTACCAAGATGGCGGTGGATGATTTTATCACGCCGAAACGCGTTGATGGTATCTGGCTCTTTGCCCTCGCGTTTTTTGGCGTGTTCCTCTTTCGGTTTCTGTTTTCTTACGCACAAGAGATCTTGCTTAATAATGTCGGCCAGCGGGTAATGTTTGACCTGCGGACAGAGCTTTTTACCAAGCTGCAAAAACAAGAGGTCGCATATTACGACCACTATCCCGTCGGCCGTACCATGACGCGGCTCACCTCCGACGTCGATGCGCTTAACGAACTCTTCACCTCCGGTGTGATCGATGTGCTCGGCGATCTGGTCGTCATCTTTGCGATCATCGGGATAATGTTTTGGCTCGACTGGAAGCTAGCACTCGTCTCGCTCGTGACGGTACCGCTGCTCTTTACCGCGACGAACTGGTTTCGCAAACACGCCCGCAACGGCTTTGACCGCGTGCGTACGCGTAATGCACGGCTCAATGCTTTTCTGCAGGAATATATTTCGGGAGCACAGACCGTCCAGCTTTTCAACGCTGAAAACAAAGCCCTCTCGCGTTTTCGTCATATCAATGACGACTATCGCAACGCTAATATCGAGACCATTTTTTACTACGCGATATTTTATCCGCTGGTCGATTTTATCGGAGCGGTCGGCATCGCGGTTGTAATATTCGCGTTCGGCTATGGGACGCTCGGCGGGTTTTCGGCTGCCGGAGCGGCTCTGAGCGTCGGTGTTCTCGCGGCATTTATACAATATTCGCTCCAGCTTTTTCAGCCGATCCGTGACCTGTCCGATAAATTTAACGTCCTCCAAGCCGCCATCGTCGCCTCGCACCGGATATTTATTTTGCTCGATCGCGACATCGAGATCACTACGCCCGTTGCACCGAAAAAGACCGGAAAAGCCACCGGCCAGATCGAGTTTGAAAATGTCTGGTTCGCGTACAACGATGAAGATTGGGTGCTGAAAGACGTGTCCTTCAAAGTTGATCTAGGCGAAAGTGTCGCCCTCGTCGGTCACACCGGTTCAGGCAAAACGACCATCACCAACCTGATAATGCGCTTTTACGATGTGCAGAAAGGACGGATCTTGGTTGACGGTGTCGATGTGCCGCGACTGGTCACTGCACGATCTGCGGTCAAACTTTGCCGTCGTTTTGCAGGACGTATTCCTATTTAGCGGCTCGATCGAAAATAATATCAGGCTTGGTAACAACGATATTACCCGCGACCGCGTCGAGTGGGCGGCCCAAGAGGTGCACGCTAATGCCTTTATCCAAAAACTGGACGGCGGATATGAGTCCGAGATACGCGAACGCGGTGCAGGCCTGTCGGTCGGGCAAAAACAGCTCATCTCGTTTGCTCGTGCGTTGGCTTTTGACCCAACGATCCTCATCCTCGACGAGGCAACGAGTTCCATCGACACCGAGACCGAGCAGCTTATCCAGCAAGCCGTCGAACGCGTCATGCAAGGCCGCACATCGCTCGTCGTGGCTCACAGGCTCTCGACCATCCAGAAATGCGACCGCATTATCGTGCTGCATCATGGCGAACTGCGTGAGATGGGCACCCACAACGAGCTGCTCAGCCAGCGCGGCCTATATTGGCGGCTGTACCAGCTCCAATATTCCGACGAAAAACTCCACGTGACCGGCGATGCTCTCAGCGACGCACCCCTTGAATCCGGACTTGCCTGATAGACGAAATAAATCTTTGATAATTCACAACCAATTCGCGTTTCGCGAATACAAACCTTAGGCACGATTTAGTTCTACACTAATTCGTTAAATCGGAGTATTATTTCAATATAGGTGCAAAGATGTTAGACAATACCAACACGCCGGAAACCGGCAGCGATTGCTCATGGCCCGCCCGTGCAATTACGGTCGAACGCGTAGCAACCGCCAACCTCCCGACAAAACGCGGTGATTTTAAGATCGCCGGTTACAAGTCGCTGACCAGCAGCGAGGAATTTGTCGTGCTGTACAAGGGCGAGATGAACGGCGAAGTGCCGACACTCGTTCGCATCCATTCTCAATGTCTCACCGGTGACGTGTTTGGTTCGATCAAGTGCGACTGCGGGCCGCAGCTCCATAAAACAATGGAAATGATCGACGCCGAAGGTCGCGGGGCCATTGTCTATCAACAACAAGAAGGCCGCGGCATCGGCATCATCAACAAGATCCGAGCTTACGCCCTGCAGGACGAAGGTGCCGATACTATCGAGGCTAACGAAGAGCTTGGCTTTGCCAGCGACCTCCGTGATTATCAACAGTGCGCCGAAATACTCTTTGATCTCGGCCTATGTAAGGTCAGGGTCATTTCAAATAATCCGGACAAACTGGCCGCCCTCGAACGTGCCGGCCTCCGCATCGTAGAGCGCGTCCCGATCGAGGTCGAATCGGAACAGCCCGCAGCGCACTATTTGCAAACAAAAAAAGAAAAGATGGGCCATTTATTAGGAAGTTGAGGATTTATAGAAATGTTTAAGCTATCTGCAAAAATCGGAATTTCAATTGTTGTCATGTTATTGGGTTTATCTGCTCCTAATTATGCCAAAGTGGAAACTCCCCCAGTCAACGAACTGCCTCTTAACACAATTAACGGACAAGTTTGGGCTCCAAACAACCGCCCTGTTCCTAATATCTATGTCGAGCTCTTAAACGAAGTAAATTCAACGCTGGACAGACAAAGAACCTCACAAGCCGGTCAGTTTACATTTACGGGTATTTCAGCTGGACGATTCAAGCTACGCGTTTTGGCGCTTGGAACCGATTATCTTGAGGCAACTATGGATGTTCAGATAATGAATCTTGTTCAGGGAATGAGTGACAATCAGTATGTCGATATCCGGATGAGATATGATCCGAAACGAGTAAAACTTGGTAGCGGCGGAGCTGCCGAGGAGGTATTTGTCCAAGAAGGTATAACTAAGGATGCGGAGAAACGGTACAACAAGGGCCTAGACCTTTTGATGGATAAAAAGAGTGCACAAGCAATCGCTGAATTTAAGGCTGCGATCGACATTTTTCCAAATTATTACTACGCGCTAAATGCAATGGGCAAAGAGCTTGTCGAGCAAAAGAAATACCAAGACTCGCTCGAACCGCTTATTCGGGCGATCGACCTCAATCAGCGTAGCTACACCAGTTATTATGCACTTGGGTATGCTTGCTATCAGCTCAATCAGATCCCGCAGGCGGTTGAGGCGGCCAAAGCGGCGACCATCCTTAAACCGGCTTCATTGGACGCGCAATTGCTTTACGGCACGGTTTCCAGGATCTCGGGCAGTTATGACGCTGCAGAGAAAAGTCTATTAAAGGCCAAGACACTTGGTGACAATAAATTCGCTCCGGTAAATTGGCAATTGGCACTCGTCTACAATCGACTCAAACGCAATAAAGAAGCTGCCGATGAGCTTGATTCATACTTGAAAAATCAACCTAATGCGGCAAATAAGAAAGATGTACAAGACCTTATTGCTAAACTGCGATCAAATGGAGAAGTTAAGATCCAGTAAGAGTCGGGTTTTTTTGTTTATTAAAAGGTTAAAGAGTGGGTTCGCAATACGAACCTACTCTTTTTTTGCCTTGATCGGTATGTCGAGCGTTGTTGCTTGCGGCCGGATATGACCAACTGGCCTGAGGTCTCATGTTATCTGATCATCATGTAGATCAAGAGTTCTATCAATCGATTCACAACAAACATCGGAGCCAGGACGTTGCTATATATCAATGAGTTGGCAAGACCATCGATCATGCAACCCGTATCGAGAGATCGGCTCATTCCTCTAAGATCTTATCCTTGATAGTAAACAAAGAAAAAGGCCCGTCCGAAGACGGGCCATAGTTTTCAAGTTGAAAGATCAACTAGAAAGTAAATCGGAAACCAAACCTTACCGCACGCGGTCCTTGGAACGCATTTGGCTTAAGGAACGACTGGTTCGAACAGAAGTTGTTGTACTGGGTCTGGGTAGGATCACCCGTTGACCAAACTGCACAACCACCTGTATCTGCCGGGCCAGTTGTCTGCCTGATCTCATTGTTAATGATATTCAGAACACCAGTGCTGGTCAACGTATTCGTTGCAGCAACGTAGTTACCACCCGGATCAACCGAACTTACATCCAGATAGTACCAACCCTGCTGAGACGCGTTGAAGTCCTGTCCCAAAACATTTGCCTCATCAAAGAGGTTCAAAATGTTCAGATCAAACGCAATGCCGAATCTGTTATCACGTCCAAATTTGTATTTGTGTGTGAAGCTAAAGTCGGTCTGCGTATAGATCGGTGTTCTTCCGAGATCACCACGCTTGGTAGCAGGAATAGGAATACCGAACACACTGTGATATGTGGTAAGCGGTGTTCCTGATTCACCAAAACCAAAGACGGTGAAGTCAGATGAATTTGTCTTGCTACCCATCCAGTTGAACGAATAGGTTGCCGAATACTTAACAACATGCGGACGATCGGTCGCAAGCGGCCCATTATCCGGCTGTCCCGTAGCTGTAAAACCAACCCACGGAAGATCAAAGAAGCGGTTAACACCAGGCGAGAGACGTCCACCTTCATCCGAGCTGGCGAGGCCTGAATAGTTTCCTCGCAGACGGCTGTATGTGTAGTTCAAGCCAAAGTTGAATGCGCTCCAGAAGCGTGAATTGTATTCAAACTCGAGAGCCTGATAAACACGCTGCGGTTTGAGTACTTTGTTGTAACCAAACTGTTTCAATTTTGCAGCATGGAGACCTTCGCCCGGATTTGCGATGTAGTAAACTTCACTACCCGAAGCACTGATATATCCAGCATCTTCGATCGCGTGTGCGAGCCGACGGTCAATGTAGCGTGCCGAGAAAACCGAATTTCTCATGATCTCACGCTGAAATTCGATCGTGAACTCATCCTGACGATAAGCTTTCAGGTCTGGATCAACTCCACCACCCTGTCCGACAACGTTCGACTGCGTACGGAAATCCGACTGACATCGGGTTAGGTACGTAGCCGCCTGTGCGATAGGACACTCTCCGCCGAGCGGATCAGCATAGTTGCCAATGATCGCACCAACAGTGTAGTTAGTGTACGCTGCTGTTCCGGGAAAATTGGGAAAAGGTCACGACGGAAAAAGTCGCCGCCAAACGAACCACGCGGAAGTTCAAACTTCAGGCGGTCGTAAAACATTCCGTAAAATCCAGCCAGTTTGGTCTTGCCATCGCTCGTAAGTGCAAACGATGCACCGAGTCTAGGAGCAAGCTTGTCGCCCCAGCCAAAGCTGATCGGTGTTCCGGCAGCCGCACCTGCAGCACCTGCATTAAATGCCGGCAGATCTTCTTTTTCAGCACGGAGGCCGGCGGTTATCGTCAGACGAGAGTTGACCTGCCATTTGTCCTGAATGTAAAGAGTGTTTGCCGTATTTTTTGCAGCACCGCTCGTTGCAAAACGCTGAACCCAACCGATACCGATCTGAGTCTGTCCTGCAGGAGGAACTGAAGGGGTGCCAATGGTGACAGGAGCCCCGTAACCACCGCAAACGGAGTTAAGGGTCAAAGTTGTGCTGTAGCACAAGCTAACAACACCCGTGTTCTTGTAACCGTCGAGTACATCATTCGAGATCCTACTGTAAGTAAAGCCTCCCTTGATATCGTGACGGCCGCCAAAGCTGCTGATCATGTATGAATAATCAGCGTCAAAGGTGTATCTTACCGAAGCGTCTTTCGTGATCGTGAAATTGTTTCCGTTGGTTTGGAAACCGGCCACACAGCCAGCCGAGGCAGCCAAAGCTGCCGCTACCGAACGGCAACGAATTCTAGCGTTCTCAGGAATAAAATACGAGTTAAGTTTCTCATTCAAGAAACCACGTGAATACCGCAATCCGAGGATCGACTTGCTGGTCGGGGTCCAAACACCCTCAAAACGCAGATTGTTAGCGTTCTGACGGCCGCCCTGACGACTGGCAAGATCAGAACCGGCGAGATAGCCGACCGAACCGCCAAAATTAGCGAACGAAGGCGTGCCGATAACGGTCGTGCCGCCCTGGTAAACTCCCTTTTGAACAATAGGATTCCAGGTAAAGCTTGCTGTCAAACGGAGTTTGTCCGAAGGCGAAGCATCTAAACGGAAAAATGCATATTCATTGGTCTGCTTTGAGGTTGAACTTTGAGTCGGCGCCTGGTTCCTAACATAGTCAGGAAGCGTCGCAACAAAATTGCCGGGTCCGATCGGAAGACGGCCAGCACCGTTACCGGGATATCCGGAAACGAAGTTGGTTACACGAGTTCCTTCAAAGATCTGCGGGCTGTAGATACCGTAGAACCAAACTTTGTCCTTGATGATCGAACCGCCCAACGAAGCTGTCGGGAAAAAGTTCACACCGGCATCTTTGTTCTGCGGCAGATACTCAACATACGAACCGGTCGAAGCCGTCGTAATGTTTCCGATACCACCGACCATGGTCGGCGAACCGGTGAACGAATTCGAAAGCACAGGACGCGGATTACCGTTCAGTTTCTGTGTTCCGAAAGCAACGCCAAATTCTCCGTGAAGATCATTCGTGCCGCTCTTTGTAACTACGTTGACCACGCCACCGGTTGCTCCGCCGTATTCGGCTTCGAAACCTGACGACTTGATCTGCAGTTCGCGAACTGACTGATACGGAATGTCGTTGTTGCCATTTAGAGCACCTGTTCTGAAGTTACTTACTTCCTGACCGTCAACGATGAACGAGTTTTCAGCACCGGTCGAACCATTGATCTGGTACTGGCCTGAAAGCGGTTCATTTGGACGGGTTGAAGCAGCTGTCCTGAGCAAGCTGGCAAAGGTTGTTCCCTTTGGCAGCAACTCGATCTGCGCCGCTGTAATGTTTGTCTGTACCTTTGCTTCAGACGTATCGATTGTCGTTGCCGGGTCACCAGCTGTAACGTCGACAACCGCGCCAACCGTTGTTCCAAGTGTAAAGTCTTCGGTAACTGTGTTACCGATGGTCACGATCGCATCTTTGACTGCGGGCTGGAAATTTCCAGAAGTAACCGTAACTTTATACTGGCCTACCGGGATCTGGTTTGCAAAGTAAACTCCATCTGCATTGGTCGTAAGCGTGCGGCTAAATCCGACGTTCACTCCCTGTAATTTAACGGTTGCATTAGGAATTACCGCGTTGTTTTGATCCTTGACCGTTCCGGTAAGGCTTCCGTTGGTTTCCTGTCCAAACGCCAAAGCGCTTAGCAAGAGAACCATGGAAACCATCGAAACGAGCCATTTAAAATTGTTTCTCATTTTTCACTCCTTAAAAGTATTCTTGTGAAGACTAAAAGCCTAAAATTAGGACATTTGTTCACCCTCTTTTATGCAATTAGAGAGCCAAACCGGGCAACGTGCCCACAAATGGCACTAAGTTATTGAAAACACTTGCCTTTACATCATTACATGAATGAAGTTATCGGTCTTTCAGCTATGGCAAATTACAGAATTTATACGAAAATTCATATTTTTTCCATACTAATGAATCAGCCAATTTTTCACTTGCGAAAACCATCAAATTAAACCAAGATTACTAAAAAGCGATTTATAAGCGCAGGAGTTGGTTTGGCAGAGAGAATTTACCGCGATTCCGTTCATAATATTATTCGTGTCAATACCGACTCGGACGAGGGGCGGCTTGTTGTCTCGCTGATCGATACGCCTGAGTTTCAGCGGCTGCGCCGAATACGGCAGCTTGGGCTAGCGTATTTTGCGTATCAGGCGGCGGAGCATTCGCGGTTCACTCACTCGCTCGGAGCGTTTCATCTCGCTGGGCGGATGATCGCAAAACTCCGGCTCAGCTACACGATTTCCGAAGAAGCTCAAACCGCTGTCCGGGTCGCGGCACTGCTTCACGATATTGGCCATGGGCCGTTCTCGCACGTTATCGAATCGATCCTCGGTTTTCACCACGAAGAATTTACGATCGAGGCAGTAATAAATCCTGATACTGAGATAGGAAAGCTATTAAACGCATATTCCCCAACACTTGCAAACGATGTCGCGGCCATCATTCGCGGCGATTTTAAGCCGCTCGCTCTCGCCCAACTTGTTTCGTCGCAGCTTGATGTTGACCGGATGGATTACCTGCTCCGCGACAGTCTGATGACGGGAGCAAAGTACGGCATCTACGACCTCGAATGGATAATCAAGTCGATCGAGATCAACGAGGAAAAAGATCATTTATATGTGTCGGCTCCGGGACTGTACGCCGTCGAAGACTATTTACAGGCACGATACTATATGTATCGACAGGTGTATTTTCACCGGACGCTGCGCTCGGCCGAGGCTATATTAAAGGTACTGCTTCGCCGCGCTTTGCAGATCTATAGCGACGGCGGCGACGTCTGGCACGCACCGGGAACGCCGATGGAAAAGATCTTGGCTGGCGAGAAGCTTAACCTCAGCGAGCATCTTGAGCTCGACGACACCGATGTTATGTTTAGCATTAAACGTTGGCAACACTCTGGTGATGCGATACTTTCCGATCTTGCAAAGCGGTTTTTAGACCGCCGTTTGTTCAAAGCATTTGACCTGGATATGCCCGAGGCTGAGCGGTCGGCGTTTATTGCCGAATCGCGGCAACTAGTTGCAAACGCAGGCTTTGACCCTGACTATTATTTTGTCGAAGACTCAGCGGGCAACGTGCCGTATTCATTTTATTCAAAAGACGCATCCGACCCTAAGAACCTGATCTATGTCGAAGACGGTTTTTCCCGGCCCGAGATCCGCGAGATCTCGTCTGTCAGCCCAGCCATCCGCGGCTTGCAAGAGGGTTATCGCATCCACCGTATCTGTTTCCCCGCCGAATTAAAAAATGAGATCGCCGAGCTTTACCATAAGATCTAAAAGTAAAAAGGTCGGCTTTCTGCTTTTACCTTTTACCTTTTTCCTTTTTCGTTCGCAGCGCCAGCTCAGCGTGTGGCGATTATTACACCCTACAATTCCGATCTAAGCAAAGTGGTTGCTGAAAGCCTGTCTGAAGCTCTTTCCACGCGGCTCAAGGTCATCGACAGTGATCTCAGCCGAACGGCTTATAATTCAAAAATGCCGACAGATCCTTTCAATATGACGGCCGACGAATCAAAACGTTCCGGTGCGGCGATCGGTTGCGACCAGTTGATCCTGATTCGGGCGGCGAACCAACGCCGAAGTGCGTTTGGCAGGGCTGAATATTACGAGGCGTATGCCGTGATATATGTTGTTAGCAGCCGGACCGGCCGGCTGATCCATTGGGCTCTGCATAAAACTGAAGCAAAAGTTCCAGCGGCCGCCGCAAAGCTGTTAAATGACACGACAACCGTTATCGCCGACGAGATCAAAGCAAAGATTGACGTCGCCGCAAAAGCCGAGGTCGCGGAAGCACCGCTTTCGTTTATGGAAGAGCCGCCCGAGGCGAACTCACCCAATGCAAAAAATTTCATCGCCCCTATTCCCTTTCGCCGGATCAAGCCCGAATACACTGCCGAAGCAGCGTTTTACGAGGTAACGGCGACCGTCGAGCTAATGGTCGATCTCGATGAAGCGGGCAAGATACTGCGCACAGAGATAGTTCGCTGGGCGGGATACGGTTTGGACGAATCCGTAGAGCGGGCTGTCAGACAGATGAACTGGCGGCCGGCCGAGCGTAATGGCAAGACATTGCCGATGCGGTTTTTACTGCGATACAATTTTAAGAAAGTAGATAAGGAACCGCTTTAGTCACAGCATGCGAACAATCACGGCAGCCATAAAGATCGTCTTGTTCATCGTCTCAACGCTCGGCCTATATTGGACTTGGTTCATCTTGCGCATATTTATACCTAATAAGGTGCACTGGCGTCAGATCATTTTCGCCGGGTGGACTAAGAGCTTTGTCAGCATCTCGAACATGCGGGTCGTTGTCGTTGGCACCCCGCCGCAACCGCCGTTTTTTCTCGTAACAAATCATCTGAGCTACACGGACATAGCCGCGATACGCTCGGTCGCAAAAGGCATTTTTGTGGCAAAGGCGGAGGTCGAGACCTGGTTTCTCGCGGGGCGGATCTGCCGAGATAGGGGCACGATCTTTATAGACCGCGCCAACCGCCGCGACATACCGCGTGCGGGTGAACTGATCGTCGCGCGACTCGATATGGGCGAGGGCGTAGTCGTTTTCCAGAGGGTAAAGCGACCAAGGGCGAGGAAGTTCTGCCGTTTAACTCTTCGTTCTTAGAATTTGCCGCTCAGGGCGATATACCTGTCTCATATGCTTCGATCACGTACACCACACCGGAGGGCGAAACACCCGCAAATCAGGCCGCTTGCTGGTGGGAAGATATCAGCTTTTTCGCACACCTCTGGCGTCTGTTTAAGGTAAGTGAATACACCGCCGTCATTACCTTTGGCGAGGAGCCGGTGGTAAATCCTGACCGTAAACTGCTCGCCGCCGAGCTGCGACAGCGCGTCGCGGACAGTTTTGTTCCCGTCAAATAGGCGGCCTAAACCTTTTTAATGTATAACCGTATTAACTAAAATTTCTTTAGGAGTAAAAAATGCACACACGACTATTTCGTTTTGTTACGACTCTCGCGATAATGCTGTCTCTTTGGGGTGGCGTACTTGCCCAGAGTTCCGGCTTTGACCCGTCACGTATGGACCGCACGACCGAGGCCTGCGATGATTTTTTTCAGTACGCCAACGGCAGCTGGCTAAAAAATACTGAGATACCACCGTCGGAGGCGAGTTGGGGGACATTTAATATGCTCCGCGATTCGAATAACGCGATCCTCATGGGGGTTCTCGACAAAGCGACAAAAGCAAAGGCCAAAAAAGGCAGCGACGCTCAGATGATCGGCGATTTTTATGCCACTTGTATGGACGAGGCCGCGATCGAAAAGTCGGGCACAAAGCCGATCGAAAAATACCTCAAAGCGATCTCTAAGGCGAAAACGCCTGCTGATGTGCAGCGGCAGATCGCGGAGCTACACAGTTTAGGATTGCCGGCAGTGTTTGGATTTGGTGCGGGTGCTGACCTCAAATCGACCAACACCATGATCGTCAACGCCGGACAAGGCGGCACCACACTGCCTAATCGCGATTACTACACAGAAGCCCGATATGCTGAGACACGCGGTAAGTTTGTTGAATACATGACGGCGATGTTCAAGCTGTTCGGCGATACACCCGAAGTTGCAGGGGCAAAAGCCGCGAAAGTACTCACGATGCAAACCCGTCTCGCGACGGCGTCGCTGACACCGGTCGAACGGCGCAATCCGGACAACGGCTACAACAAGATCACTGTTGCCGACGCACAGGCTCTAACCCCAAATTTCAATTGGAACAACTATTTCGCGACGCGCGGCGTGGCTACCAATTATGATTTTAATATCGCTCCGCCTAAGTTCTTTAAGGAAATGAACACGATGATGGCGGACGTTTCGGTGGACGACTGGAAAACTTATCTGACATGGATGGTCGTTAATTCAGCCGCTCCGTCTTTGCCCAAGGCTTTTGCCGATGAGAATTTCAATTTCTTTGGCAAGCACCTTAGCGGACAAAAAGAGCGTCAGCCGCGTTGGAAAACATGCGTCCAAAACGTTGACGGAGCACTCGGCGAGGCTCTCGGTATGGAGTACGCTAAGGTCGCATTTACGCCAGCCGCTAAAGCGCGGATGAACGTCATGATAGACAACCTGATGGTGTCGATGACCGAGCGTATCGACGGTCTCAAATGGATGAGCGACGAGACCAAGAAACAGGCTAAGGTCAAGGTTTCGACCTTTAAGCGTAAGATCGGCTATCCGGACGTGCTTCGCGGTTACGCGGGGCTGACGGTCAAACGCGATTCGTACGCTCAGAACATCTTGCGGGCTAATCAGTTTCAGATCGCCCGCAATTTCAAAGACCTCGGCAAACCCCGCGACAAGACGCGTATGGGCATGACGCCGCCGACGGTCAATGCTTCGTACAGCCCGCAGAATAACGACATCACTTTCCCCGCCGGTATTTTGCAGCCGCCGTTCTTTAATTTCAACGCTGACGACGCCATCAACTACGGTGCCATCGGCGGTGTGATCGGCCACGAGATCACGCACGGATTTGACGATCAAGGCAGCCGCTTTGACGCCGACGGCAATCTCAAATCCTGGTGGACGCCGACGGACCTCGCTAATTTCCAAGAGCGTGCGTCGTGTGTCGCCAAACAGTTTGACGGATACGAAGTTCAACCCGGACTGTTTATTAACGGTAAGCTCACGCTTGGTGAGAACATCGGCGATTTCGCCGGCCTGACCGTTTCGTATTACGCCTATCTGAAATCGCTCCAGGGCAAACCGCGGCCGGCCGACATCGACGGATTTACCGCCGGAACAGCGCTTCTTCCTAGGCTGGGCACAGGTCTGGGCGGGCAAATACACCCCCGAAGCCGAACGCCAACAGGTCGCCGGCAACCCCCACTCACTACCCCGCTGGCGCGTCAACGGCCCAATGTCCAACATGCCCGAATTCGCCCAAGCATTCGGCTGCAAGACCGGCCAAAAGATGATCCGCGAAAAGGTTTGCGAGATCTGGTAAAGGGACGATCAATCGTTTGAATAGAAAAAGGCTTCGCGATATGCGAAGCCTTTTTGTTTTTCTTAGTCTCACGGCTTATACGGGGGTAAGTTATAACTTTCGCAACAATCAACGCATAGACTCCTATTCCTTCTAACGAGCAAATGCTCAACCAGTTTGCCTTCGACGTAAAACTCAACAACTCCTCACCCGGTTACCCTTTCTCCGGTGGCCACTATAATGCTGTCCCTCGACAACTTCGGAACCTTGAACAAGAAATATTCTCGGGCATTGTGCAGACGTTTTTTGCTAATAACAGCAGAAGTCTCTCTCTTTCCGAGTCGAGAAATAATAATAATCGTGTTCCGCTCCGTTCCCCGCCTGAGAGCGACAACAATCTGATACAGCCTCGCCTCGTTTTCTTCACACCCGGATGGCCGTTCTACGTCAACCTTGGTTGTCGTAGCTTGTGAGAAAACTGATGAAAAGAACAAAAGGCCAACCAAGATTGGGGAGAGGCCTGCGATTGTGCGATATGTCTTCATTTTTAGGATGTTAGCAGAGATAGTGAACAACGAACAGTGAATAGTGAACAGTGGACGGAGACATTATTCCGGCGTGCGGAGACTTATTTCCCGCGTGCGGGACAGACTTATATTTCCCGCGTGCGGGGACATAATTCTCTCGGGCGGAGACATTTTTCCCGCGTGCGGAGACATAATTCCAGCGTGCGGAGACATAATTCCCGCGTGCGGAGACATAATTCCGACGCGCGGAGACATATTTCCGACGCGCGGAGACATATTTCCGACGTGCGGAGACATATTTCCGAGGCGCGGAGACATATTTCCGAGGCGCGGAGACATATTTCCGACGCGCGGAGACATATTTCCGACGCGCGGAGACATAATTCCCGCGGACGGAGACACAAAAAGAAAAGGCCGCGAACTTTATGCTCGCGGCCTTTTTTAACAATGCCCTTACTTCGTGCGGGCTTCTGCCACACACCGAGGCTTGTGCATTTATAGTTCGTCGTCCTCGACTTCGATCTTCATGGCTTCGTCGATGTCGAATGTTTCGATCGCTTCGATCTCGGCCTCTTCGCCGTCGATGTCCTCGACGTCTAGGAGTTCGCCGTCAAATCCGTCGGGCTCGACCATTGGCACAGGGGCCTCGAGTCCGCCGCGGATGTAGTCGCCCATTTCGTCGTATTCATCCGTCGGTTTTTGATTTTCCGTGGCATCATACGCGACCTTGACGTTGCGGTAATATTTCATACCCGTACCGGCCGGGATGAGGCGTCCCATGATGACGTTCTCTTTCAGGCCGCGAAGGTAATCGATACGTCCCGAGATCGCCGCCTCGGTCAGCACGCGGGTCGTTTCCTGGAAACTGGCCGCCGAGATGAACGAGTCGGTCGAAAGCGACGCTTTCGTAATACCGAGCAAGAGCGGTTCGCCGACCGATGTCTGGCCGTCCTCGTCCTGAACACGGCGGTTTTCGTCTTCGTAACGGAAACGATCGACCTGTTCTTCGAGCAAAAATTCGGTATCGCCGACCTCTTTGATCTTGACCCAGCGGAGCATCTGGCGGACGATCACCTCGATATGTTTATCGTTGATGTTAACGCCCTGCAGACGATAGACCTCTTGGATCTCGTTTACGAGGTAATTTTGGAACGCTTCCATTCCGAGAACACGCAGGATATCGTGCGGGTTGAGCGGGCCGTCCATCAGCGGTTCGCCTGAGCGGACGCGATCTTCTTCCTGCACGTTGATGTGCGTACCACGCGGGATGTCGTATTCGCGTTCGCTGCCGTCGTCACCGATGATGATCAGCTTACGTTTACCCTTTGAGATCGGGCCAAATTTAACGGTACCGTTGATCTCCGACATGATGGCCGTTTCGCCCGGACGCCGTGCTTCGAAAAGCTCGACGACACGCGGCAGACCGCCCACGATGTCTTTGGTCTTGGTGGTTTCACGCGGGATCTTGGCGATGACGTCACCGGCCTTGACCTCGTCGGCGTCCTCGACCATCAGCTGTGCACGGATCGGCATCTGATAGGTTTTGAGCACCTTGTTATTACCGCTGCGGATCTCGAGACGCGGCTGATTTTTCTCATCCGAGTCTTTGACCACGAGACGTTTCTGGCCCGTGACCTTATCGATCTCTTCTTCGACCGTCTTGCCTTCTTTGAGGTCCTGATACTTGATCGAACCGGATTCCTCGGTGAGGATGGCAAAGGTGAACGGATCCCAAGTGACGAGGATATCGTCCTCTTTGACCTTTTGGCCGTCTTTGACGTGGATCTGGGCACCGTACACGACCTTGTAATGAGCGACCTCGCGGCCGCGTTCGTCAACAAGAGCGATCTCTGACTGACGTCGAAGCGAAACAAATTCACCGGCACGGTTCTTAATGACCTTGGTATCGCCGAGGAATCTGACCGTTCCGTCCATCGCGGCGACGTGCTTGGTCTCTTGTTCGAGACGGGCCGTACCACCGACGTGGAATGTACGCATCGTGAGCTGTGTGCCCGGTTCGCCGATCGACTGTGCGGCGATAACGCCGACAGCCTCGCCGATCTCGACCGTGTTGCCGGTCGCAAGGTTGCGGCCGTAACATTTGACGCAGATACCGCGACGCGATTCGCAGGTCAGGGCCGAGCGGATACGAACCTTTTGCAGGCCCGAAAGCTGAACGCTGGCACCGAGATCCTCATCGATCTCGACGTTTGCCGCAACGATCACGCTGCCGTCGACCGGATCGATGATGTCATCGAGCGATGTGCAGCCGACGATGCGGTCACGAAGCGATTCGACCTCTTCACCGTTGCGGATGATGGCCTCGGCCCAGACACCGCGCATCGTGCCGCAATCCTGTTCCGAAACGATCACGTCCTGAGCGACGTCAACCAGACGGCGTGTCAGGTAACCCGAGTCAGCCGTTTTGAGCGCCGTATCGGCGAGACCCTTACGGGCACCGTGCGTCGAAATAAAGTATTGGAGAACGTCCAGACCCTTCGCGGAAGTTAGCGAGAATAGGATTCTCGATGATCTCACCCGACGGTTTTGCCATCAGGCCGCGCATACCGGCGAGCTGACGGATCTGAGCGTCCGAACCACGAGCACCCGAATCGGCCATCACGAGGATAGGATTGAGCTCTTTGCGTTCTTTCTCACGCGTGTGCATGGCCTTAAACATTTCCTTAGAAACGTGATCGGTCACATCCGACCAGATGGCCGTAACCTTTGTTGGTACGCTCCATGTCGGTCATGGTCGCGTCTTCGTACTGTTTGCGAAGTTTCTCGACCTCTTTCAAAGCCTTTTCGATAATGCCTTTTTTCGACGACGGCGTGACCATGTCGTCGATGCCGATCGAAACACCGGCAAGCGTCGCGTACAAAAAGCCCATCGTTTTGAGATCGTCGAGCAGGACAACCGTCTGTTCGTGGCCGAGCTTGAGATGGCAAAACGTTACGAGCGACTGCAGGCCTTTCTTTTTCATCACGCCGTTGACGAACGGCAAGCCGTCACGCGTCAGGCGTTCGTTAAAGATCGCACGTCCGACGGTCGTGTCTATGACCTGATCAATACCCTCGCGGATGGTCGCACGCATCACGTCCTGATTGTTGTGCTCCATGCCGAGGTCGATCAGATCGCCTTTCCAACGCAGGCGGATCTTGGTCTGCGTCTCAACGAGCCCCGCATCGAGTGCGAGCAGCACGTCGTCGATGGTGCCAAATGCCTTGTTATCGCCACGCATTTCGTCGCGTGCGAGTGTCAGGTAATAGCAGCCGAGAACGATATCCTGCGACGGAACGGCGATCGGTTGTCCCGACGCCGGCGAGAGTAGATTGTTTGACGCAAGCATCAAAACGCTCGCCTCGATCTGCGCCTCAGGCGACAGCGGAATATGCACGGCCATCTGGTCACCGTCAAAGTCGGCGTTAAAAGCCGTACAGACGAGCGGGTGAATTTTGATCGCCTTACCCTCAACCAGCACAGGCTCAAAAGCCTGGATGCCGAGACGGTGAAGCGTCGGTGCACGGTTCAAGAGAACCGGATGCTCGCGAATGACTTCTTCGAGAATGTCCCAAACGATCGGCTCCTGACGCTCGACCATTTCGCGTGCCTGTTTGATGGTGGCAGCGTGGGCATCTTTTTCTAGCTTGTTGTAGATAAAGGGCTTGAACAGCTCCAATGCCATCTTCTTCGGCAGACCGCACTGGTGCAGTTTCAGCTCCGGACCGACGACGATAACCGAACGTCCCGAATAATCTACACGCTTTCCGAGCAGATTCTGACGGAAACGTCCCTGTTTACCTTTGAGTGTTCCGGACAGCGATTTGAGCGGGCGATTGTTCGCACCACGCAGCACGCGGCCGCGGCGTCCGTTGTCGAACAACGCGTCAACTGCCTCTTGCAGCATACGTTTTTCGTTACGGACGATGACCTCAGGTGCGTGAAGCTCGATGAGTTTCTTCAGACGGTTGTTACGGTTGATGACGCGGCGATAGAGATCGTTAAGATCCGAAGTCGCGAACCGTCCGCCGTCGAGGGGCACGAGCGGGCGAAGCTCGGGCGGAATGACCGGGATCACGTCGAGGATCATCCACATCGGGTTGTTGCCCGAACGCAGGAACGACGTCGAAACTTTCAGACGCTTGGAATACTTGAGTTTTTTCTGCTGCGACGTTTCGACCTTCATTTTGGCACGAAGCTCTTCGACGAGCTCGGCGATGTCGATGGTCTGGAGCAGGTCCTTGATCGCCTCGGCACCCATTTTGGCGACGAACTGGTTAGGATAGTCACGCGACAATTCGCGGAAACGCTCGTCCGTCAGCAGGTCTTTCTGCTTCAGATCAGGCACGTCACCCTCATCGACGACGATGTACGTCTCAAAGTAGAGGATCTTTTCGAGATCACGCAGAGTGATATCGAGCAGATGGCCGATACGCGACGGCAGTCCTTTAAAGAACCACACGTGCGAACAGGGCGAAGCAAGCTCGATGTGGCCGAGACGTTCACGGCGGACCTTAGACTGTGTGACCTCGACGCCGCACTTGTCGCAGATGACGCCGCGATGCTTCATGCGCTTGTATTTACCGCACAGACATTCCCAGTCAGAGACCGGGCCGAAAATACGTGCGCAAAACAGTCCGTCGCGCTCCGGTTTGAACGTTCGGTAGTTGATCGTTTCCGGCTTTGTGACCTCACCGTACGACCACGACCTGATCTTCTCCGGCGACGCCAATGAAATGCGGATCGCTTCGTAATTTGTGGTCAATTGCGTCTTGTTATCGTTATTAAATCGAAACATATTTCTCCAAAGTTCCATGTCCCTGTGTGCTCCCAAGTGGCAAGTCCGCAGAATTTCTTCTTGGGCCTTGGGACTTGAGACTTTGGACTCTCTTAATCAACCCCTACCAGTGCATCAACGCCTGCGATGATCTCATCCGGATCGATCTGATCTTCTTGGATCAGCTCGACATCGAGACACAGAGACTGCAGCTCGCGTACGAGCACGTTGAACGATTCCGGTATGCCGGGTTCGAAGTTCGAAACGCCCTTGACGATCGTCTCGTAGATCTTCGAGCGGCCGGCCACATCGTCGGATTTGCACGTCAGCAATTCCTGCAGGATATGAGCCGCACCGTAGGCTTCGAGTGCCCAGACCTCCATTTCGCCGAAACGCTGGCCGCCAAACTGAGCTTTACCGCCCAGTGGCTGCTGCGTGATCAGACTGTATGGCCCAATCGAGCGTGCGTGGATCTTGTCATCGACCAGATGCGATAGTTTCAACATATAGATGTAACCAACGCACACCTTTTGCTCAAACTGCTCACCCGTCATGCCGTCAAAGAGACGCGTTTTGCCCGACGGGCCGACCGAAGCCGGGATGCCGAGTTCGTCGTATTTCTCGTTGGCCTGAGTAATGTAACCCTTGATCTCTTCTTCGCTCGCACCGTCAAAAACGGGGGTCGCAAAGTGGAGTCCGAGCACGCGGGCAGCCCATCCGAGATGTGTCTCGAGGATCTGACCGACGTTCATACGCGACGGCACACCGAGCGGATTTAGCACGATCTCGACCGGAGTTCCATCCGGCAAGTACGGCATATCTTCCTCAGGCAAGATGCGGGCGATAACACCCTTGTTACCGTGGCGTCCGGCCATTTTGTCGCCGACCGAAAGCTTACGCTTCATCGCAACAAAGACCTTGACCATCTTGATCACGCCCGGCGGCAATTCGTCGCCCTGCTTGAGCTTGGTGATCTTTTCGTCGTAGATGTCACGCAGAATGTTGATCTGGCGTTCGGTACGCTGTTCGTACTCCTTGATCTCAGCGATGACATCGATATTGCCCGAGGCAACGTCAGCCTTACGCAAAAGCCTCGGATCGACACCCTGCAGCTTTTCGCGGTTAAGCGTCTCGCCCTTTTTGAGGATGACTTCTTTATCTTCGACCAGGTCTTTGTTCAGCTTGCGGCCGTCAAAGAGCTCGTAGATACGCTCGTTACGCTGTTCCTCGAGGATACGAATTTCATCCTCGAGATCGCGGTGGAAATCTTCTTCTTCCATTCCCTCGATGTCGAGTGAACGCTCGTCCTTGTCCTGCCCCTTGCGGGTAAAGATCTGAACGTCAACGACCGTGCCGTCGATGCCCGGAGGGCAGGTCAGCGAAGCGTCTTTTACGTCGCCGGCCTTTTCACCAAAGATGGCACGCAGAAGTTTTTCCTCGGCGGTCAGCTGCGTTTCGCCCTTTGGCGTAACTTTACCGACAAGCACCGAACCCGGTTTGACCTGAGCACCGATGCGGATGATGCCGCTCTCGTCGAGATCGCGGAGCATGTTCTCGCCGATATTCGGGATATCACGCGTGATCTCTTCGGGTCCGAGCTTTGTATCGCGGGCCTCGATCTCGAGTTCCTCGATATGGATCGACGTGTAGTAATCGTCCTTGACCAGCTTTTCGGAAACCAAAATAGCATCCTCAAAGTTGTAACCACGCCAAGGCATAAATGACACGAGCACGTTGCGGCCGAGGGCGAGTTCGCCGCGATCGGTACACGGGCCGTCGGCGATCACCTGGCCCTTTTTGACACGCTCGCCGACCTCAACGATCGGACGCTGGTTGATACAAGTGTTCTGGTTAGAACGCTTAAATTTAACGAGCGAATAAATATCCGCCGTCACCTCACGCGAGATCGTGCCGTCGACCTGATGGTCGGCTTTGACGATGATGCGTTCGCTATCGACAAAATCGACGACACCGTCACGGCGTGCGATAACAACCGCACCCGAATCGCGGGCGGCGATCTTTTCCATACCGGTTCCGACATACGGCGACTCAGCACAGAGCAGCGGAACCGACTGGCGTTGCATGTTCGATCCCATGAGAGCACGGTTGGCGTCATCGTTCTCGAGGAAAGGAATTAGCGACGCGGCGACCGAAACGAGCTGCTTGGGCGACACGTCCATATACTGCGTCTCGGCGCGGTCGGCGGTGATAAACTCACCTTTTTGCCGTGCGGCGTTACGCTCATTGACGATGTTTCCCTTGGCATCAAGCTCAATATTCGCCTGGCCGATGATGTAGCGATCCTCTTCCCAAGCGGTCAGATAAAACGGCCACGGCTCGGTGTCGGCCTGTTTGCCGTCCTTGAGCTTTTTATTTGCCGCCTCGACATCCTCAAGCGGGACGTGCTCGCCGGGTTTGAATTTGGTATCGCCGCCGTTCAAAACGCGAACGTATTCGATAACGCGGCCGTCCTCGACCTTACGGTAAGGCGACTCGATAAAGCCGTACTCGTTGATACGTGCAAAACACGACAGCGACGAGATCAGGCCGATGTTCGGGCCTTCAGGCGTCTCGATCGGGCAGATGCGGCCATAGTGCGTCGGGTGAACGTCGCGAACCTCAAATCCCGCACGTTCACGCGAAAGACCACCTGGCCCCAACGCCGACAGGCGGCGTTTGTGCGTAATTTCCGACAGCGGATTGGTTTGATCCATGAACTGCGAAAGCTGCGACGAGCCAAAGAATTCGCGAACCGCAGCCGTCACCGGCTTGGCGTTGACGAGGTCACGCGGCATCGTGGTGAACATATCCTGTTGAATGGACATCTTCTCCTTGATCGCGCGTTCCATGCGTTCGAGGCCGATGCGGAATTGATTTTCGAGCAGCTCACCGACCGCGCGGACGCGGCGGTTGCCCAAGTGATCGATATCGTCCTGACCGTAATTTTCGCTGTCGCGTTTCATACGGAGCAGGTAATTGACGACCTCGATAAAATCGGTCGGTGCGAGCAGCGGATCTTTGATACGGTCAAAATCCGGGCGGCCCATTTTGATATTAAATTTCAGACGTCCGACGCGTGACAGGTCAAAACGTCGCGTGTCAAAGAACATGCCTTCGAGCAGACGGTATGCTGTCGGAACGGTCGGAGGATCGCCCGGACGCATCTTGCGATAGATCTCAAGCAGGGCGTCGACCGGCTTACCGATCGGATCCTTTCTGAAGGTCGCTGCGATGATCTCGCCGATAACGTCGCGTTTCGGGAAAAACACCTTAACGCTCGAAATGCCTTCTTCGACGATCTGCTGTATCTTGCCGGCAGGGATCTCGGTATTCGATTCGACGATGACCTCGCCGGTTTCAGTATTGACCACGTCTTCGAGAGCATGGGCTCCTTCAAGATCGGCAATAGCAACCGCAACCGAACCAACGCCCATGCGGCGAAGGTCAGCGATCGCACTCTTAGTTATCTTTTTGCCTTTGCGGACGACATCTTCTTTCTTGTCCTTAATGTCGTCTTCGGCACGCATACCAACGAGGTGCGTGTCGCCGCTCTCTTTCACACGGATCGTCAGCTTGCCCTTTTCATTGACGATCTCGTCCGTCACATAGAACAGCTCGAGAATGTTCGAATCAGGATATTCGGCATTCTTGACGACTTCCTCAAGGATCTGATCCGAGACGGTTTTCATGTCGATCTGCGGATTTAACCACAGGCCGAGTGCACGAAGGAAAACGGTCGCGATGATCTTACGTTTACCGAGACGTGCGTGCAGGATGCCCTTTTGGTCGTATTCAAATTCGACCCACGAACCGCGGTACGGGATGATCTTTGCGAGATAATCGTCACGCTCGCCCTTAAAGAAAACGCCGGGCGAACGGTGAAGCTGCGATACGATGACGCGCTCGGTACCGTTAATAATAAACGTACCGTTGTCGGTCATCAGCGGGATCTCGCCAAAGAAAACATCCTCTTCTTTAATGTCGCGGATCGTCGAGACATTTGTCTCAGGATCCTTGTCATAAACGGTCAGACGGATCTTGACCTTGAGCGGGACGCTGTACGACATGCCGCGTTCTTGGCATTCCTGCTGATCGTGCTTGTGTTTGAGGCCGACCGGTTCGCCGCAGTTGTTGCAGAGATTTGGGCGGACGGCGTTGAACGTGCCGCAATTTTTACAAAGCACTTCGGCGGGGTTAAACGGGTCAACCTTGATCTTGGCCGAGCAATTCTTACAGTTTGCACGTAAGTGCTCGAGGCCCTCGAGGTTGCCGCATTTACACTGCCAGTTACCGATCTGATACTCGACATACTCGAGCGTCGCCGTCTCGCGAAAATCCGATACCGGAAAGATCGACGAGAACACCGACTGCAAACCGATATAGTCGCGCTCCTCAGGGATCAGATCCATTTGCAGAAACCGGTTATAGGATTCGCGCTGGACCTCGATCAGATTTGGGATCTGTGCTGACGTATAGATCTTAGAAAAATCCACTCGTTTCGGCGACTGGCTTGTGCGTCGTCCGAGTCCGTTCGAGTTATTTTGTAGAGGATTGTTGATCATATAATTAATAGCGGGCTGAAAAAAAACCTGTTGATTTTCGCGGGCTTTGCTGATACGATTCCCGTAACAAAAAGCTCCTATCAAAAATCCCTGCGAATAAAGACAGCAAACGCGGTCGAGGGCAAAGTTTACCCAGACCGCTTTTTAAGCAGTAATAGCTGCTATCTTATTTTTCCGAGCGTGCCGAAAAGAGACACCCACTCTCCACTTTTGCGGGCCGCAGAGCCTCGCGTCTAAAACAAACGAAAACAATAATTACGTTTCCGATCCAACCGGTCATCGCGCTCCTGATAAATAGATAGAGCGCGAACCAGTTAGTTTAACAATAACTTTTTATAAAGGCAAATGCCGAGACGCCCGCTCAAATGAACGAGCGTCTCAGCAAATATGATCGACTATTTGAGCTCGACGGTTGCACCAGCATCGGTGAGCTTGGTCTTGATCTCGTCAGCCTCAGCCTGTGAGACGCCTTCTTTGATCGTCTTAGGTGCAGCATCGACCAGATCCTTGGCTTCTTTGAGGCCAAGACCGGCTACGACTTCGCGGACGACCTTAATGACGGCGATCTTGTTGCCGCCGGCCGACTGCAGAACTACGTCAAACGAATCCTTAGCTTCGGCAGCAGGAGCAGCGTCTCCGCCACCTGCACCGGCACCAGCAGCCATCATCATTGGAGCCGCTGCGGCCGCCGAAACGCCGAATACTTCTTCGAGTTCCTTAACGAGTTCAGACGCTTCGAGAAGCGACATACCTTTCAAATACTCAACTACATCTTCTTTTTTAATAGCCATGACTTTTATCTATCTCCTATTTAGGGTTCTGTTAATAACTTGCTCGCAGGCTCTATACGAACCACGAACGGTTGTTTTTGCCGCTAGAACCCAGGGACTTCTCAAGAACGGGTTGCATCACCTTTCTTTGTCCGTCCGAAGTCGCGTGACCTGACAAATCACTTGACTCGCTTTCCTTGGTACGGCTCACGGACGTTTTTTCTCCCTTTTTAAATTTTTTTTCTTATTTTTTTTTTTTTTATCCTCCTAAGATCTCTTATTTTCGCTCCAAATCTCAAATTTGAAATTTCAAATTCGAGATCACAAAGATTATTCCGCCTTTTCTTCAGCTTCTGCTTCGGGGGCTTCTTCTACAACTTCTTCTGCCGGAGCTTCGTCCGCAGCGGCTTCGACTGTTTCTTCAGCCGCAGCTTCGACTGCCGGAGTCTCGTCTGCTGCCGGTGCTTCAGCAACTTCCGCTTCAGCCGGAGCAGCTTCTTCGACCCCAGGTGCAGCAGCCGGTTCTTCTGCTTTTACTTCAGCAGCCGGAGCGGCTTCGACAGCGGGTGTTCCTGCTGCACGGCCTTCTTGCTTACCGATCTGATCGATCACAACTGCCAGATCACGCGGCACGGCATTAATGACCGTGACGATGCGTTGTGCCTGACTGTTGAGAACAAACAACAACTTGGAAATAAGCTCTTCTTTGCTCGGCAGATTTGCGATCGTTGTAAGTTGTGTAAGGTTGACCAGCTTGCCATCGACGACACCTGTTTTAAAGGTGTATGTCTCGGCGTTGTCTTTCATGAACTTCGAAATTGCTTTCGAAAGAACAACCGGATCATTTTCTGTCCACGCGATCGCGGTCACGCCTTTGAAATGCTCACTCGCATCTTCAAACTGCGTTCCCTTAACGGCGATACGTGCCAGAGTGTTTTTTACAACTTCGTATTTCGCACCCGCTTCACGCAAAGAGTTGCGAAATTCCTGGTCCTTTTGGACCGTCACTCCCGAAAAGCTGACGACCATAGCGGACGTTGAATTTTGCAGCGATTCGGTGAGGGCGGTCAGATCTGTTTGTTTTGTTTCTCTTGATTTCATTTCTTTACTCGCTCCTCACTTATGCGTACGCAAGCTCATCGAGCAATACGCCCGGGCTCATCGTTGCGGCTAAGTTGATTTTCTTTAGATAACGGCCTTTCGCGGTGGTCGGCTTTGCCTTCATCACGGCAGTGATCAGAACCTTGGTGTTTTCGGCCAATTTAGCGTCGTCAAACGACACTTTGCCGACAGGCGAGTGAATAACGCCCGTTTTATCAACGCGATATTCAACCTTACCGGCCTTGGTCTCTTCGATGGCGGTTTTCACGTCCATCGTGACCGTTCCTGTTTTCGGATTTGGCATCAGGCCTCGAGGACCGAGGACCTTACCCAATTGTCCGACCTTGCCCATCATATCGGGCGTGGCGATCAGTGCGTCAAAGTCGAGCCAGCCGCCTTTGATCTTTTCGACGAGCTCATCGCCGCCTGCTAGATCGGCACCGGCTGCTTCGGCTTCTTTGATCTTGTCGCCCTGTGCGATGACAACGACCTTTTTATCGGCGCCGCCAAGTCCGTGTGGCAATACGATGGTTCCGCGGACGAGCTGATCTGCTTTACGCGGATCGACGCCCAGCCACATCGTCAGTTCGACGGTTTCGTCAAACTTTGCAAATGCGACCTCTTTTAATTTCGAGACCGCTTCTTCAAGTGTGTGCTTCTTGTGCGGCTCGATCTTTTCCAGAGCCGCCAAGTATTTCTTTCCTCTTTTCATTTTACCTCCAGGTATTAACGGAAGCTTTCGCTTCCTCCCTCAATTTCGAATGTCGAATTTAGAATATCGAATCAAGAATTCGTTATTCGATATTCGTCATTCTTTATTCGATCGTAAGTCCCATCGACTTAGCCGTTCCCTCGATCGTCCGCATTGCGGCGGCGAGGTCGGTCGTGTTGAGATCGACCATTTTCTTTTTGGCGATCTCTTCGATCTGCGAGCGTTTGATACTGCCGACCTTTTCACGATTAGCTTTGCCCGAACCTTTGGCGATACCCGAAGCCTTTCTCAAAAGGTCGGCCGCCGGCGGTGTTTTCGTTTCAAATGTAAACGAACGATCCGCGTAAACTGTGATCACGACCGGAATTTTCATATCCGGATCGTCGTTTTGCGTTTTGGCGTTGAACGCCTTGCAAAACTCCATGATGTTGACGCCGTGCTGACCCAAAGCCGGGCCGATCGGCGGAGCAGGATTGGCCTTACCGGCCGGGATCTGCAATTTAATGTAGCCTTCTATCTTCTTTGCCATAACTGTTTTCGATTAACGATGCCGACGTATTCTGTCGGCAATGTCCTCATTTATTCTTCTTCTGCAAACGTAACTTTTTCTACTTCTAAAAATGTCAGCTCGTACGGTGTCGAGCGGCCAAAAATGGTGATCGAGACCTTGAGCGTCGATTTGTCTTCGTTGACCTCTTCGACCTTGCCGGTAAAGCTCGCGAATGGCCCCGACTTGATCCTGACGACCTCGCCGACCGTGTAAGTAAACTTTGGTTTCGGCTTTTCGGTCGCAACCTCGATATTGTGCACGATTTGATCGACCTCAGCCTGTGACAGCGGAGTCGGCATCTTGCCGCCCAAGAAACCCGTTACCTTTGGCGTCGATTTGATCGCGTGGAAAACGTTATCAGGTGGCTTTCCGGTATCGCCGCACTCGATCTCGACGAGCACGTATCCGGGATAAAACATCCGCTCGGAGACATACTCTTTATTGCCGCGCATCTCGACGACCTTTTCTTTCGGGAGCAAAACGCCGGTTATCTGTTCGGCCAGCTCCATGTCGCGAATGCGCGCATTCAGGCTCTCGACAACCTTGTTCTCGTGACCCGAATATGTGTGGATAAAATACCACTGCTTCATGTTCAAATATCCTTCTAGGCTCCGGCGATCTTATTGACCAACCAAGTTAAGCCCTGCAAAATGTACACCCATCCCTGATCGACCAGAAACAAGTATGCCGCGAAGAAGAGAACGCTGACGATCACAATGATCGTCGTATTCTTAACATCGTTCGACGACGGAAATGATGTTTTGTCGAGTTCGCCGCGGGTTTTTCTAACAAACTCGCCGATTCCCTCTTTATGTTTACCCTCTGCGGGTGCGACCATTTCTGACACTTCTTCTCTCCTATCTAACTGGCAGGGGTACCAGGACTCGAACCCGGACCTAAGGTTTTGGAGACCTCCATGCTAACCATTGACACCATACCCCTGAATATTAGTGCAAAGTTTAGAGTGGAAAGTGGAAAGTGGTAGAAAACTCTGCCACTTTCCACTATCAACTCTCCACTATCAACTACTTGTTTTCTTTATGCAGCTGATGGCAACGGCAGCGACGGCAAAACTTTTTAAGCTCAAGCCTGTTCGGCGTGTTCTTTTTGTTCTTTGTCGTTACGTAATTGCGCTCTTTGCACTCGGTGCACTGCAAAATAATATTATCTCTTGGCATAATTCCCTCATTGGTCGGTGGTCAGTGGTCAGTTCTTAGTCGTTTCCGACCACTGCCCACTGCTAACCTATTCCACAATATCTGACACGGTACCGGCACCGACTGTACGGCCGCCTTCGCGGATGGCGAAGCGGAGGCCTTTTTCCATGGCGATCGGTGCTATCAGCGTGATCTCCATCTGGATGTTGTCTCCCGGCATGACCATTTCGACTCCTGCCGGCAGGTCTGCGACACCGGTTACGTCCGTTGTTCTAAAGTAGAACTGCGGGCGGTAACCTGTGAAGAACGGTGTGTGTCGTCCGCCTTCTTCTTTGGTGAGGACATAAGCCTCAGCCTTGAACTTGGTGTGCGGTGTGATCGAGCCCGGTTTGGCAATGACCTGTCCGCGTTCGATCTCTTTACGCTCAACACCACGGAGCAGCAGTCCGACGTTGTCGCCTGCCATACCCGAATCGAGCAGTTTCTTGAACATCTCAACGCCGGTGACGACCGAGTTGCGTGTTTCTTTGATACCAACGATTTCAACTGGTTCGTTGACGTTGATAACACCACGCTCGATACGACCCGTTGCAACTGTTCCGCGACCTTGAATCGTGAAGATATCCTCAACCGGCATCAGGAACGGCTTGTCAGTCTCACGGGCAGGTGTCGGGATGAAATCATCTACAGCCTGCATCAGCTCATCGATCTTTGGCTCCCAAGCTGGGTCGCCTTCGAGTGCTTTGAGTGCTGAACCCTGGATGATCGGTGTATCGTCACCGGGGAATTCGTAAGATGAGAGCAGTTCGCGGATCTCCATGTCCACGAGCTCGATCATTTCAGCGTCATCGACCATGTCTGCCTTGTTCATAAAGACAACCATCGAAGGCACACCGACCTGACGTGCGAGCAGGATGTGCTCACGTGTCTGCGGCATAGGCCCGTCCGTCGCTGCTACTACAAGAATAGCTCCGTCCATCTGTGCCGCACCCGTGATCATGTTCTTGACATAATCGGCGTGGCCCGGACAGTCGACGTGTGCGTAGTGACGGTTTGCCGTCTCATACTCAACGTGCGACGTCGCAATTGTGATACCACGAGCTTTTTCTTCAGGTGCGTTGTCGATCGAATCAAACGACCGAAACGTCATCTTTGCATTGTGCTTTGACATCACCTTTGTGATAGCCGCCGTCAATGTCGTCTTGCCGTGATCCACGTGACCGATCGTTCCAATATTAACGTGCGGCTTGCTGCGATCGAATTTCTCTTTGCTCATCTCTTTTCTAGTCCTCTCAAAATATTCTAATCAATAAAAACTGGAGCCCAAGGCGGGATTTGAACCCGCGACCTCATCCTTACCAAGGATGCGCTCTACCCCTGAGCTACTTGGGCCGGTCCTCTATCTCACCTGACAAATAACTAAATGGAGCGGGAGACGAGGCTCGAACTCGCGACATTCAGCTTGGAAGGCTGACGCTCTACCAATTGAGCTACTCCCGCTCGTTTTGAAATTTCTCATCACCGAAATTTCAAAATCCAAAAAATGGTGCATGGGGTAGGATTTGAACCTACGTAGGAAATTAATCCGACGGGTTTACAGCCCGTTGCCTTTGACCGCTCGACCACCCATGCGTGATCTTTCTAGTTGCAGTAATCGGCAATTAGAGCCAATTAGCAAATTCTTAATAATAGCTAAGGGTTTTACAACATGCAAGCGCGGTAAGTGTAGTTTTTAGCGCTACTTAGCGCCGGCACGCGGATGAAACCGGTCGTAGTTTTTCTTCATCTGTACGCTCGTGATGTGTGTGTAGATCTGCGTTGTCGAAATATCGGCGTGGCCGAGCATCTGCTGGACCGAGCGGATGTCAGCGTTGTTCTGCACTAAGTGCGTCGCAAAAGAATGTCTCAGTGTGTGCGGCGAAACGCCGTCGAGCCCGCATCTTTCTGCGTATTCGACAATAAATGCGTGGATAATTTGCCGATTGATCTGTGAGCCGGATGGCGTGACAAACATATTATCGATCTCGATATTTTCGATCTTTCGCCGTGCGGACAGGTAACTTTTTAACCATTCGACGGCACTTGCTCCGACGGGGACACGACGGGTTTTACTTCCTTTTCCGGTCGTGGTCACGATACCCGAATCTATATCAACATCATTTATTTTTAAATTTACGGCCTCAGAAACGCGTAAACCGGACGCATACATTAATTCTAAGATCGCGCGATCGCGCAGTCCCGTTTCGGTAGAGGTATCTGGCGTCGTCAGCAGCATTTCGATCTCGGTTTGATTCAAAAATCGCGGCAGATAAACGCCCTTTTGCGGAGCGACCAGATCTTCGGCCGGGTTTTTGGTTACATGGCCGTCAAACATCAAAAACTTATAAAACCCGCGCCGCACTTATCAGCCGCCGTTTCGAATTCTCCGACAGCTTTTCGGTCCCGAGGTCGATCAGCCATTCACGCAGGTCTTGGCGTGTAAGCGTCAGCAGATCGAGATCATGTTTTTCCGCCCAACCGCCCAGGCGGCTGAGGTCCGTGCCGTAGCTGTCGATCGAATTTGCCGCAAGTCCCTTTTCAACGCGGCAATACGTTAGGTATTCGCGGATCAGGTCACGTTTTGGGCGTAGATCTTGAGGCATGATTGTCGTGATGCTAAAAGAAAATAAGACGCGTACCAGCTAAATCGGGTGGCGCGTCTTAATGCTACGAAAACTATGGCTGTAAAAGCAACAAAAATAAGTATTTCTCAATCCTCGCGTGGGTCGGGCGAGCCAAACATTTCAGATCGACAATCACCGATTGCGAAAACCAAGCGTTCGTTGGCATTCAAAAGCGCAGACGCTTGTGAGCGTGAAAAATTCGAACTACGCAGGTCATTTTCTTCGCGCTTTTCACAATATCGCTGTGCAACGCGATGGATCACTCGTTTTTGATCGTCCTCACTCAAAAGATCAAATGATCCCAGCAATACCGGCAAAGCATCGTCGCTTAGTCTAGAGTTATAAAAAGCATCAAATTCGCGTCCCTGTTGGGCAAGGGTAATGTTTGTCTTGACGATGAATGCATCCGGGTTCAGAACATGAGTCGCCCCAAGAACCAAAAACGCCGACCACAATGCTGCCCAGGCAAAATGTTGTCTCGCACCACGAAGCACCGTCGCACCAAATAGCACAAACACGATCGCGAGCCACGTCATAAAGATCATCGGATAAAGCCGGACGGTCGTCATCCCGTAGCCAAGATTGCCTGTCAGCAATACGAGCCGCTGAACGGCCGACGCCATAATGACAAACAGCAGGCCGATCTGGACTCCCGCGAGGACGCGGAAAAGATTTTCGGTAAAACGATTCCCCTTGCGAATAAGCCAGTGCGAAGCAAGCAGCATCGGCAGCACAAGGGCTGAAACCGCTACGAGTTCGCCAAAGCCCCGGCGTGCATATTCGGCAAGTTTGAAATCAGGCGTGTTTTGCACCAGATCCATGCCGCCAAAGAGATACGGCACCTGAAAGATCACAAAACTCAGGAACAGCAGATTGACCAAACCGAGGATAACCGCGATCTCGACCGTGCCGAGCGTAAAGCCGGGAACGATAGAGTTGTCGATATTGGCCCAACTCCATGCGGCTTTCTTTGTGGAACCCTCCTTTTCTGACGGCTGAGGATCTGCTTTCGTTTCGGCTCCGACGTTCGGAGCATCGGAGCTATTGATATGCTCAACCACCGTTTTGTTGTCGGGGAGAACGACCGGATGCTCACCCGATTCGGCACGAAATTGGTCAACTTTGCTTTCATCGGTCCGCTCGACAGCCGTATCGATTATCGATATCAACGGCTCAACGACGGCACCGGCACTGGCAAATATCGCCCCGCGAAAATAGCCCGCCGTCAGCCATGCGAACACCATGAACAGTGCCCCGTGCGAAAAGATCGTCTCGAAATCGACATTGAGTATCTTTCGCACCCATCCGTCATAGACCGCATCTGCGGCCATAAATAGTGCCCCGAAAATCAGGATCAATGGCGTCGCTATCAGAACGCTGCGAAATACCGCCACCGCGTGCTTTCGCCAGCCGGTCATCGGAAACTCGCCCCAGTTAATATCGCTCGCCAGCAAGGCGACGGGGCCAAATATCGAATTCAACCCCGCCCACACCGTACTTATCGCATACTGCAATGCCCCCGCAACCTTTGCCGTGATCTGCAGCGTCGGCAAAAATAGCACGCCGAGTATCACAATGATCGCGAACGTATCAGCAACCCGCAGCTCGATGGCATCACGCCAGACAAACATCGACGCAAAAAACACCAATGCCCCGAGCAACGCGTATGTCTGCACCGTCAAACGCTCAGGTGCATGCCGCCAAAGCATCGCCAGCGTCCCGCCCGCAAACGCCAGATTGAACAACAGCACATTCAACCCCCAAGGCGTCACACGCAAAAAAATATCGCCGCAGACCCCGAGGATCGCGGCGACTAATAAGATCTCCAAACCAGTTTTTGTACGTGAATTCATAAACTTGCTATTTGCCTACTTTCATTGCCTTGATCAGCGCTTCCATGTGATCGAGATACCTCGTCAATGCCGTGCGGCCGTCTTTTGTGATCTTAAATTCGGTCAGCGGCATGCGGCCTTTGAACGATTTTTCGCAGGTGACGTAACCCGCCTCTTCCAACTTGCGGGCGTGGACGCTGATGTTGCCGTCGGAAGTTGCGAGCAGATTTTTGAGCTCGGTAAAGCTGAGCTTGTCGTTTGCCGCAAGCGCTGAGATGATGCCCAGCCGCATCCGCTCGTGGATGACCTTGTCGAGGTCGTTCGACACCTGCTCCGCCGCGCGGGCTACGTGCAGACTCTGCGACTCTTCGTTTTTGTTTATTGCTAGATTCTTTGCCATAAAATTCTTTGCCCGCGAAACACACTAAATACACGAAATAAGAAAACTCTTTTTTTAGTGCTTTTCGTGTATTTCGTGGGCACAAATTCCTAACCGCCGTAGCGTCTCGCGATGACCGCTCCAAAAACAATGTGCAGCAGCCCAAAGCTCGCCGCCATCATCAGGTTGCCGTAGGTTGTCGGCAGTAAAAATGCGGCGGAGCCAAATGCCATAAAGCACCAGCCCATCACCGGCACGATCCGAACCGAGAACGCCCCGCCGCACACGACCGCCGCGCCGTAACACAACATACAGACCGGCGGGATCGCGTAATAATATTCGTTTTTCCAGAGCCCGAGCACGACCGCGACGCCGACGATCAGCGGCGGGGCAAACCCAAGCGCAAATTTTTTGGCGGGAACAGAAACGAGCGATTGGCCGTCGATCCTCGATTTTTGCCACATCGCTAGCAGCCCTATCGCAAAGGCAAGACAAGCCTCGATAAGCCACGTTACCAAATTGTCGCGAAGGTAAATTTGCGTGCTGGCGATATAAGCGGCAACGAGAGCCGTCACGCCCATTAGCATCCCGCCATAGCCCGGGACGGCCGTAAAATGCGTCGAACGCTCCATCGTCTCGCGGATAAATGCTAGGTTGTCGATCGCACGGTAGCCAATATTTACGGCGTTACCGGTGTCTCTGTCATCTTTTGGCATCGCGTTGGTTTTCGCCATAGTAAAGCAAAGATACATCAAGTAATATTGGCTGTCAAGTACTTTATTATATCAAGTAAAAATACTCGTGAAAAAAAGGGCGGCACTTGGCCGCCCATACATCGAGTCTAAAACTGCGTTCCCCTAATGATGCTCCTCGACCGCAACCTTGCCTTTGAATGTGCGGAAAAGAAACGTGAAATAGCCGAGAGCGATGATGATGCCGATCGGCCACCAAATCAGCCCGACGCTCAAGCCATAGGCACCGGCTTTTGCGTTGTGGACGGTCAGGCTATATGCCGGATCGAGCGCGGGCAGGACGTTCGGATATAGTCCATAGACCGCACCGCCTAACATCATCGCGAGATAAACGGACGACGCGAGAAATGCTCCCTTGTCATTGCCCTTTGTGTTAAAGAATTTGATCGCCACGAGCGACGCGACCACACCTGCGGGTATCAGCCAACCAATTGGCAGATAGTAATAATTATCGAGGATCTGCGGCCGCACATATAGCACAGCGGCGAGGCTCGCGATCGTAACCAAAACGAGGGCAAACCAGCCGAGACTTACGACCTTTCGCGAACGAACGTTCATATCCCCCTCGGTCTTTAGCGCGAGGTAATTTGCCCCGTGTACGCCCAAAGCAACAAACGCGACAACACCCGACAGCACGGTGAACCAGTCAAGAATTCCGGTCGCTCCGGTGGTGCCCCAGTCTGTAAATAGCGGTTCGAAAAAGTAACCGGTCGCGTCCAGCGGCACACCGCGAACAACGTTACCGAGAGCTGCTCCGAAAAATATCGCGAGCAAAATGCTAGCCAGCGAAAATACAAAATCCCAAAAGCTCGTCCACAGCGGATTATTGAGTTGGTGCCGCAATTCGATACCGGCGGCACGCATTATGAGCAGCCACAGAACCATGATGAGCGGCAGATAAAACCCGCTAAATCCGGACGCGTAAAGCGCCGGAAACGCAAAATAGAGCGTTCCGCCCGTGGCTAACAGCCAGACCTCGTTGCCGTCCCAAACAGGGCCGACCGCGCTGATGGTGGCCGCACGCTCATTGGCATTGCGTCCGACAAAATAGTGAACAATGCCGGCGCCGATATCGAAACCATCGAGGACGACATAACAGACCAACATAAACGCAACTATCCCAAACCAAACTGTTTCCATATCGTCCTCCTTAATTTGCCTCGGCCTGCATTCCCTCGCCAAGTTCGTCCGCACCCTGATCTATCCGCCGTAGCATTAGGAAAATATAAAGCAGCGACAGGATCGTGTACATTCCGGCAAATCCGAGGAGCGTGAACAGCACATTGCCGCCCGACACCAGCGGCGAATGTCCGTGTTCCGTGCGGAATAGGCCATAGACCAGCCACGGCTGTCGGCCGAGCTCCGCGACCGCCCAGCCGACCGTATTCGCAACGAACGGCAGCGGAAAGCTGAGCATCAATATCCAGAGCAGCCAGTTCGCACTAAACAGCCAGCCACGCCACAGCCAAAACGCCGCGATCGACATGATCGCGATAAACATCGTCCCCAGCCCGACCATTATGTGAAAGCTGTAATAGAGCAAGGGAACGTTGGTTGGATGATCTTCTTTTGGAAACTCGTTAAGGCCGCGAACCTTGGCGTCCCAACGCTGGTAAGTGATAAAGCTCAGCATATTGGGAATGTGGATGGCGTTATCGAGCCGCTGTTTTTCCATATCCGGCTGGCCGATCAGTACGAGAGGAGCACCGTCCTTAGTGTCGAATAGCCCCTCCATCGCCGCAAGCGTGACTGGTTGATGCTCGGCGATCATTTTGCCTTGGCGGTCGCCTGATGGAAAGAGCATCCAGATGCTCGCGATACAGCCGACAACTACTCCTACCTTCATAAACATCTGGCCGTATTCGACCTTGCGTTTGGAAAGTATGTAAAACGCACCGAGTGCCGACACCGCAAAAGCACCGACGACAACCGCACCGCCCATGTTATGCATGTACTGATAGATCGCCCAGTGATTTAGCACGAGTGCCCAAAAACTGGTGAGTTGTACGGAGCCGTCAGCCGCGACTTCGTAGCCGACCGGGTGCTGCATCCATGCGTTTGTCGCAATGATGAACCAACCCGACAGCCACGTCCCTACGAACAAAAGGAATGCTGCCAACCAGTGCAGTTTTTGCCCGAGCCGCTTTTCACCAAACAGAAATAGCCCAATGAACGCTGACTCGAGAAAAAACGCGAATGTGCCTTCCATCGCCAACGTCTGCCCGATCACGCCGCCGGCGTATTTCGAGAACACAGCCCAGTTCGTACCAAACTGAAACTCCATCGGAATCCCTGTGACGACACCAAACAAAAACGTGATGCCAAAGATCTTGCCCCAAAACCTCGCTACTTCATTCCAACGCTCGTCCTTTTTCTGATAGCCAGAGTCTTAAAAATAACGATGATCGGAGCGAGTCCCATCGTCAGCATCGGAAAGAGATAATGGTAGGTGATCGTAAATGCAAATTGGATGCGGTCGAGAGTGTTGGATTCCATAAGCTATGCTCCATTTTATTCAGTGAAGGAATACGAAAACGATATGGCCGGCGCACCTATAACCAAGTGATTCCGTCGTTCTATTTGTTTTAGGATAATCTTACGGGTACGGTAAAAACGTGACGAAAATCACAATGGGATAGATAAGTGCGACTTTTGTCTCGTAATTAGCGTCTAACGTCATGTACAGAAAAGTTTTTATGCTGAACAAGCTCACAGGACTACTCAGCTTGGCACTAGTTGTCGGGGTGGGTTGCGCCTTTGGCCAGGAAAAAGCTCCGGACGAAACGATCAAGGTCGAGACCAAGCTTGTCAGCGTTCCGACGACCGTCAGCGACCGCAACGGGCGGTATATCCCAAATCTGACGGCGGCTGATTTTCAGATCTTTCAGGACGGCGTGCAGCAGAATATTGAGTTTTTTGCCGCGACTGAGGAACCGATAACTGTCGCATTGCTGATCGACACGAGTCAGAGCACGAGGCCAGTGCTCGGCGATATCAAAGATTCGGCCAAATCATTTATTAAGCTGCTCACTCCAGCCGATAGGGCGATGATTGTTAGCTTTGATTTCGCCGCCCACACGCTCAGCCCGCTCACCAGCGATCAGGAAAAACTCAAAAACGCGATCAAATCGGCCGAGATACCAAAACAACTTGCCGGCACGACCCTGCGCGACGCCGTATATGACACGATCAACACCGCGTTCATAGGTTTGACCGGACGCAAAGCGATAATTTTGCTGACGGACGGAAAGGATTTTGGCAGCCGCATATCGCGCGAGACTCTACTGTTCCGTCTTGAGGAAAGTGACACCTTGGTTTACACGGTCTTTTTCAAGACAGACGACCGTCCGCAACGGCCTTTATTCGATCGCTTTCCTCGCGGGCGGCGAGGCGGAGGGATATTTGGACGCTTTCCGCCGATCGGCTTTCCTAACCGTCGTGACGACCGCCAGCGTGAACGTATGGAGCAGGAAAATCGCATTGCCGAAGCTTTTCTGCAACAACTCTCAGACCTCACCGCCGGACGGCTCTATTCGAGTAAAGACGGCAAGCTGAAAAAAACCTTTGCTGCGATCGTCGATGAATTGCGGTTTCAGTACCGTCTCGGCTTTTACCCGGCTGAGGAGTCCGCCGCCGCTCTGCATAACTTGCGTGTCAAAGTCCTGCGGCCCGACGTATCCGTCCGGGCACGAGGCAGTTATCGAACGCAAAACAAATAATTATTTCTTGGATTTTTTAGGATCGTTGACTTTCTCGCCAAGGTTTTCCACGGGTGCTGCGTTTGGGTCGGCGATTAAGAATGTCAGACGTTTTCCCTGCATCAGAAAGTTCTTCCCGTTCCATTTATATGCCGAACGGGTAAAATTTGTGGGGCAGCAAAGCTGTTCGACATCGTCGGTGATCTTGCCGGTCTCGATCTGGCCAAGCAAAAAGCGGTCTTGTCCGTAAAGCTCTACGACAAACAACCCGTTCTCAGCAAAGATATTCTTTAGCCCGCCATCGGCACGGTCACCGGTGCGAAACGGCCAGATCAGCTCCGGCTTACCGGCTTTCCACGTAAAAACATAAGCCACCTGCGGTATCGCCGAGCCGCCCGTCTCGATCTTTAGAACCACGACCGCTTCGTCTTCGCCGTCGCCGGTCACGTCGAAAAATTTTGTCGCGACATACGACAAACCGATGCGGCGTTCGGCCTTAGCAGCGGCCTTTGCTGCGTCGTCCATCTTGTCATTAGTATTTGTTTCGACGGGGGCAACTTTGCCGTTAATAAGCGTGATCTCGGTCGAGCCGTCGGGGTTTTGCCAACCTCGCGGCAGCTCGTAGGTGTAGTTCTTAAAATCAAAAGTCCCGATCGCAAACGCCGTCGTCGAATTTTTATGATCGAGCAATTCGGCCTGTAGATTTGGTATCGACGAAGTCGGCTGAACCGAAAGCTGCGGTGACGGCGGAGCCGGCAACTGCGCCGCCGGCGAAGCGTCGTTTTGATTTGTCTCTATTTTTGAGGAACACGCGAGCGTGATCAGCATAGCTCCCGATGCTAGGATCAGGGGGACGCCTCGATTAAAACTTCGCATCAAAATTACTCTTACGCCCGCGTCAAACTCCTGTACTTGATCCGGTGCGGCTGGTCGGCGTCGTGGCCGAGGCGGCGTTTGCGGTCGGCTTCGTACTCGCTATAGTTGCCGTCAAAATACTCGACATGGCTGTCGCCCTCAAACGCCAAAATATGCGTCGCGATGCGATCCAAAAACCAGCGGTCATGAGATATTACGACCGCGCAGCCGCCAAAGTTTTCGAGCGCCTCCTCAAGCGCACGCATTGTGTTGACGTCGATGTCGTTGGTCGGCTCATCGAGGAGTAGCACGTTTGCCCCGGTCTTGAGCATTTTGGCGAGATGGACGCGGTTGCGTTCGCCGCCCGAGAGCTGGCCGACAAATTTCTGCTGATCGGCTCCGGAGAAATTGAATTTCGAGACGTAGGTGCGGGCGTTCATAATGCGCGCTCCTAACGTCACGTTGTCCAAACCATCCGAGATCTCGTCGAACACATTCTTTTCGGCGTTTAGAGTGTCACGCGACTGATCGACGTAACCAAGCTTGACCGTTTCGCCGACTTTAAACGTTCCTGCATCAGGCGTCTCTTGTCCGGTAATTAAGCGAAATAGCGTCGTTTTACCGGCACCATTTGGGCCGATGACGCCAACAATGCCGCCCTTTGGCAGCGAGAAATCGAGATTTTCAAACAGCACCGTATCGCCGTAAGCCTTTGAAACTCCGTGCGCCTCGATGACAATGTCGCCAAGCCGCGGACCGGGCGGAATGTAGATCTCGAGCGCGTCGGCACGCTCTTCGGCTTTGGTCGCAACGAGTTCTTCATAGTCTCGGATGCGTGCCTTTCCCTTGGCGTGACGGCCTTTTGTCCCCATCCGGATCCATTCAAGTTCGCGGTCGAGTGTCTTTTGCAGCTTGTCTTCGCTGCGAGCTTCCTGTTCGAGCCGAGCACTTTTTTGCTCGAGCCACGAGGTGTAGTTCCCTTCGTACGGATACCCGTTCCCGCGCTCAAGTTCGAGGATCCAGCCCGCGACGTTGTCTAGGAAGTACCGATCGTGCGTTACCGCGATGATCGTACCCTCGTACTTTTGCAAATGCAGCTCAAGCCAGCCGACGCTCTCGGCATCTAGGTGGTTGGTCGGCTCATCGAGCAGCAAAATGTCGGGCTTTTGCAGAAGCAAACGGCAAAGAGCGACGCGGCGTTTTTCACCGCCTGACAGATTCTTAACGACCGTATCCGCCGGCGGACAGCGAAGCGCGTCCATCGCCATCTCAAGCCGTGAATCGAGATCCCAAGCGTCGGCATGATCTAATTTTTCCTGCACCTCGCCCTGCCGCTCAATAAGCGCGTTCATCGCATCGTCATCCATCGGTTCGGCAAATTTGGCGTTGATCTCCTCAAACTCTTTGAGCAGATCAACCGTACCCTGCACCGCTTCCTCAACGATCTGCTGCACGGTCTTTGTCTCGTCGAGCTTTGGCTCCTGTTCGAGATAGCCGCCCGAGTAGCCTTTCGAAAAAACGACCTCGCCGTTAAAATCTTTCTCCGTGCCCGCGATTATCCGCAGCAAGCTCGATTTACCCGCGCCGTTCAGGCCAAGCACGCCGATCTTTGCACCGTAAAAGAACGAGAGGTAAATATCCTTAAGGACAGGTTTTTTGTCGTAAAACTTTGATACTTTGACCATCGAAAAGATGATCTTGTTTGGTTCTGGATTGCTCATAAGAAATTTGCCACAGAGTTCACAGAGAAGGATGAGATCGCTATGCCTTTCTCAGAGATCTCTGTGTTCTCTGTGGCTAAAAATTATCAGGTTATTATTACTCGTCGTTTCGATACTCTTTCAATTCGATCTCGTCGCGCTTCGAAGCCAATTCCCGGCGCGTCTGGCGCGGTGATCGTTCCTTCCGATGAAACCTCGACCGCTGGTTCGATGATGTCTTCGTGCCAGTAGCGTTTGCTGGCGGAAACGTCGCCGGGCATTGTGTAGCCGGCGAGGGTCGAGATGGCGATGTTATGAGCTCGTCCGATGCCCGATTCGAGCATACCGCCGCACCAGACGGGCATTCCTGCCGTGCGGCAGATCTGTTCGACCAATTTTGACTGCGTATGGCCCCCGACGCGGCCGTTTTTAAGGTTGATTATTTTTCCGGACTTTAGCTCGATAGCTTTACGGGCGTCATCGGGTGATTTGATCGGCTCGTCGAGGCAGATCGGCGTCGCGATTTGTGCTTGTAGCTTCGCATGGTCGATGATGTCGTCGTAGCCAAGCGGCTGTTCGAGCATCATCAGATCAAACTCATCAAGCCTTTTTAGCAAGTCGATATCTGCTAGCGTGTACGCCGAGTTCGCATCGCCCATCAGCAAGATGTCGCCAAACTCTGCACGTACCGCTTTGATCACATCGTAATCCCACCTCGGCGAGATCTTGATCTTGATGCGTTTGTAGCCCGCTTCAAGCTCGACGCGGATCTTTTCTAAAAGCTGGTCAACACTGTCCTGAATACCGATCGAAACACCGCACTCGATGGTTTGATTGACCCCGCCGAGATGCCGCCATAGCGGTACGCCGAGCTTTTTTGCTTCGAGATCCCAGCAAGCAGTTTCGATACCGGCTTTAGCCATCCGGTGGCCGCGTGCCCATTTCATTACGTCCCAAACAGAGGCTGCCGATCCAAATTCCTTACCAACAACCATCGGAACCAGTATCTGCTCAGCCGTCGCCCATGCCGAATCTGTCCACTCATCCGAATATCCCGGCGTCTCGCCGCATGTGATCTCTCCCCAACCCTCGGCACCGTCAATATCCTCGACCCGCACTAAAATTATCCGTCGCTCATACGTCCGGCCAAAACTCGTCTCAAAAAAATGGACGAGCGGCAGGTTTATCTCGGTGAGTTCGATTGATTTGATCTTGAGCATGACGGCAAAACTAAAGATTAGTAATTACCGACAGGAAAATCAATCAGCGAACAGTGAGCGTGTTTTGTTTCACCTCACAATATGAAACACCGACGCCGTATTTCGCGCGAACAATCGGCCGCAAAAATTCGTTACAACTTTATGGCGGCCTGCTTCATCAGAGAGGGCGCATTACAAAGGGCAAAACACGGATTTTGCCACAGCATTTATACTATTTATTCGGAGGAACAACGGATCATGTCGGAATTTGAAGTAGAAGTAGAAAAGCCGGAACAGGAACTGGAGCAGGGTTTGGTGCTGTCAAATGAACCTTTTACGGAAAAGGTCGAACAGGACGAGTTTTTAGGAGAATTAAAGATGCAGGCACAGGAATACGGACAAAAGATACAGGACGCGGCCGGTAAGGCTCGCGATTTTGCCAACGATAAATTTAGCCAGGCTGGCGACAAATTCAAAGAGATCTCATCCAAAGACCCGCAAGAGCTGGTCGAGGATGCAAAAGAATTTGCCCGTCAGAAACCGGGCCAGACGATACTCATCTCGGCTGCGGTCGGATTGGTTTTAGGACTGATCCTGCGTGGCGGACGGAAATAGGTTGACATCAAAAATAGAAATGCCGCGAGGTCTTAATGATCTCGCGGCATTTTCTTGTTTAGATACTGGCCCCCCGCTTACGCAGGGGGTTCTGACTAAGTTTGATCGTGGATCATACGTCGCATTTGGTCGCCAAATAGGACGTCGATCTTGTGCGGTTCGATCACCGCTGTGACTTCGCCGCGGCCAAATTTGTCGTGGGTCATCGCCTGGCCTTTTTTGTATTTGCGGGTACGGTCATACGGCGAAGCCGCCTTGCCCGTTCCGCCGCCAACCGAGGTTTTGACACCGCGGGTAAACGTGCTGACCGTCTCACACGCAGCGCAAGCCGCTTTGGTGATCTGTCCCTGTTTGGTAACGGTCACGATGTTGTGAGCCTGGTCGCTGTCACATGACGAGCACATCATCTCGATCGTGCCATCGACCGCATAAACTTCTTTCTTAACTGCCATAAATTTTACCTACTTCGCCCCTAATTACCGGCGACGGCCTCCGAACGATCTAAATGCACGTTTTGCCGGTGCCGGTTTTTTTACCAAGCCCATCGGCATATCGTGTCCGCCAAAACCCTCGAGCACAACGCGTTCGACCTTTTGGCCGGTCAATTTTTCGATGGCACGCATCGAATGTTCTTCGGCGATCGTAAACAGCGTGATCGCCCGTCCGGTCTTTCCGGCTCGGCCGGTTCGCCCGATACGATGGACATAATCCTCCGCAACCTCGGGTATGTCATAGTTTATCACATGCGAAACCGAATCGATATCGATGCCGCGTGCCGCAACGTCGGTCGCGACCAGCACATTAGTGTGGCCCGATTTGAAGCTGCGAAGTGCCGCCTCGCGCTGTGCCTGTGAACGGTCGCCATGAATGCGGTTCGATTTGTGCGAACGCTTTTCGAGCACATGTGCGATGCGGTCAGCACCGCGTTTGGTGCGTGTGAAAACGAGTACGCGATCGAAATCTTCCTTATCAAGCAGATCGAGCAGGAGCGGCATTTTTGATTGCTGGGCAACCGGATAAGCCGTCTGTTCGATCAGAGCCGCCGTCTGTCCGCGTTTGCTGACAGCGACGTACTCCGGATTTTTGAGCAAGGTCAGAGCGATATGCTCGATCTCGTTCGACATTGTTGCCGAGAAAAACAGCGTCTGACGCTTTGCCGGTATTGCTTTCACAATACGACGGATCGACGGCATAAAGCCCATGTCGAGCATACGGTCGGCTTCGTCGAGGACGAGCGTGGTCATCTTCGCTAAAATCGATCAGCCCCTGCTCCATATAATCGAGCAGACGTCCGGGCGTAGCAATAATGATATTTGGCCGACGGCGGAGCTGATCCATCTGAGCCTTATAGCCCGAACCGCCAATGATCGCCGTACAGCGAATATGTTTTGGTGCCAGCTCGCGGCAAGCCGCGTCTGTCTGATTTGCCAGCTCACGCGTCGGCGACAGGATCAGGACGGTAGTCCCTTTCTGCTGATTGACGTCGATCTGCTGCAATATTGGTAAAAGGAAAGCGGCGGTTTTGCCGGTTCCGGTCTCGGCGGTCGCGATGATGTCGCCGCCCTCAAATACGATGGGAATTGCCTGTTTTTGAATAGGTGTAGGCTCTGTAAACCCTAATGACTCGCAACGGCCCAACAAAAAGGGCTGCAAGCCTAAATCTTTAAAACTCATTTGTGATTTAAATCTCTATCTACTGAAGGATGGTCCGCGTCGATCAAGCGAATATACAATTCACCTGACGCCATACGCTTGTAAGCACACTAGTGGCCTACGGGTACGGTTCCGAACAAAATTCTTCGGGATGTAATAAGAAGTACTAACGCGGAGTGTTCTTCAGTGTAACGGTAGCAAGGAAGGATCTACGTTCGAGGAGTTCGCCCTCTCGGGGAACATCTTCTAACAGTTATTAACGAACCGTTTCTCGAACTATCTGTTACGCCTAAACATATAGGCGAATTTACCGTCGACGTATGAGATACGGAATTATCAAACTATGAGACTAGCGCGTTTGTAAGTAATTAGCAAGCTAAATTTTACCTACCCACTCGGCCGCAACTTCCCTCGGTGTGCGCTTCTTACCGTCCACCTCATAATTAAGCCGCCGCATCTCGTCGGTCGAGATGGCGTTGTTTAGCTTGTCGAGAGTTTCTTTCAATATATCGGCAACCTCTTGCCTTGCAATGAACACGGCCTGATACGGCGGAAAATAGTGTTTGTCGTCCGCAAGTTGAAAAAGATCGAGAGCGGCAATAAGGCCGTCGGTCGAGTTGCCGGCGATGATGTCGAGTTTGCCGGACTGCAGCGCCCGATATGTCAGCGACAGATCCATCTCACGCGGCTGTTTGGCGAAACTAAAGGCGTAAGCTTTAGAAAAGCCCGGATAACCATCCGCCCTCGACATAAAATCTTGCCCAAAGCCGGCCTGCCAAGTCTTTGCAAGCGGCACGGCGTCGGAGATAGTTTTGAGGTTGTTTTTCCGTGCGACCTCACCCCGAACAAGGATCGCAAAATCATTTGAAAACCCAAGCGGCGGGCTTACACCTAGCTTAAATTTGTCCGAATATTCAGCTTTTGTCTGGTCATAAACAGCTTGCGGGTCGGTGATCGGCTTGTGTTTTAGGATCGCGGTGTAAGCCGTACCGGTGTATTCGGGATAGACATCGATCTGACCGGAGAGCAATCCGTCATGGACAAGATTACCGCCAAGCTCAAATCTACGTTCAACAGCCACGCCGCGTTTTTCGAGCATTTGGGCCAATATCTCCGCGAGGATGATCGATTCGGTAAAATCCTTTGAGGCGACGACAATTTTCTTTTGGTCTTCGGTTACTGTTTTCAAATTTGAAATTTCAGATCTGAAATTGGGTAAAAATCCAATCCCAACCAAAAGCGCGAACCCCGCCACAACACCGAAACCAACAAACCGTCTCCGCGAAGATAATCGCTCACCGATCGCGTAACTTTTTTCAAATTGGCCCAAAGCAAAGTCGCACAACAATGCCAATAACGCCGACGCGAGTGCTCCGGCAAGCAGAAGATTATTATCGTTTTGCCGCAGCCCGCGAAAGATATAAGTCCCAAGTCCACCTGCTCCGACCGCCGCCGCGACCGTTGCGACACCGACGGAGATAACAACCGCAACCCGGATTCCAGTCAATATCACCGGCATCGCGAGCGGCAGTTCGACAAGCCGCAGCATTTGCCCGCCGGTCATTCCCATCGCGACCGCAGCCTCACGTAGCTTTGGGTCGATGCCGAGAATTCCCGTCACTGTGTTCCTGATAACCGGCAATAGTGCGTAGAGGGCAAGGGCGATTATCGCGGTCCGAGCACCAATGCCGCCAATGAACGGTATCGGTATCAGCAGCCCAAAAAGAGCAAGGCTCGGCACCGTCTGCATGATGTTTGCAAACCCAAGTATCGGCGTCTGCAACGACTTGACCCGCGTCAGCAATATCCCAAGCGGCACACCCAAAAGGACCGCAATGCCTGTCGAAATAATGACCAAAAAGATATGCTCGCGCGTCAGCGTGAGCAACTCAGGCCAATTTACTCGCAGGAAATCGAGAAACTCCGTCATCTAAGTCTTCTTGGGAAACGTCGGCAAAAATTGCGGTGTAACGCGGCCTTTTGTTATTTGCTCGAACGCGTAAGCGTATTTGATCAAAGATGGTTCCGACCAAGCCCCGCCAAAAAATGCCATACCTGTCGCCTGTATTGAAGCCGGGATCGGGACACCTGTCGCGTGGGTTGACGCCGGAATGTCTCGGAGCCCAAGCGGCACCGTGATATACGGATAGCCGGCGGTTGCGGCGATCGCCCACGTCGAGCCGCCGGTCGGGGCGACGAGAGCATCGAGTTTGTCTTTGGCGATCACGGCGTCAATGCCGTCTTCGCGAGCTACGCGTCTGACGGTTGCCAGAGCGTCGAGATATGCCTTTTCGGTTAGGTCGCCCTTGGCCTGAGACTGGATAAACAACTCCTGGCCAAATATCTGCAATTCCCTATCTTTGTTATCGTCGTTAAATTTGATCAGATTGGCCAGCGTCTTGTATTTCGAACCGCGTGCCGCTAGATATTTGTTGAGATCAGCCTTAAATTCATACAACAAAACATCGAGCCGCTCGGTCTGGACCTTGCTGTAATCGACCGTAAATGTGACATCGATGAGCGTTGCTCCGGCTGCAGTCAGTTTATCGATAAATGGTCTGTAATATGCCTTGGTCTGATCCGCCGTTCGCCCTTGGATAAACTGCATAACCAATCCCAGCCGCGCACCTTTGAGGCCGTTCGGGTCGAGGAATTGAGTGTAATCTTTAGCCGCCTTTTTATATGCGTCGATTGTGACCGAGTCGTGCTTATCCTTCCCGGCCATTGCTCCAAGCATGATCGCCGCGTCCGTCACCGTCCGCGTCATCGGCCCTGCGGTGTCCTGTGTATGAGAAATGGGAATGATACCGCTGCGTGAGATAAGCCCGACGGTCGGTTTAATGCCGACGAGGCCATTTGTGTTGGCGGGACAAATGATCGAACCGTTCGTCTCAGTTCCAACTGCCGCCGCCGCCAGATTTGCCGAGATCGAAACACCCGAACCGGAGCTTGAACCGCACGGATTTTGATCAAGAAAGTACGGGCTGTTCGTTTGCCCACCGCGGCCGGACCAGCCGCTTGTTCCTCTGCTACCGCGAGGGTTTCCCCTAAAATTTGCCCACTCACTCAGATTTGTTTTACCGATGATCACGGCTCCGGCTTTGCGTAGTTTTTCCGCAACAAATGCATCCCGCTTTGGTGTCGGTGCATCGACGAGAGCAAGCGAACCGGCGGTCGTGAGCATCTTGTCCGCGGTGTCGATGTTGTCTTTTATGAGTACAGGAATACCATGTAGCGGTCCGCGGATCTTCCCTTTTTTACGCTCCTTATCCATTTGATCGGCGATGGCCAGGGCGTCGGGATTTATCTCAATTACCGAGCGCGTTTTAACGTCGATCACTTTGATCCGCTCAAGGTACATTTCGGTCAGCCGCCGAGCGGTCAACTCGCCCGACTTCATCTTCGCCTGCAGCTGCAGTATCGTGACCTCAATCAGCTCAGGATATGGGTCGCCCTCCGCAATATTTGCCATGTTGCCCCTCACATTGCCAAACAGGGCGATGGCCGTCAGTCCCGCCGCTCCTGTCTTCAAAAAATCGCGTCTGTTTTGATCTTTGTAATTCATGGTTAAAATAATCCGTCCTGATTCCCGATTTTGGCATAAGAGAGATCGTGATAGACCTGCATTGTAGCAGAAGACTGCGAGCGAAAAGCAACCAAAATCGAAGCTGAATGCATCCGAAATTTCATAGCCGGGCAATTCGAAAATGGAAACTAAAAAATTTCACATAGACGGTCTTCGTGTTGCGTCTCCTTGCAATGTGCCATGGGACGCCATGAGTGGTAGCGACCGTGTTCGCAATTGTGCTTCGTGCAAGCTCAATGTCGTTAATATTTCCGAAATGACCGCTGTCGAGGCCGAGCGTCTCGTATTGGATTACGAAGGACGCCTATGCATCCGCCTATATAGGCGTTCTGATGGCACTGTAGTTACGAAAGATTGTCCGGTCGGTTTTAAGGTTTATCAAAAAAGAGTTGCTCGTTATGCGGGAGCCGTTCTGACTACCGTTTTAGGGTTGTTTTCTATTTCGTTCGGGCAGAGCGAAAATCCACAATTGATTGACGCCTCGAAAATTAACATCGTCAAATCAGCGAACCAAAACGGTGAGTGCAATTTGTCGGGCATAATCACAGACCCGAATGGAGCAGTGATACCGAACGCGACTATCAGACTTTATAATACCGAAGGTAAGAAAAGATTAAAAGACCAAAAGAGAAGCGTCAAAGCCGATTTTGAGGGAAGCTACTGTTTTTCAGGCGTATTAGCCGGGAATTACGAAATAGAAATCTCGTCCGAACATTTCAAAACCGCAATATTTAAAAACTTAATAATAAACGCCGGTAAGAGCCATAATATTGATATCAAGCTAGAAGTAAGTGGTGAATCCATCACTTTAGGTATTCTTGGAGATCTAGAGCTACGGATCATCGACGCAACATCTTCGAGTGTTACAACAACAATTACAAAGCGAAAGATCGAAACAATCCCACATTAAACACTAACTGTATCAAGATACGTCCGCACGAGCGGCATATCGGACCGTTTAAACCCATCAGCATCCTCAAGCAGCACAATTTTTCCTCGTTCCATCAAAGCGATCCGCGATCCCAATAGCATCGCCTCGTGCAGGTCGTGGGTGACGAAAACGGCGGTTTTGCCGAGTTCGCGAACGAGCCGTGCGAATTCTTTTTGAAGATTAGTTCGCGTTATCGCGTCGAGTGCACCAAACGGTTCGTCGAGCAGCAGCAAATCAGGGTCTGACGCCAAAGCCCTGGCAACGCCTACCCGCTGCCGCTGGCCGCCGGAAAGTTCGTGCGGATAGCGGGCGGCGAATCTTGCCGGATCGAGCCCGACAAGATGTAGCATCTCGTTTGCCCTTTTGGATATGATCGCTCCATCAGTATCAAGCAAACTCAACGTAAGCCCGACATTCTGCCCGACCGTCATGTGCGGGAACAGCCCGCCGTCTTGCAGCACATAGCCGATATGCCGCCGCAACCCTATCGCATCCCATTCGGTCGTCGGCTTTCCCTCGACGATCACTTCGCCGGATGTCGGTTCGATCAGGCGGTTGATGAGCTTTAGCGTGGTCGTTTTGCCGCAGCCGGATTCGCCAAGCAGGATCAATATCTCGCCGCGAAAAATCTGCAAGTAAATGCCATCGAGTATTTGTTGGCCGTCGATCGAATAGCCAACATTGCGAAACTCGACGATCAATTTCTCAACCATGTTATCGTTTCAGCCAGCCGTCGCGGATCGCTTTCTGCTTGGCCGTGGCGTCCGGAATCTCGCTAAGAGAAAACGCGATAGATTCGCGTGAGCCCACTTTTATCGGCATTTCCGTTTCGACGCCGTCGCGATTAACTATCAGCTTTATTTCCTTTCCGGCAAACGTGCCAAACGGAGCTTCGAAAGGCGAGCCCCCGTTGATCTTGGTAATAACATCGCCGACCTTTAGGCCCGCCGCCGCTGCGGCTCCGCCTGTCTCGATTCCGGTAATGGTAAATCCGCCGTTGCGCGGCCTGATCGAAAATCCAAAGTCGGGCGACGGTTCCGCCTTTTTGACGAGTTTATATCCGGCGTAGCCGAATATGCGGTCGTAATCGGGCACATCGGTGCCAAAGACATATTTATTGTAAAAATCGTTGTAGTCTTTTTTTGTCAGACGGTTGATGATCGCGATCATGTCAGCGGTCGTATAGCCGCGACCCTTTAAATAATGCTCGTGATAAAGCGCACGCATAACGTCGTCCAAATTGTATTTGCCGCCCGAGTCGTGCCGGATCGACAGGTCGAGCAGGCACGCGAGGTTTTGCCCCTGCGTGTAATATGAGATACCAAATGCGACCGGCGTGTCGTATCCGGCCCAGGTCGAAACCGACGAATTTGCCGGCGAGATATACTTGCGAGCCTCGGTGCCTCGATACCGGCGGCGGCATCCGCGGCACGTTGGAGAAATGCTTCTTTGGTCGTAACGCCCGCGCGATAGGTTGCGACAACGCCGTAGTAGTTTGTAAAGCCCTCGGAAACCCACAGCAGAGGAGTTTCGTTTTCACGCGAATAGTCGTATGGCCACATTTCAGCCGGGCGGATGCGTTTTACATTCCACAAATGGAAAAACTCGTGCGAGCCGGTGCCGATGATGCCTTCAGGCGTCGAGCGTTCGCCGCCCGGCGAAAAAGCGACGTAAGAATTGAGGTGCTCAAGAGCTCCACTGGCGTTGGATTGAGCAGGCATAAAGAAATAAAAAGCGACATATTTCTCATACGGCAGCCCGCCAAATATCGCACTCTGTGCCTGGATGGTCTTGCCCCAGATCTCTGTATATCTCTTTGACTTTTCTGCGTTAAAAACCCCCGCAGGTGCGGCGGCAAAATAATGCGGCTTGCCCTCGACCTCACATTCTGTCACGTCAAAACTGCCCATCAGCACCGGAGCGTCGACCAGCGTATCGTAATCCGCTGCCGTAAATAACATCGGATCAGGCGTGTCTTTTAGAGCCGAGATGAGTTTCCACCCGGCGGGTATTTGAAATTTGACGGTGCTTGGAACATCGCGATGGCCGACCGGTTCTAGAAACAGCTCGATGCCAGTAAAAAACGCAAAATCCGACGCGATCTTTGCCTGATTTAACCCAAGCACGGTGGCGCTGTAATCGTAATCAATCCTTATTTGTTCGATCCCTTTGGTATCGATCGTCCACGTCTGCTTTTTCGTCATCCGCATCGGCAAGACCGCGCCCTTTGCGTCGGTGATGCGAAACCTAAGCACGTTCTTAAAATAGTTTTCGACCGTGTACCAACCAGGCGCCCACGTCGGCAGGCTCAGGCTCAGTTGCGGCTGATGGATATTCTTAATATCCGTCGTGATATGAAATTGCTGCTTTGCCACATCCGTGAGCGAGACTGCGTGATCTATCTTTAACGCACTCTTTTGCGCGATCGCGACCTGGGCAAACGTCAGTACAACAATAAAAATTACCGGTGAAACAAGGCGGTTGATATATCGCATAAAATTGTTAGAAAGCCACTATATATTACGGCGTCAGCACTAGGGTAAGCGAAAGAATCCGATTCTGGTCCACCTTGGTCCATATTGTCCACCTGGTCCGGACCGGACCAAACATTTATTCCCACTCAATGGTGCTCGGCGGTTTTGACGAGATGTCATACAAGACACGGTTGACGCCTCGAACCTCACTAGTGATGCGTGACGACACTGCCGCGAGAAAATCGTGCGGCAAACGCGCCCAGTCGGCGGTCATGCCGTCGGTCGAGGTGACCGCTCGCAGAGCAACGGTCTTTTCGTAAGTGCGAAAATCACCCATCACTCCGACTGACTGTATCGGAAGCAGCACGGCGAATGCCTGCCAAACATCGCCGTAAATGCCGAAATTATGAAGCTCCTCGATAAAGATCCGATCTGCTTTTTGAAGTAATTCGACCTTTTCCGGCGTGATATCGCCGAGTATCCGCACACCGAGTCCGGGGCCTGGGAAAGGATGACGTTGAAGGATCTCGTCAGGAATACCAAGATCTTTTCCGATCAGACGAACCTCGTCTTTGAACAGCTCACGCAGCGGTTCGATCAGCTTGAGATCCATCTTTTCCGGCAGCCCGCCGACGTTGTGATGCGATTTGATGGTTACGGACGAACCGCGAATTGACACTGATTCGATCACGTCGGGATAAAGAGTTCCCTGCACAAGCCATTTAACGTCACCGATCTTTTTCGCCTCGACATCAAATACATCAATAAATTTTGCACCGATCGCCTTTCGTTTTTTCTCAGGATCAACAACGCCATCGAGCACAGCATAGAAATCAGCCGACGAATCAACGCCGATGACATTTAGGTGCAGATGCTCTTTGTAGAGCTTGAGCGTGTCCTCAAATTCCTCCGACCGCAACAGGCCGTTGTTGACGAAGATACATGTCTGCCGCTCGCCTATGGCTTCATGTACGAGAACCGCCGCAACGGTTGAATCGACGCCGCCTGACAGTCCGCAGACGACATTTCCGGTTGGCCCGACGATGTCGCGGATCTTATCCACCTCTTCCTTAATAAACTGCGCGGGCGTCCAGTCGCCTTTGCATTTACAAATTTCAAATAGGAAATTTCGGATTATCTCTTTGCCCAGCGGCGTGTGCGAGACCTCGGGGTGAAACTGCACGCAGTAAATGCCGCGTTCCGCGTTCTCGATGGCGGTCGGGATATCTTCGCTGGTCGCGACCGGTGTGAAGCCGTCAGGCAGCCGCGTCATGTGATCGCCGTGGCTCATCCAGACGTCTAGTTCGAATGGGAGCTCGTTAAATAACGCCGTCGCTCCGCTCAGCACTTTGACCTTTGCATGGCCGTATTCCCGACGGGCGGCGGGTTCGATCGCACCGCCCAGATCGGCCGCAACGAGCTGCATACCGTAACAAATACCAAGGATCGGAACGCCGATCTTATCGTAAAAACCGTCCTCGACACGCGGAGCGTCTTCGTCGGTGACGCTCGACGGCCCGCCGGACAATATCACGCCCATCGGCTGTTTCGCGGCAATCGCGTCCGCCGAAAAGTGAAACGGATGGATCTCGCAATAAACACCCTGCTCACGCACCCGCCGTGCGATAAGCTGTGTATACTGCGACCCAAAATCGAGAATTATTATGGTTTCGTGCTGCAAAAAAATCGCTCCTTATGTCAGAATCCCGACCTGTCGGGATAGCGACCGGGTTCTTTTCGTAATACAGCGATTATACTTTCAGTAAGATGATTTGTCAGAACATGGATCGATTGTCCCCGGATATTTACTGTTTAGCTTTCGCGACCGACACCGAAATCAGCTCCGTAAGCACAGTTTCATCCACATCCGACATCTTTTTGATGTGCAGGCAGCCGCCTGAGGCTTTGTGTTTGCCGAGCTTTGTGAGCAGCTCGTCCTGTTTTGCGGCTCCGTTTAGCACATAGAGCGTGAGGCTGGCTTTTCGAGGCGAAAATCCGGTGATGAGCCAGTCAAGCTCGCCGCCGTCGCTGCGATACACTTTGCGGTTGCCAAACCCGACGATCGCCGTGCCCCACATTTTTGGAGGCTCGCCGGTCACTTTCTTAAATATCTCAAGCGCTATAAACGAGTCCGTCCGCCGCTGTTCGTCATCAACCGCCGCTAGAAAATCCTCGACGTTTCCATCATTCTCCGAAGTCTTGATCTCAACCTTTTTTGCCATTGCTACATCGCCTCCACACGCTGTTTTAGATAGTCTTTGACGACCAGCGTCGCCTTACAATCGTCCTCGTTATACTCGAGCACACGCTTGAGCAGAGCCTCGTTCCCGGTCGTCAGATATTCGTTATACCACTGTATCGAAAGGGCTCCGGATGGCGTTTCGTCACGCCATTTGAACTTTAAATACTGAGCGATTGCCTTGATGCCGTAGCTGCCCAGAGGCCAATCTGTGCTCTTGATTATAAAGTCGCTGTAAAGGTCGATCATGTTCGCCCTCGCAAACAGAGCCTCAAGAGCCTCTTCCGTAATGACGTCTGGATATTTTCGCTGGAGCTGGCGATAGGTCGTCCGTTCGTAGGCCGAATAGTAATATATCGCGACGTCAGCGGGGTCAAACCCGAGCATAAAATCGATCGAGCGTTTCCAAAAATCGCGTTCGTTCTCCGGCGAGATCTCGGTCGCCGTAAAATGCTCAAACCGCTCTCCCTCGCTGTCGCGGACCCAAAACCCTGCAGATAGACAAAATCCTGGTCGGGTCGGTCTCGATGTCGAAGAAAAGTTCAGTCCCGACAACGGGGAAATCGAACCGATCATACATCACGGGATCGCCTTCCGATTTGAGCAGACGTCCGCGGGCGATCATCTTGGTCAGCGTCGATTCGCCGATTCCCTTGAGAAAAGCCTTGTCCACCTTTTTTTGAGCGACAATGGCGTCAACGTCATTCGCGATCAGATCATCGATTCGGCTCGAATCCAGGTCGCGGCGGATAGTATCGCGAGCCGTACGACCGACATAAAACAGCTGCGTCAGGTCATCGTTTTCCTTTGCCCAGTTCTTACACGAGGCGTACCAGCCGCAGTCCTTACACGAGCCGCACATCGCCGGATCGTTTTGCAGCTCATCGCGAAGAGCCGCCTCGACATCCGCACGGATGCGTTGGTAAAGCTCCCACATCGTCTCCGGCGTGCGTGCTCCCATCGGAGCGTCCAGAAAATATTCGACACGCTCGCCCGTCTTATCAATTACAAAGGCCCGCCGCGACGAATTGAGCCCTTTCTTATTGAGAATATCGGCATAGAGAGCTAGCTGAACGCCGTACTCTTTCTTGGGTTTGCCGTCGCTGATGTCATCGCCGCCCTCACCCGCGGAGCCCGATTTGATCTCAATCGGCACATATTCGCCGTCGATAAATTGCAGCAGATCGGGTATGCCAAACAGATTGCCGTGGGCGAGCGTTCCCTGATAGATGAACTCGACACGAGCCGCAAGGGCCGCGTTCGTTTGAGCGATACGCTCGGATTCGGTGCCCTTACCGCAATCGACATACTCAAAACCAAACCCCGCAACAACATCGGCCTCGTGCTGTATGCCGCGATCCCACAGCAGTTTCAAAAACGGATTGGCCTCATCGACAAACTCCGCTTTTGGGCCATAATTATCACGCCACACCTTGTGAACGCAACGCATGTGGTCGAGCAGTAGTGACGGCGTGATTATTGACATTATAGTTTGGCCTTGTGAACGATTACGCAGATTTTACCCGACTTTCTGCATTGGCGAAAGCAGCGCGGGCAATTGCGCTTGACATCTACAGAGGGAATTTCTAATCTTTATGTTCGCCTTCGTTCTCGTCGGCGTGCCATATTCCGCAGTAGCTCAATGGCAGAGCATTCGGCTGTTAACCGAAGGGTTGTAAGTTCGAGTCTTACCTGCGGAGCCAATTTACACAACAAGTTACGGGCACCGGAATGGTGCCCGTTTCGTGTTTTGTGTCATGGATTGTGACATAACCTTTTTTACCTGCCCAAACTAGCCAATTAACGGGGCGTTCGCTTGTCGGGATGACAGTGGTGCGGTAGCGGGCAGCGATGAACGGGGTTCTAGGGCCGCTGCTGCCTCGTCAAGGGCTTTTCGTCTGATATGGCTGTATGTCTTCATCATTTGAGGATCGACGTGGCCTACCTGAGCCTGAATCACCCAATCGGGGGTGCCATTTTCCGCTAAGGTGGTTATTGCCGTGTGACGGCCATCGTGGAAGCGAATGTTTTCTAACCCTGCCTTCTTACGAATCGATCGCCAAGCCGTTCTCCAAGAAGTCATTGCCCTCGTCGGATCGATCATCTGTTCTCGGCCATGCCATGGAAATACAAAGTGATTTGGTAAATTGGCACCTAAGGACGCGACCGAATCGAACAGTTCGCGTAGGACGCCAAGACAAGTCTCGTTGAGAGAAGGTGTGCGCCATCCGGCTGGGGTCTTCGATCTATTGATTTCAATTAGCCGATTCTCAAAATCAATGTCCTTCCACTGCAACCCTTTAATTTCACAAGACCGCATTCCACAATAGAAAGAAAGAATTGCCGCGGTGTATGCGTACTTCCAATCGGGCCGGGTTTTGGCTATGGCGAACAATAGTTCGGCTTCCGTTTCTGACAGCGCTCGTCCAACAGCACGGCGATCGTTCGGAACGGGTTTATAGTCATCGACGAATCGGTACCAAAGTCGTGCATGTTTTAACAATTGACGCAAAACGGATACCTCGCCATTGATCGTCTTTGGGGAACGGCCTGCCGCTTTCCGTTCATTCTGATAGGCTGCGATATGGGCAGGGGTTAACTTTTTCAATGACATTGATTTGAATACAGTCGACCGGGAAAGTGGTCGAGACTGCTCTAGCCAGTATTGAGTCATTCGGTGGGACACCTGGGCACGACGCTCCTCTATGTAGGCTGGAATTGCAATATCTATCGTCATCGAGCCAAAAGTCTGTGTCTTTCTTGTTGGATCGGGCGCTCGGTTTTGTAGCTGAATTATCCGCTCCCGTTCGAAGCTTGGTGCCTTTCGGGCGTCAGTCGTTCCTAATGACTCGCGAAAACGATGACCATTTACTACCGCATCCATCCAAAATATTTTACCTCTCTTAAAAATCGCCATTTCGTTTCTTCTCCTCCTCGATTTTCGTTTCCAACTTGCCTACTATTTGCTGGCCTTCGCTCTGAAAACTCATCATCCACCAGAACGATCCCCGTTTATATATCGACATATTTCTCTTTTAGTTTCCGAAGCTTCGCCCTCCATTCGGCAACCTTTTCTTCAGCGTTTATTCTCAGCGGATGGGTTTTTCCGAACTGCTTCATCTTTTCAAGCCTCTTTTGTTCAATGCCTAAGTGTCGTTCCGCTTCGCGGACGCGGTATCGGGCCCGGTGGTAGAAATTGGAACAGCGGCTTTCGGAACAGGTGCTTGCTTCGCTGCTTCTTCGACCAGCTAAGCGTCGGGCCCAGTAAATATTCTTGCAGACCGGGCACTCCCTTAATCTCTGCAATAGGCCCGGTTCATTTACGAGGTGTGATAATAAAACAAGACATGGAAACCGGACCGATCCATTATCCTCTACGGTAATCATCACATCCCAGGGAAGAACGAACTCCTGCGGTCCGCCGTCTGCCTTCCGGTCACGATAATTCCTGATAATGTTTATCAACAATTCCTGCTCGATAATCCATGACTTTAGTTGACTTGCCGCAAATGAAAATCCGGTACTTTTTTTCCGTCAGGGATGTCATAAAACGGTTCGAGGGATGGCCGAAGTGCAAGGAGCTGACCGAAAAACTTCTTGTCCGCAATCCGGAACCTCGCTTCGGACACTTCTGGAGTGCTTGAGCCCCCCATTGCTTCCAAGATAGTTCTCCTCGTAGGATTACGAATTAGCTCTGATACCACATTTAAGCCCGACTCCTCAAAAAATCCATCCTCCAATTGCGAAATCGCGAAATTCAATTCTTGAAATGTGGGCCCGAGGATTTGAGCTCGTCTAAGTATGGGTTCCAGGGTGGCTGGTCGAGATTTACTCATATTCTGTAAGAATTATCGATAGTTTTCTGCCCTTAATTCTTTTTTCGTTATGAACGTCCCGTAACTCGTAATATCATGCCCGCAAGTATACTCTACGCTTGAATGTATCACAAATACATTGAGTAACAATTCGTACAACTGGAGAGTATGCAATGAAATTGGGGAATGACACAAACGACAAACTTGCCTTTTCGGTCGAGGAAATCAGTAGCCTAACGGGATTATCGAAAGGGTTCATCCGCGCCGAAATTCGAAGACGGAATATCAGAATTAGACGGTTCGGAAGACGAGTATTGATCCTTCGGAATGACTTGGATGAATATTTAACGAGATATGAAGAGACGAATGTGGATTAGGCCCCGTCTAATGCTCGACACGGTGCGTTTAAAACATTACTTTCTGCAACCTTTCGGCAAAGATGATCTTCGCCGACGTGGTGCGATTCCCTTACCGAGAAGGAATCTAAATTCGTCCTACATCTTGCGACCTTGCGCCGATGAATCAACGCTGCCCCCATAACCATCTATCAAGACCCCCGCGGCAAGACTCATGTTGAAATCGAGCTTTCTATTCCGAAGCTTCTGTTCAGACACAATGCAAAACTCCCAAATCAGGAAGAACTATGCGCGTGTTTGAACCAACTGACCAATTATGTCTCTAGCCATATCGGTAGGCCATTTACTGCCATGAATGCGGCGGTGAGCCGAGTTGATTATACACGAGACATCTTCATCGGGAACTCCGGTGTGATCACAGAGCTTCGTCGATTAAGAGGCAGGCGTTTGGCATGATGCACACTCCAAACGTTCGAGGACACGACGATTTATTTCACGTCGAAGGCGAAAACCTTCCAGGTGCGGATCTATTCCAAGCTCGATGAGGTCATAGCCCATTCACCACTGAATGAAATGGCACTCATTGAGGCGGCAGGAATTCTTAGATTCGAGATATGTCTAAAAAACCGGCGAACAGTGGTCCAGCGAACCAAACATTTGCATCCCGCAAGTCTCAATGCAGACGGGCTCCTCACCCAAAGTACTTCTGATCAGATGTTTGACGACTTATTCCATAGCCTTGACTGGCAACCTGGGGGTTCCGAATGCATTGGAACAATCGACAGCATTATGCAAGTATATCCTGGCACCACGGGCCTCGCATTGCTTGGCTATCTACAGGCGATCGAACATTACGGAGGGAGCCCGGTCCGGCTAGCACTACTCGGTATTAGAAAAGCAACTTATTATCGAAATAAACGTCGATTAAAAGATTGCGGGATAATAATTTAGTCCCTCGGAGTAACCACGTTGCATTTTGTGCCAAATTTGAGACAAAGCTCGTATGGACACCCAAATCGGATGTTTAGGAAGTGAATTCTTACCCTATGGAGACTTTTTACCCTAAGGAAGACGATATCGGCATTGTTGCTGAGTGCACAAAATGCGGTCAGGTGCATACAAAGTGTTTCGCGCATAAACGACGGCGTGATAAATCGCTCCCGCTACAGCCTTGCATGAAGTCACCAATGCGAAGCAGCCGCACGAAGAAATGCGCCAATCATGGCGGCAAATCCCTCTCAGGCGAACTTCACCCAAACTACACAAACGGCGAATCAACAAAGAAAAAATATCAGCACATGCCGCATCGATTGGCAGTTCGGTTCGAACAATTGACATGTTCCGAATTGGAGAATTTGGAAGAGAATATCCGGATCCAATGCGCACTCGAAACAAGGCTGTATGAAAGGCTCTCGACCGGCGAATCAACCGAAGCCTGGCGACGGCTTAAGCTCGCCGTCCGGGAATTTGATCGAGCAAGAAAACTGAGAGGCGATCGAGCTGAATCGCTAAGTAAGCGGGCCTTCGATAAGATTCGAGCCATAGTTAACGAGAAGCTTGACGAAGGGTATCTCATCAACGAAATTCTCGCCCTGCAGGAGGCTGAAAGGAAAACGACGGAGACTCTCATTAAGGGCCTTCGCATTCGAAAGGATATTTGGGCGATTGCGTTGCGCGAAGAGTTTATTGCGGACGTGGTCCACATACTTCGGAAAAACCTTCCAGATCCTAAGCAGATTCAGGGTATTAAGCGCGATCTTGAGGTTCGGGCCGGTGTCGTGCATATCGAATCTGATTCCGTCAATTAGCTGTCAAGTCTGGCCGGGATTGGGAACCTATCATTCTTCGAAATCCCCTCTTTCTGAACCGGAGCTTCGGTCCGGGTCGTATTGCTCCAATCTATCGTTTGGTTACAATCAGTGCACCACTCCCATGCCCAATCCAAAGGGATCGAAAAAGAGGGGCCTCTCGAAAAGAAGCTGTGGAAAGCTGCGTAAGAATTAGGACGCGGCGGAATACAAGCATATCGTGCTCGGGCTGATAGATGCATCAGGTGAATTTTGCGACGGACAAAGGCAAACAGGCAATGTAGCGACTTAAATGCTGGTGCGACCATCTTAAGCCAAGTTCTGGTCCTTAGATGGCTTTAGGGGTGATAGATGTACCACTCAATCCGTCGGTTTGACCAACGTCCGGCTTTGTCAAATACGTAATCCTCAACAATATAATTAACCACATCCTCAAAAATCGTTTCAGGGTCGGTACACCCCTGAGTCCCAAGCAAGACCATTGTCTGTTTGTAGCCAGATCGGCATTTGAACATCTGAAGTAAGTTTGTCGACTTCCACTGCGACAAAGTGCTGAATAGTAAGAACGTAAGTGTCCCAATAGTATGACCGATCACCTTGAATTTGAACGCAGATCTCATCCCAAGTGTTCACTAGGATCGAATCATCCCCTGATAGTAACGAGTCACCTTTAAGTTTCTGCAATCGCCGAATAACACTGTTGGAAATGCGGTGGCATTCACGATTTGCAAATACGGAAATTATCTTCTTTTGGAGGTCCATTTCCGTAAGCGCCCTTTCGGAAGGCCGAAGCTAGAGTTATTGCTCAAATCCTGCTATTTTGAAATTCGTTAGTATATTGACAATGCGTTCTATCAAAAAAGCTCTCGACTGATGAGATATGCCCGTGGCCAACGTTATGCGGCCATGGCAGATTCAGCAGGTATCAACATACTAAGACTAAATAGTCTTAGTATCAAGAGGCAAAGGGCTGCCTATCTAGGGAGGAATCTCTAAATGGGTAGGGCACGGATAGATCGGCCACAGAAATTGTCCGATAAACTTCTGAAAATCCGGCAATCTCTTGGGCTTTCCCAGAACGGCCTAATCGCTGCTCTCGGACTGCTGGATTTATTAACCCAAGCCGAAATCTCGGCATTTGAGCAGGGGAAAAGGGTGCCGCCCTTAATTGTGCTTCTACATTATGCCCGAGCGTTTAAGGTTCATGTTGATGATTTGATTGATGATGAGATCGACCTTGGCCCGGTGAAAACGTGATTAGACAGTCCCACTCCGCTTCGTCAGGCAATGTGAATTTGAAGAAGGTATTTGGTCTAAGTTCCTTTTTGAAGTCCTATTACGGACGCCCTTGAAATCCGGAGTTTCTTGGCGATTTGCGAATTATTAAGACCCGCTGACTTTAGGTCACGTATAGCGTTTTTCTTTAGTGCGGCAGTTTTAGGTCGACCGTGAGGCCGCCCCCGTTCTCTCGCGTTGGCAATTCCCGCTTTCACGCGTTCCCGGATCATATCTCTCTCGAATTCGGCAAAGGTTGATAGCATTCCGGCCATCGCTCGCCCAGAGGGTGTAGAAAAGTCGAGCGATTCAGTTAAGGATACAAATATCACGCCTAAACCTCGTAATTCTTCTAGCGTCGTTACTAGATCGGCGAGACTGCGTCCGAAGCGATCAAGTTTCCACACAAGTATGGCGTCGATTTCGCGACGCCGTGCCATCTTCAGAAGTTCTTCGCGTTTAGGGCGGGTCTTAGCTCCAGAGCCAATCTCTTGAACCTCGGTGGTCAGTTTCCAGTTTCGGTTGACTATGTACTCCTTCATTTGCTGAAGCTGCATCGGCAGTGTTTGTTGGTCGATCGTTGAAACGCGCGCATATATTCCTACTCTCATGGCTCCAGATTATCAAAGCGATACTGTAGTGTCAACAAACTACACTTTATTGACATCTATTCCATGCGCCACAAAAAGCAATAGAAATGGGTGTCCACTACCCGGATTTTGGGGCGGGTTTTTTGACACCCTTTAAAAACCTCTTCAAACGATGCGATTTCCGACTAACGCTCCCGAAAAAGTGAAGCGGCGCATCGGTCCAAATCATCTGCTCGCTCAGAAAAATAAAAGTGCGAAGTTAGATGTAACCGCGGTTCCGCTTTCGCGATCCCCAACCCAAGCGAACGAGCCGGTTTTGTGTTACGATATCCGAACAAAACCCAAATCCTATGGACAACGAGATCAAGAAAGCCCTTTGGGCGACAGCGGACAAATTGCGTTCGAACATGGACGCCGCTGAATACAAGCACCTCGTTCTTGGCCTGATATTTCTAAAGTACATTTCGGACTCGTTTGCGGAACATAGGGCCAATCTAGAAAAGAGGTTCGCTGATTCGAAGGATGACTACTTTATTGAAGACGCCAGGATAAGGGCGACAGATCTTGAGGAACGGGACTACTACACCGAAGCAAATGTCTTTTGGGTTCCAGCCGATGCTCGTTGGGAACAGATACGGGCAAAAGCTAAACAGCCAACGCTTGGAAAGATCATCGATGATGCGTTAGTCGAAATTGAGACTGAAAACCCTCGGCTTAAGAATCTACTAGACAAACGATTCGCCCGGACAGAACTGCAATCTGGAAAGCTCGGCGAACTCGTTGATGAAATTTCAAAGATTGGACTCACCGGAAAAGGCCATAACGCCAAAGATGTCCTCGGAGAGGTTTACGAATATTTCCTAGGTCAGTTCGCCAACGCCGAAGGTAAAAAGGGTGGACAGTTCTACACGCCTGCATCGGTTGTAAAAGTCCTTGTCGAAGTCCTCGCACCGCATGAGGGAAAGGTTTACGACCCTTGCTGCGGCTCGGGCGGGATGTTTGTTCAGTCCGAAAAGTTCATGGAGAATCACGGCGGGCGGTTTGGAGATATTTCCATTTACGGGCAGGAATCGAACCCGACTACTTGGCGGCTGGTTGCTATGAATCTAGCAATTCGCGGAATGGATTTTAATCTTGGCAAAGAGCCAGCAGATACCTTCCTAAGAGATCAGCATCCCGACCTTCGAGCCAACTACATAATGGCGAATCCGCCGTTTAATGTTTCCGATTGGTGGAACGCACAGCTCGAAGGCGATCCGAGATGGCAGTTTGGAACGCCTCCGGGGGGAAATGCAAACTACGCGTGGCTTCAGCATATTTACTATCACCTAGCTCCAAATGGGCGGGCAGGCGTGGTCCTTGCAAACGGTTCGATGTCGTCCTCGCAGAATAGCGAAGGAACTATCCGCAGGGAGATGATCGAACGCGACGCCGTCGAATGCATGGTTGCCCTTCCCGCACAACTCTTCTTCAACACTCAGATCCCGGCGTGTCTCTGGTTTCTTAATAAGAACAAAGGGAATCGAAACGGTGAGATCCTTTTTATTGATGCCAGAAAATTGGGAAGACTTGAAAATAGGGTCAACCGAGTGTTCGGTACTGTGGATATTTTTCAAATTGCCCAGACTTATCATAATTGGATTGGGGACAGCGAAGCTAACGGCGGCTACGAAGACAGTCTTGGATTTTGCAGATCCGCCAGTCTGGATGAGGTTCGTTCACACGATTACATCCTTACGCCCGGTCGTTACGTCGGAGCGGAATTATTAGAAGATGACGATGAGGCATTTGCAGAAAAGATGGAGCGGCTTACATCTCAACTTGTCTTACAGTTTGAAGAGAGTTCAATATTGGAGAGCGAAATTAGAGGTAACTTGAAGAGTCTAGGAATTGGGCTTTAAAATCGGAACCCGACAGCTTGAATTGCTTCAGGGGCTGCCGGGAATACTGTATTGCTAAGATAGGACACTTTAATGCCGTTTGTCAAGAGATTCTTAACATTTCGTTAAGTATTACTAGACAACTGATCAAAGAATGCGATTTTCAGAATTCGAAAATATAATGTCTCTCCCGCGCCTCACAAGATACTTGACGGCGACGGGAAACAATAGCAAGGGGGCTATGACCCTGTACCGCAAGAACCTGAAACTATCTCAGGAACTTTTCACCGTTGTAAGTTGTTTCGAGGTCGCTCTGCGAAATCGTATTGATAGACATTATACAGTTTCGAGAGGAAACGACTGGCTTCGTGATAGTGCGGCAGCAGGAGGAATGTTTGATACCCAAAATTGCAGAAAGACCCAACGACTCATCAATGTTTCTCTAGGCAGGCTGCCTGTATATACGCATCAAAAACTCGTTGCCGAGATGGACTTCGGTTTTTGGCGATATCTTTTGCTCAGCCTCAATTTTATGTCGGAGGCCAATCGCTTCTTCACGTTTTTCCCGCAAAGCCGACTAGTACACCGGCAATTCAATATAACCATACTTTTATTTTCAATGAATTGGAAAAGATAAATGATCTCCGAAATAGAATGGCCCACCATGAACCGATCTGTTTCGTGCCGGGGCAACCAGTAAAAGATACGACCTACGCTCGTCAGCACTACAACCTGATCTTGCAGTTGTTCCAATGGATGAGCGTTGACGAAGCCGCCCTGCTTTATGGCCTTGACCATATTTTGACGGTTTGTAATGAGATTGATGCGTTATGACTACTGTCGAGATAATTTTGTATGAACAATTGGACTGTAGCAACAATTGGCGAATTTGCGAGCCTTCAGCGGGGCCATGATTTACCCGATGGGAGTAGACGCGAAGGAAAAATCCCAATCTTGGGATCATTTGGAATAACAGGTTTTCACGACGTTGCGAAAGAAAAGGGACCCGGCGTTACGATTGGCAGAAGCGGATCATCGTTTGGCGTTGTTACATTTAGCAAAGTGAATTTCTGGCCATTAAACACGACTCTGTTTGTAAAAGACTTTCACGGAAATAACGAAAAATTCGTTTACTATTTTTTTAAAGCGTTCGATTTCAGTTCCTATAATTCTGGAAGCGCACAAGCGTCACTCAATCGAAACTATGTCCATCCGGTTCGAATCCAGATTCCTTCCCGTGCGGAACAAGATGGAATTGCGAGCATCCTTTCGTCGCTGGATGACAAGATCGAGCTTAACCGACGGATGAATCAGACTTTGGAGGCGATGGCCCGGGCTTTGTTTAAGGCTTGGTTTGTTGACTTTGAATCGGTCCACGCGAACCTTGAAAACCGCCCGTCAACCTCCGCCTCACCCGAAATTGCCAAACTCTTCCCCTCCGACTTCGAAAATGGCATCCCGAAAGGCTGGCAGATTAAAAAGATGGCGGAGTGTATTGAAGTGGGGATTGGAAAAACGCCACCGAGAAAGGAACCTCAGTGGTTCAGCGAAGATACGACTAATGTTCGATGGGTTTCAATAAGGAACATGGGGGCTACCGGAATGTATACGCGAGAAACGTCTGAGTACCTCACGGCTGATGCCGTTAAAAAGTTTAACGTCAGAATTGTTCCAGACAATACGGTCCTTCTAAGTTTTAAGTTAACCGTCGGTAGGGTATGCATAACAGATGGCGAATGCACGACGAATGAGGCAATAGCTCATTTCGTCCGCAGAGAGCAAAGCAAACTAAATCCGTACTATCTTTACCTGTATCTTAGAGCCTTCGATTATTCGAGTTTGGGAAGTACCTCGTCTATCGCAACGGCTGTCAATTCGAAATCAATTCGGGATATGCCGATTTTGGCTCCCCAAGGCCTGATTCTAGATGAATTTGAGAAAATAATTCAACCAATTTTTGAAAAGATAAAAACCAATCAGCGGGAAATCGAGACGCTAGGAGAAATTCGCGATTCGTTATTGCCACGTCTAATTTCAGGAAAACTCCGAGTCGGCGATTTCGAAACGGAAATTGTCCAGTCGGTCTAGGAACTCATTATGGGAAATGAAATGTTGTTACTAGGTGCTGGTGCCTCAGTCGAGGCCGGAGTTCCGAGCGCCTATAAGATGACCGAAGAGATTCTTCTTCGCTTTAATAACCAGGATAATTACAATTTACGCGACTACACAAAGGTCTTAAATTTCGTTATTGGCGGATTGCTCTTTGACGCGGGAAAGCGCAACTACAACCCATTTACGAATGGAGTGAATGTCGAGGACTTATTTAATGCAGTGCTTCTTCTTTCTGAGAGAAACACAATGGAAGTCTCGCCGTTCGTCGGATCATGGGATTCCATGATCGAGACGTTTGATAAATTCACACCGTCACCGCCGCGCTTGGATAAACTACTTAAGCTGATTCAGGAGCGGGTCGAGAAACAAGTTCAGTATGCATTGAGCCAAAAACCAAGTTTTTCCAGCAGTGCCGATAAAATCGATAAAGCGTTAGAAAATAGCGTAAAGAAAATAATTGAGGCTAGCTTAAAAGGTCGTTCGGTGAGTCTTTCATCTAGCGATAAGATCGGGCAAGCTGTTGCCGAATATGTTAAAGAAATTTCAAAAAAATGGTCGGACAATCTCAAGCCCAATTCGTCGGGCAGTAATTCGGAACTGGACAAGGAATTCAAACAGCTTGTTTCACAGTTAGAACAGAAGCCTGCACAAGGTCGAAAGTTTAAAGACACGGCAGAGCAGATGATATTGATGCTAAAAGATCTGGCCTTTATTGAAGATCCGATCAAAGTCGAGTATCTAAAACCCGTTCTCGGTAAAACAGCAAGTCAAGGTCGGCTAGTTATCGCTACACTTAACTATGATAACGGCGTCGAATTAATTGCTCAGGCAAATGCAATTGACTGCAACACCGGCATCGAGAATTGGTCGGAAAAGGGCGTTTTCGATTTCACCGCTCAGGGACTTCATTTAATAAAATTGCACGGGTCGATCGATTGGTCGTGGAAACAGAAAGTTAGAACAAATGAAAGGCCAATGAGCCATAGCATAATCTGCCAGACCGCTACGGAACAATTCAAATCCAGTTTTGAAAGACCCGCAGTGATTTTTGGGCAAAGAAATAAACTTACCGCCGAAGGCCCGTTTCTAGATTTACTACGGCAGTTTCAGAACGAACTAGAAAACTGTGACCTACTGACCGTAATTGGTTACTCGTTGCGCGACGAGCATGTAAATACTTATGTTTCCAAATGGCTCAACGAGACAATAGACCATAAATTGCGGATTGTTGATCCAAGCTTTGGAAATACAGAAATCGCGTATGTTCGAGAGATTAGTAATCTAAGTAACTCAAGACCTGGACAAGTAGAAATAATTAGGAAGTCCGCAGGCGAAGCGTTGGCTGAGTTATATTTGTAGTGCAGATCGGATGAAAATAACCGAAGAACAATTCGAAAACCACCTGCTCGGAGAATTTAGGGGATAGAATAATCAAAATGAAAATCAAATCGATAATCGCTTGTACATTGTTGAGCCTAACAATTGTTTTCTCAGCGACCGGACAAACTCCGACTCGACCACGAAGCAACCAGCCACAATGGGAATATTTGGTGGTCTCGTTTGGCAAAGTCTATTTTTCCGACCCAATGACAGATCCAGAAGCCAAGAGCTCCGGGCTTTCGAAGCTCTTGTCCTTCTCACAAGCCGGAATTGTTATAGCGAAGGAGGGGCTTTCGACTCAAAAATCGATGGACACCTTGGGTAAATTTGGATGGGAACTCGTCGGAGCGGTTGGAGTAATCGGTGGCGATCAGGAAATGCTTTTTAAGCGAGCTTATGACGAAGGTCGCTCCAAACAAGAAGAAGAACTCATCCGGCAGGAAGGTGAAAAGTTGCGCAAGATACTTGAGGATGAGCGGACAAAATCCTCTCTGGCCGTTCCTGCAACTGAGCTTGTGGATCTAGACGAGGCGGAAAGAATCGAGGCGAGGAACGCGAATCGTCGAGCACAAGAGGAGCGATTCAAAACCTCGACTGCGTCGGTTATATTTCGGGTTCGGTCAAAACAAAATCGGTGTTGTCTAATTCGACATCAGCGACTGACACTGACCTTTCGGCAAATATCGTTATTGACGGTACAACACAACTTCTCACCGGTGGAAACAAATACCGATCTAGTGAAGCAAAGAGGTTGGGCGAATCGACGCTCAAGGCAATTATGAGTGCTGCCGGCATCAGAGAGGACACTAGCTATGGCCGGGATTCGATGCTTTCTTACCTACTAGGCAAGGTCAAGGTCTCCGTTGACGTAGTTATTGTGTTTGGCGGCAAGGAAAGAGTTGTCGCGACTGCGCGTTCCGGCGGCTCCTGGTAATTGGGCTTGTGAATGAAAATAACCGAAGAACAATTCGTCAATTATCTGCTCGGCATTCTCGCGGATCCGGTTACGGCTATAGTTACGAGAATGCTTTCGAAATGGAGGCTGCATAGTTGACGGTTACGATAGAACAACTCGAAAAATGGATGGCGTCTGACGAAGGCGAAAGGCTTGAGTTCAAGTCCGCGAAGTCAGAATGGAACCAGGCCAAGCTCAATCGTTACTGTGTTGCAATATGTAATGAAGGTGGCGGAAAACTAATCCTCGGCGTCAGCGATGCTAAACCTCGGGAAGTGGTAGCAACAAATGCCTTTCTGGATCTAAACGAAACGAAAACCAAGATATTTGACAAACTTCGGATTCGGGTGGATATAGACGAGTTGTGGCATGCCAAAGGTCGAGTGATTGTGTTTCACATCCCTCCCCGACCCAAAGGTTCTGCGATGCATTATGACGGCAGCTATCTGATGCGCGTGGGCGAAGATCTTGTGCCTATGAGCGCTGACCAATTAAGGAAAATATTTGATGAGGGTAAACCGGATTTCCTGTCGCAGATTGCCGTGGCCGACCAAACACCTGAGGATATCGTCCGTTTGCTCGACACTCAAATATATTTTGATCTTCTTAAAATCCCATACCCATCTGAGCGGGGCACGGTACTCGAACGATTTGAGCACGAAAAGTTAATTCGTAAGAGAGAAGACTCCTACGACATTACAAACCTGGGGGCAATTTTATTTGCGAAAGACCTGGAAGCATTTGAAACATTAAAGGGTAAAGCGGCTCGCGTAACGGTTTTTGAAGGTATTAACAAGTTTGGAGTTAAATCTGACGGATTTGGGAATAGAGGTTACGTTGTTGGTTTTGGAAATTTGATCGATTATATCGACGCCAGATTACCTTCTAATGAGATTATTGGCAAAGCTTTTCGGGAAGATGTAAAAATGTTTCCACCGATTGCGATACGTGAGCTTGTCGCAAATGCGTTAATTCATCAAGATTTTCAAGAACAAGGAATTTTCGTTGCGGTCGAGATATATGCAAATCGGATGGAGATCAGTAATCCGGGGTTGTCCCCTGTCGCACCAGATCGATTGCTTGATAGCTACCAGTCGAGAAATGAAACTCTTGCGGATCTTATGCGTCGATTGGGTATTTGTGAACGCCAGGGTAGCGGAATCGATAAAGTAATCGGAAACGTCGAAGCTTGGCAGTTGCCCGCCCCGGACTTTCGAAATAGCGATAAACATTTTACGGCAATCCTTTTTTCGCATTCTCCGTTTTCAGGAATGGGCAAAAAGGATAAAATTCGGGCTTGTTTCCAACATTGTGTTCTTAAATATGTAATGAATGAAAAGATGTCTAATCAGTCTTTACGTGAACGTTTCAATTTAGCAGATTCCCAAGCTGATATTATTTCTGGAATCATTAAGAATACGGTAGATGAAAATTTAATTAAATTGGAAGACCCGGAAAGCACTTCAAAGAGGTACGCCAGATATGTGCCATATTGGGCGTAATTCTTATTTGATTACAAATTCAATTTTAGTTGATTATTTCTTTAAGTGTCACGTTATCAACAACTTCCAATTTTATTGCAAATAGGATCTAGAAGTGAATTTCAATTTGATTGCTAAATGAATTTTTTAATCCTTTTTAATAATGCCGGCTAAATTCAACGATTTCTAATTTGAAAGCAAAGTAGTCTAAATAAAAATCGTAATTTTTAATGAAGGTTAACGAAGAACAATTCGAAAATCATTTACTCGGCATTCTTGCTGAACTCGGTTACGTTTACGAAAACGGTTACGAGATCGCGCCTGATACTGAAAGGGCCGAGCGAAAGGATTATCGTGAAGTTGTTCTGCTTGGGCGCCTTCGTGAAAAGCTGACGACGTTTAATCCAAACATTCCGGCGGCCGCGCTAGACGATGCAATCTCTCAAATAACCCGTCCGAACTTTCCATCTCTGATTCAAAGCAACCGCGAATTTCATCGACAGCTTCGAGATGGCGTGAAGGTGCAGTATCAAGAGGACGGCGAGACTAAAGCTGATTTTGTGCGGATAATTGATTTCGAGAATGTAGATGCGAATGAGTTTCTCGCCGTCAATCAGTTTTCGATCAGGGGTGCCAAAAGCACAAAACGGCCTGACATCATTATTTTTATCAACGGCCTTCCGATTGCCGTTCTTGAGCTAAAAAATCCCGCCGATAAGAACACAACCATCTACGATTCGTACAAACAGCTTCAGACATACAAAGAAGAGATATCCGATCTATTCATTTTTAATGAGTTGCTCGTCATTGCCGATATGCGTGAAGCACGAGTCGGAAGCCTTACAGCGGACTATGAACGCTTTGGCCTGTGGCGAACGATTGACGGCGTCAAGCTTGACCCTCTTGGCGAAAGCCGGGAAACAGAAACCTTAATACGAGGGCTTTTCCGTCGCGTTGTTCTTCTCGAATATATCCGCGACTTTGTTCTCTTTGAAGAAGAAAAAGAAACGATCAAAAAGATCGCCGCCTACCATCAATTTCATTTGGTTCGAAAAGCTTTCGCAAAGACTTTGGAAGCGACTTTACCGGAAGAAGAAGGAAAAATAGGCGTTGCATGGCACACGCAAGGATCGGGCAAAAGTATCTCGATGGCGTTTTACGCCGGAAAGGTAATCACTGCCCCGGAAATGAAGAACCCGACGATAATCGTCGTAACTGACCGCAACGATCTTGACGGCCAGCTTTTCGGAACATTCAGCCAAGCGAAGGAGCTAATGCGGGAAACACCGAAGCAAGCCGAGACTCGGCAAGAGCTTCGCGATCTGTTAGCAAACCGTCCATCGGGCGGGATCATCTTTACAACAATCCAAAAGTTTAGTCTTTTTGACGATGAGGTTAAGTTTCCAACCCTGACTGACCGCTCTAACATCGTCGTCATTGCCGATGAAGCCCATCGAACTCAATACGGACTAAATCCAGTGATAGACCAAAAGACGGGCAAGATGAAGTACGGCTTTGCACATCATCTGCACGATGCTTTTCCAAATGCATCATTCATCGCGTTTACCGGAACGCCGATCTCGATGCTCGAACGCGACACGCAAGCCGTTTTCGGAACCTACATCGACATCTACGACATGAAGCAGGCACAGGAAGACGGAGCGACCGTTCCGATCCTGTACGAGAACAGGCTTGCAAAGCTCGAACTAAGTCCTAATGAAACGCCGACTCTCGACGAACAGGTTGAGGAATTAACCGAGGACGACGAAGAAAGCGAACGGGCACGTTCGCACAGTCGCTGGGCAACGCTTGAAAAGGTAGTCGGTGCCGAACAACGTCTCAAGAAGATCGCGGCAGATTTTGTAAAACATTTCGAAACTCGCCAGACCGAAATGTCCAAGACCAACGCAGGGCCGGGCAAAGCAATGTTCGTCTGTATGGGACGCGATATCTGCGTTCGCCTTTACGATGAAATAGTCGCACTTCGTCCAGAGTGGCATGATGACGATCCGACAAAGGGCGTTTTGAAAGTTATCATGACTGGCTCGTCCAGTGACAAACAGAGTTTGCAGCCGCATATCTATCCAAAGCTTGTTAAAAAGGACTTGGAAAAAGATTTAAGAATCCGGACGATGATTTTCAGCTCGCAATCGTTCGTGACATGTGGCTCACCGGCTTTGACGCTCCGAGCCTAAACACGATCTATATCGATAAACCGATGCGCGGACATTCGCTGATGCAGGCGATCGCTCGTGTAAATCGTGTCTTTAGAGACAAACAGGGAGGCTTGGTCGTTGACTATATCGGCATTGGTCACGAACTGAGAGCCGCCATGAAGCAATACACCGAGGCCGAAGGTGAAGGCGAGCTTTACGAAGAAGCGGCGGAAAAAGCCTTGCCAATCGTTGTTGAGGAAATGACAGTAATTCGGGGAATGTTCCACGGGTTCGATTATCAGGATTTTGAAACCGAGGCCATCACACTTTTGCCTGATGCGGCCGATCATATTCTCGGTCTAGGCGAAGAGCGTAAGAAAAGATTCTTTGACAGCGTTAATAAGCTAACGAAAGCCTTTGCACTTTGCAGCACCCTCGACGAAACCGCTCGCTTTCGCGAAGAGATCGCTTTCTTTCAGGCCGTTCGTGTTTTCATTGGAAAACCGGAAGAATCTGAAAAACGATACAAGAACGAGCAACGAGAGTTGTTAATACAGCAGATTCTTAGCCGGGCGGTCGCCTCGGATGAAATATTAGATATTTTTTCTTTTGCAGGGCTCGACCGTCCAAATATTGGAATTCTTTCAGATGAGTTTCTCGAAGAAGTTAAGTTGATGCCGCAACGAAATCTCGCGGTGGAATTACTAGAGCGTCTTTTGAAAGGCGAGATCAAAGCCCGACTAAAAACCAATGTCGTTCAGAGCAAGAAGTTTTCGGAAATGCTGCTCGCAACGCTGAACAAATACCATAATCGGGCAATTGAAACGATCCAAGTCATCGAGGAACTCGTTGCAATGGCAAGAGAATTTGCCGCCGCATCGAAACATGGGGAAGAACTTGGGCTAAATATAGACGAGACCGCGTTCTACGATGCCCTTTCTGATAATGAAGCCGCCGTCAGAGAGCTTTCAGACGAAACTCTTAAAAAGATAGCCATCGAATTGACCGAAAATCTTCGCAAAAGCACCACAGTTGATTGGTCGGTACGAGAAACCGTCCGTGCTAGGTTGCGCCTGATGGTCAAAAGAATATTGCGCAAATACAAATACCCCCCGGATCTCGAACAGGCCGCAATCGAACTGGTCCTAGAGCAGGCGGAAACGCTTTCCGAAGCCTGGGTTTCTTAGTATGGACAATTTTGAAACTAAGGATATAAATGTTGAGATTCAATGTGACCTAACGCCCGGGACAGGTGGCGAGCGTTGGGACATCAAAGAAGTCTTCTCTCAAGATACCGGGCTGGAACTTGGTGATTTAGGTATTTACGATTTTGACGCTTATTCAGATTTCCCAAAGACGTTTATGGACGCCATCCTCGCCCTTCTGGTTGACGAAACTGACTTCTTCGAAGAGGACATTTTCTACAACATGAAAGTCGAGATCAAATCCGGCGGTGGGCAACTCGGGATTGCGACGCGCACAGGGTTCGGACGACAATTTTTGGAATCGATTCAAGAGCGGGGTGATTGTATTTCACGTCTGCAACGATGAATGGAGGCAGTTGTTAATGAGCGAGTTTACTTGGATACCGATTTATCGAGAAATTGCTGGCCGTGTATTGCAATACGAAAACCGTCAGGACGAGTTGATCGCCTTGTTGCGGGAGATTAAGTCTCTGAACGTGCCGGTCATACCCTTTGGAGATTGGGATACGGGGGATGTTGCGATTGAAATCCAGGAGATCGACCCTTTCACATTCTTTGCGACATTTAATCGCGGAATCACCCGCGAAGGACGACTGCGCATACTTGAGTTCCTTAAACAGAAGTGGGGGCTTGAAAGCCCCTTACCTCAAGACTTTGATGGCATTCCGGTTGCTAACAACATGAAGTCTTGGTTCTTTCACTGGAAAAAGGACCGAAACCATGACGAAATACCAGATCTATGGAAACTGGCTTCCGAAGTTTACGAAAAGCCGCTTATCGAGCTTTCAATTGACGCACTACACGCCTGCGTCGATCGTTTTTCGTTGCGCATGATCTCGATGGCGATGTTTTGGTTTAACCCGTACGAATATCTCTCGATCGATGGCATTAACCGTGCATATCTGAAAAAGTTTGACATTGACGCAGAACGAGTACGAACAGCATCGGCCTATGTGGACCTCGTTTCCGGAGTTAAAGAAACGATAGATTTTGATTTTCCCACCATCTCGTTTAATGCCTGGACCGATGGCCAAGTCAAGGCTCCAACCCCGGCGCAACAAAAAAGAAATGCCCCCGCCGTTTGGACAATGGGTGTCGGAGTGAACGGCGATCAATGGGTGGATTTCTATACAAATAACCTTATTGCAATCGATTTTGAAATTGAGAACAGTCTAAAGGACTATAAAAATCGCGAAGAATTGAAACTCGCGGGATGGCCTGATGAACAAGGCGCGAAATATAACGACGTCGGATGCTGTTGGCAATTTGCCAACGAAATGAAGGTCGGTGACTATGTGTTTGCAAAGCGCGGCAAGAATAACCTACTCGGTTTGGCTCGAATTACTGGTGATTATGAATTTGATGAAACGAGAGCTGAATACCGACATATTCGTAAGGTCGAGTGGCTCACGGTCGATGGGCCATGGGAACTAGGGCCTGAAAATTATCCCGCAATCAAGACTCTGACCGAGATAACTAATTACCACGACTTTGTCCGCCGTTTGTTTGGGATCATTGATATTCCTGTTCCGCATGACGTCGATGTCTCAAAGGCCGACAAGGAATCGGTTACCATCACCACTGGTGAGCAGCAGTTTTGGTGGTTAAATGCCAGTCCTCGAATTTGGCGTTATGACGAACTCGACATCGGGGACACTCAGGTCTATACGACACATAACGATCGAGGAAATAAGCGGCAGAAATATAAGTACTTTCTAGAAGTGCAGCCAGGTGACCTAGTCATTGGTTATGTGACGAGCCCGGATCGCGAAATCGTAGCAATTTGCGAGATAACGAGAGGGTTACACGAAAGCAAAGGAGAAGAATCGATCGAATTCAAACTTGTCGAGCGTTTCGATAATCCTCTCACTTACGACGAACTCAAGGCAGACGCCAGCCTGTCTGAATGCGAACCGTTAAACAATAATCAAGGGAGCCTTTTTAGGGTAACCGAGGACGAATTTGAGATCATTCGCTCGAGCTTGGATGAACTAAATCCTACCCAGACGGCCACAACTCTGGATACGTATTCTAAATCAGATGCCCTGAAGGAGCTTTTCTTTTCCGAGGACATGCTGGACGACATCCTGTCTAGACTCAGACGAAAGAAGAATATCATTCTTCAGGGGCCTCCTGGTGTGGGCAAGACGTTTATCGCAAAAAGACTAGCTCATCTGGTAATGGGCGAAAAGGATAAGTCGAGAGTGGAGATGGTTCAGTTTCACCAGTCCTATACCTACGAGGATTTTGTCCAGGGGTACCGCTTGAATGAAAGTGGTAATTTTGTCATCAAGCCCGGACTATTCTATGAATTTTGTCGGAAAGCCCAGCGGAACCCTGAAAAGGACTACTTTTTTGTTATCGATGAGATAAATCGAGGAAACCTTAGCAAGATCTTTGGCGAGTTAATGATGCTGATCGAGCACGATAAACGCGGTGAGGAATTTCAGGTGCCGCTGACTTATTCCCGAACCTCAGAGGAGCGGTTCTACGTGCCGAAAAATCTCTATTTGATCGGAACCATGAACACAGCGGACAGATCACTTTCGTTGGTCGATTACGCCTTGAGACGGCGTTTCGCTTTCGTGAGCCTTACACCGCAGTTCGAAAGTAAGAAGTTTGCTCAGACGCTAACTGACGCCGGCGCCGACTCCAATCTCGTAAACAAAATAGTCGATGTAATAACCAAACTGAATTCTGATATCTCAGCAGACAGTCGAAACTTAGGAACCGGCTTTTGTATTGGCCATAGCTACTTCTGCCCCGCCGAAGGAATAAAACTTGATAGCGACTGGTTTAGAGAAGTGGTCGAATCTGAAATTAGACCCCTCCTCGAAGAGTATTGGGTCGACAACGACAGCAAGATCGCGGAACGTGTTGAATTGTTACTAGCTTGAAATTTTCGAACGATAGGACATGAACGATTCGATACCGATTCAAAATATTTACTATCTACTCTGCTATGCGTGGAACAAGCTCGACGAACGCGACACAATCGACGTCAGTTCGATCAACTCCACTGAGCTGGCGGATCTGTTTGCCCGAGTGTTGACGAGCGGCGTAAAGCACCTGATTCGGCGTGGCTTTGATAGAGATTACCTTGCATTTTCAGAGGAGACTCCTCGAATTCGTGGCCGGATAAATTTCCCGGAATCAATCAAAAGAAATCTTATCAGTCGCGGACGCCCGTTATGCGAGTTTGATGAATTGAGCCATGACGTTCTTCATAATCGCATCCTCAAATCGACGATCGAAACGCTGCTGCTCAGTGATGGATTAAACGATGACCTGAAAATGGAACTGTGGGAAACCTTAAAATGGCTACGTGACGTGAACCCGATTCGCCTTTCAGCACAGATATTTCGCCGGGTACAATTGCATCGCAATAACAACTACTATCGGTTTTTATTGAATGTGTGCGAGCTGGTTTTTGAGAACCTGCTTGTTGACGAGTCGACGGGCCATAGCCGCTTTAGAGACTTCTTTAGAGATGAAGGTCAGATGCGGGCGCTTTTCGAGGAATTCGTCCGGAATTTTTACAGAATTAAACAGGGGAGGTTTAAGGTTGAAGCCCCGAAACTTTACTGGAATTTAACATCTTCCGACGAACAAGCACGAAAATTCATACCCGAAATGAGGACCGACATCTGCCTATCAAGCGACGATCGTCAGATCCTTATTGACTGTAAATTCTCTAAAAGTGTCCTAAGCACTTATCGGGGCAAGGAATCGCTGAAGCCGTCGCATCTTTATCAGATGTACGCATATCTCCATCACGCCGAAAAGCAGAAAGGTTGGAGAAATCTGGAAGGACTACTGCTATACCCGGTAGTCAATAATTCCGTAAGTCTTAGGTTCGATCTGAACAGCTATCCATTCCATATTAGAACGATCGACCTAAACCAAGATTGGCAGAATATTGAACTTGATCTACTTGAGATCATTGGAACTGGCTAAAGCCAGAACCGCCAAAGTATCTTATGTGGAAAAATGGAAACTGAAATGCTCACCTTATGCAAGCACTAAGCTGGAATACGTTTGGTCAAAAGTTTGAAAGCAAACAATCGTCGTTCGAAGATCTAGCGATGTTTCTCTGTTGTCGAGAACTGGGGATCTCGAAAATCGATTCGTACCGCAATCAACCCGGCATCGAGACAGAACCGTTTAAGGCCAAAGGCAAAGTCTACGGTTTCCAAGCTAAATATTTCGATTCAACTTTCAAATGGACGCAGGTCGAAAACTCCGTCAACAAGGCACTAACTACGTATGATCTCGACACGCTATTTATATACTCGAACCTACCTAAGACGCTTGGGAAAGACGGTGTAGCAAAATCCGACCCGGAGACACGAATCGACAAACTAGCTGCCGCCAAAAAAGTGCAGGTCGAATTCATAACCGACAAAGACATATTCCTTAAACTCAACGCGCCCGCTAACTTTGTCTTAGCCCAAATGTATTTTAGCGTTTGTGATGACCTAGCATTTATAAGGGGTAGCGTAGAACCAAAAAAACTAGCAATAGTTCAATCCAACGAATATCTAGACCTGTCATTCGACAACCAAAATGACTTTGCGGCAGTTGTGGATGCGCTGAAAGATTCTAATCATCAACCAATTCTTATTACAGGCAGTCCAGGTTCAGGCAAAACGCTCATCATGCACAAGTTGCTGCAAAGACTTGGGGGGCTCGACTTATTCGATGAAGCCGAGATGAGGAAGCATTTACTTGATCAAGATGCGTTGCCTATACTTGTGAATCTCAAAAACTGTTCAAGTGAGAGTTTTGACCACCTAATAAGGGGTAGACGTTCCGACGCTGGGCTTGACGCGAGGGCGAGGTGTATTTATCTGCTCGATGGTCTCGACGAGCTAAGCAATGATAGAGCTATTCTGATACTAAATCAGATTTACGAAACGTCGGCTAAGGCCTCAACTCATTCGATCGTAATATCCTGTCGTACTGGGAACCCAAATCGAATTACTACGAAAAGTTATTTTCCTAATGCCGTTGAGTATCACATCTCAGACCTCGACAAGAATTCAATTGAGGAATATTTCACCGCAAAGAACGAGTCTTCCAAGACTAAGATGCTCTTGTCGATTAAGAATTCCGATCTCTTGGGCGACATAAAAGACGTTCTCTTACTCAGACTGCTTTGGGAAACTATTGAGAGTTTGGACGCAAGGAGTACAATCATCGATCTCTTTGAAGAAAAAATTAGATTGTTATTATCTAGTCCATCTCATTCACGGAACATCGAGAGCCTGAACCTCCCGACTCCGAAACTCGAAGCAATATTAAGCCTGAGTGAGGATATTGCCTATGATATTCAAGACAAATTTCAATTTCGCCTGTATCATCAAGATCTCTTAAATCGGGTCCTTAAGAAATTCCCTCGCACAGACTATCGGGATGCGAACCAGATCGTTAGCTATATCGCTGAAATTTTCTTCGAATCTACGGAACCGACGATGATGGTGACGGTTCAACAACATATATTTTTCAGCATCGACGATTTCAGGAATATTTTTTCTTGCGACGTTTATTTGTTGAATATGAGAAGGATCCAAGCGTTTTACGCACGAAAAGCGTAGTAGGCAGCCGTGATTTGCTAGATTTATTCCTCGTGATGGCCCGACGAAACTATGAGTTACGCGTAGATATACCTGCACTATTGGAAGTCAACACTATCGACGTTTATCTGGGAAACGGAAGGGGCTACGGAGCTGATGACCCATATTACCTTGAAGCAGAAGATTTTGTTCCTGCACTTATTGGTCAACGTAAGGATATTTTTGACGAATTATTAACGGACGAAAACTTTGAGATCAAGAGGAAGATTCCTGTCGATTTACGTTCCTGGGCAGCACTGCGTAAGTCAAATAGAACGAAATCTTTGATGTCGGAACTCGACGCCTTTCGAGAGAGTTTTATAAACCCTATATCGGATCAAGAGAAAGAAGACGCTCAACGACTTCTCTATGACCAATTCGAAAGTTATATTTTCTTGGTTGTTTCGGGATCAAAAATCAGCGCCAAAAAAGTTCTAGAAAGCGATGTCCGTCCTCAATACAAATATTATACCGCGGGATTCCGAATGCAATTTCGCGAAGACGGGAAGGAAAAGTTAGTAAAGGGTTTTTTCCGAGTTGTGTTGTCAAATCGAACTCAGCAGATTCCGAGGTTAATTGCGTTACTTGATGACGAAGAGTTTCAAATGTTTCTTGAGGTTTGTGCGACACCTGATTTCCTTCATATCCCTGTGCATAACCCTAAGATCACCGATGCTGTGCGTCGGCGGCTAAAGAAGTTTTCTCCAAAGCTCGATGAATTCAGCGCCTCTTTTTTCTTCTTCAAGCGATTCCTCAATTTGCCACTCTCAGCTCTCGAGTTGGATTTCGCAACAAATTCTCTTTATGAGGTCCGCGATCACAGAGAGGTCGACTGGAGAGGTAAAAACTCGGCTTTAAGGTATGCCCTACTTTCTTACGCAACGGAATGCAACAAGTTGGAAAGCCTTGTCGAATCACGAAATGCAGCCGGTTCGTACTACCCTGATGAGTTAGGAACCTATGCGGGAATTTACACTTGTTTTCTAAGTCTTCTTCAAGCGAATACCACAATTGAGACGATAGCGCTGATTTTCTTCGCCTTCGCCAGACAATCGCAAACGGCGGCATACCGCACTTAGGTGGAAAACTATCCAAGCTATGGGCACAGATTTTCTATCACAGTAATCAGGAACGTTCAAAGAAAAACTTCTGGCAAGGCGCCTGATCGTTCGTGAGAATGATCTATTTCCGTTGGCGTTTTATCTAGAGTTATTGCGACTAAGCCCGAAGACATATGTCCGCCTCGCAGATGAACTTCAATTACTTCCACTCGAAGAAAAAATTGAGACTTGGGATGAAGATTTCCCCGGATTGGTAAATATATGTTTTCAGATTGCACTCCTGTTTGCGCGATTTAACGCTCATAAGGCACGAATATATATTCATAAAGGGATCACCGAAGGCATGCTTAGACTAGGATGGCGACGCGATGTGATTATTAGTTATTACTTGGTAGACTCACTACGGATTTTAGTCGAAAATAACTGGATTACACTTGAAAAATTCAAAGAGCTTGCTCTACTGATTTTCGACCTAACTCTCAAGGTTAATAAGATTGCAGACGGCAAAGAGACATGGCGCGGACCGTACAATATTATCGAACTCGCTGCTGAAACTGACATAGAGTTTGCAGAACTTCTGACGGATAAATTGTATAAGGTATCCAACCATCACGATCCACGCGAGATAGCCATCTCGGCCCTGCTTCGCGGTAAAGTGGCCCTTGGAACATCGATCGATAAGTTGGAAGCTCAAATGACAGCCTTCCGAGAGTATGATTCTTACGATGGAAAGGTGAAGGCAGAGTACTATTTCCGACGAATCGAAATCTATTTAAAAGTCACAGATAATGACCTTTATACCAACACCGAAAAACTTGATAGTTTCAATAAAGCTATGAAGCTTTATAAAGAAATGCTGACGACCGATGTGAGTGAGTATCATGGTTACGAGTCAATCTTGTCTGATGTAGAGAAGGAACTCAGTCGCTTATCTAAGATTTATCATCGAAGACTGCCTCGTATCGTACAGCCGAAGAAAAAGGAAAGACTACCTTCCGAACGAACTTTTAGTAGGAAGGTTGCGGCTACAAAAAGCATCCGCTCCCTGCGTCGACGTTATCTTGAGTTGCATACTTGGTCAAATAAGATCGTACTTACCCAGCCTGAATCTTGGAATACCTTGATTGATAAAACATTTGAAATTTCTGGGGATCTGAGGATGTTATGGGATTTATTCGAGGCGAATTACTTCCCCGAGACGAGGTTTACCGCCAACTCCCCATACTTTTATCTGGGATTGGCCGCAGCCCTCCGCCTACGGGAAACCCGATCTGAAGCCGCAGAGTTCCTCTTCCGTAATACCGGGCATGGTGGATTTTTGAATATTATGAAGGCCTACGCGGAAGCCGGTGATCGCAAAATGGCTATTAATATTTTCAATAGGTTCATTCGGTTTGCTGACTTTCTGGTGAATTAGCTATACCAAAAGATTTACATCCAGCTTTTGCCATGAAATAGTCTGGGCTAATCGCAACGTTTCCCGCACTTCCCTTTCACCTGCGCAATCTTCTTTGTGCTTTGCCCGGTTCCGCCAGTTCACTGAACCACCTGATCCGGCGTGACGACGGTTAGTGTTTCTTGACTATCAGTTGGGCGTTACTCAAGGCCATACCTTCCCAATCCACTAACGGATGTTGATCGGGATTTTCAAATGCTAACATGACCATATTGAATATTGAGAGACGGATGTAGGTTTGAATTCGGAAGATAAACTCACGTAGCCGGTACTCGTCGCCGAATTGACCTATCTCTCTCGCTTCGATCTTTCTGATTCTCTTAGTCAGGTCAGCACTACCATGTACAATTCCACTGCGCAGGTCGTATGCGCGCCCCATATCGTCAAAAATTCGTTTCCGGTCGGTAGGTTCAGCACTCAGGAATAAAGCTGTGTGCAACCGCAGGCGGTAGGTAAGCTCGCCCTCGTTATTTTCAGTAAGAAAAAGTGCCTCCCCGGCAATGAGCAAATCGATAATTTGATCTTCCCAATCGTATCGCTCGTGCGCCAAGCTAAACCGTCTTGCGGCAGTAACAATTCGCCCTCGATTCTGGACGTTCTCACTTTCGAACTTTATCCAAAAGTTAATCAATGCATCCTTATAGTCCCTGCTCAAATCCTCTTTCCAATGCGCCTGCGGTATGTACCGCACCGGGTACGGGTGGCTGTGGTGGAAGAACCATGATCTGGTTCGATGGATTATCTGAGCCGCATAGACATTTTGCGAACCGATAAGGCGCAGACTTGCAATAACGCCTTCCATCTTATGGTTCACCGAAGTCCTAATTTCCTCATTACACTTCGCCCCTTCGGCACGAGAGAGCGGGTCATTTTCCCCGACGATCTTAGGGATGCGGTAGTAGCATCGTATCGCCCATAACGGTGACCACAAGAGTTCATCGTTTAGATCATCTTCAATTGGAGCGATCAGGTCGGAATGGGCGACTCGACAAATCTCAAGCGTCTCATCTAGTTTGATCGGTTCGCAGAAGGATACGCCTGGCAACGGGATTATGGCTTCGTACCCAAAATCGGGCGCGTGCCCTTCCGTTTCAAATAGCTTGTATTCCCTTTCGAAAAATTCCGTATTAAACTCGATCTTGTTTTGGTAGATGCCAAGGTGTGGCAGGCGAAGCATCAAATCCTCTGACCCTAAACACCGCTTTGACAATTCCTCCGTCCCGACCATTTCATTAAAATGAGATGAAATACGGTCGTCTTTCTCGATCACTGCCATACACTGAGCATATTCTGGCAGCGCAATAATTTCGTCCTTAAGATGCCCAAATGGAAAGAACGGAAACATCGACCAGTCCGACGACGGAAATTTTGTCCCGAGGCGCTCTGCCGATAATTCAATCGCGGCTATCACAAACGAGCGAACAGCATCATACAATTGATGATTTTCGTAGCATGGGGCCATAAATTCGATAGTATTTTATATGGTTGAGGCATACTCAGCTCACCACCTTTGATGCGCATTCCTGGAAAAAGACATACAGAATTAAATCTTAATACACACTGGAGAATGATAGATCACTGGTTAAGGAAATACTCACATAAGTTGTATAAAAACTATTTCTCATACTTTGGGAGGTGACTAAGAAGAGCGTGTCAAAAAACCTTTCGAAAAACGTACTTCGCAAACGCTGATTTTACCGTAATCCCCTTTTCGAAATCGGCGATGTCAAAAAACTAACGTTTATTGACACTCTATTTTATTTATTTTGTCTCATTATGACCCCATTCAAAGTCACTAGTTTATTTGCGCCTTACTATCTTGTTATCGGATTCGGTCTGCGGCCGAAATCCGTTTTAAGAATATGACCCAGATCATATGTCCCATGCTTGCCCTCTGTGATGATAGATTACGGAGTTCGAGTCACCAGAGGCGATGCTCGTTGATAAATACAATAGGCCGATTCGTGATCTGCGCATTTCACTAACTGACCGATGCAATTTTCGTTGTTTCTATTGCCGGAATGTTGTGGTGCCGACAGCTGCCTGCCGTTCGAACATCCTCACTCTTGAAGAAATCGCCTATATTTGTGACATATTCGTGTCGCTGGGCATCGAAAAGATTCGTCTTACCGGAGGCGAACCGTTACTCAGAAAAGGCATTGAAGATCTGATAACTGAGATCGCCCGTTTAAAGATGCCGACATCCGGCCATGGTCTTCGCGATCTAGCAATAACAACCAATGGAACTTCTTTCCCTGACCGTGCAAACTCGTTGAGAAATGCGGGACTGGATCGCGTAACCTTTTCACTCGACAGTCTTAAACACGACAATTTCACAGCGATTACGGGCGTCGATAAATTGGATGAAGTGCTTGATGCAATTGACACTGCGCTTGCAGTGGGTTTCGTGGATACAAAAGTCAATGTCGTGGTTATTCGCGGTTGCAACGACCATGAGTTAGTCGATTTCGCTCGGTATGCCCGCCAAAAGGGGCTGTCGATAAGGTTTATTGAGTTTATGCCGCTCGATTCGGGCCGTAAATGGAAACGTGGCGACCTGGTTTCGGGCCGCGAGATCTTGGACCGTGTCAATAAGGTCTTTCCCATCTGTTTGGCCGAGTCATCGCGAGGACGCGAAACTGCTTGGAAATATCGCTTCGTCGATGGGGCAAAAGGCGAAATAGGTATCATCTCAGCTGTCACTGACGCGTTTTGCGGCGCATGTTCACGAATTCGTCTTACCGCGGACGGGCAGATCCGTACTTGTTTATTCTCGACTGCCGAATATGACCTGCGCGGGTTACTCAGAAACGGAGGAACGAGAAGCGAGATCATCGGGCTTATTCGCTCTGCTGTCGCCAAAAAAGAGTTTGGCCACACGATAAATACGAACCATTTTGAATACGCATCGAGATCCATGAGTGCGATCGGCGGTTAAACCCTCAACAGACGGTAGAAATTGCTTCATTTTTTTTTCATTGTATGATCTAAGTCATATTTCACCCCGATAAAGTAGACATAAAATTCGAGACAGTTCACGACCAATGTGACCGCGAATGGTATGTTACCGCTAAAGGTTCACGTCCCCGACGTGAGTTACCATCAAAACCTCATTTCATGTCAGGTGGCCTGTCCCGTCCACACTGATGCCCGCGGTTATGTGCGTGCGATCGCCGACGGCCGGTTCGAAGAAGCGTATTTAATAGCACGCGGCCCCAATCCATTTGCTTCGATCTGCGGCCGCATCTGCGGGGCCCCTTGCGAGATCGCCTGTCGTCGCGGAAAAATTCCAAAAGTTAACGATGACGGAATGTTCGTCGGCCAAGACCGCCCCATAGCGATCCGCGCTCTAAAGCGATTTGCTTGCGATCAGTTCGGGCCGGAAGCAAGGCCGACCGACGAAGTTCTGGAATCGATCAGGAATTTTATCCCACCTGTCGGCGCGGATGCTGAGGAGATGGCCGCTCTCTTAAAGTCCGGCACCAACAAATCAATTGAGAAGGGGGATGGCAAGAAGGTCGCGATCATTGGAGCGGGTCCCGCGGGGCTCTCGGCCGCTCACGACCTAGCACTAATGGGATTCAGGCCGGTAGTCTTCGAGATCGAGCCGGTCGCGGCGGGGATGTTGGCTGTTGGCGTACCTGCATATCGGCTTCCGCGTGAATTGATCGAACAAGAAGTTGCGGTTATCGAGGCCCTCGGCGTCGAGATCCGGTGCGGAGTTAAAGTCGGTGAAGATATTACATTTGCCGAGCTTCGCGAGGATTTTGCGGCGGTGATCATCGCGGTCGGGGCGAAATCTTCACGCGGCCTAGGTTTGACAGGTGAAAGTGGTACCGGAGTGATCGGAGGCGTCGACCTGCTCCGGGCGGTCTCACTTGGCGAAGATCTCGAGATGGGGCGCGAGATCGTAGTGATAGGTGGGGGAAATGTCGCTTATGACGTAGCACGGTCTGTTGTCCGCCAGATCGCCTTTGATACCGCGCGAACCGCAGCCAGGCTCTCTGAGACCGCAAACGTGCATCTCGTGTCCCTCGAAGGCGAAGAGGAAATGCCCGCCGACACGATCGAGATCGTCGAAGGTGACGAAGAAGGCATCCGTCGAAGCAACGGCTGGGGACCGACCGAGGTGGTCCGCGATGAAAAAGGTAACGTAACGGGGGTTGCGTTTCGGAAATGTCTGCGGGTTTATGACGACGAACGGAAATTCTCGCCAATATATGACGACAACGAAAAGAGAATAATTCCCTGCGACACTGTACTGCTTGCCGTCGGGCAGGCGCCAGCCCTTTCTTTTTTGGAGAACGGTGGACAGGACGTCGAACGAATGCGCGGCGATTGGCTCAAGGTTGACCCCGCCACGCTACAAACCACGGCAAAAGGCGTCTTTGTCGCCGGTGATCTGGCCCATGGCACACGTTTGCTAATCGACGCCGTCGCATCCGGTAAAGCAGCGGCTCGGTCGGTCTATCAATATCTGACCGGTAACAAACTCGAACATGAACTGATAAAAACACACGTCGTTCTCGACCGATACCGGCGTGAACGCGGCTACGAATCGATCCGCCGCGTCGAAGTGCCAACGATTGAGCCATCAGAACGGTTAGAGCATCCCGGCAACGTCGTCGAGATCGGCTACGGCAAAGAAGAAGCGATTCGCGAAGCGTCACGCTGCCTGGATTGCGGAGTTACACCGGTTTTTGACGGTAGCCGGTGCGTGCTGTGCGGCGGCTGCGCAGATGTCTGCCCAACCGAATGTCTAAAGCTAATCTCCCTCGGCGATCTTGAGTTTGATACAGATATTGGACAAATGATCGACTCATCGATCGGTAAAGATGCTGAACTGGGAGCAAACTCGGCGATCTTAAAGGACGAGGACCGCTGCATTCGCTGCTCCCTGTGTGCGATTCGCTGCCCAGTCGATGCGATCTCAATGGAAAGAGTCACATTTTCAACAAATTGGAGTTCTGTATGACTACACATCCAAATGAAAAAAAATCACGTTTTGATCCTGAACCTATGCCGCGGAGGGATTTCTTAGGGCTTGCCGCCCTCGGCTCGATGATAGCGGCCTTTGCTCTCTCGATCTTTGGAATGCTAAAGCTGCCAAAAGCGGCCGTATCGGCTTCGCCTGCCAAGAAATTTAATGTAGCGCTGCCTGACACGCTCCCTGAGGGTGAGGCGTTTGTTCCGCCTGGCAGAAACGTCGCCGTCTTTCGCGACGGCGAGGGAGTATTTGCGATCTCGACAGTTTGCACCCATCTGGGGTGCATCGTTAAGACGAGCTCAGCGGGATTTGACTGCCCCTGTCACGGCTCGGGTTTTCAGAAAGACGGAACGGTTAGAAAAGGCCCGGCTCCAAAGCCTTTGCCGTGGCTGAAAGTCTCAAAAAACGGTGGAGTGCTCACGATCGACGAGGAAGCGAACGTTAAGACCGGAACAAAGGTGTAGGTTATGGCAGCAGACGGCTATTCAGCATTACACGAATTTTGGCTCAACCTGCGGGCCATCCCGAATCACGTCTATCGGGCAATGTTTCGCGGCGGCCCGCCAAAGACGGATCGCACGCGTTCGTCGTTTATCTTTGGCAATGTCTTTTTGCATCTTCATTCAGTCCGCACCCATCTCTGGAGCCTGCGTTGGAGCACGACGATGGGACTTGGCATTATGACGACCGCGGCATTTCTTATCACTCTGATCACCGGCATTCTGCTGATGTTCTATTACAAACCGTATCCCGACGTAGCCTATCAATCGATCAAGGATATTCATTTTATTGTGCCTACCGGACGGTTCATGCGAAACATCCATCGCTGGGCCGCGAATGTGATGGTGATCGCCGTGATCCTGCACATGGCTAGGGCGTTTTACACCGCATCGTACCGGAAACCGCGCGAATTTAACTGGTTTATCGGCTGGGGGCTGTTGGTTACAACATTGGGTTTATCATTCACAGGATATCTGCTTCCATGGGATCAGCTTGCCTACTGGGCAATTACGATCGGAGCCAATATTGCACAATCGCCCCGCGAAATTACTGACGCGCTCGGTATTACTGCATGGGCCGACATCGGCGGCCTGCAGCGTGAAATACTACTGGGTTCCGACAAGGTTGGCGAAGAGGCGTTGATCAGATTCTATCTGCTTCACGTGATGATCTTGCCTCTGGCTCTTGTCATGTTGATGGCTGTGCATTTCTGGCGAATACGTAAGGACGGCGGGCTTGCGAAACCTGCGAATGCCGATGAATTGGTGGCCGAGGAAGCCAAGGAATTTTATCCGGTCTTTACCGACGTACCGACGAAAACATACCATCTCGCGGCCATTGTAAAAGGCAAAACGGCGGCAGTCGGTAGCGGCCCGGAACACACGGTGCCGTCAATGCCCCACCTTTTCTACGCCGAACTTGGCGTGCTGATGCTTACAACGCTGATCTGTGTCGTGCTGGCTTTTGTTTCAGATGCACCGTTAAAAGAGCTGGCAAATCCCCTTGTTCCAGAGAATCCTGCAAAGGCCCCGTGGTATTTCCTCGGTCTGCAGGAGATCGTCTCGTTCTCGGCATTTATGGGCGGAATCGGAATTCCGATGCTGTGCGTGATCGGTCTGGGCTTGATACCGTTCCTTGACCGGGAAAAAGAAGGAACGGGCGAATGGTTTGGGGGGCCGGGCGGATGGAAACTGGTGAAGTGGTCGGTCGTTGTCGGCTTTGCGGCGTCTATAGGCGTCGAAGCGTTTGCGATCTATTTTGGTTGGCTCCGCGAGTGGTTCCCAGATATTCCGCAGCTTTTCATTACATTTATCAATCCGGGGACTGTTCTGACAGCGATATATGCGGCTTATTCGATATGGGCGGTCCGCAAATATAACTCGACGCGGGCGGGAGCACTCGCTCTTTTCACTTGTTTCCTGTGCGGCTTTATTGTGCTGACGGTTATCGGCACATATTTCCGCGGCCCGAACTGGGACTTTTTCTGGTCACCATCAGATTGGGGAGGCCATTGACGCTATGAACAAGAATAAATATTTGTTGATGGTTTCAAGTATCGGGGTGTTTCTTCTCCTCGCCGCCGCCGCCGTGTCCGAAAACTTCATGAAAGACTGGCACGACATTCAGGGTAGTGCCAAGACCACTGAAGGCCCGATCGACTTGCGATTACGCCAGATCGTAAATCCGCAGCTCAAGGTAACCGACCGCTGCGTGACATGCCACGTAGGAATGGCGTCCGGCGAGCAGATCACGACTGACCAGAAGGTCGGGGCGGCTCACAAACCGGTCGTCCATTCGCCGACCGAGATCGGCTGTACGACATGTCACGGCGGACAGGGCCAGGCAACGGAGAAAGACGACGCCCACGGCAACGTGCATTTTTGGACAGAACCTATGCTGCCCGCGAGATATGCTTACGCGAGTTGCGGAACTTGTCACACGCCATTGAATGTCCCAAATCTACCGACACTGGAAAATGCCCGCAAAACTTTCGAAAGGCTTGACTGCTACGCCTGTCATCGCCTCGACGGGCGCGGTGGAACGCTGCGTCCTGGCGGGAACGTGACCGGCATGGAAGGCCCCGACCTGTCGCACATCGGACTTAAAGGCTACAACGCCGAATGGTATGTAGCTCACCTGCAAAAATCTCAGCAGGCGACGGACCCGGCCTGGAAAACGTCATTCCGTGAGGTAAATGAGGCCGACCGAGCGGAGTTGAAGATCTTTCTCGACACACAAATGGGTGCCCCGAAACTGATCGAGGCCAAGGCCCAGTTCAATTCGGTCGGCTGCGCCGGCTGTCACACCGTCGGCAGTTTTGGCGGCGATGCGGGCGTGAATCTATCGCTATCGGGTTATAAGGATCCAAATCAGTTAAATTTTACAAAAGTTCAGGGCGATCACACCCTTTCAAATTGGATCGTCCAGCATTTCCGTTCCCCGGCGTCCACGGTTGCAGGGTCGCAGATGCCTGCTCTTGGATTATCTGAGAACCAAATAGACCTGCTTACGCTCTACACGCTATCGCTTCGGCGCCGAACGCTCCCGGATATTTTTTTACCAAAAGACCGCGTCAAAGCGATGCGATTTGGCGAACGCGAGTTTGCGAGTAACGGCGAGACCATCTACACGGCGGTATGCTCAAGCTGTCACGGCGCAAACGGTCGCGGAACTCGTTTTCCCGGCCCTGTTCCTAATCCATCGATCACCGGACCCGACTTTTTGCAGCTCGCGTCGGACGATTTTCTATTTCAAACGATACGAAACGGTAGGCCAGGTAGGCCGATGCTGCCATGGGGCGATCGTGTGAATGGTTTCAAGGACGATGAGCTGCGTGCGGTCATTGCCTATATTCGCGGGCTCGGCGGCGATGTTCAGGCTCAGCCCGATGCCAAACCACAGATATGGGCGACGGGTGATGCCGCTGTCGGAGCAACGCTCTTCGCGTCGAACTGTTCAGGTTGCCACGGAAAGAATGGTGCCGGGGCTGACGGTCCCGCACTCGGCAACAAAGTGTTTCTGTCGAGTGTTTCGGACACGTTTTTGGTAGAAACGATCAGACGCGGACGTAGCGGGACGGTAATGCAGGGTTTCGGAAATCCGTCGCCGATCCGGCGTGAGCTTACACAGGCAGAAATAGAGTCGATCGTGGTCTTTATACGTTCATTGAGCGCGAAATAGTTGAGCAATTAACGAGGAATGATATGAAAAAAGAAATTTCAAGACGCGAATTTATGGCGAGGATAACAGCCGCGGGTTTTGGAGCACTTGTTGCGTCAACCACAAACGCTTGGGGACTGGAAGCCATAACAAATCCCTTGGCCGCATACCCAAACCGTGACTGGGAAAAGGTCTATCGCGATCTGTGGGCATACGATTCGCGTTATACCTTTACCTGTGCTCCTAACGATACGCACAACTGCCTGCTCAACGCACACGTGCGCCAGGGCGTCATTACCCGAATCGGTCCAACAATGAAATACGGCGAGGCCGTCGATCTGCTCGGCAACGGCACTTCGCATCGGTGGGACCCGCGTGTCTGCCAAAAGGGCCTTGCACTGACGAGACGCTTTTACGGTGACCGGCGGGTAAATGGAACGATGGTTCGAGCGGGATATAAGAAATGGTACGAGGCCGGTTTCCCTCGCGGTGCCGACGGGCGTCCGCCTGAGGAATATTTCCAGCGTGCCCGGGACGAATGGGTCCGAATGTCGCACGATGAGGGCGCCGTCATTGTAGCCGCTGCATTAAAGAACATCGCCGAAACCTACACGGGCGATGAAGGCAAGCGAAAGCTGAAGGAACAGCATTACGACGAAGCAACGATCGAGGCCACGCAGGGCGTCGGAACACAAGTCATGAAATTTCGCGGCGGTATGCCGCTGCTGGGTATGACCCGTATTTTCGGAATGTACCGAATGGCAAATTCCATCGCCCTGCTCGACTCGCACATCCGCGGCGTTGGTCCCGATCAGGCTCTCGGAGGAAAGGGCTATGACAATTACTCATGGCACACCGATCTACCGCCCGGACATCCGATGGTAACCGGCCAGCAAAGCATGGAATTCGACCTCAACTCAGTCGAGCAGGCCAAGACCGTTGTGGCTTGGGGTATGAACTGGATAGCGACGAAAATGCCCGACGCTCACTGGCTTACCGAAGCACGCATGAAAGGCACAAAGGTCGTCGTTATCGCTTGCGAGTATTCGGCCACGGCAACCAAGGCTGATGACGTAGTTGTTGTTAGGCCGGGCACTACGCCGGCGTTGGCATTGGGTTTCGCAAACGTAATCATGCAGGAAAATCTGTACGACAGGGAATTTGTTCGTCAATGGACCGATATGCCGATCCTCGTCAGGATGGACAGTCTCAAATATCTCAAGGCTGCCGATGTTTTCGGCGGCGGACCCGCGGAGCTGAAACAAACGCAGATTTTAAAGGAAGGCGAAAGAGCGGCTCCGGCTGGCGAACAATCGGACAAGAATATCATTCCAGAAAAAATGAGGCAGGAATGGGGTGACTATGTGTGGTTTGACTCAAAGATTAACAAGCCGCAGATGCTAACCCGTGATGACGTCGGCAAGAATTCAAAAGTCGGTGAAGCGAAGCTTGAAGGAGCGATTGATATCACTCTTATGGATGGAAGCACCGTTCGCTGTCGCCCGGTGTTTGATCTTGTTAAAGAATATGCGGCTCACTTCGATCCGAAAACGGTCGAGGAAATTACATGGGCGCCTGCTGCTGCTGTTCAGAGCCTTGCGCGTCATTTCGCCAAAGATTTCGGCACGACACTATTTGCGGTTGGAATGGGCCCGAACCAGTTTTTCAATAATGTCAGCAAAGACCGTGATATTCTCCTGCTTGCCGCGCTCACCGGAAACATCGGCAAGATCAGCGGGAATGTCGGGTCATTTTCGGGCAATCACCGCACCGCGCTATTTAACGGATCCCCGCAATATATCAATGAAGATCCGTTTGACATCGAATTAGACCCCGCAAAACCGGCGCGTGTAAAACAATATTGGAAGGCCGAATCGGCCCACTATTACAACCACGAGGATCACCCGCTCCGGGTCGGCGACAAATTGCTGACTGGAAAAACGCACATGCCGTGCCCGACAAAATCGCTGTGGTTTGCTAACGCCAACTCGATCCTCGGAAATGTTAAATGGCATTACAACACGGTGGTCAACGTGCTTCCCAAGATAGAAATGATCGCTGTTAATGAATGGTGGTGGTCAACTTCGTGCGAATGGGCGGACGTTGTTTTCGGCGTCGATTCGTGGGCGGAACTAAAGCATCCGGACATGACCGCGTCGGTCACAAATCCGTTCCTGCTGGTATTTCCGAAAACGCCGATCCCTCGGATATTTAACACGATGGGCGATATCGAGGTTTTCGCTACGGTCGCGTCTAAACTGGCGGATCTAACGGGCGACCAGCGTTTCAATGACTATTGGAAATTTGTCCGGGATGACCGGACCGACGTCTATCTTCAGCGTATCCTTGATAATTCAACTAATACAAAAGGCTATTCCTTCAGAGACCTTCATGATAAGGCGCTTGATGGCATACCCGCGATCATGAATAGCAGAACGACACCGAAATCGGTCGGCTACAATCAGATCGCCGATTCGACTCCATGGTACACAAAGAGCGGGCGTCTCGAATCATATCGTGAGGAAGACGAATTTATCGAAGCCGGTGAGAATTTACCCGTACACCGCGAACCGGTCGATTCGACCTTTTACGAACCGAACATCATCGTTTCGCCACCGCACGAAGCCATGCGGCCTATGGGACCCGAGGCCTACGGAGCGAAGCTCGATGATCTTACTTGTGACACTCGCAGCGGCCGGAATGTAGTCTACAGCTGGGCCGACGCAAAGAATACCGCACATCCGCTGATGAAGGATGGTTTCAAGTTCATTTTTCACACGCCGAAATATCGCCATGGCTCGCATACCACGCCGATCGATACAGATATGAACGCAATGCTCTTCGGTCCGTTCGGCGACATTTACCGCCGCGATAAACGCTCGCCGTTCGTTACAGAGGGTTATGTTGACATCAACCCGGCGGATGCGCAGGAACTTGGGATCAAGGACGGCGATTATGTCTGGATCGATCCCGACCCAGAAGACCGTCCATTTCGCGGCTGGCAGAAGGACAAAAAGAACTACGAATTTGCCCGACTTCTCTGCCGAGCACGTTACTATCCGGGAACGCCGCGAAATGTGACCCGCATGTGGTTCAATATGTACGGAGCAACACCGGGCTCGCAACAGGGGCAAAAGGAACGCAAAGACGGATTGGCAAAGAACCCTCGGACAAATTATCAGGCGATGTTTCGTTCGGGCTCGCACCAGTCCGCGACGCGCGGCTGGCTAAAGCCGACGACAATGACCGACTCCCTAGTTCGAAAGGAAATGTACGGTCAAAGCATCGGGCAAGGATTTCTGCCAGACACGCACTGTCCGACCGGTGCTCCGCGTGAATCATTTATCAAGATCACTAAGGCAGAACCAGGCGGCATTGGTGACGAGCCGCTATGGCGTCCGACTAAGCTGGGCATCCGGCCGAGAAATGAATCCGATGCAATGAAGCGTTACATCGCCGGAGATTTTATCGGCAAGAAATAGTGGAACAAATGGATCCGACACGAATACACCTTTTTCTGAACTACCTACCCCTGATCGGAATGGTCCTAGGCACTGCGGCGCTCCTTTACGGAATGTGGCGGTCCGGCCGCCAAGTCGGACGGTGCAGTTTATGGGTATTTCTAGTGACGGCCTTAATAACGTTAGCGGTTTACGCAACAGGTGAGATAGCCGGGAGAGGTGCAGGTCATATGGCCGGGCCGCCCTGGACAAACATAATCGCCCACAGAGCGTCGGCTCTGCCGACCTTTGTCGCGATCGAACTGACCGGCATATTCGCTCTCGTCGGTTTGATCCAAATGATCCGCGGCAAGGGGCTGGCACGCTGGAATGCATTTGTCGTGCTCATTCTCGCGATCGCCTCCCTTTTTCTAGTCGCCCGGACGACTCACATTGGAAGGCAGATCTTCGTTCTCAGCGCTTCGTTCGCTCCCCTGCAACAAATGAATCTCGCGGGACACCGCGGCGACACAGACAGAAAAGACAACCACACGGAGAAAAAACTATGGCTCGCGTAAATAACTGGCAGCTCGGACGAGAAATGTCCTATTGGTATCCTGAGAGCAGGCCGCAGAAGCAATTTGCCGCCGTTTTCGATACAAATAAGTGTATTGCGTGCCAAACCTGCACGCTGGCCTGCAAAACGACTTGGACCTCCGGCAAGGGCCAGGAGTACATGCTTTGGAACAACGTCGAAAGCAAGCCTTATGGTTCGTATCCGCTCGCCTGGGATCTAAATCTATTGAGTTTGCTCGATGGTCAAAACTGGGGCGAGGAGAACGGTCAACCGGTCTATAAAGGCAGTACGATCTTTGAATCAGCACCGGCAGGCGAACGCGTCCTTGGCTGGCGGCCCGAATCCGAAGATTATGCATATCCAAACGTCGGCGAAGACGACTGTGCCGGTGGCATCGAACACGGCGCGAGCATCGACATACCTCACCAAATGGCATGGTTCTATTACCTTGCCCGCATTTGCAATCACTGCACTTATCCCGGTTGTCTGGCGTCGTGTCCACGCGGTTCGATCTACAAGCGGCCCGAGGACGGCATCGTGCTTGTCGATCAGGGCCGCTGCCGCGGTTATCAGGAATGCGTTCGCGGATGTCCCTACAAAAAGGTCTTTTTTAATCCGATGACATCGACCTCGGAAAAGTGTATAGCCTGTTATCCAAAGATCGAGCAAGGGCTGTCGCCACAGTGTTTTGCAAATTGCATCGGAAAGATCCGTGTTGCCGGTTTTATAAACACGCCGGATAAAGCCGAGGCTGACAATCCGATCGATTACCTTGTCCATATCAAAAAGGTGGCCTTGCCGCTCTTCCCTCAGTTCGGACTTGAGCCAAATGTATATTACATACCGCCGATTCACGTACCGACCGCCTTTACCAAACAGATGTTCGGACCCGGCGTTGATAAGGCCGTTGAGGTCTACCGTAATGCACCGAACGATCGGGACCTGACCAGCCTATTAGGCCTATTCGGTTCGACTGAGGCCATTATGCGGAAATGGAAGCTGGTTGGCGACAAGGCCATCGGTATGGATGAGAACGGAAAAGAGCTAGTCAACGTACCCTTCAAGGAACCGGTCCATATTCGTCCGGCCTACGACAAGCTTTATCAGATCACACGCACCAACTGTCCGTGAGGAGGTTTTTATATGCGATCCATTACATCGCTGATTCTAGTTGTTCTATTATTCACGGCTGCCTGTAAAAAGGCCCAGGTTCCAACCGCAGAGGTCAACGTCGCTCAAGTCAAGGAGATCACGCTTGACCCTAATTCTCCCGTTTGGGATGCGGTTTCGCTCCACGTGTCGAAAATGATCCTGCAAGATCTGGTCGAGCCGCGTCTAATGGAGGCATCAACCTCCGAGACCCAGGTCAAGGCGATCACGAATGGGACCGAGATCGCATTTCGGCTGGAATGGCTGGATGACAGTCAGAGCGACTTGCCCGGGCCTAAACATTTTATTGATGGTTGCGCTGTGCAGCTGCCGGCAAAGGTCGACCCAAATGTGCCGGCACCGCAAATGGGCGAGGTCGGCAAGACCGTAGAGATCTCATTCTGGCGGGCCGATTGGCAGGCGATAGTCGAGGGGCGAGCCGATAATATTAACGCGATATATCCAAATGCATCGATCGACCATTACCCGGAGGATGCAAAATCACTCGAGAATAACCCGCAGGCTCGAGCCGAGACGGCAGCTCGTTATGCTCCGGCGAGAGCACTGGGAAACCGTCGTGCTGGCCCGCGTGACCAACCCGTTGAAGACCTGATCGCCGATGGGCCGAGCACTTTGTCACCGGCACCGAATGCGATCTCAAAAGGAAAAGGCGTTAGAACGAAAAACGGGTGGGCAGTCGTGATCACGCGTCCGATTCCAGCCGGTTTTACGGTTTCTACACCGTCGCAGGTAGCGTTCGCGATTTGGGAAGGTTCCCATGTCGAGGTTGGGGCAAGAAAGATGAGAACGGGCTGGGTCCCGCTCATCCTAAAATAGACGATCGAATCCATTAGCTATGACTTACATAAAAGATCTAATGAACGTGCACACCTTGGTAGACGAGATGTTCTTTGATCATCAGCGGGCGCTTCTTCATTTTGAGTTTGATAAGGCTCTGAGATTGCTTGAGATGTATCAAGCGACACTGGTCCGCCATATGCAGGATGAGGAGCTAATATTGCTGCCAATCTATGCTGATCGGGCGCAGCAATCGGGTGCTGGAGCTCCTAAGCTTTTTTTTGATGACCACGAGAAAATGAGTTCGTTTGTAAAGCTTTTCCTGGCAAGAATCGTCGAAATAAACGATCAACCTGATATAGACAAGGCGGTGTTGCAAATTCTAGATCGCGAAGCTTTCTACTTACGGCTTTGCAGCCATCATGACAAGCGTGAGGCGGACTTCCTCTATCCTATCCTTGAGGAGATCCTTACCGATGCTGAAAAACGGGACATTATGTCTCACATAGATCTCAGTCCGGAAACAGCGTCGATCCAGATCCGTAATGATAATGATCAACGCTGATCATTTGAATGTGAGGGTAAAAGATGAAAAACATGATCCCGCAAAAACAATATCTAGTTGATGCGGCCGAATGGCGTCTTATCAGCTTACTTTTCGACTGCCCGACAGGAGATTGGTTCGCGCAGGTCAGAGAGCTTGGCCGGCAGGTTTCAGACAAGAAATTGAGACGAGCCGCAAGGGCTGCTCAAAAATATGCAAGCGAAGGTCTGTTTCACTCGATATTTGGCCCAGGCGGCCCGGCGCCCGGTCGCGAGGTCAGCTACCGGGGCTGGGTTCAGCCCGGCTATTTACTGTCGGAATTGTCGAGCTTTTACGACGCATTCTCTTACAAGCCGGCGACGCATGAGGTTCCGGATCATGTCGCCGTGGAAACGGGGTTTATCGCATACCTTCGGCTCAAAGAACTGTATGCTTTGGAATGCGGCGACAGCGAAAACTCTAAGATTACCGCTGACGCATCGCGGATATTCATCGACGATCACTTGTCGAAATATGCCGAAACACTTTCCAAACTACTTGCAGCCTCCGGGATCGACTATCTAGAACTTGCGGGCTCGGCACTTTTTGAGCGAGTGGGGCCTGATAAGGACAAGTCAAAACAGGTTTTTTTGCCGGTGCTCGAGGAAGAGGGCGAAACATTGTTCGAATGCGGCGGAGCCACTCTGTGATCCGATCGGAACGCGGCGACCTTATGCCGGTTTTGATCGCAATCGACAAGGTTGCCGGGAACGGACTTCCGTCGCGCTCATTTTGTCATTTTCGCTTCCTTTACCTATTACACAACTCTTACACCTGTTCCCGTAAATAGCTGATAACATTTTGAGTACGGAAAGAAAACGCTTGCGGAATAGCCTTACGTTTTCAAATAAAAAAAGCTTATCTGAAATCAGAGTTCAGCTTTTCCGTGGAGGCTTGATCAGTTGTGAAAGTATTGCTTGTTTATCCTGTTTTCCCCGAAACTTACTGGAGCTTTCGCCACGCACTGTCCTTTGTCGGCAAGAAGGCCGCGTTTCCGCCGCTCGGGCTGTTGACCGTATCGGCCATGCTGCCCCAAACCTGGCAACGGCGTCTCGTAGATATGAATGTCGAGCCGCTAACCATGAGCGATATTGAATGGGCGGACATCGTCTTTCTCAGCGCGATGATCGTCCAGAGGGAATCACTTGATCAGGTCGTAAAATTATGCAAGAAACTTGGTAAGCTAGTCGCTGTCGGAGGCCCGTATGTCTCGACCAGCTCGGATCTAGTGCCGGAGGCGGATTTCGTTTTCGTGGGTGAAGCCGAAACGACTTTGCCGGAGTTTATTGAGGATCTGAAATGCGACTCTCCAAAACGCGTTTATCAAGCAGCAGTGCGGCCCTCGCTTTTGTCCACGCCTGTGCCGGATTTCCATCTGATCGACATAAACCAATACTCCTCGATGAATGTCCAGTTTTCCAGGGGCTGTCCGTTTTCGTGTGAGTTTTGCGATATCATCGAGATTTACGGGCGCGTCCCGCGCACCAAATCAAGTGAACAGATGTTGGCTGAAATGGAGGCCATGCGGGTCGCCGGCTGGCGAGGTACGGTCTTTATCGTCGATGACAATTTTATCGGCAACAAACGCGAGGTCAGAAAATTCCTACCAGATCTCATTGGGTGGTCCGAGCGCAATAATCATCCATTTTCCTTTTTGACCGAAGCAAGTGTAAATCTCGCCGAAGATGATTCTTTGCTCGAGATGATGCAAACTGCCGGTTTTCACCGCGTCTTTCTCGGTATTGAAACGCCCGCGGCTGAAAGTCTTAAAGAAGCCAACAAATCTCAGAATACAAAACGCGATCTGCTTGAGTCGGTGCGAAAGATCCAAAGCTATGGGATCGAGGTCATGGCCGGTTTTATTGTAGGATTCGATAACGACCCGGAGGATATTTTCGAGCGGCAGATCAACTTTATCCGCGAAAGTGCAATTCCGCTTGCAATGGTCGGGCTCCTGACCGCCCTTCCCGACACGCAACTTTGGAAGCGTTTGGAGCGTGAAGGCAGACTCGTTCACGAAAGCAGCGGGAATAACACGGATTGTTCATTAAACTTTGTTCCAAAAATGGATCGGGAACGCCTGGTCGAAGGATACAAAGCTATTTTAAGGACCATTTACAGTTCGGAGGAATTCTATCAGCGCTCACTCGATTGCTTATCGCGTGTACGTAACGATGCGGCAGCCGTGCAGCGAGTCAGCGTCATCGGCGTTCTCAGCTTCTTCATCAAAATAGTTGTTAGGCTCGGCGTACGCGACCGGGAACGCCTTCGATTCTGGAAGTATTTATTCCGAGTCGTCAGGCTTTACCCGCGCAGTCTCGGAAACGGGATCGCCCTCGCGGCAATGGGTTATCACTTTAGAAAGCGTCGCCGTACCTTCGTGGGGGCGACCAATGCAAAACCGGATTTGTGATTTCGATATGTCCAATTTCGATAATCCTCGGGTGTCCAACCTAATCGGCGGAATAACACACATGACAGACTTGGCTCGCGAACGAGTTCTGTATAGTATGTTGCGGAGATCAGCCTTCCCGCGATTCTTGCCAGGTCGATTCCTCGTTCGATGGCCGTTTCGTATCTGTCTGTGCCGTACATTGCCAACGAGAACCACAACGGCAAGCCTCGAACGCGGCGTGTTAGCTGTATCTGATAGTCCGACGGATTAAATCCCTGGGCACCTTCGTCGCTGAAGATATCGAGATAGGAACCCTCCTGAGCGTGGGCCTTTTTTGCGAGTTCCGGGTCGCGGTAGATGATCGCACCACAATCGTATGGTGAAAATAACCACTTGTGGGGATCGATCGTTACGCTGTCGGCTTCTTCGATACCATTAAAAAAATGCCGCACTGAGCGAGCCGCCAATGCTCCACCGCCGTATGCGGCATCAACGTGAAACCATATACCCTCTGATCTACATATATTTGCGATACCCGCGAGATCGTCAATTATTCCCGCGTTTGTCGTACCGGCGGTTGCGATCACAGCGAACACCCTGCGACGATCTTTAGCAGACATCCGTGACAGGGTCTCAGCTAAATGAGAGCTCTCGAGCCGACTCTCCGTTTCGATCAGAAGGACATCGGCGTCGATCACCTTTGCCATTGCCTTGATCGACGAATGTGCCCCGTTCGAGGCGATAACGATGCCGCGTGTTTTTGAATTGCGTTCGTCTCTGTCTCGCCAATGTTCGCGGGCGGTGACCATTGCTGAAAGATTCGCCTCTGTGCCTCCGCTTGTAAAAACACCGAAAGCTCCGGCCGGCATTCCGGTCAATGAGACCAGCCATTCCATCGCTTGGTTCTCGGCAAAAATACAGCCTGCTCCTCCAGCCAGAACGCACCATGAACACTGGTTGCCGAAGTCACGAGATCGAACATGACCGCTGCTCGGGTCGGTGATGCGGGGACGAACGCAAGATGCCGCGGATGGTCGATCGGGACACTCGCTTTGACCAGCACATCCTTAAAAAGCGCAAATGCCTTCTCGCCGCCGATGCCTTTAGGTGTGACCGTTTCGCCCACGAGGGCCTTTAACTCCTCTGCCTTCCGAGGAAAGCCAAGCTTAGGATCGGTATCGGAAATACGACCTATCGCGTATTTAATAACATCGAGAGACATCTCGACAAGATCAATGTCTACGTTGTGCATAAATTTGGGGCTCGGAGCCGTCTTACGAGGTAGCTATTGCATCAGAATCCGGCATAGTGTCCGATCACGACCGATAATACGACGATCAGGCCGTAAATGATCTCCCAGACCCCGATCTGCATCGCTTTCATTTTATTGCGATCGGGAGAAAGTCCTGTGATAGCCCGATAAGCCAGTACCGACATGGCCAGAATCGTTAGAAACGGACTGAGTCCATAATAGGCCAAGGCTGCGGTCATAAATAGCGCTGCGATATGGGCGAGTGTCGGGATCATCCGGGAATAATGCTTACCTTTTTCCAGACGAAGTCGCTCGCGAACATACAGGATAGAGGAAAGTGACCTTGACGCAAAGATCGCCCAAAGGGCGGCGGCATTTACCAACGGCATATTGGCCGATAGTCCGATTGCTGCGATCGAGGCAGACATCACGACCGCTCCAGTCAGCTCGGGTATTAACTTGCGGCTTTGTCTTGAGGCGTCAATGTATATCTGAAAAACAGCGAGCGGCAAGACTCCAATAAACGGCAGTAGCGATTGGGCTCCGACCGACAAGAGCGTACCAGCAAGCCCAATCGAAAATATCGCACCGTAGCAAAGCAGAAATCGAAAGGCCAGGCTCGCACGCGTCCTGTTCCGCATTCCAAAGCGGTCGGCGATCAGAACCTTGAGCGGCTGCCGTGTAAGAAATGCCCCGATAGTAAGACCGGCGATCCAAGGAGCTCCGGTGGAAAACGCGATCGCCAGGCCGACGACTAGAGGTTCGAACAAAAACGCCCATCCGCCGTGTTCAGTAGGTAGAGCGACTTGCCGCACGCGAACAGCTCGAACGGGGGCTGTGATCGGTGCGGCAGTCGACATATTTTGGTTCATTCCGAGCGAGTGTTAGGCTCGGGCCTTTTGTTCGAGTTCGATCGCACGGGGAAAAAGCAGATTATTTTCAAGGTGAATATGTTGGTGCAAGTCACGCTCAAACTCGCCAAGCCGATGATACAGAGCGGTGAAACTCGGGCACGCCTCCGCCGGCAGAGTGTAGTCATTCGTAACTCGACGCATTTTGACAAGTAGTTCGCCGACTTCTTCATGCTCGACGTTCATCATATTCACCGGATGCTGAACAGTTCCGAAGGGCGGAAACGCAACGTTAAGATGATTTGAGTAACTATGCTCTAATTTTTGAATATAAGGGAACAGAACCATTTCTTCTTTCATCATGTGCGGTTCCAGATCATCACACAATGCTTGGAAGAGATCTTTCAACTCAAGTAGATATGTATAATGATCACCATGACGGCTCGCGACCTTAGCCATCAGCGGGGTCAAATGGCTCATTTCGTCTCTGGTGTAAACATGGTGTTTATCCAAAATATGATCAATGAGATCGCTCAAATCAATTTTTGAGAACGACTCTTGATCACTACCATTCGACCCATCCAAAATGCCGTCTATCTTTTGCAATACGATGTCCGGACTGGCACCGACGTTTCGGCAGGCCTCGTCAAACGGCGTATCTCCGTGGCAGCAATAATCGATCTTAAATTCCTCAAAGACGCGGGTTGTCACCGGCATCTCAAGTGCTATTTCGCGAACTGTCTTACCTTGAACACTGATCATTAATTAATCCTCCAAATGTATACTCCAGCATAATTGTCGCCGATGTTTACAGGGGAAAATATGATCTCGGTCATGTTCAAGAACTTACAACAACTCTCCGAACTCTCCGAATGGCGTTCGCTTAGTCATTTATCCTTAAATTTAGTTAATAAGATTGATACTTTCGACATTGCCCTAATTTCGTGAACGACGTTTGGTTCGATCGTAACCAAAACACCTTCTTTTAGTTCAACCTCTGCTTTTTCTTCGCCGACAATTAATAAGCCTTTTCCTGCAACACATTGAATCGTAATCGGTTCGGCGGCTTTATGAGCATCTAGAACCGCCTTATTGCGTAGCGTAATTTGGACGATTTTTCGGCGTTCACCATCAAAAAGCGGCGTAACCTCTTTATCTTTGCCGTCGCCGATTTTAGTTTGTAAATTCAACTTTTGCATAATTCTTTCCTGACTATTGACATTAAAACCGATGACCGTAATCATCAGAGCAACTCCTAAAACTACAGTTAAAAACAAAATTCTCTTCATTTTTGACAAACCCCCAACCTGCCTCCGAAACTTTATTAAGATTCAGACAGTTGAAAAATACTCGATTAGCCGATCAGATTATTTCCTTCTGGTTGAAATCCGAAACCGCAAGTAAAGCGGGCAATAACTAATCAAACTCGTCAGCAAAAACCCCATTCGGTCAACCGCCGGGCCTCAATGGTCGGACCGGGAAAATCCGTTGTAACCTCAGATGGTCGTATCATGCGGCTTAGCACGCGGCGTCGCCTTTGGGGTGAGGATAGCGGTCAGACTGGTCTTCATCGTTGTGGGCATTTAGGCAAACAAAGTCCTTTTCGATCAATATTCTAAGTTCGGTTTGTTCGTCCGCAAGAAACGTTCCGGCAAGGCTAACCTCGTCGGAGTTGGCCCAGCTATTGGCGTCGGAGGCAGGTACGCGAACCACGATTGTTCCGTCCGCAAAAGAGGCCGAAAAATTGCTGTCGGGTGTCTTTTCGAGCAAGTAGCCAAAGTCGTTTTTACCTAGCCCAAATCGCACATTGTCCCCTATGGCTCCTGTTTGATCAAAAGTCTCGACTTCGGAACGGCCCAACCGAAAACGAAGAGTGTTCTCTCTAATTCGAAGTTTCATGATCCAGTTCTTTACACAAATCTTAGAATAAGGAACGTAACACGAAGTACGGTTGCCGAAATATGATCCAGATCACTTTTTAGCAGGTAGCCTAACGGACAAGCGTGCGAAGATGCTCAGCCGTTTCGACGAATATTCTTCCGCCTATGATCTTCAGAAATCCTTTGTCCGCGAGCTTTCGGATAGTCCGGATCGTGGTCTCGAGGGAAAGTCCTGCCATCTCAGCTATATCTTGCCGTCGATGGGTGATTTTCTTCGTTTCATTGCCATTTATTTCACCCGTTAGGCGCAAGAGAACAGTCGCAATTCGCTGCTCGGCTGATGGCGAGGCCATTATCTGAACAGTAACGGCACGATCACGAAGAATGCCGCACATTCGGTTCAGCACCAGCGAAGAAAATTCGGATGACGATTCCATCAAGGCTAGAAATTCATTTCGCGGTACCATTAGCAGCGAGCTGTTCTCAATTGCAACGGCTGTTGCCGGAAACCGCTTTCCGTCCATCGCCGGCGGAATCGCAAATATTTCGCCCGCCTGAAACATGCCAATTATAATCTCCTTTCCCGGTTCAGGATGACGAACCATTTTGATCTTTCCAGCCAATATGATCGGTAGAAATGTGGCCTGATCACCCTCGAAAAAAACGTGCTCGCCGCCAGCGAACGAACGCCTGCTTCCAATTGCAAAAAGACTTCCTGTTAATTCGGCACTAAAATGTTCGGATATTTGATTCATGTACTTAAAGTACGGCCCGCAACGATCCCCAAAGCTAATATTCACATTTTATGAGGCAAATCATAAACCGACTGACCCGAATTTGATAAACAATAGTAGAGAACGAGGCGACTCAATGAAATATTCAGTTCGTGCATTTTTATTAACAGTATTTTTGACTGTGCTTTATTCCGCTAACCATGCTCAAACACCAACTCAACCTACCCTGATCGAGCTACAGAATCAGATCACTGAACTCGAAACAAAACTCAAAGCAATAGGTGTTGAGCTTGCCAAGTTAAAAGAGGCCAACCCACCGGCACTCACCAATGTTGGGGATGGGAAGGTAAAGGTTGACGAAAGCGTGCCGACGACATCGACTGCCAAGAAAGACGTGGAGCCTCAGAAGAAGAAAGACCTAGGTGTCGATATTGGTAGTGCACGCCTGACGCCTTACGGGACAATATTTTTCAACGCCTTCGGGAATAGTGGCGGCACAAATAATGCGGACGTTCCGATATTTGCTACACCAACCGGCAGCGGAAATTCAAGCGCAAGCGTTCGGCAGACGCGGCTCGGCCTCAAACTTGAGGGAGCAAAGGTCGGAACAGCGCGTCTCGGGGCGGTAATTGAGGGTGATTTTTTCGGTGGCTTCCCGTCGGTTGGGATCGGCGAGAATTTCGGAGTATTTCGGGTTCGTTTGGCGTATGTTCGCCTTGATTGGGAACGCACATCGGTAACGGTCGGTCAGGACTGGATGGTCTTTGCTCCGGTAAATCCTACATCAATGGCGACTGCCGGCAATCCGCAAATGGCGGCTGCGGGTAATAACTGGGCGCGGCTTCCTCAAGTCAGGCTCGAACGTAAGATCGGCGATCATATCACCTGGCAAGGGGCCTTGCTTGAGCCACAGACGGGTGATTTCGCAACGAACACTGCCTTTTCTGTTCAGCCCACGAGCGGAGCTGCCTCTAAGCTGCCATTTATTCAGACTAGGATCGCCTACGCCGGCAAGAACTGGTTTGGTGCAAAAAGGCAGGTAGTATAGGCCTTTCCGGGCACTATGGCCGTTCACGTGTTTTTACCGGGGCAACAAATGTTCGTAATGACATCGAGTCGGTCGGCGTTGCTCTAGACTGGAGCATTCCGCTCAGCGAGCGGATCACAGCATCCGGCGAAGCCTTCATTGGGCAATCTTGGAGGTTTTCAGGCAGGTATCTTTCAAAGTTACAACAATGATTTTGCATATCGTGTTGGCTCGTCACTCGTTCGATCAGGTGTCCGCTCGATCGGCACTCGTGGCGGTTGGATGCAGTTTGGCGTAACGCCGCCGACCCTGCAAGATCGATTGACGTTATACGGTTCCGTCGGCATTGATGACCCGGATGACCAAGACCTTGTCAGCTTTTCCAGTCGTGATTGGCGAACGAGGAATTTTGTTATCGCCGCAAACTTCATTTACAAATTCACTCCTCAGTTCTCGCTCGGAGCTGAATTCAGGCGTTTGAGAACATACTATTTTCTCAGCGGCCGGCAGACTTCAAATCACGTGAACTTGGGGGCTTCCTACTCATTCTAATTTTACTCGCTGTCAATGCCGACAGTCTTTAAGTGCGAGTTTACACGTTGATGGTAAACAGAAATACGCGCAGTTAGCCTTTCGTCTGTAGCGAATCGAATATATGATTACGTTCTAGAACTAACTAATTACTCTGAAGTTGTTTGAACTAGAATTCCATTTTAGATTGGCATTCATTTTGCACACCACAATTGACTGCCTTAAAAATCCGAATGCCCAGAGATAACACGAAGCTAGCCACTCCACTTAACTATCGCAACCCGACCTTAATCGGGCTCGGGGCGTCAGCCGCTCTGACGGCGCTTGTTATTGTTGGTTCGCGGAATCTTGAACATTTCGACTCGGCACTTTTCGGATATCTGATCGCCAGTATCGTCGCGTTCGGTGCAATATTTTTCCGCTATGCACTTTGGCTGCAGCGTCCGGCAACGCGGGCATATTTTTCCAGAGGGTTAAAGCTATTTTTCCAGCGAAAGAAATTTGCGCGCAACACGCTAGACGCTACAAAAACGGTCGGGATCAATATGCTCGCCCAAAAGTTCATCTTCAAACGGGCCAGATCAAGATGGCTGATGCATTTTCTGATCATGTGGGGCTGCATCCTATCAGCCGCCATTACATTCCCACTGGTATGGGGCTGGATACATTTCAAACTTGAAGGCGAAAGGGCGTACCGGATCTATTTATTCGGCTTTCCGATGCAGGAGATGGACGTCTATAGCGTGATAGCTTGGTTTACGTTCAAGGCTCTCAATTTTACTGCCCTCATGGTCCTTGCTGGCTGTGCTATCGCAATCCACCGACGTCTGAAAGACCGAGGAGCAATAGCGGTTCAGCAGTTTCTCTTGGATTTTGTCCCCCATCTTTTATTGATCGCGATCTGTGTTTCAGGCCTTATGCTAACGGCATCGAGCACGTATTTCGGTGGGTATATGTACTCGTTCATCGCTCTGAGCCATCAGGCGATCGTGATAATGACGCTATTCTTTTTGCCGTTTGGAAAACTGTTTCATATAGTCCAGCGTCCGGCGTCGATCGGTGTGGAGCTTTATCAACAGCGGGCAAAAGAGATGGAGCAAGCCAAATGCCGGCGGTGCGGAGTAGAATTCGCATCGGTTATGTGGCTCGGAGATCTAAAAAGCGTCGTCGAAAAAGTTGGTTTTGACTACACGATGGAGAATGGGGAAACGCTACAGGATTATTGTCCGCGTTGTAAACGCGTAATGCGTGGTCTCGCATATTCTGTCCTAATGGACCGTCCGGATAAGGTCTTTCACGGCTCCCGTGCTGACGGCGAATAATTAACATGTCAAAAGTAGAAAACCTCGCAAGCATCATTGACCGTTTCGGCCCTAATATCCACGATGAGCCGATCGGCGGTTGGAGCGCCGAACGTAAGATCGACAAGATGGTGCCCACCCACTGTCCGTATTGCGGAATGCAATGCGGCATGAATCTGCTGGTCGAGAAGAATCATGTGGTCGGCGTCGAACCGCGTTATGATTTTCCGGTTAACGAGGGCCGTCTGTGTCCTAAGGGAGTGACGGCGTATCTGCAAACCCACCATCCTGATCGGCTCGAATACCCGCTGATAAAGCGGAAAGGCAATTTTGAACGGGCAAGCTGGGACGAGGCTCTCGACCTAATCGTTACGAAATTTAAGGGGCTGCAGGAAAAATACGGAAAAGACTCGATCGCTGTTTATTCAGGCTCGTCGCTGACTACCGAAAAGACATATCTCGTTGGGAAGTTTGCACGCCTTGGTTTGCAGACAAGATACATCGATTACAATGGACGGCTTTGTATGGCATCCGCCGCAGGCGGTAATAATAAGGCCTTCGGCATCGACCGGGCGGCGAATCCGTGGAGCGATATTCCCCATGCCGAGGTCTTGATCATTGCCGGAGCAAATTGTGCCGAAACGTTTCCGATCCTAAACGGATTTTTGTGGAAGCAACGTGACAACGGTGGCGTCTGGATAGTCATCGATCCGCGTGAAACCCCGACTGCTCGCCAAGGCGACCTGCATCTACAACTCAAACCAGGGACAGACGTCGCTGTCGCGAACGGAATCCTAAACGTCCTGATAACCGAAAACCTGATTGACCAGGCATTCATCGACAGCCGTACCAATGACTGGGAGTCGGCGAAAGCAGCGGCATTAAATTATCCGCCGGAAGTAGCGTCGGAAATATCCGGTGTGCCGGCCGAGAAGATCATTCAGGCCGCACGCCTCTACGGTCGTGCAAAGACGGGCATGATCATGCACGCTCGCGGCGTTGAACATCATTCAAACGGAACGGAGAATGTATTGAGTTACATCAATATCGCACTTGCTACCGGCAAGATCGGCTCCGAAGGCCGCGGGTATGGCACCATCACCGGACAGGGCAACGGGCAAGGCGGCCGTGAACATGGGCAGAAAGCCGATCAACTTCCCGGCTACCGGTCGATACTCAACCCGGAACATCGGAAATACATCGCCGAAGTATGGGGCATAGACGAATCTGAATTACCTCAACCAGGCGTATCGGCGGTCGAGTTATTTAACAAAATGCGCGAGGGCGAGATCAAAGGCCTCTTGTCGATCTGCAGCAACATGATGGTCTCGCTGCCTGATACCAATCAGGTGCGAAAGTCACTTGAGGGGCTCGAGTTTAACGTCTGCATCGATTTCTTTTTGTCCGAAAGTGCACGTTACGCCGACGTTGTTCTGCCTGGCACGACATGGTCCGAGGACGAAGGCACAACGACCAGCGGCGAGGGTCGAGTGATAAAAATCAATCAGGCGATAGACCCACCGGGAGAAGCCCGCCACGATTGGCGAATTTTGCAGGAGATCGCTCGCCGGATGGGCCGCGGTCAGTACTTTCAATTTGAGTCTCCGCGGGCGATATTTGACGAACTACGCGTCGCCTCCAAAGGTGGTAAGGCTGACTATTTCGGCATCACTTACGAAAAGATCGACAAACAGGACGGCGTCTTCTGGCCGTGCCCGACCGAGGAAAGCAAGGGGACGCCACGCCTTTTCGAGGAGCGGTTCGCTCACGACGACGGCAAGGCTAAATTTCACGCGATCGAGTACAAAGGGGCCGCCGAGAAACCCGATGAAGAGTATCCTCTGATTTTTACTAGCGGACGCATAGTTCACCAGTATTTGTCGGGTAATCAGACCCGGCGTATCGGCTTTCTTGTTCAGCAATGTCCGGAGCCTTTCGTTGAGATGCATCCTGAAACCGCTATGAAATACAAGATCAACGACGGCGAGCGGGTGAAGGTGATCTCGCGTCGTGGTGAAGGTATTTTTCCCGCTCTTGTCGTAAAAACCATAAGGCCGGACACTATTTTTATCCCGTATCATTGGGGCGAGGAACTCGCGGCGAATCAGATCACCAACGCCGCGCTCGACCCAACTTCAAAAATACCTGAATTCAAGGCATGTGCCGCCCGTTTAGAGAAAATACACACGAGAGAACTGCCGATACTAGGCGAGGTGCGAAAAGGTACGTCGCAGAACGAAGTACAGAGAGGAAAATAACGCATGAATGAAACCATGTTTATCGATCCGCAGCGATGCATAGGATGCAGATCTTGTGTCGCAGCGTGCCGCGAGTGTTCGACGCATAAGGGTTACTCGATGATCTTTGTCGATTACATCGACCGCAGCGAGACAACCGCAACCATGCCGACCGTCTGCATGCATTGCTCCGAACCGACTTGTGCACTGGTCTGCCCCGCGGACGCGATCAAACAAAATGAGGATGGTGTGGTCATGTCGGCGCTAAAACCACGCTGCCTCGATTGCCGCAATTGTGTGAACGCGTGCCCGTTTGGTGTGCCGAAGTACAACTCAGCGATGCACCTGCAGATGAAATGCGATATGTGTTACGACCGAACAAGTGAGGGCCTGATGCCAATGTGCGCAAGCGTTTGCCCAACCGGAGCGTTGGCGTTCGGCACCTATGAACAGATTGTTCCGCTGCGTAGGACCAAGCCGGTGAATGCTCACGTTTTTGGCAATCAGAGCGTCAATACCAAGGTCTATATGATGCTCCCGACGGACGCGGATGAGGTGTCCATCGACGGCTGCGGCATTTTCGAGGGACAGATAGCTCTCGATGGCGCTCATGTTAGCGAAGAATCGTGGATAGATACTCAAGTGGAGGAATCCGATAAGAGCAATGAATTCTAAAGCATTCGATCAAGAAACAGTCAAAAAGATTCTGGCCGGAGACGGTGAAATATCGGACGAAAACAACGTCCGTGAGGCGACCGCTCCGTTTCAGGCCGAGTTTCCGTATGAGCGCGACAGCGAGGCACAGGTCACCCGGCGTGAATTCTGCAACTTTCTTTTTTTGACATCGAGCGCATTATTCGTCGGCGCAGCCGGATTCGCTGGCAAAGCTGCCTATGATGCCGGTTCGCCAAAACCCTTCGCTCCGGCAAAGATCGACGGAGCAATGAGCATTGAACCGGGAACAGCTCTGAATTTTACGTACCCGGCTAAGGAAGATACTGCGATCCTAATACGCGGAACCGACGGAACCTACGCTGCCTTTGGGCAGAAATGCACACATCTGTCTTGCCCGGTTTTCTATTCACAAGAAAACGACCGTCTCGAATGCCCCTGTCACAACGGTGGATTCAACTCCAAGACCGGCGAGGTGTTATATGGACCGCCGCCGCGTCCGCTCGACAGAATTGAGCTTGAAACTATTAACGGTGAGATTTTTGCGGTGAAAAGGGAGGTACGTGGACATGAAGGATAACTCCAAGCCGCAAAGGCCACAGAGCCGCGGACTTGCCGCCGTTTGGCAGGCCCGTCTCGCGATGCTTGTTATGATCAATGTGGCTCAGCTCTGGATCCTCTCGGCGGCGGTTGAGGCTGCTCTTGCACATGCTTACTCGCAACTGACGCCGCTCGTCATTGCCTCTGGTTTATGCTGGCTGATCGCACTTAGCATAATCGTTTGGTGGAAACCGGTTGCACCCCGCTGAGTTACCTATTGTGAACTACAACGCTTGTGGATGCCTTGGCTCTGGATTCCGCGTGTACCAGATTGTTAAAGGGCTTGAAGGAAACGTTGTTTAAGACGTATGGATATTAAAACATTTCAGCCCGGCTCGGCTCGGGCACTTTTTTTTTCGACAACTGCATTCGCCGTCACGTTTGCCGTCTGGGGTCTTATCGCCGCACTAGCCCCCACCTTCACCGAACTTTATGGACTCTCCGGAAAGGAAAAGAGCCTTTTGATCGCGATTCCTGTCCTGCTTGGCTCGATCGGCCGTCTTTTTGCGGGAATGCTGGCGGACAAATATGGCGGTCGACGCGTCTTTTCGGCTCTCTTGGTATTTTCAGCCGTTCCCGCAATCGCGATCGGCTTTTCACAAAGCTATACACAATTGCTGATCCTCGGCTTATTTCTCGGGCTCGCCGGAACATCCTTTCCGGTCGGAGTCGGATTCACCTCAAAATGGTTCAGCCGTGAAAAGCAAGGAACCGCCCTTGGGGTTTACGGCATGGGCAACATTGGCCAGTCAATTGCCGTGTTCTTTGCCCCTGTCCTAGCTATTTGGCTCGGTGACTGGCGTAATGTTTTCTTTATCTTCGCTGCAGTTACACTTAGCTGGGGCATTTTGTTCTATTTTTCTGCCCAAGACGCTGCGGTAACGACCGTTCCTAAATCACTGAAGCAAAATCTAAGCGTTTTGAGGACCTCGGGTTACGCCTGGATATTGTCATTATTCTATTTCCTTACATTCGGCGGTTTTGTCGCTCTAGCTTTATACCTGCCAACTTTTTTGAAGGAAATTTTTAACTTGACCCCAACCGATGCCGGAGCTCGCACGGCGGGATTTGTGCTTGTAGCAACCTTTTTACGACCTGTCGGCGGGATCTTGGCCGATAAATTTGGCGGAGCTAAGGTCCTCCTCGGTGTTTTCGCCTCGATCGCCGTCCTTTCGCTGCTTTTAAGTTCTATCTCTATCGTCCCGTTTACAATCGGAGCCCTAGGCTGTGCCGCAGCACTGGGCTTGGGCAACGGGGCTGTTTTTAAGCTTGTGCCCCAGCTTTTCCCAAATGAGACTGCGACAGTAACAGGTTTGGTCGGGGCTTTTGGCGGGCTCGGCGGCTTCTTTCCGCCGCTCGAGCTTGGACTTGTTAAGGACCTGACAGGAACCTACACGCTCGGCTTTGTTTTTCTTTCTGTATTCGCTCTCATTTGTTTTGCGATCAATTACTTTTGGTTCATTAGAACTTTGCCAAAGAATGAAGCAACATGATGAGCATATTTCTGGGAATTCCGTGAATTTGATCGAAGGTTTTGTCTTGGCCGGCGGCGAAAGCCGGCGAATGGGTCGGAGCAAACCAAATTTGTGGCTCGGCGGCAAAAAGCTCCTTGACCGAGCAGCGAACACTCTGTCCCGAATAGCCGATCCTATTTACGCAGTCGGCAATTTGACGGCCGATGTTACCTCTTTGCCGATAATTAAGGACGAACTGGTCGGATCGAACACGCGAGGTGCAATAATTGGCCTCTACACAGCTCTATTTCACGCAAAAACTGAATGGGTCGCGATACTCGCCTGTGATCTCCCGTTTGTAAACGAAGAGTTGTTGATAAGAATGAGATCAATAGTCGAGCAATTCGCAGACTCGCCGGACAACAGTGCCGACACTGTTTTCGCAGAACAACCCGATGGACGCATTCAGCCGCTTTGTGGGCTTTTCCGTCCCCACCATTGTTTGCCCGAGGTCAGGAAAATGATAACAGAGGGCAATTGGCGGCTTCAGAATCTAGCCACCAGACTAAATACACGAATTCTCAATTTTGCCGAGTATGAAGATCTACGGGGCACAAACCGTTTTTTCTTAAATGTGAACAAGCCTGATGACTATCTCACAGCAATCGAATATGAACGCACATCTCCGATCATCGACCAGCTTGACTGACCAAAAACAAAAATATTTGGTGTAAATCTGAGTGTGAATTGAAAAAGGGACATTCAAGGATGCCCGCCTGAATGGGTGTTACCATTTAGCTATTGGATTGATCCGATTTTGACCCGGAGCTCAAATGCACGAATTGCTTGAGGAAATTGAAAGGACGCTGCGACGAATCATACGCGAAGAGATCCGGTCTGCATTAGAACCCCGCGAAGAGACAACAGCACTTGTTGAAAAGCCACCTGAACGTCAAGGGCTTCTGAATACGAAAGAGGCTGCCGCGTATTGCAGAGTCTCCGAAGTCACGCTCTGGCGAATGAGGAAGAATAGTGTCATTGGCTTTTTCAGGGTCGGAAACTGACTGCCATATTCTGTCGAGAAGCACCTAATACCGTTTCTCGAAGGTCGTGAGCGAAAGACTAAGAAAATCGTAAGTTGATCCTTTTCAGACGGCTTAAAATATTCGGAGTCCCTGGACAAATCGTGTGCAACATTGGTGCAACAACTTCCCAAAATTCTTCCAATTGTGATAATTCGCTAAAAAGAATTTGTAATCACATGTTCCTCGCGAATTTATTGTGACGTGGATTGTGACATAACTAGTGAAAATCGCACCAGATATGACACAAAATCGCTGAGTAGTACTGAGCACCTGGATTATGTGCAACCCCTTGCAATAATTAACGTTAATAACACTCCCTGACACTCAGACGCCGTGAGGATGTCCTTCTGTTAACCGAAGGGTTGTAAGTTCGAGTCTTACCTGCGGAGCCAATATCGAAAGGCCGTCTAGAAAGTTAATTTCGGGGCGGCCTTTTTTGTTTGCTTTCATCGGTTCTGACGACGTAAGGCTACTGATTCCGGTTTGCAAGGGTAAACCTATTGTGTTATCGTTAACATAATTCACACATGACCGTCACAAAAAAGCAATACACGAGAAAAAGAAAAGCAACGCTTAGCGACATCGCCGAGGCGGTTGGGGTTGCTACGATGACGGTTTCGCGGGTGGTGAGCGGCGACGGGTATGTCAGCGAAGAAACGCGGCAAAAGGTGTTGAAAGCCGTTAAGGATCTAAATTATCGCCGCAACGGCTTGGCACGTAGTCTGAAACGCCAGTTTACCGAAACGGTCGGGCTTGTGCTCGGAGATATTTCAAATCCGTATTCGACCGAGCTTGCTCGTGCGGTGCGAGAGACACTGTTGGATCAGGGCTTTAATCTGTTTATTTGTATCAGCGAATACGGAGCAAAAGAAGACGTAATCGCGTTCGAATCGCTTGCGAATCATAGTGTGGACGGAATTATCGTCGCAACGCGATCGAATGAAGGCGGCGACCTGTATCTTCGCGGATTGGTCGAAACGAATATTCCCGTGGTCGCGATCGGCCGGGATTTTCAGCATAAGAACATCGATCTTGTCTCGCCGGACAATCTGAAAGGCGGCTTTGAAGCAACACAGCATCTGATCGATCTCGGGCACAAACGTATAGCATTTATTGGGGCAAATCTCGGCAGCGGTGCGCATCTCAAACGTCTGCAAGGCTATCTAAAGGCACTCGAACATCACGGAATTGCCATTGACGAACGGCTGGTCACCGGCCGCAGCGAAGGCGACACGGACGTGTCGGGATACTCGACCGAGGAGATCGGCTTTGAAGGAATGAAGCGTTTGCTGTCGCTTCCCGATCCGCCGACCGCCGTTTTTGCACGTAACGATTTTACGGCTATCGGAGCGATGAGTGCGATCAATGACGCGGGGCTTCGGATCCCGGACGACATTGCGATCGTCGGGTTTGACGACATTCCGCTCGCGGCTAGAATGTCGCCTTCGCTGACAACCGTGCGACAGCCAATGCGTGCCGAGGGGCAGATCGCGGCCGAGATGCTGCTCGAACGCATTACGGGACGGGCTAACATTTCGCGACGTGAACGCATCTTGGACTGCGACCTAATAGTGCGAGAATCTTCAGGAGTGAAACGACGATAAAGCTAGTTAGTGGGGCGAAGTCGATTTTGCGGCGTCGTCTGTTAACCTTAACATATTTTTATGCCGAGATGTAGATCTCGTTAAATTTGCCGAACTGCAGTTATACGTTTCGAAAGTTATTTATGATCGACGACAAGGTGCTAAACCAAACCCCGGACTTCGAAGGCGGTTTTAAGATCCACGGCCTCCGCTGGGTCATAGTCGGCCTGATATTTTTTGCGACGTTGATCAATTATATCGACCGGCTGACGATCTCGGTTCTCGCTCCGGTAATTACAAAAGACCTCAATCTGACCAACACAGAATTTGGCGGGATCGCGACGTGGTTTTTGCTGGCGTATACGATCAGCCAGTCGCTGTCGGGCAAGCTATACGATCGCGTTGGCATTAAGAAAGGATTTACCATCTCGATCGTCGTGTGGTCGCTAGCGGCGATGGCACATGCATTTTCGGTCGGCATTCGCAGTTTGAGCGCGTTTCGATTTGTGCTCGGCCTCGGCGAAGCGGGCAACTGGCCAGGTGCAGCCAAGACCGTCGCCGAATGGTTTCCCGCCCGACAGCGTGCGTTTGGCATGGCGATATTCAACAGCGGGGCTGCGATCGGATCGATAGTTGCTCCTCCAGTCATCGTTGGGCTCTACGCATATTTTGGCCATTGGCAACAGGTATTTGTTGTCACAGGGGCACTCGGATTCGCGTGGCTTGCTGTCTGGTGGCTCATTTATGACAAACCCGAAACTCACAAGTGGCTCACTGCAAACGAACTAGCCGTAATAAGAGAAAACGAAACACCAGCCGCTGAGATATCGACGGACGCCCCGATGGGCTGGTTAGAACTACTTAAATTTCGTCAAACTTGGGCAATAGTCGCCGCACGATTTCTCGTCGACCCGATCTGGTGGTTATACATCACTTGGCTGCCGCTTTTCCTTTACAAGGTTCACGGTTTCGACCTCAAGCAGATAGGGCTGTTCGCGTGGGTTCCGTATGTCGCCGCTGACGCCGGCAGCTTATTTGGCGGATGGTTATCCGGTTTCTTGATCAGCAAAGGATGGTCGGTAAATTCGGCCCGGAAAGCCGTGATCGGTTTTGGTGCTTTATTGATGCCGGCGGGTATTGCCGCCGCATTTACGCCCGATTCTATGACCGCGTTGATTTTGATCGGGGTGGTCCTTTTTGGATTTCAGGTCTGGATCAACAACGTGCAGACGCTGCCGAGCGACTTTTTCCCGACAAGTGCCGTAGGGTCGGTCGCCGGGCTTGGTGGTACGGGTGCAGGCATTGGTTCAATGATATTTATTTTTTCGACGGGCTGGGTCGTCGATAATTTTTCGTACACGCCGGTGCTGGTAACGGCCGGTTTGCTGGCTCCGATCGGGACAATTGTTCTGTTCGCACTTGCCGGAAATATTAGAAAGGTAAAAATTTCAACGATAGAGAATTCTGGAGCAAAATATGCATAATTTCTTTGATTTTACAGGTAAAGTTGTTCTTGTTACGGGAGCGTCAAGCGGAATTGGCCGAGCGACGGCCGAGCTTTTTGGTCAATGCGGAGCCTCCGTTGCGATCACATACAACAACAACAGTGCAGGTGCGGAAGCGGCGGTTGCGGCGATCGAAGCAAGCGACGCCAAGGCGATCGCGATCAAGGCCGACGTTACCGAAAACGCGGCGATCGGACAGATGATCGGCGAGGTCGAAAACGGCCTCGGGCCTGTCGACATTCTCATCAACAACGCCGGTTCGCTCATCGAACGCCTCAAGACGCTCGAAATGACCGAGCAGCGTTGGAACGAGGTGTTGAATCTAAACGCGACGAGCGCTTTCTTTGCCGCACAGGCCGTTATTCCGAAGATGCTCGAAAAAGGCTCGGGCGTGATCATCAACGTCACGTCGATCGCCGGTCGCAATGGCGGAGCTCCCGGTTCGATCCATTATTCGTCAGCCAAAGCTGCGATGTTGACGATGACCAAAGGCCTCGCGAAAGAATTTGCTCAGCAAGGAATTCGCATTAACGCCGTTTCGCCGGGCGTGATCGATACGCCGTACCACGAGACTTTTACGACCTCAGAGACGATGGACAATCTGCGAAAAGCAATACCGATGGGCCGCGAAGGCAAATCGAGCGAAGTCGCTAGCGTTATAGCATTTCTTGCGTCCGATGCTGCGAGCTATCTCTGCGGCGAGACGATCGAGATCAATGGCGGACTTTTGATGGACTAAAACAAGCGCGGAGCTTTGAGAATTATGTCAAAAAGATTTGGGGCACTTGCTCTGTTAATTTCGATAGTGGTGACGGCGGCATTTTCGCAGGACAGCCAGGAACTCAAAGCCGAACGCGAAGCGAACGCGCGGCTAAAAGGCGAGCATCCGCTGATCGCTATCGCGAAAAGTAAGCCTTCGAGTTTGCGGTCCGAACTCGTCGGCGTGCATCCGCGCGTTTTTATGACGCAGGCCGAGATCGACAAGCTGAAAGAAAAAACGGTGACGCAAAAAGAGATGTGGCAGACGGCACTTTCGCGTGTCCGGGCACTTACGGTCGCGCCGCCACAGCCGCCGGCTGAGGAACGGCGCGTTCAAAATGAGGTCGGAATTGGTATCGCCGAGGCTGCATTTGTATATAAGATCACGGGCGACAAGAAATATCTCGATGCCGCCAAGAAATATATGGACGCCGCCGTGTCGTACGACGTCTGGGGCTACGCGTATAACAAGCCGAACGTCGATCTTGCCGCAGGACATCTCCTATACGGCATGGGCTGGGCATACGATCTGCTCTACAACGATCTGACACCTGCGGAACGCGACAAGTATCGCGGTAAATTGATCAAACAGGCGAGACTGCTCTACGAATTCTTCAAGCCAAAGTCGGGCAAATCATTCGCGTACAGCCAAAATCACACGTTCATCCCGATCACCGGCCTCGCTGTGACGGCTTATGCGTTGATGGGCGAAACGGACGAGGCGAAAGACTGGGCGGCCACTTCGCGGGCGATCTATGACCGCGTTTTGGCGACATACACCGAAGACGGTTATTTCTACGAGAGTATGGAATATTGGATCTTCTCAACGCCGTGGATGGTGCATTATATGGACGCTCATTTGCGCGCAACAGGCGAAGATCTTTATGCGACGACGCCCGGAATGAAGCTGGCTCATAAATACGTTGCCCATTCAACATTGCCCGGCGGCGAATTTAATTTCGATTACGGTGATATATATGCCGGGCCGATCACGCGTGCTCGAAAAGGGAACGACTACGAACGCGAGCGCATAAACGGCAAGTTCCGCACCAATTACAACATTCTCTACAACCTTGCGAACCGCTACGGAAATGCCGAAGCTCAAGGCGTTGCCGATTGGCTAAAGGCTAAGGGCCAGGTCAATGCGGAGGAGTTTTGGACATTCATCTGGTACAACCCTGCGATCAAGGCCGTGCCGATCGAACAGCAATCCAAATGGCATTATTTCGCGGATCACGAGGTTGTATTCTGGCGTTCTGATTGGGGCGACAATGCGACGGCGTTCTCAATCAAAGCCGGCCCGCCCGAGGGACACTCGGCGACGGCAAAGGTCAAAGCATTTCCTGATTGGCGGCTCTCCAGTGGGCACGCGCACCCTGATGCCGGCGGATTTATCATCTGGTCGAATGGCAAATATCTGACGGGCGACTCAGGCTATGCGGGCGTTCCGATGACGGAGCATCACAACACGCTGGTATTCGACGGCCTCGGACAGGCTGACGAGGGCAAAGGGCACGATGCATTTGCGGGCGTTTCGTACGACCGTTTGAACGAGATCAAATTGCAAAATGTGAAAATGAGCGAAACCGGCGTGTCGCTGGTCGCTGTTTTGACTTCGGCTTATGAGCCGAAGGTCGGTGTCGATAAATTTATGCGGCGATTTGTGTTCACGGCTCCGGGCAATTTTGAGATCGAAGACGAGGTTAAAATGAGAAGTGAGAAGACGATAACGTCATACCTACACAGCGATACTTCGATCGTTGAGCGAAGTGGCGGCTTTGTGTTCGAAGGCGGCAAGCCGGGGCTTTTCGCCGAGATCATCAACGCAGATCAATACAACCGAGTGATCGAACTTAATGTTTTAACTGCTCCCGGGCGGCCCGGCAGCGTGGACAAGGGAGAACGCGAAGAACGCGGCGTAAGGCTCGCGATCTCGACGAAGAAGAAAGTGAAATCGGCGAAGATCAAGATGCGGCTCAGGATCGAGCCGTAGAATTATAGTTTTACGATCTCCGAGCCGGCCAGCATAAATGCTCCGGCTCCGTATACTTCCCAGCTATCGGCGTTAAAATTTCGTCGCGGATCGGCACCGATCGGCTGTGTCCAACCCACTTTGCCATCGGCGTGGACGAGGGAATTCAATGCCGTCCAAGCTCGTTTTGCGAGCGGCAGATATTTCTTCCGATCTAGTATCTTGTTGTTAATTCCCCACGCCATCGCGTAGATGTAAAAGCCGGAACCGCTCGCTTCGCCGCCCGGATAGCTGTCCGGATCGAGCAGACTCGAACGCCAGAGGCCGTCGGTTTGCTGTAATGTTGCAACGCGTTCGATCATCTGCTTGTATTGCGTCAGGTAAAATTCTCGTTTCGGATGATCTTTCGGCAGCTCTTTTAGCAGTCGAACGAGGCCCCCGACAACCCAACCATTTCCACGACTCCAAAAGATCTTCTTGCCGTTCGCCTCGCGTTTGCCTTCGCCCTTGGCATCGATCAAATACGAGGCATCGCGGGCGTATAACCTCTCTTCCTTATCCCAAAGCAGGTCGTATGTTTCTAAGAAAAAGCGGTCATTCAGATCGAGATACGACCTGTCGCCTGTGATCTTGGCGAGTTTCGCAAGCGTCGGCGGGGCCATGAATAAGGCGTCGCACCACCACCATGTAATGCCATGCTTTGCTACCTCCGGGCCGGTTTCCTTCTTCAACCGCTCAGCGACGTCGATCGTCGGCTGGAGCATCTTCTTATCTTTCTTGATGCGATAGACGTCGAGGTAGGTTTGGTTGATGACGATGTCGTCGGCGTGGTCAAAACGCGGGCCCGGCTTCCACTCGTTTTTTTCACCCATTTCGAGCATTGCAGTCGTCAGATCGGGCGACTTTGTAGTTTCATACGCCGCGAAAACGCCCGCGTAAAATGCCCCGTTGGTCCAGTCCCATAGCTTGTGTTTGGGATTGGCAAGCTGCCATTTCGCGACCGTGAGCATCGTCGCCTCGATGTTCTTTCGTTTGAACAGATCAGTTGATTGGCCAAATGAATTTGACGCTTGGGCGGCCAGCATTACCAGCAAAATAGGATTCGAGTTTTCATTATTTAAGCTGGCAGATGTCCAGCACATTCATGTCTGTGTAATCAAGATTTTCGCCGCCCATCGCCCAAATGAACGCGTAGTTCGTCGTGCCGACGCCCATGTGGATCGACCACGGCGGCGAAACGACCGACTGGTCGCCGCTCATCACGATGTGACGCATGTTGTCGGGCTCGCCCATAAAATGCATGATCCGCTGGCCGGACTTTAGGTCGAAATAGAAATACACCTCTGAGCGGCGGTCGTGTAGGTGCGGCGGGCAAGTGTTCCATACGCTGCCGTGCTTCATCACCGTCAACCCCAACAGCAACTGTGACGATTTGCAGACGGCAGGCACGACATACTGATAAACCGTTCGCTCGTTTGCCGTTTCGGTCGAGCCGAGTTCGAGCGGCACGGCTTGGCCGATCGAGATGTGCTTTACCTCAAAGCGCTGATGCGCGGGTGTTGATGCCAAATAGAATCGCGTCGGCGCCGTCGCGTCGTCCGATTCGAACGTCACGCTTTCGGTTCCCATCGGAATGTATAGGCCGTCTTTTGGTGCGAGTTCGTACCGCTCACCATCGACCGTGATCGAACCGGCGGTGGTCCCGATATTTACGGCGCCCATTTCGCGGCGTTCGAGATACGGCTTGTCGTTTGCCGAGGCGGGAACCTCCTGCAGCGGCAGAGAAACAGGCGAATCAACCGGTGAGGCTCCGCCAATTACGAAGCGTTCGTAGTGCAGATAATTTAGCCTGACCTCGCCCGCGGCAAACAGGTCGTCGATCAGATAACGTGAAATGAGATCCTCGTTCGACGTTCCGGGCATCGAATCAGGGTGTGTTGCGTAGTAGGTTTTTTTTGGTACATAGATTTATTAGAGCTGTTACTCTAAATAGTTATAATATAGTTACTTACAGCCGTTCCCGTGGTAAAATATGACGAATGGCAATTGCCTTTGATCATCAATCAAACGTATTCGGCAGCGGTTCGCCTGAAGGCGATCTGACAGACGATCAATTGAACTCGATCGCCCGCGAATCTCTTGCCGACGTGCCAATCGGTGCGCGAGTTCTCGCCATAATTCCGGACAAAACCCGCGACGACAACACTAATATCCTCTTTCCGGCCGCCGCAGCGGCACTTGCCACGCGTGAAGGTAATATCGACGCTCTCGTTGCTCAAGGCACGCATCCGGCGATGTCATCGGCCGAGAAACTCGCCAAGATCGGTGCCGATCGCGGCCCGATTCCAAATCTCGGCAACATCTTCGACCATCGCTGGAACGAGTCTAACGAACTCACTACAATCGGCGAACTGTCAGCCGACGAGGTCGCGAAAATCTCAGGCGGTCTGATCGCTGAGGCAATTCCGCTTCGGATCAACCATTTGCTCGCTTCCGGCGATTACGACCTGATCCTCGTTTTTGGTGCGACGATGCCGCACGAGGTCGCCGGATTTGCCGGTGGAGCAAAGTACTTTTTTCCCGGCGTCGCGGGCCCTGAATTGACACACAAAACTCACTGGCTCGCCGCGATGGCGTCGGTCGAAAACATCATCGGCCGCGTCGAGACTCCGACTCGGCATCTGATCGAAGCCGCTGCTGAACATATAAATACACCTGCCATTTCGTTCACGTCCGTGATCTCGAGAACTGCGGATGACCGTTTGCGAACTCACTCGCTCTTTGTCGGTAATATCAAACAAGCCCTGCGACAGGCAACAGATGTGAGCCGACACGTTCATATCAAATACACGAGCCGCAAATACCGACGTGTCGTTGCCCTGCTCGACAAGCATTACGAAGACCTTTGGGTCGGCGGCAAGGCGAGCTACAGGATCGGTGGCATCATCGAAGACGGCGGCGAATTGCTGATCTTCGCGCCGCATCTAACGAGAGTTTCCGAGACACACGGCCGCGATATCATTCGTTTTGGCGGGTATGCACCGCTCGAAAAGGTCAAAAATCTGGTCGCAACATCCGCCGAACTGCGTGACAACCTGTGCGTCGCCGCCCATCTGTCACAAGTCGCGTTCGCCGGTCGCCGAAACGAAAATGGCGATCTCGCGATGCGGTATGACATCACTCTCGCGTCCGCGCTCGACGCCGAAACTTGCGGCAAACTCAACCTCAAATTCATGGACGTTGCTGATTTTCAAATATCAAACTACCAACACGACAGCGACACTCTTATCGTCGAACGTGCCGGCCGCGATCTGTACTTGGTCGCACCGACCGACAGTTAAATTCAATTCCGCAGCGGTGCACGCGGATCGAACTTTGCTGCCTTTGGCACCGACGACATCATCTTTTTGAACTGGTCATCGCCGTATTTCTCAGAGGCCAATCTCATCACGGAATAAAGACGTTCCGGTTCGAAGTCGATGATCTGTTTCGTCGTCCACTTCTTCTCGCCAATGGCGTACGGATATAGAAAATCGATCGCCTTGCGAATGCTGCGGCCGTCTTTCGTCTGAAAATTCCAGAGATCAACGCCCGTAGCGTCGCCGAGTTTCGCAAGCAAAACAAACGCTTCAAGATTCATTGTGCTGTAGCTCAACGAACGTGTTCGGGCAATTTCGAGCGGCTGGCTCCCATCGGGCTCTATCTGGGTCTCGATCCGTTTTTGCTTTGCTGATTCGAGTAGCTTCGTTGCGAACTCATTTTTGCCGACAAACAGGGCAAGTGAACCAACCTGTACATCGTACCAAGTGCCGTGGTTGTTTTTTGCGTTTGCTTCCTCATTACCGTGTTTACTTGTTTGCAGCCAGTCGAGAAACTTGTCGAACCACGATTCTACACCTTTCTGGTCGGCGTCTTTCCACGCTTTAGAACCGGCAAGCAATCCTATCGAATCAACTACACGCGACAGCCCTCGGGTTTCGATAATACCGAAACTGCGGCCCGAGCTTTGGCCCGGAACGAACTGCGCGTATTCGAGATTCGGGTTCATCTTGGTTTTCGCGTCGATAAACCACATTCTCAGCAGCACGGCGGCACGGTCGCCGTATTCTTGTTTGCCTGTGAAATAATAGGCGATCGAGAGATATTCGACGGCGTTTATCAGGTCGTCAAGCGATTCGTGGTCGGTAATGTTATCGATCTCGGGATTTTTCTCGCCGTCACGGCGAATGTACGGCAGGCCGTCCTTCTTGCTCGGATCTTTCCAAAAATACGGAGCCTGGCTCATGTAATCATGCTTGTCTCCGCTCGGCGGCAATACCGATTTGGCCATCACTGAGCGAAATTCCGCCTTGATCGCTTGCTGAGCCTCGCGTTCAACCTTGGCAAATAGGAGTTTGAACTCCGGATCAGCGACTCGCTGTTTCTGAGCCATCAACGTCTTTGCGTCCATCAAAAACACCCGCGGTTGTTTTGATTGCGCGACCGTAGAAATGTGAGCGCAAAGCAGGACGGCGGCGAGAAAACAAAGAGCAAATCGTTTGGCGTGTTTCATACTACTTCTTGATCTCAGGCAGAATCTTTGTTTCGCGAAGCCATAGTTCACAGAGCCTCGTCCAATCGGCGCTTGATCCGGGGCCGTTTTTTAATGGAATTGAGTGTCCGCCGGTCGGGAAAATGTGCAGCGTGGCCGATACTTTTTTGTCGAGCAGAGCTGAGTAAAACATCAGACTGTTCTTCGGGTTTACGGAAGCATCGTCGGACGCGAGATAAATGAATGCAGGCGGTGTCTTGGCCGTGACGAGCCGTTCGGTCGAGTATTTCTCGATCAGCTCTTTTGACGGAGTTTCGCCGAGTAGATATTTCTTGCTGCCTGCGTGGGCATACTCGCCCATAGTTATCACCGGTGCGGCGAGTATCATGAAACTGGGAACGGCAGAAACCTTTGTCGCTTTCGTCACCGAGCTTTACGATCTCGTCGGTCGTCGTGCCGATGAACGACGCAGCATGGCCACCGGCCGAAGATCCCATGACGCCGATCTTTGCAGGATCGATCTTCCAACGTTCGGCATTTTGCCTGATCAGGCGAAGTGCCCGCTGTGCATCCTGCAGCGGACCGAGTTCCTTTTGAACAAGGTCAGGCGAGGTCGGCAAGCGATAATCTAACGCAAAGACCGCGATACCAAGCGAATTAAACCAGCTTGCGACGCTCGTTCGTGCGCCAATATGCGCGATGCGGGCGTAGCCGCCACCCGGAATGACGAGAACCGCAACGCCGGTATTGTCTTTTGCCGAAGGCAGAAAAACGTGTATCCCGGGCGTTCCGACCTGGTAGATGCGTTCTTCGCGGATCTCTTCTTTGAGCTTCATGCCTTTGGAATTGGGCATTTTGCCTTCAGGATAGAGAGGCACGAATTCCTGCGCGCTGACAGCCGACGACGCCAACATAAACAGAATTGCAAACAAGATAAAACGCGGCATTTGCTTAGATCCTATTTCCCAAGAAAGTCCTCACGTATTGGTGAAAAGATATCGATCAGCACCACTTCTTCGTCAAGCATCGTTGCACCGTGGCGGTTATGCGGCGGAAAATGAAGAACGTCGCCGGCTGACACAATTCGCTCTTCGCCCTCGATAAAAAATTTGACACGGCCTTTCACAACCAAAGACATCTGCTCATGCGGATGTGTGTGTTCCGGCGTTACGAGAAACGGGTCAAACGTAAAACGCACCATCATCACATTTTGACCGACCACCATCTGTCGTTTGATCCCTTCGGATACGTGTTCGACGGGGATCGAGTCCCAATCAGTTACCAATGCTTTAATTTTTACTTCGTCACCGGTCATAATTTTTACTTCAATACTTCAAGATCCAGTTGCCAGGTCACTGGCTTGTTCTTTGTGAGTAGTAAATTGTCTGTCGAATATATCAAGTGTAAAGGAATTGCTCCCAAGACGCCCTTGCTTAACTTGCTGTCGCCGGTTGCATAGAGAGATGTTGCGAACGCCCAGTCGGCTGTTGCGGTCACTTTTAACGTCCCTTCGCGGCCATCAAAAATGTCTGTGCGTTTCTTCCCGTTTATCTCAACCCGCGAACGGTCCGCGGTCGTCGGAACAGCGACCCACCAACGCTTTATTTTAAGATTATTATTTGTTGTCAGCGATTCGACTCGTTCTAATTTATCCCCAACGATCCGCCATCTGACTTCACTAGTGATCCCGATATCAAATCTCTCGCCTGATTTGCTGCCGATGCGTCCCCATTTTCGCCAAATGACACGAAGCGACTGGCCGTCCTTTGATCGTTCGATCGACGACGAGCCTTCGGACGCGACGTATGTTTTGCCATCCTCAAGCTCGATGAAAGGAACGAGCGCCGGATACACCTCTTCAACCGGATTTGCAAAACCGGCAAGGCCGTATGGAGCCGCGAGATAATCTGATATTCCGGGCTTTGTGCCGACCGTGATCGGCAACGCAAATTTTAGATTGCCCTGCCGGACGAGCCAAACACCTTCGGCGCGATCTTTTGTTGCTTCGAAAAACTCAAACCTTGAGACTTGGCCGAGTGCTGGATCTGCCGGTATCTCAGCGAGCTTTTCACGGTCGAGAGTTTTCATAAAACTCTCGTGGGCGACAATTATCTTGGCAAAACTGGTCGATATCTGCTGAAATTCGCGTTGGGTGCTGATATATGCGTAATTGCCGCGACCGTATGAGAACAAATTGAATGTATGTCGATCGTCGATATAACCGCCCCGTATCCAGCGCCATGCAAGATTGTAAATGCTGGCGATATCGGTGATCGGTGCGGGGCGAAACTCGGGATAATCACCCAGAAACGCCGCAATTTCGAGCGTGTCGAGATAGCTGACGAGTCCCTGGCTCCGTCCCCAGTTGTAACCATAGCCTTTGTCAGAAACAAGATCCCACCACAGTTTCATCTGGGCTTTGAGTGACGGTTTTAGCTTTTCAAGGATATCCTTGCGACCGACGACCTCTGCCGCATTCCAGCAAAAGCGGGCGTATTCATTTGAGTAACGATCGTAGCGCCCGTTGGGAAGGTCGTCGTCTGAATAGATCGCACCGTTTGTAAATTGCTTGGCTGCACGCTCGATCAATGAATCGAGAAATGCCCGGTCTTTCATCACGCCAAACTCGTAAGCGTATGCGGCAATACGTGCCGCGACGCCGAGATAATTTTCGGGAAGGTTTATGACCTCCCGTTTTACCGGATCGTAAATGCGCGTGGCGTCGAGTAGCGACGTCCATTCTTTGCGTTCGGCGTCATTCATGCTTTGCCAAACCGCGTTTTTGCTTAAGTCGGCACCAAAATGACGAAGTGCCTGAGCAGCATAAAGCTGCGAAAATGCCTTGCCGCCTTTTCGGGCTTCGTACAAACCCATTTCGGCTATCAAACGGGCGGTGTCGCGACCAGCGATCATGCGGCTTCCGCCGATGTCACTTTGGGCTGCGACTACGCGCATAAAACTGCCCCAAGTGTATTCACCTGTTGTTATAGAGCCATTGACCTTATCAGGCGGCGGATCAATCGATCGAACAGCGGCGAAATGTACAGCTACTTCTTTCGCCATGAAATCCCTCACTTCGGATCTGAGTGCGGCGGTTGAAACAGGCTGATCATTCGAAACTGTCTGGCCAAACGACTGCGTCGTCACTGCAAAAAACATCACTCCTGCACACACGATGAGAAATTGGAGACAGATTGTCGATGATCTAAGGGACATAGCGGTTGTGTTGAGACAAAACTAGAGATAGAGTCCGCAGCCTTGACCCAAGAGCGTCATATAGCTCTATGTATTAAGTGGTCGTCTCGAACGAACAAGTTTTAGCCTGTCCGTTCGAGACGACATTAGCAAGCCGGCATTAAAACGTGAGCCGGAAACCAAACTGAAGCTTTCGCATTGACCCGGCACCAGTTATACGGCCAAAGTTGCCCGGCGACGCAATGTTTGCGACAGCTCCAGAATTGGGCTGGTCCAAATTGACGTTGTTAAAGATGTTGGTCCCCTCCGCACGGAAACGAAGCTTGAGTCGCTCACCGAATCGGAAATCCCGTGAAAGTCCAAGATCCACAGCCTTAAATCCCGGGCCGTCAAGAAAGTTACGCGGTGAAGTACCTTCAATGGCAATTCCAGTTGTGGCAACAGGGCGTGCGAACGCTGCAATGTTGAACCACAAAGAAGCTGTTGGATTCGCAAGATAGGGATTCCCAACCAAATTGGCCCGGTCATTTGTGACCCCGTCAAAATTGGCGTCAACTCCACTTGTGATAGTGAACGGCCTGCCACTTCGCATCTTGATGATCGGAGAAATACTCCAGCCGTTTAGGATTCCCCTAATAATACGGTTATCACCTTTGTAATAATCAGGTTGGAAATTCATGCTCATGCTAAAAACATGACGTTGATCAGTATCCGCACGTCCTCTATCCAATTCGAGTTTGCTATAATTCGTGGCCAATCCTTGCGTAGTATTATTGTGAAGCTGCACGCTACTTAAGGTCTCGCTCAAAGTGTAATATCCGTTCAATGATAAATTTTCCGCCAAACGCATTGTCCAGGTTACCTGCAAACCATCATATGAAGCGTCCTGGTCCGACGCAAGCAGCAATACAGCTCCATACCCTGGGTTTGGACGACGCGCCTGAATGTTATTTGCGTTGCCAGTGGGCGTCATTACAGGGTAGTTAACATCCCGGCCAAATGGCAGATTTTTGCTTCTAGTTCGGACGTAAGCAGCACCTACAGTAATGGCACTGGTTATCTGACGCTGAATCGAAAAGTTCATGTGGGTAGTACGAGGCCATTTGAAGTCTTGAGCCACAGCGAAAAGACCGCCCCCGGCAACGAATGCTCCGGTGTAGGGGAACGGATTCCCGCCCGGATAATTGTTGTACGGATTGCTAAGCGACGCTCCGTTCGGTACGCCGGCAGCGTTCGTCGTCGAATTGACATTGATAAACGGGTTCAGCCTGATCGCGAACGGCTGGAAATTGGTCTGTGTGTTCCATTCGTTACCCGATATACTGCCGTAAAACAAACCCGCAGCAGCACGGATCGAAGTCTTGGAGTCACCAAACGGATCCCACGCAAGGCCGAACCGTGGCGAAAAATGGCTGTAGCTAACCGGTACTCCGCCGCGCTCAACTCCAGGGTCGCCATAGAATAATGCACCTGCCGGAGCAGTTGGCCTTGCCGTAGATTGCTGGCCCGGAACATAGTTTGCCACCCGGTTCTGCGGATCGGTTGGCGGGGTCTGCACATCCCAGCGGAGGCCTAGATTAAGAGTTAGCCGTGGATGTACGCGAAAATCATCCTGCACGAATAAAGCTGTGTACCAGGTGTTCGTATAGGCGGTGACCGGTGCATCTTGTTGGACTGTTGTGGGAATTCCGAGTAGGAAATTTCCCAAAGCGTTGTTTGTCGCCCGTGGCCGAAAATGCGAAAACGCCGTAGTTGTTGAGTAGCGTGTCCTGAATGTCCTTATTTAGCGAAACCTCACCACCCAGCTTGAGTGAGTGGCGGCCGCGATTCCAACTAAAGACATCGCGGATGGAATAAAGATTAGTACCGGCGACCGGGCCGCCGATCGCGTTCACCAATCTGAAATAGCCGGTCACGTTGATATCGGGCAGCGACTTTGGCCCCTGCTCGACGAAAGTCGATCCGAGGTCCCTCAGTGACTTGTTAGGCTGGTTTAGACGGCCGCCAAAGTTGCGGCTGTATGTTGCCCACAGCTGATTGACCTTGTCTGCGCTAATGACCCAAACGTCGCTGATATTTACATTGTGTTGCCGCCACTTAAAGTATTGGGTCGCCCACGGCAAATTTCCGGTGTTTGCCGGGAAAACTACTGTATCCCCCGCGGTCGTAAAGTAAGTAAAGTTAAGACGGTGCGGTACCGTAAGCTGATGGTCTAACTTTATTAAAAACTCATCTGTGTCATATGGGTTAGGCACATTGCCCTCCCACCTATTGCCAGGCAGGTTCGGTAGAGGGATGTAATCGTTGATTATCTTCGCTGCGACTGGGTCTATACGACTAGGACAGATCACACGCTGTACACCGAGACAAACAAACGTGGCTCCAGTGGCCGGATCGCGCGGGCCGGTGCCGGATGACGCTGTAAAGTTACCGATGCGTTCGAGGGCAGTTGGAACAATAGCTCCGTTCAGGAAAGTGCTCGTTATTTGACGAAGACCAGAGTATGACGCGAAGAAAAAAGTCTTGTCCGTCTTTATCGGGCCACCGATCGTGCCACCAAACTGATTGCGTTTATACGGGGCTTTCGGCAAGAGCGATCCCCACTCTTTTGCATTGAATTTTTCATTGCGAACAAATTCGTATAACGAACCGTGAAACTTGTTAGTGCCCGATTTGGTGAGTACGTTAATAATGCCATTCGCAAAACGGCCATACTCAGCATTATAAGCATTTGTCTGAACTCTGAATTCCTGAATAGCGTCCGGATTTGGCAGGATGTTGCCGGTATTGCGGAGGTTGGTCATGTTGCTGCCGCCGTCCAAATAATAGTTCACGGAACCCGTGCCGCCGTCCGTGCCGCCGTTGATCAGCGTACGCTGCTCAGGGAAGCCGAGGCTCAAATTACTGGTTGTCGCAGATGCGGTGGCAACGCCATTGTTGTTTGACTGAACGCCGGGGGTCAGGTCCAAAAGGGCATAGACGTTTCGCTCGACAAGCGGCAGATTTTCGATCTCCACCGTCTGGACGGTTCGGCCCAATTCAGCTGAGCTGGTGTTTATGTCCGGCGGAGCGGTCGTTACTGTGACCTCTTCGTTGACCGTTCCGACCTCGAGAGCGATATCAACACTGGCTGTATCGCTGACTCGTAGCACAATACCGCTGCGAGTTGCTTTTTTGAAACCGGATGTTGCCTTGACCTCGACGACATAGTTGCCAACCGGAAGAAATTCGAGCCTGTAGCTGCCGTCTTCGCCGGAGACGGCAGTGCGGGTAAGTCCTGTGTCAACATTGCGAGCCGTTACACTGGCGGATGGTATCGGAGCATCAGCCGGATCCGAGATCGTTCCGATGATAGTTGCCGTCGTGATCTGAGCGGACGACGCTATCGGTAACGCCACCACGGCCACTATTACAAGTGCAATGAGACGTGCGGTATGTGTAAGCACCCCAAGTTCAAAAAAGTTTCGCATTTTCATAATCGTATTTCCTCCAAAGTTTTCCTACGGCCCGTGTCCTGTCAAATCTTGTTTGCTGTTAATAGATCAGCTATATCGGTAAAACAAAGTCTTAATAAAACCTCACGCTACTTTCGGGGCCGCAAATGCCGGCGCAGTTACCAGAGCCACGGCTCCTCTAAGACGCGGGTGTTCAGTTGCCGGAACGATCCGGATCGGTGTCGCCCCGAGCTCGTTCGTCAATGTTCTTTCTTTGACCGCATCTCGGACTTCCGGCTCGATCAGATCCCACGCTTCCGTTATTTCGCCGCCGATATATACATCAGATGGATCGATCGCGTTAATTACCGATGCTAAACCGAGTCCGAGATAACGCGCGGTCGAATTTAATGCTGCCAGTGCCTTGCCATCACCTCCGCGGGCTCGCGCTATTAGATCTTCGATCGTGAACTGCGAGACTTCCATGATTTGCGGTTGTTTGAGGGAGGTGGTTCTGCCAAAATACCGTGAAAGCGTCGCTATATTTGAGACGTACGTTTCCCAGCACCCGTTAATACCGCACGAACAGGGCGGGCCATCAATGCTGAGAGGCACGTGGCCGAATTCGCCTGCGGTGTTGTGTTTACCGCGCATCAATTCGCCGTTGATAATAATGCCAACACCGAGCCCATCGGATACACTGACGAATACGATGTCATTCTGACCAGTCCCTTCGCCTTGTGTCGACCAGACCTGCGAAAGGGCGCACGCCTTTCCTGAATTTTCAAGGTGGATCTCCGTTCCCTCAAATTCTTTTTGTAGCGGGTTGAGTAGATCTACGTTTTTCCAACCAAGGGCCGGTGCGTTTATTACTATTCCTGATTTCCGATCGACCATACCGGGTATGACGATCCCGATTCCGTCACACGAGGTTATTCCTGCGATCTCACGCAACGCTTTGCGTGCCTGCCAGCCGAGAGAGGAGACAAACTCGTCTGGGTCAAACTTGGTTGGAAAGCTCACGATCTCGCCAATCTGTTTGCCGATCGAGTCCGTGACCATTAAGAAACTGCGCGACGCTCTGACATCCACGGCAACTACGACACCATTGTGGGAATTAATGTAAAGAAAAGTCGGCTTTCGACCGCGAATGTTCTGATTGCCCTGCGAACCTTCGCGAACAAGCTTTTCATCCAAAAGCTCCTTTACAAGGAGAGTGATATTGGCACGATTCGTATTCATTAATCGCGATAGATCCGCACGCGATACGGGTTGATGAGCACGGATCATGGTAAGGACGATCTGGCGATTTATTTCGCGAGACGTGCCGCGTTTTGCCAACGTGAAATCCTTTGGATTTATCCTCCTCACCCTCTTTTCTCCTTTGAAATTAGTAACAGCGATCTTTCTTCGCCATTTATGTTACATAAACAAACAAATTACGCTAATCCATGTGCAATGATCCAAATTCGAGAGAAAACAGTCATCACATTTTTACAACATGCCCTATTTCCGAATGTAAACATCCCTTTTATTAGCTGGTGGTTAGTTAATATGTTAAAACTTCTAACATATTACTTGCAAAATCAATAATGTCAAGTCATAATTTGAAAGCTGAAGACAATCTTTCCGTTTCTTTAAAATAGGCTTTCGACCCGAGACCTTTGAGCACCTAGGGTTAATGGACAACTGTTGCTCGGCAAACGTGCGATCACTTACCGTCAAACAGCTTTTTTCAAATTAGAGAGTTGGATCGGAAAAATGTCATTGACTAACAAGCCAAAGAGCGAATGCCGGTGGGACATCGTCTGGCTCGGTGGGGTAATGCCGCGGATCTATCCGGGCGATAAGCAGATACATGCGACGCGGTCGTTCGAAGTGTCGGGAGACAGCGGCCTTACTATGATCGTTCGATCCATATTACTGATATTTGTCATGGTTGCGGGCACGCTCGTGGGCTTTGCTGTTGTGCCGAAAGGCCTTGTTACGGCCAGGGGACACGTCCTCTATCGAGATAACACTCCGTATTATTTTGTCGGGGCAAATTATTGGTACGGCTCGCTGTTGGGTTTGGAAAAGGACAAGAAACGCGGGATCGAGCGGTTGCGGCAGGAGCTTGATTTTTTGAAGGCGAACGGCGTGATGAATCTGCGGCTGATGGCCGGTGCCGAGGGTGTGGGCGAGCTAAACGGCGTGACGCGGGTCGGGCCTCCGTTGCAGCCGACGGCGGGAAAGTTTGACGTGAGCATTCTGGACGGGCTTGATCTAGTGCTGTATGAGATGGGCAAACGGCGAATGACGGCGGTGATATTCCTGAGTAACAACTGGGAATGGAGCGGCGGTTTTCAGCAATACTTGATCTGGAACGGCGTAATTAGTGACAAGTGGCTGACGGCAAAGCCGACATGGGATGAGCTTCGCGACAATGTCGCAAAATTTTACTCATGCGCGGCATGCAAGGCCGGCTTTGATGCCCAGGTCAAACTGGTTATGTCGCGGCGAAACAAGTACAGCGGTAAAAAATACACCGACGACCCAGCGATAATGGCTTGGGAACTAGCAAACGAGCCGCGACCAATGCGTCCAGCAGCCAACGAAGCATATGTGAAATGGATCGCGGATTCGGCGGCAATGGTCAAGAAACTTGACCCGCATCATCTGGTCACGACCGGCCACGAGGGGCGTATCGGCACCGAAAGCCTCGACCTTTATAAAAAGGTTCATGCCGACCCTAATATCGATTACCTGACGATCCACATCTGGCCGAAAAACTGGGGCTGGTTTACGAATGGGAAGTTGGCAGAGGGATTTGCCGAAGCTACACGCGAAACCGACACATACATCAGTGAAAATCTGGGTGTCGCCGTCAAGCTTGAAAAACCATTGGTGATCGAGGAATTTGGTCTGCCTCGCGATGGCCAGTCGTTCTCAACGGAGGCTGGCACAACACTTCGCGACAAGTATTTTGGAAGTATCCTGTCTTTAATTGGCGGGCGAACTGGCGGCAATAGTTATGTTGCAGGTGCAAATTTTTGGGCTTTTGGCGGCACAGCGAGGCCCCGACAAGGGCAATTATTTTGGAAAGCCGGAGACGAACTGATGGGCGACCCTCCGATGGAAGAGCAAGGACTAAACTCCGTTTTCGACAGCGACACCTCGACCTGGAAAGTAATAAGATCCGTAAGCCGTTCGATCACCAAACGCTAAACACGACGTCTATTTCCAGCACGGAATATTGCGCGGCCCTGCTTGCTCGGCAAAACGCTTGCCATATTCGCGGGCGTATGAGTCTAGGTTGCTCTTGATCTTTTTGAAAACGTGACAGTAAAATTCTTCGCCGCTGATGCGCTCGTTGAGATACAACATTGCGTTGACCTCGCTCCAATATTCGCGGCTTTCCCATATCACAACCGGTGTGCCGCCCATCTGCTTCTCTAGTTCGAGCAGCCTCTGATCTGTCGTCTTCAGTCCATTCTTTAAAAAGATCGAGTTATAGAGCGGTATTAGCTTGTTTTGCAACTGGACAGCCTGCATATTGGCTGCGGCGACCTGATTTACATGGCCCAACTCGTGCGTGATCTTGGTAGCGGCGACGATCCTCCCATTGATCGTATACACAGCCGGCTCAGACGCTAACGAATTCAGCACCGGGTAATACACGGGATCGGGAAAGCCGTCCTCTAGATCGGCTCCGAGCATGATGGTCGCGCCGACGAAATTCCCTTTATTATCCCACTCAAAATTGTCCGTGCCAGCTCCGCGTCCACGCTGATCGGAGATCTCGATGGTCAGGACAAACTGCTTATTTTGCGCAAATTTTTCCCACTGCTCACGGCCAATGTCGGTTGAGAGCAGCTCGGCTTTCCATTTTTCAAAACGGGCCTTGAACCTAAATGGGAAATCCTCTTTGATACCGCCGTCGGTCGGGGTTTTGACGATCGACATTGTGAGCGGCCCGTTGTGGGTCTCAAAGGAGTTTGCCGCGGCGGCGAACACTGGCGTCGAGTAACCGGCAAACCAAAGATCATTGCCCGAGCAGGTTCGAGCGGTCGCCAAACCGCAGGACGCGACAACCAGCAACAAAACGAAAACCGAACGCGATAGTCTCATCAAAAGATCCTCCGTGCGTTTCACATCATATCCGCATGACGTTTATTTATTGTTAACTAAAGTTTCCCTACGTTATACCAATATGCGGTTTTGTGTCAAAAACATTTTGCGCCGGGCGTAGGCTAATTGCCTTGTGATTTAAGAATGACCGGATTGTTAGGATTGACGGACTTGAGCTTTTCCATTGTTTGGGCGAGATTTTCTTTGTCGCCGTTCTCGGTGTATGCAAGGACGAGGTTTTGCAGCGTTATCTCGTGGTTTGGGTCGAGTGCGAGTGCAGCTTTGTATTCCTTGATCGCCCGCTCGATATTTCGCGGTTCGCGCAAGAAAAATGTCAGGCCGAGATCAGTACGGGCGTTGATATTTTTAGGGTCCTTTTCCAGCGCTTTCAGATACCATTTTTCCGCAGGTTCGTATTTCTCGGCGTCAAAATAGGCATTGCCAGCCTTGACCATCGGTTCGACCTCGCCCGGTTTTATCTTATTGGCCGCCTCATACAACACGGCAGCTTCTTCAAATTTTTGTATCTGATAATAAAGGTCCGCTGCCGTCATCTGTGCGTCGTAATCCTTTGGATTTTGTTTAGCCTTGTCGATCGCGGCAGCGATCTGCGGCATTTGTGCGGCCTTTGCCTGATCAACATCACCGCCACCACCGGTCGTACTGCCGCTGCTTGTGCCGAGTGGTGGATGGTCAGCCGGTAGATTTGGAATGCCAGACGCCGATGTATTCGCCGTCATCTGATTGGCAGGAGCCGACGGGCCTGGAGCAGTTTTGTTGATGCTATTGGCACCCACAAAACCAACTACAAGGCCGACGACCAAACCCAAAACCACGAACATCACATTATCTTTTTTCATTACTGCTTTTACTACTTTCGGCGAATGACCTTATTTAATAGTAATACCTATCGATTCTAAAAATCTATTTGGCCGCTCGCCGCCGATGAGGGCGAAAATATAGTGGTTGCGGATGGTGGCGACGACCTCTTTGGTGGTGACATTTTCGATAACGACCTCGCTCTCGGTCATCTCCCTGATGCCGACGCCAAAATGCAGATCGAGCAGACCGTCCTCGGCGCACTGATAAAGCTGAAACTTGTTGCCAAATTTTACCGTCGGTGCCAGATAGTCGCGAACGAGCACCGTGACCTTGTTCATTTCCTCGGGCTTGCGTGGTGTGATCGAAGCTCCGTCGCGTACCGCGATAAGATCGACCGCCGCCTCGACGGCGACATTACCGCCGCCAACGACGATCAGATGCTTACCCTTGAAATCCATCGGGTTTGACAGGCCGTAGATTACCTTTTGCTCTTCGCGGCCATCGATGCTGACCTTGAGGTCTTCGTTAGGCAGACGCAGTTTGTTTGGTGCACCACGCAGGCCGATGGCGATAATAACGCGGCGGGCTTTGTAGGTCTGCGGAGATTTCTCATTGCCACGCTCGGTCTCAATGACAAAATAATCGCCATCCTCAGCCCGCTTTACGGCCTTACAGCTCTCTTCTTCGTTGATGGTGACGCCTTTTTCGTCCAGCGTGCCCAGCCAGATATCGAGAATATTTTCACGCTGGTCGCCCGGTATCTTTGTTTGTAATTGATCCGTGATCTCGGCCTTGTATGCCGTTAGCAATTCATCCTTCGCTGGCACAAAATGCGTGCGATAGTTGCTCGTCCAATCATTCGAGCCTTTAGAACGCACGAATGCAACGATGCGTTTCTTGAGCTCCTTTTCAAGCTTTTCGGCCAGCTTTGGCGAAAGTTCATCACGCAGAGCCGCAGGTATCTTTTCCTCAAGCTGTCGATTCAGCAATGATGCTTCGGCGTGAACAAGATCAGTCATCTCCGCACCCAATGTATCGATAATGGGCTGATCGTCGTCAGGCTCGCCGCCGCCGTATTTTGCTTTAGAAAGGCCTAGCCCCAGCACCGGTATGCCGCCGGACCAGTCTTTGGTGTCGGGCTTAAAAAAGATGTATTTGCCCTTTGGATAAAGGTCAATGGTCGAAAGGGTCTTGCCTTGTTCGATGCCCACATATCTTAAACCCGCGTCGCTTGCCGCCGATGCCGCCGACGCTCCGCCAGGGCCGATGCCGATGATCGCAACGTCGAGGTCAGCTTTCGGCTCGGGCTGGGCAGACTGCAGATCGGCGGCTATCCGCGAGATGACATCCGCACCTTCTTTGACGGCGTTCTTAATAAGCGGCACGCCCGAAACGTCACCGATGATGTAACACCCCGGCACATTTGTTTCGAAAGAAGCTCCGTCCCGCGTCGGCGTCGGCAATGAGCGAACCTCCTTGGTCGTGTTGATGACGATGCACGCCTTTGGATTGACGGGACACTCGGCCTGACAAGCGGTGTCCTCCATACAAAGGTCGGGTGCGACAGCCGCGGCCACTCCGTCAACGATCGCAAGCACATCGTGCGGACACGCATCAACGCACGCCTGACAGCCGATACAGCGTTCTGGGAAAATTATCGGATGGGGATAAGCTGGGCCTCGATATTTGTCGAGATTAAGTTCCCTTAACTCGCTCCCCGTGAGGACGCGGATATCCGGCGGCGGCAACGCCTGTGTGTCCTTTGAACGGAAAAAGCCGAACGCACGCGCTGAGTCATTGGCCAGGATCAAAACGCAGATGCCAAATACGACAATGCCTATGCTCGCCCAGCTGATCCACGACAGCCCACCGTACATCGTCACGGCATTACCCGCGTCGATACGGTTTAACCAGATCAGCACAGCGACAATACCAAGACAAATTATCAGGTGAAACGCTTTCATTTTTCCTCAAGCCGTTTGATCTGCGCGGCGACCGCATCGTTTCTGCGTTTCAGAGATTCTTCGGACAAAAATTCGCTCCAACGTTTGCCGCTGTAAGCGTGTTGGACGTGGCACGAGATACAGTTTGTCTGGCCCGCGGCGAAGCGTTGATCGCGGTTTGTGTCGCCCTCGCGGGTTGTGTGGCATGCCGCACAAGTCTGCCTCGGCGTTGTGCGGTCGATCGGCGTAAAGCTCTTATGACAGCTCGAACACGAGACTAAACCAAATTTGTCCGCCGCAACGCCCGGCGGTGCGACGAGTCGGGCGACATGTACCGAATGAAAATGGCGGCTGAGCTTGGCCTGTTCGTCTTTATCGCCCGTTGCCGGCGAGTTGATCTCAGGTATCATCTCCGCGACCTCGCGATAGACACCTTTCCATTTCCAGACGCCGTCAACGACCGGATAACCGTACGAACCGCCGTGCGCCGTGCGGACCGATTTGCCGTTAAAAGTCTTTGTGTTGCCGTTGTCGTGACACGCCGCACAAGACTGAATCGCCGACGTCATTAGCGAATGATCACCACCCTTGTGCTCTTGATGGCAAACGGTGCAAGTGATACCCGCATCTTGGTGAGCCTTGGTATTCGACGCATGAAACTGCTCCGCCGTGTGGCACGTTATGCAAGCATTTTCGAGCGGCTCGCGGCTGTTGTGACAAGTCGTGCATGAATTGCCGTTCGACCGGGCCGCGATCGGGCTGCCGTCGATCTTTGATGCATGCGGGCTCGCGAGAGCCTCCGGAGCATAAACTTGCGGATAGCGAAAATACGCAAACGCCGCAATGCCGCCGACCAGGATAAACGCCCAGACGAACAATCCTGTTCGCCAGGGACGCCGCAGGTCACCGGTCGGCTTCCAGTTAAACATTGCCTTGCCGGGTATGGGCTTTTCGGTCGGCCGCAGCCGCGTTCCCCAATCCTCTTTGTCACGCGACCGTTTCTCCCAAAAAACATCGAGCACGCCGCCGGCCGCCGGGTCTAGGGCCGGCCTTTCTTTCGTCTGCTTTGCTTCCGGAACCTTATCTGCAGCGGCACGGTTAACCACCAGCAGCAGTGCGTCCTTGACGCGTTCGACGTTTATCGTAAACGGCCCGATCTGGATAATGTCGCCGTCAGCGAGCACATCGCTTTTTTTCGGCCCGAGCAGTCGTCCGTTGACGGTCAGGATGTTTGAAGTCGAGAGATTTGCGAGCGTAAAATTTGAATCCGAAAAGTTGATGCTCGCGTGGATGCGTGAAACCGCCGGATGATCGAGACGAATGGCGCACGTGTCGAGACGGCCGATCATGATCGTATCGTCCGTCAGCTCTTGTGGCTCGACTGACCCGTCAGCAAAGTTGATCGCAAATTTTCGAAAATCCAGATTCATCTCACATTAAAATATACGACCTGTGCGATATGCACCACCATCAGTACCAGCATCAACGACGTAAAAAGTACGTGCGGCGGCAGCCATAGCTTGAGCAGTTTGTGCAGATAACAGAGAGCATCAACACGGCGAAGCGTCGCGGCATTCTCAACCGCTTCCATCAGCCTTGCCTCGTCATTGCGCGATAATCCGTCACCATCATCTCTAAACTTAGCCCTTGCAGCCGCTAGCATCGACGGCAGATCTTCGGTCCGTAAATATTGGCGGAAAAGATAGCTGAGACTCAGGAAACGGCGGCGGACTTTGCGTTCGATCAATCTCTTTAACTCTGGGTTATCGGTCTGCTCGCTTGCCTGTACCATCTGGGCACGCAGCTCTTCGCGGCGGGCTTCGAGGTCTTCGAGCAGCAGCGGCTCGCGTTCGATACGGGTCATAAAACGCGGCACGATCAAGTAACACAAAGCTCCGAAAATGCCGGAAAATATCACCATGTCAAACGAGATCATCAGACACGTCGTCAAAAGCCCGCCCGTCCTTGTGCCGCCATGCACCAGCAGCAGCACTCCCGCAAGCACGCCGAGATAGATGTGCGACAACATCCAGTAACGCAAAGCTCCGGCACGACGCCGATATATCTTTTTGCGAAACGGATACGCCATCACCCAGACAATGCTCGCGAGGCCGGTCAACCCGGTCAGCCAACGCATCGTGACCCAAGAGCCTTCGCTCATGGCGATGTCCTGCGAATATTTATATGTCGCCCACCCGGCCGCGCCGCCGAGGATGACAACCAGCAAAGTGCCGAATATGTGCCATATCCACGATTTGAGATCAAATTTGTGGATGTTAACGCCGATCGCGTGTGTTTTGCTCCGCTGGATAAGGCCGATCGATTCGTTGACCTCGTCAAAATACTCACGCGGATTAACGCGGAGCAGCGCTCCGGTCGGGCAATTTTCCTCACAAGAATATGCGGCGGTTTTTGCTTGCGGCGGATTTAGTCCGGTGTCATTGCAAAGATTACATTTGATCGCCAGCAGATTCTCGGTCTGCGTGACGGGCGGCGGTATTTTCCCCTCGGTTAATTTGAAAGGCGACAATAGCGACGCCAGACGGCTCTGTTCGGAACCCGGTTTTGCACCGTCACGGACGATCATCGATATCGCATCATACGGACATTGCGTCGCACAATCGCCGCAGCCGATGCAGGTGACAGGATTGATGTCGATCTCGCCATTCGGGAAACGCGCGATCGCGCCGGTCGGGCATCCGGTCAGGCATTCGGCGTCCTGACAATGCATGCAGACGGACGGGACGAGGATGCTCTGTGTCGCGGCCTTGTTAGGTTTGAACGGACGCTCGATATGTATGCCGCGACGCACCAGCCGCGAATTGCCATGAACGTGATGGCACGCGAGCGAGCAATTGCCGCAGCGTATGCATTTTGCCATGTCCATCACGAGCAGATTAACGCCGTCAACTACGCCAGTCTCGATCTCTTTTGTCATCGCCGTCACGACACGTGCGTCCGACGGGTGCTCAGGGATCGCCGCTTCGTTTCCCGTCGAACTTTTTAAGAACGGCACGACGGCAGAGCTTAGTTCCTTATCCTCTCGCAGACGGCTGATCGCTACCTCGATGACCTCTGCCCGGCCGCGAACGACCGCGGTATATTTCCAGTCGCCCTCAGCGTCAACTGCATCGAGCCCGAGACAAGTTCCGGCTCCGATAAAATCGAGGCCGACCGATTCGTCCGATTCGAGCAAGAGATCGGCGGCCTTTGGATTAAATTCGACGCCGCTGACACGCTGGATCCAGCCGTTTCGGACAAACACGAGCCGGTTGACCGGATCGCCCTCGCGGAAAAGCACATAGTCCTTTTCATAAACCGCAAAGCGGGCGGCGTCGTCCAAACGCCGCAACAGAGCCGGTTCGATGTCGGCCTTAGTAAAATCTTTTATCTCGTTGAGCGTGAGCGAGAGCCCGTAGGCGCGGTAATTGCGGTCGAGAGCCCGGCCAAATTTTGGCTGTTTGCGAAGCAGACGGATCGCCGGGCGTGTAAATTCGAGGACGAGTGCGGGTTCCGCTCCATCCGCAACTGAAACCGTGGCCGTTCGCGGAGTTCCGGAAAGCAGGGCCATCTCACCAAACGAGTTCCCCGCCGGTATCTCGCCGACCTTTTTTTGTTTATTACCGTCGGCTATCGAGGCGTCGAGACGGCCTTCGACGAGGATGTAAAAAATGCTGCTTTCCCAGGTGTTTTCTTTGACGATGGTTTCGCCAGGCTGATATTCGAGCAGACGGACATACGGCCCGACCTGTTTTCCGCGATAGCTGCGGCCAAACAGGATGATATCCATGTCGAGCTCGTTTCTAAACTCGCCGTTTGGTAATTGGGCGACAAGCTCAGAAACGATATCAACATTGCGAAACGCCTCGATAACTTTCGAGTGGTTTTCGATTACACGTGGCATCGCAGTTTGGACTGTTCGAGAAAATTAAGGTTTAACCAAAACGCGACCACAGGGCAAGCCCTACCAGGATCGCAGCGACTAGCAATATCAGCAAAAGAACCGCGCCAACCCCGCCAATAATAAGCCACCTATTGACACCGCCCGCTGGTTTTTCAGCCGTTACCGGAGTTGTCGAAACGCCGGTCTCGATCGGCTGTAAAACCTGAAGAACGGGCTGCACAGGCGGCCGTGCCGGGCTCGATAACCTCCGGTGCGGCTGGCTGCGTTTCGTCAAACTTCTTATTGGGAGCGGCCGAAATATTCAGCCCCATGTCCGACAGCATCTGGTTATACATCGTCTGGCCAAACTGCATGGTCCCATCCATGCTCTCGTAGGCAGACTCTTCTTCACGCTGCTTTTCTTCGACCAAGACATTGCCGCACTCCGGGCAAAAAGCTTTTGCCTCATCGACCATTTCGCTGCATTTGTCACATTGCCTGAGAGCCATTTTGACTTAGTTGGCCTTGTGACAGATCGTGCAGTCTTTGGACGTGGAAAAGCCCGCCTTCTTTTTCAATTCGGGCCGCAATTTGAACGCCGCATCATGACAGGTGTTGCAATTGATATGATACGCAAGCTCGTTATTTAGATCTTTTTTGGTCGATTTTGCGCCGTCGGTATAAGTCGCAGTCGGCATTTCCTTGCCGTCGGGGACATTGCCGTCTTGAAAATGACATGCCCGGCACTCGTTGACCTTTTGCGGCGAGCTTCTCCACGATTCGAGCGTCAGAGCGACGTCGCGTTCTGACGTTAATAGCGGCGGCTTAAGAGCCGATTTTGGCTGGTCCGTATGATGACACTCGACGCAGCCGACGACCGATTTGCCGTCCGGGCTATACATCTGAAAGGCGTGGCTTTCGTGATCAAATGCGGCGTCGCCGTATTCGGAAAGGCTGTCTTTGCTAAGAATAAACGACTTTGTGATCTTTTTGCCGTCACCGCCGGATGCCGGATTTTGTCCCGCCGCCCGAATTCGTTGCGGTATTCGACGGGGTGTTCGAATTGGACGCCGGAGTGGGCGTTGGCTCACCCTTTGCAAACACTCTCGAACCCGCCGCCGCGGGACCAAAACTATTCAGCAATAATCCCAAGACAAATACTCCGAAAATGGTGATAACAAATAGTTTGATCGAATTCTTCATAGCTTTACCGCACTTAAATATGTGCCCTTATTAGAACCTCTTTTAGTCACTAATGTCAATGTTTTCAAAGATGCTCAAAATAGGGGTTTAAGTTGCGAAATATTCCAATTATTTTTCCGGCGGAGCAGCTTCGTCAGGCACAGTTTCCGCCGGTAGGGCCGAAAATCCCGAGCCTTTGTGACAGCGGACGCAACTGCCGACATCCAGTGGATTATTTCCTGTAAACGCCCGCCTCCCGTTGTGGCACGCGACACAGTTCGTGCCCGGTGCGGCACGGTGCTGGAGCACGGCGATCGATGTAACCTGACGCCCCATAGGGGCTCCGTTAACAACATTGTGGCAATCGTTACAACCTATACCCCTAGTGTGATCGCCATGGCGAAAGAGCGCCTTAAAGTTATATTCTGACTGCGACGTCCGGTTGTACGGAGCCAGAGCATGGCAGACGTTGCACGAGCCGATCTTGCTTTCCGGCGTGTGGCAGGCATAACAGGTGGCGTGTGTATCTATGCCCGACGGGATCGTCTGGCCGGGGCCCGAGGGCGAATGACACGCCGCACATCCCTGGGCGGGGCGGCCCTTGCCCGAATCGTGTGCCGCGTGGTTAAACTTCATGTTAAAGCCCTCTTTGAACCGCGTCGTAAATGCACGCATCGTCGGCGGGGTCGTATCCATCTTGTCGTGACAGATCGAGCACATCGCGGGCTTTTCGCCGGGGTTTGTGAATTGGCTGAGGTGACAGCCGACGCACGAATCGTGTCCCGCATATTCGAGCTGTTTTTGCTTGCCCTCGCGGCGATGGCACGAAACGCAGTCAAACTGTTTATGCTCGACGACGTTGTGTGAAAATTTGGAAAATGTCGAATCTGATGCTTTTATGACCGGCGGCTCCGGCGTTTCGGCGGCGGTCAGCGGCACGGGTGTCTTTTCGCTTTGTTTGAGACAGCTTGCCGCAAATACAAGCAAAGCTGCGAGCAAAAAAGCAGCCTTGATCGCATTTCTTTTACTCGCAACAGTTCTCATTTACTAAGTATCACACGATGGCTCTCCGGCACGTCAAACCGGCCGATCGCCGATGTGTGACAATACGTGCAGCCGACAGGTTTGTCTTTGGCAGCGTCACGTGCGGATACCTCAATATTGAGTATTCTCTTAAAGCTCTCACCATTTTCCTGCCCGTTCACATGACAAATGGCACAGGCGTAGACCGGAACATCCGCTTTTTTCAGGGCGTTGACATCCTCATTTTGCGTTATCCGCTGATGACAGCTCGTGCAGTCTTTGACCGAGTGATCCTTACGCTCGTGGTCAAATTTTAGCGAATAGCGTTTGATCTCGTCGGACTTAAAATAAGGCGCGGCCGGAGCATGACAGCCGGCACAGCTCATTTTGTCTTTTGGCAGATTCTTAAATTGATAATGACAGGTAAAACAAGATTCGTGGCCCGTAGGCGATGCTTTGAAAAACGATGGTGCGATCGGCTTTTCAAAAACATCCGGGATCAAAGCGGACTTTGCCGTCAGTGACGGAAATGCTTTTGACGGCAGCGTCTGCGGCGCATATTTTGGCATTGTGGCGGCAGTCGTGTGACAGATCGCGCAACTATAATATTTCGCCTTGTCCTTATCGTCGTCAACCGGCGGTGAATACGACGCGTTAACAAAATGTGCGACGGCGTACGGCGTCGTCTGTTTGTTCGAAGCAATGAGATCCTGATGAACGTCATGCGGAAAAATGGTCGTGAACTGGCTTTTATGCGATTTTATCGGAAATGCCAGCACGGCCTTTGCCCGCATCGTCGGCACCGTGTGGCAAGTGCCGCAAAATGCCCCGCCGTTGCTGTAAATGTCGCGTGTGTGACAACCAAAACACGATGTGTGCGAAGGGAAAGTAGCAACATCAGGATAGGCATCGAGCTTATCACGGCGTGGCGATGTCCAGTTTTTAGTCGGCAACGCGTGGCACGAGGCACAGTTGCTGTATTTGCCATCTTTGTGAGCCTTGGTCTCGTGCGAAAATACGCCCAGACGCCGCTGGGCACTTGACGTACTCAAAACCCCGCTCGCAAAAAATGCGGCGACGGCGGTCACAAGCAAAATTCTTAAACTATTTTTCACTTTGCCGGACACGCCTCCGTCTTACAGATCTGCTGCTTGACCTCGGTGACCTGACATTTTGCGTTGGCCTTGAGCGGTAGCGGCACCTTGGAAAGGAATTTGTTTGGCCCGAGATCGGTCACCTCGCACGTCCAGACAAAACTCTTATCGCCCAACTCGACCGGTATGATCGTCGAGACGAGATACTTTTGCCCCTTGTCGTTGACCGGCAGATCGACAAAATACGCCTCGGCGGCGGTTATCGTGGCTTGGGTCGTTTGCAGAGGCTTGAGCCCGCCTAAAACTCGATCAACATACGCTCGCTGCTGATCGTAATAGCCCGCGACGAGCGGGGCGTCAAGATTGTTAATTAGCCAGCTAAGAGCGAGTGCCGGCTTGCTATTATAGAGTGTCAACCCCTTTTTATAAGCGACGTCAAATTCCGGTACACCCGCGACCTCTCCCGGTAAAACCGGGCGACAAAACGGGCCGTCGCAATTCTCTTGCTGCAGCCAGCACATAAACGCCGGGCTCGCTTTTGCATGTGTGTAATAGCAATCGCGTGATGTGAAAGCCGCCGATTTGATCCGGTCGAGAAGCTGTGTGTTTTCCTTAAGGCCACCATTGAATAGATAAAATCGCTTGCGTGCGAGCTTGAGCTTGTCGCCGGATTTAACTGGCTTTGCTTGGATCAATATCGAACCCGATCCGCCTTGCGCATCTGCAAAGACGAAAGCCCCCAGCATTAAGATGAGCAGGATCGAACGCATATAAAAAAGCCGTTAGTCTAGTTATAGAAATGGCCGGGCCGGAAACTTCAAGAAAGGCAGCCGTACGCCGCGAACAAAAAACTTATCCGACCACATCCCTTGCGGCGGTGCAAAATTATTGGCCCCGCCGGCCGCTATCAGGTCGTCCTGATCGATCCCGTCGCCGCTCACGCCGATCGCTCCGACCAGCACATTTCCGCGATAGAGAGGTATGCCGCCCGCAAATATTTGTATGCCGTTTCGCACCTCGGGTATTGCCGAACACGGACACGCGACCGGGATTGAAACTCCGCCTCGCGGGCTACGACCCTTTATTCTCGGAGCGCAAGGCGTCGTCAAAGCCGTTCGTATCAGATCGAGCTGCAGGCCATCGTTAAACGGACTCCAATTTGTCAAAGACGTGCTAAACGGCCCCTCTTGCGTAAAATTGATCCCATCCGGAAAAAGTGGCCTGTGCAAATAACCAATGCTGCGGTCGCTAAAGGCGATGTTGCCTGTCAGTGATAAACCATCGGCATTTGCCCGCGTGACGTATGAGTTAAACCCTGCTGTAGTAAGCTTTGAGCCCGCATCTGGGCGGGCAAAGAAATTTGACGTTCGGGCCTTTTGCACAGCGACATCCAGCCCAAACACGGGTGCATCCAGCTGGCGAAAGATACCGAGCACATTGCCGTTGGTGTCCACGACCGAGATCGTCACACGGGCGTTGCTGCCCAGAGGTTGGCGAATACCGGCTCGCGTCATATTTGCATAACCTGCGGCCGCACCGAGTATCTGATTCACCTCGACAGCGGTCAGGCTTGACCCGGCTACGGTCGGAAATCGTACGCTCGATTGCCCGCTGACGCCGTTTAAGGTCGTCGGCACAAAATCGCTCACGGGAGTCGCGATCACCGGGCTCGTCACCGCTCCGGGCAGGCTGCCAAAAGCGATCGTCGGCACGACCGGCGGAGTTACAACATTTGCCCACGGCAAACGAATACCCTCGACCAAGATGTTATCGGCACGGATGAGTGCAGGTGATTCAAACCCGCGAGCCGCCGCAAATGCGATTATCTCCTCGGCTGATTGATCGTTGTCGGTAGGGTCGCGGTCGATCGTATAAAGCCCATCGCCCTCGATGCCGACGCCGCCGACCGCCACGCCGTTCTTATATAAAGGTATGCCGCCGGGGTCACCCGAAAGGCCCAAAGGCAGTCCCGCGATAGCAACATCCGAGCAGGCAAGCGTAGAGAACTGAACCCCGTAAAGCGGCCCGCCGGGACGATTGTCTATACCGGGCGGGAAATGTTCCTGGACGATAAAACTCGCCGTCCGCGTGGTAAAGGCGTTGCCGCCCGTCGAAAACAGGCCCGCCGTTCCCGCCTTTGAGTGCGAAGCAGCCGTCGCCGCTACCAGCAGATTCTCCAGCCCCTGCCCCGCCGTTCCGACACTGCGGATCAGCGTCATCGGGGGAGCACCTGTCATTACAAAGGTGCCGAGCAGATGCCCCTCTTTATCCGTTACCGAAACTGTTACTTTTTGATTGAGTGAAACTGCGGTCGAAACCGCCTGTGCGATGACCGGCTGAACATCCGCCAACGTCAGCGTCTGAGCCCTAGCCGACAAACCAACGGCCAACAAAACCATGAAGCCGCCCAAAACCCTTAACCCTATAGTCGAGAATAATTTGTTCTTCATGATGGCTAAAAATATCTACCATTTAGCCTTAATAGTCAAGCTTTTAGCCGCTGCTGTTAGCGTCGTCCTAACAAAAAAAGAGCGTGGGATTTTACTCCACGCTCTTTTGTCTTTTACTGAAAAACCCGTTTAGTTATCTTTTGGTTTTTCGGTCGTCACTGCCGGTTTATCACCACGCTGTTTGCGGCGTTCCTCGAATTTAAGCTTACGCTCGGCAAAACGCTGTTTCATCTCGGCCTTGCGAGTCTCGATCTTAGCCTTTTGCTCGGCGGTCAGGACGTTCAGGATCTGCTCGTGAGCAGCTTTCATCTTTGCCTGTCGCTGTTCGCGAAACGCTTTCATGCGGTTTTGCTGTTCAGCAGTTAGGGCCGTTCCGGCCTTGCGTGATTCGTGGATCGCTTTTAGCTCAGCCATTGTCGCCGCGTCGGGCTTGTTGCTTTCGCGGATAGCCTTGATCTGCGCTTTCTGTGCGTCGGTCAGATCGATGCCGTGGAGCATCATACGCCCGCCCATGCGGCCATGCTTGCCGTGACGTCCGCCAAAACCCTCGCGTCCCATTCGCTTGCCAAATCCGCGTTCGCCTTTGAGGCGTTCGACCTTTTCCGGTGTAGTCGTCGTGGTCGTTGCTTTATCGTCCTGTGCAAAGCTGACCGTCGAAAACATTGCGATACCCAAAATTATTGAAAGAACTGAAATGAATTTTGTTTTTGATGACATTTTTTTTACCTCTATATTATTACTAAGCTTTCGCCTGTCGCTATCTTTGACGCAGCGTATCTGCGAAAGGTCGAAAGAATTTTGTCTGTAAGTGTAAAGAAATGTCAGCGGCCCAAGTGGTAAATGCTAAACGGTAAATGGTAAATTGGGAAAGCAATGAGATTATTATCTGAGATCAATTCACCGGCGGATCTGCGTCAGCTACGGGTCGAAGACCTGCAAGAGGTGGCGGACGAGGTCCGTCAGTATATTATCGATACATGTTCGCGTGTCGGCGGACACACGGGTGCGAGCCTCGGCGCGGTCGAGCTTGCGGTGGCAATGCACTACGTTTTTGACACGCCGGACGACAAGCTCGTCTGGGACGTCGGCCATCAGGCTTACGCTCATAAAATACTGACCGGACGCCGCGACGAACTGCATACGATCAAAACCTACGGCGGACTGAGCGGTTTTCTTCGCCGTGACGAATCGGAGTACGACACATTTGGCGCTGGACACGCCTCGACATCGCTGTCGGCGGCGCTCGGAATGGCAGTTGCCCGCGACACTAAAAAAGAAGACTTTCACGTCTGTGCGATGATAGGCGATTCGTCGCTCGCCGGCGGTATGGCGATGGAGGCGATCAATCAGGCCGGCCATCTCAAATCGCGGCTCGTCGTGCTGTTAAATGACAACGGTATGTCGATCGCCCCGGCGGTCGGTTCGCTTAGCGGCTATCTCAACCGCATCAAAGAAGCCCAAAGCTATCAGCACTGGAAAGAAGAGATCGGCGATGTGCTCGAAAGCGTTCCCGGCATCGGCGGCAAATTGCGCCGTGCTGCCAAATCCGTCAAAGACGCGATCGCAGCCGCAGTGTTGCCCGGAGCGTTGGTCAACGAGCTTGGCTTCAAATACATCGGCTATGTTGATGGCCACAACGTTGCGGAGCTTGTAAAAGCACTCGAAGCCGCGAAAAAAGTCGACGACGGCCCGGTCATCGTCCACGCTCTGACCACCAAGGGCAAGGGCTTTCCGAACCCTGAGAAAAATTATTACGCGTATCACGCGACGGGCCCGTTCGACCCGAAAACCGGGCTTCCCTACAAATCGAGCAAAGTCGCCGCACCGTCGTACACGACCGTCTTTGGCGAGACGATGTGCGAACTGATGGCGAGCGACCCGACCATCGTCGCCCTGACCGCCGCAATGCCGGACGGCACCGGCGTCGATAAGGTGTTGGAGAAGTTTCCCGAGCGTTCGTTTGACGTCGGCATCGCCGAGCAGCACGCGATCACGTTTTGTGCGGGCATGGCTTGCGAAGGGCTAAAGCCTGTCGCGGCGATCTATTCGACATTTTTGCAGCGGGCTTTTGATCAGGTGATCCACGATGTCTGTCTGCAAGACCTCAACGTCACCATCGCGATGGACCGTGCCGGCATCGTCGGAGCCGACGGCCCGACGCATCACGGCTTGCTCGACATCGCTTATCTGCGTGGCTATCCAAATATCGTCCTGATGGCGCCAAAAGACGAGGCCGAGCTTCGCGATATGATGCTCACCGCGATCGAGCATCCGGGTGCGGCGGCTATCCGCTACCCACGCGGCAACGGCTTTGGCGTTGATATCAGTTCGCCGCCCAAACAGATCGAGATCGGCAAAGCCGAGGTGCTCAAAGAAGGCGGTGATGTCGCGATCATAGCCTACGGCTCAATGGTTGGGCCCGCTGTCGAAGCGGCCGCAAAGCTCGAAAAAGACGGCATTGCCGCGACGGTCGTCAACGCCCGCTTCGTCAAACCGCTCGACGCTGAGTTGATCAAAAAACTCGCGACCGCCATGAGCCTGATCGTCACCGTCGAAGACGCGTATCTATCGGGCGGCTTTGGCTCGGCGGTGCTCGAACTGCTCGAGGAAAACGGCCTGGCGGACAAGATCAAGGTCGTCCGCATGGGCGTCCCCGACGAGATCGTCACCCACGGCGACCCCAAAATACTCCTCGCCAAATACGGCCTCGACCCCGACGGCATCTACGCCAAGGTCCACGAGACCCTCGAATCAATGGTTGAGAACGACCTCAGCCGCAAACGCATCAAAGCGGTCAAATAACGTTCGGGAGCATTATTGAGTTTGTTTCTAGGTTCAATAGTTATGCGAAAAGTTGCTTCGACCACCTTATTATTATTGTCGCTGGTAATAAGTACGGCAGCGCAAACTGCGACCGAATTCTTTAACCGGGGCAACGATCTTTTTCAGAAAGCGGACTACACAAACGCCATTTCAGACTACTCAAGAGCTATTGCTACCGATCCAACTTATATCGAAGCATACCGCAGGCGTGGAATTGCTCGTCTCCAGGTCAAAAACTATGCAGGGGAATCAAGGACATGGAAAAAGTTCTCGAATTACGCCCTGGTAATGCCGACGCCTATTTCGACCTTGGTTACGCAAAAATGAAGATGGGCAACAGCACGGCAGCCGCAGCGGATTTTACGAGGGCAATTGAAGTTGATCCTCGTCACGCTAAAGCATATTTCTACCGTGGCACCATCAGCGAATTTAACCTAGATGCGGCTGCGACGCTTGCCGATTATGACAAAGCCATCGAGCTTGATCCTAACAACGACATTTTTTTCTACACTCGTGCACGTACCCGCGCTTCGAAAGGTGATCGCGACGGTGCGATAGCAGATTATGCAGCCACGATAAAACTCAATCCCAAACTGGAGGCCGCCTACATCCAAAGAGCTGCCGAACTTGAACGAAAAATGGATCTCTCAGGTGCTATAGCGGACCTTACAAAAGTCATTGAACTTAACCCCCGTCTGCAACGTGCGTATGATTCGAGGGCATACCTCTATGATCAGTCAAAACTTTATGCTGCAGCCGCAGCCGATTACACCAAGATACTTGAACTCGACCCTACACGCCTACGTTTGTATGCCTTGCGTGGGCACATGTACAGACTAAATGGTGAATATGATCTGGCAATGAAAGACTACAGTGTGACTTTTCAAACCAACGACATTCCGGCCGGTGTTTACGCAGGCCTTGGAGAGATCCAATTGGTCAAGAAGCTATACGAAAACGCCGTCTTGTCTTTTTCAAAAGCCATCGAAAAGGAACCCGTTGAACCGTCTTACTACCATGGTCGAGCCGCTGCATACCGAGCTCTCAACAAAGCTGGCGACGCTAAAAAGGATGAAAAGAAAGCAGCTCAACTCGAGAAGCAATTTCCTTTTTAGTAAAGAAACCAAATTGATATAAGTCAGGAACGCCTGATTTTTTCTAAAACCAAAACGCCGGGAAAGTTGTACACCCGGCGTTTTCGCGCATGCGGATTGAAAACTTAGACCTGGACTGGAAGTCAGACAAAATTATATTTATTTTGAAAATGATGTCAACGGCGGCGGCGGCCTTCGATTCCCTAAAGTCTGCGGAGCAGACTGCATATTTGTAGCCCACATCGCGAGATGTGGGAACGGATCAACGAAATAATAGAGCCGTTGGAAACGGCGGCATAATATCCGGCATTATTTGTAATGCCACCGTCTCCGACGGTTCAGACCAATGTGCAACATCTTCCCCACATCTCGCGATGTGGGCTACAAGTATTTCACCGTCTCCAACGGTTCAGAATGATGTCTTGGTCCACCTTGGTCCACCCACCTGGTCCGGACCGGACCAAAAAGATCATCTTTTGGGCGCAAGCCCGCACGGAGTAAGAGCTTTACATTCAACTTGCGAGTAACGTCCTTACTCCGTGCGGGCTTCTGCCCAGGTCGAGCTCCCCACTGTGCTCGCGGCTCTTTTATTGCGCGATGCTTGAAGAAAACGGCTTAACGGGTAAAATAAAGATTGTTAAAATAACGACTTCGGACAGGCGGGCGTTTGAGGGCCGTTTGTCAGGATAAATAAGATCTACAATGAACAACACAAATAACGTACCTGAAAAGAAAAGCAATACTCCGATACTGATCATCGGTGTGGTTTTGGTCGTGGCGCTGCTGGCGGGCTGGTATCTGCTGAGTTCGCCAAAGACGGCGACGAATACGAACGGTAACACCGCCAAGGCAAATGCCGCCAATACGACCAAGCCAAATACCATCCCGGCAAATGCTCCGCTTGGGGCAAATCCGCCAAACCAACAGGGCTCGCCGACGGCGCTTGTTACGCTCGAGGAATTTGCCGATTTTCAGTGTCCGCAGTGCGGAGCCGTTCATCCGATCATGAACGAGATCAAATCGACATACGGCAGCCGCATCCGGTTTATTTTCCGCAACTATCCGCTCGCGATCCCGGCCCACGACAAATCGTACAACGCCGCTGTCGCCTGTGAGGCCGCCGGTATGCAGAGCCCGAACAAGTTTTTTGAGATGCAGAACCTGCTCTTTACCAATCAAAAGGCATGGACCGCCGACCCTAATTACCGCACGACGTGGAAAGATTACGCCCAAAAGATCGGGCTCGATGTCGCCAAGTGGGAAAATGATATGGCCGGCATCGCCGCCAAATCACGCGTTGACGAGGACATGCGTCGCGCCAAGGGTATGGGGATAAATTCGACGCCGACGCTTTACATCAATGGTGTTGACGTACCTTTTCAGCAGATGAATGTAACGGGCCTAAAAGCGTTGATCGACGCCGAGCTGGCCAAAGCCGCTCCTCAAAATCAGGCAGCGCCCGCTGCACCCGCAAATACCGGCAACACGAATAAATAAGTGACCGAACCGGAGATAACGCCAGCCAAACGCACGATCGCCAAACTGCCACTCGCAGCGGCGGTCGTCGCTTTGGCGGGCCTCGCCGACGCAGTCTATCTCACCGCCCATCATTACAACGCCGAACCCGTCCCATGCGGAGCGGCGTTTGACTGCGAAATGGTGCTGACTAGCCCGTTCGCGACACTCGGCGGGATAATCAATTGGTTCGCTGCGGGCACGATCGCCCCGGGCAGTGCGATAGGCGAGATCCCGTTGGCAGCGTTTGGTGCGGCGGCGTATTTTGTCGCGTTTGCACTAGCCACGCTCACCGCGTTTGGCGACCGGCGGATGTGGAAATTATTTGGAGCACACGTCGTCCTAATGGCGGCTTTCTCAGGCTGGCTGATCTACGTCCAAGCCGCACTGATAGGCGCATTTTGCCAATTCTGCCTGATCTCAGCGGCGATCACCGGTACGCTATTTACCATTTTTGTCATCTCGCTCTTTATAAAACCAAAAACTACCTGACATCCGTGTCTGAATCCAAACCCTTTAGACAAGCGAAATCTATCTTGGAGGCCAGCAGTGATGCTTTCGGATGTTGATAACTTGGCAACATCCGTTCAAATAGGGTAGCTTTAATTAAGACGAAATCGATTTCCCGAATTTGTAGTGACTGAAGCAATCTTACAACGCATCTCTGACGGCGACCGCAACGCGATCCAGGATTGTCTGGATAAATACGGCGGCCTTGTGTGGTCGATCGCGCGTAAAATGCTCCGTAATTCGGACGATGCTGAGGATGCTGTGCAGGAGATCTTTGTCGATATTTGGAAAAACGCGGGCCGCTTTGACGAGTCAAAGGCGTCGGAGACGACGTTTATCGCGATGATCGCCCGCCGCCGTCTGATCGACCGCATCAGGCATTCGAATCGACGTATCTCTGCCGATTCGCTCGACGACGTGCTCCTCGAACCATTTACCCGCGCCGACAAAGCGATACAGGTAAGCGTCGAGGCGGGACAAGCGGCTGAGGCGATGCGGAGTTTGCGGCCCGAGCAGCAACAGGTGCTGAGACTGTCGATAGTACAGGGAATGTCGCATCAGGAGATATCAGACGCGACCGGCATGCCGCTCGGCACGGTAAAGACACACGCACGCCGGGGCTTGCTCCACGTGCGGCAAAATATGGGTTTAGGCGGATCTAGCAATTCGATGGAGGCAGCAATATGAACGAAGAACAAAAAGACATATTCTTCGACCTCCTGACGAAAAAGGCCATCTACGGCCTCGATGCGGCGGAGCAAGCGCAGCTCGACGCGATGGATCCGGGCAACGCCGAGCTTGAGTTTAATTCTCTCGAAATGGCTGCTGCTGCGATCAGCTTGATGGGGGCTGACAATGACCCGATGCCTGCGAGCTTGCGGTCTAAGATCATCGCGGACGCAAATGCGTTTGTCGTTGAACAAAACGAACAGACCGTCGCATGGCCGCCGGCAACCAACGAAGAAGAAAATGGTTACATTGCCGCCTCAGATGAAAAGCCGTCTGGTTCATGGCTGGGCTGGCTCGGTTGGGCTTCGGCCGCACTTGCGTGTGTCGCACTCGCTCTAAATATTTATTTCACCCGCGTCCAAACTCCGCCTGAAATTGCAAAAACTCCACCTGTCGAAACACCGCGTGTATTATCTGCCGCCGAACTGCGTGAAGAAATGCTAAAAGCGGCAACCGACACTATCAGAGCATCTTGGGCTGTCGGTAACGTCAAAGAGCTAACTCAGGTCGTCGGTGATGTTGTTTGGAGCGATCAAAAACAGGCCGGATATATGCGGCTCAAAGGTTTGCCCGTCAACGACGCGACCAAGGAGCAATATCAGCTCTGGATATTCGACAAAAATCAGGACAAAGCGACACCGATCGATGGCGGCGTATTTAACGTTACAGCTGAAGGCGAGGTTGTCATTCCCATTAACGCAAAGATAGCCGCAGCCGCTCCCGAAATGTTCGCCATCACAGTCGAACGCCCGGGCGGTGTCGTCGTATCAAAACGCGGCAAGATCGCCGCTCTCGCAAAGGTTGAAACCCCATCCAAGCCGACAGCGTAAAACATTACAACAGACCGAAATAGGTTAGAGATTCTTTTGATTTAAAAAGAACCTTTGGCCTTTTTACAATATTTAAAGCGATCAAATTATTAAGGAGATTGAAATGCGAAACTTTAGGATCTTTGGCTCTCTGTTGCTCGCCATGCTGCTCGCAGCAACAAGCACATTTGCACAGTCGAGCGGCAAGCTGCCGCCGATCAATGTAAAAGAATACAAGTTGAAAAACGGCTTGACCGTCATAATGCACCAAGACCGCTCAACGCCGATCGTGGCGGTAAACCTCTGGTATCACGTTGGATCAAAGAACGAGGCTCCGGGCCGCACCGGTTTCGCCCATCTTTTTGAGCACATGATGTTTCAAGGATCAAAGAATTTTGTCGACGGATGGCGCGGCGTTGATGAGCTGGGCGGCAATGTCAACGGCACGACCGATCAGGACCGCACATATTATTACGAAGCCATCCCGTCAAATTTCCTCGAACGCGTACTTTATCTCGAAGCCGACCGTATGGGTAATCTGCTCGACGCGATGGATCAGGCAAAGCTCGATAATCAGCGTGACGTCGTAAAGAATGAACGCCGTTTTCGCGTAGACAACGTACCATACGGCAGTGCTCAGGAACGCATTCTCGAAGCAATGTATCCGCAGGGCCACCCGTATCGCTGGTCGGTGATCGGCTCGATGGCGGATCTGTCGGCTGCGTCGCTCGACGATGTTAAATCGTTCTTTCGTCAGTACTACGCTCCTAACAATGCGTATATCGCACTCGCGGGTGATTTTGACGAAAAGCAGGCCAAAGATTGGATCGAGGAATATTTCGGCCCGATCGCAAAGGGTGCTGACATTACCCGGCCTAATACTTCGCAGCCAAAACTTACCGGCGAGGTGCGTCAGGTCGTGAACGAACCGGGCATCCCGCTGCCGCGTTTATATATGATATGGCCCGGTGTCCATACTTACCACAAAGATGAGGCCGCCCTCGACATCCTGTCATCGATACTTTCAACCGGCCGCGGTTCGCGTCTGCAGAGCAACCTTATTTACGGCAAAGAACTGGCTCAGCAGGTCGGTGCGTTTGACGGCACCAGCGAGATCGCGGGTATGTTTCAGATCCAGGCAACCGCCCGTCCGCAAAAATCTCTCGAAGATATCGAAAAAGAGATAAACGCAGAGATCGAACGTATCAAGAAGGAGCAGCCGTCGGCTGAGGAAATGACCCGGGCCCTCAACATTCGCGAGTCTCAGGCTATCTTTGGATTGCAGACCGTGCTTGGCAAGGGCGGCCAGCTTGCAAGCTATGCCGGTTACCTCAACAAGCCAAATTATTTTCAGGCTGACCTCGACCGCTACCGCGCGGTGACGCCGGCCGATGTGGTCCGCGTAGCTAATGAGTACCTCACGGGCAACCGCTTTGTCATGAGCTATATACCGAGCAAGGCCGAACCGCCCAAGGCAAGCACGGATAAACCGGCATCGACCGAAACCAAGAAAAAAGACAAGGATCTGATCGCCCGGCAAGAGGCGGCTTTGCCAAAAGCCGGCCCCGATCCAAAGGTCACCCTGCCCGCGATCGAAAAGACAAAGCTCTCAAACGGGCTAAATGTCTGGATAGTCAAACACAACGAGCTGCCGGTCGTTTCGATGAATCTCGTCGTCGGCAGTGCCGGTGGAGCAGCCGAACCTGCTGAAAAATCAGGCGTTACTCAAATGACGGCATCGATGCTCAATCAGGGCACGCAAAAGCGTTCGGCGCTTGAGATCGCTAACGGCCTGCAATCGATCGGTGCGTCGGTCAATGCCGGAGCCAGCTATGATGCGACGACGGTTTCGATGACGTCGCTTACAAAAACACTCGATCAGGCACTCGATGTTTATGCCGACGTGGTCGTTAATCCGTCGTTCCCGGCGAAAGAATTTGAGTCGCTACGTCAGCGTTCGATCGTCGGTCTGGCTCAGCGTAAATCAAATGCCCAACAGGTCGCAGGAGTTGTGTATAGCAAGGTTCTCTATGGCGATCAGCCATACGGCCGTCAGCTCTCGGGCGATGAGAAATCGCTCAAGGCTCTGACGCGTGACGACCTAGCGAGTTTTTATCAAAAGGCATATGCACCGGGCAATTCGACGCTGATCGTTGTCGGTGATGTGGATTCGAAATCGATCATGGCTAAGCTTGAAAAGGCTTTTGGTGCGTGGAAATCAGGCGATTCGGCTTCGGCCAGCATTGCCGCACAGACGATGGCCGCAAAGCCGGGTGTTTATCTGGTCGACAAACCGGGTGCCGCACAGTCGTCTGTCAATATCGGCCTAGTCGGTGTCGACCGCAGCCATCCGGACTATTACGCTCTACAGGTGATGAATTCGATCCTCGGAGGCGATGGTTCGGCACGTTTGTATCAGAATCTGCGCGAAGATAAAGGCTACACCTACGGTGCATACAGCCGTTTTATATTCCGCAAAGGTGCCGGGCCATTCTCGGCATCCGGTGAGATCCAGACGGTCTCAACCAAAGAAGCCGTGCAGGAGTTCATGAAAGAGATCAGCGGCGTCCGCGGAACTCGCCCGATAACGGCTGCCGAGCTCGAGATCAACAAGCAGGGCTTTATCCGCTCATTTCCTGCGGGGTTTGAAACGCCCGGCCAGATCTCTGGACAGCTGTCGAATCTGGTGGTCTATGGCCTTTCAGACAGCTACTTTAGCGACTACATCGCCAATATCAACAAGGTCACGCTTGACGACGTCAACCGCGTCGCCAACAAGTACCTCGATCCGGCAAAGATGGCGATTGTCATCGTCGGCGACCGCAAGGTTGTCGAACCGGGATTGAAAGACCTCGGATACCCGATGTGGCTGCTCGATGCTGACGGAAATCCAATATCTAACTAGGTGGTGTCTAACAACAAAAAAGGGCAAAGTCATAAATGCTTTGCCCTTTTTACGTTCCCGATAACGACCTATTTCCTTACTAAAACAACCGGCGACTGCTCGGCGTCGCGCATTTTTGAATAAAATGATCGAACCGACTCGTACTTCTCCACTGGTATCTGAGCTCTTTTCATCACCAAGGTCCTAGAAAATAATAACTTTCCGTCTTTGACCTCATATTTGGTCGAATACGAACCAAAATCAGTTTGGAGAGTAACTGGATCGGGTGTCTCGTCAACCACAAATCCTTCCGGTAGGGTAAAGACCGCTGTCTCTTTCATCGACCAGGCGTCAGTGATGACAGGGGTTTTACGTTTTGTATCAGTAATCGAACTGCCATTACGCCTGCCTACGATGACCGGTTTGAATACTAATAGCCTGCCCTGCATTAGTTGTGCGTAGGCCGAAGCGGAAAAATCAAGATCCATATCAAAACCCGATTCCTGAAATCTGTCCTTGGTCTGGAGATTCCCAAGTTTTGCCCCGGTTGCCCCACGAGTGAGCCACCCCTCGATACCTTTACGATATTCAGTAGCCGATGAGTCCCTCAACTCCCGCCGCGAATAGGCTGAGGTCTGACCAGTAGAACGTTCGCGAATGCTTCCCTTGATCTCGCCCAGTGGTGACAAGGTTGCCTCGACCGTGCGTTCTAGCATGTCGCTGTCTGCGGGCAATATAGGCATCTTTGAAAGCCCTCCGCTATCACCGGCGGCGATCAATGCAAAACTACCCTGCAAATAGTCCGGCAGGTCGCCAACCGGCGTATATGCATCCGTCGCGTCAAAGATCAACAACCGCCCCAGTTTTTCGTGTTCTAGTATCGAAGGCACCCGAACGGCGTCACCTATTTTGATCGCGATAATGCAGTGGTTGAATTGCCGCGGCGAGGGCCATTTTTCGCGAACAAAAGTCGGGTCACCCGAATAGATCGCAACAGGATATGCTTCGATCTTGAGAGACTTTAGCATCGCTCCATGAGGTTCGCTTTATCTTTACAATCTCCGTAGCCGCGGCTCAAAACCATCGTCGAAGGCCTGGGACGGTACCCGTTGCCATAACCCACGCCAATATCGATCGAGATATATTGTAGATTTTGTACATACGTTCCAATAGCCCTGATCTTATCGAGCTCACTAGGCGCATTAGCAGTTAACTCCCGAGCCTTGCCGGCAACGTTGTCGTCAACTATGACCTGCGGCTCATGCATGGCGGTCGCCCACTGAGATACATCGCTCCAGCCCGCAAATACGCGATCCGCCATCCCCTGTTTATTTTCAGGTGCGTAATTGACCACGATCCTCGGTGATAGGTTAACGGTCGACGGACTCATTGGCTCAGGAGGTATTGGAGCCAGATCGCGCATCTCCCAAACATAGTTGGTCCCTGAGACTCGGGGTTGGACCTCAGACGCATTGAATGTAAGACTCGTCGCGACCCAACCCTTTGGCAGGGTCAAGGAGTAGCGCGAGACAAGTGTCGGCAGGCGATGTTGAAACGCCCATGAATCCTGATAAAACAACGGACTGTCTTCGGATTCGATCGTATAGCCAAAAACATATCCCGCGTCCGCATCACCAGAGGCATCAATTACCTTGATCCGACCCTCGTTGTATATATCATCAGTATCGGCAATCACATCCAGAACAAATTTCTTATCATATTCCTTAACCGAGCCATCAGGCCTGACTATCCACCCTTTGATGTCTTTGACCTTGCCGGAGCTAACCAAATAATAGGCTCGCGCAACGGCTAAGCCCCGACCCTCGCGCGTCAATACTTTGACGGCGTAATTTTCAATCGTCTTTAGTTTGCCCTCGCCGTCATATGTAGTTTGCTGTTCGTCAAATAGAACAACTCCGGGGATATCTTTTTCGTAACCGGACGCCGCAACTGTGGCCACTTGGCGCAACCATTGAGGCGGATCGTCGGCCCTCACTGTGCCGGGCGCGAAAAATAGGAAAAGTATGCCAGCCAACATTCCACCTGTTAGGAGTCTTTTTTTGTACATGGTAGTGCCTCTTCTACTTTTGCTTCAGTGTGATAGTGTGCGAATCCGATTTATTGACCATATCAAATAGATTTTTTAATGGCTGATAGACCGTGGAGGGAAACATTATCTTCCCTTTAGCTCCGAAATGGAATTTTCGCTTGTAAATGAGAACTGAATTGGCCCTGTCCACAGATATTTCTATCACGTCAGAACAGATTTTTGACGGGTCTTCAACTACTTGCGGTAAATCGGCATTATCAAGTTCAAAGTTTTTCGGATAGGAGATCTCGATGTTATCAACTTGGACCATGGATACCTAAAGAAAATATCATACTGACGCGTAGAACTGGAGAACAGCGGTTTTTCGCCATATTCAAAAAACCCCGGTTGAAAGAAGATTCTTTTGCCGGTCTTTTGGGCGTAATTCGGAACACGAACCTTAAATCGTTTGATCAAAGGCTTTGCGGGATCATCGACATTTTCCACCATTATCTCTGAAACTTCTGCGGCGCTCAGATCACTTTTTACCTCGGACTTTACGCCGTCTTCGCGAGTCGCGGTCGACTCATCATAATTCTGTAATCTGTATATAAGGGCATCGTGACCCGTATACTCGATCATGACCTCGCCTTCGAGAGTTCCATCTTCTAGCAGATTAAACTTACCGGTGCGTTTGGCCTGAGTTTTGGTCTCGTCCGAAAGCGGCGACTCTTTCCAGTTGTAGGTCTTTTCACCGACTAATAACGACATCGTTCCTTCTTCGTACCACGGCATCATTCCGTACGGAACGAAACGCGAGCCGGGGTTAAAAAACTTCCACGTATCATTAACTTTAACGGCTATGCCTCCGGGATGGACAAGTTTGTCATTGACCATTTTCTCGGGATTGAAATTGATCTTACTGCGGTCACCTATCAAAGCGATCCGGGTGTCAAATCCCAGCGAGGACGCCATCGCTCCAAATAGGAGGTCAATATACATTGAACTAGAAGACTTTCGTTTTAGTACTTCGTTTAGCGAACGTACCGCGGGCAATTTAGCTCGCTGTTCATCGGTCATCTTTGTATCAAACGTCGTGTTAGCGATCTCTGTTTGGCAAAACTCATAGAGCTTTTTCATCTTTGATTCCGCATCGGGGGCACCTGCGGTCGCAGCCTCTGCCGCTTTCTTTATGTCATCCGATTTCTTTAACATAAATTGAGCAAGCGGTGACCATTCGCCGGCTACTCCACCCCAATAGAGCACTGGATGCTTGGGTCCTTTATCGTGTAACTGATCCCAAACATTGATGCACTCGCGATGCCAAACCTCGTACCTGTAAGCAGCATCCACGCCCTCACATTATCCTCAGGCGGCATCATCGACTCTTCTTTCAGAGCGGGCACATCCCTGCGTTGGGCGAGGAAATAGCCGCCCTTGTCTTTATTAAATTTTACTCCGGTAAAATTGTAGGATTGGTACCGCGGCTCTCCTTCGTACGGTTTGTAATAATACGAAAGGTCGTGGACCGGTATGTCGCGTTGAAATTGCAGAGACAGGCCAACGGCCCCGCTATCATCATTTGTTTCTTTATAGCGATACTCTACTATTACCCCTGGCTCGATATTTGGCACCGCAAACGACTTTGCCTTTACTTTGACGTTGTCAGCTTTTGCGATCTCGCGTTCAAATATATCGTTCTTCCCTATCTCAACGATCGAGCCGTCGGGTCTGATGACTCGAGCAGCAATATCCTTGATCTTTGTTCCCTTTAAGAATGGAATGTCTACCTTGCTATATTTCTCACGGCCTCGCTCCGTAAATATTTTGACCCGGACGTAATATTTACGCGAAAGATCGTCACTGCTGGAATCATCTATCCTGACCTCCCAAAATATCGCCTCCGCGTCAGCGTCTGGATCTACTTCGGGGATTTCATCTGAAGTTCTTCCGGTGTGATCGGACGCCAATCTTTGTCCTGACACGACTTGACCCGTCGTGCCAACAAAACACAAAAATAGAACTGTCGGAAGCAGGCTCGTAGGGGATATTCTCATTTTTTAACCTCGATCGAATTGGATTTAGGGAAACCGACCGGCAAGGTTTTCGATTCTTGGAGATCTAGGCCGTTTACCGATGAGTTTTTGCGAGTTTCGCAGACAGTGTACTAGAGTTTATTTTCTAAATCAACGAAATTCCTCTCTTAAGTTCACATGATCATTTTGTGGTATGCTAGTGCATTATATTCAGTAATTTTTAATTTCTATTTGCTAGGAGAGAGTTAATGTCTGTCGATATCGATAAAATTAGGGGTCTGTTGGGTTCTGAGGCTGATACGCTCTTGAACCATGTTTCAACGACCATTCCAAAAGAAAATATTCACCTGCCCGGCGGCGATTTTGTGGATCGCATCTGGACAAACTCGGATCGCACACCGAGCGTGCTGCGCAGCCTGCAAACTTTGAATGACAACGGACGCCTGCGGGGAACCGGTTATTTGTCGATCTTGCCGGTCGATCAGGGCATCGAGCACTCGGCGGGAGCGTCGTTTGCCCCTAACCCCATGTATTTCGATCCCGAAAATATCGTCAAACTCGCGATCGAGGGTGGCTGTAACGCGGTCGCATCGACCTATGGCGTGCTCGGCTCCGTTGCTCGTAAATACGCCCACAAGATCCCGTTCATCGTAAAGATCAACCACAACGAGCTTATGACGTATCCAAATCAGTTCGATCAGGTAATGTTTGGCACCGTCGAGCAGGCAAGTAATATGGGTGCGGTCGCGGTTGGTGCGACGATATATTTTGGTTCGGACCAGTCGACGCGACAGATCACCGAGGTTGCTGAGGCTTTTGCATATGCCCATGAGCTGGGGATGGCGACGATCCTGTGGTGCTACTTACGCAACTCAGCATTCAAGACGCCTGAGGGCGATATGCATACGGCAGCCGATCTGACCGCACAGGCAAATCACCTTGGGGTTACAATTCAGGCCGACATTATCAAGCAGAAATTGCCCGAACGAAACGGCGGCTACACGGCGCTCAATAAATCCGGTAGCTACGGCAAGACGCATTCCAAAGTTTATTCGGAACTATCAAGTGACAACCCGATCGACCTCGTGCGTTATCAGGTAGCAAATTGCTATATGGGACGCTGTGGTTTGATCAACTCCGGAGGCGAATCAAAGGGCGAGAGCGATCTGGCCGATGCGGTCCGCACGGCGGTCGTCAACAAACGCGGCGGCGGCACCGGCCTCATCTCAGGTCGCAAGGCGTTCCAACGCCCGATGGCCGAAGGCGTTGAACTGCTCAACGCTATTCAGGACGTTTATCTTTCAAAAGATGTAACGATCGCGTAATAGCGTAAGAAAGATAGCCCACGAAATACACGAAAGAAGGTACTTAGATTTCTTTTTTTCGTGTCTTTTCGTGCATTTCGTGGGCAAAATCTTATCCTATTTCCCGGTAAGAAACGGATTGTAAGCCTTTTCGCGGCCGATGGTCGTCTCGTCGCCGTGGCCGCAATAGATCGTGAAATCGTCGCTGAGGCTGAGGATATTCTCAGTGATGGAGGATATTAATTGGTCGTAATCGCCACCCGGCAAGTCTGTACGGCCAATCGAACCGCTAAATAGGCAGTCGCCGGTAAAAACTTTACGTTGATTTTCTTCAGCCAAAACGATATGCCCGAGCGTGTGGCCAGGACAGTGTCGTACCGAAAATCTTAATTCGCCAACCTCGTAGATCTCGCCGTGCTCGAGATTGCGTGTGATCTGCGGAGGAGCCTCGTAATCCATACCCATCGCTGCCATCTGGTGCGGCTGCATGCCCATCAGCAGTGGCTGCTGCTGCAAGCTGTAATAAAGCGGCTCTTCGTCCTTGTGGATCAATGTTTCAGCGTTCGGAAATGCCATCGACAGCGCAAGCGTGCCGCCGACGTGGTCGAGGTGTCCGTGGGTCAGGATTATCCCTTGCAGTTCAAGGTCGTTATCATTAATAAACGCGACAACCGCATCCGAAGGTTCGCCCGGATCGATGCAGATCGCCTTTCGCGTCTGCTCACAAGCGACGACGCGCGTGTTTTGTTGAAACGCCGTTTGTACAAAAGTCTCTATTATCATTACTCAAAAGTATCCAAATATTTATCGATATCAAAATCGGTCTCGCGGCGATCCTTTAGGACAAAATGTATGGCGTCCCGATAGGTGTTTGCATCAGGTTTTGTGGTAAAGCAGGGCGTTTCGATCTCGCTCAGATTGAGATAACTGATCAGACAGCTCAGCAGCATCCACAACAGGATCTCATCCGGCGGGCCCAGCGGATTGTGTTTTATGATGCTCTCGCTGTCTTCGCTAATGCCATCAACGATGCGAGCAAACTCATTTTCTGTGATCTTTGTCATTAGCTGAACTGGCCGCCCGCTTACGCAGGCGGTTCTGACAATTCTTCGTACATCAGGTAATGCGAGGCTTCCATTCCGACACTTTCGTAAACTCTCTGTGCACGCGAATTATCATTCTCAACATAGAGCCTAAATCCGCAGACATCGCCTGCATCGGCGGCCCTTGCCTTAACAAAACCGTACAGCTTTGCGTAGATCTTTTGCCCGCGAAAATCCGGCCTGATGTATACGCTCTGTATCCACCACCACCAGCCATTTCGCCAGTCGCTCCATTCCCGCGTCACCATTAGGCCGCCTACGATCCGGTTTTCGATTTCGGCGACAATATAAAAGCCCTTTTTTTCGTCGCTAAAAACCGCCTCGACACCGCTTCGCAAAATGCTGCTTTCGAGCTGTTTGCCCTCGGTCTCGAGTGCCATCGCCTGGTTAAATTCGATCAGCGAATCGGCGTCGTCCGCCGTCGCAAGCCTAATATTCATATATGTTTGCTTGACGAACCCGCCGCCGTCCTCTAGCCTAATATGTTTTGCCGACTGGCAAATTTCAGTGTATGAAACTACGGATACTTTATCACGGCAATTGCTTTGACGGCGTTTCGTCAGCTGCCATCTTTACCAAATTTTACCGGGCGACATTTGCACCGGATGCCGAGGTCGCGTACACGCCGACGATGCACCGTGCGGGGAATGCGTTTGACCGAGACCAGTTTGACGGCGACGAGAATGCGATCGTCGATTTCAAATATTGCCCAGACGAACGCCTGACGTGGTGGTTTGATCATCATCAGTCGGCGTTTCTCTCAAAACCCGACGAAGAGCATTTTCTTGCCGACACATCGGGCCAGAAATTTCTCGACACCACAAGCAAATCCTGCGCCGAGTTTATCGCCCGCATTGCCAAAGAGAAATACGGTTGGGCGGACGAGTCGCTCGCCGAGCTGATACACTGGGCACATATCATCGACGGAGCTTTGTACGAATCACCGGCACAATGCGTCGAGCTTCGCTCGTCCGCGTTAAAGTTGATGCAGGTCATCGAGGGCGAAAAAGACCCGGCGTTTGTCGAGCAGATCATCCGTATGCTGACGACGATGCAGCTCGACGACATCATCGAGAGTGCTGAAATACAGGCAAAGCTTGAGCCGATCCTCGAACAGCATTGGAGCACCGTCGAGCTGATCAAGGGGCGCTCGGTGGCGGAACGCGGAGTGGTGCATTTTGACCTGACCGGCACCGGCATCGAGGGTTATAACAAATTTATCCCATACTATTTCCACCCCGAGGTGACCTATGTCGTCAGCTTGAGCCAAAGCTCGTTTCGCACAAAGATATCGGTCGGCTCAAACCCTTGGGCACCGCGTCCGCGCACACACAACATCGCCGAGATCTGCGAACGCTACGGCGGCGGCGGCCACGCCGTAGTCGGCGCCGTCAGCCTAAAACCCGAGGATCTCGAGCTTGGAAAAAGGTATATGCAGGAGATCATCGACGAGTTGCAGTTTGCAGAATAGCTGATCTTGGTCCGGTCCGGACCAGGTGGACCAAGGTGGACCAAGAGCTTCGCAAAATAAAAAAGGCGGCCCGAGAGCCGCCTTTTTACATTGGTTGTTATCCAATTATTTCTTAACGTAAACCTTGGTCGTTGTATCCGTGCCGCCGTCGCGGTTTGGCCTTTGTGATTCGACTGACAGAGTTCCGTCGGTGTTTAACCACCATTTCTCAGTCGTTACGCGGTCGCCCATTGGTGTGCCGACCGTGCGGGTGATCTCAAGCTTTCCGGCGTCGAGCTTGGCTTTGGTCGAGATCTGCATTGTGCCCATTTGGCCGGCCATTTCGGTCTTGACCTCTTTGCCATCGAGGGCATAGCTGACGGTGCCGTCACCGCCGCCCATCATGCCGCCACCGCCACCCATGCGTCCGCCACCGCCAGGAGGTGGTCCGCCAGCCGGAGGGCCGCCTGCGGGTGCGCCTGCCGGAGGTGCTGCACGCTTGGTAGTCGTTTCGACCTTGAGGTCGGTCGCCGTTTGGGTAACGGTCATTGTCTGTGATTCGATGCTCGTTTTTTCGCGGTCAGAGAGTTTCGACTTTGCGAGGTCGAGGTTCCAGGTTCCGCTAAAATCGACCGCCTTTTGTGCCGATGCCGAGATAGCCATTGCAAACAGCATCAAAGCCGCCGCAAATATAAAGTTCTTTTTCATAATATAGCTCCTACTAAAATTGAGATCCAAAGATTCCCTTGTAAGACGCTAGTTTAGTCCATATGGTTTTGGCTTAAGTGTAAAGAATTGTAAATCCTCGCCTAACCTGAGGCCTCCTCGCTGTCGCGATTGAGATGGCTGTTGCGATAGCCATACATAAAATAGATCACCATGCCAACGAGCAGCCAGACGCCAAAGCGGATCCAGTTCGTCACGCCAAGCTCGGTCATCAGATACAAGCACGAGAGCAACCCAAGTATCGGTATCAGCGAAAGCTTTTTGGTCAGGCTGAAAAAAACGAGCAGCACCGACACGATGACAAAAAAGATCATCGGTATCTTATGGGAAAAAGCACCTAGCATGGTCTCGCCGTCCTTTGGCGTGATGGTGATCAGATCGCTGTAAAAAGTCGGGCTAAAGTAATAAATTACGTATCCGACGATGATCAGTATTATCGGCAAAAGAAATTGAGAGTTGATATACGGCACGTAGCGCGTGCCGCTTTCCTTAAACTCTTTCTCCTTAAACAGCACGCCCGCACAGACCACAACAAACGCAAACAGAGTACCGATGCTGGCGAGATCCGTGACCTCGGTCAGGTTCATAAATAAGGCTGGAATTGCCACGACAAGGCCCGTGATGATGGTCGCAAACCACGGCGTGTTAAATTTCGGGTGGATCGACGAGAATTTCTTCGGCAGCAGGCCGTCGCGGCTCATCGCCATCCACAGACGCGGCTGGCCGATCTGGAATACGAGGAAAACCGTCGCCAGAGCGATGACCGCACTGACGGCGATAATGCCCGCGACCCAAGGAATATTTGCACCCTCAGGGCCGAAAACGAACGCCAGCGGATCGCCAACATCGAGCATTTTGTAGCTGACCATACCGGTCAGAACAAGCGTGACCGCGATGTAAAGGATCGTACAAACCACCAGCGAGGCGATCATCGCTATCGGCAGATCGCGTCGCGGATTTTTACACTCCTCAGCAGTTGTCGAGAGAGCGTCAAAGCCGATGTACGCAAAGAAAACTGCGGACACGCCCTTGAGCACGCCTTCGACGCCGTTTGGTGCGAATGGCGACCAGTTTGCCGGATTGACGTAATTGAGGCCGAGGAAAATGACCAGCAAAATGATGCCGATCTTGAGGACGGTCATTATGTTCGACGCAAATTTTGATTCGCGAATGCCGATAAATACGAGCGTCGTGATGACGAGCGTGATCAGCAACGCGGGTAGATCGCAGACGACGGATAGCGAGCCTAGCTTTGGGGCGTTGAGCCATGCGAGATAGCCATCCATCTGACCGCAGCTAATGGCGGCGTCTGTCGCCGAGCAGGCCGTCGTCAGAGCATCAACGGTTGCCCCACCGGCAACGGCTTCGGTCACGGCTGCGTATCCGCGTTTTGCCGTCAGAAAATCCATCGTAAAATGCAGCGGTATGTCGATGCCGTATCCCTTCAAAAGCCCTGTAAAATAATCGCTCCACGATATTGCGACCGCAATGTTGCCGATGGCGTATTCGACGATCAGATCCCAGCCAATGATCCACGCGATAAATTCGCCCATCGACGCATACGCATACGTATATGCCGAACCGGCGACGGGTATCCGCGAGGCAAATTCAGCGTAGCAAAGTGCCGAAAACGCACACGCAACGGCCGTAAAGACAAACAGCAGAGCGACCGCCGGGCCGCCATTGTACGAGGCCTTACCGACCATGGCAAAAATGCCCGCACCGATGATCGCTGCAATGCCCATTAACGTCAGGTCAAAAACGCCAAGCGTTCGACGTAGCGTTCCGGCAGGAGCCGCATCACCGACATGCTCGGTCATACCGGCAGCAGCATCAGCCTGAATTTGCGAAATGGATTTGGTCCTGAATAGATTCATAATGGTCCTCGCGAGATCAATTTTGTCCTAAGCTAATTTGTCTAAAGGGATAGTTTAACGCGAATTTTGAACCAATTCGGTTTGAGAGTCAAGAGAGTGCGGTGTGCTGACGCTGCCCGGTAAGATGTGAACAAAAAAAGAGCGGCCGTGTGGGACGACCGCTCATATAGCTTGGGAGAGAAATTGTCAGCCGGTCATCTACTGATCGGCGACGAAATTTAGATCAGCAACGTTGTCCGTCAGCGAAATGACTTGCGTCGATTGGCTAAACGAGAATCGTCGCGACCGTACGCTGACGATCACGGTCTGGCCGTCTTCGACGTTGCTAAAGTTAAAGTAGCCCCGTCGTCCCGTAAGGACGTTGCGAACATTACCGTTTGCCTCGATCAGAGAGACAACAGCATTGGTCACACCGCGGCCTTCACTGGTCAGAACTCGGCCGCTGACCGATACCTCAGACGAAAGCGGGGTTGCCGCAAAACCTGTGTCAAACGTGTGATCATTTGCACCGACTCCGCCGGTCGTCAGACTAACCACGCCGAATGTTCCTGTTGACGGCGAACCTGCCGGATTGACCACATTAGCCGCATCCGAATCAGATGAGTCGTCTGACCCAAGCTGTGACGTGACATTTTGTGTCGTCAAAAACAGTCCGAATAACGGGCCGCCGCTGTTGTAATTGGCAGGATTGTCAAAACGCACCTGATAGGCCGTCGTGTAGAGAATGCCGCCATTTACCTGTCCGATGTTGTCGGTCGGCGTTGGGTCAACCGCCGCGGACGAAACGAAATAGTATTCGCCGTTGGCATCGGTAACAGCGGTTCCGACCGTCGTCGATCCCTGATAGAGACGAACCGTGACATTTGCAATGCCGTTTTCACCGCCATCCTGAACACCGTTGTTATTGATATCACGCCAAACACGGTTGCCGATCTCGATCGGGGCCGCACTACACATTGCTGTCGAACCGCCAAGCCCGTTTGCCTTACCAAAATCAGGCACACCGGAACCGCCCGTGCCGTTATATATACGGTACGCACGGTTGCTGGCACCGCTGTTAACATTCATCCAACGCAGCCCGCCGTCAAACGTCGCACTGCTTGAGATGGTGCGTGAGATCGGGTCGAGCAAGGTGGTTAGGACGTGTTCGCGGCCGGGGATATAGAGCAGCACACCCCAAGCGACTTCGTCGTGATAGTTGGCGCCATTTGGCGTCATGCAAAAATCGTCTTCGTAAAAGAATTCGCCGGTACCTGGTCCCTGACCGTTACCCTGAGGGGCTTGGCCAAGCAGAGGTGAAACTCCGCAGCGGCCATTGCTCTCGAGCGACCACGAACCAAACGAGCCGCACGATTTCAGCGTGTCGCCGGCCGTGCGTTTTGCGTCGGGACCATTGTCAAACGCTTGGTCGCCCGCACGGTCACGCAGGCCGACCAACAGATTGCCATTCTCGAATTCCATATCGACAAACATCGGCTGCGGGAAAGCAAAGCTGGTCGATACCGTCGGCCGCCAAGGACGCCATGCTGCAGACTGGCCGGGATCGGCAAAACCGCGTGTGTAGTTTAGCGGAAAGCTGTGAACTACCGGGCCAAATGCAAGCGAGGTAGGATCGACCTGTACGACGTATGCAAACAGGTTGGTTGCGACGTTGGTGCTCTCAGCAGAGCAAACCATTCCAACATAAACCTGTCCGCGATAGGCTTTCACCGCAAAAGGACGGATGTCGCCCGCCGGACAATTTGCAGCACTTCCGCCGGGTGTTGGAAGTGTCAAGGTCGAAGCCTGCGCACTGTTGCCAAGCGATGCTCCGGTCGAAGGATTTAATGCGTAGAGCCTGCGGTTTTCGAGATTCATCACAAACAATCTGCTCTCGTCAGCCGCCAGATCCATACCGCCGATGCTGCTCTTACCGACCGCATCCCAGCCCGCATCGTTGTTATCGGAGGTGTAATCCAGCGGATCGTGTGCGTTGGTTGTCGCTGCGGGCAGTGTGAATTTTGATGTAATAGCGTTTGTCGCCGGATTGATGACGTAGATCGCACCCGCGTCGTCGGCGTTGTTAAAGATGTTGTCAACGCCCGGGCCAAATCCGGCGTGACGTTTGAAGAATGATGCTGCATAGACGCGGCGGTTGACACGCGAATAGGCTAGCGAAAATACCGTTCCGGTCGTGCTGGCCGCTACGCTCAGGCCGTGCGTCGACGGGTTGTCGTAATTTGCGACAGTCGTATCGGTATATGCTGTTCCCGAATTGTAGGGAAAATCCCACAGCACGCTGTTGTTAGCATAGACGCCGTTCTGTGCACCCTCTACAAATCTCGAGACGACCGCTGCGGGGTTGTTTTCGCAAAATTCTTCGGGGCGGTTGAGGGCGAGATTTACGTTGGCCGTGTTGTTGTTTGGCACAAACTGCACCGTCGAACCAGAATCAGCAACCGTGCCGCCTGAGACGGAATCGGTCGCTCTTGCTGATGGCATATAGCCGCTCGGGAGCGTTGTAAATTCGACGCGATACGGACCGGTACCGGTCGCGCTCAGCGAATAATTGCCGGCGGCGTCAGTCATCGTCGAGCCGCATGCATTGCCGAGCCCGTCATACGCACTGACGGTCACACCAGCGACAGCACCGTCGATCGAGTTTAATCCGCTCGTGTTGTCAAAAGCACCGTTGCCGTTAAAGTCCTGAAAGACCTTACCGCTGATGGTACCCGCCATTGCGGCATCCGATTTTTCGTCCGCAGCGGCTGAGGATTTTGTCATCCTCTGAGCGTTTGAGTAAAACTCATTTGAAAAAACGATCGACAGAAACAGCACAGCGATCAACGAAAGGACAGCGACGGCCCTGTAACGGGCGAGAAATACGTTTATCTTCATTTTATGAGGGTTCCTTTTTAAGAAATTCGGGAGTGAATTTCCAAGGGTGTGGATTTGGGGTGGAGCTTATGTGGGAAGCCGCTGATATAGGGCATCAGCGAATGCTAGTAGAAAGATACAGCATTCGACACGGATGTGTCAAACAAAATTTAACACGGTTTGTTTTTAGCTTTTTAGCCGCGCAAGGAACTTTTGCCGAAACTTTGCGACCTTTGGTGCAACGACCGCGTTGCAATACGGCTGGTTTGGATTATTGGCGAAATATTCCTGATGATAATCCTCGGCCGGCCAGAACTTTTCAAACGCTGCGACCTGAGTCACGATCGGGTTGTCGTATATACCCTCGGCGTTAAACTCCGCGATCGTTTCTTCGGCAACTCGCTTTTGTTCGTCGGAGTGATAAAAGACCGCCGAGCGATAGGACGTGCCGATGTCGCCCCCTTGGCGGTTGAGAGTGGTCGGGTCGTGGACGGTAAAGAAAACTTGCAGTAGCTCTTTGAATGACAGCTCGGTCGGGTCGAATCCGATCTGCACAACCTCGGCGTGGCCGGTCGTCTCACTGCAAACTTCTTTGTATGTAGGATTCTCAGTATGTCCGCCGGAGTAACCTGACACGACATCCTCGACGCCTTTCAGATCGTCAAAAATAGCCTCAACACACCAAAAACACCCCGCCGCCAACGTCGCCGTTTCCAAATTATCCATAACGAAATTCTACCAAATTTTTATCGAAGGCGGGTTTGCTGGTGATCACGCTTCCCCAAATATCGGCCGGTTAGCGATCGAGACTTTGAAGCCATAGGCGAGTAAAAGCAAGATCAGCGCCAGCGTCACGAACATCGGCGTTGCATACCACGCGGAAAAATTGAGTGTGAAAAGAGTTGATAACATCCAGGACTGGAGGGTAAACATAACGATCATTCCACCAATCCCGCGGCAACGACAAGACACATGACCCATCGCTAACATAAATGGCAGGTCGACCAATGATTGGCTGAAAAACAAGCCGGAAATGGTCGCTCCTACGACAAAGGGGCGATACCTGCATATAGCCTGCCGAAACATCAAAAACAAAATGACCAACAGGCAAACGAACGCAAAACCTCCCATGATGGTGCCGCCCGAAACGCCAATTTCACCGGGACTTCGCAAGCCATCAGGTGAATAAACGCCGGTCATTGTAAAAAAGGTTGGGCCAGGGACAAAAAGAGGTCACCGCCGGCGACAACGTGCCAGTAAAACGTCACGCCCTACCAGAGGGTCGCGCCAGTCGCCCCAAAAGCCGATTCCACGAAACGATCAGCTCGGGTAGATTACGGCGGACAATTGGTTCGAGCGCGAGATAAAACAGCCACGTTGCGGCTGACCAGTATAGGGCGATCCGCATTGAGTGTGAAAAGCGCGTCAATTCGGGGAAAAACGCCGGAACGTGATTCATACTCAGTAGCCAGCCGCTAAACGTTAGAGCCAAAACAACTAACGCAGTTTTGAACGCTCCTTTGCGGTCGCCGCTTCCCGACTTTACATTTTTCCGCCAAAAATATTGCGGTAATGAGAATTCCGATCAATACGCTTGCGAAGATAAATATCGCGATCCAATCGCGGGTTGTGAAGGAATCAAATCGGGAAACATCGGCCTTTGTCCACGGATAGATAAGTTGAAAATAGACGATCTTGCCTTGAAACGCAGCGGCTTCGACGCGAAGCGGAATCTCGGGATGGTCGGGGAGCGAGCCTTCCCAAGCCTTTCGCGTATCAGAGGCAACGGACGGGGTCCAATTTGGTGCAGTCTCTTTGAATTTGGACAGATCTAGTTCGGCGGCGGAAAATGCGGGCGTGAAATCCGCATTTGTTTGTGTGGTTGGGCTTTCGTTAAACTGCGGCGACACGGCGCTGAATTCGACCAATCGTCCTCGTGTGTCGAGAGAAATTGTCTTCATTCCGCCCGTCGTCTGCGGCAGAGCCGTCCAAAATCCACTGCCCATCATTACAACATCGAAATAGCGTGTGCTCTGTTCTTCACCAAAGGCAAATATCAACGGTTGGCCGCTCGATATTTTCTCCCAGTTCTCCGGCGACGGATTTTCGCGGACATATCTCTCATACGTATCGTCGTAATGGAACCGATAACGTCTTTCGACCGGCTCATCAGTGTAGCCAAACTTTGAAATGATCTCGCTGGTTCGCTCGGCAAGAACTTCGTGCGATTTGGTGAAGGGAATTCTGTTCTGCGGCCCGACCTTCATCGACGCCAACAAACAGATGCCGATCATCACAACCGCTCCGATGACGCAGGCTAAAGCGACCGCCGGCCGTAACGCTCCCCTCTTTGGAGATGCCGCGACCATCTCCGGACTTGGCGTCTGGCCCGCGTCGAGAGCGATCTGCATCGGGTTGCCACCGGGCAGAGCCATCGCGACGTGAAGCGCGGTCTGCGGGCGATCTTTCGGGTCTTTTTCGAGACATTGGGCGATGACGCTTTCGACCAGCGGGTCGATACCTTTGACGATCTGGGATGGATTGGTCGGCGTCTCGGTTTGCTGCATTTTGAGCATCTCGTGAAACGTGTCCGCGATGAACGCCTGCTTCCCCGTAAAGATCTCGTAGATCACGAGGCCGAGGGCGTAGACATCGCTGCGGGCCGAAACTTCCTTTCCTGTGATCTGTTCGGGAGCCATGTATGCCGGTGTTCCGGCCCGGATGCCGTCTTTAACGATCTCGCCTCACCCCGGCATGCCGAAATCGGTATTCGGGCGATGCCTTTTTATCGATGATGATGTTTGCGGGTTTGAGATCCGGTGGAGAATTCCGCCTTGTGGATCGCCTCCAACCGACGCAAAGCTGCCGCGAGATCTCGACCGCACGTTCCGAAGTAAACCGCCCGACGCGTCAACAGTTCCGACAGGTCATCGCCGTCGACAAACTCCATCGACAAAAAATGCCGCCCGTCGATCTCGCCGATGTCGAAAACGCGGCAGACATTTACGTGCGAAACCTGGCGGGCATTGCGCACCTCAGCGTGAAAACGTTCGAGTGCGTCACTGTCCTCTTTGTAGCTATTGGGCAGGAATTTGAGCGCTACGGTTTGCGAGAGCTTGATGTCCTCGGCCTTATAAACCTCGCCCATGCCCCCTTTGCCAACGAGGCCAATAATTCGGTAACGGCTAGCGAGAATTGTTCCGGCAACAAAATCACCTGCTTTAGTCTCAGCGGTGGTATTGCCCTTGATCGCGGTCTTGTTCTCGTCGCCTCTGCCGTCCGAACTACCAATTTTGGTTGGATCTTCTCCCATGTCTAGGTTTCTGACATAGTAGACCTAAATGTGGATTTTTTACAGTCAAAAGTGAGTGATTTTTTGGGAACTTGAACTAGGCGGGCCATTCGCCGTTGTATGAATAATCGGCGCGGCCGGTGATGAGGATCTCGTCGTCGTCACGCCAGAGGACGTCGGTCGTGCCGCCGGGTGAATGGACCATGACCTTGCGGCCGGTTTTGAGCAAAAAGGCACTCAGGACGGCGGCTCCGCTAGAGCAAGTGCCGGAGGCTGAGGTTTCACCCGCACCGCGTTCCCAGATGCGGATCTCGATATTTTCGCGATCGTCTATTTTGACGAAAACGACGTTCACACGCTCGGGAAATTTCTCGTGTGTTTCCATCACTCGGCCGACGGCTCGCCAGTCAAAATTAAAATTTTCGACAAAGATACACGCCACCGGGTTGCCGACATTGACGGCCGAGAAAACGTAATGACGGCTATCGACGACGATCGGTTCGTTGACGATATGATCGCGGCGGGTCTCGACAAGGACGGGAACTTCTTCGCTGGCAAAATGCGGTTTGCCGATCTCGGCCTCAAATACAAATCCATTGCCGCTGCGGTCGATCAAGCGATAATTCTTAACCCCGCTCCGCGTCCGCAGACGAAGGTCGGTCTCAATCCACAAACCCTTGTAATGAAGATAAGCGACTGCGCAGCGTGTGCCGTTGCCCGAAAAACCGGCGATGCTGCCGTCGGGATTTACGATCTCGCAGTGGTAATCGGCGTCAGTATCATCAAGCCGCTCAAGCACGGCGATGCCATCGGAACCGGCTCCGGTGTTGCGTTGACAGATCGCCTTTGCCAGATGACTAAGATCGACGGAGGCGTCGATATCGTCACGCTCGATGACGATATAGTCGTTGCCAAAGCCGTGAAATTTGCAAAACGGGATCGCCATTATTTGACCTTTTTTATACTGGTGATCGTCTCGCCGGGATGCTTGTACTCAATGACAAAATCAACGGTGTCGCCAACCGCGAGGCCATTGAGCAAAGCTTTGTCCTTGACGTAAAACTCCATGATCATCCGGGGCATCAGGCCGACGATCTCTTCGTGATCGAGCTCGACCGAGCCGATCTGTGTGTTTATCTTAGTCACTTTACCCTTTCCCTTGTAGTTTCCGTCTTTTGGGGTCGAACTGGTCGGAACAGGCGACGCGGTTGTCGGTGTCGGCGAAGCGATAGGTGGCGGAACGGCATTGACCGGCACGGTGCTGCCGCCGCAGCCAAAACTAAACGTCAAAACAACGGTGACAAGTGAGAAGTACATTATTTTCATTTCGCAGACCTTTAGACGCTTCACTAGAATTTCAGAGTTCTCAAAAATACGTCCTTGATCCTAGAGCTTTGTTTCGTGAGCTCTTTGACAGTCGCGGCGTCTTTGGTGCTTAGCTTGTCGCGGGTCTTGCCATCCTCGGTGATGCGAATGGCTTTGATACCGGAAAAATAAACGCGTCGCTCGGCCGGAGCCTGATCGTCATTTTCAGCCTTTTGAAAATAAAACATCAGCACGCCAGCGTCCGAGTAAAGATACTCCTCTTTGTAAGTGCGGTTTGATTCCCTACGCTCGACTTTGACCATCACAAGCCGGTCAGGATACATGTGCTCTTCGCTATCACCGCCGCGATAAAAGAACTTATATGTGAGGTTGTGGATGCCGACCGCACGCCATTGATGGTTGCGTTTATTGACGGCAAGCTCATTCATGAAAAGCTCGCCAAATTCGCCGCGGTCATCATCAGTCTCACATAAACGCGCCTTTTCGGCGATATCTGTGTAAAAGGTGCGGATCTTTTCGACGGCCTTGTCGGTCTTCTGGGCGGAAACACAAACTGAGAGCAACAAGAGAACCGCGAGGCTTGATATTTGTTTTTTCATACCAATATGAACGAATACCGCTTCAGTTTCTTGTCCCTAACTTTGCGTCCTTCGCGACTTCGCGTGAAATCTCCCGCAGAGCCGCAAAGAACGCAGAGTTAAAGTAAAGATCCTAATTCTGCCAATCCGCGATAAATACGTTCGTGTCACCCTCTTTAGCGGCATTGCGATTTGACGCAAATACAAGCTTTTTGCCGTCGGGCGAGAACATCGGGAAACCGTCAAACGACTCGTTAAATGTGACCCGCTCGATGCCCGTGCCGTCGAGGTTGATCAGCGCGAGGTCAAAATTGCGCTTACGCGGATCGGTCGCAAAATAGTTTGTGCAAAAGATGATCCGTTTGCCGTCCGGCGTAAAAAATGGTGCAAAACTGCCGCCGCCAAGCGTTGTGATCTGGCGTTTGTTCGAACCATCGGCGTTCATCACCCACAGCTCAAATACAGTTGGCACGACGAGATGCCGCGAAAGCAGGTCTTTGAATTTGGCTATCTCTGCGGCAGTTGTCGGCGTTGAGCGTCGATAGACGATCATCTTGCTGTCCGGCGAAAAGAACGCACCGCCGTCATAACCGACACCGTCGGTCAGACGTTTGACGTTCTTGCCGTTAGTATCCATCGAATAGAGGTCGAGGTCGCCGTCACGCTCACTTGTGAAAACGATCTTTTTACCGTTTGGGCTGATCGTCGCCTCGGCGTCGTAGCCCGGCGAATTTGTCAGTTTCTTAATGTCTTTGCCGTCCGGCGTCGATGTGTAGATGTCAAAATCAGAATAGACCGGCCAAACATAGCCCATCGAAAAATCAGGATTTGGCGGACATTCTTTAGCTCCGCCATGGGTCGAAGCATAGAGCACTTTTTTGCCGCCCTTGAAAAAGTACGAACACGTCGTGCGGCCATCGCCGTTCGAAACCATCTTGACGCCCGAGCCATCGATGTTCATCCGATAGATCTGATCGCAATTGCGGCCGTCGCGTTTAGACTGAAAGATCAGCTGTTTTCCGTCGGACGAAAAATAAGCCTCGGCATTTTCGCCGCCAAACGTAAGCTGTTTGATGTTGGTTAGGTGGCGCTCGCCAGTGATCGCGAGCGGATTTTGCTGGGCGAGGCCGGTTGACACAGAGGTTATAATTACTAGAACGATAAAATACAACTTTTTCATATTTTCGATTATATTATTACGGTCACGATTTTGCGCATCCGAAATAAGAAGTTTTCCGAATTAGCTGGTTAAGCGAGAGTATGGTGCACGTCAAATGGCATTGGTTTGCTTAGATCTTGCCTTATGAACTTTGAGACGAACAAAGATGTCCTGGATTGGTTTGAAAAGCAAGAGCGTTCCTTGACGCCAGACTTTATCAACGCCATCGAGTGGGACAAGATTAAAGATACGCACGTCGATGAAAAGCTGATACCGATCCTGCTCTACATGCGCGATGTCGAAACCCTGACCGACATGTATCACCGCGAGCTGCTCCGCACGCCGACCGGCAAAGACCCGCACATCAGCAAATTTATGGAGCGTTGGGGCGTCGAAGAGATTACCCACGGCGAGGTGCTCAACCGCTTTCTCAACGAGATGGGAAACGAGACCGACGATAATTGGCAGGAACAGGTTCGTAATGCCGTGACCACCACTTACAACGCCAATGCCTATTTTCTTACAGTCATTACAAATCTGGTCGGTAAGAAATTTACGGCGACGCATATGACCTTTGGAGCGATCCACGAGATGGAGGCCGCAATGGGCTATCGCCGATTGATCGCTCTCGCCGATCACCCGGTCTTGACCCACATCGTCAACGGCATCATCCGCGAAGAGGCGATCCACGCCCAGTTTTACCGCAGCGTCGCGAGGCTCGAACTGCAACGGAGCCCATTCGCCCAAAAGATGGCACGATGGGTGATCGAGCACTTTTGGGCACCCGTCGGTCAAGGCTCACTAGCCAAAAGCCGAACGGAATATACTATCGGAACTCTTTTTGCCGAAGACGGGGCTATCGACAACCTCGATAAAGCTGTGACGCAACGAATCCGCCAACTACCGGGTTTTGACGGCATCACCAAGATGACCGAGACAATAGGTGGAATGGCCGAAAGCTCGGCGATGAAGTTTGAAACTGCTTAGTTTGGCCGGTAAAATTCCACGCCGCCGCTCATCTCGACACCAACCCTGCCCTCGGACTCAGCATAATCAAGATGCGCGATCGACTCGGAAATAGCCAAAAATCTATGTACGTCGTGGTCAAACGAATCGGGGAATAGATGCTTGGCGACCTCAAAAGCGGTTACGCCAGTGTTTGACACAAGTGCGATGACCTTTTTTTGCCGCTCGTCGATCGCCCGAACGTATCGGTGAAAGATCTCTTCGAAATCGGTGACAGGTTCGCCGTGGCCGCCGTGAGCGAGCGTTGGGGAAAAGCTGCGGAGCCGGGCGAGACTCACGAGATACTCGGCCAATGAGGGAAAGCGTTTTGACGGGTCGAGCGGATCGGGGCGAGGATCGGATTTGGCGTGATGCGTTTTAGCACGCAATCGCCGCAGATCAGCGTCCGGTCGGCTTCGCGGACAAATGAGCACGATCCCGGCGTATGCCCGGGCGTGTGCAACACCCGCAAAGAGCCGCCGTCAAACTCAAGCTCCATATCGTCGTGCAGCGGCTTGAGATCGCCAACGTCGAGCGAATCAGTCAAAAGACTTATATCCTCATAAAGGGACTTCATCTCTTCGAAAACATTTTCCGGTACCCCGGAACGCAACATTAGCTGACGATGTTCTTCGTGAGCGAGCCGCCCAAAGAGATGGCCGGTTTCCCATTCGTGGATGAGGACCTCGGCATTCTTTGCCTCATCGCGAACCTGTTTTGCCAATCCGCAGTGGTCCTCATGCGCGTGCGTCAACACTATTCGGCGAACATCCGAAAACTGCACGCCGTTCTGAGCAAGTTTTTCTCTCAACGCCGCCGCCGCCTGTGGCGTCTTAGGCCCGACATCGATCAGCGTCAACGGATCTTCTTTGACCAGATACACATTGACATCGCCGACATAGAACGGCGTCGGGATCGATAAGGGGATTATCTTCATAAAAATTGGCTATGTACGCGAACAACGAACATTCTAGCAAACCAATGCTTTACGAGCCTCGCCGAAACAAAGAAAAAGCTTGAGTACGTAAAATGCACATGTGACACGGTTTGAAGCTCGATTTTGGTCAAAAAACAGGTAATATTGGTAAATCCAATTTATTTCGCTCAGAATTACAAAAATATTACGTTTTTGCTTGCCTAAAATTGGTTTTTGGGGTAAAAAGTTCAAAGCAATTCATTTCCGTTCAAATATCTGTAAGACAAGACGTTAGTAATTCACCGATTCGCGGCTTGCCGAAACGAGAACATTCTCGAATTTGATACAGATAATATAAGGATTTCAAATAGGTTCGAAGGAGAAAAAATAATGAGAGTATTTTCGTCAGGGATCTCCGCCAAAGCGGCATCGATCTTGATCACAATAGCGGCCTGTGCATTTATGGCAGTCTCTGCGATGGGGCAATCCCAGTCAGCAGCGGCCGACCTTTCAGGTTCAGTAACCGATCCAACGGGTGCAGTCGTAGCCGGTGCGACGGTTCGCGCCAAGGGTATCGGCAACGGCATCAATCGTACCGTTACAGCAAACGGCGAGGGAAACTACCAGTTCATCGGACTCCCGCCAGGGGACTATGAGATCACGGCCGAAGCGGCAACCTTTAAGAAAGTTGTCATCTCGCCGGTTAAACTCACGGTCGGGCAAAGTGCCGACCTCACGATCAAACTCGAACTTGGCTCCGCAACCGCTGTCGTTAACGTAACCGGCGATGACGTACAGCTCGTCGAAACTACCAAATCTACAGTATCGAATACGATCGGCCAGCAAAGCATCGCCAACCTCCCCATTAACGAACGCAGTGCGACAGGTTTTGCCCTGACTCTCTCGACCGTCGGCCGCGATAATGGCAGACCGATCGGACCGGCCCCCACCTCAGGACTTAACATCGGCGGCCAACGGGGACGTTCGACGCAGGTCAATGTTGACGGAGCAGACTTTACTGACAACTCGATCAACGCGGCTCGCTCGACCGTTTCGATGGAAGCCGTCCAGGAATATCAGGTCGCGACCAATTCATACACAGCAGAGTTTGGCCGTGCCACGGGTGGTGTGATCAACGTTGTGACCAAACGCGGAACTAACGATTTTCGCGGTAATATGTTTGGCTTTATTCGAGACAAATCGATCCAGGCTCGCAATGCTTTTGCACCTGTCGCAAATCCGGATTTCCGTAGAACGCAGTTTGGGGCGACTGTCGGCGGTCCGATCATCAAAGACAAAACACACTTCTTCTTTGCTTACGAAGGACGTCAGCGCAACGAGTCTGGATTTTTCACATCAAATGTAGTTGGCAATTTGACCGCATCGGCGACGATCCCGGTGATTGCCGGGACCTTAATCCGGTCGCCCGCACATTTACAAACCTAACCGCGGCCCAGGCGGCAGCGATCAACACCCTTGTTGGCCTCGGTGGTGCAAATGTCTGCGCGGCACGTGCGTATGCGTTCTTTGCGTCTAGTGGCGGCCAGACAGCTCTGACGGGAACAAACCCATTGACCAGTCCAAACGACGGTAGCGTATGTCCCGCAATATCGCCTATCACACCGGGTACAATTGGGGCTCGCTTTCTTCTCACATCAGCACCGGTTCCCACCGGAACTGTCGGCACGAACGGCCTGCCGATCGCATTTAGGGCTTTGAATAGTCTCGACAGGATCTTCCCGGTCACCGACAGGTCAAATTATCTCTCGACTCGCGTCGACCATAACATCAATGCAAATCATCAATTGAATGTCCGGTTTGGCTTCAATACAGGTACGGTGACCGGCATCCAGGTCGAGTCTCAGAACCAGTCGCTCGGACAAAATGATTTTTCACGCACCGGAATCACACGTTTCAAAGATACATCATTTAACGTCGGACTTAATTCGACGCTTTCGAGCAATACAGCAAATGAATTTCGTTACAGCTTCGGACGGCGTGACACAGGATTTAGGTCGCAGAATGGCGAGGCTGTCGCCTTTAACATTTCAGGCACGGCGTTCATCGGACGAGAACTTTTTTCGCCGGTCGAGCGTATCGAAAACCGAAATCCAGTTTGTTAATAATTTTACTTGGGTTACCGGAAACCACACGATGAAGTTTGGCGGCGACTTTAACACGGTCAGGATTCCGAAAGCCGACTTTGAGCTAAACTTTGCGGCTTTGTTTAATTTTGGTGATTTTGATGCTGCCAATCTTAACCCAGCGTTCGCAGGCCTGCCCTCGTTTACTCCGGTACAAAGCTATGGCCTCGGGCTGCCCTCGACATACGTCCAAGGATTTGGCAACAAGAGCAGTAAGATCAAAAATACACCGATCGCGTTTTTTGGACAGGATTCGTGGCGAGCAACGCGAAGATTGACGCTCAATTACGGAATCCGTTATGACGTTGAATTAACCGAAACGATCGCACCTGTGGGCGTTCTGGGATCCCCTGACCGGGATCACGCTTAGCGCCGCGATATTCTGGCTGCACAGGATGCTGTCGGCGTCCAGCAAGGGCATTCCGCGTGACAAAAATAACTGGGCACCGCGTTTTGGTTTTGCCTACGACATTTTTGGCTCAGGAAAATCAGTCGTTCGCGGTTCGATAGGGCTCTACTATGACCATCCGCTGCTCGTAGTTGCGTTTAACTCTGACATCGCCGATTCGTCGCAGCAGCAGCAGGCTGTCCTAACGGCAGGCAGCCCTGTGCCTGTCAACACGTCAACTGGTGCTGCTACGCTGCTTAATGCGGCTCTCGTATTTCATGGAACAGTATGCGGAAACTCAGGTTCGAATGCGGCTCTTTGTGCCGGATTTGGCAACCCGACGACTACTGGTGTCGCCGCGTCGGCTCAATATCAGTTTGGCCGTATGCGTTTTAACGACCAAACCTACTCGGGGTTTGGTGCGGTTCTGCCGTTCTCATTGCCGATCGCTAAAGACTTTCAATATGCATCGGCAACTCAGGCAAACATTTCGTTTGAACAGCAGATCGGTCGAGATATGGCGATCACTGGTTCATACCTCTATGTCGGAGCACATCATCTACCTCATCCGACAGATCTGAACACACCAAACACCGCACTGCAAATTCAAAACTACCAGCGTTACAATGGTGGTGCATTGCCAACGTCGACACAGGCGGTAGCAACTCTCGCGATCGCCACGACAGCAGCGGGAACCCCGACCGGTGTTGGTTGTACTGTAGTTATCCCGGGCATGGTCGCAAGTTGCCCCGGCGGACGTGTTGTGGCACCGGCTATTGCCAATTTCTTCCGTCCGAATGCACCGAACTATTTCCTCGCGGCTGCACTCTCAGGCGGCGCCGTTTCTAAGGCCGTCCTTGACTCTCAGTTGGCGGGCAGCCTCCGCACACCGGGTGTGATCACTCCGTATGGTTCGGTAAATGCTCAGATCTCGGATGGTAATTCGAAATATCAGGCATTTAATCTCGAATTCAAACGCCGGTTTGCAAGCAACTTTACGTTCCTTGCAAGCTACACGTTGTCGCAGTCCATTGACGATTCGTCCGATCTGCAGACACTGCTCATCGCACAGGACGTTAACAACTTTAGTGCTGAACGGTCAGATTCGCTGTTTGACCAACGGCACCGGTTTGTCTTTAGCGGACTCTGGACTTCGCCCACAGCCTGGAGATCGGGTGATGGCTGGCACAAGTTCCTTGCAGACTGGACGGTCGCTCCGATCATCGAGTTTTCATCAGGCCGCCCATTCAACATCATTACAAATGTTGATGCAAATAATGACCAGACGGGTCAGACCGATCGCCCGAGCGTAAATGCAGACGGCAGTCTTTGTGTCCCGGGAACCACCGGCTGCATCACTCCGCTGATCACCGGCGGAAGGTTTTCGGTTGGAAACCTCGGCCGTAATATGGGAATTACGCACGGATTTTTCTCGATGGACATGCGTCTTTCGCGTGCGATCCATTTTGCAGAGCGTTTCCGTCTTGACCTGATCGCAGAGGGCTTTAACCTCTTCAACCGGTTCAACGAAGGTTCGGCTACGCCATTCTTTACGGATGTAAATGCTTTCGGCCAACGTAGGAGCGACGGTAAATACTACAGCCGTCCAACCGCCGCTTATGACTCGCGTCAGTTCCAGTTTGGTCTAAAACTCAGCTTCTAAGTAACACTTAGAACATAAATTATGGCCGGGTGGTTGTAGCCATCCGGCCTTTTTTGTCGATAATCGATCTATGCTGTCATTTGCCGAAAAGATAAAGCTCAAAGCGTCAGAAATAGGCTTCTCTAAGGTCGGGATCGTTGCGGCGGAACCGCTCGTAGATGAAGAGGCTCATTTGAGCGATTGGCTCGGTCTTGGCTTTCATGGCGAAATGGCTTGGATGGAGCGTGAACCCGAGAAACGCAGCGACCCGCGTCTGCTATTTCCCAAGGCAAGATCCATCGTGGTTGTCGCTCTGAACTACTTCACACCGCATCAACATCAGTCGGATATCAATACAGGCAAGATCTCGCGTTACGCCTGGGGCGATGATTATCACGATGTCGTCCGCGAAAAGCTGACTGAGTTGCTGTCGTGGATAAAATTAGAAGACCCGTCAGCCGAAGGCAAGATCTGCGTCGATACGGCACCTATGATGGACAAAGCGTGGGCTGTGCGCGCCGGGCTCGGCTGGCTCGGTAAACATTCGAATGTCATCACGACCGAGATCGGTTCGTGGTTCTTTATCGGCTCGCTATTGTTGAATATTGAGCTCGACTACGACACGGAAACGGTCGAGGATCATTGCGGAACATGCACAGCCTGTCTCGATGCGTGTCCAACTAGTGCCATAGTCGAACCATATGTCGTAGATTCACGTAAATGCATCTCATACGCGACGATAGAACTGCGAGAGGAAAACCTGCCGACCGAAGTCGCCGAGAATCTCGACGGCTGGATCTACGGGTGTGACATTTGTCAGGATGTCTGTCCGTGGAACCGCTTTGAACAACCGACCGGCGAAGATCGTTTTGAACCGCGAAATGGCCAGACAAATCTTTCTGTTACAGAGATCGCAGATATGACCCATGATGATTATGTCGTTAGGTTTCGCGGTTCGGCGATAAAACGTGCGAAACTAAGTGGACTAAAAAGAAACGCAAAGTATCTCTAAAAACCCGGATTTTCGATATCTATTATGACGCTAAAGACAATTAAGAACGCTTTAACCCTCACAGTTTTGATCACCGTTTCGGTATTGATGCTGACAAGTATTACCGCCGCTCAAAAAACATCGGCCGCTTCAAAGGAATACAAAAGATTGGTCGCATTGAGTGCAGCTCTAAAAAAGATACCGATGAACAAACAGGACAAGGAACCGCACCGTTCATTTCTAAAAAAGAACGATAAGGACATCGTATACAGCGACCCGTCGGCCGAATGGTATGTTCGTTCGGACCGTTTTTGGGATCTTTACAAAAAATATGAGTCGCTCGCGATTGCGGACCAGATCGCCTGGACGGCCGCTGACAATCCGCTGCCCGGCGAATGCGAAGGCTATGTCAACTGTTACCTCTACAAGCTCCGTACGACCTACGGCGAATACCTGATGGTCAAACCTAAGGGAGCCTATAGCAAAAAGGCTGCCCGGTCGATGGTCAAGTTCCTTGGCTATATGGCGGACGATATTACGTCCGCTAAGAAAAACTACGACGGGCCGACCGAAGCTTCGGACCGGGCCGAATTTGCCACGATGATAAAAGAGTTGAGCGAAATTCTGACGAAGGTCTCAAATCCCGACGCGACCAAGGCACTAAACCAGCTCAAACTGATCGAAGACGCTTTTAAGTAGCACGGGCGACGGGCTTTTCTATATCATTGAGGTAATGCTTCGTGACGCTCACAATCGGATAATTCGCGATCTTCGCATCTCGCTCACGGACCGCTGTAATTTCCGCTGTTTTTATTGCCTGCCAAATGGCGAGCCGCCGCTTGCACGCAAAGCGACGATCCTCACATTCGAAGAGATCGCGTATCTTTCGGATATTTTTGTGTCGTTAGGTATTGAAAAGATCCGCCTCACCGGTGGCGAACCGATGCTGCGTAAGGGCATAGTGTCGCTCGTCGAGCAGCTTGCAAAGCTCAAACCGCATTTACAAGACCTCGCGCTGACAACGAACGGCCATGAGTTTCCGCGACACGCTGCGGCATTAAAAAGCGCCGGTCTCGACCGCGTCACGATCAGTCTCGACAGCCTCAATCGCGATAGATTTATCGATATTACAGGTGTCGATGCCCTCGATAAGGTCTATGCAGCGATCGACGCGGCCAAAAAATACGGATTCGATCCGGTAAAGATAAATGCCGTCCTAGTTCGCGGACGGAACGACGACGAGATGGTCGAGTTTGCACGTTTTGCCCGCGAACATGATGTCGCGATGCGGTTCATCGAATTTATGCCGCTCGACAGCGGCCACGACTGGAGCCGCGATATGGTCGTTCCGGGCAAAGAGATTTGCGAGACAATAAACACTGTCTATCCGCTGCAACTGAAAGAGACATCGCGTGGCAGCGAAACGGCTTGGAAATACGAATTTGCCGACGGAGCAAAAGGTGAGATCGGGATCATCGCTCCCGTGACCGAGATGTTTTGCGGGGCATGTTCACGCATCCGGCTCACCGCCGACGGCCAGATCCGCACGTGTCTCTTTTCCACCACCGAACATAACCTCCGCGACTTTGTCCGCAGCGGCGCAACCCGCAGCGAGATCGTCGACTTTATCAAAAACGCCGTGATGAAAAAAGAACCGCGTCATTACATAAACGACGCCGAGTTCATCCAGCCTTCCAGAACGATGAGTTTTATTGGGGGCTAACTCTGTCTCCGGCCAACCATGTCCAACCCGACAGCCGCGACTAGGATCGAGCCTTTGATGATGTCCTGCATAAAATCGCGGACGTTGAGTAGCGACATGCCGTTGTCGAGGCTTGCCATTATAAGAGCGCCCAGGCACGCTCCAAAGATCGTACCGCGTCCGCCCATCAGGCTTGCACCGCCGATGACACAGGCGGCGATGGCGTCGAGTTCTTTTAGCACACCGGCATCAGGTGCGGCGCTGCCGACGCGGGCGGTAAATATTAGCGAAGCGACGCCGGTTAGTGCTCCGAGCAAAGCGTAGACCTTGAGGATGTTTCGCTTGTCGTTTATGCCCGAAAGCCGTGCGGCATCGGGGTTGCCGCCGATGGCGTAGAGATAGCGGCCAAAGACGGTCGAATTGGTCAAAAAGGCTCCGAGCAGGGCAATCGCGATCATTATCAGCACAGGTACGGGTACACCTTGCCATGCATTCATCACGGCGATAAATGCGATGACCGCCCCGGCAGGGATGATGGCTTTTAGCAACTCGCTCTTATAATTTGCCTCACCGAGGCCGTATTTTTGGACAGAATTTGCCCGACGGTATGCCGAGTAAATGACCGCAAGCACCGCGATCCCGGCCAGCACCCAACCGACGGTCGCCGGGATATTTGCATTGCCGATCGCCTTAAAAGTCTCATCTGCCACCGGTATAGTATTGCCGCCAAGCAGCCATTTGACCGCACCCCGCCAAGCCAGTAGGCCGCCAAGCGTCACGATAAACGCCGGAATATTGAGATATGCCGTTAACGCTCCCTGAAAAACGCCGACCGCAACACCGACCAAGATCGCCGCAATGATCGCCACCGGCAGCCCAAATCCCCACGTCGTCATCAGAAATGCCGCGATGCCGCCGGCAAAACCGACCACCGAACCGACCGACAGATCGATATTGCCCGAAACGATCACCATCAGCATACCAACAGCGATAATGCCGGTCACCGACATCTGTGTCATCAGATTTGACAGGTTGCGGGCGGTCAAAAACGTGTTTCCCGGCGTCGCCCAATGAAAATATATCCAGATCAGGCCGAGCACGGCGAGCATAATGTACGCACGCAGAGCCGTCGCGTTTATTCGTGATGTTTTCGCTTCTTCCATTTGTGTTTAATGATTCCCGGTCGCCGCCGCCATTACTTTTTCGGGTGTTGCATCTTCGCGCGTAAATTCACCGGTCACTCTGCCCTCGTGCAAAACGATGATCCGATCCGAAAGGCCGAGCACCTCGGGCAGCTCCGACGAGACAAGCACGATCGCCATTCCCTCTTTAGCAAGGCGATTTATCTCGGCGTAAATTTCCTGTTTTGCCCCGACATCGATGCCGCGTGTCGGCTCGTCGAGAAATAGCACCGACGGATCTGTAAGTAGCCATTTGCCTAGAACGATCTTTTGCTGATTGCCGCCCGACAGTGTTCCGGCAACGGTCAGCGGCGAATTTGCCTTGATCCGCAGGCTCTTCATCGCCCCGGCTACGGCGTGGTTCTCTTTTGTACGGTTTGTGAAAATACGGCCCGAGAGCCGTTTGAGCCCGGCGAGGGTCATATTGTCGACGATCGTTTGTTCGAGGATCAGGCCAAAACGTTTGCGGTCCTCGGTAACAAAACCAATGCCGTTATCGATCGCATCTGACGGCGAATTTATCTTGACCGGACGGCCATCGACCTCGATACCACGGACATATTTTCCGTGCCAAGCGGCAAAGATCGACATTAGCAATTCGCTTCGCCCCGCTCCCATCAGCCCCGCAATGCCCAAAACCTCGCCTTTTTTCACGGCGAACGATACGCTATCGACCAGCTTTTATCTGCAATATCAGCCGAATAGGCCGTGAGACCAGTGACGCTCAGAGCCATCGCACCGTGCGTGTGGGTCGTCACCGGAAAGATGTCGCCGACCTCGCGGCCGACCATCGCGGCGATAATGTCGTTTTTATTTGTTGCCGAGGCGGCATGGGTTGCGACCGTTTTACCGTCACGCAACACGGTGACACGGTCGCTCATCCGAAAGACCTCATCGAGCTTGTGCGATATGTAGATCATACCAACGCCACGTTTACGCAGATTTTCGAGAATGCCAAAAAGGGTCTCTACCTCAGATTCGGTCAAGGCCGCCGTCGGTTCGTCCAAAACAAGGATCTTCGCGTCCTGCGACAAAGCCTTTGCGATCTCGACGAGTTGCTGCTGCCCAATGCCGAGGCTCCCGGCTTTTACGCGCGGGTCGATAGGTAAGTTGAGGTTTTGCAATAGCTTAGCGGCACGATGGTACAGCTCCGACCAATTGACGACACCAAAACGCGACGGTTCGCGGCCAAGGAAAATATTCTCACCGACGGTCAATTCCTTAACGAGCGACAGCTCCTGAAAGATGATCGCGATGCCCGCTTTTTCAGAATCGCGTATCCCACGAAAATGTCGCGACGCGTCATCTACAAGGATCTCGCCGGTAAATGTCCCCTCGGGGTACACGCCCGACAGCACCTTCATCAGCGTGGATTTGCCGGCTCCGTTCTCGCCGACGAGCGAGTGAAATTCGCCCGTGTCGAGAGTAAGACTGACGCCGTCGAGTGCCCGGACACCGGGAAATTCCTTGACGATATTTCGCATTTCGAGCAGCGGCATATTTTTGATGTGGATGGATTTTCTTCGCCGATTTTACACGCTCGCGCGTCGATTCCAAAATCGGCCGCTATCCGACACAAACATAATGTTTACGCACGTTTGTCCAATAATTTATACTTGAAAGATATGTCCGACCAAACCGCCATCGAATCCGTCCTCAACGAAGACCGCATATTCCCGCCACCCGCTGATTTTGCCGCAAATGCTCACATCAGCAGCTTTGAAGAATACGAGCGGATCTACGCCGAAGCCGCGGCCGACGTTCCGGCATTTTGGGCAAAACAGGCCGAAAGCCTTGATTGGTTCAAAAAATGGGACACTGTGCTCGAGTGGAATCTGCCGCACGCCAAATGGTTTGTCGGCGGCAAGATCAATATTTCGTACAACTGTCTTGATCGCCATCTGACGACCTCGAGAAAAAACAAGGCAGCGATCATCTGGGAAGGCGAAACGGGCGAGATCAAAACGATCACTTATCTGCAGCTGCATCAAGAGGTATCGCGATTCGCAAACGTCCTCAAAAGCCTTGGCGTAAAGACCGGCGACCGCGTCGCTCTATATATGCCGCTAATTCCTGCATTGTCGGTCGCGATGCTCGCCTGTGCGCGGATCGGTGCAACGCACACCGTTATTTTCGGCGGATTTTCGGCCGATGCTATCCGTGACCGCGTTAATGATTGCGGCTGCAAGCTGATCGTGACCGCCGACGGCGGTTTCCGCCGCGGATCTGAGGTCAGGCTCAAGGACATCGTTGATGAAGCCGTCGTCGGATGCCCGGGCGTTGAGAATGTCGTCGTCTTTCAACGGACAAATTCCAAGGTCTCAATGACGCCCGGCCGCGACCATTGGTGGCACGAGCTGACCAAAACCGTCGGCGCCGATTGCCCCGCCGAGGAACTCGACAGCGAACATCCGCTCTTCATCCTCTACACCTCGGGCACGACCGGCAAGCCGAAGGGCATCCTCCACACGACCGGCGGTTATCTGACGCAGACCGCATACACGGCCAAGCTCGTTTTCGACCTCAAGGACGACGACATCTATTGGTGCACCGCCGACATCGGCTGGGTCACCGGCCACAGCTATGTCGTCTACGGCCCGCTCGCCAATGGCGCGACCGTCTTCATGTACGAAGGCGCGCCGAACCATCCCGATTTCGACCGCTTTTGGGACATCATCGAACGGCACAAGATCACCATCTTTTACACCGCTCCGACCGCGATCCGTGCGTTTATCAAATGGGGTGAGCAATATCCGCTAAAACACGACCTGTCGAGTTTGCGTCTTTTAGGAACGGTCGGTGAGCCGATAAACCCTGAGGCGTGGATGTGGTATCACGAGGTCATCGGCAAGGGAAAATGCCCTATCGTCGACACCTGGTGGCAAACCGAGACCGGCTCGGCAATGATCTCGCCGCTGCCCGGAGCGACTCCGACAGTGCCCGGAACCGCGACGCGGCCCATACCCGGCATCATGCTTGATGTCGTCACAAAAGCCGGAAAACCCGTCGGCGATAACGAAGGGGGCTACCTCGTCGCTACGCATCCTTGGCCGTCGATGCTCCGTACATTGTGGGGCGACGACGAGCGTTATAAGCAGGCTTATTGGTCTGAGATACCGGGGTTTTATTTTGCAGGTGACGGTGCCCGACGCGATAGCCGTGGATATTTTTGGATCATGGGCCGCGTCGATGACGTTATAAATGTCAGCGGCCATCGTCTCGGTACTGCCGAGATCGAGTCGGCCCTTGTAAGCCACGAAGCCGTCGCCGAAGCCGCTGTCGTCGGCCGCCCCGACGAGATCAAAGGCCAGGCCATCTCCGCCTTTGTCACTCTCGAAGGCGGCCGCAAAGGCGACGACGAACTCAAAGAGATCTTGCGCAAACACGTCGCCCATGAGATCGGTGCCCTCGCCAAGCCCGACGACATTCGCTTTACCGACATGCTGCCAAAGACCCGCTCGGGCAAGATCATGCGCCGTCTTCTGCGAGAGTTGGCAACGAGCGGCAGCGTAGCCGGTGACGTGACCACACTCGAAGATCTTTCGGTGCTCGAAAAACTCCGCGAAGACGAGGAATAGACATGCCAAACGACTCCCCGCCACTTAGCCCGACCCAAGAGCTGACCGAGGCCGGACGCGAATTTTATCGCCGCGGCTGGTCGCGCGGGGCAAGCGGCAACTATTCGGTACTGCTCGCCCGCAAGCCTATGCGTCTCTGCATCACAGCGGCTGGCAACGAAAAAGGTACGCTCGACGAGACCAATTTTCTTGAGCTTGATGATGACGCCGAGATATTGCAGGGGTTTGGGCGGCCGTCGGATGAGACACTGCTGCACCTATCGATCTACCGTCTGCGGCCGCGTGCCCGCTGTATTTTGTATTCGCAGACGGTTGCTGGCGTGATACTTTCGGACAAGTATTTTGTTGACGGATCGATCAACTTACAGGGCTATGAGGTGCTGAAAGGCCTACCGGGAGTCGAGAGCCACGAGCATAGCGAACGCGTGCCTATAGTCGAAAATTCGCAGGACCAACTTGCCCTGTCGCACGTAGTTTCTAACGTCCTGCTCGAAAACCCCGCTATCAACGGAATCTATATTCGCCGCCACGGCCTGTTCTCTTGGGGTGAAACGGTCGAGCAGGCCCGTCGAAACATCGAGATACTCGAGTTTCTCTTTGAGGCCACCGCACGTACGTCTTAGGCCCCTATCGAAAAATACTCTTCCACCGCCTTTCGCCGATAATCAAATATCTTTTTTATCTTACCGCCGACCATAAAGTTTCCTATGTCGCCAATGGGTTCAAATGGTAAACGGTATCGTACCTCGTCCTCCATCAGCGTTTTCCCCGGCTCCGGTTCGGTAAATCGGTGAAGATGTATCCACTGTTTATAAGGACCGCGTAGCTGCATATCGATAAATTCGAAGGGCGGCTCCCAATGCGTGATCTCAGTCCGCCATTTAATCGGAACGCCGTGTAGCGAGAGTTTGTAGTCGATAAGCGTTCCCTTTTTTATATCGATAGGCAGCGGCGTGATGATGTTAAACCCAAGCTCAGGCGGCGTGATCCGCTCAAGATTTTCGGCGTTTGAAAAGAATTCAAACACTTTTTCTCGCGGCAAATTGATTTCTTGAACAGTCCTAAAAATATATTCAGCCATCGTTTTTCTAAGTCTACCAAAACCGGACGTTCATACCCTCAATAAGCAGATATTCGTCAATTACGGTAAAATGGATGTGTGACTGAAAAGATACATATCGCGGGGTTGTCGCGGGCGGAGCTTGAGGAACTGGCCGCCGGTTTTGGTGAGCCAAAATATCGTGCGACACAGGTCTTTAAGGCGGTGCATGAGCGGCGGCTGCGGTCTTTTGATGAGATCACGGATCTGCCAAAAAAGTTCCGTGCCCGGTTGGAGGAATCTGCTATTATTTCGCGGCTCAACGTCGAATCTAAATATGTCTCCACCGACGGCACGCGGCGGTATCTGATGAAAACGACCGACGGCAACCCCGTCGAGACGGTCTTTATCCCGTCCGAGGGACGCGATACGATCTGTTTTTCGTCGCAATCCGGCTGCCCGCTAAAGTGCGATTTTTGTCTGACGGCAAAGCTTGGCCTGCTCCGCAATTTGACCGTCGGCGAGATCGTCGAGCAGATAATTATTGTGCTCAATGACGTCTACGGCGTCGGAGTAGAAACGCCGCATGGCACTAACTTGGTCGGAATGGGTGCCGGTGAGCCGTTTCTTAACTTTGAAAATCTTATCTCCGCCTTGCGGATCATGGCGGACGAGGACGGCCTGTTTATCGTGCCAAACCGCGTGACCGTCTCGACTGCCGGTATCGTGCCGCGTATTTACGACCTCGCGAATATTGAGGACCGGCCGCATATGGCGATATCGCTTTCGTCGGCGTCGGACGAGCTTCGCGACCGGTTGATGCCGATCAACAAGCGTTGGAATTTAGGCGAACTGATGTCCGCCGCAAAGGAATTTGAGGCGTCATTAAGACGCGGCGAACGATTTACGTTTGAGTATGTGATGCTCGGCGGCGTCAATGATTCGGATCGCGACGCCAACGATCTGGCCGGCCTGCTCGAACGCTATCAACTCCGCCGGGTAAAGGTCAATCTCATCCCGCACAACGGTGCCGAACAGCTTGATTACAGCACCTCGTCGGAGGAACGCGTCGCCAGATTCAAAGCCGTGCTCGAATCGCGGGGCGTGTCGGCATACGTCCGCAGCCCGCGTGGCCGCGATATTTATGCCGCTTGCGGACAACTCGCAGCAAAAGATTCGCCAAGCCTAGTCCAGATCGTAGCTTAATATTTTATGTTGGCAATACTCATCCCCGGATTGATAATCGTCGCGCTGATGGTCTGGGCATCGACGCGGATCAAACGTATCGCGGCGGCGGCGTTTGATGCTGAGACCATCGAAACTGACGATTTTGTCATCCAAAAGCCGGAAGGATTTTTGCATAACCTAAACGGCGATCCACAATATACGTTTGAGGCGTATTCAAAGGAATTGGGGGCCGTTGCGACAGACATTCGCCAGGGGCGAGTACGACTGACAATTACGGATAGTGCAGGGATCGATCAGATCATTGGCGGACTTTCGGACGAAGGCGATGAGGTCATCGACGATGTAACTGAGATCGTCGGCCCGACTCGATACCGTTTGATCGAGGCAAAACGCGATGAAAACGGCCACGATCTATGCGTAATTTATAAGATTGCGGTAAAGGATTCGCGAGTTTTTACGCTTGAGTCGATACGGCTGGCTGAAACTTCGGACGAGTTTGCGCGTAAAATCGAAGCGTTTGCTAACAGTTTTGAGCTAAAATAGAATAATTATTTCTCCGATTGGAATTTTACGGATAAGGACAGATTTTATGATTCAAAAAGTGTTGCGAATGGGTTTCTTTACCGTCGCCATAGTAGTGGCTGGCTATGTTTCAAATGTCAATGCTCAGAACGTCAGCGTAAGCGGTTCGATCGCTAACGGTACGGTTACCCGCGGCACCGCCGCACGTGCGACCGTGACGTTGAACATCCCCGGCGGGCTACATACAAATTCGAGCCGTCCCGGCGGCGAATACGCCATCCCGACGACCGTCCGCGTTTCGTCAAAAGACGCGAAAGTCAGTGCTGTCAGCTATCCTCGGGGCACTAACCGAAAATTTGAATTTTCGGAAAAGCCTTTGAATGTCTACGAAGGACGTGTTCGATTTGGCTTTAATGTGACCGTTCCCGCGACATTTCGCGGCCGCACGATCAAGGTCAACGTCTCTGTCCGTTACCAGGCCTGTACCAACGAGGTTTGCTACGCACCAAAGACCAAACAGATAACGCTTACAGCCACGGTTAACTAGCTTCGTCGGCCGATCACGGAGAGTAATCTGCCGGTCTTGCCGAGTTTTTGTTTTTCCAGACGATAAGAAAAAAATAGGTCGGGCCGCTCCATCGTACAGTATGGAGCGGCGTGTATATTAGCGTCAGACAGACCTACAGCGATCAATTGGTCGCGATTGGCGAGGTGCAGATTGACCCGGGCGTGGCCATCACGCGTCGGTGTAAAGTATTTCACGCTTCCTGCAAAATTCTCAGCAAAGGCACTCATCACGTCCTCGCCGATCTCATAATTACAAAAACTCGCCGCAGGACCGATCGCCGCGATCAGGTTCGCCGGATCACTGCCATAAAGCTCAGTCATCTTTGACACGGTCTTTTGCACTATCGATGCAACCGTTCCGCGCCAACCTGCATGGATCGCCGCGTAGGCTCCAGTTGCCGGATCACCGATCAAGACTGGCACACAATCGGCGGTTTTTGCACCAGCCAAAATGCCATCCAGATCTGATAAAACAGCATCGGCGTGGTCGTCTGACTCTCCAATGTCTTCATACGACTCAAGGATCTTGACCGTGTCGCCGTGTATCTGCCAGACGGTCGCGAGGCGAAAATCGCCGTCAAACACATTCAAAAACCGGCGGCGATTCTCAAAGATGTTCTCTGCCGCATCCTCATTAAACCCCGCAAGATTTAAGTCGTTTTCGGGAAACGGAGACACACCGCCGACACGCGTTGAGAAACCGTTCGCAAACCCTGCGTCCTCCAGCGGCTTGCACACGAGCACCTTTACGCCGTCACGCTCTCGCCAATAAAGCGGCGAATCTGCTAAAGTTTGTTCATCGTCAAATGACGCATTATCCATGATAGTTTCCATCGGAATCGACATAGCCGAAGTCTATCGCATCCGCGACACCATCGCCAGAACACCGCGCTTTTCAGCGCGCGTTTTCACCGACGCCGAACGTGAATATTGCGAGAGCAAAGGTGCCGCCGCAGCACAAAGTTACGCCGGACGGTTTGCCGCAAAAGAGGCTTTTCTCAAGGCTCTCAAAACAGGCTGGCGTGGCAAGATCGCTTGGCAGGATATCGAGATCATTTTGGATGAAAACGGTGCCCCGTCGCTCAATATTACCGGCGAGGCCGCTGTATTATTAGAAAAACTCGGCGCAAACCGAGTTCATCTATCAATGTCCCACACAACCGAACACGCGGTCGCCGAGGTTATTTTGGAAAAGATCTAAGGAGTCGGTGATGCGGTGGCCGCAGGTTTTGGCGGCGGCGGCAATGGGTCCATCGACATAAACACGACCGGAGCATCGTGGTCCGACAATCTCTCAGGCCGGGTGTAATCGTCCGCCCATATCAATGGAAAATCTGCGTCAACCCGAGCATACCCAAACTTGATCGCACCGCCCATGTACACCGGTTTATTGACCAGCATATGATCCAGCGCCTGTGCCGACCCGTCAAACACGTACGAATAACGGTTGTTAGGATTAGGCATCGAATCGATGAGGGCCTTGAGTCCTGTCGCGTAAGCGGTCTTAGACGGAACGATCACATTTTGGTCTGACTTGCCTTTCAAGATGCCGATCAGATCGTTGTAACCGTCGTTAAACTGAAACGCATTAAAATCGCCGCACACCAGCAGACGCTCCGTCGGGTCTGCTTTTGCACGTTCCTGGATAAAGTTTCCGAGCCATTCGGCCTCAAGCCGGCGTTTGTTGCGAACGCGATCGCCGTCCTTTTCGTCGTCGATACCGCGATACGATTTGAAATGATTGACGATCACCGTAAAGCCAAACGGCTTGCCCAACTTGGCGTCGGCAACCTCAGCCTTGAGCAAAAACGGCGGACGGTCAAACAGCTTTTCGTCGGGGAAACCGGTGCCGTAATTTAGCTTTTCTTTACCGCCGATAGCTTTGGTCTCAATGACCTTGACCTTACTCGATTTGACCAAAAAGCCGTTGTCGATACCGCGAATGTCATTGCCATCCTCTAGATACGCAACGTATTTTGGGTCGGGCTGCTTTGCCGCAACGGCGTCGGCGTTGATCTTGTCGGCGAGTTTTTGCAGCACCTTGAGATTTTCGACCTCGACGATGCCGACAACGTCCGGCATCGAGAGCACGTTGCGGATCGCCAGCGAAGCCTTGTTCAAACGGCCCTGAAATTCTTCCTTTGAAACGGTCGCCTCTTTTTCGACGTCCTTAGAATTGACCTCGTCGTCAAAAAAATTCTCGATGTTAAAACTTGCTACTGTTACCTCACGCTCAGCCGCAGGACTAACCGCCACAAACCCTTTCACATTTTCCGGAGCTGCCTGAGCGGGATCGGCCATGAGCGTGAAAAACTTTTTCGAATAATCAATAACCCCGGTCAGCCCTTTGATAGTCGCTCCGGCGGGGACGTATATCGGCTTCGTGCCTTTTTGAGTGTTGCTCTCAACCCTTAGTATTTCCGGGTTCATGTCATACGCAGGCGTCGTTTCGGGGAGTTTGTCGACCATCTTAGCCAAGATATCGATTCCCGGTTCGCGAAACGGCCGCGGCGTTCCCTGCACAGTCGCAAAGAAAATACCATCTGTCGTAGTGCCAGCGGTGCTCTGTTTGATGGTCGGCCCGACCACGACAACGTCAGCTTTGACACGCATCCCCTCAAACCGTTCCATTTGGTCGACACGTCCACGCGGGTCAAGCTCAGCGGCTGTCAGCACAACCGGAGCTGGCAGCGGATTGTCTTTGGAGATAACTGTGACTGTCGGGCGTGTGATCTCGGTGATGCTCAAGAATATCTTTTCGCTGCGCGGACGAAATTCCACGACCGCACCGTCAACCTGCACCATCGCACCGACCGACACTTTGCCGACACTATTCTCGCCATAAACGTATATCCCCTCAGACGTTTTAGGGTCGCTGTCAGCCTGGCCGTCAGGCGTTTGCATATAAAATCCCTTGGCGACGATCGCGGTGACAACGCCAGTAGTGCGCACGCTCTCACCAACATGCGCCGAAGTGCCCTTATCGCCCTGGATCTCTGAGATCTTGTATTCTTTTTGCCCGAACGCAGAAACAAACGCCCCGCTGAACAAGATCAGGCCAATGCATAAAAAACGTGAGTATCGGGTCGTGATTACCATTATTGCGTGTCAGCGCTAGATTCCATCCGAGCCTGGAGCCGTGGACTTAGGTTAGAGAAGAAGTCGTATCCGGTAAGCGTCTCGACCTGATCGACCGTGACCCTAAAGTTTCGCCACGGAGAGCTGCGGTTGATCGGCGGATATTAGAAACGACGATGCCAAACATCCGTGCTTTTTTACCGACTCGCTGTAGGTCGTTGGTGCCGTTATCTATAACAAGTACTACTTTCCAAGTCGATGCCGGTACCATAACACCGTTCCCGATAAAGCCATTGCTGCCCCGGCTTTGCGACCGGAAGGGATGTAGATGTCTATCTCCTTGCACTGGCTAGCAAGCGTTCGGCAATAGGTCTCAAATTCTTCCCAAGGACCCTGATTATTATCCGGGTGTTGCGGAAGAAAATTTGTCATCAAAAATGTCGCCGAGTTATCCGGCACAGAACGCGTCCTGTCACCCGACGGACACATGTGGCCGCGGTCATAGACCGGTTCGGAGTAATCAGACGACTGGACCTGATACCAACCGGCAGGCAACGTCGTATCGCCACGATAGTCGTTTTGGCGGTCAGCACCACCGATCCACGAACTGTCCAATCGCCATGCAACCCAGTTTGGCCCCGCTTTAGAGCGGTTGTATGACAGCGAATACTGCGCCTTCGTCATCAAATAATTATTCTCATTTGCGACATTTGCGGTGGCATTGCTTGGGTTGCCGAATAAAAGCGGGTTTTCGGTCTCCGGCGGCCCCGTTACCGTAATATTCTGATTGAGGTTAACAAAGCGGCTTTGCGCATCCGATGCAACGGCCGTCACGTTATAGATTCCCGCATTTGTGCCGCCCGGAATTGAGGCCAAATATGAAAAAACGTTGTCACCCGGCGTCAAGTCCCCACCGGTTCCGTCATCAACAAAAGTCTGCAATGCCGCCCCGCCGATCTGGGTAAGATTACCAACGACCTGTATATCGGTGCTGGGCGGTGTCGTAGCCGGAATGACCGTGACAGTAAGCAGTGTCGTGCCAGTTGGCACGACCGATGTCGGGCTAGCTGACATTCCTGCCAACAAATCGGCCCCGCCTCCGCCGCACGGCGAAGACGCAGTGGCTGAGTTGCGCGGGACAGTCCCGGTCACTACATCAAAATCCGCATTATTATTATCTGTAGCAGTGCAGCCCGCGTTTTTTCTGGACCCGGCCTGAGTCGTTGAAAATGCCGCCCCGCTATTAACAGATGTACCCCCTTCGCCATTGCCGGCCGTGCCGTTTCCAGCAGCCCCGTAAGCCACCCAGTCGACAAAAGCCGCCAATTGAGTCGAGTTGCACGGGGCACCAGAAGAGCCGCAAACATTTGCACCGAGAGCAGCCGGGTTGACGATGCCGATCTTTCCGCTCGAACCGGACATGTTGATGTTTGTTGAAGACGCATCGGGAGTCGGGGAGAGATCCTGCACCATTACCACCGCCTAGTTGAACCAGATAGAATTTTCCAGGTGCTAGGGATATGTTGGGGAGCGAAAAACACCCGCACCAAACAACCCCGGTGGCCGAACCATAGTATAGAGCCAATCCGTTAAGTGATTGCGACGAAGCTGAAACATTTTTTATTTCCACCCAGTCGTTGGCATAAGTGCCGTTTCCGCCGGAGACCTGACTAAGAACCAATGTTGTCGAGACCATAGCGGCATCGTCTTTGGGCTTTCTGTCGGTAGAAATTGTTCGATCATCACCGAGCAGACTCATTTGTTCGGTCTGAGCTGAGCTGTCCGATCCAAAAAATAAACTAACCGCCAAAAGCGACAAAACTAATGATCCAACTAGGTACTTCTTCATAAAAACTGCGTGCCGTCTAACGACCGATATAATGCTGACGAAATTTAGGGCAATCTATATTTTTAGCATATTTCAGAACCAAAAGGAATCCGAAAACTGCCCAAAAACATTAGAGTTAACGCACCGGACGCGGATAGACGACGGGGCTTTTGTTGCCGTCTTTGTCGACGGAGCGGACGCCGAAGAAGTAATTGTCTTTTGACATGCCTTTGGCGAGGAACGTTGTCGCACCCGTCACAACTTGGCTACTCTGCCACTCGGCGGCGGTGGTGTCACGCCAAACGACCTCGTAACCGGCGATGTCGCCGTCGGTATTTGCGTCCCATTTCAGCTCGGTGTCGTTGGTCAGACGCGTCGTGACGATCCCAACGTTCTTCGGCTTTGCCGGGGCAAGGGCAAGGCTCGCTAATGCGATGAGATTTACGCGGGCGACGTTTGCCGTGTATTCGAAATCGACAAACTCCGGCGTGTCGCCGTAAAAGACGCCGTTCTCGGTACGCACGTTTTGGTGCTGGTGGGTGTAGTCCTCGTGCGATTCGGTAATGCGAACGGCTGTGAAACCCCGCTCGACAAACGGTATGTGATCGCCCCCGCGTCCGTAGCGGTCACGGCGATAGATCATCATCACGCCAAAGTTTTTGAGATAACGGTCGGATTGCTCTTTGATAAATCTTGCAAGCTGCCGCGAAGCGCTGTCGTTTTCGCCGCCGACACTGCGGCGTGTGCCGGCCTCGGCCTCCGTTTCGCTTGACGGCACGCCTTCGCTAAAGACCCGGACTTTTTTGCGAAACTGCGAATTTTTATGCGTCGTCACGCCGCCGACAATGTCGTTGGTAAACATTCCCTCGATATTCATCTTTGACTGCTTGGCTTTTTCGGCAAAATTAGCAGCACCGAGCAATCCCTGCTCTTCGCCCGGAACCGCCATAAAGATAATGGTCGCGTCAAATTTTCGCTTTGACATCACACGTGCCAGTTCGATCGAGACAGCCGTGCCCGACGCGTCGTCATTTGCCCCCGGAGCATCGCATTTAGCATCTGTCGGCGATGTGCACATCGAATCGTAATGACCCGAAACGACATAGTATCGTGTAGCATCGGTCGTGCCGTTGAGGATGGCAAAAACATTTGTGAGCGTCGTCGGCTCAGGGATACGATTGGCTTTTGGCTGCACAAACGCCTCTTTTTGCACATCGAGACAGCCGCCGCAAGCCTTGCTGATACTGACAAATTCGTTGTATATCCAATCGCGGGCGGCACCAATGCCGCGAGTCGGGTTGTCCTGTTCGCTCAAAGTGTTTCGCGTACCAAACGAAACAAGCTTGCGTATCGTCGCCTCAATATTCTTAGCCGAAACCTCTTTCACCATCTTGGCGATCTCAGGGTCAGTTTTTACCGGCTTTTTTTGCGCAAAGGTTTGGGTCGCAGAAACAATTAAACAAAGAGCGACAATAAAGAAAATTCGTGATCTCATATTAGTTCGTCGGCAAAAAGATTTAGCCACAGATTAACACAGATGGACACAGATATACCCACAGAAAATCTGTGTTTATCTGTGTCTATCTGTGGTTAATAACTCTTTTATTGAATTCGGTACGCTTTGTCTTTCCAGACGATCACGACCGTGCCGCCGAGGTTGTCGGCGATCGAGCGGAGCCCGCTGTCGAGGCGGATGTATTTTTCGGTGCCGCGTTTTACCGAGGTAGTTGACTGGCCTTTATACGCTGAGTCATACCAAACCCCGTTGCGTTTCTCAAAATTTTTGCCGCCCGCTGATCTCGTGGCCGATATCGCACCGCCGACTATTTGATTTTGAGTCTGATTTTGGAGCGTATTGTCCTGACGCGGGCCTGATCGGGTCGCTCCGGTATCGGTCTTTTTCGGCGCGCCCGGCGAGGCATCGCGGGACGCACGGTCGTCATATTCGTTTTTGGCACGTTTTTCGTCAGCCGACCGTTCTTTTGCCTTATCGTCGCTGTCTTTACGCTCCTCGACCGCTGCGGGCTTGTTTTCCGTAACCGGAGCCGCCGGAGCAATCTCACCCGATTTCGATATGTCAGTCGTACCGTCCATCGAATAACCGGAATCGGGCTGTTTTGTCTCAGTTGCAGAGCCGGTTCCGGCACCTGTCGAATTAGCAGCCGTATTTGCCGCTGTCGTGGGCATCGACGGAGCCGCCGGAGGTGTCGCATTTGCGGCAACCGCATTTGCCGAATTAGAAACCACAGACGCATCGCCGTTAACAAACGGCCCGCCCTTATTCTGTTCCTGTTCGGTCACCTGCGAGATCGTTGAGTTTTGTGTATTATTTCTATTCTGAATGACCAGATATCCGAGCACGCCGCCGAAAGTCAGGATCAGCGCACCCATCGCCATCGCCAGATTTGGCGTGCGGAAAAGTTTGCTTAGCCAAGACGCTGCCGGTTCGGCGGCCGCAGTCGCGACACTAGAAACGGCGGTCCCGTCAGCAGCAACCGCCGCTGAATTCATCCTTACGACTTGCGACAGATCCTTTCTACACCGGTCGCAATCGGCAAAATGCTCCATATAGAGCAATTTCGCACGCGGCGGCAGAGCGTTTTCGGCAAACGCAGAGATGCTGTCCGCGTCGAGGTGGCTGGCCGTCGCAGCTTTTACAGCCGCAACTTGCCCGCTCCGCCCTTTTCGCAGGATCGCATCAATCTCTTTGTCGAATTCTAGTTCCATCTTTTAGTTAGCCACAGAGAGCACAGAGTAAGATGAGAAAATTATGATGATCCAGTCAGTAAATATTTTCGTGAGCCATGCCTACAGCAATATTTATCTCCCAAATCATTTCAAATACTCAGTGAACTCTGTGTTCTCTGTGGCTACGGTTTTCGTAACCACTTATTGAACGCATCACGTCCAAAAATCTTGCACAAATATCGCCAGCATCAATACGGCGAACATCGTTTCGAGGTTTAGCCCGAGGCTTGCGGCCGTGTCGGACAGGTGTTTTTTCACCTCAATATCGCTCCAGCCGTGCTGCTCACGCAGGTTTTTCTCAACGCCTTTGCGGATCTCGGACTGCACCCGCGTCAATTTACGGCTGGCGGTCGCCTCGTGATAGCCAAAGGTCGTGGCGATGTCCTTTAGTTTCAGGTCGTCAAAATAGTATAGCTTTAATATCAGCCGATCCTCGGCCTCAAGCTCGCCGATCGCCGCCTGCAGAGCGTCGGACACGTCCGACTCGGCCTCACCCACCGCAAAAAGCTCCTCAGGAGACTCAGTGTGCGAGGCAAAATGGTTGTGGTCATTATTTGCGGCCTCGTTCGCCAGATTTTCAAATTCACGATCCTCTTCGATCTGGACAAATTTTGACTGCTTGCGAAATTGATCGACCGCTAACTGCGAAACCACCGCCCGCAGCCAACCCGCCAAACTGCCCCGCCCCGAATAATATGCCAGCTTGCTCTTTTTATTACCGTCTGCATCCGTACGCAGGCCGTAAAGCTCGGCCCAGATGGAACTTGCAAGATCCTCGGCGTCCTCGTTATTTGACGAGATCTTGCGGGCGGCGGATTTTACGGTCGAGTCAAAATTTGTGACCAGATCTTCCCAAGCCCGCTCGTCTCCCTTTTCACAAGCGATTATCAAACACAGATCGTCGGCCCTGATGTCGTCGATAAACTCTTTGATGTCATTATTTGACGCGTTTGGATCGTCGCCTAAAAGATACTTATTGAGCGCCGCGTGAATGCGCGCCGAAACGTCAGTACCCGCCAACCCGCGTGCATTTTCGGCACGAGAGACCAGATGCTCTATCGCTTCGTCAACCGTATTTTTTTGCTTTTCGGCGATCGGACTCATTCAAAAGTTGACCAAATTTTAGCACTCTTTTGATGAATATATTAGTGTGTGGAGTTGTTTTCAGGCCTATTTTGCAGATGGTTTTGCGCAAAACAAAAACTGAGATGAACTCTTTCCGTCGATATAATTCAAGGCCTTCGCCGTCGTGTGTAGGCGGTCCGCTGGCTGCTGGATGCGGAGCCGCCGGAGCTCTTTGAAAACGTCGCGTGTCAGGTCGACCGGAAAGCTCAGGTCGTATTTTGTGTAGATATAACGGGTCGGCCGGGGCGGCAGGGCGGCAAGCTTATCCATATAAGCCATCGGCGACATCGGCAGCCAGTAGCGGCGAAGCTCGTCGAGATCGAGATTGTCGCCAAAACCTTCGCGGACGTGATAGGTCGACAGTCCGTGCCACACCACATCAGCCATATAGCCCGAAACGTGATTAAAAACCGCAACATCGACATCAGGGTCGTGAACGTAAGACAGAAAAGCGACGCACGAGCCGATGCTTGTCCCGACCAGCCCGGTCTTTTCGTAACCCTGCTGTTTTAGCCAGCCAATAGCCGCACGCGTATCGAGCACGGCTTGTCTGACCGATTGCAGCGAACGCCCGATATTTGGCGTAACGAGATGGTCCGCCCGCTCAAGCTCCGGCGGCATACGGTCCTCGTGATACGGCAGCGTCAGCCTGAGGGCGGACATGCCGACCTTGTTCAAAAATTTGGCGAGATCAAAATATGTGCCGGCCTTAGCATTCCAATGCGGCAGGATCACGACTGCTGCTTTCTTGTCGCCATGCGGAAAATAGGTCGCAACCGCAGTATTATTTTCAACGGAGATCGTTTCAACTGCGCTCTGCCACGACAAAACCGGAACCTCGATCTGAGCGACCGGCGATTTCAGTTCCTCAGCGCTCAATGACCCGACCGACGGATAAAGCCGCCGCTCAAGCTTAAAATCCGTGATAACCGGAGCCGCAAAATACTCGTCGCTGTTTGCCAGTGCATCGATCGGAATAGATCCGCCAGCACTTTGCGCGGATCGTCGCCATTGACGTGGTCGGCGACAAACTCCAGCCCCCAGCCAAACTGCTGCGGCGAGCGATTGTCGTTCAACAACGCCAGGTGCCTCTCCCGGTTGTGCATGTAGCGTTTCAGCATACCTTAAAAAAATTTACCCACAGATGGACTCAGATACACACGGATCAATAAATTTCCTATCTGTGTCGATCTGTGATTATCTGTGGCGGATACTCCCGTTCACGCGGCGGCGGCTTTGGCTTTTTTGACGATCTTTTCGTAAAAAGCGATGTACTGCGGGATGATCTTTTCGGTCGAGTAACGCGACACGGCCAGTTCGCGGCCCTTTTCGCCAAAGGCCCGTCGCAGATCTTCGTCGCCAAGTAGTTTCAGAGTATCGACGCTCATCTTATCGACATCGCCGACATCGCTCAGGAATCCGCTCTCGCCGTCATTGACCACCTCAGGAATGCCGCCGATACGCGTCGCGACCACCGGCACTTCGCACGCCTGAGCCTCAAGCGCCGCCAGGCCAAATGATTCCAGTTCCGACGGCAGCAGGAAAACATCGGCCACGCCGAGATAGTCCGCGATATTGGCCTGTTTGCCGACATAAACGACGTTGCCATTCATGCCAAGCTGCTCACCGTGATACCGAACAGCCGACAATTCCGGGCCGTCACCAACCATCACTAGACGAGCGTTGACACCCTCCGCCCGGACTTTTGCGAGAATGTCGACGCAATCCATCGGACGCTTTACCGGACGAAAATTCGACACATGGACAAGCAGACGCTCGCCGTTTGGTGCAAGCTCTTTGCGTAACGGAGCATCGGGTGTACGAAAGTAATGCTTGCCGCAGATAAAATTTGGGATGACCTCGATCTCGTCAAAATCAAAAGTCTCGATCGTTGCTTGTTTTAGAAATTTTGAAACGGCAGTAACGCCGTCCGATTGCTGCAAACCGTATCGCGTGATCGGCAGATAACTGCGGTCGGCTCCGACAAGCGTGATGTCCGTACCGTGAAGCGTTGTAATTACCGGCACATAACGCTTTTGCTTGATCGATTCGCGGGCCAAAATAGCCGAGATCGAATGCGGTATCGCGTAATGAACGTGGAGTAGATCGAGCTTTTCGGCCCGGGCGACAGTTGCCATTTTGGTCGCAAGAGCGAGGTCGTAAGGCTGATGTTCAAACAATGCGTACGACATCATTTCCACCTCGTGAAAGTGGATCCGTTCATTCAACTCAGTAAGCCGCGTCGGCAAAACGGACGAGATAAAATGCACGTTATGCCCGCGTTCGGCCAGATCGCGGCCCAATTCGCTGCCGACGATCCCGCTGCCGCCGTAGGTCGGATAAACTGTGATGCCGATATTCATTATTTCTTATTGTAACATAAATCGTTACAAATTAGCCCTTCTTCCGAACGTAGTAAATGATTCCCTTGTTGTCATCGGTGAACAGAAACGAGTTGGCGTCAAGTTTCATGATGTCACACGGACGACCATTTACTGTGCCTTTGTTTAAAAAGCCGGTAATAAAATCCTGCACCTTTTCGCCCTTGCGAAAACTGACGATCTTGTAACCGTGACCGATCGCTTTGTTGGTCGAGCCGTGCAGAGACATCAAAAAAGCGGGGTTTGCCCCGAAGAGCCCGTCGGCTTCGTCAAAGAAATCAAACCCGAGCGCGGAGCCGTGAGCCGGAAAATAGGCATACGGTGTAGCGACATTTTTACAGCCGTCGCGGCGTGGAAACTGCGTATCGGCAATGACCTTACCAGACGCCGAATAGCAATACGGCCAGCCGTAATCGGTACCATCTTTGAGCGCGTAAAACACTTCGTCCGGTTTTTGCAGCCCTAGATGGTCCGAGCCCTGTCCCGAAGCCCACAGAAAATTGCCGAGCCATTTCAGCCCGACGGCATTGCGTAAGCCACGAGCAAACTCACGCTGTCCGCTGCCGTCAGGATTCATAACAATGATGCTTGCCCGAACGCGTTCTTTTTCAACACATGCATTACACGATGATCCGACCGAAACATACAGCTTGCGATCCGGCGAAAACGCGATCGTCCGCGTCAGATGCCAGCCGCCGTATTTGTAGCTCAGGCCGTAATCGGGAAACGTCGCGAGCACCTCCGGTTTGGTGTCGGTCGGTTTGGTCTCGCCAAGTGTAAACTTTCGCCGCGTCAGCTTGTCAGTTTCAGCTAGATAAAACCAATCCTGCCCATTCTCGTCTTTGTAAAACTGGCAGCTATTCGGGTTCTTGAGATCAGTCATGTATGGGATGACCTTGGCAAACTTCCCCTTTTTGGCGTCCCAACCGTCGAGGATATAGACGATTCCCTTTTTGTTGTCCGTCAGGTCTCTCATATCCGTGACAAAGATCCGTCCGTCCGGAGCCTTGGCAAAAAATCGCACACGTTTTAATCCCTCAGCCGCCGGGATGATCTCATAACCAGACGGCAGGTTTAGGCTAAATGACTTGCCGGTTTTGAGTGTGATTTTGTTCGGGACAAGCTTGGCTTGGCCAAAAGCTGAGCCGACAAGCAATACGGTCAGACAACAGGTAAGTGAAAGTTTTGAAAAATATATGTTCATCTGTGTTAATCTGTGGCTAAATCCTTATGAATACCGACAAATTCCTCGTAAAACCGGGCTCGAAAGTTGATCTAAAAAAACACCCGACCGACTTTGCGGGCGATTACAAAGACAAGAAAGAAGCCGCCAAAGACCTAGAGAAAAATATCGCCCGGCTCGCCGAGCTGCAGGACATCCTCTATGCACAGAATGTTCACTCACTTCTCATCATTTTTCAAGCCATGGATGCTGCCGGCAAGGACAGCGCGATAAAACACGTGATGAGCGGCGTCAATCCGCAGGGCTGTCAGGTCACGGCTTTTAAGGCTCCGTCCGCCGAGGAGCTCGACCACGATTACCTCTGGCGCTCGCAAAAGGTGCTCCCTGCCCGTGGGTGCATCGGCATATTTAACCGCTCGCATTACGAAGAGGTGCTCGTCGTCCGCGTACATGCCGGAATTTTGCAGGGCCAACAGCTGCCGGATGCTATGAAAAACGACAAAAACATTTGGAAAAAGCGATTTGAACACATTCGCGACTGGGAAAATCACTTGGCCGAAAATGGGACGCACGTCATCAAATTTTTCCTCAACGTTTCCAAAGAAGAACAGAAACAACGCTTTTTAGAACGCATCAATTTGCCCGAAAAGAACTGGAAGTTCGCTGCCGGTGACGCTAAGGAACGCGCGTTTTGGCCCAACTACATGAACGCCTACACCGAGGCGATCGAGGCGACATCTACAAAAGATTCGCCGTGGTATATCATCCCGGCGGACAAAAAATGGTTCACACGGTTGGCGGTTTCCGAGGTCATCGTCAAACGGCTCGAATCGCTCGATCTAAAATATCCCGCTGTTACCGAAGCACATAAAGCCGAACTGGCGGAGTCGAAAGCTATTTTGGAGGCCGAAAAGTAGTCCTGATTTTCGCTGGGATCTCAGCGACCTCTGCGTTGAAAATTGCCCTTACTCCCGCGTCGGGCTCGGCACATCAGGCACGAGTCGCATGATCCGGTCATCGTCCTTTGCGGCGTTGCCTCGGCCGTCGCGGTTTGAGGTTGAGAAATAGATGTAGCCATCAGGCCCTTGCCCGACCTCGCGGATCCGGCCGACTGTTCCCTCAAGCAGATTCTCTTGCCTCACGACCTTACGTCCCTCAAGCACGACGCGGATGATCCTGGCTCCGCGTAAGCACCCAAAAAAGAAATTTCCGCCAAATCCGGGAAATTGCGTGGCGTTGTAAAACATCGCACTCCCGGGTGCGCACGCCGGGCTGTATTCGAGCAGCGGTGATTCCATTCCCTCCTTTTTGTCGGTGTGGTGGATCTCGGGCCAGCCGTAATTTTTCCCCTTTTCGAGAATGTTGACCTCATCTCCGCCGGAACCTTTCCCCTCAAAAAAACTCGGCCCGTGCTCGGTCTGAAAGGTTAAGCCCGATCCGGGCTGCCACGCGATTCCCTGCGGATTTCGATTACCGTATGTCCATATCTCGGGGCGTGCTCCCGGCGTTTTGATGAAAGGATTGTCCTGCGGCACGGTGCCGTCGTCATTTAATCTCAAGGTCTTACCAGCAAGCGAGTCGAGCTTTTGAGCGAGCGTCCAGTCGGTCGAATCTCCGGTCGTGATGTAAAGCTTGCCATCCGGCCCAAAACGAGCACGCATACCGGCGTGATTTGGCGCTCCGGGGATGTCCTCGATTATCACTTTGGGCTCGGTAAATTTGCCGCCCGCGTATTTGTACCGCATTACCTTAACCCGCTTGCCGTCTTTGTTGTAGGAATATGCGAGATAGATGAAATTGTTTTTGGCAAACTCCGGATGAACAGAGATATCCATCAGCCCGCTCTCGCTCGACGGTTCAACATCGGGCACGGTGTAGACCGGCTCGACTCGCAGCTTGCCGCTCTCGACGATCCGCACACGGCCCGGCCGCTCGGTCACCAGCAGATCCTTATTTGGCAGCCAGGCAAATCCCCACGGCACTTCGAGACCCGTCGCGACAGTCTCAACCCGAAACCTAACATCACCGCTCGCGGTTGAAATAATATTATTCTCAGGCATTCCCGTCGGCGAACACGACGAGCAAAACATCGTCAACAAAAAGGCAAAAATGAACATCGATTTCCCTCGCATACAGTAACCGGAATATTCCGTTTATAACATATTTTCGGCACCTACTTTTGTTTCTTTGCACACATATCAGGCGGAGCGTAATATGAAATTGAGATCACTAGCTACAGAAAATGCATCATGAAGAAAGTATTTAATATTTCCGTATTCGTGCTGCTCCTTTTCGGGGCGTTTGAAATTGCGAGGGCGGATAAGCTCGACGATTTTATCGCGGCCCAGATCAATGAGCGAAAAATACCCGGACTTTCGATAGCCGTCATTCGTGACGGCAAGGTAATTAGAGCAACCGGTTACGGCTTTGCAAATCTTGAGTTAAAAGTTCCGGCTACTAAAGACTCGGTCTATGAGATCGGCTCGATCTCTAAGCAATTTGCCTCCGAAGCCTTGATGCTACTTGTCGAGGAAGGCAAACTAAATCTCGACGACTCTATCAGAAAATACTTACCTGGGAACGCTCCCGAGATCTGGCAAAAGATCACCGTCCGAAATTTGCTCAATCACACTTCCGGTTTGAAAGATTGGACAGAAATCAAAGAATTTTCGTATCGCCGCGAGTATTCACCCGAAGAATTTATTGATCTCGTCAAAGGCTTTCCAATTGGATTTCAACCGGGTGACAATTGGCTTTATTCAAATACAAATCTGCCGTTGATCGGCATCATTGTTGAAAGGGCGAGCGGTCAATCGTTTGAGGAATTTGTAAATACGCGGATCATAAAACCGCTAAATTTCCCTTCGATCCGTTTCAAACATCAGGAAGACGTGGTCCCGGATCGTGCAACCGGATATGTTTTGCGAAACGGCGTCTGGAAAAATGGCGAGCCGTTTCGCCCGCGGGTTATCGCCGCGAGCGGCGGCATTTTGGCAACCGCAACTGACCTCGCTCGCTGGTGGGAAGCCGTGATGACTGGGCGTGTTGTAAAACAGGCGAGTCTGGATCAGATGCTCTCCCCGACAAAGTTGAATGACGGCAGATCGGTCGCCCATGGGTTTGCGTTTTTTACCGACGTATTTAACGGACATAAAGTGGTCCAGCATTTTGGCTCGACCGTGGGCGGTTTTGGCAGCATCGTGCGTTACTATCCGAAAGAAAAAGTGACGGTCGCGGTCATCGGAAATCTCGAAGATGGTGGTTTTGGCGCCGAGTATATCGCAAAACGAGTGGCTAACTTATACATTCCCGGAGCCTTTGCCGATGGGATGAAACAGATGCCCGACGATACTCCAAACAAAACGCAGAATGCTCTGCAAATTCTCCAAGACATCTCCGATGGTAAACTCATCCAGAGATGTCAGCAAACTTTGCCGCAAAGGTAAGCGCCGCTTTCCGGAAGCAACTCGGAGCAAATCTCAAGCAAATGAAGTCGTTCATTTACCTCGGCAGAGAAAAGATCACGTCTGACCATTTCATGCTTGATGCGACCGCCGCCGAATTTGTTCGTTATAGGATGACGGTGGCCGGTAAGAATGTTTATTACTATTTCCGCATGAATAAAGAAGGTAAGATCGGCTGGATCGTGTTTGAGGATTAGGCCGGGTAAAAAATGATCAATCTTCGCGAAACGTTCGGCGACATCGATATTTATCTTTTCGACCAGATCCAAAAAGCCCGCTTTGCTCCCGGGATGAAAGTCCTAGATGCCGGTTGCGGCGGCGGGCGAAATATAGTTTGGTTGTTGCAAAATGGCTTTGATGTTTCGGCAATAGACATAGATCAGCGGTCGGTAGAATATGTGCGAGAGCTAGCAAAAAGACTCGCTCCGAACCTCGCACCCGAGAACTTCGAGATTGCCACGCTCGACTCTATACCCTTTCCGGAACAGAGTTTTGACCGAGTGATCTGCAATGCGGTTTTGCATTTTGCCGAAGATCAGCCCAGTTTGACCGCTGGCTGCCGAACTTGGCTGTGCTCAGCCCCGGCGGTATTTCGCCGGCTTGATCGTCCATCGGCATAAAAGAACTACTCGTTCCTACCTCAAACGGCCCTACAAGATGCCGGACGGTACTGAGCGTTTCATCGTCGATGAACAGATCCTGAAAGACGCGACGAAAGTATCAACGGCCCTTTCCGAACCGATCAAAACCACTAACGTCGAGAACCTGAGATGTATGACGACGTGGGTCCTTGTTCGTGACTAGCCTGATATGGGCAAAGTGGAGGTATTTAGTTACAATCGAAAGTACAAGTTTTCAGGGGAGCTTTATCAAGAGCTGAGAGTTGTTCCATACCGAACATTACCCTAAAAACCTGATGCGGATAATACCGACGAAGGGAGAAAAACGATGGAAAAGAAGTCAGCAGTCAGCAGTCAGCAGTCAGCCGAAAAAACTAGCGATCAGGTAAAATTGCCTGCCTCGCGTAAAACTTACGTTGAGACAAACGGCAATACCGTTAATCAAAACAAACATAATTTAAGAGTGCCGTTTCGCGAGATAGCCTTGTCGCCGTCGAAAGATTTTGATGGCACATTGCAAGAGAACGCTCCGGTACGTGTCTATGATACGAGCGGCGTTTGGACCGATCCGGCATCGAAATGCGACGTTCGCGAAGGCCTGCCTGCCCTGCGTCGTGATTGGATCGTCGGACGTGGTGATGTCGAGGAATATGAGGGCCGCGAAATCCTGCCGCAGGATAACGGTTACCTGACCAAAGGCGCCGAAGAGATCGCAAAAGCCAACGAACGCGGCACTCTCGAAGAATTTCCCGGCCTAAAACGCGCTCCGCTGAGAGCGAAAAATGGATCGTGCGTCACACAGATGCATTACGCCCGTAAGGGCATCATCACCCCCGAGATGGAGTACGTTGCGATCCGCGAAAATCTCGGACGCCAAGCGGCGTTTGACCATCTGACGCTTTCAGAACGCAGCGACCGCTCTTCGCTAAATCATCAGCACAAAGGTGATTCGTTCGGTGCGGCGATACCTGAATTTGTGACGCCCGAGTTTGTCCGTGACGAGGTCGCACGCGGGCGGGCGATCATCCCGAATAACATCAATCATCCTGAATCTGAGCCGATGGCAATCGGCCGCAATTTCCTAGTCAAGATCAACGCGAACATTGGCAATTCCGCGATCGCGTCGAGCATTGAGGAAGAGGTCGAAAAGATGCGTTGGTCCACATTGTGGGGAGCCGATACGGTGATGGACTTGTCCACCGGAAAGAACATTCACGCGACTCGCGAATGGATCTTGCGAAATTCGCCGGTGCCGATCGGTACGGTTCCTATTTATCAGGCGCTCGAAAAAGTAAACGGCAAGGCCGAAGACCTAACGTGGGAAATTTACCGCGACACGCTGATCGAACAGGCTGAGCAGGGCGTCGATTATTTCACGATCCATGCAGGCGTTCGTTTGCCATATATCCCGATGACGGCAAAGCGCACGACGGGCATTGTCTCTCGCGGCGGGTCGATCATGGCGAAATGGTGTCTTGCTCATCACGAAGAGAGTTTTCTTTACACGCGTTTCCGCGAGATTTGCGAGATCATGCGGACGTATGATGTGGCGTTTTCGCTTGGCGACGGTTTGCGGCCTGGTTCGATCGCGGATGCGAATGACGAAGCGCAGTTTGCCGAACTTGACACGCTTGGCGAGTTGACCAAGATCGCCTGGGAAATGGATTGCCAGACGATGATCGAGGGGCCCGGCCACGTGCCGATGCACCTGATCAAAGAGAACATGGACAAGCAGCTTGCCGTCTGTGGCGAGGCTCCGTTTTACACGCTCGGGCCGCTGACGACCGACATTGCTCCCGGATACGACCACATCACGAGCGGCATTGGCGGCGATGATCGGCTGGTTTGGCACCGCGATGCTATGTTATGTCACGCCCAAGGAACACCTCGGTTTACCTAACAAACAGGACGTCAAAGAAGGCGTGATCACCTACAAACTTGCCGCCCACGCCGCCGACCTCGCGAAAGGCCATCCCGGAGCACAATACCGCGACAATGCCCTGAGTAAAGCACGGTTCGAGTTCCGATGGGAGGACCAGTTCAACCTCGGTCTCGACCCGGAAAAGGCAAAAGAGTTTCACGACGAAACGCTGCCCGCCGAGGGAGCAAAGCTCGCTCATTTCTGCTCAATGTGCGGGCCGCATTTTTGCTCGATGAAGATCACGCAGGACGTCCGCGATTACGCCAACGCACAGAACATCGAGGCGGAGAAAGCTCTCGCCGTGGGCATGTCGGCAAAGGCAAAAGAGTTTGTAGAAACCGGCAGCGAGATCTACCACGGTGCCGACGGAACGGGCGGCGGACACGACCACTAAATGACAACTGACGAGAATCTCAACGGCAAAATGGCAGGGACGACGCGCGGACTGGCGGAGATATTTTCTGATTATTATCGGTCAAATAGCTGGGGCGACGACGAGACGGTTTCGGGTGTAGGTTCGCGGCTAAATTCGACCGTTAATCTCAGAGCAAAGTTACCATCGCTATTTGAGCAATTTGAGATAAAGAGTATTTTGGATGCCCCGTGCGGCGACCATAATTGGTTTAGCCATGTCGAACGCGGGGAAATAAGATACCTCGGCGTCGATATCGTGCCGGAATTGGTTGAGAAAAACCGTCAAAAATATGGCGACGAAAAAACCGACTTTATGCGACTAGATATCACTCACGACCCGCTGCCCGCGGCCGATCTGATGATATGCCGCGATCTGCTCGCGCACCTGTCTTTCAAAAACATCGGCCGCATATTTGAAAACATTGTGAACAGCGACATTAAATATCTTTTACTCACCCACCATCACGAATGCATCGGCAACAACGACGCCTTTTCAGGCGGCTACCGCCCACTAAATCTTGAACTGTTCCCATTCGACTTTCCCGAACCCCTCCTCGCCATCGACGACTGGCGCGAAGACCAAACACCAAGAAGAATGTGTCTTTGGGAAACGACAAAAGCTTCAGAGGCTCTTGCCGAAATGAGCCGCACGCTGTTGAATTTACGTACGCATATTAACTAACGCGACTAGCAGATCACAATTGAGCAATATGTATTAAAATAATACTTGCAAGATTAGTGATGCATATTTTTCAAGAACATTAACTATTGGCTTCGCCTGTAGAGGCTAGCAGAGCTATTTGAAAGAATTTACCATGTCGTCCCCCATTATTGAATTGATCAAACGCCCCATACGAAAGGCTATCCGTGCACCTTACTTTCAACGTTTTTGGGAATCGCTTTTTGATAAAGCTCTCGTCGGCATGAATTATTGGGATGCGGGTAAGTTTCGTATTAGTGGAGAATTGCCATTGGTCAAGAAGCTATTTAGAGACCAAGAAAATGTAGTTTTCTTTGACGTTGGAGCAAACGATGGGGAATATGCAAAAGCGATAGCTGAAATTCTACCGACGTCCTCTAAGCTTTATTGCTTTGAACCATTCTCGAAGATGTTTGCCCTAATGTGTGAAACGACGGAGGAGATCGGAAACATTCAAAGACACCACTTTGGCTTTGGAGCTGAAGAAGACATATTAACGATCTATTACGATGATGGCATCGAAGAATTGACATCCCTTTACAACAATATCCCCGACCGTGGGCTCTCCCACACCGAAAATGTACCTATTAAGACGGTTGATGATTTTTTGCGTTCCGAAGGGATCGAAAAGATCGATTATCTAAAGATCGATGTCGAGGGGCACGAACTAAAAGTGCTCGAAGGGGCGAAAGAAGCCCTCAAAGGTGGCCGGATCGACCATATTCAGTTCGAATTTGGTGAGAGTATGGTAGATTCACGGGTGTTTTTTCGCGATTTTTGGGAGCTGCTTCATGAAGACTATGCTATCTTCCGCATCTTACCCGACGGGCTTCGCGAAATATGTGAATATACTCGCAACTTGGAGGTTTTTCATTGCGTCAATTTTCTGGCGATCCGCCGAACTAAGAACACTGCCGGAGCCTAACGCTCTAATTGGCCATGCATTAAAGCTATCAAAGACATTAAACCCTCTATAATTGGATCAGAACGGCAAAGTGCCGATTGGGACCTCACAAATGCTTTTCGCAACTATGCGACGATGGTCGTTATGCAGTGCGCCGGTGCGGCATTTGCCTTTGCTGCCGTCTGGCTCGCGACACATTATTTGGGTGCTGACGGCTATGGTGAGATCGCCGCCATCATAGCTGCTGCACAGATCGTGCAGATATTTACAGCTTGGACAGCCATCGCATTGTCACGCTACGGCACCGACGAATTTGTCGGGACCGGGCGGATCACACAGTCTTTCTGGGCGCGGTTCTTTATACTGCTGCCAAATACGTTGGTGATCCTCGCACTCTCGTTTCTTTGGCTGCCGTGGCTCTCATCCTGGCTCAAGCTACAGCCCGGCTCAGGTTGGCTGGTGCTCGGCTTTTTTGTAGCAGTGTCGTTGTGGATGCACGTCCAGCATTCCATGCTCGGAGCAAAACTCCCCGCACGCAGGGTACTCTGCTAGCCGTCGAACGCGCGATCACGGTGACGCTGATGCTGGTACTAGTTTGGTTTGGGCGTCTCGACCCCGCAACCGCTGTCGGAGCGTATATCGTCTCGCAGCTTATCGTAAGTTCCGTCGGGCTGATCATGCTCCGCAGGCTCGTCTCTTGGAAATTTGAGCTAGATATTGCCGCCCTAAAAAAGATCCTAAAATTTTCATATCCGTTATTCTTCGCATTTTTCGTCCTCAATCTGTCGAACAGCTACATCGACGCGATCTTTATTTCGCAGTATTTGACCAAAGCGGACCTCGGTATTTATTCCGTCGCGTTCCAATTCAACGGTATTTTTTTGCAGTTCCCGCTGCTTGCGGGGTCGCTTTTGGGAACGCTCTTTGTCACTCTGAGAGCAAACGACGACTTTGAAAAAGTGCGAACCTATATGCAGGATATTCTGCCGGTGCTGACGGCGATGGTCGGTTTAGCGATAATTGCGATAGTTTTATTATCAGGGATATTCATCGGATTTGCATTTGGCGAAAACGGGCCGCAGATAACGGCGGTATTGACGATCCTAGCTCTCAGCACCGTATTTGCTGCTCCGTGTTTGTTTGGGTATATGCCATTTTTTAACTCGCTGTCGGCAACCTATTTCTGGACGATCTATACGGCTGTAGCCGCAGGCGTCAATATAGTCGGCGATATCTTTCTGATCCCGCGTTATGGGCTATTAGGCAGCGCTCTGGCGACGGTGCTGGGCCAGGCATTGGCATTCGTCGTGATAGTGATACTCGTTAACCGCAGATTTGACCTCAAGCACAAGTGGACCGTGCAGGCGACGGTTCCGGCCGCAGCCGGTGTGTGGATCGCCTACTGGTCGGGCGATATACTTTATGGCTTAGCGGCCGTCGTCTTGTTAACGGGTCTGTTGGTATTGCTGTATCGAAAGATATTTTTTCGCGGCGTTCGTTTGCTTATCAACTATAAGAGCACCATCGTTCCGCGATAAAGGCACTTGATGAAGAAAAAGATCTGCGTAACAATCCCCTCTTTACACGGCGCCGGGTGCGAACGAATGTTATCCGAGGTGCTGCCTTTTTACGCGGATGCGTTCGATGTGGATCTGGTGCTGGTCGAAAACAAGATCAGCTATGAGGTACCTGATGCGGTCAACATTATCGCCTTAGATCTGCCAATTGCCGGTGGCGGGTTGCTGAAAAATGCAGAAAACGCAATAAAGGTGATCCTCCGCCTAAGACGAATGACAAATAAATGCCGCTATGCGGCGGTTGTAAGCTATCTCGATTTTTATAACGTCATGGTCTGCGTCGCAAATTCGTTTAGACGGAATAAACTTAAACATATCGCCGTCGAACAGACGACGGACTATGAGTTTTTTGCTAATAGCCAAATGGCGGGGTGGAAGCAAGTTATAATTAAGCGGGCCGTTGGTTGGGCATATAACCGGGTCGATCGCGTCATCGCTGTCTCAGAGAACCTGAAAAATTTTCTCGTTGGTGAACTCGGCGTCAAACGAGAAATCACCGTGATCCATAATGGCGTGGATACCGATAAATTTGACCTCGAACCGCCGCAGGACGCTTCGCATATCGACGAGCAATTTATGGCTGCATCATCCCGGCTGTTGTGTCTTTCGCGGCTCGATCATCAAAAAAACATATTTTTCCTGATCGACAGCTTTGCGGTTGCCGCCGATAAGATACCCGATAAGCGGCTTTTTATTCTCGGCACAGGCCCGCTGCAGCAAGCTATTGAAGCAAGGATCAAACTGCTAAACTTGGATGACAGGGTTTTTCTCTTAGGTTTTAGCAAAAAACCCGAGGACTATCTGAAGTTATGCGACTTATTTGTACTCGCCTCACGTTATGAGAGTTTTGGTAATGTCGTCATCGAAGCGCTTGCGTGCGGCGCACCGGTCGTGGCAACAAACTACGGCACCGTTGTAAATGAGATAATGCAATGCGATAGCCTCGGCATGATCGTCGAACAAGGTGATGTTAACGGTTTTGCTGCGGCGATGATCGATATCACAAACAATAGAGACCGCTATGATCGAAATGCACTGAACGAACATGCACGTACACATTTCAACGCTGCGGACAAAGCACGAAAGTATGTTGCGACGGTGAGTGAAGCTCCCGCCGATCAGTTACCTTAAACTCAATCCAATGGAATCTGCTTCACACAAAATTTGTGCGATCTGCGGCTCGAAGAAATATGAAAGGCTCGACGCTGAGACGCGCTTTAAGAAACTTGATCAGGTCCCAGAGCAGTTTATCGTAAAGTGCTGTAGTTGCGGCATCGTAACCCGTTCGCCGTCCCTGTTCGACCCGCGATTCAACAGAGCAGCCGAAGTTGACGTAAGACGGGATGAGGATTTTATCGGTGGTGATACGACAAGCGTTGCTGAGCATATAAAAAGCCGACTTGATCACGCGAGCGGCAAGGTAAGTGGTAAAACCCTGCTCGATATTGGCTGCGGGTCGGGTGCCATGCTGCTGCATGCAAAAGAACAGGGCTGGACGGTTTGTGGAACCGAACAAGAACTGGCGGCTGTCGAGAAACTGGCAGCCTACGAAATACAGTGTTTTACCGGTGACCTTGATGAACCTGCTCTGCTCGCGATGCGGTTCGATCTGATACACATGAATCACGTCCTCGAACATGTCGAGAACCCTCTGCGTGTCTTGAAAATAATACGAATGCTGCTAAAAGACGATGGGGTCGCCATCATCGAGGTGCCTAATGAATTAGACGCATTGACGCAACGTTTGCGGCGAATATTAAAACTCGACGGCTCGTCCATTACCACTTACTTTCAACATGAGTGGTACTTTACCCCGCAGAGCCTGCGTGATAGTTGTGAAAAAGCTAACCTTTCGGTTATGGCTTTGAACACTCCATTTAGGCGTTCGAACAATTTTATAAAAGACATTGTCCGTGCACCAGCAGCGGCAGTCGGCCATGGAGAGGTGATAGAGGCCTATCTAACAAAACGATAATGCCCAAAAGAAAAATCGCCATACTAATCAATACATTGGCCGGGGGCGGCGCTGAGCGAACGGTCACACATTTGCTGCGAAATCTTCGTGACGATTACGAGGTACATCTTGTTTTGTTTTCAGATGTTATCGAGTACGAATTACCAAAAGATCAAATCGTTACTTTTTTGGACAATGAGAATCCGAGCCAGAGTAACGTAGTAAACATATTAAAGATCCCGAAACTCTCCAGACGACTGGTAAAGTATTGCCGTAACAATAATATTGATCTGATAATATCCTTTCTCAATCGACCCAATTTTGTCGCCTGTCTTGCAAAAAAATTAGGGCTCAAGGCCAAATTACTAATAAGCGAACGTACATATACGCCCCTTTATTATAGGAACGACAATGCCAGCGGAGTGATCGGAAAATGGTTAATATCGACACTTTACCCTCTAGCCGACGCTATATTGCCGAATTCTAGAGGTACAATGTCGGCTCTTCAGAAGCAATTTAGGGTGAATAACAACTACACTCTAGTTAGAAACCTTTTAGATCTCGGCGATATTGAAAATAAAATGACCGAGGTAGTCGATGACGTCCGATTCGACAAGTTCACATTTGTTCATGTAGGTTCTTTTAGTTTTATGAAAGGGCATCGCATGCTCGTCGAGGCATTTGCTAAACTCAAATTTAACAAAGATGCTCAATTACTTTTGATCGGAACGGGACCACTGCTCAATGAACTAAATGAATTGGTGACGTTATTAAAATTGCAAGACCAAGTGGTTTTTTTAGGGCATAAAAGTAATCCGTTTAAATACATGGCAAGATCTGACTGCTTCGTATTTGCCTCAGAATTCGAAGGGTTTCCAAATGTCTTGCTCGAAGCACTCGCCTGCGGCTTGCCGGTGATCTCAACAGATTGTCTGACTGGGCCAAGAGAACTATTAATGCCCACTGAAGTGGCATCGTCAAAGCATGACTCTGTTATTGAGTTTGGCAGAAATGGTGTTTTGGTTCCGGTCGGGAATATTCAAGCGATGTCTGAGTCAATGTGCGAGATGATGACCAATGATGAAATGAGGATCGCCTACAAAGAGATCGCGTCGATAAAAGCTAGGGAGTTTGATCAAACTATTATTAGTGAGGAATTTAGGCAGATCATTAACGATCATTTGTCGTGTTAGCTGTGGCGTGCTTGCAATTTTTGTGATCCCGGATTATCTAGAGTAGGGTTAGTTTTATATGCTGCGATTTCTTTTGTATTTTGCTCTTGTACTGGTTGGCATATCGATGGTGACCGCGGACGGGCAATACGAGAGCTGAGGCTCTGCTCGTGGTCATTTTACTTGCCGGTATAGCGGTTTTTATCTTTCGCCGCTATTCGAACGAAAAATCCTTCATTACCTATATTTTTCTCGCCGCCCTTTGTGTACGTCTGATCTTTGGACTCCTAATTCATGTCTTTGAAATTAGAGAGTTTGTCGGACTCGACTCGCTCGGTTATGACGTGACAGCCTCAAAGATATCGGATTACTGGATGGGATACATCCCCGAAGACCCAAATCTTACATGGCTTCTCGCTGTGCGGGGTCCCGGCTGGGGCATGAATTATCTTATTGGATTTCTTTACCTTACACTGGGTAAGAGTATCTTTGTCGTTCAGTCTATATTTGCAGTTGTTGGTGCTGCGACTATCCCGCTTGTTTATTTTTGTTCTGAAAGAATCTTTCACAACAAAAGCGTGGCAAGGGCAACTGCAATAGGCGTCGCTTTTTTTCCGCCTTTCATCATCTGGTCCGGGCAAATGCTTAAGGACGGCCTCATCGTCTTTTTACTTGTGCTGGCAATGATGATGGTGCTTCAGATCCAGAGAAAATTCACTTTCGCCGGAGCGGTAGCTTTGATCATTTCTTTGACCGGAATATTGTCTTTGAGGTTCTACATTTTTTACATGGTCTCAGTCGCGGTCGTTGCGGGCTTTATAATAGGTCTTGACACTTCTTTTAAGGATGTCGTCCGGAGGGTCTCAATTTTGGTCGGTATCGGGTTAGTGCTTATTTATTTCGGTATGATCCGTGTCGCGACCGTTGATCTTGACACCTATGCTTCGTTTGAGCGGTTGCAGGTAAGCCGTTTGGATCAGGCAACCTCCGGAGATTCGGGATTTGCCAGTGACCAGGATGTCTCGACTGTCGGCGGAGCATTGGGAGTACTGCCGATAGGATTTGCCTATCTGATGTTTGCTCCATTTCCATGGGAAATGAAGAATTTTCGCCAGAGCATCACCTTGCCCGACATTTTGCTTTGGTGGTCAATGATCCCACTTCTTATTTACGGGCTTTGGTACGCAATCAAACATCGTTTGAGAGCGAGCCTCCCAATACTAATTTTTACTTTTCTTCTTACGATCTCGTACTCGGTATTTCAGGGAAACGTCGGGGCTGCTTATCGGCAAAGGACACAGATCCAGGTCTTTCTTTTTATGTTCATTGCCGTCGGGTGGGGACTTATAAGAGAAAAGATCGAGGATAAAAGGGCGGTCGAGACCAATCGTAGAAACGAACTTAACAGACACCTAAAGACGCGGCTTCAGGAGCAGCAAAGAGCAACCTAAATGTGCGGAATAACAGGTTTTGTAAATAACAGCAAGAGTGCCGTTGACCGTGCGGTGCTTGAGCGAATGAATCAGGCGATCCTCCATCGCGGGCCCGATGAGGACGGTTTTTACGTGCGTGAAAACGTCGGCCTTGCGATGCGGCGGCTCTCGATCATCGACCTCGCCAGCGGTCAGCAGCCTATCCATAACGCAGATAAAACAAAATGGATAGTCTTTAACGGCGAGATCTATAATTATCAGGACCTGCGAAAAGACCTTGAGGAACGCGGCCATAAGTTATATACAAAGTCGGATACCGAGGTCGTGCTACGGCTTTACGACGAGTACGGCGAGGGCTGTTTGCAGCATCTGCGCGGTATGTTTGCCTTTGCGATCTGGGACGAAACCGAAAAGACACTCTTTCTCGCACGGGACCGTGTTGGTAAAAAACCATTGCTTTATTCTCACCAGACAAGCGGCGATCTGATCTTTGGCTCTGAGTTTCAGGCTGTATTGCAGCATCCATCTGTCTCGCGTGAGGTCGATATGAACGCGATCGACAGCTATATGACGTATCTCTGCGTGCCCGCACCGCAGACGGCTTTTAAGCAGATCCGAAAGCTCGAACCCGGTCACTGGCTGCGTTGGAAAAATGGAGAGATAGAGACACGGCGGTATTGGCTGCCTGATTTTTCAAAAAGATAAAGATCTCAGAAGCAGATGCTATCACAGAAACGACGCTAATTCGCGAAGCGACCAAGATGCGGCTTATCTCTGAGGTGCCATTCGGGCATTTCTCTCCGGCGGCGGCGATTCGTCTGTCGTTGTCGCTCTGATGGCTCAGGAGAGCGACGACCCCGTCAAGACCTTTTCAATAGGGTTCGACGAGCAAGATTTTAGCGAGCTCAAATACGCAAGACGCGTCGCCAAACATGTCGGGGCCGAGTATAACGAATTCATTGTCCGCCCCAACGCCATGGATGTACTTCCAACCCTCGTTGAGCATTACGGCGAACCATACGCCGATTCAAGCGCGATACCGACCTATTACGTCTCCAAAGAAACGCGTCAGCATGTCACCGTCGCACTAAACGGTGATGGCGGCGACGAGAGTTTTGGCGGCTATGAGAGATATGCGGCGATGCAGCTCGCAGAGTTATATCAGCGTTTTCCCGGTTTGCTTCGAAAAGCTTTTCTCGAGGCTCCGGTTGGTATGCTGCCGTCATCCGAGCTAAAACGCACCCGTATTCGAGACGTTCAGCGTTTTGTGATGGCTGCAAATCTACCGCGTAATGAGCGTTACTATTACTGGATGTCGAACATCAAGGATCGTTTTAAGGACGATCTCTACACTAGCGAATTCAAAAATGCGACGCGAGAAAATCGTCCATTTCATTTCCTCGAACAATGGTACAAACAAGCAAACGGCGCCGGTATTCTCGATTCGACTCTGCTGGCTGACCAAATGACATACCTGCCAAACGACCTGTTAGTAAAGGTGGATATCGCCTCGATGGCTAATTCGCTTGAGGCGCGCTCACCTTTTCTCGACCATAAGGTGATCGAGTTTGCCGCAAGCCTTCCAGAAAACCTAAAGATGCGGCGGTTCCAGACTAAGTATCTGCTCAAAAAAGTTGCGGCTCGACTCGTGCCTAAAGATGTCATTTACAGGCAAAAGATGGGTTTTGGTGTGCCGATCGGTAAGTGGTTTCGCGGCGAGATGAAAGATTTTGTCCACTCGGTTCTGCTTTCAGAAAAGCTATGAATCGCGGCATAACCGACCCGGCTGTGGTACGGCAATGGGTCGAACACCACGAAACCTCGGTCGCCGACCATACACATCATATTTGGGCCTTATTGATGCTCGAGCTCTGGTTCCAGCGCTTCATCGACCCGCAATGAAAACAAATATCGACAATCAAGTGGTCGCCGGATTTGGTGACGAATGGGCCCGTTTCGATCAAGCTGGTCTTGACCCGGTCGAGCTGCAGACGATGTTTGACAACTATTTCAACATCTTCCCATGGCATTTGTTAGGTGACGGGTCAGTAGGATTTGATCTCGGATGCGGAAGCGGACGTTGGGCCAGTTTCGTTGCACCCCGTGTAGCAAAACTATATCTGTTCGATCCGAGCAGCGATGCGTTGGAGGTCGCGAAACGTAACCTAAGCAACTCGAAAAATTGTGAATTTGCCCTAGCCGGTGCCGACGACATACCGCTTGCCGATGAAAGTTGTGATTTCGGCTATTCCCTGGGTGTTTTGCATCATATACCAGATACCGAGGCCGGCCTTCGGTCTTGCGTCCGTAAGCTAAAACCGGGCTCCCCGTTTCTGCTTTACTTGTATTATAACTTTGATAACCGGCCCGTTTGGTTCCGCATACTGTGGAAAATTAGCGATGTGCTGCGGCGGGGTATAAGCGCTTTGCCAAATTCACTCCGTTATTTATTTAGTCAGATCCTAGCAGCGATCGTCTATTATCCGTTGGCAAAAACGGCTAAGCTCTTAGAAACAATGGGTGTCAACGTAGAATATTTTCCACTGTCGCAGTATCGAAATAACAGCTTTTATGTGATGCGAAACGATGCACTTGACCGTTTCGGGACACGGCTCGAACGCCGTTTTTCAAAGGCCGAAATGCAGGCAATGATGGAGCGTGCCGGGCTTGAAAATATCAGTTTTAGCACGACAGCATTTTGGACGGCTATTGGCTATAAGAAATGATCGCCTGCGCGAGAAAATGACTCTTGGATAGTGTTAATATATCCTCAATAGTTTGGTGATCGACAACGATCTTCCCGCACGATCGTATGTTCAGCGGCCCCTCAATATTGAAAAATATCAGGCGCGGCGGTTCCGTCGGTCACCATCTTTTTTTCAACACCCGATGAAGATCGTCCGAATTATCGCCCGGCTCAATGTCGGCGGCCCCGCCCGTCACGTCGTTTGGCTGACCGAAAAACTACAAAACGACGAATTTGAAAGTGTTCTGATCGCCGGCACCGTGCCGGACGGCGAAGAGGACATGGGCTATTTTGCCGCCGAACACGGCGTTGAGCCGATCTACATCTCCGAACTCAGCCGAGAGTTGTCGCCAAAGGACATAATCTCTCTCTATAAAATATACCGCGAACTGCGCCGCCAAAAACCGGATATCATCCACACGCATACGGCCAAAGCGGGAACGATAGGCCGCATTGCTGCATTTATGTACCGCTGGATAAGTTTGCGAACATTGATCGGTAAGCCACGAGCAGTTAAGGTCATCCACACATTTCATGGCCATGTCTTTCACAGCTATTACGGAAAATTTAAAACACGCGTCTTCATCTTGATCGAACAAGTCTTGGCAAAACTTGCTACCAATATAATAGTCGTTATAACCGATCAGCAATTCCGCGAGATACATAGTGATTTCGGTGTGGGTTCTACCGAACAATTTGAGATAATACCGCTTGGTATCGAACTGAAAGAACTCGCAGGCGATGATACTAGTCGAAATTTCCTCAGAGCTGAGATCAATGCATCTGCCGATGACATCGTTGTCGGCTTTGTCGGGCGTCTGACCGAGATCAAAGACGTCCCGCTACTGCTAAACGCCGTAGCAGTTTACGCTAACTCGACCGATCACGATAAGCCGTTAATCAAATTGGCGATCGTCGGTGATGGAAATGTTCGTGCAGAACTAGAAGGTCTCTCTACCGAGCTCGGGCTGGACGAAATCGTAACTTTTTTGGGCAATCGCGAAAACGTTGCCGAGGTTTTCGCTGGAATCGATATCGTTGCACTGACTTCAAAAAACGAAGGGACGCCGCTTTCGCTCCTCGAGGGGATGGCGGCAGGGAAACCGGTAATTTCAACAGCCGTCGGCGGCGTGGTCGACATACTCGGTAACCGAGGCAAAGAATTTGACGGTTTTGCTGTCTGTGAACGAGGTATTTCCGTAGATAATGCCGCGCCGGAGAACTTTTCGAGCGGCTTGATTTACCTCGCAAAAAATCAAAAATTACGTCAAGACCTAGCAGCCGGCGGTCGGGATTTTGTTCAAAAAAGATATTCGGTCGATCGTCTTGTTAAGGATGTAAGTACGCTTTGCCGCAATTTGACGAAGACCTGATACGCGATCATTTATTGATGCTTGGTATTACAACAAATCCATTTATCATCGGTGCGATCAGTCTTGTGATCGGCATGCTGTTGACGCTTGCCATACGTAGCTTTGCTACGCGCTTTGGCTTTGTCGCAAAGCCAAAGATCGACCGGTGGCATAAGCGTCCGACGGCAATGCTCGGCGGCGTTGCCATTTTTGCGGCGACGACGATCGTGTATTTTTCATTTGTACCGGTCACGCATGACTCTTTGGTCGTACTCGGTGGTAGCGGTTCTTGTTTCTGGTCGGGCTCGTCGATGACCTCATTACCGTCCGGCCATATCAAAAGCTTATCGGCCAATTGATCGGCGCTGGGATATTGATCTTTTTTGGTTTAAAAATGCCACTTACGGGTTACGAGATCATCGACATCTGGATCACCGTCTTTTGGGTCGTCGGCATCACAAACGCAATAAATCTGCTCGACAACATGGATGGCCTCGCGGCCGGCATTTCCGCGATTGCCGCAATCTCTCTCGCCGTTAATTTTGCCGCGGGCGGCAGTATGACCGAGGTGCTTTTCATCTCGGCATTTGTTGGTGCTCTGTTAGGTTTTCTTGTCTTTAATTCAAATCCAGCATCCGTTTTTATGGGTGATTGTGGTTCGATGTTCGTTGGATTTTTTCTCTCCAGGTGCCGTGCTGCTAAATCAGACGGGCGGACGCTCGCGAGGCATCGTTGCGGTCATCGCTGTGCCCGTCCTTGTGCTTTTTGTGCCGATATTTGACACAACTTTTGTAACTATTTTGCGAAAGCTGCGCGGCCAGCCCGCGTCGCAGGGCGGGCGCGATCACACCTCGCATCGCCTCGTTGCCCTCGGCCTATCCGAAAGATCCGCTGTCTGGATGCTCTACGCGTTTGCAATTACTGCGGGTGTTTTGGCATGGCTTGTCAGCCGGCTCGAGAACACTCAGAGCATGGCCCTTATAGCTCTTTTTATTATTGTTCTCGTCATCATCGGCGTTTATCTTTCTAAAGTAAAAGCCTACGATGCCAGCGAAGAGACGCAGGCGGTCAACGAAAATGCGATGTACGCATTTCTCGTTAATGTGTCGCACAAGCGACGCATTTTTGAAGTCTTTCTGGACGGATTTCTGATCACGCTTTCATATTACGGAGCGTTTTTACTACTTTTCGGATCGTTCGAACGAACGTCCGACTGGGATCTCTTCCTAAAAACGCTCCCTCTGCTAGTCCTCATTAAGTTGGCATCATTTTTGATCGTAGGCGTCTATCGCGGCTTGTGGCGGTATACAAGCGTTGGCGACCTTATTACGTTTACAAAGGGTGTCGGACTCGGGTCAGTTTTGAGCGTTCTCGCTATCCTACTGTTATATCGATTCCAATATTTCTCGCGGGCAGTATTCGTGGTTGATGCTTTGCTTCTTCTTTTGGCGGTGATAGGTAGCCGAATGGCCTTTAGGCTATTCAGGCAAATACTGCCTAATAAGGCCGTCGTTGAGGGACAAAAGGTACTGATCTATGGTGCAGGTGATGGTGGCGAAATGGTTCTTCGCGAACTTAACAACAACCCGGAATGGCAGTATATTGCAGTTGGTTTTGTCGATGATGATCCGCTAAAGACAAACAAGTTAATGCACGGCCTCAAGGTCTACGACGGTAAGCTGTCGCTAGTAGATATTTGCATTGAAAAAGAGATTTCCGAGGTCTTGATCTCGGCGAGAGACATTGGCCATGAACGGATGAAAGAGATCCGCGAAGCCTGTCGCGAAGCTAACGTTACATTAAAGCGGGCAGTCATCAAGATAGAACCGGTCGATTTCGGTTAAGATTATAGATACAAAAGGTCTTTAGATTGTCGCTAAAAATACTAAAATTTGAACCACGTGTCGGCCGTATCGCAATTATCGCGATCGGTATTCTGTTTTTATTCGCAGCATATTTGTTTATTAGGTGGAATTTTGCCAACCTCATAGCGACACGGATCGATACGACCCAGCCTGAGGCAAAGATCATTGCCGACTGGTTAGTACAAACAGCTCCGGATGACCCTCAGACGCATTACGCTGCTGCGATCGTCTACGAGCGTACGTTTGAACCCGAAGATCTGGCACGGTCCCTGGCCGAATATGAATCGTCCGTTGTTGTTGCCCCACACAACTATCTCGTCTGGGTCAGTCTCGGCCGTGCGCTCGACCGTAGCGGTGATGCAGATGGTGCCGAAGCGGCTTTTGCAAAAGCTCTGTCGCTTGCCCAAATTATGCATCTGTCCAATGGGCATATGGCAATGCGCTGATCCGGCACGGAAAAGTCGATGAGGGCTTTACGATGATCGCGAAAGCAGCGGCATTTGATCCTAAATACGCTGATTCTGCCTCGTCTATTGCTTTGCAAATTATGGATGGTGACGTGGCCGAAGCCCGTCGATTACTTGACGACACTCCTGATACTAATGTTGCCTTAGCAAAGGTGCTCGCTTCGCAAAAGCGGTACGACGATGCCTTTGATTCCTGGTCAAGACTTAGCCTCGACGATAAGACGACCGTGTTCAAGGATACGAGCATTACCCTGCTTGGAATCTTTTCTGCAGCCAACAAACTAAGGATCGCGGCCGCAATAACCGGTGATCTTTTTGGGGACAGCGGTGTAAAACCGGTAACTGGTCAAATAAGCAACGGCGGTTTTGAGAGCGCGCTAAAGTTGCGCGATGCCCGACCTTTCGAATGGAATATTGCAGAGGGGACGGATCCTCAGATAGGTTTAAGTACGGCCGCGAAACGCTCGGGCAATTACAGCTTGTGGCTAACGTTTGATTCTTTTGAGTCAAAGGCGTTTCGCTCGATCTTCCAAACCGTCGCAGTTGTACCGGGAGCAACTTACGAGTTCGAAGGCTTTTACCGGGCAGATATTAAATCTAAGGCTACTTTCAAGTGGGAAGTGATCGATCCGACCAATTCGGTTCGGATCGCGGTGAGCGATGATCTGGCACTTGCCGGTGACTGGACTACGCTCAGGGTAAAATTTACCGTTCCTGAATCAACTGATGGTGTTTTGATCCGTTTTATTCGCGAAGGATGTGGCGTTGCAGCTTGTCCGGCCAGCGGCAAGATAGCTTTTGACGACCTCTCTCTAAAACAACAATAAACATGATGAACGAGACAGTTAAAACAACTGATAAGCCCGGCGTGATCGAAAACGTCACTGTCGGCGGCCAGTCATCCCGGCTTAGCTCGATTATCTTTTTTTGTTGTGCATTGTTCCGGTTTTTACAACCGTCTTATTTGGCGGCGTCGATAATATAACTTGGGTCGTTGTCACAATTTGCTGGGTAGCGATCATCTTGATGTGGCTGATCGAGGCCTGGCGGGCAAAGGGACTGATATTTGAGTCAAGTTATGTACAACTGCCGCTGATCGGAATTTTGCTCATCGGGCTTATTCAGCTTTTGCCCCTGGGTCCTGGAGCCGGCAACGCCAGCATTACTGTGCCTGCGACAAATTTATTGACACTTGACCCAAATGGGACCCGTTACTTTCTCTCGCATCTGATCGTCTATATCGTTTTCTTTGCCGCGTGCCTGACCTTTATTAACAGCGAAAAGCGCCTTAGAAAAGTAGTCTTTTTGGTTGTGATCTTTGGCGCAATCATGGCTTTCGTAGCTATTCTACAGCGGCTTGCCAGTCCGGATATGATCTATGGCCTAAGGAATCCAGGTCAGGCAGTGCCATTTGGCCCGTTCATAAATCAACATCACTTTGCATCGTTTATGGAAATGACCGGCGGTCTAACGCTAGGTCTGATATTTGGCAAGTCCGGCCTGCAGGACAAAAAACCACTGTTGTTTATCTCGGTCGCAATTATGACTATTGCAGTCATTCTCACCAGTTCGCGTGGCGGCATGATTGCGTCTATTGCGGTGCTCGCGTTTGTACTGGCTATGAGTTTCATAGCTCGAAAGCGTAATCGTACCAGTGAGAGAACCGAGGAACGTACGCCAACGCAAAAAGCTCTGATCGCAACCGTCGCGGCCGCGGCCGTTTTAGTCCTGATCGGGTCGGTCGTTTTCCTCGGCGGCAGCGATGCCCTACTCCGAGGCGTAACCATGGACGTCGGCAAGGATGATATGTCGAACGGCCGCCTGCATTTCTGGTCGGTGGCGATAAAGATATTTCTCGATCATCCGATCCTTGGAGCGGGCCTAGACGCATTTGGAGTAGCGTTTACAAAGCACGACACTTGGCACGGCATATTTCGCGTCGAACAGGCCCATAACGAATACCTGCAAATACTTGCCGAAACTGGGATAGTCGGTTTTGCCTGCATCGGAGCTTTTATCTATTTGTTGTTCAAAAGGGGAATGGCCACGATAGCAAGTGCTGGCAGCGGATTTCGGCAAAATGTTGCTATTGGAGCTCTGGCTGGATGCTTTGGAATACTGATCCACAGCTTATTTGATTTTCCGCTCCGCACGCCGTCTAACGGATTTTTCTTTCTTTTGCTGGTTGCGATAGCGACCGTTTCCGTAAAAACAGCGGGCGACGGCGACTCCCATCGACGAAAAAAACGCCGTTCTACTTCACATTCACAGTAATGTCTTTGTTGCCGCACGGCAGTTCAAATCTGACTTGATATGTCCCGGATCTTGCGCTGATCGACCGCAATACAAATATCGCCCGTGATCGTACAGCGGCTATAACTTCGCGGCGGACTGAAACATCATCCGGACTCGAAGATCTTGCCTTGATCCCGTCCAATTCACCGTCGCCATCGAGACCGATAATTACGGCTAGATCTCCACCACGACTAGCCAACGTTAGGACCTCTTCGCTGACAGTGATGGTGCATGTTTTTATGTCGCCGGTTGTTTCACCGGGGATTATGACAACCGGCGGAAACAGGTCCTTTGGCTTTTCTTCAATTGGTTTTGGTGTTTCCTCAGGCGTTGGTGACGGAGTTGGTAAAACCGCAGGTTTTGTCTCCTCGGGCGTCGGGGTCGGAGTCGCCTCAGCCTTAACCTCCGGCGTCGGTGTGGTTTCCGGAGTTGGCGAGGCAGTGGGCTCGGTCTTTGGCGTTGGAGTTCCTACAACCACAGGTCCAGCAGGATTTGGGCCGATCTTTTCTTCTAGTCCGTTTGTATTTCCGTTGACCCGTTTATAGAGCCCTTCGATCACCGTATAGCGAACCATGTCCGGGCCACCGCTTTTATAGACTTTGAAATAGACGTCAAGAGCCTCGGCATCTTTACCCGCCAAGGACAATGCCGCACCGAGCCGCCACATACTCGAACGCCACCATGCACTATCAACCGGCAGTACACCGACCGCTCGTCTTAACCTCAGAACGGCGTCGGACGAATTATCCATCTGATACGCCGCCCATCCGCTCAGTTCCTCGATCTGGCCACGTAAGATCAAAGACAGAGTGGCCCGGGGAACATCCGGTACAACAATAAATTCGCCCTTTGAGGCCGCGAGGCCGCGAGCTTCGTAAAGCTCACTAGCCAAGACAGCCACAGACGCATTTGGAACTTCGAGTCCGGCATCCACATTCGCCGCCGCCGCTTTAGAAAGCTCAAGCACCTTTGGTAAGGCTACCTTCTTTTCCAACAGCTGCGAAGCCGCAAATATCTGCCGATGCACACGCATCTGATCGTCTCCGCGAACGAATTCATCCGCTAGCTTTGCCGCCATTTCCGCGTTCGGATCAGAAGCGTCTAGTGTCTGTTTTAATTCAAGCAACGTCGTGAGCCGTGCTGCGTTTTCCGGATCATCGGCAGCTGTCGGCGCAAAGATACTTGCACGTCGTTCATATCCAACGAGTTCGGAGAAATTTTTTGATTCACGCGTAATGCGTCCGCCAAGCTTTGTCTGGATCAAGCCGTCTTTGACAGAAAAGTTTCGCGCGAGCAGATCAGCCGCCTCTCGATAATATCCGGCCGCGACCCTGGCCGACGCCATCTCGTATTCAACCGTTGGAAAATTGCCATATTGCCGGGCCCCGAGCATTGCCTTTTCCGCATCGGCGGGCCGCCGCAGGATCAGCAGCCCGCGTGCAAGAGCAAGATGCGACCAGATAAATCGTGGATCCGCGGCTATCGCCTTGGTTGCGAGATCGACAGCCTTGTCGCCCTCTTTGTTTGCCGCATACCAGTACGCCGCACTCGCGAGCAAAATGACGTTGCCGGGATTTACCTCAAGCGATTTTGCGAGTTCCGTCTCGGCATCGGCCCGCTTGCCGGCGTCAAATAATGCAAGTATCAGCCCCGTTTGAGCTGGGACATTGTCTGCCTCTTTGGCGAGGATTTCTCGATACAGCGTTACAGCCTCGTCCGATTTACCGACCGCCCGGTCCATCTCGGCCAGTCCGCGGCGGGCCGTTAGCGAGTCGGGGTCAAGCTCCAACGCCTTTGCGTACGCCGCCGCCGCATCCTCTAATTGAAAATCGATCCGGTTCGCGAGGCCCAGCGTCTGATACGCCGCCGCTGAATTTGGGGCAAAGACGATCACCTTGCCTGCGATACGTTTTGCCTCAGAGCCGTTTTCGATGCTCATGTAAAACGCCGCAATATCGAGCATCTGAGTGGCATTTGCGTCCGCTTTGTCCTCAAGAACTTTAACTATGTCTAGAGCCTCGGACCGTTTGCCGCGAAAATAGAGATTCGCCCCGATCTTTGACAGTGCATCAGTCCAAAGCTTTTCTCCGATGGGTTTTGGGGCGTCGCTTACAGCAGCTTTGAAAAATATCAGTGAACCATCGAGGTCCTTTGCGTCGATCTTTTCGTTGCCAAGCGTAACTCTCGCCGCGGCGATCAGTTCGAGAGCCTCACCTCGTCGCGTGGATTTGGGAAAGCTCGCGTTAAATTTTTGCAGTGCCTTAACGCGCTCCGCAGCACTTTCGATCGCCGCGGCTTTCTCCCACGCAGTTTTTTCATCCGGGGTTTTTGTCGGCGTTACAGTAGGCTTTGGTTTAGGTTTTAGAGGCGTTGGTTTTGGTTTTGCGGACTGGGAAAACGCGGAAAGTGACAGCAGCAAAAACAGAAAGATGGTCGTCAAAGATCTCATAAAAACTCTCAAATACTCGCCGCTGATGTAAAAATAATACCACGAAATTGCCTTTCGGCTCTGCCCGCCGTATCCTCGCATCTATGACCGAACTCGATCAGGTATGGTCCCAGATGCTCACCGACTCTGCGGATAAGGCAGACGCTGTCGGGCGCGAACATGTCGCCGCATACCTCCGCTTGCGGGCGACCAACGATGCCATTCGCCGTAACGGCGTCGGCTGGCTCTTTGACACCGTGATCGAGATCGCCGGGCCCGCGATGGGCGGTCACGACCCCGTCCTCGTCGAGCGCGAAGAGCCGCATAGCTTTACTCGCGGCAATTCCACGATGACCGGTGCCGTGCTCCGTATTCGTCAAGGTGTAAGATGTCTGACGGTCGAGGCGGGTTGGGCGCGTCTGCCCGCAGACGGCATTATGCAAAAAGGTGCTCTCGCATACGCCCGCATCGCGCATTTTGGTATGCCAAAACACACCGCCGAGATCCGCCTCGTCCACGGCGAAGAGTTGCCCGCGTGGCTAGACCCGACCGACACCGCCATCGACAGCGGCCATCTGCATCATCATTTCGACATCTTCCTCGGCACGTAAAGCGCGCTTTGTTTCACGGCTTGATGTGAGGTAACATAGAAAGTTGACCTTGATATACGGGAGACATTCGAAACAGTGATACCAGATCTTGATAAATTGATAGAGTTACAAGTTACCGACACCAACCTCCGCAGGTTGAAAAAGTCGATAGAAACAGCAGAACTTAGGCGTGCCGAGATCGAACAAGAGTTTGAACAGCACGCCTTTTCTATTCGCGAGATACAAAACAAACGCGACTCGCTAAACGCAAAACGTGCCGACGCTGAAAAACAGATCGCCGAGAATAAAACCTATCTCGAACGTGCCGAGCGAAACCTAAAACACGCCCAAAACTCAAAAGAGTACGAAACCGCCATAGGAGACCGACGCTCTGCAAAAGCAGATCGCGGCGTTTGAGACCCAGATCGTCGAGATCATGGAAGAGGTCGAGGGAGTTGAAAAAGAGCTTACCGAACGCGACGACGAGGTCAACACTCTCGATGCCAAACGAGACGAAGCCCTCAAAGAATTTGACGCGTCGATCGCCGCTCACAATAAAGAATTTAAGACCGAGACCGGTCACCGCGAGACCGCATTTGCGACCTTGCCCGAACGCCTCGCCGCTATTTACAATCGCCTGGCCCAACGCAGCCGCGACGGCATCGCCGTCGCCGAGGTCGTAAATGGTTCGTGCAGCGCATGTTACGTTCTGCTCCGCCCGCAGGTACAGGTCAACGTCAAAAAAGGCGATGAGATCATCACCTGCGAAAATTGCACCCGCATCATGTACATCCGCGGCCGCGAATCCGAAGCCGCCGCCTCTTAGTTAACTCGATAGTCTTAACGTACGCGTTTGAAAAAAGGTGCTGTAACGGCACCTTTTTATTTGTCTCTGCCACCGCAAATTTTCTTGAATGGTGAGCTTCGCGTCTTGCAACTAATTTTGCCCTTGATTCGTCTATATCATTAGTTTCATAATAATATTATCCGCTCGCGTTTGTTTAGTTTGGGGGCGGTACGGAAATTCCCAACATATGAAATAATCGAGAAGTTTTTATAATTTAGAGGTTTAGAAAAATGAACAAAAAAATTCTTACAATATCTGGTCTATTACTATTTACGGTCGCGGGCTTTATGCCGCCTGCGGCAAACGCACAGGAAACAGGTGGTACGCAGCCGACGGTTAAACCATCAGTAGTTTCAACCGAAACCGTTGCAAAAAACGCGTTTAAGATGCCTTTTGCACCACGGATCGAAAAGTACACGCCGCCCGCAGGCTCTGTATTACCGGTCGTCAAAAAGCGTGCGGCTACTCCGACAACGTACACCTGGACAGGTGCGTATGTCGGCGGAAATTTTGGTTACGGATGGGGCGGTGGCGACACCCGCTTTGAACCGCTACCGAATGCCACCGCATTCATCAACATGCTGCCGGTCACGATCAAGGCGGATCCTAGAGGATTTACCGTTGGCGGCCACGGCGGATACAATTGGCAATCCGGCCATTTTGTCGCCGGTCCCGAGGCGAGCATCTCGTGGTCAAATATTAAACGCACCACGACCGTATCGCAGATTATTCAAAATAACGGAACCGCCGTTGGCACCGGTAGTTTCCAGTCCACAACTCAGGACATCGATTATATCGGCACATTTCGCGGCCGTGCGGGTGGAGCTTGGAACCGTGTGTACCTTTATGGAACCGCGGGCCTCGCATTTGGGCGTGTAAATTATGCGGCAGAGAGCGATTTCCGTCCGATCGGAACCTTACATTATCCGGCGGCCTTCACTAAAACAAAGGCAGGCTGGACCGCCGGGTTTGGCGGCGAGGTCGCAGTTAACGATCACTGGAGCTGGAAAACGGATTATCTCTATTTCGATTTTGGCAACGAATCATTTACCGCTCCTTCGGCACCACCGCTGGCACATTTTCGGTACTATATAACTGGAAAACAAATTTCCATAGTTTTAACACCGGATTTAATTATCGCTGGTAAGAGCGGTTCTAGCATAATATATCTCCGGTGACGCGTTTTATGCGTTCACCGGAGATTTTTTCTTTTATGAATAAATACCTATTGATTACGTTGGCCCTCGTCTCGGCTATCACCGCCTCCGCCCAGCGCTCTAACGACGCGATCCAAAAACAGATCAAGTCGCTCAAGGCCGACAAACAGATCACGCTGACCTTTGACGGGGGCAGCACAAAGATCATGGCGATCGCCGACAACTTCGCCGACTCCGAAGCCAAGACCGCCGGCATCCAGGCGATGAATTTCGGCATGGCATTCAACTACGCCGGCAAAGACCTCTCCGCACCGCCCGACACCATTAATTTTACGTTTTGGGTAATGAGCAAAAAACCAAAATTTGCCGATGCCCACGGGTGGAAAGCCACCATCGGCACCGAAACCCTCGACCTCGGCGACGCCCGCTACGCCGCTAAACCCGGCGAGAATATGGAGTATCTCAACTTCAAACTAAAACGCGAAGACCTAGCAAAGATCGCGGGCTCCACCGGCAAGATCACCCTCGGATCATCAAATTTCACCTTCACCGCGTCGCAGCTCTCACTGCTAAAAACATCATTGCGGTTTCAGATTCTCACTGACCACCGACCACTGACAACTGCTTCACTTCGTCCATTCGTCGGCTGTGTGGACATCGACTTTTATAGGGACTTTTGAGACAAATTCGGCACCGGCACGGAGCATTGCGGATTCGAGCGTCGCGGCGGTCTGGTCGGCGTCTGCTGCGTCGCACTCGACGACGATCTCGTCGTGGACGATGTTTACAAGCTTTGCTGATGTTGAACGAATGTCGTCATGGAGCAGCCGCAGGGCACGTTTGAGGATGTCGGCGGACGTGCCCTGTATCGGCATATTCTTAGCGTAACGCTGTGCCGAGCCTAAGGATGAGCGGTCGTTCTCGTCAAAGTTAAACCTCGCCAGCCGCCCCGAACCCGACCGCGTCGAACGCTCGATCTTTACGTTGTTTGCGGCCGTCCGCAGCCAAGCGTCCATCTGCGGATAGGTCGCAAAATACTTTCGCAAAGTGTCCTCAGCCTGCGTCTGCGTGAGGCCCGTCATAGACGCAAACCGCGACGCTCCGATGCCATAGACGACGCCAAAATTGAGCCGCTTGGCAAACGAACGCTGGTCCGGCGTGACGTCTGCGGCGGCAATGCCAAAAACCTGAGCGGCGGTCGCCGCGTGGAAATCCTGGCCCGATACAAACGCCTCGATAAAATTTTTATCGTCCGAAAAATCCGCCAGTATCCTCAGCTCGATCTGCGAATAGTCAGCAATTACCAGCTTTTTGCCCGCGGGGGCCATAAAACAGCGGCGGTATTCCGCCTCGTGCGGTATCTGCTGCAGGTTTGGGTTTGAGCACGAAAATCGCCCTGTCGGCGCTCCGATCTGGCGAAAATCGGCATGGATGCGGCCCGTCGCAGGTTCGATAAATTCGAGTATGTTCTCGCCAAAGCTCGACGACGCTTTGGCTACCGTGCGGTATTCGAGCAGCTTTGCAACGGCCGGATACTTTTCGGCCAGCGGCTGCAATTGCCACGCCCGCGTTGTGTCCGGCATCGGTATCCCGAGGCCCACGAGCGCATCCGTCACCTGTGCCTGGCTGTCAAGATTGATTTCAGGCCGGCCAAACAGCGACGCCTGGGCAACGCCCGCCGACAGCATATCCTGCAGCTCTTCGCCAAATTTTGCCTGCGCCGCTTTGTTTTTATCGAGCTGCTCACGCCAGCGTCCGGTGTCGAGATAGATGCCGTTAAGCTCCATCTCGGCGATCGGCACGACGCATTCGTTCTCGAGCGTGAGCACGCGTTTTAGTTCGTCGGTGGCGATACGTTCATCAAGCTTGGCACGAACCTCAGGCATTATCGCCGCATCGCGGGCTGCGTATTCGACCTGTGAATGCGACAATTCCGCCGCTCCCCAATCGCTCACCTGCTCGCTTTTATCAAGCGTCTGCCCAAGGAAAAACTGCACCACATCCGCAAGTCCATGCCGCCGGTCACCATCACCCGCCGACACGAGCAAGCTCGCTAAGTAAGTGTCATAAACACTCCCAACCTCGCACCCCAGATGATGCCGCACCCACTTGGTATCAAATTTCGCATTATGCGCGATCTTGACCTGTTTGCTCGACGACAGTAGCTCACGCAGCGGAGCTAGATCTGGATTGTTCCGCAGATCGCCCTTGTCTTTGAACGCCGTTCCCTTAGACTGACCATGACCCCTGACCTTACGCCCCCCCCCCACCGGTCGCAGATCGATCACCTTCGTATTCTGACCGTTGCTAAGCTGCACCAGCCGCAGGTCGCCCTTGTATGGATCGAGGTCCGTCGTCTCAACGTCAAAGCCAAGATACGGCTCGTTTTTTAGTTCGTCACAGGCTTTCTGCAGCGACGCGCCATCGCTAATAAGCTGAAAATATATTTCCATTTCGCGTTAATTAGTACTTATCTCGATTGTATCACCGTCGCGCACTTCGGCAAAGTATTTGGAATTTATGTTTACAATAAGTAACTGGTTTGTTTATACTTACATCAGTTTGCCGCGTCAGCGCTTAATGTCGCTGGTTTGAAAAGCAGCAGCCGTCAGATAGATCTCATAGTGAGACACTGAGTTAACAAGATCAAGATTTTACGGGTCTGAGCACGTTTCCTGAATGGAAATAGGTGCTCCCCGAGGCGAAAAAGCGATGTCGCTTTTCGCAAAACAGAGATTCCTGCGTGAACAAATTTCAATACTTGTCTATTTGGAAACCAATTCCAAACCCAAGCTATAAAACCAATCCGCGCGCGAAGTCTCTTCCGATCAAGCTAACCCATTAGTCCTTTCTTCGAGAACATCACATCCGACCGCCCCTCTGCTTTCAAATAACGGCAAAGCTGTTAATTTTGATGGTTTTAAGGATGATATATCTATGTCTAAAGAGATGATCGTGAGTTGTAACGGGCGCGAAAAAAAGATCGCGATACTCGACAACGGTAAGGTTACAGAATTTTATATCGAACGCGGCGAGGAAAACTCGGGCGTCGTCGGTAATGTTTATAAGGGCCGCGTGATGCGTGTCCTGCCCGGTATGCAGTCGGCGTTTGTCGATATCGGGCTTGAGCGCGATGCGTTTTTGTATGTCTCAGATTTCTTCGACGAAGAAGAAGAGATCGAACGCATCGTTATGGAAAAGGGTAAGAAAACCTCTGTCGAAGAGGCCACGCGTGAAGTCAACGAACGGATCGACCGCAGCCGCATCGAGCGCGAAAAGCAGATGGAATCTGTCCAAGAGCTCGCTGAACCGCTCACCGAAGCGACGGGCGATGACGACACGGTCATCGACGAACCTGCTATCGAAGCCGCTCCTGCGGCTCAAGAAGAAAAACCCGAGCGCGGCAAACGCACCCGTGGCGGACGCGGACGCAAAGACCGCGTCGAGGAACCCCAAGCAGAAACCGAGCCCGCACCGGTAATCGAGATCGATTATGACAACTCCGGCTTTGAGCGGATCGCTGATGATGATGACACCGGCGATATGTTTAAGGATGCCTATCGACAGGAAGCGATCATTGACCGCGTCCGGGCGGTCGAGTTTGATATGGAAACTATCGCTTCGGCCGAGGTTGGCACGTTGCTCGCCGAGGTCGCTGGAGATGCCGGCGGCTTTGAACGCATAGCCGACGAGGAAGACGAAGCACCCGCCAAAGGCCGCAAAGGAAAAGCTGCTCCCAAAAAAGCTCCGGCAAAAGCTAAAGCCGCAAAGCCCGCTGCCGCTAAAGCTGCCGCAAAAAGTAAAACTGCCAAAGGCAAGAAAGCTAAAGCTGACGAGGTTCTCGAGGATGCCGAGGCAAGCCTGAAAGCATCTGATGAAACTGCCGAAATGGCCGTCAGACGCGGTGGCCGTGGCCGTCGTCGGGGCGGCAAGCCAAAGGCAAAGGAAGCTGGAGACGATTCTGTTGAAACAATTGATGGCGAGGAATCGGCAGAAATTGTTGATACCGACGCCGAGCAGACCGAGGTCGCCGAAGTAGTCGAAGAAACTACTGAAATAGATTCCCAGCCTGACGCCGAACCTGAAGCGGCTCCTGAAAGCAGCGAAGACGCAGACGGAAACTCTGACGAAGAAAAGCCCCGTCAGGACGAACGCCCCGAACGTGAGGGCCGCAGCCGCGGCGGACGTGGTCGCGGTGGTCGCGGCCGCGGGGGCAAAACAGCTAACGATGAGCAGCCCGCGGACGAACAATCCGACGAAAAGGCTTCGGACGAGGGCATGTCGCCGTCCGGATCCGGCCGTCCCAGTCAAACGACCGGCCGTCGCGTGACCGTTCACAGGACGGCCTTCGAACGACCGACCGTCGCGTGACCGCTCACAGGACCGCCTTCGGAATGATCGTCCTTCAGGTGACCGTCCATCCGGCTATCGCCCGTCCGGTGACCGTGACCGCGGGGGCCGTGGACGTAATGATCGTGACCGTGACCGCGGGCCTCAGCCGACGATCTCAGATCTGCTAAAAGAGGGCCAGGAAATTCTCGTCCAGATCGCCAAAGAGCCGATCGCAAAAAAAGGTGCACGCATCACTTCGCACATCGCTCTGCCGGGCCGATTCCTCGTGTATATGCCGACGATCGAGCATCTCGGCGTTTCGCGTAAGATCGAATCGTCCAGCGAACGCGGCCGTCTCTGCGCGGCATGTTGCAGCGTATCCGTCAGGATGTCGCGATAACGACCGGCGGATTTATTGTCCGCACCGCGGGCATCGGGATCTCCGAAGAGGATCTTAAGAACGACGCCAAATTCCTCGTCCGCACATGGGCCGATGCCAAAAAGATGGGGAAAACGCCGCTCACCGGCGATCGTCCATCAGGACCTTGATCTGGTCCAGCGTTTGCTCCGCGATCAGCTTTCCGAAGACTTTACCGCCATCCGCGTCGACAGCGAAGAGGAATATCTACGCACCGTCGAGTTTATGAACCGCATGGCGCCGAAGATGGTCAACCGCGTCAAACTCTACACCCGCGACGAGCCGATCCTCGAAGCGTTTGGCGTTCAAGAGGAGATCGACAAGGCCTTGAAACCACGCGTTTGGTTGAAATCCGGCGGCTATCTCGTGCTCAATCAGACCGAGGCTCTCGTTGCGATCGACGTCAATACCGGCAAATTTGTCGGCAAGGGCAACGCCCGTCTCGAGGACACGATCACCCGCACCAATATGGAAGCGGTCGATGAGATCGCACGTCAAATTCGCCTGCGCGACCTCGGCGGCATCATCGTGCTCGACCTGATCGACATGGAAGACCGCCGCAACCGGCACAAGGTCTCACAGGCTTTGCAAGAGGCTCTGTCGCATGACAAATCGCCGACCAAGGTGCTGTCGTTCAACGATTTCGGCCTGATCATCATGACCCGCAAACGCGTCAAACAGTCGCTCGAACGCACAATGTGCGCCCCTTGCGAATACTGCGAAGGTGCAGGCTGGGTCAAATCGCCGGTCACTATTTGCTACGAGATCCTCTCCGAGGCTCGACGCCTGTCCAAACAGGTCGATGATGTCCGGCACACGACGATCCGCGTTCACCCCGAGGTTTCCAAAGCCCTCCGCACCACCGAACGCGAAGTGCTCGAAGAGATCGAGGCTCACCTCGGCAACGTCGATGTCACCGCCGACAAGCACATCCACCAGGCACAGTTCGACTTTGCCTTTATCTAGTCAGAACCCCCTGCGTCAGCGGGGGGCCAGTTTTATAAGTCGAAAGGCTGCGAATATAGCATTCGCAGCCTTTTTCTATGTGTCATAAGCTAACTTTTGATCACCTTACGACCCACAAGTGGATCGGAGTGGATCGGGGTCAGGTCTGCGATTTCACCAATGCACTGCTCAAAATGGACAATGCACGTTTACCTATAGGCGGGCGAAATGCTGAGACAGACGAATCACGGATCAGTTACTTCGAGATCACGTAACTAGATACATATTGACGGAGCTTTGGGCGATTGGTCTTTAGGAATTCCGGATGATCGGCGGCTATGCCTTTGTCGGCGAGAGCCATCAGGATGAATGCTTCGAGGAGACCCTCGGCGTCTATTTTGGCTAACGCCTGGAACTGCGGGTTTGCGGTTTTCGATGCTTCTGAGGCCTTGACCACGGAACGGAGAGCTTCCGCTTCCTCCTGCAGACTGTGCCGGTACTCACTCTCTTTTGGAAACGCTTTTGCAAACTTCTCCTTTCGCCACGATTTGCGCGTGGCAATATATGGGTCCCAAGGGCCTGACGTCGGGTCATTTGCATCTTTTGCCGCATCCGTTGTGGCCTTACCGTTTGAGTCAAGACTCACATCCGGAATGTCCAACTTGGGGTGGCCGAGCTTCGCCCCGTAACGTCCGCCCACTGGTAATACCGCCTCGCAGAACCATTGTAGGGCTCGGTTATAAAAGCCTCGATGTACCGCTCGCGGGCGAGGTCATATTTCTCTTGCTTCATAAAAGGCGTTGCCGAATATCGGTAAGCCGTCTCACGGAGTGGATCGATCGCAATGCCTTTCTGATACCACTTCTCAGCGTTGGCCCAATCGCCCTTAGCCACGTATGAGTCACCGCCACTGATCGCCGCCTGATATATCTTAGGGTCGAGAGCCAGAGCCTTTTCAAATTTCTTTATTGCGTCGTCATATTTAGACTGAGCAAAGTAGTTCTCGCCTTCTATCATCAACTTATCAGCTTCTTTGTTAGTGGAATAAGCCGGCGATGATGGCGAAGCGACCTCTTTACCGCTAAGAATTGCGATGAACTTTTCGGTCTGGGGATCCTTGGACCCTAGATCCTTTGCCTTTATGAACTGTTCGAGAGCCTTAGCCGATAATTGCTTGGCCTCCTCTGTGTTACTGACCTGCTTAGACTTGCCGAGCAGACACATAGCGTACGCAAACCGGATCTCCGGCGAGTCCGGAGCTGCCTCCGCCATCACCTGCATGTAGGGCAGTGCCTCGGCATATCTCTGCTGCTGATATAGCGTTAGAGCCTTTACGATGATCTCTCGTGCCTTATCGTCATCACTCTGAGCTGTGAGGGTATAGGACGCCGAGAGTAATAGAACGACGCAGAGAATAGTCCAAATAGTGGAGGATAAAATTTTCATGTCTGAGATTATCTACGATTTCCCTGCCATGCCAAGGGCTAGGTACGTCAATGTTCAGTAGAAGCACCGGGGATCCGGGGTCACAAGACCGGGGAACAAAATCGCGAAATCTAAAATCGCAAAATCGGCACAAAATCTGGGTCGGGCCTGCGTTCCTTTAGCCCGAGTAGCGGAAGACACGCATAAAGCCGTTGACAGAACGTTCTCGTTGCCGAGCGGAAAAGCTATGCTTTTCCGTGAGCATCCCTAAAACTATTGCGGCTACGCCGCCGGAGGCATAGCCTCAGATAAATATAGAACTCGACGGTGAAGCATAGCTCCACCGCTCGGCGATATTTGCAGAGCTAAGCTGTCCTCAATTCCAAGACTTCTTAGCATCCTTGACGTTCGCGGGTTTGGCGAAGATCGAGTCGGGGATGGGTTTGTTGAATTCGATGGATTCGTAGTTGATGCGGGATGAGGGTTTGCCGCCGGTCCAGTGGTCGATGATGTAGGGCGAGCGGATGCCGCCGGTCTCGACAAACTGGGCGTAGTGGTCCTCTCTTTGACCTCTTCGCCGTCGGCACCTAGGCGTTTGTACATGGCTTTTTGCGGCAGGCCGTCGTCGGAGGCAAATTCAAATTCGACTACGAGGCCGTCGGTGTAGGTCAGCCGGATCGCGTCGTTTCGTTTGCCAAGCGTCGTGGGCGCTTTCCCAGATAGGCGAGTGTCGCGCCGCCTTCCAGTGCCCTCGCAGCAGATGGTCGAGACTCGTGCGGATCGCCTGTTTGAAATTTGCGACCTGCGTCTCGGTCTGGACCTTGATGACATCCTGATCGCCGTCGTACACCCAGCCGGTGTCGCCGGTATTTACCTGTGTGAGCTGGGTGCCGCCCCCCCGGAATTCCGCACGCTCTTTGTCCGGGTAAACCATCACATCGACAAACGATTGAAACGACGCGACCGCTCCCTCTTTCAAAACGCTGTATTTACCACGCCCCACCAACGAACGCACCTGCAAATAACGCTCGCCGCCGACTGCCTGGACCGCTTTGGCAATGACCGCCTCGGCTTTCTCAGAATCATCGGTCTTTTGCGCTAACAATTGTGGGGCTGACGCTGACAAAAATAGTGCCAATAAATAGATTTGAACTCTTTTAAAGAACGGCATTGTTTAAATTTATTTGTCGGCAGTTTGGTCGCCGTGCTCGGTGTCAGTGGCTTGAGGGGAGTCTTTATCAATCAAGTCAGTTTTTTTGAACTGATCCATGTCGATGTGGATAAAGGCGTCATATGGTTTCCCCGTTAATGACTCTGGCGGAACCTCACCCAGCCATTCTAACGTGTTACCGTTATGCAATATTGCAGG
>JADJRV010000001.1 GCA_016712045.1 Chloracidobacterium sp. | reverse complement strand
GCCGCCTTTCACGCAAACAGCACCGCGTTCGTCTTTCCGACCTATCATGACGAAGGCTTTCCGCTCGTCATCCTAAAATCGATCGCCGCCGGTCTGCCCATCATCACGACCCGCATACGCGGTGCCGCCGACTACATGACCGACCCCGAAAACTGCCTCTGGACCGAACCCCGCAACCCCGCCGCCCTGGCGGAGCGCATCACCAAACTCCTCGACAATCCCGATCTCCGCCAAAAAATGTCCACCAACAACCGCCACCTCGCCACCCAATTCACGGCTACGGCCGTCGCCAAAGAGTATATTGAGCTTTATAAGAGTCTCATGAGCGAAAAAGGAGGCTAGGTTGTTGCTCGATCACCCACGAATAAATTGAATAAACTCGTTATTTCCCTTACAAATAATTGAAATCCAAAGGTAATTCGGTCTTTATTTTGGATGGAGCACTAGCGCGGTCCGCCCCGATCGTGTGCTTGTAGTTTGCCTGTTAGAGTGCCATGTCTAAGCTTTTACAAACACCAAAAGACCCTAACCTTATCTTTGACGTCGGGCTGCATCGCGGCCAGGATACGTCGTTTTATCTCAAAAAAGGCTATCGCGTCGTCGCGTTCGAGGCAGATCCTGAGAACGCAGCGTTTTGCCGCGAACGTTTTGCTGAGGAGATCGCCGACGGGCGTCTGACCATCGTCGAGGGAGCCATTACCGAGGATCCGGCGGCGAGCGAACCCGACGGCAAGGTCCGTTTTTACCGCAACGAGGATCATTCGCTGTGGGGCAGCACGTCGGTCGATTGGGCCGTGAGAAACAAGGTTATGGGCACGACGAACGAGATCATCGGCGTGACGGCCGTCGATTTTGCCAAATGCATCGAAAAATACGGCGTCCCGTACTTTTGAAAGCCGATATCGTCGGTTCGGAATGCATCTGTCTGCGGGCGATGCTCAAGTTTGAGAACCAACCCGATTATATCTCGATCAGGTCGGAGAAAGTGATATTTGACCGGCTCGAAGACGAATTTGACCTGCTTGAGCAACTCGGATACGATCGTTTTAAGGCAGTTAAACAGGATTTTGACGGTATCATGCCGGAAGTGCCTTCTGATGGCGACCGGCAGTTTCACGTATTCGAAGAGGGTGCGTCCGGGCCTTTTGCAGAAGAGTCACGCGGTGATTGGAAAGACCGCACCGGAGCCGTCAAAGATTACCGAAGCGTGTTCGTCAAATATTGGTTGTTTGGCGATTATTCGTATCTGATCCAGGCCGAAAAGGGCCGGAAATTCATCACCTTTCTCGAGCGCATCGTGCGGCGTTCCCTACCAGGCTGGTACGACACGCACGCTCGTCACAGCTCGGTCACGCCCGCCGCAAAAGCGGCTCCGGTGCCGACAGAGTCGCTTCGTCAACAGAGCGCGTGGCTGCTTGCGGCTAAGGTCATAGGCTTTGCTCTAAGCTTTATGCTGCCACTTGTGATCGTGCGTTCACTGACACAGGAGGCCGTCGGGCATTACCGCGAGGCGTTTCAGGTGATCATGAACGCCGCGACGATATTGCCGCTCGGTGTATCGATGAGCGCATACTATTACCTTGCCCGCGAGACGCACGAGCGCCGCGGCACGGCGGTTTTCAATATTTTGGTGTTCAATTTTGTCATGGGGCCTGGCCTGCCTGACGCTCACGCTTTTCCGAACCTCATCGGTGATATATTTCGCAGCGAAGAGCTGACCCGGCTTGCACCAAAGATCGGCATCGTCATCTGGATATGGATGTTTTCGACCTTTCTCGAAACCATCGCGATCGCCAACCAAGAGGCTCGCGTAGCGACCTTTTTCATCGTCGGGGCCCAACTTAGCAAGACGCTACTGATGGGCGGGGCGGTGCTTTTGTTCGGCACGGTCGAGGCATTCATCTTCGCCGCGATGATCCAAGGCGTAATCCAGACATTTATATTACTCGGCTATATCCGCTCGCGTTTCCCTGGTTATTGGCGTGGCTTTCAAGCACGATTTTTTCGCGAACAAATAATGTATGCGCTGCCCTTTGGCGTCGCCGCCATTCTCTGGATAGCTCAGATCGATATCCATAATTATTTTGTCGGGTACAAGTTCACATCCGCGGAATTTGCGATCTATGCGTATGGCTGTTTTGAGATCCCGCTTATGGCGATGCTTGCGGAATCTGTCACGTCGGTACTCATCCCGCGTATGAACGCCCTGCAAAGGTTGGCGACCGTGAGGAAATGATCCGTCTGACGGCACGTGCGATGCAAAAACTGGCGTTCTTTTACTTTCCCGTCTATGTGTTTTTGATGATCACCGCAAACACATTTATCATTACGCTCTTTACTAGTGAATATCAGGCGAGTGCGTCAATATTGGTCATAAATCTAACCCTGCTACCATTTAGCATACTCATCACCGACCCGATCGTACGGTCGTTCAAGGAACTTGGAAGACTATTTTTGCTCGTTCGTGTCGTCGTACTAGCGTCCATGATAGGTGTTTTGTATTACGGCCTAGGTTATTTTTGGATTGACCGGTATGATAGCGGTCGCTGTCGGCTGCGATCTTGTTGAAAGAGCCATCACCGAAACGATGGTCATTCGCAAGCTCGGTGTCGGATGGCAGCACTTGCCCCTTTTAAAGAACGTCGTAAAGACAGGACTCGCATCCCTGATCGCAGGTGCTGTAACCTACGTCGTCTATCGCAATGCCCACGTGTATTTGCTGGGTGTTGGCGAGCATTTTGCCGAAGAGGCATTTACGACGCACCGGCTAAGTACGCTTAATTTCTTTGGCGGCAGCTTCGTCATGCTGATATCGGCCCTCGTTTTTGCACCGATCTATTTGCTCGCCGCCAATTTTTGGGGCGTTATAGAAGACGATGAAAGAGGTGGGTGAAAGACCTTTTGAAAGTTGTCGCCCAGACGTGTTGCCGGACCTCTACCGGACAACGGTTCGTAACAAACCCTGCATTGTGAAAGATCTAGGTTTAGAAAATATGACCACGAGGCCCGATAATTATAAGGATTACGCTCAGGCGTCCTTGGCAAGTTTTGCCCAGAGGGACGCGGCAGCGAGGAATGTGTTGGTGGACGCGGTGGGCGACCGGCCGGTTCGCCGCGTTCTCGATGTGGGCTGCGGTGCTGGTCAGGACCTGCTGCCCTTTTTAGACGAAACGATGGCATTATGTGTCGGGATCGATGTCGCATCAGGGCTCGGCCAGATAGAAGGTGGCGAGCCTTTAAGTCAGCGAAGGGCACGCTTTGTCCGTGCCACAGGAGAGAGAATGCCGTTTGCGAACGATAGTTTTGATGTTGTCATTTGCCGGGTTGCACTGCCATATATGGACAATAAAAAGACGATCGCCGAGGTGGGGACAATCCTGAAACCAGGCGGGGTTTTTTTGTTAAAAACTCACCGCTTTCGATTCTATTTGGAGATGATCTGGTCACGCTCAAAAACACTAAACCCAAAGCTGATTGCATATCCATTGATCTGCCTAGCGGCGGATTGTGGCATGAATTGACTGGGCGACAATTACAAAGGGGTTTCTGGCACGGCAAGGAGATATTTCAAACGCGGCGGTTTTTGGAAAGGGAGTTTCGCAGACAGGGACTTTCGATAAAAAAACTTCTACCAGATAGCAATTCATTGGCTCAATCGCAATTTGTCGAAAAATCGTTGAATGCATAAAGAAAACACTACATTTGTGACAAAGCTGGGTTGGAACCTACCGTGGCTCGTGAGGTATCCGGTGTCGCGTCTGGGCTCTATGTTAGAACAGACCGCGTTTGAGAAAAAGCACATCGTCATCACCGTCGCTAACCATTTTGAACCCGCTTGGAGCGAAGGCGGGATGCTCGATCACAGGTCGCAGATCGAGCGGCTAAGGGCTTATCACAAACTGGCACGCGCTACGGGTGAGGCGACTCGCGATGCCAACGGTACAAAGTTTCGCCACACAAATTTTTACCCGGCAGAGCAATATCACCCTGAGATCCTCGATATCATGGCGGAGATGCAAGCTGAGGGGCTCGGCGAGGTTGAGGTGCATTTGCATCACGGCGTTGAACAGCCGGACACGGCTGAGAATTTGCGAAAAGCACTCGTCGATTTTCGCGATACACTCGCGACGCGTCACAAATGTCTTTCGCGAATGGACGGTGCGGGCGACCCGATGTATGCGTTCGTTCACGGTAATTTGGCTCTTGCTAATTCATGCGGCGGCCGCTTTTGCGGCGTTGATGTTGAGATGGAGATACTCCGCGACACGGGCTGCTATGCAGACATGACCTTGCCGTCGGCTCCTGACCAGTCGCAGGTCGCCGTCATAAATCAGATCTACGAATGCGGTTTGCCTCTCGACCAAGCCGTGCCGCACCGAACCGGAAAACGGCTTTCTGTTAATGGAAACGCCCACCAATTACCACTGATATTCACCGGGCCGCTTGTTTTTAATTGGACGCGAACGATCAAGGGGATTCCGGTGCCGCGTGTCGAGGATGGTGCGTTGACGGCAAACCAAGGTTTGAACGCCGCCCGCTTCAACCGCTGGCGATCGGCAAATGTGACGGTCGCGGGCAAATCGGACTGGGTCTTTGTAAAGCTCTATTGCCACGGATTTTTCGACCACGACCAATCGACGTGCATTGGCGAGGACGCCAAGCGGTTCTTTAACGAGATGATCGAAGCGGGCGAAAAAACGGGCAGCTACAAAGTGCATTTCGCATCGGCGCGTGAGGCGTTTAATATCGCATCCGCCGCGGCCGAGGGACTTCGGGGCGAGCCGGGGATGTATCGCGACCACCGTCTCAGATCGATAATGACGGAAACCGCGTAAAGGTTGATAATATGGCAGTTGAGGCGATGGCGAAACCGCTCGAAAAACTGAAAAAGATCCGAAGCTGGGACGAGATACGTACCCGGGGCGGCCAGGCTATTTCTGTTTATCGTGAGCAGCGACGGCGTTCCCAGGTGCCGACGGCGATTGGGAACTCGTCGAGTTGATCGATGCTGTTCAGTTTGGCTCCGCACCGATCATTTCCGAGACTCTCTGGCAGAAATTTTATAAAAACGGTGAGACCGGATTTTTCCCCGCATTTACGGATCTCGAACAAACATCCGCGTCTTTCAGATCTACTTTTGCCGAGTCGGCCGACAGTTTTATCGAGGCCGCCGAAGAGATACTCGAGGGACGCATCGACCTGCTCGCGTTTAAAAATCTATATGTCGGAACGCAGATCGATTGGCACCGCGAACCGCTATCGTCAAAACGCTCGCCGCTAAAGCACTGGAAAGAATTTGACGATCTTGAGACCGGCGAGACTGGCAACAAAAAGGTCATCTGGGAGCTAAACCGCCACCAGCATTTCTTTACGCTTGGCGTGGCGTTTGTGCTGACGGGTGATGAACGGTTCGGAGCCGCTTTTGCCGATCAGCTTGAGTCGTGGATGGAGCAAAATCCTCCGGCGATGGGCGTCAATTGGTCGAGCAGTCTAGAGGTCTCATTCCGTGCGATGTCGTGGATATGGGCGTTTCATTTATTTCGCGAATCCGACAGCTTCACGCCGGATCTGTTCAAACAGGCGCTCAAATATCTCTATCTGCACGGCCGCCATATCGAGCAATATCTCTCTAAATATTACAGCCCGAACACCCATCTGACCGGCGAAGCCCTGGGGCTGTATTATCTCGGAACGCAATTGCCGTTTTTTAAACGCTCGGAACGCTGGCGAAAACTCGGTGAGGATATTCTCTTTACCGAAGTGATGAAACAGATCCACCCGGATGGCGTTTATTTTGAGCAGAGCACCTGGTATCAGCGATATACGGCGGATATTTACAGCCAGTTTTCGATCTTGCGTTCGCTTGATCCAGAGGCTGGATTTGACCTGCGGGGGCAGGAATTTGAAGAGCGAGTCGAGCTTGCGTTTGACCACATGATGCACATGACGATGCCCGACGGCACGACGCCTCTGATCGGTGACGACGATGGCGGACGGATGCTGCCGTTGACGCACACAGCTTCGGATGATTTTCGCGGAACGCTGGGCGTAGGCTCGGTATTATTTGACCGGGCGGATCAGAAACAGGTCGCTGGTCGTGCAAGTGAAGAAATTTTCTGGCTGATGGGTGCGGCGGGTGTTGCGGCTTTTGATGCTCACGCGTCAACCGAACCGGATGTGGCATCCAAGGGATTTAAGGATGGCGGCTATTTTGTGATGCGTGACGGCTGGAGCGACACCGACAATATGCTCGTCGTGGATTGCGGCGAGGTCGGCTCGCTCGCGGGCGGCCACGGCCATGCTGACGCTCTGTCGATCGAAGTTGCGGTACATGGCAAGACACTGCTCGTTGATTCCGGTACCTACACATATCACGAATCTCGCGAGATGCGCGACCATTTTCGCTCGAGCATGGCTCACAATTCGCTGACCATCGACGGTCTGTCTTCGTCGGTCCCGGGCAATACATTTAATTGGAAAACGGAGGCGAGAAGCGAGCTGAAAACCTGGATCCAAGAAGATCGCTTTGACCTTTTCGAGGGCTCGCATGACGGCTATCAGCGGCTCGAACACCCGGCGACTCATCACCGCAGCATCCTATTTGTAAAGAACGATTATTGGATCGTTCGCGACACCGTAGAGACGCTGGGCGAGCACGAATACGCTCTAAATTTTCATTTTGCAAACGGCGTCAAGACGGCGATCGGCGGCGATGGTGGCTTTGTAGGCGGCGACGATCACCGCATTTTTACCTTTGGTGACAACGGCGGGTGGCAGCATAAAGAGAGCTGGATATCGAACAATCACGGCAACAAGATCAACGCGCCGTTCATGCGTTTTGTCTCACACGGGGCCGGAACGCAGGAGTTTTTTACCATCATTGTGCCGGTCGGCGTAGGCGTAGAGCCGCCTATCGTTACCGAAATGCCGACACGCGGCGGGCGTTCCTTTGTCATTAAATACAACGGTTACACGGACCTGTTTGTCTTTAATGACGAGCCGGGCCAGATGATCGAGACCGAATTATTTGCTACTGATTTCAAATATTCATGGGCACGCATGACCGACGCTGACGCTCTGCCGGACGAGTTTATTATGATCGAGGGTGATAAACTGCGTGTTGATATGACCGATATTTTTGATGAGTCGGTCGACGGCTACGCGGCGGTTCGTCGTCTCGGCGGTGAATTTTACATCAACGCAGCGAACGGCCGGCGGAAAACGCAGCTAAAATAACACCGTACCAGGTGAAAAAACGCATATTACAATTTATCGGCAGCTTTCATCAGGGAGGTTCCGAACGCCAGGCAACGGCTTTGTCCTGCGCGTTAAAAAGCGAAGGGACGCACGATATCTATGTCGCGACGCTCAATAACGACGGCGTTTTGCGTTCAGGAATGGAGGCCGCAGGATTTACGGACATACCCGAATTTCCGTTGACATCATTCTTCAACGCAAGCTTTGTCCGTCAGGTCCGAAAATGTGCGGCGTACCTGAAAGACAACAAGATCGACCTCGTCCACACGCACGATTTTTACACAAATGTTTTCGGCATGGCAGCGGCAAGCCTCGCTGGCGTTCCGGTAAAGATCGCGTCAAAACGTGAAACGGGCGGGATGCGTTCGTCGTCGCAAGAATTTGTAGAAAAGCTGGCATTTGGCCGTTCGGATGCGATCGTTGCGAATTCAATTGCGGTTCGTGATCATCTGACCGGACGCGGGATCTCGCCGGACAAGATCGACGTGATCTACAACGGTCTCGATCTGTCGCGGTTTGAAAACGCCGAGAGCAGCCGAGAGAAATTTGGCCTGCCGACGGACGAAAACATCCGCTTTGTCACGCTCGTCGCGAATCTGCGTACGCGGTCAAGAACGTCCCGATGTTTCTCCGGGCCGCAAAACGTGTCGCAGAAGCAATCCCAAATACACACTTCCTGATCGCCGGTGAGGGTGAACTCGAATCTGAGTTAAAGGCGATGGCCGTCGATCTTGGCATAGATAAAAGGGTTCATTTTATTGGGCGATGTTCCGACGTTGCTGGGCTGCTTTCGATCTCTAACACGTGCGTTCTGACATCGACAGCCGAAGGGTTTTCTAACTCGCTCCTCGAATACATGGCCGCCGGAAAGCCGGTTGTTGCGACAAATGTCGGTGGTGCAGTCGAGCAGCTATTGAAGGGGAAACGGGTTATTTGGTCTCATCGGATGATGACGCAAAGATGGCGGAACACTTGATCGAACTTCTCAACGACGATGCCAAAGCGACCGCCTTTGGCAACGGCGGAAGGGAGATCGTTCGTGAAAAATTTTCAAACAACGCACAACTCCGCAACACGATCCGGTTGTATAATTCGCTTTTGGAAAAATGATGCCGCTACACGTTTTACAACTCGGCCCCGTGCCGCCGCCGGAGGGCGGCATTAGCCGCAACATGCTCGCGATCCGTTATGAATTGCGGGCGGCGGGGCATCGATGCTCGATCATCGCGACATCAAAAAGTACCGTAGAATCGAACGAGCCGGACATTTATCATCCGCGTTCAAAGACCGCTTTGATCGGACTATTACGCAATTTGGATTACGATGTCTTGCATCTGCACATCGGCGGTGAGGTGACAAAACGCGTGCTCGCGTTGGCGTTTGCCTGTACGATCTTTGGCGGCAAACGGACTGTGCTGACGTTGCATTCCGGTGGGTACGCCACGACCGATGCGGCAAAAAATGCAAAACCATCGTCTCTCGCGGGGCGCATTATCCGGCGGTTCTCGCGAATCGTTACAGTTAACGAAGGCCTCGCTGACGTATTTCGTCGCTATGGCGTCGAAGATGAAAAGCTCTCTGTAGTGCTGCCTTATTCGCTAAAATCCCCGGATGAAAATGTCTCAGTTCCGGTAGAGTTGGCATCGTTTTGCAAATCACATTCTCCGCTGTTGCTCGCTGTCGGTGGGCTTGAGAAAGATTACGAACCGCTGATGCAGATCGCAGCAATGCGGAGATCGTCCGCGATCTGCCAAACGCCGGACTGATGATCGTTGGCGGCGGTTCGATGCAGAGTGAGGTTAAGGCCGCTGTTAAAAACAGTGGCTGTGCCGACAATATTTGTCTTGCCGGAAATGTCGATCACGCCGTCACGCTTCATCTGATGAAAGATGCGGATATCGTATTACGGACGACGCGTTTTGACGGTGACGCGATCTCGGTCCGCGAGGCTCTCTTTCTTGGAACGCCGGTAATTGCAACCGACAACGGAATGCGGCCTGAGGGAGTCGAACTGATCGGAGTTGGTGATGTGGCGGCGCTAGTTGAGAGCGTTAAGGAGATAGCGAAACGCGATAAGCCGGTGAAACCAGTCGGACAAACGGACACCGAGAACATCGCTGAGATCTTATCTATTTACAACGATCTTGCTAGTTGATCCGGTCTGTTCGAGCACGATGTTCAAGCTATTTGCGATCATCGCGTCGGGACGAACATGGGCGTTGTAATACGCAAAATTATTCGCCATTATCTCCGACCGCAAAGTTTTGTCTTCGATCAATTTCACCGCCGATGCCGCCAGATCATCTGCATCGCTAAACTCAATATAATTTTGCCCCGCTTCAAATTTTCCCGGCACCTGATAGACCAGCGGCTCGGACATTATCGCTTTCGAGTGGGCAACATACTCGGCTAGCTTCCAACCGTTCGAACCGTTAAGCCCGACCGTTGCGACGCAGATGGGATACCGTTTGAGTATCTCCAGATAGTTACGTTTGGACGAACTCGAGTCGTCAGTCAGCAGGGCGTTGCTAAAATATTTTTTCGAATAGTCGTCGTGAGCGAGTCCGCCGTAAAATTTGTCGCCCAGCTCTTTTCGCAGCACTTCGATACATTTGGCGCGTGTTTCATTGATGGCCTCGACCGCCGACTTTTGTTTCTTGGATTCGATCTTTTCGGGGTTCCAAGCGCGTGCCATAAACAGCACTCGCGGCTCGATGTCGGGGTCGGGGCCTGCCTCGAGATTATCTATCCGCTCAGTTTCCTGCTGGCGAAGTAAGTTGTCTATTCGCAATCCTTTAAGCGTCGCTTTTATACGGTCTTTGCCGCTGTAAAACGCTGCCCTTTTGAGCTTAAAGATATCAAATTCCGAGCTTGCGACTTGGTAGTTGGAGCCCAATGGAAACACCTTGCTGTCGTGTTCGAGTGTTGAAATAAATGAGGGGTCATAGCTTCGTTTAAAGTAAAAGTCACACTCGGCCAGTATCTCTTCGTCGATCCAATTCCAGTCGTGCGTGTCATAGCAGACGCGGGTCGTCCCGTTTATGATCACCGTCGTATTGAAAAATTTGTAGTTGACCCAGCGGTCGGCTCCACGAGCTTTTTTCACTTCGTTTGGGATCGTTTGGCGCAAAGTGATCTTACCCTCGCGATGGAGCCTCGCAAATCCGGTGTAGATCTGCTGCAAATGCTCGACATCAGATCCGGCGATCATCTCGCAATTCAAATTCATATAGATAATAGATAGATTATCGGGCAATGTCGGCGGAGGGAAGCGAGCAGCCGATGTCGGTGCCATTTTTGCCCTTGCCCTTGAAGCGGCTGTTTGGCGCGAGCCGGTAATCGCCGCCGGTGGCGTTGGCAAATCCGACGACGTTCATATCTTTGGCGATCATATTGTCTGGCGGAAACAGATAATCCGACGACGGCACCTGACGGTTATTGATAAAAATGTTGTTCTGAAACATCGACCGCTCGACCGCCGATCGCATATCGCCGAGCCCGTTAATGCCGTAGCTGCCGTGGCCGGTGATGTTGTCTTGAAAGATAAAATTACGTGGCCGTGCGCCATGAAACGTCGCGATATTGCCCTGATTAAATACCGTGTTGTTAGTGATCGTGATATCCTCGCCATCCGACACCTGTACAAAATATCCCGAGCCGTCGAATTCACCGGTGCCGATGTCTAAGAACAAATTGTTCGTGATCGTCAGCCTTTTCAACGTCATGCTTGCGTAAGTGTCGTCTTTGCCAAGGATATTGATCCCCTCACCTGATCCTTTGATAACGTTGTCGCGAATAGTCACGTCTTCGATCGTCGAAAACGGTGCCCCATCGTCCTGATTTCGAACCGTGACGCGGAGAGCCGAGCCTTCCCAGTTATTTGTCAGCAGATTGGCGGCAAAGACAACGCGTTTGGCATTTTTTAGCTCAAACAGCGTTTTGGTAGTCACCTTTTTCTTCCATGCGAGCGGCTTGTTCAGATGGTTACCGCGAATCTCGATGTCGGACGGTATCAGATCGGCGCTAGCCGGGTCGGCACCGCCAAACATAATATTTTCGGCACCGCCCTCGATATAGTTATTTAAGATCTTGATATTTTTCGAGCCCGACCAGCCGCAGATGCCCTGCGTCTCTTCGCTCGGATATGCAATGCCCTCGATGTAGCTATTTTTTATGGTGGTGTTTGCGCTGTTCAGAGCGATGCCCCGACGCGTTTTGCCGGACGGGTGAGGACGTATATAGCTGCGGTCGATCTCGATGTCATGCGGCACGTTTTCGACCCGTGATTCGCCTCTGCCAAGCTGGATAATGCCGTAGTTATAACTCGAACTGGACGGGGCAAACTCGATCCCGACAAACCGGTAATGATGTGCCCCGTTGGTCGCGGCGACGGCGGCTCGGCCAAGCATTCCCGACAAAATCGTCGCCATCGACGACCTTTGAGCAGGGCTGACACGTTTATCCATCGGCAGGTCGGCAACAGCTGACGATTGAATTGTGACGTAATCGGTCAGTGGTTTGTTTGGCAAATTGATCTGACCGGAATATACGGCACCGGCTTGCAGTTCGACGATATCGCCGCTGTTTGCCTGATCGATCGCAGCTTGCAGATTGCCTCCTGGAGGAACCTTGATAACGCGAATAGCTCCCCGTTGCTCTGTCTCAAAATGCACTGGAAAAATGCCAAACATTCCGTTAAAGGCATCAAAACCGAGCATCCCGAAGTGACGGCGACTGCAGCAATAGCTACGTATTTGAGCCATCGCACGTCAAACCTGCGGCGCGGAGCCGCCGTTTTTGCCCTTACCCGTAATACATTTTCAGTCATGCTATATGTTTCGCTCACGTTTCTTACGCCTAAATAAACGCCGATTTGACGCTTAAATCCATATTGTTAGGATGAAAAAATGTGGCTTTATGCCGCGAAAAACGCTAATATTTAAAGAGCCCACGGCGAAGCGCCGACCTCCCAACAGAATTCTCTGCAAAACACGGGCGATTTCCACTTTATTTAGTATAGTTTAGCGGCTGCTGATACGGGCGGTGCTCTCCAATTTATGTGCGGTATTAACGGCATAGCATATTCCACGCGATCCGGCAGACAGGTTGATGAAAAGAGGCTGATCGCCATGCGCGATATTCTCCATCATCGCGGACCGGACGACGGCGGCATCTATGTCGATGGCAACATCGGCCTCGGCCATCGGCGGCTGAGCATCGTCGATGTCGCCCACGGCGCCCAGCCGATGTTCAACTCGGACCGCTCGTGTTCGATCGTCTATAACGGCGAGGTCTATAACCATGCCGACCACCGCGAAGACCTCATCGCTCGTGGCTACAAATTTCAAAACCGCAGCGACACCGAAACGATCCTGCATCTGTACGAAGCCCACGGTCGCGATTGCGTCGAATATCTGCGTGGAATGTTTGCTTTTGCGATCTGGGACAAGCGAAAGCAGGAGCTGTTTATCGCACGCGATCGCTTTGGCGTAAAGCCCCTGTATTATGTCCACGACAGCAATGGAAATCTTTTTTTTGCGTCGGAGATAAAGGCTCTACTTGAGGCCGGTGCGGTCAAACCCGAGATAAATTTCAACGCCCTGCCCGGATCAGTTTGCCAATCACGAGGCGTCAAACGCCTGATGCCGGGACACACGATGGTGTGGAAAGACGGCAAAATTGAAATTCGCGAATTCTGGGATCTCAGCTTTGAGCCGAAACATGAGGCTCGCTCAGATGCCGAGTATATCGATGAGTGGCGTGAGCTTTTCCGTCAGTCGGTCGAGCTACGGTTAATGGCCGATGTGCCGCTGGGGATGTTTTTGTCGGGCGGTATCGATTCGTCGGCTATCGCCGCGATGATGTCCACGTTGGTTGCGGAGCCTATCAAAACATTCTCGGTCGCATTTAACGAACGCGACGCAAACGAGCTCGAATACGCCCGTCTCGTCGCCAAAAAATTTGGCACCGATCATCACGAGATCACGATCACGCCGGAGCAGTTTTTTGAGGCTCTGCCAAACCTCGTCTGGCAAGAAGACGAGCCGATCGGTTTTATCGCCTCGGTGCCGCTTTATTTTGTCTCAAAACTCGCCGCAGCACGTCAAGGTTGTGCTCACCGGCGAGGGTGCGGACGAGACCATGGCCGGTTACGGCCGTTATGCCAAGGCCTCAAATTGCTCAATTACGGCGAAAAATATGAGAGCGTCACGCCCGGATTTTCCTGCGATGCCGTTCGCGGCGGCGTTGCGACCTGCCCGGCGTCGATGAGCCGTAAGCTGGACCGCACATTTTGTCCGCGAATCGGATATCGAAAATCTGTTTTTTGATAATTTTTCGGTGTTTTCAACGTCGATGCAGAAAGAGTTATTTGCCCGCGAAACACGCGAAAAGATCGAAAATACAGACCCATACTTCCTGCAAAACGCATTGATCGACAAATGCGATGCCGAGGATGTGCTCGACAAACTGCTCTACGCCGATACAAAAACTTATCTGCACGAACTGCTGATGAAGCAGGACCAGATGTCGATGGCGGCGTCGATCGAGAGCCGCGTGCCGTTTCTCGATCACAAGCTGGTCGAATTTACGGCCCGGATGCCCCGTGAGATGAAACTGCGAGGCGGCACGACAAAATGGATACTCCGCGAGGCGATGAAGGGAATTCTGCCGACAGAAATTTTGGATCGTCCAAAAATGGGATTCCCCGTGCCGATCGGCGGATGGTTTCGTGGCGATTTCAAACATATTGTCGATGAATACGTTCTAGGCAGCCGTGCAATGGAACGAGACATATTTGACGCCGGTTTTGTCAAAAAACTCGTCGCCGAACATAACGCCGGTGCAAACCACGATGAAAGGCTGTGGTCGCTCGTCAATTTTGAAATATGGCAGCGGCGGTTCATCGACGGAGAGGCGAAATGATGTTGGTGGATATTCCTTCAAGAAAACGAACGGCGGTTGACGGCGAGCTTCGCGGCCGCGATATCCTGTGTTTTTCGCACGACTGGACCGGTGATCCGCTGTCAAAAACTCACCTGATGCGAGTGCTGGCAAAAGAGAATCGCATCCTCTGGATCAACGCCATCGCCAACCGGATGCCGACGACCTCATCAAAAGACCTTTCCCGCATCTATAACAAACTAAAGAGCTTTACCGAGCCGATCCGCGAGGTCGAGCCGAATATTTTTGTGCTAAACCCGCTGGCGATCCCGGCATACGGCAATAAGACGGTTGTTAGCCTCAATCAAAGATCGCTTGTCCGACAGGTCAAAAAGGCTATGCGAAAGCTCGGCTTTGTCAATGTCGTCAACATGGTGTTCAACCCTGCTGCCGGGATGATCGCAGGCAAACTTGGCGAGAGCGAGCTGATCTATTATTGCGTTGACGAATACACGGCCTTCACCGGTTCGTCAGCCTTAAAAGAGATCGAAGAAAAGCTTTTTCGCGATGCCGATCTGGTCATCGTCTCGGCAGAAAAGCTTTACACAGACAAAAAGCATTTTAATCCAAACACGCACATCATCCGCCACGGAACCGACTGGCGGCATTTCCGCACGGCGCTCGATGACGCCACAAAAGTGCCCGATGAGATCGCAAATTTGCCGGGGCCGGTCATTGGTTTTCACGGGCTGCTCGCCGATTGGGTCGATTTTGAATTGATAAAGAAAACCGCCGAGCATTTCAAAACCGGTTCGGTTGTGCTTATTGGCAAGATCGCGGTCGATGCCGAGCAAAAGGTGAAGATCCTCGAAGATTTGCCGAATATACATTTCCTCGGCCGCAAGCCCTACGCCGAACTTCCGGCATATTGCAAAGGCTTTGACGTCGCTCTAAACCCGTTTGCCATCAATGAGTTAACCCTCGCGGCAAATCCGCTCAAAGTTCGCGAATATCTCGCCGCCGGACTGCCGGTCGTCTCGACGGATATCCCTGAGGTTCACGTGCTCGACGATTGTCTGGTCGGCACGAGTCACGACGGATTTTATCGCAAAGATCGAACATGCTCTCGCACATCCCAAACCGCGTCACGAGGTGAGCGATGCCATTGCTCACGAAAGCTGGGAAGCAAAGATCGGGGAACTGCGGGCGATCATGGCGGATACGAAACGAGGTTAACCGTTGAAACGCAAGGCGACATTTACGCTGGTCTTTTGCCTGTTGCTCGGTGTCTGGATCATCGTCGCTCCTTTTCTCGCGACCCATCTCATCGTCGAAAAGCCGCTTGAATACGCCGATGCGATCATGGTTCTGAGCGGCTCAGCAGTTTATAAAGAACGAACAAAAAAGGCCGCCGAGCTATATAAACAGGGCGTCGCACCGCTAGTGATCGTGACCGACGATGGCGAGCGTGCACGCTGGTTCGACTCCGGCAAAACTAACCCGACGATCGTCGAACTTGAGCAGCGTGAGCTTATAGCAAATGGCGTAATGCCCGAGGCGATCCGTGTTTTACCCGGACAGGTTGCTGGGACGGATGACGAAGCAAAAGCCCTCAGAGACGAGATCGCTGTCCGCTCGCTCAATTCGGTTTTGATCGTGACGTCCGCCTATCATTCGCGGCGCCCTCGGGACATTTGAAAAGATACTGGCCGGAGAAAACGTCACGCTCGGCATTGCCTCACCACCGCCGGGAGATCTCACCCCAACACCACATTATTGGTGGCTCAAGCCTCGAGGCTGGCAGACCGTCGCGGGAGAATATGTGAAAATCGCGGTCTATTGGGCATATTATTAATATGGTTTGCCCCGAATTATTATGAGTGCCACATTGACCAAAAATATCGAGATCGCCGAACAGCACGGCCGCGAGGTTGCGGACGGAAAACGCTTTGAATTTGGTAAAAACTGGACAGCGTTTCTCGCCGTGCTGGACGACGAGCGCATCGCCAAAGCCGAAGAATCGCTCAAAGAAATGCTCGAATGCGATACCCTTGAGGGTAAGACGTTTCTCGACATCGGCTCCGGCAGTGGGCTGTTTTCTCTCGCGGCAAGGCGTTTGGGTGCAAAGGTCCATTCGTTTGATTTTGACAGTAATTCGTTCGCCTGTACCCAGGAGCTTCGCAACCGCTATTTTCCAAACGACCCGAACTGGCGTGTTGAGCAAGGCTCGGCTCTCGACGCAGATTACGTCACGAGTCTCGGCAAATTTGACATCGTATATTCGTGGGGCGTGCTGCATCACACCGGCGAGATGTGGCGTGCGCTTGAAAATGCTGCAATTCCCACGACCTCCGGCGGTAAACTTTTTATCGCGATCTACAACGACACCGGCAGCCAGGCCCGCCGTTGGCACTGGATCAAAAAGACCTATTGCCGATTACCCAAACTGTTAAAGACGCCATTTGCCGTCGCCATTACAATTCCCGACGAACTAAAAAAACTCGCCGCGAGCATCGTCACGCTAAAACCTCTGACCTATATCCACTCCTGGACGCGTTATAAAAACGGCCGCGGCATGAACCGCTGGTACGACATCATCGACTGGGTCGGCGGCTTTCCGTACGAAGTCGCGACGGTCGATGAGATCTTTGATTTTTACAAAGCAAAAGGCTTTACGATGACAAAGGTAAAAAGCGGCGGCGTCGGGCTCGGGTGTAATGAGTTTGTGTTTGCGAAAGAAAGGCAGAAACACGACCGGTAGGGAGTGTGCTCCACTTCCGATAAGCATACGGCAATCATAAAAGGCACCCTTGCTACCGCACGGGTTTCCGCCTACATCTATTCCCCGTTATTCATCTTTTCCATCAACTCAGCCCAGCGAGGGTCTTCGCGGAGACTGGCGACGTTTGTGTCGTTTTCAAAATACGGGCGGTTTTGGTTGCCGAGTTTGACGGCTTTGTTGAGCCATTTGAACGCAAGATCTGTGTCGCCGAGCAGGGCGTAGGTTGAGCCGACCCAATAAGCCATGTCGTGATCGGAGCGTGAAAGTGCGAGGGCGGCGTCCGTGAGCATCGCACGGGCTTCTTCAGGGTGGCCGGAGCCGGCGAGAAATTCGGCGGCGAGCGGGCGTATGCCGTCCATTCGAGGATTTTCTTTTAGTACCGAGGCGATGAGGGCGTTGGCCTCGTCAAATTTGCCTTGGTAAAAAAATACACCCGAGCGGAATATCTTGATCATCGGATGATTTGGCTCGACCTTAGCACCCTTATCAAGCATCTCAAGAGCCTTGTCGAAATCACGTTTGTAGATGTAAATTCGGGCACTGTTATACGCCGCGACGGCACGGGCCGCAGGGTCGAGACGCGAGAGTTTTTCGAACGCTTTGAGCGATTCGTCGTATTTGCCATCGAGACGGTGAACGACGCCAGTCACAAAATAAAGAGCGGCATCGTTTGGAAACTGTTTTTGCAGCAGCTCGATCTCGCTACGGGCTTTTTTCTTTTCGCCACGGGCCATGTAGATCATGACCATTAGCACGCGGGCCTCGACTACGTTAGGGTCGTAGAAAAACGCTTTGCTAAATGCGGCCTCGGCGTATGTGTAATCTTCGGATTCGCCTAACCCCTTAAAGACGCGGTTGGCGTAACATGCACCAAGCCCGCTGTACGCGAGTGCAAAATGAGTGTCGAGCTCGATCGCCCGTTTGAAATTAGCGATCGCGGCGTCGCAATCCTCGGCGTCGATCGTGCGGAAAATAAAGCGTCCAAAATTGTCGCGGCCGCGAAGGTATTCTTCCCATGCCTCGGCGTTGTCGGTGGCGCGTTTTCCTAGTTTTTCGGCTTCGATGTCGGTGAGTTCGAGCCGCAGGCCGTCGAGGATGCGGTGAGCGATGCCATCCTGCAGAGCGAGAATGTCGCTGCCCTCGGCGTCGATGCGGTCGCTCCAGAGAATGTCGCCTGTCAGCACATCGAGCAGTTGGGCTGTAACGCGGAGTTTGTCACCGGCACGAATAAACCCGGCCGACAGCACGGCATGAACGCGTAATTCCTTACCCGCCTCACGCGGATCGACCTCTTTGCCCTGGTATTTTGCGATGACCGAGCTCGGCCGCACTATGATCGAACGAATCTGTGCGAGCTCAGTAATTACGGAATCTGCCAATGCAAATTCGTAAAAACTCGATGGGGCGTCCGGACTTAGGTTTTGAAACGGCAAGATCGCAACGCTTTTCTTTTCGGTGCCGGTCGCGGTCATCGAGATGTCCGGGGTAAAAGACGGTTGGCTAGACGACGATATTTGTGACGGAAACGACGCCGACGAAGACGCCTCGGGTACGGATTTGCCTGTGAACCAATTGAGAACCCGTTTGACCGTGCTGCCGTCGGCATAACCCGGCGTAAAAGTATCGCTCGGCATCACTGCGAGCCCGGCGATCTGCTGCAGCACGGCTCGCAGTTCATCACGCATTGTGGCGATCTTTTGATAGCGGTCTTTTGGATCCTTGGCGAGAGCCTTATCGACGATCTGCTGTATTTGCGGCGGCAATGGCTCTTTACGCAGTTCGGCCATCGGTTTTGGCGTGCCGTAAAGCACCTGGTGCCGCACATCGACAACATTCTTGCCCTGAAACGCCCAGATGCCGGTTAGCATTTCATAGATCAAAACGCCTGTCGAAAAAATATCCGAGCGGTGATCTGCACGCTCGCCTCTCGCTTGTTCGGGTGCGGCGTAGGTTGCCGTTCCATAAGGGATGCCAAGCTCGGTGATCTCGTTGCGATCGTGGCCCTCGTTTTGACTTGCATGATCGTCTTCGAGGAGTTTGGCGAGTCCGAAATCAAGTATCTTGACCTGTCCCGACTCTGAGACCATTATATTGCCCGCTTTGATGTCGCGGTGGATGATGTTTTTTGAGTGGGCGTAGGCGAGGGCGTCGGTGACCTGAATAGCGATCGACAGAGCGCTTTTTAGCTCCAGCGGACGGCCCGCGACGAGCTGGCGGACATTTTTGCCCTCGACATACTGCATCGCGATGTAAAACACGCCGTCGGCGCTATGAAAATCATAGATCGTGCAAATATTTGGGTGGTCGAGCTGTGAGCAGAGCTGGGCTTCGCGCTCAAACCGTCGGAAATTGGCGGTCTTTTGTGTCAGTTCTGGCGGGAGCACCTTTATGACGGCAGTGCGGTTGAGTTTGGTGTCGAGAGCCTTATAGACCGCGCCTTGTCCGCCCGAGCCGATCTTTCTAGGATCTTGTATTGATTGATCTGTGAACCGATCATAGAAATGCAAAATGCAAAATTATGAGATGCAAAATTGCTGACAAACGGCTCATACGTCGCCGCGTGAATAAAATGTCGAACAGGTGCAACGAAAAATCTTAATCCAACCGCTCCGATTTTGCACTTTGCGTTTTACATTTTTCACTTTCGTCCGAGTGCGTGTTGCCAATACGGGCAAACCGGACCTGTGAATCGTACTCTTGCCATTGTTCAAAATTACACCTTTTCGCTAAGATTATCTAGTTTAATCAGCACCGGGTTAAATCTTTGTAACACCTTATACTTATGTCCTATCCCGACATCTTCGAACCCTACGACAAACTGATCGAGATCGAGATCCTCGGCGAGAGCCGTATGGTCCCAGAGAACAATTCGCTCCTGCGCTGTTTTCAGTTTCTAGCAATGGAAAATATTTCCTACGGCGACTTTTGCTGGAACGGTGAATGCCTTAATTGCCAAGTCTGGGTCGAGCAGGGCGAAAAAGAAAAGGCCTACATGGCCTGCCGCACGACAGTCACCGAAGGAATGAGGATCGTCAGGCTCGCGGAAGGTATAGACCTTGATGACAGTGAATGAAAACTATTGACAATGAATGCCATCGGCGTTATCGTGAGGATGGGTGATATCAATGGAAAATACTACTGTCAATATTTCAATGCCAAAGTCGATGAAGGACGATGTGGACAAGGTCGTCGAGGCCGAGGGTTATGGCAACACGAGCGAATTTTTCCGGGATCTGGTGCGAGGCCGTCTAAATGAAAGGACTCAGAGAAGGCTCGACGAGCTAATTCTCGAAGGACTTAATAGCGGCCCGTCAACGCCATTGACTCAAGCTGATTTTGAGGAGATCAGACGACGGGGAATGGAACGTATCGCGAAACGCAAGAAATAATGGCCCTGACCATTTCAAAACGACGACAGGCTGTCCGCGATCTCGAAGAATGTTTTGTCTTCATTGCAGACGACAATATCGAAGTTGCTTTGAGTTTTCTAATCGCCGCCGAACGTAGCTTGGACGAGCTGTCCAGATTTCCTTTTCTAGGCAAGGCTTACGAGGTGGGAGAGTTTCCAAACGAAAATCGTCGTGTTTGGCACGTGAGCGGGTATACCCACTATCTCTTGTTTTATGAGGTTACCGCGTCAGCCATTGACCTGATTCGAGTGCTTCATAGCTCAGGCGATGTCGATGATCTGCTTGTCTAAGCCTCTTAGTATTTAGGCACGCCCGGATCGACGTCGTTCGACCATGCCGTGATCCCGCCGACAAGATTCTTTAAGCTTCCCTCAAAACCCGAATGTTCCAAAAATTCGATCGCCCGCGCGCTGCGGCCGCCCATTTTGCAATGGATGACGGTGTCACGTGTCGGGTCGATCTCCTCTACGCGCGACATGATCTCGCCGAGCGGTATCAGCTTTGCTCCCTCGATCTTTGCAAAGGCATATTCGTCAGGCTGACGAACGTCGATGAGTTGGATATCGTCCCCAGCGTCGAGCTGGGCTTTTAGTTCGGATACGGTTATTTCTTGCATATTATGGCTGACCTCTCGGTAGTTAATTTGATTATAATATTTTAACATTCGAGCGGTTGATCAGCACAACTCGTCGTTCGCAACATCACTATAATTACGTAGATTTTTTGACGTTTCGTTGACAAAAATTTACATATATCTTGCCTGGACAGGCCTCCTAGTGTTGTAAAATATGAGGCTTAGACAATTTATCTATGTGGAATACACGTCTAAAAGCGCTCATCTGCGTCGCCGCCATTCTTTCTTCATTGGCCTGTGGTTCGTCCTCATCCAACAGCGGGAGGCGGGGCAATGCGAACACTGACCCGCAAAAACCCGCGACCGCAATAACCGTAGGCAAAAGCGAGTCACGCGATGTTGCCTCCGTCATCCATGCAACGGGCAGCCTGACGGCTCAGGAAACATCTAACGTCGCTCCCAAAACCGCCGGCAAGATCGCCAATATTCTGATCAATGCCGGCGAATTTGTTGCGCAGGGATCGGTGATCGCTCGCGTCGATGACCGCGACGCACGGCTCCAACTCGCAACGGCGCAAGCCGCTGTAAAGCAGGCACGGGCGGGCGTCAAACAGGCGGAGGCACGGCTGGGATTGCTGGACGGACGTAAGTTTAATGCATCGACGGTGCCGGAGGTTCGTGCGGCGGATGCAAATTATCAGCAGACGCTGGCTGAGCTTAAACAGGCCGAGGCCAACGAAAAGCGTTATCGCGAATTGACCGAGACCGGGGATGTAGCGATGATCACCTACGAAACCTATCGCACCGCCCGCGATACAGCTAGGACACGCGCAAATGCTGCAAAGCAAAATCTTGACTCAGCGGTAAACACCGCAAAGCAAAGCAATCAGGCGATCGTCAGTGCTCAGGCAAATGTCGAATCGGCACAGACGCAGGTCGCCGATGCTCAGCAGGCGATCGTGGATACAGTCATCAGAGCACCATTTTCGGGCTTTGTCAGCAGCCGTCCGGTCGCTGTCGGCGAATACGTTTCGTCCGCGTCCATAGTCGCCACGATCCTTAGAACCAATCCGATCAAAGCCCAGATACAGGTGCCCGAGGCCGACGTTCCGTACATAGCTGTCGGACGCGGCGTCTCGTTCGAAGTCGATGCGTATAAAGATAGAAAATTTGCGGGAACGGTTTCGGCGATCAATCCGGCGGTCGATCCGGTATCCCGTTCGGCGATCGTCGAGGCGCTGATCGACAATAACGACAACGGCCTGCGAACCGGCATGTTCGTCACTGCTCAGATCAATCGCGAAGGCGGCGGCAAGGGCGTGTTCGTTCCAAAGACCGCCGTTTACAATGATCAGGGAACCCAATCCTATCGTGTTTTCGTGATCGAAGAAGGCCTTGCCAAACTCCGCGTCATCCAACTCGGCACCGAAGAGGGGGATTCGTACCAAGTCATCTCCGGCCTCGACGCTGACCAAACCGTCGCAACCAGCAATCTCGACCAACTTTACGAGGGAGCAAAAGTCGCCTATTAGTCCCGAGTCCAATGTCCCAAGAGTCCCAAGTCTGTGATGCCGGTGTTGATTTGGTTTCAGGTTAACTAATTTAATAAGAACGGAGGAAGATGATGTCAACAATTCAACGTTTTGAAGATCTGGAGGCTTGGAAGATCGCCAGAGAGTTAACAAAAAATATTTACGGAATTACAAAACATGATGGTTTTTCTCGTGATTATGGCCTCAAGGATCAGATTTGTCGGGCATCAGTTTCCATAATGTCGAACGTGGCCGAAGGGTTTGAACGAGATGGTGATAAGGAATTTGCTAATTTCCTGTCAATCGCAAAGGGCTCCGCAGGAGAAACCCGCTCGCTTTTGTTTGTAGCTCTCGATCAGGAATACATTTCTGAGGCAGAATTTAACCTCATCTCTGCGAGAGCGATCGAGAATAGCAGGGTCATCTCAGGGCTTTCAAATTATTTACGTCAATCTGACTTAAAAGGACGGAAATTCAAGTAGGGATCAAAACACCTTCTTGACTTGAGGCTTGGGACTTGAGCCTTGGGACTTACTTCTTATGCAGTGGCTAGCCGAAATATGTGTTCATCGCCCGGTTTTCGCGACCGTGATCGTCCTGTTTTTGACGGTTGTCGGTGGGTTTAGCTTTTTTACGCTGGGCGTTGACCGCTTTCCAAAGATCGACCTGCCGACCATCTCGGTCGGAACGAATAATACCGGTGCCGCTCCGCAGGAGATGGAAACCGAGGTCACCGACCCGATCGAGAGTGCCCTGAACACCGTCCCCGGTATCGACGAGATGCGATCCAGCTCGTCACGCGGCGGGTCGAACATCACGCTTACGTTTAACCTCGAAAAAGACCCAGACCAAGCATTCCAAGAGGTCCAGCAAAAACTCAGCACCGTCGTCAACCGTCTGCCCGAGGATGCTGACCCGCCGGTTGCCCGTAAGGCCGACCCGGATTCGATGCCGGTGCTGATGTATTCGATCAGCGCTCCGCGAAATGTTATTGAGCTAAGCGATCTGGTCAGGACTCTTATCCAGGAAAAGATAGAGTCCGCCGACGGCGTTGGTGAGGTCATGGTCTTTGGCGGGCGTGCGAAACAGATCAAGCTTTTCATCGACCCTGACCGTCTACGGGCGTACGGGCTGTCGGTCACTCAGGTCACGAGTGCAGTTGCGTCTCAGAACCAGGAGTTGCCGGGCGGAACACTTGTCGAGGGAGCGAAAACCGTCGGCCTCAGAACGATCAGCAAGCTCACCAAGGTCGAGGAGTTTAATGACATCGTCATCGCGACCAAAAACGGTTTCTCGATCAAGCTCAAAGACATCGGCCGCGTCGAACAAGGAGCTGCGGAACCGACAAATGCGTTTTCGCTCGACGGTAATCCCGCTGTCTCGATCGGCGTTCGTAAACAGTCGGGTGCCAACACCGTCGCCCTCATCAGCAGCGTCAAACAGAGGATGGCGACGATCATCCCGACTCTGCCAAAAGATTTTAAGGTTGCCGTCGTCCGCGACCAATCCGAATTTATCGAAACTTCGCTCCACGCTATCGAGGAGCATCTCGTCCTCGGAGCCCTTTTTGCGGCAATTATTGTTTTCTTTTTCCTTTGGAACATCCGCACGACAATCATCGCATCGCTCGCCATTCCGGTATCGATCATTGCTGCTTTTGCGTTGATCGCGGCGTTTGGCTACAGCTTAAATCAGATGACGATGCTTGCGTTGACGTTGATGGTCGGGATCGTGATCGATGACGCGATAGTTGTGCTGGAAAATATCTATCGCTTTGTCGAGGAAAAGGGAATGGATCCGTACCAAGCAGCCGTCGAAGGCACACGCGAGATCGGCCTCGCCGTGCTGGCAACGACATTGAGTTTGCTTGCGGTCTTTATACCCGTCGGCTTTATGACCGGCATCGTCGGTCGTTTTATGTCGTCATTTGGCCTGACCTCGGCAGCGGCGATCGCGGTTTCTCTGATCGTTTCGTTCACCCTGACGCCAATGCTCGCGGCGAGGTGGATCAAGAAGAAAGTTCCAAGTTCCAAGCCCCAAGTCCCAGGTCCAATGTCGGAAGAAGGACATGAGGCTTTGGACTTGAGACCTGAGACCGACGAGGCCGAAGGCTCGTCCAAGTCCGGTTGGTTTTACAGCAAGGTCGATGGCGGGTACACGTGGATGCTCAAGCTGGCGATGCGTTTTCGTTGGGTCGTTGTGCTTATCTGCGTCTTGACGGTCGCCTCGATCGTGCCGCTATATAAATATGTTGGTATGGCGTTTTTGCCGGATGAGGACGAATCGGTATTTCAGATCAGCGTTCGCGGGCCGCAGGGCACATCGCTCGCAGCGACGCAATCGATCCTCGACCGTATTGCCCGCGACGTTCGCGAACAGTTGCCGAGCCTAAGAAACACGGTCGTCAATGCCGGTGGCTTTGGCGGCGGTGGTGGAGGCGGCGGCAACAGCGGGAGCATTACCGTCAGTCTCGTACCTGTGAGCGAACGCAAGCAAGGTCAGGCTCAACTGATCAATCAGGCCCGCCAGATCGTCAAACAATACACGAACAAGGACTGGCGCGTTAATGTGTCGGCGTCGTCGTCGATCGCTCAGGGCATCGGGCTTGGCCGCGGCGGATCGGGCATCGGGTACTTTATTTCGGGTCCGGACATGGAGCAACTCAACAATTACGCAAACCAACTGGTCGAGAAAATGAAGCAGGACCCGAGCTTTCGCGACCCCGACAACTCGGTCGATCTCGGCACGCCTGAGGTTCGTTTCGTCATCGATCGTGCAAAAGCTGCCGACCTCGGCGTCAATGCATCGGACATTTCGCGTGCCCTAAATATAGCTGCCGCGGGCCAGCGTGTATCCACCTTTAGCGAAGGCACTCAGCAGTATGATGTCGTGGTCCAGGCGGATGAAAAGTTTCGCCGGACGCGTGAAAACTTGCAGTATTTCACCGTCGCGTCAAATAAGAGCGATCCTGTCGCATTAGACCGTTTGGTGACGGCGCAAGAGGCACGCAGCCCTTCGTCAATTGCCCGCTTAAATCGCCAGCGTGTCGTGACGATCTCGTCGAGCCTGCCGCCAAACACGTCTGAGGCCGACGCTTTGACAAAACTTGAGGGATACGTCAAAGAGCTAAATCTGCCGTCCGAATATGCTACCGGCGTCCAGGGCCAGTCAAAGGAATTGCAGAGGGCGTTCGATTCATTTCTGCTCGCGTTCCTGCTGTCGTTCGTCTTTATGTATCTGATCCTCGCGGCGCAGTTCGAATCGTTTATCCATCCGGTAACGATCCTGCTGACGCTGCCGTTGTCGGTGCCGTTCGCTCTCATCTCGACAGCTATCGCGGGACAGACACTCAATATCTTTTCCGCACTCGGCATACTGCTGCTTTTCGGTATCGTAAAGAAAAATGCCATTTTGCAGATCGATCATACAAACACTCTGCGTTCGCGTGGAATGGGCCGCTACGATGCGATCATCCAGGCGAACCGCGACCGTCTGCGTCCTATTTTGATGACCACGATGGCGCTTGTCGCCGGTATGATCCCGCTAATTATCGGCAGCGGAGCCGGAGCCGCGACCAACCGCTCGATCGGTATTTTGGTCGTCGGCGGCCAGTCGCTGTGCCTGTTGTTGACGCTGCTTGCCGTGCCAGTTTTCTATTCGATCTTTGACGACGCTCAGGAATTGACCGTGTTCAAAGAGATCGGCGGCGCGTTTAGTGGACTGGTATCGAAATTCAAGCGATCAAAGCCGGAAAAGGAAGATCCCGCACCTGAAGTTGAGGAGGCAGAGCAAAATTAGTGGTTGTAAGATCCAAAAATATGCAGAAGCCCGCGCGTAAGCAAGGGCGTAACGCGACGTTGACTGCTACGCCCTTGCTTACGCGCGGGCTTCTGCATTTATTGGCGATGTTTTGTTTCTCTTCTGCGTTCGGTCAAACGCCGACTCCGACTCCCGAGCCGACGCCAATTCAGCCGACATTTACGACCCCGCTCAAACCGATGCCGGATCCGTCGCGTGTAGGCGTGAACACTGCCGAACCGTTGTCGCTGCCGCTCACGGATGCCATCGACATGGCGCTCAAGAACAATAACGACATCGACGTGTCGCGAAACGACGCCCAGATCTCGGATTTTAACCTCAAAGCGGCAAAGGGCATTTACGATCCGTTTTTCAACTCGCAGACGTTTTACGAGAGCCGCACGACGCCCACGGCATCGACCATCGGTGGTGCGGTCAATGGTTCGGTGACGCAGCGGCAGTTTTTTAACGACATCGGCCTGTCGGGTTTTACGCCTCGATTTGGCGGTTCGTATGATGTGATATTTAATCAGGCACGCACGGTGACGACTAACCGCAACGCCACGCTAAACCCGCAATTTCCAACGAATCTGATCGCGACATACACAACCTGCTCTGGCGGTCTTAGGATCGATGCCAATCGGCGGAATATCATGATCGCCGGCAAGAACATCGAGATATCCGAATCGCAGCTCCGCCTAAAAGCCATCGACTCGATATCGTCGGTCGAACAGGCGTACTGGGACCTCGTTTTTGCTCTACGCAATCTACAGGTGCAAAACGACACGCTCACCCATGCCCGCGAACAGCTCGAAAGCAACAAACGTCTCGTCGATAAGGGCGTGCTTGCACCTATCGAGATAGTCGCCGCAGAGGCACAGATCGCGACATTTGAGCAGTTGATCTTTGCCGCTCAGGAAAGTGTCACGCGAAATGAGAACATCCTCAAAACCTTGCTGTTGCCCGACCGCTCAGCCGCCGAATGGTCGCGGCCGATAACGCCCGTGACATCGACAAATCCCCAGATCCCGCGTATTGGGCTCGAAGTTGCGACTGCCGAGGCGATGAAAAACCGCCCCGAGATCGCCCAGCTTGAAACACAGTCCGATATCAATAAGATCGACCAGAGGTTTTATAAGGATCAGACAAAACCGCAGATCGACCTCGTAGGCTCATATACGGCGGCGGGCTTAGCGGGTACACCAAACCCACTTTCGTCGGGTGCGGCAAATGTTCCGCCAAATCTCGTCGGCGGCTACGGTTCATCGCTGGGCAATCTCGCCGCTCTCGATTATCCGACGTACGTGTCGGCGTCCAGATCGGGCTCCCTTACGAAATCGCACCGCAAAAGCTAATTTTGGCCGTTCGCTCGTAGAGGGCGACCGCATTGCAAACAACCGTGCACAGACCGAGCAGATAGTCGAGGCCGAGGTCCGCAACGCCCTGCAAGCTCTCCGTTCGTCCGAGTCACGTCTCGCATCCGCGACCGCCTCGCGCATCGCCGCCGAGGAACTGCTCGCAAGCGAACAACGCCAGTTTCGTGCCGGCACGACCACATTTTACCTGGTTCGCCAACGCACCACCGACCTCGCCATCGCCCGCTCACTCGAGTTTCGTACCCAGTCGGACCTAAACAAAGCCGTCTCCGAATTTCAACGCTCCATCGGCGCAACCCTTACCGTCAACAACGTCACGGTTTCCAAATAACATTACAAAAAAGGGCCTCGTCCCACGACGGGGCCTTTTCTCTTGCCAAAGCAAACGGTTAGTGCTACATTTCCCTTGTTTCCAAACACCCGACGAAACCGTCTCGACATCCCACGACTGCAGTTTAGTTCGTTTGTTAATTCGAAAGGCTTCGCGATCTGATCGGCCAATTCGGCGTATTGGGGGAAGAAACGGTCTTCGTTCCGGTGGTAGGCCACGCGGCATGCGGGGTGCTTTCTCTCGCCGAGGAAAACGTCGAGGGAAAGATTCGCGTCTCGACACGGCTGGCTCCCGCAAGATTTCCCCACTTCATTCTGAAGGCTCGCGGAAAATCGATGGATAAGGCGGGGATTCAGAGCGGAGACTTGATGTTGATTCGTCAGCAGCCTACGGCAGAGGTGAACGATATTGTTGTCGCCTACGTTGACGGCGAGGCTACTGTAAAGCGATTTCATCAAGAAAAGGGGTTAGTAGTCCTAAGACCGGAGTCCTCTGACGAGAGTTTTAGGCCAATTGTTCTTACCGCCGACCTAATAATTCAAGGAATCTTTGTTGCGGTAATTCCGAGCGTATAGAAACCGGTATGCAAACTTTAAATCACGTGTGGAGCGTTACCACATCAATCTTAGATGTTCTGGGCTATCCAGCGACGATTCTCGTTATCCTCACGGCGTGCGTGAAGGGATGGCAGTATCTTCGTGGCGTTATCCCCGTCGGAATGCGTCTAGGAAAGGGCCTTTCGAAGCGGAAGATTGCTCTCTTTGGGAGCGGCGACGGGTACACCACGCTACGCGAAGTGGTTCTGCGGTCTTCGCTGTTCAGTGACAAGAACCTCGTCGGTGTTCCAAACATGAACGAATTCGCCAACCGTGAAGGCACCGATTGCTACATTGTTTTTTATCCTCAGTGGAAAGATAACATCCACGAAATCTTGAAAGTTAAAGACGATCAAGTTCCATTACTGGTCTATTGCCATGCGGATGCCGACCGCATAGATGCGGACGTCATGCGGCAGATTGACCTTCACCGAAACACCGCAGTTTCAAATTTCCGCGGAAGACTTCTAAATGACCTGTTCACCGCGATGATTACGACCAACTATGAGAAATGAAGCATTAAGAACCTATTCGCATCAGGAGCTCACTCCGACTGAGGAGCAAAGGACATTGATTTCCGAAATCTACGCGGCTGTCTGCTCAGTACTCGGCAAACACAGGTGTCGTCAAATCGGTTCCTACCCACGATTCACCGCAATTCGGCCACCGCATGATCTAGATATTCTTTTCCGGGCTGGCTTCTCTCGCGACCTATCTCCCGATCCCTCATCTGCCGTTGGCGAGATTGCAAAATTGATACAGGAAAACTTCGTCGCTCCGCCGGTCTTCGTAGCGTTGTCCGAATACAATCGCATTCTGTGTCGATAATTTTGTTCCGATCCACGGAAGAGGAATTTGGCGTCGACATCGTCCCTGCTTGGGAATCAGGAGAGAAGAACAACTATGGCGACGATATATTTCGTGTGCCAGAGTTGATTCTTCGGGGTCATGCAAAAAGACAGCAAAAGTATGAACGGGTTAAAGGTGGAATAGGCTCGATCTCGTTTATTCTCACAGACCCGGTCGGATACATCCACGCAGCGGAAGAGGTAAACGCGACGAACGAGGACTTTCGCCGGAGCACCAAATGTGGCAAAAAATGGAAGCACGAATCCCGCGAGAACAATACTCAGTTCAAGATGAAGTCATTTCATCTCGAGCAAATTCTCACAAGCTACTTTGATGGAGACGCCGATCTAGAGATTTATGCCGCTCTTGTTCGGTTCTTCGAGGAACTGCCGATGTGGATCTCGCATAGCCGCATCCCCGACCGCGCCGATTCGACGCGAATGATTGATTCGTATGTGGACGAACTTACCGACGCCGAAAGGACTGCAATCTTAAGCTCGCGGGACGAAATGTTAAACCGTCTTCGCAACTTCGACGGATCGAATGATGTGTCGGCTCTTTTCGAATCCAAAAAGGCGAGTTCGGTGGGATCTTCAGGGACAGGCGGCGCACCTGCCATTATCACGTCACGGGTATCGCCCAAAGCCCCTTACGGAGACTAGGTTGGGTTTTCGAACAGATCAAAAGATAGCCGAAATCGCCAATGAAATTCCTGGGCTTGAACTTAAAGACCGACGTGCCAATGGTGAGACGGTTTGGGAAGGATGGTTTAAGCCGGTAATATCTCCGTCTGACTATGGTCCGTTGCTCGATGATCTGCACCATGATCGCACGGTTGAGGTCCTAACTGGAGCCGTTGTCGGAGTTCGCCACTTACCAAAATGTACGGAGAACCATGGCGTAAAATGAACTCGTAGGTTTAATCGGAAATCCATGTAGGCTCTTCCGAATACGGCTTACAGATTTCGACGACCGGAAGATGCCACTGTGTGAAGTGCTTGAACCGAAGATCACGGATAAGAGCCGATATCACACCCGGGGACTGGACGGCATGTGCCTGTATCCTCCATGGATATATCCATGGACGGACAAATCCTCGATCATCGACCTTTTGAAGCAAGCGTTGATTTGGCTAGTCAAATGGGACGTTTACGACCGCATCGGAAGGTGGATTGGTTCCGAGACACCCCATTCGTTCGACTATCTATTGGCAAATGTCAGGCCGCTTGATTCATGCACTTGCTTTTCAGGTCGTCATTATGGCGAGTGTTGCAGAAACTTTCACATTCTTGTCGTTTCGGCTGCAAAAACACTTGCGTCCCACCGAGTCAGAGAATTCCAGCGAATTTATCCGCTATATCTGTATCCGCGACCTGAGACGCTCATGAGATTCTTTTAGGAAACGGAACGGAAGAATCGGGTCAGGCCTGCTACAACGAACAACTAATAGTAAATAACGAACAACGAAGAGGTTTCGTGCCTGTTTTATTGATGTACACGGCTTTGAAAAGGGCGGCGGGGGCAACGGATAACGGGAAACTGATAACGGAAAACGACGATCCGACGGTTATTTTGGCTTACAAGGTTCTGTTTTCGCCGGACAAGGCTTTGTTTTCCGCGAACAAGCGTCTGTTTTCCCTCTACAAGCGGTTGTTTTCCGTGAACACGGCTTTGTTTTCTCCGGACAAGGGTTTGTTTTCCGTGAACACGGCTTTGTTTTTTCCGGACAAGGCTTTGTTTTTGGTAAACACGGCGGAGTTTTCTCCGGACAAGGCTTTGTTTTCGGTGAACACGGCGTTGTTTTTCCCGGACAAGGCTTTGTTTTCGGTAAACACCGCTATGTTTTTTGTAAACACGCCGGTGTTTTTTTTCTTGACAGGATATTTATATCGGGCTTACAATCTGAAAAGTTCGAAAAACGGATTCGATGACAGGGTGCTCTTTTGAGTGCAGGCTTGACGTCATCGAATCCGTTTTTGCTTGCCCTCAATAATCTCCTTGTCATCGAAAAAGTTTTTCGGGCCAGTGTTCACGGGCCCGTGCTCCTATTCCCTCTTGTGCGGCATCGGGTCATTTTGGGTCCGTGAACCATTTCGTACACCATCAAAAGGAGATAAAAAAATGGCAAGACCGTCAGCATTATGGTACCCGACAAATTTACAGGATCAGGCCGCGTGGCACGTTATTTTTAGTGATCAGGCACAGATCGACGGGACGACATATGGATTGACCGCCGGCGAGGTGACGCAGATCGAAAAAGATAAAGACATGGTCGTTTTCCTCGCGTCGGCGACAAATACGATCGATACGTTTGTCGATACGGTGAGGACCTATCGCAAGGATGTGATGGAGTTGCCGGTGGACGGGACGACGCCGACTTTTCCGGCGGCACTTTCGCTTTCGCCAGCGACCAACGTTCCGCGGGGCATCTGGGAACGAGTCATTGAATTCGCCAATCGGATCAAGGCTTCGGCGGGTTATACGAACGCCGTCGGCGAAAGCTATGGCATCGTTGGCACCAAGCCCGATTCGCTCACGCCCGCTCTCGTCCAGCCCGAGATCGATCTCAGCGAAGCCAAACACGGCTATTTATTTTCGGTCGTCGTCTCGAAACGCGAGGAATCCGACGCGTGGCAGGTCTGGCTCCGGCCCGCAGATTCCGGCGGTGCGTACGAACTTGCAGCAACCGGCACCGGCAAAGCCCTCGATGTCGTATATTCGCCCACAACTCCCGGCAACCCCGTCCAACTCGAAGTGTACGTCCAGCTACGCAAAAACAACGCCAACTACGGCGAACCCAGCGAGATCGGACTGGTGACGGTGAATCCGTGATCGGTTGTCAGTTGTCAGTTGTCGGTTGTCGGTTGTCGGTTGTCAGTTGTCAGAAAGAAAAAGGCCGCGAACATCACGCTCGCGGCCTTTTTTTGGAAAAAAATGCCGGCTGGTTTTATCCAGCCGGCTAATGCGTAAGGCCCACCATCACATAGGACTTACACAAATTGTAGTTAGGAGGGGGCACGCTCGTTTACCGGGAACGTGCCCAAGATGAAACGCCCTTATACCAGGGGCATTTCGATCAAACGCGGGTTGGTTACCGCGAACTTACGTTTGCCGGGGCAGTTGCCGTAATGGTAAATCGCGAACCGGTAGCGAGGTCGAGGTTGTCGCGTCCCTGCAAGACCACAGTTCCGACTCCCGCACCCGCACCGATACCCGCACCGATCGCGGCACCATCGCCGCCACCGGCGATCGCACCGATGATTGCTCCAAGCACGGCTCCGATACCGGCTCTCACGACCGTCGTCCCGGTCTGGCTTTTGTCCTGAACAGTGCCTTCGTTATTGACGGTAATGAGTTTGCCGTCGGTGTCCTGCACCTGCTCGACGATACCGGCAAAGCGGTATGTCTGGCCGTTGCGTAGACGAATCGAGTTAAAGCTGAGCGTTAGATTTGCCCGGCCCGATACGACGCCCGAACGTTCGCCGACGACATTTCCCTCGATAACAGCACCGTTGTACTGCGAAGGCGAGGTAACGGTCATCGAAAAACGGTCACCGTCTCTGGCTGTACGGGTCGAAACAGCATTATCTAATGTCGCCATCAGGTTGGTGTTATTCGGGATGATAAATCCGTTTGTAATGCCGCCGTTATTTACCGTTGTCGAACCAGTGTTCCACATCGGTGTCTGGCTCGTTTTGTCATAGACGCTCGTCGATGTGACGGTCGTGTTTTGATTTTCGAGATAGATGCGGCGTGTGACCTTGAGCTGATTATTAGCGATCGGCATAAAGCTGACGTAAAAATCGTTCATCCGGTCGCCTTCGTAGTTGATCGTCACGTCGCTGTTGGTCGCGGTGACCGTCGTGGTCACGCTGCGGCCGTTCTGTGACCGTTCGGTCTGCTTGACGCCGTCTGCGTTGAGCACGACCGACGCGGCATTTGTCGAAGACATCGTTACCTGACGGCCGTTCTTTTCAAACGTCAGAGTTTCAGGCGAGGCAAGCCTACGCTCGAGATTGCGGCGCATGCGATCCTGCTCGTTCGAGCTGTAGTTTGCGCTGCGGATAGCACGATCGACGACGGTCGAGACGTTGTCGCTCATACCGCTGTTCAATCGATAGGTGCCGGTCAGACGGGTGTCAAAACCCGTGTTCTGTCCACCCTGATTGCCGTTGTTGTTATACGGGTTGTTCCAATCAAAACTGACGCGATAGTATCCCGCAAGTGTGGTCAGGTCGTTGCGGACGATGACCCATTTGTTCATCACGTCGGTGCTGGTTCGGTTAGAGCCGATATAAGTATTGATCTCGGCGGCCGGTCTCATTACATCATCGATACCACGCGTATTGCGGTTGCGGTTGTTGTAATTGTTACGAAGCTCGATGAGTGCACGTTCGAGTTCGTTGGTTGAATCGACGACCTCACCCGCCGTGGTGTTTTGGTTGTTGCGGTTATAGCGGCGGTTCCCGCTGTTGAAACTCGAGCGAAACCTGTTGTTGTTCTGTTTGATCCGGTCCAATATCGTTCGGATCTGAGCGTCAGATGCGGTATAGCCGCCCTGATTGTTCTGCCAACCGCCGCCGTTGTTGTTGACGGTGTCGATCCAGTTTGCACGTGTCTGGTAATATCCCGCGACCGTGTTTAGATCGGCACGGATCTGCGTCCAAAGGCTCTGGGCGTTTTGCGACAGACGGTTGTTTCGCATAAAGCTGTTAACCCTTACTGCCTGAGTTAATACGGTGTCAACGTCATTTGTCGTCGAACGCCGTGATCTGAAATTATCTTTCAAACGGTCGGTCGCGTTCTCAAAATTTGAGATCATCGTGTTGATCGAATCTTCGCGATTCGTGCCGTTGACATTGCTGTTATCCAGATTGCGTTCGACCTCGTCTTTGAGATCGTTGGTTTTGTCTTCGATACGGTCGAGAACGGTCTGGACCTCACGGTCCGAAACGCGATATGGACGATTCTGGGCCTGTGTGGCGGTGCTAAATGTGAACGCAATAGCGATCAACGCGAAAAATGCTGTGTTTCTTATACTTGTCTTCATAATGTTGGTCCTCCTTGGACCGAATGTTTGTGGGAGACGGTGCAGGAGAGCACTTTTGGTTTTAGCCTAGACGATACTCGTCGATTTACGGCCATTACCAATCTGTTTTGAGACCAGCTCGGCCTCGTCTTGAATTTTTTCGAGACCGTCAGCGACGGCTCCGGTGGCGGATGCTGCCGCGTTATTAATGGCGTCGGTGCCGGCAGAGATCTTTGCCGAAGCAAAGTCATACACGGCCTCAGCTTTTTCCTTGACGGCACTCACCGCCGCTGCCGACTGATCCTTTAACGCCGTCGCTTTTTCGACGGTTGCGTCGTAGCCCTTGCGGGTAACGTCGGCAATGTCGCTGCGAAGTGCGGTGCCCGATTTCGGAGCAAAGAGCAATGCGAGACCTGCGCCGATGCCGCCACCGATCAATAGATATGTGAGTCCGTTAGTAAATGTGTGTCCGCAATTTTTATTGTCTGTCATATCAATTACCTCGTTAATTATTATATGTATTTACTGAGGATGCGGTCGTACTGTTCACGCACGACCTCGTAACATTCGCAGGCGGCTTTCAACAAACCCGGCCGGTCGAGTATCGTCAGCGTTCCGCGTGAATATTCGATCAATCCGCGGTCTTTTAACCCGGCAGCGGCGAGCGAGACGCTTTCGCGGCGGACGCCGAATACGTTCGATATCTGCTCGTGCGTCATTGAAAAGGTTTTTGTCTGTAAGTTGTCGTGGTTAACGAGTAAATAGCGGCAAAGCTGCTGCTCAACCGAGTGGAGCCGGTTGCAGATCGCATTTTGCGAGATCTGGGCGATCAGCGTCTGAGTGTAGCACATGCAGATATCCTGAAAGTCAGGACAGTTGGCAAACTCTTCTTCGACGTCGGCGGCCTTCATGCGAAAAGCTTTGCCCTCGCGCTGCACGACCGCGCGTTTCGCCATCCTTGAGTCGCCGATAAATGTAACCACGCCGACCATCCCCTGTCGGCCGGTCATCCCGACCTCAATGGATACGCCCTCGTCAGAATCGTACAGGAGACAGATCATCGCCGTGGTCGGAAAATAGACAAATCTACGCTTTTCGTCCATTTCCCAGAGGACCTCACCGAGTTCGAGATCGACCTCTTTTAGCAGGGGGCGGATCTTTTTGAACTCAGCCTCCGGCAACGCGGCGAGTAATGTGTTTTGTAGAGCTTCGTCTTCTTTCTTTTTCGTGACCATTTTAACTTCTTGATAATTTTAACAGCATATAGCCTTCCATCGGTATGCTATCGCACATACATTTTAGGCGGCAATTTCCTAAGATGCTCTTATTAACGTTTAGAAGGAAGGATATATGGCAAAAGATGTTATTCAGGTAGATGGTAAGGATGTTGTTGTACGAGAAGACACGGCAAAGGCATTTCGATTTGTTCACTGGGGTATTGCAACTGCAGCCATCGCTCTCGTTTTGATGCTAGCCCTTTTTGCTACTTTCTTTTGGAAAGCGGCTCAGGACGGCAAGGTCGAAACGCCCGCGCAGGCAGAAAACTCAAATACTAAATAGATACGAATAAGGGGAATTTTTTATATGAACGCAATTGAATTATTAAAAGCCGACCACAAGGTAGTCGCTGAACTTTTCAAAAAGGTCGAGGCAACAACGGAAAGCGAGCACCCCGCGATCTTCGCAAAGATCAAGGCCGAGCTCGATGTCCACGCACATATCGAAGAAGTGATCTTTTATCCAAAGCTCAAAGCCGAAGGTAATAAAGAACTCATCGACATCGTGCTCGAAGGCATCGAAGAACATCGTCAGGTCAAAATGTTTTTGAAAGAAATCGCGGCTCTCGTGGATGACAGCGAAAAATTTGAGCCAAAACTCAAAGTCCTGATCGAAGATGTCGAGCATCATGTTAAGGAAGAAGAAAACGAAATGTTTCCACTCGTCACGGATCAATTCGAATCCGATGTTTTGGATGAGCTCGGGGCCGAAATGGAAGAAGAAAAAGAAAATTTCCGGGAATCTGCAACAGCGGTCGCCACCGGTCGATAAGACTTAAGAAATAGCACTAAAAGCTTCGCTTAATAAGCGGAGCAGGACGGACCGGATCAGGAATCCTGCTTCAGTCCGTCCATTTTTCTTTCCGCCTGATGCTCGGCAGCGGCGATCTCATTTCGTGCCCCTTCACTCGCCTTTATCAGTTCGTCTAGTTTTAGGTGAGTTGCTTTATCGCTGTGGTTTTGAGATTTCTGCAGGAGAAACACGAGGAACAGAACCGTCAGTTTGGCACCAAAATCAGTCGCGTCTTTCCACGACTCGCCAAATCCAGAATAAAAACCGGTCCCGACGATCACAAGGACCACAAAGATCAAGGTCCATCCGGATCCGACTACGCGCGAAACAAAGGCGGCAAATCTACGAAAAAAATCATGCATACGTTTTGGAGACAAAACGCCAGAAAACTCATCGGTTTTCACCGATAAGCTTTACTGGCGACATGTTTATCTACTTAAACCCTGCGTCCGCGAACCAACTGGAGGATAAGAACGATAACCGCCACGACCAATAAAACATGAATAAGGTTACCGGTTGCCGCACCGGCAAAGCTAAATCCAAGTGCCCATAGCACCAACAGTATTAAGATAATCGTCCAAAGCATAATATTTTTCTCCTCGAAATCGCCTGGCCTTTCGGGCGCCGCAAATAGGGATATATCTATTAGATAAACATACCTGCGAGGGCGTGTCTGTGTGTTGCCATACTAAGTGGAGGCAAAAAAAGCGGCGGAGTGTGGACTCCGCCGCATAAGTTACTGTGTGAAAGTAAAGTGTTAGGAAAGCTTAAATCCGCCTCGGGTCAACTGAGTCTCAAATCCGGGTTTATCAACGGCTTTGACGTAAGCGTCCATTGGTTCGACGGCTCCGCTCTGGACATGTTCGTAGAGAGCGTCGTTGAGCAGCACCATTCCATGATTTTTACCTGTCTGCATTGCCGACGGAATTTGGAACGTTTTGCCTTCGCGAATGAGGTTTGAGATCGCCGGTGTGACGATCAATACTTCGAGAGCGGCAACGCGTCCTCCGCCTTTTTTCGGGAGCAGCGTCTGAGCAATAACGCCCTTGAGCGATTCCGACAACATCACGCGGATCTGCTGCTGACGGTCGGCAGGGAACTGGTCGATAATGCGATCCACCGTCGAAGCAGCGGTAGTCGTGTGTAGCGTGCCGAAAACGAGGTGGCCCGTCTCAGCCGTCTCGATAGCGATCGAGATCGTCTCGAGGTCACGCATTTCACCGACGAGGACGATGTCTGGGTCTTCGCGAAGGGCCGCACGCAGAGCGTCTTTGAATGAATCTGTGTGGTTGTGCACCTCACGCTGATTAACAAGGCATTTCTGATTGTCGTGGACGAACTCGATCGGATCCTCGATGGTGATGATGTGGTCCTCACGCTGTTTGTTGATCGAATCAACCATCGCACACAGCGTCGTCGATTTACCAGATCCGGTCGGCCCGGTCACAACGACCAGCCCTTTGGACAGCGTGCAGAGGTCCATGATCGCTTTTGACAGGTTGAGCTGCTCGGCGGTCAGGATCTTTGACGGGATGATGCGAAATACCGCACCCATTCCTTTTCTGTCTTCAAAAATATTGCAGCGAAAACGCGCCATGCCCGGTATCTCGTATGCAAAATCGGTATCGCTACGAGCGGCAAACTCCTCTTGATTACGAGCCGGCATGATCGATGTCAGCAGCTCGCGCATTGCCTCAGGCGTCAGCACGGCATCGCCCTCTTGCAATGGTTTCATCCTGCCGTCTTTGCGAACCATCGGTGGTACGCTGACAGACAAGTGCAGGTCAGATGCACCGATCTCGGCCATTTTCATAAACAGTGCATCCATCTTAGCGGCCTCACTCGCGTTTGCCGGAGCGGCAACAAAGGCTGCTTCGACAGGCTCAGCAGGGGCTGGTGGCGGAGCTGCTGCGACTGGCGGCGGAGCTGTTACAGGCATCGCGGGAGGCGGTGTGAAAACGGGGGTTGATTCCATCATAGGCGTGTTGTTGACGGGCGGATTGTCGGCGGGCATTTCGAGGTCGGGCATGTCATAGACAGGCTGTTCAAACTGTATCTCGGCCGGCGGGGCGTATTCGGCGGGGATAAAATCATCTCTGCGGCGAAGCGGTATCTCAGGCGCTGTCTCTGAAAATACGGTTTGATATTCAGGGTCATTGACCGAAACAACCTCGACCTTTTCCTCATCCATCGACACATATTCCGGAGCCGACTCGGGCGGTTCCATCAGCATATCCGCAAGGCTTGCGACCTCGGCAGATTCGCTGGCCGTCAGATCGTATGCGGAAGATGAGCTTTCAAACTCGTATGAGGTTTGCACTTCCGGCTCGGCGGCGGGTTCGGGCATGGCTTTCATTTCCGGCGTAGCAGCAGGTTCTGGTTCTGAAAATGTATGTTCGACGATCGGCGTCGAATACGCAGGTGCGACGTCCGGCAGAGGCCTAGGAACCGATATTGAGCCGTCCGAATCGCCGATCAGCGGACGTATCGTCACGTTAAATCCGGCCGATGATTTTTGCACCGTAAAATTAAAATTACCGAGCTGATGCGGATGTACAAACTCGATCTCAGACCTATGCGGCAGCTCTGATTTTGTCGCGGGCGGTATCAGCGGAAAGACCATTGTGCTGATCTGCGTACCCAAAAGCGGCACCTTTGACACGTCGCTAGTGCGATTTTCGGCGACCAAATAAGGATTTTTGTTGGGTTCAAGACGCAGTTCGTCGCTGCACGACGAGAGCAGAGTTTTGAGGTAATCGTTGAGAATATCCATATTTCGATGGGGTCTAAAGCCGTCGGGCCCGGCATATATATTGTGGATAGATGAGAGCCGGAGCGGCTCAAGTAGAATAATAACACAGTTAAACTGTGTTTGTCACTATAATAATTAGCTTGGAGTACCAACTTTAGTTGTCAACCGTTGGCAGGAGGCCTGCTAAAGCTGGGACTCCGAACTAGACGGTGACCGACTCACGATATTCGCCCCATACGGAGCGGAGCCGGTTGCTGATCTCGCCGACGGTGACCTCGGCCTCGACTGCGGTGAGTATGCGGGGGAGCAGATTTTCGGTGCCGTTAGCGGCATCTTCGATGGCTTTTAATGCAGCCTCGGCGTCGGCGGCGTTTCGTCTTGCGCGGATAGCCTGCAGACTTGCGACCTGATCGCGTTCGATCTTTTCATCGATGCGCATGACGGGGATAGAGCCCTCGTCGGACTGAAATTTATTGACGCCAACGACGATCGCATCATCTTTTTCGACCGCCAGCTGATAATCGTACGCCGCCTCTTGTATCTCATTTTGGACGTATCCGAGTTCGATGGCCCGCAGCATCCCGCCCATTGCATCGATCTTTTCGATGTAATCGACAGCTGCTTTTTCGAGCTGTGTCGTCAATTCCTCGATAGCGTAACTCCCGGCAAACGGATCAACCGTATCGGCAACACCCGATTCATAAGCGATCACCTGCTGCGTTCGGAGCGCGATGCGCGCCGCATTTTCGGTCGGCAATCCTAGTGCTTCGTCCAGCGAATTTGTATGCAAACTCTGCGTCCCGCCAAGCACAGCCGCAAGAGCCTGTATGGTCGTGCGGACAACATTAACCTCAGGCTGTTGCGCCGTCAGCGTCGAACCCGCCGTTTGCGTATGAAAACGCAGCATCAGTGATTTTGGATTTACGGCGCCAAAGCGGTCACGCATGATCCGAGCCCATAAACGCCGAGCGGCTCGAAATTTGGCGATCTCTTCGAGCAGGTTGTTGTGCGAATTAAAGAAAAACGACAGCCGCGGAGCAAAATCATCGACCTTGAGCCCGACGCTGATCGCCGCATCGACATAGCAAATGCCGTCGGCGAGCGTAAAAGCGATCTCCTGCGCGGCGGTCGAACCTGCTTCACGAATGTGATAGCCGGAGATCGAGATCGTGTTCCAATTTGGCACCTCGGCGGCACAATATGCGAAGGTATCGGTGATCAGCCGCAGACTCGGTTTTGGCGGATAGATGTATGTCCCACGTGCGATATATTCTTTGAGAATGTCGTTTTGGATCGTCCCCGAGACCTTTTCAAACCCAACGCCCTGTTTGCGTGCAACCGCCAGATAAAGGCACAAAAGCGTTGATGCGGTTGAGTTTATCGTCATCGACGTCGAAACTTTATCAAGCGGTATGCCGTCAAACAGCGTCAGCATATCGTCGAGACTATCGATGGCAACACCGACCTTGCCGACCTCACCGGCGGCTAAACCATCATCCGAATCAAGCCCGATCTGCGTCGGCAGATCAAACGCCACGCTCAAACCGGTAGTGCCTTGTGAGAGCAGATATTTATACCGTGCATTCGATTCTTCGGCGGTGGCAAACCCGGCGTATTGCCGCATCGTCCAAAACTGGCCGCGATACATGCTCGGCCGTACGCCGCGAGTGTATGGAAAATCGCCCGGCGCCGCCAGATCCCGCGCGTAATCGACCGGCGTCACATTTTCCGGGTTAAAATCATTAGGCAATTCGATGCCCGATGAGGTTTGAAAGCTCTCGCGTCGCGTTTTCGCCATATTTCGTTTAGATTAGCATAACAGGTGAATCACTTCACCCAAACGCCGCCGCCGTCGGCACTGCCATGAATTACTTTAACTATTTCACCGAGATCGAAGACACATTTATCCGCCGGCGGGCCAAGAATCTGTTCCTGAGCCCTTTGGATTGGGCTTTCATCGAGATGTGGCAGGAACGCGGCATCCCGCTGCATATTGTCCTTCGTTCGATCGAATCGGTGTTTGACGTTTTTGATAAGCAACCTATTGGAACCCGCACGATCAAAAGCCTTTTCTACTGCCGCGAAGAGGTCGAGGTCCAGTACGCCGAATGGCTGCGTTCGCAGGCAGGAAAATCAACGGGTACCGACACTGAGGCTGAGATTGCATATTCGCCCGAGGCGATATCTGCACACATCGCATCTGCCATTGAATCGCTGAAAGCAAACACCACCGCCGGCCTTACTGAGGACATCGCACGTGCCGTCGCGAGGCTCGAGGAACTAACTACAAATCTTACCGGCGATGCCGAGACGGTCGATTCGACGCTTGGAGATATCGAAAAATTACTCGATCGGGCGATGCTTACAAATTGGGAATCTGTGCATCTAAAAATTGTCGAGAAAGAAGTTGCGGCCCAGCTACGCGGCTACAAAGCCGAGATGGAGCCCGCCGCTTACAAAAATACTTTCGAGCTGATGCTGCTCAAACGCTTGCGTGAAGAGGCAAATATCCCTCGGCTCGGCCTGTTTTATTTATGAGAAAGTTCGTCGCTGTCATTTTCGTCACGCTGTTATTTTCTACCATTTTATCGGCCCAAACCAAACCCAGGCCAAAGCCTCGATCGACACCAATTAAGGCCGCTCCGTCGGTTGATAAAGGAATCGTTTCCGGCCGTACGTACACAAACAAGACTTTCAATTTTGAGGTCACGTTCCCGGATGCATGGCTCATCCCGGGCGATGATTTCGAAGCGTATATGAAAAAGCGGGGCTTTGACCTCGCACTCAAAGCCCCTGATTCGCTGCCACCCGTATCAAAAGCCAAGGTCGATCAGGCGATCAAAAATGTCCAGATCCTACTGACCGCGTACCGGTCGATGCCGGGCGAGACCGACAATGCGATCGTCCGGATCTCGGTCGAGAACCTCGTCCTAAACCCGCAGATAAAGGACGCGGTCGATTATTTCGACGCGATCCGTGCGGGCTTTGCAACGATGAAACTGCCGACTGATTTCAAATACTCCGAAACCCAGGCTGAAAAGCTCGGGACGATGCAGTTTGGCTATCTCGACACCTCGACTAGCGCGGGTAAGAAACGGATGTACGCGACTGTACGTGACGGCTTTGCGGTGATGTTCACGATATCGTATTCAAAAGACGCTGATCTGCAAACCCTACGTAGCGTTCTCGAACAAGGCAATTTCCGTCTCAAATAGCCGTCAGGTTTGTTTTGCCTGCGTTTTGTGATACAAAGACAAGGTTCACGTGCCGGATTTTAAGAACGGTCGAGGACCACAAAAATTGAGCAAATATTACACAAAAGGCGATGCCATTGAGGCAAAGATCGAAAAGATCGTACCTCGCGGGCTGGGGCTGGCATTTGCCGAGAATCTTACCGTTCTCGTGCCGCTGGCTGCTCCCGGCGATGTTGCGAAGGTTCGCATCCGCGAGATCAAGAAGAAACGCATGGCTTTTGCCGACATTGTCGAGCTAAAAGAACCCGGCCCAAAACGCATCGCTCCGCCGTGTCCGCATTACGGCGTCTGCGGCGGCTGCGACTTTCAGCATCTGTCCTACGAAGCCCAACTTGAGGCCAAATCCGGCATCATCCGCGATTGTCTGCACCGCATCGGCAAGATCGAATACGACGGCGAGATCCCGGTCATCGCCAGCCCGCAGCAGTTCGAATACCGCTCGCGTGCCCGCTGGCACGTTGACCGCGAAAAGCAAAAGATCGGCTATTTTGCCCGCGATTCGCACGATGTTATCGACATTGCGACCTGCCCGATCCTGACGCCGGGGATGCAATCGACGCTCGATTATCTGCGGATCAGTTACTCAACAAAAGCGTCGAATATTTCCTTGAAAACAACAAAACAAAAAAGATCGACTTTTGCCTGATCGATCCGCCGCGTTCGGGTACGGCAAAAGCGGTCATCCCGCGTCTCGCCGAGCTGCGGCCGGAGCATATCTCATACGTCTCCTGCGAACCGTCGATCCTCGCCCGCGATCTCGCTCTGCTTGTCGATGCCGGCTACAAGATTGACTCCATCACCGCCATCGACCTCTTTCCGCAGACGCATCACGTCGAAACGGTCGTCAGACTTTCGATTTAGTTCACAGATGAACACAGATGGACACAGATAGTACACAGTCTCCTATCAGTGTTTATCTGTGTCTATCTGTGGATATTCTTTTCTGAACACTTACAGCGGATTTTTCGTTTACAATAGCGATATGCCAAGAAAAAAGAGCGAATCGATCGAGCCGTCAAAACCAAACTCAGTCAAATGCCGTTTTTGCGGTCAGAAAAACGCCGTCAAGGCTGACTACAAAAATGCCGATGCCAATTGCGGACGCTGTAAGCTGCCGCTGTCAGACGAGCCGCGCAAGGTTTTTGACGGGCTGCACAAAAACGATTACATCCACCCGGCGGACGCCAAGGCAATGGCCGCGCTCAAAGCGATCCCCGGCGTCGATTCAGCCCTAAAGAAACTGCTCGCGTGGACTGGGGAATCCGCTATCCGCGTTGCGTTTATGGCGTCGGCGGTCAAGGTGACGCCAAAACAATGCCCCGACCTTTACGCCAAATTAGAGGTCGCCTGCGGCACGCTTGGCGTCGAGATGCCGGATCTCTATGTCCAGCAAAACCCGATCGTCAACGCTTTTACCGGCGGAGTCGAAAAACCGATAATCGTGCTCCACTCGGCGCTTGTCGAGCGGCTCAATGACGAAGAAACGCTCGCTGTCATCGCCCACGAGGTTGGCCACATCCATTCCGAACACGTCCTCTATCTCACCGCCGCACGGCTCATCGAGGCTCTCATCAATGTCTCCGCTGCCCGCCTCATACCCGGTTCCGAGATCATAAAACTGATCATCTCAATGGGCATCGCCAGCGCCTTGCTCGCATGGTCACGCCGTGCCGAACTCTCGTGCGACCGTGCCGCTCTGCTCGTAATGCAGGACCCGCACGTCATCGGCCGCACGATGATGAAACTCGCCGGCGGCACTTTTGCCTCAAAAATAGATTACGAACTTTTCCTCGAACAAGGACGCGATTTCAAAAAGAATTACGATGAGAGCCGCCTCGACCGTTTCTGGGCCGACGTCATGAACTCCGGCCTCTCGCACCCATTCCCCATCTGGCGCGTCGCCGAGATCCTCGAATGGACGGAAACGGGTGAGTATGACGAGGTTATGGCGAAACACGCTAGTTGATGCTGATCGTTATTACAACTGCACCAAACCAAACTGAGGCCGAGGAGTTGGCGGAAAAGCTTGTCACGGCAAAACTCGCCGCGTGTGTGCAGATCCTGCCGCCGATGACGTCGGTTTATGTGTGGGAAGGAAAGCTGCAAAAAGAATCAGAGCATCTGCTGCTCATAAAAACGCTGTCAGAAAAATGGGACGCACTTACAGCGTTTGTTGCCGCAAATCACTCTTACGAAGTGCCTGAGATCGTCGCGATCGATGCGGCAAATGTAGCGGAGCCGTACCGAGCTTGGCTCGATTCTGTTTTGAAAGCGTAAAAATGGCCGGCGAGTTTCTTCACCAGCCGCAATTCAAAATATAGATATCACCGAGACTATTTAGCGATATCGACGAGTACGCACGGTTCGAGCGTTATTGTCTTGTCTTCGCGTGACTTAAAGGTTCCTTTGACCGTGGCTTTTGGAGCTTTGTTGTCTTTTGCCAGGCTGTTGACCTTTTCTTCGATACCCGAATACTGCGAAAAATCTCCCTTACAATCAATACCATTTCCGGAGACCGTTGGGCCATAACTATAGCCGACCGACAGCGTGTCTTTGGTTGCGTGATTGATATATCCCGAGACAGTGATAGTGCGTCCGGGAAATTCCGATGCGTCGATCCAGTCGGACGAAAGCTGTAGATTGTCAGCCGTGGTGACTATCGGTGGCTTGTCGGAAACGGCGACGGTGTTGGCGTTCGAGTTTGAATTCGCATTAGTGTTGGCCGAATTCGAGTTCTTGGCGTTTCCCGCATTTGAGGTATTGCCCGCTGCTCCGCCGCAAGCGGCTGAAATGGCGACGGCCGCCGAGATTACTGATAACAGAACAAAGTTTAAGCTAAGTTTATTTTTCACAAAAGATCCTCTCCAGTTTTTAAGATTGTCTATAAGGCCGCTATTAATAGTATTGACGGATCAAGCCGGCTTCCCGTTATCGATACCTGAATTACAGGTCTTGATTATAAAATCGACGGCATCTTTTGGCGAATCGGTCAGATGGATGAGGCCGAGATCCTCGGTGTTGATGTACTTTTCACGGAGCATCGTTGTGGTGATCCATTGGAGCAGGCCTTGCCAGTATTGCGAGCCGAAAAGCACGACGGGAAAGTTGCGGATCTTTCGCGTCTGGATCAGCGTCAGCGCCTCGAACAGCTCGTCCATCGTGCCGAAACCGCCGGGGAAAATGACGTAGGCGTTGCTGTATTTGATGAACATGGTCTTGCGGACCATGAAATATTTGAACGTCAGGGATTTGGTCAGATACGGATTTGCCATCTGCTCAAACGGCAGTTGGATGTTGCAGCCGACCGATTTTCCGCCGACATCGTGGGCACCGCGATTTGCGGCTTCCATAATGCCGGGGCCGCCGCCCGTGATGATCTCAAAACCGGCCGCACCGAGCAGAGCCCCGGTTTCGCGGGCGGCCTCATACATCGGGTCGTCCTCGGGCGTGCGGGCCGAGCCAAATATCGAAACGCCCTGTGTGATCGTCGCCAGCTCGTCAAAGCCGTTGACGAATTCGCCCAAGATGCGAAACACGCGCCACGAATCCGATGTTTTTAATTCGTCCTCAGGCTCCGGCGACCGAAGTAGAACTTCGTCGTCAGTCAAGTGCCAATAGCCGGGTGTCGCCTCTAGTTCCTTAGCCTCGGCGACGGTCTTTGGCACATCGACCTTTTTCTTTGTAACGCGGGGTTTGTTTGATTTAGTTGAAGCCATTTTTATTCAGTGCACAGTGAAAAATGCATAATGCACAATGTGTAACTTGAATCGCGAATCTTCCTTTCCTCATTGTGCATTTTGCATTGTGCACTCTACATTCGCTAGATTCCCATGATGTTGTAACCGCAATCGACGTAGATCGTCTCGCCGGTGATGCCGCTGGACATTTCGCTGACGAGGAACAGGGCGGTGTTGCCAACCTCATCGACGGTGACGTTGCGTTTGAGCGGCGAGCGTTCGCCGACGTAATTTAACAGCGAGCCCATATTTTTAACGCCGCGGGCCGAGAGCGTCTTGATCGGGCCGGCCGAGATGGCGTTGACGCGGATGTTGTGTTTGCCGAGATCGGCGGCGAGATATCGGGTCGAGGCTTCGAGAGCGGCCTTGGCGACGCCCATGACGTTGTAGTGGGGCACGACCTTTTCGGCGCCGTAATAGCTCATCGCCACAATGCTCCCGCCCTCGGACATTAGCGGTGCGGCCGCGAGAGCGACCTGCGTCAGCGAAAATGCACTGATCTCAAGCGCCGTGCGAAAGGCTTCGCGGGTGGTCTCGACAAAATCACCTTCGAGTGCTTCTTTTGGAGCGTACGCGATCGAATGCACGATAAAATCCAGCCGCCCATATTTCTCCCTGACCGCCTCAAACGCCGCATCGACCGTCGCCTGATCGGTAACGTCGCACGGCACAACGATCGAATCGTGGATCGTCCCCGCCAGTTCCTCAACGTTTTCCTTTAGCCGCTCAGCCTGATAAGTAAACGCCATCTTGGCCCCCTGAGCCCCACAAGCACGGGCACAAGCCCAAGCGATCGAACGCTTATTCGCGACCCCGAAAATAATTCCTATTTTGTCTTTAAGTAGCATAAAAGTAGTTAGTGCCGGTAGGGCTACCTGAGAGATAATCCAACACCGTGCTTCAGCATACCCCCCCCCGCCACCTGGGTACACCTACACTGACTACTGCACATAAACTTTCTGCAGCATCTCAAAATCGAGCAGCCTGATGTCGATATCGACCGGGGTGTCAGTGAAACGCCGGGTGATCAATACCCCGCGGAGCTGCTCTTCTTCGGCGGGCGAGAGCTGCGTGACGAGAACCAGCATCAGCCGCAACCGCAGGCGGCTTTTCATCTCGGCGAGGTTCTTTTTCGCGAGCTGTATCTTCTTTAATATAGATTCGATCCGGTCCTGACGCACGTCCGGCACGACGAGAAATGAAACCTCTATACACGTAATCAGGTCCTGGTCGACCAAAATACCGTCAAACGGCGTCCCGCCGATCTGGACGTGCCGCATCAGCGGCAGATTTTCTTCTTGCTGTATCTGCCGCAAAGCGAGATCCTCGGCAACGATGTATGCCGAGAGCAGATCGGCGAGCTGGTCGTTGCCTACGCCTAGGACACGTGCGAGTTCGCGAACCTCGACATTTACATTTTGCCGCTGGATGTCCGGCATCGCAGCGTCCCAGCGGATAAACCGCCGGTCGTCGGTAGCTGCCAGCCGCCGCGTGTTTGCGATATCGAGCAACGCGACGATCAAAAACATCGCCGCCGCCGCAACAAACAGCCCCGCGATGATCATCGCGTCGGCCCGCACTGACATCACCGCCCCGCCGATCAATATGGCAATAAGAACTATCGCCGCGATCAGCAGCGGATAGTTTGTCTTTCGCCTATCAAAACGGGCGAGCGGATTTGCCGGTTTTACATTCATCTCGTTGGAGGCCGCGTTAGCAGTCTAGGCGCGTGCGTACGCGTGCCCCTTTCAAACGGAATATCGTCAAAATGCGTCATCGTCTTGAACGCCTTAAACCGCTCGTTGATCTCAGGATAATCCAGAGCATCGACGCGTTCAGTGCCAAATTTTTCGACGTTAAACGACGCCATCACCGAGCCATAGACCATCGCACGCCGAAGCGTCGCGTCGGTCACCTCTTTGTGAGCGGCGAGATAGCCCATAAATCCGCCGGCGAATGTATCGCCCGCACCGGTCGGGTCAAAAACGCTCTCGAGCGGGTACGCGGGCACGGCAAAGTAACCGTCCTTGGTAAACAGAGTCGCGCCGTATTCGCCGCGTTTGATGACGACGGCCTTGGGGCCGATCTCCATGATCTTGCGGGCGGCAACGTGGATGCTCGTCTCGTCGGTGAGTTGCCTCGCCTCGGCGTCGTTGATGATGATGCAATCGACGACCTTGATGGTCTCGATGAGGGCGTCTTTCATCGACGTGATCCAAAAGTTCATCGTGTCCATCGCGACAAATTTGGCGTTCGGCATCTGCTCGCGGACCTGTTTTTGCAGCATCGGCAGGATGTTTGCGAGGAACAGAAACTCAGCAGATTGCGAATTCTCGCTCAGTTTCGGGTCAAATGTCTCGAACACATTTAGCTGCGTGTCCAGCGTGTGAGCCGTGTTCATATCGTAATCGTAACGGCCCTGCCAAAAGAACGTCTTGCCGTCGGGCACGATCTCGATATCGTCTGTGTTGATATTGTGACGTTTAAAAACGGCCCACTCTTCGTCGCCAAAATCACCGCCGACCACGCCGACCGCGTTCACCTGCGTAAAAAACGAAGCCGACAACCCAAAATGCGTCGCCGCCCCGCCCAATATCTTGTCCCGTTTCCCAAAAGGCGTCTCCAGCGCATCAAACGCCACCGAACCAACAACTGTTAATGACATGTATTAAAAGGATCTCCGAAAATAGAATTACGAAAACTCTTATTTTACACGCCAGGGCGGGTTTTTGCGATTTTCACCGGCACGAAAGAGACAAATTTTATTGCCGTTGGGGTCGTCGAGGTAGCATTGACGCCAGAGCCATGGGCGGTCGGTTGGCGGTTCGGTGAACTCAAGGCCGAGAGAGGACAGGCGTTTGTACTCCGCATCGACATCGGCACATTCGAAATACAGCACGACATTGTTATTAGCCGCGACCGGCGGCAGCTCCCCGAATTCGCAAACCGACAACGTCGCTTCACCATCCGGACACAACAGCCGAGCGTATCGCGGGAGGGAATCGACGATCCGTTTGAGCCCGAGCTTTTCAAAAAACTCGACCGTCTCTATTGTGAGTTCGCTGTAGATGGTTACTTGGTTGAGGTTCATGGGCGGTAGTTGGTAGTCAGTAGCCGGTAGTCAGTAGCTTAAGAAGAGAATTCCGATCTGGCTACTAGCTACTGGCTACCGACTACTAACTACTATTTGATCAGATTGAGCGTTTTCTTGGCATCCACGACGTATTTGCTGTCGGGATATTTATCGACGAGCATTGTGAGATACATCTTGGCACTTTCACGCAGCTTTTCGGGGGTGTATTTTTCCTTATCTTTCTCGTTCTTGAGATCAACCGGCTGTTTTCCCTTTCCCTCGGACAGGTAATAGCTGCTCATGCCGCCGATAAACAAGAATTCGTCGATCTTTGAGAAATCAGGATACGCCGCAAACGTCTCTTCGAACCGCATCAAGGTCGCTTTGTAGGCCTTTTTGAGCGAGTAGTAATTCCACGCGACATCGAGATTGTGCTTTGCGTCCGCTTCCATAATAGGATCACGGTCGATCGCCGGCGTGACATTGCGCTGGGCGAACGTTCCGATGACGGAAACTGCAAGGACGAGGAAAGTTAAGGCGAAAATCTTTTTCATAACTAACTAGAGATGATGGAAATGGTAGAAAGGTTTTCCTTAACTAGACTATTATAGATGTTTAATAGGATCGAAAAGTTGTTTTATCCTGCTCATCCTGCCCCGCCCAGACCCAACTAACGGCCTTCCCAATGATCGCATCGAGCTTTTTCGCAGTTTCCGCAGGCCAGCTTGAGGGCGGGGTGAAGATCGCGTTTTTTATCGCATCGGCAAACTGATTTGGCGTTTGTTTGTGGGCGACGCGGCGGACGGCGTCTTTCATGACGAGCTGGGCGTTTCGGACGTTTTTGCCGAGCGTTTCGATGACCATTTCGGCGGTGACGTCGTCGTGGCCTTCGTACCAGCAATCGTAATCGGTGACGAGGGCGAGCGTGGCATAGGCGATCTCGGCTTCGCGAGCGAGCTTGGCCTCTTGCAGGTTGGTCATGCCGATGATGTCCATCCCCCACTGGCGATAGACGTTCGACTCGGCCTTGGTCGAGAACGCGGGTCCCTCCATGCAAACGTATGAACCGCCGCGATGCGTCTTGACGCCGACGGTATTGCACGAGGCTTCGAGAATATCACCAAGCTCATTACAAACAGGATGTGCAAACGTAACGTGGCCGACGATACCGTTGCCAAAGAACGTCGATTCGTGAGCACGGGCACGCGTGCGGTCGAAAAATTGATCAGGGATCACGAAATCAGTCGGAGCGTACTGTTCCTGCAAACTGCCGACTGCCGAAACCGACAAGATATATTCGACGCCGAGCATTTTCATCGCGTAGATATTTGCCCGAAAGGGAAGCTCGCTCGGCGTAAATTTATGCCCGCGTGCATGACGCGGTAAAAACGCGACCGTCACACCGTCGAGTTCACCAACGATAAACGCATCCGACGGCGAGCCAAACGGCGTCTCAACGGGAATTTCCCGCACATTTTCCAATTCGGGCATCTGATACAAACCGCTGCCGCCGATAATTCCGATGTTTACTTTTTCCATAAAAATGAGGTCATAATCGGGAGCGGTAGACGACAGGTTCCTGATGAGAGATCAAATCTATCCTGTTAATCCTGTCTATCCTGTTCCATGGGTAATTACTGGTGCCGTCTATTTCTTAGCTTCCGGCTTTTTGGGTTCCGGTTTCTTGGGCTCCGGTTTTCCCGGCTTTACTTCCGGATTTGCTCCCGGCTGCATTTGGGCTCCCGGAGGCATTCCCTGCGACTGCTGCTTTTGACGCATCTGCTGCATCTGCTCTTCGGTAACCTCGGGGACGGTGAAATCCGTCGGAACCGAAATATTATTAGCCGCTACGATATCGTCGATCAGCTTTTTCTCCTTTTCGGTTTCCAGCTTGTTGCGGACATAATCCTTGACCGGAGCCTCGCGGGCGGTCGGATTTTCAGGGTCCTTAAAGCCTGTCGAGATCAAAATGTGACGGGCGTCATAACTGTCGCCAGCCGGTGCAGGTGGCTGTCCCGGAGCCGCCGGGGCAGGCTTGGCCGTGCTCGGGCCGAGTTTACGCTCGAGCTTGATAATGTGATAGCCAAAATCGGTCTCGACCAGCTCAGGTGCGATCTGTCCAGGTTCTAAAGCGAGTGCAGCCGTTTCAAAAGGAGCGACCATGCGGCCCTTTGGCACGTCTTTATACAATCCGCCCTGGCCTTTGCCGTCAGGCCCCTTGTTGCCAGGATCCTGTGAAAATTCGTCGGCAAGCTTGGCAAAATCCTCACCTGCTTTTGCCCGGTCGAGTATGCCCTGTGCGGTCGCTTTTTCGCTGCCGGATCTAGCTCCGGATGCGATTTGATGTACGCATCGATCTCCTCATCGGTCACCTTGGTCTTTTCGGTGGCTTTCTCTGAGAACAGACGAGCGAGAAACTGTGCCTGTTGCAGCTTTACCTGTAGGTCGGTACGGGCGATAAAATCTTTTGCGAGTTCACCAGCCGCAAGCTTTGTATTATATTCAGCCTTGTAGATGCGGATCTTTGCAAAGATATCGCGAGCCTGCGTTTTCTCTTCTTCGCTGATCTCGCGATCCTTCATTTCGGGATTGCCCGCTTTCAGGATCTCGATCTTAGCGTTGAGAAAATCGTCAAACTCTACCTGATGTGTGCGTGATTCTCTTTCTCCGCCAAGTCCGATACGCTCCATAAAGCTCGGGCCGGACTTAGGCTGTTCGTCCTCTGCCCAATATGCTTTGACCTGATCTTCGGTAATAAAACCAAATGCGGGCATCGGACCCTTGTCCTTGTTGATCTCGCGGTCATAGTTGACGGCGATGATCTCAGAGCGGACGTTGTCCATCTCCTGAATATTCGTCGGCGTATTTGCGAGCCCGTCACGCTGTGCCTGGCTGGCAAATGCAAGCAGCTGTTTCAGATTCTCGATCTGCTGCTTTTTCATTTCGGGATCCTCGGCGAGCTTTTTCAGGATCATCGGATTGGTCTTAGAGACGTCTGCCAGCAGCATCTCGATCTCTTCGCGGCTGATCGAGTTAAACGATGCCGTGCTGTGGCCACCAACCTTTTTCTTCCAAACAACCAAACCAACGCCTATCGCGAGTATCGCGACGATCAGGATCAATGCTTTTGTTAAATTGCTCAATTTATGAGTCCTCACTAATAAAAAATCTAGATATTTGCCAAACGGTTATAGTATCAAAAACTGTAAATATCAGCTAATGAAAAGCGTTAATCGTTGGTTTGCACGAGTTCGAGCAAAACGCCATTGGTCGCGGCAGGATGGACAAACGCAACGAGACAACCCTCGGCACCGATGCGAGGCTCTTCGTCAATTAAACGCATGCCCTGTGATTTTAGTTTCGCAAGCGATGCGGTAATGTCATCGACCTCAACAGCGATATGGTGAATGCCGCCGCCGCGTTTCTCCAGAAACTTGCTGATCGGCGAATCTTCACTAGTTGGTTCGAGCAGCTCAATGCGGCTCTCGCCGATAGGCAACATCGCGACGCGGACCTTTTGATCCTCAACGATCTCGGTGTGAACATTCTCCAGCCCCAACGCGTCGGACCAGAATTTGAGGGCACCGGTCTCGGCTTTTTGAAAGTCAAAGTAGCTGGTTATCGCCGCCGACAGGTCTTCGATACCTTTGCTTTCAGTCGCGACTGTCCTGACGATCGGCGGCATCCACATGTCGGGTCGATGGGCAAGTCCGAGCAGGGCTTCGAGTTCTTTTTGGGTGCGTATGACGCCTTCGCGGTCGGCTTTGTTGATGACAAAAACGTCGCCGATCTCCATTATTCCGGCCTTGATCGCCTGGATGTCGTCACCCATTCCGGGCACCAGCACTACGACCGAGACATCTGCGGTTTTAACGATCTCGACCTCGTCCTGGCCGACGCCGACGGTTTCGACGATGACCTTATCAAAACCGGCGGCATCAAGTATCGACACCGCATCTACAGTCGCACGCGACAGTCCGCCAAGATTTCCACGTGTCGCCATCGAGCGGATAAATACGTTCTTATCCATCCCAAGCGTTGCCATTCGGATTCGGTCGCCAAGTATCGCACCGCCGGAAAAAGGGCTCGACGGGTCAATGCATACGATGCCGACCTTTTCGCCCTGATCTTTGTAATAGAGCGCGAGTTTATCAACCAGCGAAGATTTTCCCGCCCCCGGAGCACCCGTTATACCGATAACGATCGCATTTCCGGTTCGCGGAAAGACGGCTTTCATCAGCTCGGCCGCACCTTCGCTGCCGCTCTCGACCTTTGTTATGGAGCGGGCTATTGAGCGGGGGTCACCTTGAAAAAGTTTTGCTAACAGATCAGGATCTGACATTGACTTTATTTTCTCATTCTTTAATGCAAAAACAAAAAAGGCGAGCCTCGCGACTCGCCATTTTTGATATTTTGAAATGCCCTATTACGTGCGGCTGTGACTTACATCTGCCCTTCGTCGGCCGACGGGCCATAGATCGACGGCACCGGGATGTCGTTGAGACGAAGATATACCGAAAGCTGCCCGCGGTGATGGATGATGTGATTCATCACAAACGAACGCATCACGGCGACCTTTGGCATAGTCATATAGACTTGTTCGCCGTTTCGCATCGTCCAGTCGGTGAAGAATGTCTCGTCAGGCGTTTCGCCCAGGATGATCTTTGCTTTGGCGATGTGATCGTCAAAAAATGCGAGCAATTCCTCGGTCGAGGTCGGCTCAAAGGGCTTGAAGTCTGCGGTCGCAAAATCCAGCACGTCCTGTTTGAGCGTCTCTTTTGTCCAGCCAAACATCTCGGCACAATGGACAGCCAGACGGCCCATCGTCATCGATTTTTCGTGCGGTTTCCAGTCAAATTTCTCCGGCGGAACGCGTTCGAGACAATTACGTGTGACCTTTGCCTCGTTATCGAGCTCTGCTAAAAATGCGGTGGCCAGACGGCCAGGACTTGCTGCGGTGCTTGTACTCATTAACTTTATTCTCCTTGGTTTTGAATTAGAGCAATATAATAATCGACTTGTTTCATAAATGCAACATGAAACATCAAAATTGCACAACTTGAGTGTTACGCCCTTGCTTACGCGCAGGCTTCCGCACTCGCTTACAGTGATTTCAACAGATTCTTTGCGATAACGATCCGTTGTATCTCGCTCGTGCCTTCGCCGATGGTGCAGAGCTTTGAGTCGCGCCAGTATTTTTCGGCAGGGTAATCTTTTGTGTAGCCGTAACCGCCGTGGATCTGGATCGATTCTTCGGCAACGCGAACGGCCGTTTCCGACGCGTAAAGCTTTGCCATCGCAGACTTTTGCGTAACGGGCTTTCCGGCGTCTTTTGTCGCTGCCGCTTGCTGCGTCAGCAAGCGGGCACATTCGATCTGCGTCGCCATGTCGGCAAGTTTGAACTGGATCGCCTGAAATTCGGCAATTGCCTTGCCGAATTGATGGCGTTCCTTGGCGTATTTTACCGCCGCCTCATAAGCTCCCTGAGCGATGCCGACCGACAGGGCCGCGATCGAGATGCGGCCGCCGTCCAAAACCTGCATACACTGCAAAAGCCCTCGCCCTCGTTGCCGAGCCGGTTTTCGTCGGGGACTATACAGTCTTCGAAAACTACGGATGCCGTCTCGGACGCTCGCATCCCGAGCTTATTTTCTTTTTTATCAGAACGAAATCCGTCCATCGATTTGTCAAAGATAAACGCCGAGATGCCGCGATTGCCCTGCGATTTGTCAGTCACGGCTACGGCAACGAGCGTGTTGCAAACTATGGCGTGGGTGATGAAATTTTTAGAGCCGTTGACCATCCCGGCTCCGCCATACTCCTCAGGAAACAAAACGCCCATTAGCCCCAGCTCGGCGAGCTTTGGCCGCAGTTCTTCAGGGAAATGCTGCGACTCGTCCCACTCCATCACGTGCGGCTTGATCTCGCTCTCGGCAAATTCGCGGATGCTGTATTTTATCTGTTGCTGCTCTTCGCTCAATTCAAAGTTCATATATGTAGATATAACGAATGATTATGCTTACATAACATATTATTTTAGGCAAATTTGTTAGACTTTTATGTATATGAACGAGAATATTTTGACGACCGATGCTCAAATAAGGGAGTTGCTTGAGCATACGAAGACGATCGCCGTTTTGGGGATCAAGCCGGAGTCTCACGCCGACCAGCCCGCGTTTTACGTGCCGAAATATTTGGTTGACGCGGGTTACGACATCATTCCGGTGCCGGTCTATTATCCTGAGGTTACCGAAATTTTAGGCAAGCCAGTCTATCGTGATCTGACCCAAATTCCAGGCGAGATCGATCTGATCAACATCTTTCGCCGGAGCGAAGACGTCCCGAAACACACTGAGGAAATATTGGCAAAAAAGCCAAAAGCGGTGTGGTTTCAGCTTGGGATCAGAAATGACGAGGTCGCCGCAGAATTTGCTGAGGCGGGCATTAAGGTCGTCCAGGACGCCTGTCTGTTGGTCGTGCACCGCCTCTTGATGCGGTAGGTTTTGAAGGCTTTTGGGGAACCATGCTGGTCAGCGATGCCACCTCTTCGGCGGTTAAGTCACGTGTTTGTCCCGTTTTCAAATATGGGTCGGCGACAGTGCCGATCTTTGTTCGCCGCAGTTTGACCACCGAGTTTCCGACCGCGTCAAACATCTTGCGGATCTGCTGATTGTGCCCCTCGTAAAGCGTCACCTCATACCAGCCATTTTTGTCGGTCGGTTTTAGATCCCTTATCTCGGCCGGAGCCGTTTTATAGCCGTCTTCAAGTACTAGTCCGCGTCGCAACTTATTGATAGCGTTGCTGTTTGGCAGCCCCTTGACCTTTACCTCGTAAACCTTTGGTATCGCCTTAGAACTAGCTACGTGGTTCGTAAAGTTACCGTCATTTGTGAGAATGATGAGCCCCTCAGTGTTGTAATCGAGCCGCCCGACCGGGTGGAGCTTGCCTTTACCTTTTACGAGATCGGTTACAAGTTTGCGCCCTTCGGGGTCGGCGGCGCTTGATAGGTAGCCTTTTGGTTTGTTTAGGAGAACATAAAAATTCTGCCGCCCGCTGATCTTTGCGTTGATGAGCTTGCCGCGAACTTTGATATGGTCTTTTTCCGGATCAGCCTTGGTTCCAAGCTCAGTCACGATCTCGCCGTTGACCGACACGTCGCCGGCTAGGATAATTTGCTCAGCTGCTCGCCGCGAGGCAAGGCCCGCCTGGGCGATAAGTTTCTGTAATCTCTCTTGCATAAAATTAATTCTAACAGGATGGACAGGATAAGTAGGATAAGGCACGAAGTTACTCTCTCTGTTCTCCGTGTCTGAACGAGATCCTCAAAATCCTCAATGCTCGGGAAGTTCCGTAAGATCCTTCAACCCAAACTGAACCAAAAAATCCTTTGACGTGCCGTATTGCATTGGGCGGCCGACGGCTTCTTTGCGGCCTTTGGCGACGATCAGGCGGCGGTCGAGCAGGGTTTTGATGGCTGAGGCGGATTGGACGCCGCGGATCTCAAGTATTTCGGGCACGGTCACCGGCTGTTTGTAAGCTATGACGGACAGCGTCTCTAGGGAGGCTAGTGAGAGCTTTGCATTGGGGCGGGTTTTTAGGAATTTACGAACCTCTTCGTGATACTCGGTACGCGTGCCAAGCTGCCACCCGCCGGCGATCTCGCGGATCTGCAAACCGCTGTCACGGCCCTCATATTCGGACTGTAGCTGTTCGATGGCGGCCTGGATGCTTTCGCGTTCCTCTTCTAAAACCTCGGCAAGGACACGCGTCGAAACCGGTTCGTCGGCAACAAATATTAATGCCTCGACGATCGCGACGAGCTCTGTGGGGGTACGCAAAACCTTTTGTTCAACAGCCTCTTCCATAAAATAATCCACAGATTAACACAGATGCACACAGATAAGCATTGCCTGAATCTGTGTCTATCCGGGTTTATCTGTGGCTAAACCTTCCTCAAAATAATATCTCCAAACGTTTTGTTTTGCAGCAGTTTCACCGTTTCAGCCCGGACGATCTCAAGCACCGCGATAAATGCGGTCACCAGCTCACGACGCGAATGCATCTCTTCGAAAAACTCTAATAGATTGACTTCGCCGAACTCAAAAATTCTCGCTTTGAGATTTTTTATCATATCGGCGAGCGAGATCTCTTCGCGCTGGATCTCCATTTTGACCTCGTCCACATGACGGGCGACGATCTTTTGAAAAACCGTCAGCAGGTCAAAGACTGACGCATCGATCTCGGCATTATTTTCGTCCGATTCGATCGGGCCGCGGGTGAAAATGGCCGATTCGATGGTCGAACGCTCGTGCAGCATACCGGCGGCACTTTTGAATTTTTCGTATTCCAGCAGCCTGTCGACCAGTTCCTGACGCGGGTCTTCCATCTCCTCGTCGTCCGTCGCAAGAGCCGGGTCGCGGGGGAGCAGCATCTTTGATTTGATCTCGATCAGCGTCGCCGCCATCACGAGAAAATCTGCCGCGACGGCGATGTCGAGCCGCTTCATCAGGCGGATGTATTCGAGATATTTTTCCGTGATGCGGGCGATCGGGATGTCAAAAATATCGGCCTGCTCTTGCCGGATGAGATACAGCAACAGGTCGAGCGGCCCGGCAAATTCGCCAAGCTTGATCTTCAGTTCGTCGGTCCCGCCGGACATTATCTCGGCAGTTTCCTTATGAAAATCAAAAGTAAATTGTTCGTCTTTCTCAGTCAAGATCGTCTCAATCAACGGCGTAACCCTTTAGATCATCAAGACTTACAACTGTCAACGCCGCCTCATGCGTCGCCTCAAGATAGACCTGCGGAGCCATACCTGCATTCAACGCCTCACGCCAGCGGAGCATGCACAGACACCATTTATCGCCGTGCTTTAACCCCGGAAATGCATATTGCGGCATTGGCGTCGAAAGGTCATTGCCCGCTGACTTCGAAAACGCCAGAAAATCGTCCGTCGCACGGATGCAGACGGTATGACGCCCGGTGTCATCAACCCCGGTGCGGCAATATCCGTCACGATAAAAACCGGTCATCGGGTCTGTACAACACGATTCGAGCGTGCCGCCAAGGACGTTTTTTGGTTTTGGGGCGTGGCCGTTGCCATTACCGTTTCCATTTCCATTTCCATTTGTATAACTCATAAATATTTGCGGATGCCCGCGCGTTAGCAAGGGCGTGATCCGAATGTTGGATGTTACGCCCTTACTTACGTGCGGGCTTCTGCACCAGATCCAAAGCCTTTTCTATCGGCCGTGCCAGCACAGCTTTATCGCCGACCTCGACTATCGGCCGCTGGATGATCGACGGATATTTGACCATCGCGGCGATCACATCTTTGTCGCTCGAATCCTTGTCGACACCCGCAAGTTTGAAATCCGGCTCGGCACGCCGCAATACGTCAAATGGCTTCATACCCGTCTTTTCCAACAATGCGGTCAGCTTACTTTCGGTAAACGGCTCGATAAAATAATTGACCTTTTCCCAATCGACGCCGTTGGCAATAAACAGCTTATTCAGATTGCGGCACGTTGTGCAGGTTGGCTTTTCGTAAACGGTAATTTTCATTACTTGATACCTGTTTTTTTATAAACGTCTTGCAATGTTTCAGAGGCTATCGAGCGGGCCTTTTCCGCCCCCTTTTTAAGGATCGCGTCGAGTGAAGGGGCGTCGTATTCCTTGATCCGTTCCTGAAATGGCCGGAGGAACTCGACGACAGTTTCCGCAAGCTGGCCTTTGAAATCGCCGTAGCCTGAGCCCGCGAAGTGTTCGACGCATTCGTCCGCCGTCTTGCCGCTCAAAAGCTGATATATCGTGAGCAGATTTTTGATCGCGGGCCGCGTTTCGTCAAAGTTGATGTCGGTACCGCTGTCGGTGACGGCGCGTTTTATTTTTTTGGTGATCGTGTCGGCGTCGTCAAGCAAAAATATCGAACCGTTCAGATTCTCATCCGATTTCGACATCTTTTTCGCCGGATCCTGCAAAGACATTATCTTTGCCCCGACTGGCGGAATAAACGGCTCAGGTACCTTAAAAGTCTCGCCAAAATCACGGTTAAACCTCTCCGCAAGATCGCGTGTCAGCTCAAGATGCTGTTTTTGGTCCTGGCCAATAGGTACAAGATCTGTTTGATAAAGCAAGATGTCGGCGGCCATCAAAACGGGATATGTAAAAAGGCCAACGCCTGCCGTTCTCCCCGTTTCCTTTGCCCCTTGTCCCTTAAACTGCGTCATCCGCTCAAGCTCGCCCATTCGCGATTGGCAAGAGAGCACCCAAGTTAGTTCCGCATGTTCAGGGACGTCCGATTGGATAAAGACCGTGCACTTTTCGGGATCGACACCCGCGGCGAGGTAGATGCGGGCGAGGTCGAGTGTTTTTTGACGCAGAGTTTTTGGGTCCTGCGGCAGCGTGATGGCGTGGAGATTGACGATACAGTAAAACGACTCGTACTCGTCCTGCAGCGCCACCCAATTTTTGAGAGCACCGAGATAATTACCGATATGAAGCTCGCCTGTCGGCTGAGCGCCGCTGAAAATACGTTTTTTCATCTATCAAAACCAACGGGTGTAGAGCAGATAATCGACAAAAATATAAAAAGGGTACATCACCACGCCGATCACGCCCATATAAACAAGCAGCATCAATATCAAGAATCCATATTGTTCTAGCAGCTCAAATATCGGATTAAAACTCGCAGGCAAAAATGTCTGTAGTACCTTGCTGCCGTCAAGCGGCGGGAAAGGCAACAGATTAAATACCGCGAGCGAGACGTTAAGAAAGATCAGGTAGTTAAGGAAAATGACCCCGACTTTAACAATGCCTTCGCGTGCGTTGGCCGCATTTATCGCACCAGTTTCGAGCAATGTTTTGAATATCGCAAATCCTATCGTCGCAAGGATCAGGTTCGCTCCGATCCCCGCGATCGAAACCATAACATTTGCCTGTTTGTACTTTGTCCAGTTTCGCGGATTGACCGGCGTTGGCTTTCCCCAACCGATCAGAGGGACGCGCGCTCCCGTCGTAAAAGTCAGTACAAAACTTACGATCGGTATCAAAAGCGTGCCGATCGGGTCGGTGTGGGCGACGGGATTTATCGTCACGCGGCCGAGCATATATGCCGTGTCGTCACCGTATTTCATCGACATCCAGGCATGGCCCGCTTCGTGACACGAGATCGCGAGCAGCAGGACGACGATGTAGGGAATTAGGTTGCTGAGTAGATTTACAAGGTCAAAATTTTCCATAAAAACAATTACCAGCGTCACCAATTCCTACGATAAAACTCACATTTTTGTTGTCTCAATTGCTAAATTGTGACATTCTTTTCATTCAAAGAAAAATCTCTCGTTGAGAAAATGGATGCTGCTCTGTGGGCATTCTACCTTGAGGACTATGAAGAAGCATATCGTCTGCATCGCCAGCGAACATAAGGGCAACGAGTTTCTCGAAGAAGCTCATAATGCCGGTTGGCACGTCACGCTCGTCACGCGAAAAAAGCTGCTTGACTATCCGTGGGCGTGGACGGCGATCAATGACGCAAGAACGGTCGAGGACGATGCATTTCCGGGCGATTATGTCCGCGTCGTAACAAATATCGCGGGTTCGAGGCCGATCGACCGTGTCGTCGGGCTCGACGAATTTGACGTACTGACAGCCGCGATGGCCCGCGAACACCTCAATCTGCCGGGGATGAGCCGCTCACAAGCTTTAAGATTTCGCGATAAATTGACGATGCGGGGCATTGCCGCAAACGCCGGTATCCCGTGCCCGCAATTCACGGGGGCATTTAACGCCGAGGAGATAAATCAATTTTTATCGGAAGTTCCTGCACCGTGGATCGTAAAACCGCGTCACGAAGTTTCGGCATTTGGCATCCGCAAATGCGAGACGGCGGAAGAGGTTTGGAACGTTTTGACCGACCTCGATAACCGCAACAACTGGCGCGATCATCCGTCGCAGTTCCTGATCGAGCGGTTTATCAAAGGCCGTGTTTTTCACGTCGATTCGGTCGTTGTTAATGGCAAGGTCGCGGCCTGCGGCGTTAGCCAATACGGCACGACTCCGTTCGAGGTGTCGCATTACGGCGGTGTATTTACTTCATCGATCGTGCCTTACGGATCGAAAGAGCGTAAGGCACTCGAAAAGCTCAACGTCGAATTGCTCAAGACTTTCAAATACGAACGCGGCGTGACGCATGCCGAGTTTTTACAGAGCGAAGCCGACGGCAAGTTATATCTGCTTGAGGTCGCCTGCCGCGTCGGCGGGGCGTATATCGCCAACGTCCTCGAACACGCGTGCGGTTTTAATCTCTGGCGAGAATGGGGAAAGCTTGAGACCGAAACCCCCGAAACGCCGTATTCGCTGCCAAAACTGCGCAAAGATTTTGCCGGCATCACGCTCGCGCTTGCAAACACCGACGAACCCGACACATCGCATTACGACGACATCGAGATAGTCTATAAGGTCAAAAAGCCAAAGCACGTCGGGTTGATCTTTCACTCGACAACGCAGACCCGCATCGACGAACTGATTGGCATCTACACCGAGCGGATCACGAGCGATTTCCTCGCGGTGGCACCGGTCAAGGAACGGTACGACGACTAATGCGATTTCTCATTTTCGACAGCGTTAGCGTATCCTAAATCTTTTTATGGGACCGCAAGATACGATACAAACAGGGCCGCCGGCAATTCTCGACCACGATCTAAATCAATATTTTCCGGAGCTGTTAAAGTTTGAATCGACACCGGAGATGGAGGCGTCGGAGCTGTACGCCAAGATCCGCCCCGAGGTCGAGCGTATTTTGAACGCTGTCGCAGTGGAGGATCTCGCACAGAGTGCGGGCTTTAGCCCGTCAGAACGCGATGAATCGCGCACTCCAAACGGTATCAAAGCCCTCGCCTGGAACCTCGAACGCGGCATCCGTTTTGACGGGATCGTTGACGCTCTCAAAAACCACGAAAAGCTAAAAGACAAAGACCTGCTGCTACTGACCGAGCTCGACCACGGCATGGCACGCAGCGGCAACCGCAACGTCGCCCAAGAGATCGCCCGTGAGCTAAAGCTCAATTATGCGTTCGCTCCTGTCTACGTGCCGCTACAAAAAGGAAGCGGCGTCGAATCGGACATGGATGGCGAAAACACTGTGTCGATCCATGGGCTGTCGATGTTTTCGCGTTATCCGATGAACAATGTCCACGCCGTGCCGCTGCCAAACGGCAAGGATAAGATGTGGGGCAAAGAGAAACGTCTCGGGTATCTGCGGGCTTTGATCGCTGACATCGAGCATCCGGCGGGCACGTTTCGTGCGGTGACGGTTCATCTCGACGCACATTGTTCGCGGGCTCATCGCCACAAACAGATCAAGATCATCCTAGATCATCTCGATACGCTGCCGCCGCTGCCAACGATAATCGGCGGTGATTGGAACACGACGACGTACAACTCGCAAAGCGCGACGCGGGCGATACTTGGCTATTGGCGGCGTGTGATGATGGGTGTAAAAACGTCGTCAAAAATCACTTGCCGCATCCCGACCGATATTTTGAGCGTCGTTTATTTAATGAACTCGAATCTCGCGGTTTTGAGTACAAGAGCCTAAACGAGATCGGCGTCGGCACGCTCCATTACGACATCGACAGCGTCGAAAAAAATACAAATCTCCGCGACTGGGTGCCGGAGTGGTGTATGCCGTTTATCTTTTGGGCGGTGCGTCGCGTCGGCGGCCGAGTGTCGGCAAGGCTCGATTGGTTCACCGGAAAGGGCATCAAGCTAGCCGACGGAACCACACCACAAACTATCGGCGAACTCATCGACGCCGGGGGCTTTCCGCTCTCTGATCACGACGCCATCGCTTTAGACTTTCAGCTTGATGTGAAACAATAAGATTATGGAAGTAGCATTTTGCCAGACGCTCAGTTTTGATACTGAAACATTTGAATACGAAGTTGTCGCATCGGAAAACGGCAACGCGACGATCATTAAATTTCCGGTTGATGAAAAGCTCAACAGCCCCGGCGATGTCGTCGTAGTCGTTTCGGGTGAGAACATTAGTTTTCACGGCATGATCGGCAAGATCGAGGACGGCTATGCGTATGTCGCTGATCCGAAAGGCTCGCTGCTGCCGGCTGGCGTCCAATAGTTTGGTCCGGTCCGGACCAGGTGGACCAAAGTGGACCAAGCTTTTACAATTTTGGGGATGTAGCTCAGTTGGCAGAGCGCTGCGTTCGCAATGCAGAGGTCGCAAGTTCGATTCTTGTCATCTCCACCAATATCTAGAGGTTCGTCGCGAGAGCGTCGGGCCTTTTTCTGTTTAACGCATAGATCGCGAGCGTTGCGAAAAATGCGGCTGCAGCTGTGATCGTCACGCCGTAGAATGCGGTCGTGTAATCACCGCCGTTTTTGTCGGCGAGATAGCCGGTTATTCGACCGCCGATCGCGGCTCCGATGACCTCGATTAGCGTTATTGCTCCGAGTATCTTTCCCGCCTCAAGCCGTCCAAATAGATCCGATGTCAGCCGCTGAATAAGTACGAACGTCCCGCCATAGCCAAGTGCAAACGGGAGCAGAAAGAGCAGGGCGTTGCTCGCGGATAGGCCGAACAGAACGAGCGAAGCCGCAAACATCAGGAACGAGCAAAATACCATCACCCTGACCGCACCCAACCGGTCGCTCAGGGCTCCGGCAATAAATTTGCCGCCGATGCTGATCGCAAACAAAGCCGATTGTGCGAACGCCGCAGTTTCCGCCGAGACACCAAGACGCGGTGATTGCAGGTAAAGGATAAACTGTTGGCTCGTGACAAATATCGGGTAGAACACAAGTGCTGCACACGCCGCGAGTGCCCAAAATATCGGTGTGCGAAGAGCCGCGCCCAACGTCACGCCGTCGGTGCCAGCGGCAGTTGCGAGCGGCAGGGGCAGTTCTGATGGGTTTTCTTTGACCAAAAACTTAGGATCGCGGGCAGTAGGACAACCCAAACGATAAGGCTGATGGCGATCATCGCGGAACGCCAGCCGTAGTTTGCGATCAGCGGTTGGGCGATCAGCGGGATGATCGTCCCGCCGAGACTTGTACCGGTCAAAACGATGCCGAGAGCCATGCCGCGTTTTACGTCGAACCAACTGGACACCAGCACGACATTCGGTGCCACACCGATAAACCCAAGCGAAGCGCCCATCAGAAATCGTGCAACATAGACCATCTCGGCAGTGGTAGCTTGCGAATGCACGATCAATCCGCCGCCGAGCAACATACAGCCGACGATCATCAGTGGCTTTAGACGAAACCGCGTAACCAGCCAACCGCCAAGCAACGAAAAAACGCCGGACATCAGAAACGTGATATTCGCCCCGTTCGCTATAAAGCTCTCGGCTCTCGCAGCATCGATCGCTCCGATCGCGACAAACTCTTCGCGTATCGGCTTGTAAAAAGGCGGCAGTCCGCCGATCGCGAGTCCGTTGCTCACAATGAGTGCGAGCATCGAGACCGCGACAATTACCCAGCCATAATTTGAGCGTTGTTTCATGAGTTAGCGAAGCGCCGTTGTAATTCGTCCGACCGGATAGATGCCGACCTTTTGATTTAGATAGTACGGTGAGCGTTCGTAAAAGAAGTTAAGCCGGGCACGCGGGTTTTTGGCGAAAGCTTCATCTTTCAAACGGGTTTCAAACTCGGCTTTTAGTTTTGGATCATTGGCAAGCATTTCTTTGGCTAACTTTTCGATCTGATAACTTTCGCCGTACTCTTTTTGTTCAAATGCTGAGTTGAAAAATCCCCAATAAACGAACGAATCAGGCCCGATTGGTTCGAGGAGATGGATGGCGACGTTTGCCGTGTCTTGGTCCAGCGAAACGATGACGGAGCCGGTGGCGTAGGTGCGTTTTTCTTTGATCGCGATGGGTTTGCACGCGAGCGTGATGCGGTTTTCGAATGAGTTTGTCGCCCATTTTGGTTCGGTCAGCCTATAACTTTCGACCTCGAGCGTCATTGGCTTTTTGAGCGTTGTGAATTTAATGCCGTGGAGTTTCAGCACGTCGATCACGTCCTTGTATTGCGGCGGGATGATGTAGCCAAGCGGAGGTGCTACCGATGCCGTTACGCGGCCCTCGTCAAATTTTTTGATGATGTAATCTTTTGGCGTAGTGCCGTAAACGAGGCGTTTTCCGCCGGAGATGGGCGAATCGTCGATCTTATAATCGAACCCTTTGAACGGTATCTCGGTCGCTTTGTCGGTGACGTCGAGTCTCAGCGGGAACGCCAGTTTATCGTCGTAGGCTTTGCCGCGTTCGATGGTTTGCGTGTCGGCGATGACGTTCGCAGCGAAAAGGCTTGCCTTTGTTTGACCAATCTCGTCGATAAAATACCGCAGCGTGTCATAAGTACCCCGGACGCGTGACTTGTACGGTTTATAAACGTGCGTTTCGATCAGCAATCCGGCTCGGTTTCGCAAGGGCGTGTAGCCGGTAGCGTATCGCGGTGTAGCGATAAATGTCGCGATACCACTGGTTATCTCGCGTCCGGCAAACTCGACATAGTGCGTCAGCAGATTGCCTTCTTTTTCGACCTTTGGCACGACATTGCCGTCAAAATGCTCGTCCATCCAGTTTTTTATTGACGGCGAGATTTCCTGAAAATGCGCGTATTCATACGTCAGATTGTATTGAAAGTCGGCTCCGTCCGTGACGTGGCAATCGATAAAAACATCCGGTTTCCATTGATTCCACAGACCCAACCAGGCACGGGTTTCGGGGGCGTCGGCTTTCATGTAGTCGCGGTTTAGGTTGAGATTGGTCGCGTTTGCGCGAAAGCCCATCTCATCGGGGCCGTTTTGATTGATCCGCATGTAGGGGTTCGAGTTCTCATGTCCGTCAACGTTATAGATCACCTCGAACAGGATGACGACGTCCTTCAAAAGATCGGCGCGAGTCTTGGTGATGGCGATGTCGCGAAAGAGCGCGAGCCCGGCGTCCTTTCCGTCGATCTCGCCGGCGTGAATACCGGCCTGCACGAGCACGACCGCCTTGCCCTGTTTCCGCGCCAGCTCCGGCGTAAAAGCCCCGCCCGACGCCGCGATCAGCAGCGGCATATCCCGCCCCTCGCCGCTCTTGCCATAGCTTTTATAAACGACCAGCCCTTTTGACGCCGCCGCAAGTTTTTTCGAATAAGCGACCGCCTCGTCATACGTCGAAGTTTTCTTGTAATCGGTCTTTTCAGCCGTCGTCTGCCACGCGGGCGGAATGTTTCCGTGGTCGCTTTGAGCAATCACCGGATCCCTGAGGACCAGCAAAAGATGATTCAGCTATTCGTGTCATTCGTGGCATTTTAAAAAGCTCCTTATTTCGCGTTCATCCAATCGTCGCCGACGCCGAGTTCGACGGTGACGGGGACGTCGAGGGTTGCGGCGGCTTCCATTTCACGTTTGATGAGGGCGGACGCGGATTCGATCTCGCTTTCGGGGGCTTCGAAAAGCAGTTCGTCGTGGACCTGCATGATCATCTTGGTTTTGAGCTTTTCGCGTTTTAGGGCGTCGGCGACGCGGATCATTGCGATCTTGACGATGTCGCTGGCGGTGCCCTGGATCGGCATGTTTATCGCTTCGCGTTCGGCACGGGAACGAACGGCAAAGTTGCGGTCGTTGATCGACGCAAAGTAACGGCGGCGGCCAAACAGCGACGCGATGTAGCCCTGTTTACGAGCCTCTTCGGGTGTGCGGTCCATGTATTCGCGAATGCCTTTGTAGGTGGCGAAGTAATCCGCGATGACCTGTTTTGCCTCGGTGCGGCTGATGCCGACACGCTGCGACAGGCCAAAAGCCTCGACCGCGTAAGCGATGCCAAAATTGACGATCTTTGCCAGACGGCGTTTTTCTTTTAGTTCTTTTTCGGTCCTTTGCACCAAAGACGAGCTTTGCCGTTTGCGAGTGAATGTCCTCATTATTTTTGAACGCCTCGAGCATATTTGCGTCCTGCGTGATGTGTGCGAGGATGCGCAATTCGAGCTGCGAATAGTCGGCGGAGATGAGCTTGTTGCCTTTTTCGGGGATAAAGGCTTTTCGAATGCGTTGGCCTAGCTCGGTGCGGACAGGGATGTTTTGTAGGTTCGGCTCGGTCGAACTGAGACGGCCTGTTGCGGCGACCGTTTGATTTAACGCACCGTGGATGCGGCCGTCTGCGGCGATCATTTTGGGTAGGGCATCGGCGTATGTCGCTCGCAGTTTATCAAGCTCGCGATAGTCGATGATGTGTTGAGCGATCTCGTAATTTTCAGCCAGCTCGACCAGCACATCGTGGCTCGTCGAGACCTGTCCGGTCGCGGTTTTGCGTCCGGTCTCAATATTTAGCTCACCAAATATCTCGCCGACCTGCTTTGGCGAACCGATATTAAACTCACGGCCCGAGATCGTAAATATCTTGTCCTGCAAAGTTTGCAGCTCTTTGCGAATAAATTCGGCAAACGTCGTCAGGCTCTCGCCATCGACTTTCATACCCGTAAGTTCAATGTCCGCAAGTATCGGTATCAGCGGCAGCTCGATCTCGGCATAGACCTTTTCGAGTCCGTTCTCGCGGATCTTTTCTCTCAGGTTCGGTGCGAGCCGCGCGATAAAATCGGCATTTTCTGCCGTGCGAAACGCTGCTTCGTCAAAGCCCTCAGGCACGGCAAACGCCGCGTCCGTATCGGCGTAGATCTGGGCGAGAAACTCAATCGGATATGTCGAACGCGTCGATTCTAGTAGATAAGCCGCGATCAAAATGTCATCTTTCACCGCCTCGGGCCGGATACCAAGTGCGAGCAGCGGGCCGAGATTTCGCTTTTCGTCGTAAGCAGACTTTTCGAGAAAACTGTTGGTCAGAATGTCTTTGAGCGGGCCTTTTGCGGCGTCGATGCCGCCGTCAAAATTTTCGAGATCAATATAAAAAGCCTCGCCGTTGCCAAGCCCGATGCCAATACCCAGCGGAGCTTCTTTGCCGTAGCAACTCGCTTTTTCGTTGGTATTAGCGTCATTGACGAGATAGCTCCAGCGGTCGGCTTCGAACAGGCGGCGGACGAGTTTGTCGAGGCCATCGCGGTCTTTGATGACCGAATAGTTTGTCGCAACCGCCGATGCAGATGCGGTTGGTTGGGCATCAAACAGCCCGCCCGTTGGACCCGGTTCGGCGTCCATCGACACCATTCCCGCACCGGCAAATTCATTTGTCAGCGTCTTAAATTCCAGCTCGCGAAACAACTCATACGCCTTTTGCCGGTCGGGCACGCCCGCCTTTAACGCGTCGATGTCGATCTCCATCGGCACCTCGCAATGCACTGTCGCGAGTTCGAGCGATTGTTTGATGATCGCCTGATTATTTTGCAGGCTTTCGCGATAAGTTTTATGCGAGATCTCGTCGGCACGTTCCATCGCACCGAGAGCGGAGCCGTATTCGAGCACTAATTTCAAAGCACCTTTTTCGCCGATGCCGGGAGCACCGGGGATGTTATCGACCGCGTCGCCCATCAGGCCGAGCAGGTCGATGATCTTGTCGGGCGGCACGCCAAATTTGTTTTTGACCCACGCTTCGTCGCACCACTCGATCGGCGGCACGGGCACCTTGCGTTTGAAATTGTTTGAATTTTGCCGCATCGCGATCACATACGGATCGCGGACGAGCTGGCACAGATCTTTGTCGTTTGAAACGATAACGGCCTGCATCTCGCGTTTGATGCACTCTTTGGAAAAGGTGCCGATAATGTCGTCAGCCTCATAGCCGTCCAATTTGAGGATGGGGATGTTAAACGCCTCGCAAACGCGTGCGATATACGGCAACTGCGACGCCAGATCGTCGGGCATCGCTTCGCGGTTCGCTTTGTAATCGGCGAACGAATCGTGCCGAAACGTCGGTGCCGCCGTGTCCCAGACCGCCGCGATGTAGTCGGGCTTTTCGTCGTTGAGCAGCTTGCGGAGCATGTTCGTAAAAACAAACACGGCCTGCGTCACCTGGCCTTTGCTGTTGTGCATCGGCTCCTGCTTCATGCCCATCGGGGCAAAAAATGCACGGTAGATATGCGACATCGCGTCTATCAAAAAGACTCTTTTCATAAGGCGTTTGTGTTCACTTTAGCACGTGTCATTGCCGACTGCCCGAAGCATCGCCGCCTTTGACCCGGATGAAAATTGTTTCTGGCGATAGCGTGAATAGGGATAACCAAGCTTAACGAGCAGGCTGGCCGGTCGCGAGAAAGCGACGACCTCATACCAGACTTCACGAGTCTCTTGGCAAAACTCGACGGTAAATCGCTCCTCGCCCTTTTCCGCATGCTCACTCAATGTCCCATATGCGAACCCAAACCGGTTTGCCTCGTCAATGACATATACGATCCGGCACGCGTTAAGGGAATAGAAACCAAGATGTTTTGCGAGAGGGGCGACATTTCGTCCTACCTCAATAGGAGCGTCGGGATAACAAAGCTCAATCCCGTCGACCTCGAACATTTTCCAGCCGCGAATCGCTTGTCGGGAGCGTTCCCAAGTATCGCTTTCATATCCAAGCAGGACCCGATTGTGGTCGACGTGATAGCCCGCTGGCGGTTCATCTCTGGAGGCTCCCACCTCTGCGTAGGAAAACGAGTCAGCCTCGCATCCACGAAGGAATGTGGCGATCTCTTCATTAGTTGGGCGAGATAATAGAAACATTGCAGAGTGATTAAGATTTTGTAGGAAAACCGTTTCAACTTCAAATTTGACAACATAAATGTCGTCCGATATTCTTATCGTTCGCTTGCGGGCAGGCGAAACGTTTGTGTCCGGTTCGTCTAGGGGTTAGGACACCGCCCTTTCACGGCGGCAACACGGGTTCAAATCCCGTACCGGATACCATCTTTTATTGGTAAACTCGCATCATAAACAGTTGGTATAGATTCGCTCGCAACACGAGCGAATTTTTATTTTAGGGGACGATATGTTGAAAAGGGCCATTTATATTTTTATCGTTGCAACGCTATTTGCCATCGGTGGCTTGGCTCAGGCTCCGCAATCCGGGGCTGATGTCGTGCTAGTGCTGCCCTTTGAAAATACCTCGGGCAAGGCTGAGTTTAACTGGGTCGGCGAGAGCTTTGCCGATTCGCTGTCTGATCTATTAAAAGTCCCCACGCTAAACGTCATTACCAATGAGGAGCGAAAGCTCATTCAACAAAAGCTACGGATCCCGCTAACGACGCTGCCGAGCCTTGCGACATCGCTCAAGCTAGCCCGCGAATCACAGGCCACGCTGCTCATCGCCGGACGTTATAATATCGTCCCGGCCGGAGCGGACACCGCCGCGACGATCAACGTAACGGCTAAGATCATTCGCGTCAGCGAAGGCCGTTTTATGAGCGAGGTCATCGACGGCAAACTGATCACACGCGATATCAGCGTAAACGACGCCCTCGGCAATCTGCAGACTATGCAGGGGCAGATCGCGTATCAGATACTCTATCAACGCGATAAATCGCTGCCGTTTTCGCAGAACCAACTCATCGAGGCTGCAAATAAAGTTCCCGCTCGAGCGTTTGAGGCTTATATCAAAGGCCTGCTGACAACCACGCCTGCGTCACGCGAAAATTTCTTTAAGAATGCATCGCGGCTCTATTCCGAAGCGACACCCGACGGCATGTATGCCGAGGCGGAACTCGAACTCGGTCATTTATATCTCAGCCAGCGAAAGGGCATCGACGCGATCAACTCGTTCGAACGCGTCATCAGCACAAATCAGAAATGCCGCGACAAGGCCAAGGCCGACAAAAAGCCGCCGCAATGCAGCGACGAGAGTTTTGCCGAGGCGTCGTTTTATATTGGCCTATTGTTTTTACAGCAGGGCAATTTCGAATCAGCTCTCGCCACGCTACAGCCGCTCGCCGACGATCTGAGACTGACGACGGTCTATAACGCTCTCGGAGCGATCTCGGTGCAAGGCTCGCGTGCTGAAAAGAAAAACCCTGCGAAGGCCGCCGGACAACTAACCGACGGCATCGGATTTTTGAAAAAGGCAGTTGATTCGTCGCCCGACAATGTAAATATCCGTTTTAACTATGCGGTCGCTCTATTTTTGATGGGCAATATGACCGAAGCGGCTGATCAGTTTCGTTCGGCCATCGTGCTAAATCCCCGCGACGGTGAGGCGTATTATCTGCTCGCAAAAGCGCTCGAAAATCTAAAAGACCCAAACGCTGAAAAGATGACGGCAAAGGCGATCGAGCTGCTGACCGCCAACAACCGCTACGCCAAACTCGAGAGCGATTGGCAAAAGAACAAACAGCTTGGCGACATCAGCCTGCGTGTCGAACAACCGGCCCGCAAAGATTTCGTCGCCGTCGTCCTCAGCCGCCGCTCTGCAACAACAACCGCGCCGCAGCTCAACGAGACCGATACACTGCTCGCTCAGGCCCGCACACAGCTAAAAGCCGGCCAGGACGACGATGCGATGGCAACGCTCCGCCGCGTGCTCGCGAGCGAGCCGATGTCCGCCGAGAGCTATCTGCTGCTGGGGAAGATCAGTCTCCGTCGTGGTGACAAAGATCAGGCGATCAGCCAGTTCAAAACGTCTATCTTTTGGGATAACCGCGTGATCGATGCTCACATCGAGCTCGGCAAGATCTACGTCGAAAAAGGCGATTGTTTGCAAGCAAAGAACTACGCCGCCTCCGCCACGGAGATCGATAAAGAGAACGCCGACGCCGCAGCGTTACAAAGACTGTCAGAACGCTGCTCAAAATAGCGCAAAAGGTGAGTTCAAAGTTCAAGGTTCAAAGTTCCAAGTCCTAAGACGAACACATTTCCAAATTTATTTTCCACGAATGAGCCCGCAAATACGGGCTTTTTCATATTCCTGCAACTTTGAACTTTGAACTTTCAACTTTGAACTCACGTTGTGGCACGCTACGTGCTTACTAGAGCAGTGGCTAGCTTGACGCAGTTTGATCAAGACCCCGCCGCCACCACTACTCTGAGCGCGGTACGCCACTGTGCTCTTACACCTTCCGAGCGTTCCTCCAGTTGTCCTTCCTTTAGAGTCCGGTCCTAACAGGCCGGACTTTCCTCTTTTAAACAGCATTTTATTGAGTTTTAGCGGTAATGACGCGTTCTCATTCAATCTGAATGGTTTCGACGCACCCGATATCAACGCTTTCGGGCATTATGACCTGAGCACTGATCGAATTTATGCCAACTGACATAATCTGTCACAAAACAATGACGTAATTTGTCGTTTTGACCGATTATGCGGTCAATTTGGTTTGTTTGCGTTCTTTGCGTCCTTTGCGGCTTTGCGGGAAACCGTCCTATCCTCCCGCAAAGCCGCAAAGTTCGCAAAGAAACCGCGAAGTCAGATGGGACAAACCCTGCTAGAATATCCGAATGGCGTTTGGCTTGGTCAAAAAGATATTACCCGCGTGGCAAAACGCCGTGCTCGCTCTTATCGCGGCGGGGTTACTCATACTGGCGTTTCCTGATTTCGAATTCTGGTTTCTCGCTTGGTTCGCACTCGTGCCGCTGATGTGGGCGGTCGAGCGGCAAAAGGACAGCGTTGCGGCGTGTTTCACGCTCGGCTGGATCTTTGGCACCGCGTTCTTTTTCGGCACATGCTGGTGGCTGACCTACGCACCGATTCACTACGCCGCATTCCCCTGGCCGCTGGCATATTTCCTGATGCTGCTCGTGTCATTGGCTGTCGGCATATTTCCCGCTATTTTCACCACAATACTCGCCGTGCTGATCCGCAGGTTCGGTTCCTGGGCATTCCTTGCCGCGCCGTTCGTTTGGGTATTCACCGAATTTCTGCGTTATTGGCTGACGGGGAATAACTGGAATGCGATCGGGTATTCGCAGGCCTTTCAGCATTTCTTTTTCGCCGCTGCATCCGTAGGCGGATCTCTTGCGGTGAGTTTTTGTTTAGTGCTAATTAGCTCCGCCGCTGTTTTCTTTCTTAAAAACAAGGAACGAAAAGTGGTGTTCAGCGTGGGGTGAGCGCCATCGGAACATGTACATTGATTTTGGTGGTAAACATATTCCTCTCGCGAGAATACGCTCCTCCATTAAAAACAGTGTTTTTGGAGGGGCCGAATTCTGTGATTGGTCTTCAACCGAACGTCCCGATGGCTGGGCTTGATTACGCCAAGTATGAACAGCTTCGAGGTCGGCAGATCGAGCTTGCGGAAACCGAAATAAACAAACTGCCGACCGCCGACCGCCAATTGCCAATCCTCGTTATCCTGCCGGAGTCGCCGATGAACTTTATGTACAACGACGACCGTGAGTTTCAGCAGTTTATCGGGGATTTTGCGCGGCGTAATAATGTGAGCGTTTTGTTTAACTCCGCTGAGCCTGACGCGACGAATGGCAAATATTTTAACTCGGCGGTGATGGTCGGGCCTGATGGCCGCGAGGCGGCGCAGTACGACAAGATATTTCTGCTGCCGTTTGGCGAAGCCGTGCCGTCGCCGCTTGACCGGATCGTGCCGGGATTTGTCGGTAATTTTTCATACGGCCGCGAGTACGACATCTTGCCGGTCGGTGACGCTAAGGCGGGTGTGATGATCTGTTTCGAATCCCACTTTGGCCAGCTTTCGCGTGAATATGTCGCGGGTGGTGCCGACGTGCTGATCGAAATGACCAACGACGGCTATCTAGGCCCGACGCCTGTGCTGCGTCAGCATCTCGCAAATGCCGTTTTCCGTGCTGTCGAGACTAACCGCCCGGTACTACGTGTCACCAACGTCGGCGTCACCGCCTACATCACCGAAAACGGCCAAGTCCTCGACGCCGCTCCGACATACCAAGAAGCCACCCGCGTCTGGTCCGTCTCAAAATCCGACGGTTCGCAGACATTTTATGTAAAATATGGGGACTGGTTTGCGTGGCTGTGTACGGTCGTGACGTTGGGGCTCGTAATACTGACATTTCTCCAAGGGCGGAAACCCGAGCTGTAGCGAGGGTGTTCTTTTTGCGGATTTGGTCGAGTTGGACACACTCCCTACCGGTCGTGTTTCCGCCTTTGTTGGCTCTACGTTAAAATATCTCCAATGGAACTCACAGAACTTCAAACAAAATTCGACGCGATCAAAGAAAAAGTTACCCAACTTGGGAGGTATCTTTGACGCGCCTGCCAAACAGCTAGAGCTGGACGATTCGGAAAAACTCATCTCTGCACCTGGTTTTTGGGACGATCAGGAATCGGCGCAAAAGGTGGTGCAGATGCGCAGCCGGATCGAGCGAGCCTTAAATCAGCAAAAAACGTTTGAGACGGGCGTTTCGGATGCCGAGGTGCTGTTCGAATTTGCCGCCGAGGATCCGGATTCGGCGATCGAACTGCAATAAGCTGATCAACAGTCTTGAAAAACAGGTTGCCGATGCAGAGGTGCAGTCGCTGCTATCGGGCGAGACCGACGCCAACAACGCGATCTGCTCGATCCAGTCGGGTGCGGGCGGCACCGACGCACAGGATTTTGCTCAGATGCTGCTGCGGATGTATCTGCGGTGGGCCGAGAAACGCGGGTTTAAGGCGGAGATCCTCGATGAGCAATCGGGAAGCGAAGCCGGTTTGAAATCTGCCACTTTCCGCATCGAAGGCGATTATGCCTACGGGCTGCTCGCCGCCGAGGCCGGAGTTCATCGGCTGGTTCGTATCTCGCCGTTCAATTCGGGCGGCAGCCGCGAGACGTCGTTCGCTTCGATGTTCGTCTCACCTGAGATCGACGAGACGATCGAGGTCAATATCGAGGACAAAGACCTGCGTATCGACACATACCGCTCGTCCGGTGCGGGCGGCCAGCATGTAAATGTGACCGATTCCGCGGTAAGAATTACGCATCTTCCGACCAATATTGTGGTAACTTGTCAGAATCAGCGGTCGCAGCTGCAAAATAAAACAGTTGCGATGAACGTGCTGCGGTCTAAACTATACGAGCTCGAACTCGAAAAACGCCTAGCCGGTGCCGCCGAGCTCGAAGCGACCAAACAGGACATCTCGTTCGGTTCGCAGATACGCAATTACGTCCTGCACCCGTACCGGCTAGTCAAAGACACGCGAACCAAGCACGAAACATCGGATGTAGATGCGGTGCTCGATGGTGAGATCGATGAGTTTATTCAAGAATATTTAATGTTTAAGAAAGGTGCAGAAGCCCGCGCGTAAGCAAGGGTGTAACATCCAAGTTGAGTGGTAAGCCCTTGCTTACGCGCGGGCCTCCGCAAATGCCGAATGAAAACTTGTCCTACATGCAACGAGGTCTATAAGGACGACGACATTAATTTTTGTCTCGCCGACGGCACCACTTTGCTCAAAAAGAAAAGCGGCAAGGCGGCGAAGCATTCGATATGGAATGATGTCGTTGCGATCATTGTCGCGGCTCTTGGGCTGTTGGTGTTGTTGTCGCTGGTGACGAGCAGCCCGGCGGATCGTTCGTGGTTTTCGACCGGCAGCGGTGCGGCGTCGAACAACAACTGGGTCGGGCCGGTTGGGGCGAATATTGCGGCGGCTTTGTTCAATACGTTTGGCTGGACGGCGTATATTTTTCCTTTGTTGATAGGGTTGATCGCGTGGCGTGTTTTCAGGCAAATACGCTCGTCCCGCGTTTTTGCGGGTGGCGGGATTTATCTTTTTTGTTATCTCGCTTGCCGGGCTGACCACGCTGTTTGGCGGCTACGGAGCGATCGTCGGCGAAGCCGCCGCTCAGGGCACTGCGTATTTTATCAGCCGGATCGGTGCGGGCATTTTGCTGTTTGCGGTATTTATTAGCTCGTTTTTGCTCATAACAAATTTTACGCTCGGCGGATTTCTCGGCCATTTTGATGTCGCTTGGGAAAACATCCGTATCCGCATCGACGAGTGGCGTGACAAACGCCGTGCTGAGCGGACACCTGAGATCGACGCCGCAAAAATGCGTGCCGACAAACGCCGTGAGAAACGCGAGATCGCCGAGTCGCTCCCGCCGACGATCTCGGTTGGAGATATTGAGGCGATGGCGGCGGCGGCCGCGGTGGGACGCAGCGAACCGCTGTTTGACGAAGAGCCGTCAATCCCGACGATCGATGGAGGCAGCGAAGAGAATCCGTACGAAACGCTCAAGGTGGAGAATCCGCTGACCGAGATCGACGAGGCTGTACCGAAAACTCGAAAAACGCGGATAGTTGAAGAAACGCCGGAGATAATCGAGGATGAGGCATCAGACGAAGCTCCGTTCGCCACGCAGCAAAATTTTGACAACTACAAACTGCCGACGACCGACATGCTCACGCCGCCGGCGGCAAAGATCGAGCAGGACGAAAAAGAGCTGCTGGCGATCGCCAAAGAGCTTGCGGTCAAGACGGGCGAATTTAACGTCGGCGGCCGCGTCGTCAATATTTCAAAAGGGCCGGTCGTCACGACCTACGAATTCAAACCCGACGCGGGAGTCAAATATTCGCGTGTGACGGGCCTTGTCGATGACCTGTGCCTTGCGCTCAAGGCCGAATCGATCCGCATCGACCGAATTCCCGGCAAAGCTTACGTCGGCATCGAGGTGCCAAATTCGAAACGCGAGACGATCTTTTTGCGTGATGTGATCGAGTCGCCAAAGTTTGGCAAAGAGTCGCCGTCGCTGCTGACGTTGGCTTTGGGCAAAACAATTGACGGTGTAAATTACGTCGCCGATCTCGCCAAGATGCCACATTTGCTGATCGCGGGTGCGACCGGAGCGGGTAAATCCGTCGGGGTCAATACGCTCGTGATGTCGATCCTTTATAAGGCCCGGCCCGACGAAGTGAAATTTATCATGGTCGATCCAAAGCGTCTGGAGCTCGGCCTGTACGCTGACATACCGCATCTCGCGACGGGGTTACGGCGTGCGAAACATCGCCGGTTACAACGTCGAGGCAAAACGCCGCAACGAGCTTGAGCAATGGGACGACAACGGCGATCCGCACCGCATCTTGCCGTACATCGTCATCATCATTGACGAGCTTGCCGATCTGATGATGGTCAGCGGGAAAGAGGTCGAGGAATCGATCACGCGGCTCGCCCAGATGGCACGTGCCGTTGGCATTCATCTGGTGCTCGCGACCCAGCGTCCGAGCGTGGATGTCATTACCGGCCTGATCAAAGCAAATTTCCCGTCGCGTATCTCTTTCCGCGTCTCGTCAAAAGTAGATTCCCGCACGATCATTGACGGCAACGGAGCCGAGAGCCTGCTGGGCAACGGCGATATGCTGTTTTTGCCGCCAGGCAATTCCCAGGTGATCCGCGTCCACGGAGCCTACGTCAACGAAGCCGAGATCGGCAAGGTTGTCGAATTTATCAAAAAACAGGGTAAACCCGAATACGATCAGACGATCACCGTCTCACCCGAAGAGCTCGATGACGGCGGCGATCTGCCCGGACGCCGCGACCCGCTGTTTCACGACGCTCTCAAATGCATCGTCCAGGCAAAACGCGGCTCGACCAGCCTGCTCCAACGCCATCTGCGTATCGGCTACGGCCGTGCCGCCGCCATCCTCGACGCCATGGTCCGCGAAGGCTATATCGGCGAGCAAGACGGCTCCACCCGTGCCCGCCCAGTCCTCAGCAAAGCGTACGAAGACCTGCAGGATATTAATGAAGGTGCGTTGGGAGACGAGTAGAGACGGGAGACAAGAGCCAAGAGACGGGAGACAGGAGTCAGAACCGGGAGCGATAGCGACTGGGTTCCGGTTCGCGAGACCCATGAAACGTGATAAGAAATGGAACGGCGATCTTTAACAACGATTGTGGTTTTGGTATTCGGATTTTTCCTCTTTGCCGCGTGTTCCTCGCGGATCGAATATGACCGTCCTGTCGTCCAAGTCTCCACAGCCGCAATTAACATCAACACCGCAACCGTCGATGACCTTGAACGCCTGCCGCACATCGGACGTAAGACCGCCGAAGCCATCGTCGAATTTCGCTCCGCAAACGGCCCGTTTCGCCGCGTCGAACACCTGATGCTCATTCGCGGCGTCAGCGAAACCCGCTTTGCTGAACTACGCCCAATTTTACGAGCCGACTAATGCCCGCCGATGGAAAGCGACGCCACCCGACCATCATTTAACCGCCATCCGATGCTCTGGCTCGCTGTCTGTTTAGCGGTCGGGATTTTGATTGCAAAGTTGGTTGGGGTCAATTTTGTTGCGGTGTTGACCGCGACCATAGCGTTTCTGATCCTCGCTCTCATATTCCGAACGAAACCAATCGCGACCATTTTTATATCTCTCGCCTTCGCCTCAGTCGGAGCCGGTTTGTTTCAGTGTGAGGTGAAACAAAACACCGCATCGCGGGTAAAGACGCTCTACGACAATGGCACGATCCGCTCCGGTTCATCCGTCGAGATCGATGGCGTATTGCTCAGTCGCACTGAGCCGTCTGCCGACGGTTCGTTTTTGACTCTTAAGACGAATGTTCTCAGATATCGCGGCGGTGATCGCATTGTTTCGGGCAATGTCCGAATCTTTATGCCGCAGAGCGAATCTGGAATTTCAAATTTCAAATCTGAAATAGCAAATGTGAGATACGGCTCACGTATCCGTGCTGCGTGCAATCTGGAACACGAGGATGAATACCTCAACCCCGGCGTGTTGCCAAAACGCGAGATGCTCGACCGTCTCGGCATCGATGCTACCTGTTCGCTCAAGAGCAGTCTGCTCGTCGAGCACATCGCGGATGAGAGTGTATTCTTGCCGTTGGCGTGGGTGTATGACCAACGTGCGGCCCTGATCGACGACCTCAGAAATGGTCTGAGCAAACCCGCTGCGGGTGTGATGATCGCGAGTTTGCTTGGCGATAAATATTTTCTCGACAAAGACACTGCCGATCTTTTCCGCGACGGCGGGACGTTTCATATTCTGGTAATTTCGGGCCTGCATATTACGTTTATCGGCGGGCTGTTGCTCGTATTTCTACGCTGGTTCACGCGAAACCGTTGGCTGCAATTTGGCGTTACGACGACGATCTTGTGGGGCTACACGCTCGCGGTCGGTGCCGATGTGCCGGTGGTACGGGCGGCGATAATGTTTACGGTTCTATTGTTTGGCTACGCGATATATCGACGCGGGACGCTGCTAAATTCGCTAGGCTTTTGCGGCTTGATATTGCTTGCGTGGCGGCCGTCGGAGCTTTTTGATCCGTCATTTCAGCTAACATTTGTCAGCGTCGCGGCGATTGTTGCCATCGCTTATCCTCTGATTGAACACCTGCGTGCTATCGGCAGTTGGTCGCCAAGTGCAGCGACACCTTTTCCGCCAAATATTCCAAACTGGCTTAGGCGAGTTTGCGAGACGATCTATTGGAACAACGCGAGATGGAACATCGAATCAAAACGCCAGATTTGGTCGGCCAATATTTTCAAATCGCCATTTTTTGCCCGAAGTATCGGTGACACGATCCAAAAAGTCGGTCGCTACATTTTTGAGGGCCTAATGATCTCGCTGATCGTTCAGATATGTATGCTGCCGCTTTCAGTGATCTACTTTCACCGAGTATCGGTCGCGTCAGTTCTGCTCAATTTGTGGGTGAGCGTATTTATCGCGGTCGAGAGTTTTGCTGCTGTCATCGGTGCGTTGATCGGACATGTTTCGACCCTGCTCGCGGCGCCTTTCTTTGCGGTTGCCGAGGTGATGAACTGGCTAATGCTGTCGGTGCCGCGGCTGTTTGCAATGATGGATTGGGCGAGCTTTCGGTTACCCGCGTACGTGGGGACGGGACGCATCTGGTACGGCATCTATTTTGTGCCGTTGCTACTGATCGCGATCATGATAGTCCGTTGGAAACCGTTCGACCTAAAAACAAACTCATCGATCATTGGTCGTCGATTTCTGTATCCGGTCGCCGGTACGGTTGTAGTTATGACCGCGATGATCGTCTTTCATCCGTTCAGCGTCGCTCGACCCGATGGCCGATTGCACATTGATTTTTTGGACGTCGGGCAGGGTGATGCGGCTTTGATCACGTTTCCGGATGGCAAAACTATGCTTGTCGATGGCGGCGGACGATTTGATTATCGAAAGAAAGACGACGAAGCTGATCCCTTTGAGCCCGACACTCGCGGCATCGGCGAATCGGTCGTTTCCGAGGTGTTGTGGGCAAAAGGCTACTCACGCATCGACGCTATTCTCGCTACCCACGCCGATGCTGATCATATCCAAGGGCTGACTGATGTTGCTAAAAACTTCTCTATCGGCAACGCGATATTTGCTCGAACTCCCACTGACGATCCCGACCTAATCGCCCTCGCCGACATATTAAAACGCAGACGCGTGCCCGTCGAGATCGTTGCTCGTGGAGATCGCCTAAATTTTGGCGAGGTGACGGTCGAGGTCATCTATCCGTCAGCCTCCGACGACCCGAACGCCGTTTCGGATAACGACCATTCGATCGTTTTGGGGATCACTTGCGGCAGTCGCACATTTCTGCTCACCGGCGATATCGAGCGTCAGGCTGAAACTGAAATACTCTACAGTAACGTTATGCTCAATGCCGATTTGATAAAAGTCCCACACCACGGCAGCCGGACCTCTTCGACATCTCCGTTTGTCGACGGGGTCAAAGCACAATATGCCATTATTTCGGTCGGCCGCAACTCGCCATTCGGCCATCCGCATCCGGAGATCGTTGAACGCTGGAAAGCGGCCGGTGCGACTGTGATGACGACCGGAGAAAAGGGAATGATCTCAGTTTCGACAGATGGAAACGATCTGCAAATTCTCACATTCATCCCATAAAAAGGCCGGAGCGAAATTGCCCGGCCTTATTTTTTTAATTTAGCAGATGCAACTAGCTTGCGGGGATGCCCATGGTCAGCAGGGCTTTCCATGCCCCGGCTTCTTTGGCGTAGATGGTGGCGCCCCATTCGGCAGGCACACTCTCGCCGCCGCATTTGCCGTCAACCGTCGATTTGAATGTCAGGATGGCATAGTCGGTGCCCCACGCGTTGCTTGCTGCGTCGGACAATTTAACCGCTTTGATATCGCACGACGGGTCGCCCCAGCGTTTGAGCGAAGCGGCACGGTCGGTCCAGCCTTCGGTTGACGAGAGTGACACCATATCCTTTGCCGCAAAATCTTCGAGTCCCATGGCGTCTTTGGCTTTCCAGGCTTCCCAGGCCTTTGTCTCTATTGCCATCAGAGCATCGGTCGCCGGATCGGCTTTGGCGTCGGCAGGCTTAGCCTCTTCTTTTTTAGCCGGAGCCGCTGCTGCCGGTTTTGCGGGTGCGGCCTTAGGATCTACGACCGGAGCTTCGGCGTAAAAGGCAGCCTTCCATTTGTCGCCTTCGCGGACATAGACGCTGGCCGACCAGACATTTGACGGACTCTTTTTGCCGTCGCAAGTCGCATCCTGTGCGCCTTTGAATGTCAGGATCGCAACATCCGGCCCAGCCATTTGCAATTTGTCATCCGAGAGAGAATAGCTCTTGATGTCGCATTTCTGTGTGGTGGCCATCTTGATCATCGTGGCTTTGTCCGTGCGGCCCGTCGATCCAAGGTTAAACCCCTTTTCGGTGTAATTGTCCTCGGTCCACTTGCCGTCGCGATTTTTCCAGGCTTCCCAACCGGACTTTTCAAGCGTCATCAAGGCCTCTTTCGTCGGTGCGGCGGCGACCGGTTTGGCGGTGTTAGAGTTTGAGTTCGACGCGTTTGCGTTATTTGCGGCCGGGGCGTTGTTGGCTGCCGGTGCTCCGCATGCCGCGAGCAGGGCGGCTGCGGCTAATGTTATTGCTAATAGATTGATACGTTTCATAATTTTTCTCCTGTTCTTACCAGCTAAAATGTGACAAAAACGTCCGAGGGCAATTACAAACTGCGGCCGTTCGACGCATTCGTCTTTCGATAGATCTATTGGGAACAAATCAACTATACACCCGAACGCAAATTTAGCTAGCTCTACGCAAAAAAGCCGCGACCTGAGTTAACAGATCGCGGCCTCAGTTGGTTTAACACAAGGAACGTTTATGCTCCGGGCATTGGGATGGATTCGAACATAAATGCGAGCTTCCATGCATCGCCTTCTTTGACGTAGAAAGCGGTCTGGAAGAGCGGGCCGTTTGGCTGGCCATCGCATTTGCCGTCTGCGGTGCCTTTGAGCGTTAGCAGCTCGACCGTCGGCGAAATGGCGGTCGAAAAACCATCGGTAACGCCGACCTTGGTGACGCCTTCGCATTTCATTGTCTCGGTCCAGGTTTTGATCGCGTCGGCTTTGGTGCCGTGCCAGCCGCCGATCGGATCTACGAACGCAAATCCCGACGTGAGGTTACCCTCAAAATATTTGGCGTCCCGAGCCTTAAAGGCTTCCCAGCCGGCGGTGTGAGATTTGACGAGAGCCTCAGTGTTTACCGAAGGCGTCGGTTTTGCCGGAGCCGGAGCAGCAGCGGTGTTTGAATTGGCTGCAGCCTTGTCATCCTTTTTAGGCTCTTCTTTCTTAGGCTCCTCTTTTTTCGCTTCGTCTTTCTTAGGCTCTGCCTTTGCAGGTGGAGCTGCGGGGCCGGCCGGAGCGGCTTTGGGGTCGATGATCATGTTTTCTGCGTGAAAAACGCCGTTCCATTTCTCGCCATTGCGGATCCATACCGTTGCCGCACGCGTCGGGGTTGGTATTTTCATTGACTTACCTTCGTATGTGCAGGTGCCTTCCATAGTCGTCTTGTATGACATGGCGTAGGTGTCGTCGTTGATCTTTGCCATCTGCGGGTCTTCGAGTTTCCAGCCCTCTTTGACCTCGCATTTATTGCTCGCGACCATCTTGAGCATTTCCGCTTTGGTCATGCGGGTTCCGCCCTCGTATGAAACAAATTTGTCATCGAGCATTGTCTCGAAATGTTTTGTATCACCCTTTACCCAAGCTTCGTTAGCCGCTTTTTCCATAGCGATTAAAGCGTCAACCGTAGGTGCGGCCGCTGTTGGTTTGGTGCCGTTTGAGTTTGTTGTAGTTGCCGGTGCGTTGTTTGCAGCCGGGCCGCCGCATGCCGATATCCACAGCGAGGCAGCAGCAAGTAATGTAACTGAAATAAGTCTTTTCATCGTAGTTCTCCAAAAAAAGTTGTTGAATTAAAAGCACAAAGGCCCTAGGGTTTCTTCAGTAAGATAAAACCTTTCGAGCGCTCCTTCAATCGTCCTAATTGGGTATAGTTTTAACACTACTACCAGATGTTGTCAAGAAAAAAGTGCGGGGAAATTGCGGAAGCCCGCACGTGAGTAAGGGCACAACATCCAACTTTAGTGGTACGCCCTTGTTTACACGCGGGCCTCTGCATCAGTGCTTAAAGTGGCGGATGCCGGTGAATGCCATAGCGATGTTGTGTTCGTTGGCGGCGGCGATCGACTCGTCGTCTTTGATCGAACCACCGGGCTGGATTATCGCTGAGACGCCAAAGTTAGCGGCTTCGTCAACGTTATCGCGAAAAGGGAAGAATGCGTCTGACGCGAGCACCGAGCCTTTTAGCGGCAGATCAAACCTTTCGGCACGCATCGCAGCGATTCGGACAGAATCGACACGGTTCATCTGTCCGGCCCCGACGCCAAGCGTCTGATTGCCGTTAGCAAAGACGATGGCGTTTGATTTGACGTGCTTGCAGACCGCCCAGGCTAACCGCATTGCGGCAAGCTCCGTATCGGTCGGTTGGCGGTTGGACACGATGTTGAGATCCGCGATGGCGAGGCGATGCGTGTCAGCGTCCTGCACAAGGAAACCCCCGGTCAATTGTTTGAATTCAATGTTTCGCCCATCAGCAGGAAGCACGGCATTTTTTACCGTCAGTACACGCAGATTTTTTTTTGAGCGAAATATCTCGATAGCACCTTCGGTGTAATCCGGAGCTACTATCACTTCGGAAAAGACCTCAATGACAGCCAAAGCAGTTTCAGCGTCAACGATCTGATTGAAAGCCACGATCCCGCCGAATGCTGAAACCGGATCGGTCGCTAGGGCTCTTTTATAAGCTTCAAGATTACTTCTGCCCGTCCCGACTCCTGAAGGGTTCGTATGTTTTATTATAGCGACCGCTAGCTCATCAAAATCATTCACCAATGCCCACGCAGCTTCTGCGTCAACGTAATTGTTGAATGACATTTCCTTGCCGTGAAGCTGTTTTGCATTGGCAATGCCTGCCCCTTGGCTATTAATATACAGGGCCGCTTTTTGGTGCGGATTCTCCCCGTATCTTAGGTCGGCGACTTTCTCTAGGTCTAAGCCAAGATTGTTTGAAAAATATGGCGTTTCAAAGGTGACCGTTCCAGACTCGACCGTTCGTACGATCTCGATCCCGCTCGCCTCAAGATCTTTTGCATCGAGTGTTGGGACGGACCAGTCAATCCGCTGGTTCAGAAATGAACTAATTGCCGTATCGTAGGCGGCGGTTCGTGAGTAGGCCAAGGCGGCGAGTTTGGCCCTGGTTTCAAGCGACAGAGAGCCCTCGTGGACGGTTAGCTCTGCCAATATCTCTCCATAGTGGCCCGGCTCGGTAACGACTGCAACGTCTCGCCAGTTCTTCGCCGCCGAGCGGATCATCGCCGGGCCGCCGATGTCGATATTTTCGACCGCGTCCTCAAGCAAAACGCCGTCTTTGGCAACCGTTTCCTCAAACGGATAAAGATTGACGACGACCATATCGATCGGCGTTATCCCGTGCTCGGCCATCGACGCGACGTGCTCGGCGTTGTCGCGAAGCGCGAGGAAAGCACCGTGCATTTTAGGGTGCAGTGTTTTGACGCGGCCGTCCATCATTTCGGGAAAGCCGGTCACTTCGGACACATCCATAACGGTTAAGCCCGCGTCACGCAAGGCCTTAGCCGTGCCGTCGGTTGAGATGATCTCGACGCCGTGACCAGCCAGTGCCGAGGCAAAATCGACCAATCCGGCCTTGTCCGAAACGCTCAACAGAGCCCGTTTTATCTTTCGCAGTTCGCTCATAAAATCAAAAAGGCGGTCACGCAGGACCGCCTTATCACAAATCGTTTAGGTGCGCGGATGTAACCCGCAACTTGGTTTTTTGACAGCAAAAATTTCGTCCGTGCTCCACAAGACTAAAAAAAGAATCTGCCCAAAAAAAGTAGGCTCAGCACGAATATCATCGCGTATATAATGATTTTGATAAGACTCATAAAATCCCTTATCCTAATGACAGCAAACAAACATTCTATTGCCGATTTACAGCCGATGTCAAAAAAAACCAGAGCGATTTTTCAGATATCGGCCGTTTTTGTGCTGATTTTACAATTCTTTACATACGCGCGGGCTCAGGACGTCGAAGTTCGTATCCGTTTCTTGGCTGACGTCCCCTCGATGGTCGAGGTCGAGGGAGAGTATGTCTCAAACGAGCCCCGCAAAAATCCACGTAATCTGTCGCTCATGACCGAATACGCGGGTGTGACCGGACTTGCAGAACGAGTATCAAATATCGGTTTCGCAGACCGCGACGGCAAAACGCTAACAAACAAACGCTTTAACATCGGCGAATATGTCGCCGATGGTGACATCGCACTCTTTCGATACTTCATGAACGTTGCTCCACTCGGTCAGCGGTCGGCGGCGGCTCATGTTTCGTGGATCAACGGCGACGGCGGGATATTGATGCTCGATGACCTAATGCCGCAGAGCAGCGGCGAAAAGATCTCAGCACGTGTAAAGATCGGTCTGCCCGCCGGATGGAAAATATTCTCGACAACTCGACAAACACAAGACGGCTATTTTGAGGTCGATAATGTAGAAAAGGCGTCGGTTGTCATTGGCAAGAACTGGCGTGAGGTAAATGCCGGGGCGTTAAAAATATTAGTCTCCGGCGAATGGCAGTTTACCGATGACGAAGCCGCGAAGATGGCAGCCGAAATATTTGGTGGTTACACAAAAACCTTTGGCTCGTCCGCGAGTCAAAATACGCAGATCGCGATATTCAAATTTCCCGGCGATGTCCCGCACGGCAATTGGGAAGCAGACACTCGCGGCGGGTCAGTCACGATAGCGTCGTCGGATATGCCGTTTAGATCGCAATCTTTACAGCGTTTGCATGAGCAGATGAGGCACGAGATATTTCATCTTTGGATACCGAACGGCGTGAATCTGAGTGGTAGATACGATTGGTTTTACGAAGGATTTGCCTTGTATCAATCACTAAAACTCGGTGTTGCTGTCAACCGCCTGAGGTTTGACGATTATCTGGATACGCTATCGCGGGCGATCGTTATCGACAATTTTGGTACGCAGCGACGGTCGTTGATCGATGCGTCGAACAACCGTTGGAACGGCTCGGATACCCAGGTTTACGCTCGCGGCATGCTCGTAGCGTTTATCTGCGACCTCGCTCTGTTCGAAAAGTCTAAGGGCAAAGCCTCGACCGATACTCTTGTTGCTCAAATCTATCAAAAATATCACAAAGGTACTGACCGAGAAGACGGCACGACTGCGATCCTCAGCATTATGAGATCGCATCCCGAACTCGTCCCGGTAATTGACCGTATGATCACTGGCTCTGATAGATTTGAATGGACTCCGATGCTGGCGGCGGCGGGTATCGAGGTTTCGATGGCGAATTCGAGCCCGGCTCTGCGAGTCGTCGCAAAACCGTCAGGGCGGCAAAAGGATTTATTGGACAAGTTAGGTTATAATAACTGGCGAAAATCGACTGTAAATAATAGATGAAGATCAAGTTTTTTCTCATAATCACGATATTGGCGGCGGTGCTCACACAGCCGGGTTGCGGTTCGTTGGACACAGGGCTTTTTGGGCCGACCGACACGGCGACTGTCATCGCAAAAACGGCGCAGATACGCACATCATACTCGGTCGTGGCGGCCGATCTGCTTGAGGTCAAACGCGGCGACCAGCTTGACGTAGTTGATCAGGTCGAGTTTGAAAAGGTGCCGTGGTATCGCGTGCGTGCCCGTGACGAAGCCCTTACAGAAGGCTGGATCGAGGCGCAAAATATCATCACCAGCGAAACGCTCGCCCGTTCAAAAAGTTGGCTGAGGATTTTAAGGACCAGGCTCCGCAGGCTGCCGGTGTTATCCGCTCGGCTTCAAACCTGCGCTCAGCGTCGGATATGAACCCCGAGAACGTGCTCTTTAAGCTCGCCAATGGCTCGACGTTTGAGATCATCCAGTGGAAATTTGTCCCTAAGCAAGAGGTTCCGGACGTTGATGATGCCCCAAAAGGGCAGCAGAAAACTGGCAAACGATCTAAAAACGAGGACATCGAGGCGGCCAAAGAACAGGGAGAGCCTGAAAAGATGGATGAGAAATACGATGTATGGTATCTCGTCCGGCTCGACCCGTCTGTGTCGCCAGCTCCCGCGGGATGGCTATTTGGGCGTCAGGTCGAGCTGCAAGTGCCGAGCGACATCGTCTTTTTTCAAGCAAATAACCGTAAATTCACGACCTGGCAGCGGCTCGACGCCGATGCAGCCAACAAGGTAGGTGTGGGTGACAAATCGCTTGCTCCGGGCAGTTGGGTGATCCTGTCCCGTAACAATTTGTCGAAACCGATCGACGGCGTCGAACCTGACTACGACAACGTTTTAGTGCTTGCCTTCGACAAATACGATCAGAGCTACTACACCGTCTGGCGCAATCCGCCGAATACGGTCTATTGGGGCAGCCTGCCGCTCAAGGTCGAGGGCAAGGGAGACAATAAGACGTTTACCGTCAAGCTCCGCAGCCCCGCAGGGACGATGGACGAAAAAACGTTCACTGTCTTTAAGGACAAGAACCGGCTCAAGGTAACGCCGCCCGAGGACATTGCCCAATATCAGCAGCCTGAGATCAAGGGGAAATAGTGGAAACGCACGATAATCCATTTCCCGAACCGGTCGAGATCGAGATCACCGATTCGCTCGATCTGCATTCGTTTAGTCCAAAGGACATTCGCAATGTGGTTGATGCGTACCTCGCCGAGGCTCATAAGAAAGGCTTTGCGACAGTGAGGATAATCCACGGCAAAGGCGTCGGCGTCCAGCGTGAGATCGTGCGGAAAGTTTTGTCGGAGACTGATTTTGTGCGGTCGTTCAAAAATGCGCCGGAGTTTTCCGGCAGTTGGGGGGCGACGATAGTGTCGCTGGACGTTTAAGCCTCTTCGATCACCTCGGCCCATATCTCATCATCTTTTCTCATTTCGGGATGGGCAGACTCGATCATAGCGATCCGCTTTTCGGCATCGGCGAGCTGACGAGTAAGTTTGGCGCTTTTGGCTTCGAGTTCTTTGAGATATTTTTTACGTTCGACATGCAGCCTGTCGAGATAAAACATGTATGTGAACTGTAACCCCGAGATCCCGAGCAAGACGAGCGATAATCCGATGAGTGCGTAAAACAGCATAACGACTTGCCTCAAACAAAACCTGACCTTATTACGGAATTATACTCTTGACCCACAGTTTAGGAAAAGTAAAAATCTAACCAATCCAGGGTTAATGGAAAGCGAGAGTGATTGATGCTTTCCTATTCGAACAAAAAAGGATACTGATGACAGACGGAAATTTAAGACTTCTTTATACTTTGCTTTGCGACGATGTGCGCATCGAGATGGGCAATAAGATCTCGTTAATGGGTGTTTTTCAAAACATCATGGTCGAGAAACTGCCCGTGTCGCTGATCAAGTTTGCCGTCATTAACCACTGGAGCGGACAGGAATTCACGAGACAGAGGTCCGCATCTTGTCGCCCGACAAGTCCGACCTCATCGTCACCTCGCACCCGACCCAGATCGACCCAGCGGGTGGCGGCTTTACCGATAATGTCAGCTTTTTTGTGAACGTCGTCTTCTCAAACCCCGGCACGTACTGGGTCCAGACGATCGCAAACACAGTTGTATTAGAGGAGTTCCCGCTGATCATTACTGACTCAGAAAACCTCGATTCGATGCGTCCCGCCGAGGAGATCACCGAAACAATAAATTAGCTTCGGATCGCAATTACTGAGCGACGTTTACTGCGCAGTTAATTTGCCAGAGATATCAATTATTTCGTCTTTCAACTGCGAATATTTTTCGCTGTCTGACTTCAAGGTCTTTTTTCCAACCATTAGCCTTATCAGTACACCACCTGCGAAATAATATCTTCGCTCTTCGACGCGAATGACTTTCACCGGGTTGCTCAGGCCGATCTGGGTGTCATATTGACTGTGTCTGATATAGCCAAATATCAGTTCGCCATCCCGATAATAAAATTCACCGGTCGCTTTATAGGTTTCGCCATACATTTTCGTCGTGATCTTTTTCAGATCTTCGCCTGAGCGGTAATATGTCGCCTCGGCACCTTCGAGCGAAATATCATCGACGTCTTTTGTCACTTTCTTGTATTTCGCAACCCCTTTGTTTATCGCCGCAACCTGCGAACGGATCTCGGTAATGTCCTTATCTGTCTGCGCTTGTGCCGAAACGCTACCAATAAAAGTCAGCACAAGGCCTAAACTGAACAAACCGATACTGTATCTGAGTAAACTCTTCATCTATTTTGCTCCTCGCTAAACTATCTTTTTGTTAATTGATCTGCAAGTAAAGTGTAGTCTATTTTCCATCACGGTTGATATCTAGTGAGATAGCCGTGCGGTAGATCGCCGCCGAATCGACCTCGATCTCTTTGCTCGTCGTTGCGTCTTTGTAGGTTGCGGTAATGCGGTACTTTGCTCGGCCCTCGGGCTGAGAGAATGTGAATTCGCCGCTTACATTGGTATAGCCGGTGCCTAGTCGTTGAGTGCCGCCCTCGGAATTGACCTTATCTACACTAACTTTTGCCGCAGTGACACTCGTGCCGTCCTTAAAGAAAACACTACCCTGAATAACAACTCGCGAGCCGCGATCGACCATTAGGATCAGATTGCCGCCGAGGTCTCGCGTCTTGCCGCTTTTGACCTCGACGCCGTATTTGACACCCGTCGCATAGCCTTTAGCATCGAAAACGAAATTATAAACACCGGATTCGAGCCCCGTGATAACAAATTCGCCCTTGCCATTTGTTGTAGCTGTCGCCACATCTTTTGAGTTAAGCCGTGCCGTAACGGTCGCCCCGCTGAGCGAATCGCCGCGCAGATTGCGGACCTTTCCCTTAGCTCCGCCCGTGTTTTGGGCATAAGCCGTGAGCAGCAGGCAGGAAGCGGTGATCAGTGTGCAGACCGCTAATCGAAAAAATCTTTTACTAATTCTGTGCATGCAATGTCGGAGCGGCCTGTGAACGCATTTCTGCCGCTACATCATTGATGATGTCTTCGAGCGTTCGGGTTGGCTGGTAACCAATAAGCCGCTTGGCCTTTTCGAGGCTCGGCACACGCCGCTGCATGTCTTCAAACCCCTCGCCGTATGCTTCGCTGTACGGGATATAGCGTATATCGCTGGTGCTGCCGGTCAACGACATTGCGGTTTCGGCAAGTTTATTGATCGAAACTTCGCTGTCGCTGCCGAGATTAACGACCTGGCCAAAACACGACGGCGTTTCGATCAGTTTGGTGAGTCCATTGACAACATCAGTCACGTGGCCAAAGCAACGCGACTGAGTGCCGTCACCGTGGACCTCGATCGTATCATTTTTGAGTGCGGCTTTAACAAATCGCGGCACAACCATGCCGTACTGGCCCGTCTGACGCGGCCCTACCGTATTAAACAGGCGTGCGACGACTACCTGTAGCTGCGTTTCTTTGAAATGAGCCAGAGCAAGGAATTCGTCAGAGTCTTGGCACAGGCGTATGCCCAGCGGTGCTTGTCGGTCGCACCCGTGAGCAGATCGTCCTCTTCTTTGAAAGGCAGGGAGAGGCCTTTGCCATACACTTCGCTGGTCGAAGGGATCAGCACACGTTTGCGGTATTTCGAGCAGTTGCCGAGCACGACATCCGTTCCGTGAAAGATCGTCTCGATAGTCTTGACGGGCTGCTCCATGATCAACCGCACGCCGACGGCGCTCGCCATGTGATAGACGCGATCCGACTCACGAATCAGCTCTTCCATCAACTTGGCGTTCAAAACCGTGTCAATGATCAAGCGAAAACCATCGCGATCCTCAAGATGAGCAATATTTGCATATCGCCCGGTCGAAAGGTCGTCGATAACGGTGATCTCATGGCCCTCGCCCAATAATTTGTCAGCCAAATGGCTGCCTACAAAGCCGGCCCCGCCGGTGATAAGAATTTTCATAACTAACGTCTATTTTACTACGGATCTGAAATATTCGACCGTTTTTTCGAGCCCGTCAGCGAGTTCGATCTTTGGCTCCCAGGCGAGCAGGTTGTTTGCACGATCGATATTAGGTTTTCGCTGTTTCGGGTCGTCTGCCGGCAGCGGCATAAATTCGATATTGATCGGTTTGCCAGTCGATCTTCCGACCTCATCGGCCAGCTCTTTCATAGTAAATTCGCCGGGATTGCCGAGATTTACGGGCATATGGATGTCGCCGTCAACTGCGTTCATCAGCCGGACGATGCCGTCGACCAGGTCGCTGACGTAGCAGAACGAGCGCGTCTGCGAGCCGTCGCCGTAGATGGTCAACGGCTGGCCTCGCAGTGCCTGGACGATAAAATTTGAAACGACGCGGCCGTCATCCTCTAGCATCCGCGTGCCGTAAGTGTTGAAAATACGCACGATACGCGTATCGACGCCGCTTTGACGATGATAGTCCATCATCAACGTTTCCGCGACGCGCTTGCCCTCGTCATAGCAACTGCGAAGCCCGATCGGGTTGACGTTGCCAAAATAGTCCTCAGTCTGCGGATGCACTGCCGGATCGCCGTATACCTCGGACGTCGAAGCCTGCAATATCCTAGCCCCAACGCGTTTTGCGAGACCGAGCATATTGAGCGTGCCCATGACGTTGGTTTTGACGGTCTTGACCGGATTGTATTGGTAATGTACGGGCGACGCGGGGCAGGCAAAATTATAGATCTGATCGACCTCAAGCAAAATCGGCTCGGTCACATCGTGACGCACCAACTCAAAATCCTTATTGTCCATCAAATGGACGATGTTTGACTTACGCCCGGTAAAAAAATTGTCTAGACAGATAACTTCGTTGCCGTCGGCAAGTAATCTGTCGCAAAGGTGTGAGCCGATAAAACCGGCACCGCCGGTGACTAAAATACGCATAAAGGATATTTTGCCACAGAGGGCACAGAGAGCACAGAGTAAAGACGAGAAAAATAAATACTTTTCTCATCTTTCTCGGCGTTCTCTGTGGCTAATCCTATTTCAGATGCTTTTCAAAAAAAGCCAAAATTCGCTCGTATTCATCCGCCCAGCTTTCCGGCCGCACAAATCCATGATTTTCCGAAGGATACATCATCGCTTCGAAATACTGCGTCTTGCCGAGCCGGATCAGCTTTTCGATCAACTGTTGCGAATCCTGGACGTGCACGTTGTCATCGACCATCCCGTGCAATACCAACAGGGGTTTTTGCAGTTTATCGGCGTAAGAGATCGGCGAGCTACGTTTGTAAGCCTCAGGGTTTTTGTCAGGAAAACCAAGACGCTGTGCCGTGTATTGCGGTGATGAAGCGTAGTAATTTTTCCAGTCGGCGACCGGACGCAACGCGGCCGCGGCCGCGACCTTGTCGGGGGCACGAAAGATCAACATCTCCGCCATAAACCCGCCATAACTGCCGCCGTACACGCCTACCTTGTTTGGGTCAACCGCGTAGTTTTTGACCATAAAATCGATCGCGTCGATATGGTCGTCGTAATCTTTGCCGCCGAGAAAATCATAGACGTCGGTTCGCCAATCGCGTCCGTACCCGGCCGATCCGCGATAGTCGATGTCGAGCACGACATAGCCGCGTCTGGTCAACAAATCGTTGAACATAAACTCGCGATAATAATTATTCCACCCGTTGATCGTGTTTTGCAGATAGCCCGCACCGTGGACAAAAATGACCATCGGATATTTCTTTTTCGGGTCAAAATCGGCAGGCAGATAATATTTGGACGCGATCTTTTTGCCGTCGCGCGAGGGGATATCGACGAATCTCGGAGCGTTCCATTTGCGAGCGTCAAAAGATGCCGGAACTGTTTTGGTCAGACGAGTTACAGCTTCGCCCTCTTTGCAGGCATCACAAACTTTTTGTGCATAAAGCTCGTCCGGTGTCTGCCATTGCGAAAAGCTGTAAAGCAGTGTCGGAACAGGATTTGTCTCATCCATCTGCGGAGAGATCTTCATACCTTTTTCGTAAGACTGTAGCTTGGTCTTTTCTCCGCTGGCTGTATTCAAAAAGTAAAACTGACGCTCGTCGGCGGATTCCTCTGTCGAAGAATAGGCGATCGAACTGCCACCGGCGGTCCACTTTGCCCACTCAACCTGCCAGTTGCCTTTTGTGAGCTGCTTTACATCGATCTTGCCGGAATAACCTGCGTCGGTCGGGTTCTCTTGGCGAACCACACCAGTCGGATTTGGCTCTGCGGCATTCTTTTGCAGCGTCGCGAGATAGATATGGTTATATCCGTCCTTTTCAGAGCAGAAAAATAGCTGGCTTGGGTCTTTTGGATTCGGCTCAAATATAACCGACAGCGATGCCTGCCATTTGTCGTCGGTCTCGTCTGAGATCGTGATGATCTTTTCATCTTTACTGGCGACGTTATAAATGTAGAAAAGCTGGCGCCGCTTTGTGTCTTTGTCCACACGGTCGACGATCAGGCTGCGGCCGTCGGCCGTCCAAGCCGATCGTCGAAAGCCACCGACACCCTCTTGTTTTGGAAATTTGACCTCAGACGTAAAATCGCGGCTCCCGTCGGTCGGTATGACAAAAAGCTTTTGCTCGGACCATCCGCGGCGAAACGTCGGTGCTTCGGTAAACTCGCCAAGATAATTGGGCACAAAGAGCGGGCGAAATTTTGAGCTGTCCGACACCGTGTACGCTAGCATCTTGCCGTCTTTTGACACCGTGCCGCCGCCGACCGAAATAAACCTCGCCGGATCTGCCTCACGCATCAACTGTACCGTCGTGGCATCGGAAATGTTGAGAACGAAGATATTGCCCGCTTGCTGATACAAAATGCGTTCGTTGTCGATAAAGCGTGCCCCGACCTCCGCCGCCTGAGTTTTTGTATAGCGTTTTGGCTTACCGCCGCCAATAGTAAAAACATAAAGATCACCAGCTTGGGTAAAGAGCAGCCGTTTCGAATCCGGCGACCATTCAAAATTACCAAGGGCGACCTCGCGAGCCTTTACAAAATCGTCACGCACGATCAGCCCGTAATCGAGCATATTCTCCGGCGTGATACGCGGTGGCGAAGACGGTAGATCGCTCACCCGAAGGATGATCTGCGGCGTGCCGCCCGTGGCCGGAACCATATACAGGTCACGCGGCAACTTGCCCTCGGCATTCCATAAAAAGATGACCTTTGTGCCGTCCGGCGAAAGCTTTTCGCCCTCAACACGCTGTCCGGCGATCGACGGCTCGGCCATGATCTCACGCACCGTGAGGTTCTGAGCGGAAACGCTCAAGGCAAGGCAAAAGGTCAAAGTTAAAAGGAAAAATAGAACCTTTACAGAGGTGTTCGATTTCATATTTATTTAAGGTAATTCTAAAGCCGCAGCACGTTTTTCGGTCTTTTGAGCATCGGTCAGACGGCCGTATTCGTAGATCGCGTTTTCCCAGGTGCCGTACATCGCGTTTGGCAAAACGATCCAGCGTTTGCCCCAATCGCTTTTCACCTTATCGACCTCGGCAAAACGGTCGGCGACGCTTTTGCGTTCAAATACGTCAGAAAGGTCGTCAAGGTTATCGCCCATCAGCATCACGATGCGGTATTTTTGTAAAATGAACTCGCGGCGGGGTGTTTTGGTCGAGATATTATTGCCTTTGTCGTCTTTTTGGCGCATCAGGACATTGTCAGCCGATACATCCATAAAGCCAACGTTTTTAAGATTGTCGATGGTTGCTTGTTTTTGTATCTCGTCGCGGTTTGAGACGAAAAAAACTTTTACGCCCTTGGACACGGCGTAATTTAGGAAATCAACGCTGCCGGGAATAGCTTTTGCCTTACGCATCTCGCCCCAGGCGTACCAGTCTTTTAGGTCGAATGCGACGCGGTTCTTGATACCCCAGGCCTGTGACGGCGAATTATCAAGCACCGTTTCGTCGATATCGACGACTATCGCACGCGGCTTTTTCTGTTCGGGTTTTGGCAGTTTCTTGACGTTCTTTTTGTCGAGATCGGCGTCAAGCTGCCAGCGGCCGAGGTTAAATGCCTGATACGCCAGCGCACGATACTCGCCCGCTTTTTGCATCCAGAGCGTTGCTCCGGCCTGATATTCGTTATCAACCTTGGCCGCCGGAGCAGTGCCGGGCTGGGCCGACGAGCTCGTAACAAAATACGTCGCCGTCACCGAGCAAGCGACGAGCACACACGCGTAGATGCCATTTCTTAATTTCATATTAAAAATTCCCGAAGTTATTTGAGATGATTATAGTTGATTTATGCCCGAAACGCCGAAGCAAAAAGATAAGCCCGCAAAGAGCGCCGAGAAAGATCGCTCAAGCTGGAGCGAGGATCAGCAAAAGCGCGGTTATTACTACGACGACGCTCACGGGTATGAGAAATATGAGCCTGAGAAAGACGAAGAAGATGACCAGTCTGACGACTAAGCCGCCGTCGTTTCGATATCGACCTTGATGCCTCGCCAGTTGCCCTGACTAAACCGCACCAGACTCAAAATGCACCGCGTGATGTGACCCGCAAAGATCGCGAGCCAGATGTGCATCGGTTCGAGGGGCATAAATTGCTTTACTGCAAAGCAAATGCCGAGCGGTATCACCACCTGAGAGATGATCGAGATAAACAATGGGCTTTTTGTATCGCCCGTCCCTTGCAGCCCACCGGTATAGGTCAGAGCGACCGAGATAAACAATCCCGAAAAAGCCAGAACACGGAGAAGCTGTACGCCAAGAGCGACCGCATCCGGGTCCGTCATCCCGAAAATGGCGAGTAATTGCATCGGGAAAAAGAAATAAAATATCCCGAGAAATGCTGATCCGATCAGGCCAAATTTGGCTGCCGTATTAACGGCGGCATTTGCACGGTCAGGATGTCCGGCTCCGAGATTTTGTCCGGCAACTGCGGCGGACGCTCCCATCAAGCCCACAGATGTCCATGTGACGAGCGAGAATAGCTGGCCGTAAGATACGGCAAACGCAGCCTGCGCAGCAGCGCTTTGGGCGAGGCTGCCGATGAACGAGAGCATCAAGACGCCGCCGACATTCATCGCGATGCCTTGGATGCCTGTGGGTAGGCCAAACTTAAATAGATTGCGGATAACTTTCCAATCCGGGCCCCAGCCTTGGCCACGTGGAAATCCGACGACCCACGCACCGCTCCACAATTTGTAGATCGCAAAAGCTCCGACAATGCCTGTTGCGATGCTCGTGCCGATCGCTGCACCCGCCGTGCCAAATGCCGGAATCGGGCCGAGGCCGCTGATAAACACGATATTTAACAATAGGTTAAGCACCGTCATTGCGATGCCGAGCATCATCGGCGTTTTTGCATCGCCTGCCGAACGCAGAGCCCCGCTTGTCATAAAAAAGATAAGCAGCCCGATGCTAAAGACAAATGTTATTCGCAGAAAGGGAAGTGCCTCGGCTTTGACGCCTGCATCCGTGCTAACAAAATCGAGTAAATAAGGTGCGGCAAAATATCCGACCGGAGCCATTATACCGACCGCAATAAATATGGCGGTCAAAAATGCCTGATAGACAGTGCGATTCACTTTCTCTACCTCGTGGGCACCGGCAAAACGTGCGACCAGCACACTCATGCCGGTAAACAACGACGAGATAAAAACAATGACGACGAGGAATATCTGAAAGCTGATGCCGATCGCGGCGTTGGCTTTATACCCGACAAGATTGCCGACGAGCACATGATCGACCATGCCCTGCAGCCCGGCGATCATATTCGTGAGCATCGTCGGCCAGGCGATCTTCCAAACGGCCCGCGACAGCGGCCCCTCGACGATCGAGCGGTCAAATTTTTTCTTTGGAGGTTGAGCGGCGGCTTCGCTCTCGTCTGTTACGGGAACGGGCTCAGGAAAGGTGTCAGCTATTTCTTCGGCCATTTGATTAGTCTGGATACGAAGTTAAAGCGTAAATGGTTTTGGCGAGAAACGCGAGTTGGGAGAACCCGCGACTATTATTTCTTAGGCCGTTCGTTCGCTTTCAGGACACGCTTTCTGAGGCGAATCGCTTTTGGTGTGACTTCGATCAGTTCGTCGTCGGCGATGAATTCGAGGGCGCGTTCGAGCGACATCTCACGCTGCGGGACGAGGCGCATGGCTTCGTCGGCGGAGGTTGTACGCATGTTCGAGAGCTTTTTCTCTTTGATCGGGTTTACGTCGAGATCGACCGCACGGGCGTTTTCGCCGACGATCATGCCTTCGTAAACCTTGACCTGCGGCTTGACGAAGAGCACGCCGCGTTCTTGTAAGTTATAGAGAGCGTACGTGTTAGTTTCGCCCATGCGGTCCGAAACGAGTGAGCCGGTCTGACGCGATTTCATCTCGCCCTGGTGTTTGTCGAAACGCAGGAAGAGCGTATTAAGCAATCCCGTTCCCTTCGTTTCCGTCAAAAACTCACCACGAAAACCGATCAAGCCGCGTGAAGGAACCTCGAATTCCAAACGCACACGGCCCGAGCCGTTATTGACCATCTTGGTCATTTGACCCTTGCGGCGGCCCATTGCTTCGGTGACAACGCCGATAAATTCGTCCGGCACGTCGATGACGACGAGTTCTATCGGTTCGAGTGTTTCGCCGGTTTTCTCGTCTTTTTTGGTGATGACCTCAGGTTTTGAGACCTGCAGTTCGTAGCCTTCGCGACGCATCATTTCGATCAAAATTGCGAGCTGTAGTTCGCCGCGGCCTGAGACTTTGAACTGCTCTGCCGCTTCGGTTTGTTCGACACGCAGGGCAACGTTACCGAGCAATTCGCGGTCGAGACGTTCTTTGATCTGACGCGAAGTGACGAACTTGCCGTCGATACCCGAGAACGGCGAAGTGTTGACACCAAAGATCATCGCGATCGTCGGCTCGTCCACGTTTATGACTGGCAAAGCTTTTGGATTATCAACAGAAGTGATCGTCTCGCCGATCTCGATATCGTCAAATCCCGCGAGGGCGACGATCTCACCGGTTCCTGCTTCAGTAACGGTGGTACGTTCGAGGCCTTCGAAAACGAAAAGCTCTTTGACGCGTGTCTTTACGACTGTTCCGTCACGTTTTGCGACCGCGACCTCCTCATTTTTTGCTATCGCACCCGAAAAGATTCGGCCTATCGCGAGGCGTCCGACAAACGGATTGTAGTCAATGTTAGCGACCAGCAACTGTAGCGAATCGTCACGCAGCGCGTGCGGAGCCGGGATGCTCTCGATGATCTGATCGAAAAGCGGGATGAGGTTTTTCGATTCGTCGGCAAGCTCTTTTTTCGCAATGCCGTCACGTGAGATCGAATAAAGGACAGGGAACTCGATCTGTGTGTCGTTTGCCCCGAGATCGATGAATAGGTCGTAGATCTCGTCTAGCACTTCCTCAGGACGCGAATCCTGACGGTCGATTTTATTCACCAGGGCGATGCAGGGAAGTTTTAGTTCCAACGCTTTCCTCAGCACAAAACGCGTCTGCGGCAGGCAGCCCTCGGCGGCGTCCACGAGCAAAACGATACCGTCAACCATCTTCAACACACGCTCGACCTCACCGCCGAAATCGGCGTGGCCCGGTGTGTCGAGGATGTTAATTTTGTAGTCGCCATAACGAACTGACGTGTTTTTCGCCATGATCGTGATGCCGCGTTCACGTTCGAGGTCCATCGAATCCATAACGCGGTCGACGACCGTTTCGTTGTCGCGGTGAGTGCCTGATTGGGCAAGCATCGCATCGACGAGCGTGGTCTTACCGTGGTCAACGTGGGCGATAATGGCGATGTTTCGTATCTTGTCTGCAGTGATCATAGTTGTAAATTCCCGCCCTAAGGCAAACGAGTATAATGACTCATTGGGCGGCGAAAGGCAATTTGCACAATAAAAAGGCCGGACATTGCTGCCCGGCCCGTGTTAAATAAGATCGGCTGACGATCAATAATCGCGTTTGCCGATGACCAAGTTGTTGGTTACCTGAAACACGCCATTGACGCTGTTCGCAAGGATATTGAGCGAATCGCTGTCCGATTTTCTCGCAACAAATCCTTCGAGCGTTATCCGCCCGCCTTCAACGATGATGCGGACATCAGGGTTGATCTCAGAGAAATATTGTCCCGGGCCACGACCCGTAAATGTACGGTATGCTTCGCGTCGAATGCGGTCGTCAAACGATGACGGCGGCAATTCGTCGATATTGTTAATGACTTCGCTAACGCCGTCGATATCCTGCACGAAACGCGCGGCCTGATTCTTAGTCCCGAGTGAATAAACCTTGCCCGTCAAAGTAACAGTGCTGCCGTTGACCTCGACCTCTATGTAGTCAAAAACACTGTAGCGCGGTAGTTTACGCAACTCTTTGTTAGCTTTCTGCTCCAACGTCAGAGGCGTTACCGACGCCCTTGGAGCAAAACTCTGGGCCGTGACGCTAACCACCGACAATGCTGCAAATGTAAAAATTAATGCAAAAACGGATGTAACTTTCTTCATATAAAACCTCCTGTACCCGCTGTCCGGATACATTTGCTTTATATGATGAGATGGTGGTGAAAAAGGGTGTCTGCGATTCGAATATTAGCTCGTTTGACGTATCGCTTCGTACAGAACGATGCCGACACTCGTCGCGAGGTTTAGGCTGCGGACACTGTCATTTGACATTGGTATCGTCAGGCAGTGATCGGCGTTTTCTTCGAGCACCGATTCCGGCAGCCCTCGGGTCTCGGGGCCAAAGACCAGACAGTCGTTGTCCTGAAATGTAAAGTCAGTATATTTTTGCTTAGTTTTTGTGGTGAGATACAAAAACCGCGAATCGGGCAACGTCGCATACAATTCGCTCAGGTCGATGTGGCGATGCAGTTGCACATTGTCCCAATAGTCGAGCCCCGCACGTTTCAGCGTCCGGTCGTCCATACGAAATCCGGTCACGCCGACGATGTGTAGCGAAGTAAATGTTGCCGCGCAAAGGCGGGCGATGTTGCCGGTGTTTGGTGGAATCTCAGGTTCGACGAGTGCGACGTGAAGCATATTTGAAAGTGAATAGTGAATAACTAACAGTGAATAGTAAAGAAAGCCTAAAAATTTTGCACTGTGCACTTTTCATTATGCGTTAGCGAAGTGCATCTTTTGACCGGTCGATTACATCAATTGAAAGAGTCAATAGCGGCGGCTTTATGCCTAAACATATTGAGTATGCTACAATCCGCTATTGTTAAAAGACAGATATACCCGGAGAATCTTCTAGTGTTTTTGCGTTTTAAAAGGTCGGTAATTACAGTTTTTCTGCTTTTATGCGGAGTATTCTCGGTTTTGGCACAAGAGCCTACGCCTCAAAAAGATACCGCCAAACCTGCTCCGACACCGGATAAAAATGCTTCGGCAAAGCCGGTCACCGCCGAAGCGATCGTTGAAACGGCTCTTTTTGTCTATGGCCTCGGCGGCGGACGAGGAACCTTAAATCAGATCAGAAAAACGACGATCGAACGCGGGCGAACCATCTACACCGCCGCCGACGGCAAGGTCGACGAGGTAACGTATCAGAGGTATGTGCTGCGTGGTGACAAACTTGAGAAAGAAAAGATAAGGCTCGATCAGACGTATCCAAACGCAAAATACTCGCTCGTTTATGACGGAGAAAAGGTGTTTGGTATCGTAAACAACACGGTCTTCGTTCCCCGCGAAGATACCGCCAAAGCCTTTGAATCTAATATGTTCCACGGGCTCGAAGCTTTACTCCGCTACAAAGAGGGCGAGTCTAAGATCGAGGTTGCCGAACGCGAAAAGATCATGGGCGTCGAGTATTACGTTATCGAGGTCACCGACAAGGCCGAACGTAAGACCCGCTTTTACATCTCCGTTAAATCATTCCGCGTAATGATGCTCACCTACGAAGAGGCGGGCATAAAATACCGCCGCAAATTCTACGATTATAACTACGCGCAAGGGACGCTCGTCCCGTACAGGACCGTTTTGTGGGCAAAAGACAAGATCGCCGAAGAGACCGAGGTCGGCACTGTCACCTACGGCCAAAAGGTCGACGATGGCCTCTTTTCCGCTACCCAATAAATTTTTGCAACTTTATAAAGGTTGGTTTGTGCAACGGTTTGCGATCGCAAATATTTTGCATAGGAGACCACATGAATCAACCTCAACTTGGACGCAGATCCATCTTTGTTATCAGCCTGATGCTGACATTGTCGGCATCTATCCTCGCTCAAACATCGCCACCGGTCGAGCCGAGCTATAACATTTCACTACAACTCGTCATCGGTTCTAATGACGCACAAACGCGCGGCGACCTGCCCGGGGAGCTAAACAATGTGTCGCGTCAGCTCAAATCGAGCTTTGCATTTTCCAACTACCGCCTTGCGAGCACGTTTCTCGGACGCATCTCCAACACGGGAAATTTCGAATACAAGAGCACTTCAAATATCTTTGGCCAGGAATCGAGCGGAGCGACCCAGTCGTTTATCGAATGGTCCGCATAAACTTTCGTTCGATGCCCAACGCCGCCGGGCAAACCGGATTTCAAACTCGATCTTTCCTTTTGGGGCCGGTCCGTCTGATGCGAGCAAGGACGAAGGCAAAATACAGCCGGTTTATAATTACGAGCAAATCGGCCTCAACATCAGCAAGGTCGGCCTCTCGCAAAACACCCCGACGCTCATTGGCACGCTCAATCTGCCGGGTACGAGCGGCACGATCTTTCTCGTGATGACCGTGCGTGCGGCGGACTAGTTTGATTTTCGAAACATTTCACATGATCAAGCGTGTTTGAAAATGACGGAACTGACGTTGGCTTTATTTGCCGTTCCGTTGAAAATAGTATGAATGTATGGCTCACGACATCGACACTCTTTCGGGCACGGAGGTATCACGCACCTCCATGCCTGAAGAAAAGCGTAGCGACCATGCATTCATTGAGGCGACCAAGAGCGGCGACGAAGCTGCTTTTGGCGAGATAATGGATCGTTATCGCAGCCCGATAACAAATTATCTCTATAGATTTTTGAATGATTACGAAGAGGCGGTGGACCTCGCTCAAGAGACTTTTGTGCGTGTCTATTTTGCGATCGACCGTTATCACACGCAATTTGCGTTTTCGACCTATATCTACCGGATAGCGACAAATCTCGCTATCAGTGAGATACGGCGGCGAAAACGGCGGCGTCTGATGTCGCTGACGGGGCTGTTTCAAACCGAAGACGATACGCAGGTAGAGTTTCAGCCGCCTGACAAACGCAAGCTGCAGGATGCCGAGTTGGTCGATGACGAACGCAGTCAGGTCATCGCCCGAGCGATAGCCGCTCTGCCTGAGAAATACCGCATCCCCGTCATCCTGCGTGACATCGAGGGACGCAGTTATGACGAGATCGCCGAGATCATGGAGCTCGGCCTGGGCACAACAAAATCGCGAATAAATCGCGGTCGCGGGCTGCTCAAAGAGAAATTACAGCACTATTTATAAACAGCGATGAGTAACGAAGATCTACAAAATAACGAACCGGTAAGCCGTCTTTTGGGCGAGCTAAAACATGTCGAAGCCCCGTCAGATTTTAATTTCGGCGTCCGAGCCCGCATCGCCGCGGGCCGTCCGGCAGAAAAAGGCGGGTTTCGTCTTCCGGTTTGGTTGGCATACGGAGCCCCGCTTGCGTTGTTGCTTGCCGTCGGCGGTTATTTTGGGTTGAATTCGTTTTTTTTGGTTAATGATGCCAACGTTCCGGTCGTTGCCGTCAATGAAAAACCAAATATTGCTCAACCGATACCGGCTCCATCGAGTGAAGTTGTTTCGCCTCCTCCGATCACAAATTCCAACGAACAGATCATCGCTAAAAAGCCTGAGCTTGTTTCGAACAGCACCGTTGCCGCCGTCAAAAAGCCTGTCGCAAAAGATAAAAGCCCTAGTGGTGGTTCAATAGATCTTGCGAGCCGCGAGGGCCGCCGGTTTCAGCGAATTCCGCAGATTCCGGCAAAAACTGTTCTCAATCTCATTGGGGCAAAGGGTAGTTTTGAAGCGGATGGCTGGCGTGTACAATCGACGACGCCAAATAGTTTGGCTGAGCGGTCACAGATACAGAACGGCGATGTGATCGAATCGGTTAACGGCCAGACGGTGACCGACAAGTCAACTCTCAGGAGTAACACACCTCTCAAAACCGTTCGTGTTCGCCGCGACGGCAAGAGCGTCGATCTCGTTATCAAAAACTAAGGCTTCTTGGACCCATCGACCGTGGCGTCTTTGACCTCGGTCTCAAACTTTCGATAGTCGTAGCTTTTTATCACCTGATTTACATCGATCCCTTTGACCAGCAGCACGCGAACCGACAGATTGATGTCCGTCTGCGAAGGTAGCCAGATCTCGTCACCGACACGCTCTTTTTCAAGCATAAACGTCGCACCTTTTTTCAGTTTAGCCAGCACGCCGCCACCGACATTATAGTTTTCGAAAAGAACGGCTTCGAGCCTTGCGACCTGTTTGTCTTTCTCATCGATCCACATCACGCCCGCCGTTTTGCCAAAAAATTTGAGCATACTCTTGGCATTTTTCATGTCAAACGCCGGGTTTGGCTCGAAATCAAAACGACACAGTCACGTCCGCGAAAACGCTCACGCCTCGGATTGAGTAGCTTTGACGCACGTAGGACCTCGGCGATCGAGATTCGGCGGTTCTCATCCGAAGGCGTGCCGTTCACGTTTTGCTTGACCTTACGGGCATCCTCTTTGGCGATCTTTTTTTCGATCTCCTCGACCTGCTTGGCGGCATCGCGGTCGGCTTTTTCCTGATCGCTGCCACTCAAAGGACGCCCATTTTTCTCGATGACACGCTCAATACGAGAGCCTTTGTAAAATGAAAGCTGCGTCGTTTCCGATTCGGTCTCACGCAGATTGCCGTCCTTACCAAGCTCTCGTTTCGTGACCTTTTGCGTAAACGAGTAGCTGTCGAGCATTGCCTCGACGCGGTCCTCGTTGGCTTGCAAGTCTTTGAGCAGCGTTGGGATATCAGGCAGCGGTTCACCTGAAATATTAGGAAAATCAAACTCCGCTTTAGCGATCTGCTGATTGGTCCTAACATCGTCAAATTTGACCTCGTAGGTCTCGGTCCCGATGGTGATGCGATGGGCAAAGGCTTGTTGAACGCCGTTAACGCTGCGGTAATCGCTGTATTCGGTAACATCGACGGAACTGCCGTTTGGTATCTCATCGCGGACAGGCAAGCCGGTCGCAGCGTCGAAATAGACCTTGATCGAGATTCCTTTGGGCGTATTGATGATGATCTAATTTGCCGCTTTGCCATTTATCATCATCTGTCCGCCGGCGACGATCTTCGATTTTTCTTCCTTTGCCTTAAGCCACAAATGATCCCGATACGCCGCCTTTGCCTGCATCGCCGTGCTCGCGTCACCCGTTATGGTTTGAAGCCCGTTACGCGAATCACGCAGCCAGCCGGAACGCCCGTTGTACCCAGTCTCGGTCTCAAACCCCGCGAGATCGTAGCTAACGTTGAAAAGATTTGGCAGCGAGGTTTGGTAAAGATATTTGCCCTCCACGCCATCACTTACTCGCGTGATCCGACCCGTGCGGTAGACCGAGGTCATGGCTTTTAGAGCTTTCTGCCCGCCGAGAGCCTTTTCCGCCTGTTTAAGAATTTTTGACGGCGACTGGGCAAATGCTGTAAATGCGAGAGTTAGAGAGAATATTAGTGTAACAATAAATTTCATTTCTTGGTTGTCGATGGAGTCAAAAACAAAGCGATCAGGTAAATCGCGACGGCAAAGAATTGTATGTAACCCGTGCCCGCTGAATATCGCGGCAGATCGAGCATCCACGTAAACGCCTCTTTCGCAGGGTTGTCGAATATCCTCTGCAACAGGCTCGTATCGCCCGTTGCGGTTAGATTTGCGAGTACTAGGTATTTGACGGCGAATGCCAATCCGAACAACGCTCCCAAACTTCGCAAAAGTTTTTTGGTGTCAAAATCCGCAAAAAGGTTGTTCCACAGTGTCCAAAAAAAGCAAAATCCGACGATCCAAAACGGCAGCCCTTTTTCCGGCAACAGTGAGTTTAAAAGCTGCGTCGATGCCGTAAACATCGTCAGCAAAACCGCGGCGTTCGCGATATTTTGCAGTGTCGAGAATCCGTCCGAAAACCAACCGTCCATCTGGAGCAGTGACGACCTGAAAAACAAGATCATCAAAACGGATGCGAAAACCAGACAGATGAGTGCCGGTTTCAAAAAGATAAATGCACTATCCGCCGCCCCGAGCCGCATCCCGCCTAGCAGCGTGACGAGTAAGAAAAGACAGGGCAATAGTAGATAAATCAGCTGAGGATTTTGGCTGTGGGCTTTAGGTTTTTGGACTTGCTCGATCGCGGCAGATCGAACCGGGCCTAGATCAGTCTCAGCTTCGTCGAACTCAATATCAATTATTTCTTCGTGAACTGTTGTCATTTTCGTTCCCGCGTGAGCTTCATCGGATTAAAATCGTCCGGAGTTAGTTTTAGTCCCTCTTCGAGCTCATATTTAAGTTCAGACGCAGTTCTCATCGTTAGAGTATCGTCGGTTGATCTAAAATTCGGGTCCGTCTTCATTACGCGGTCAACGGCCTCAAGCCCCGGTTTGAACAGCGTATCATCGTTCGACAAACGCCCCCAGCCTTGGCGGTAATAGCTGTAAGCCGTATAAAATTGTGTATTTGCATCACGTTTTTCCGGATCCGCCCTCCGAAATAACGCCAGGCCCCGTGTAAATTCATCTTTGTTTATCTCGTACGTCCCAAGTACGACCTGGCTTTTTGTTGCCACCTCGGCAAGCGTTTTGGGCTGTGACCAATACAGAAAAACCACAAACCCAATCCCAATAGCGACCAGAGCGATGCTTGAGGTATGGATATATTTTTCTTTCATTGTATAATTGCCGGACACCTTAAGAATACACCGTTTCTCAGATGCTCTAAATATGAAAAAGTTAGCTTTAATAATAACGCTTGCGGCAATGTGCCTGAATTTCTCTTCTGTTGCATTTGCCCAGAACGGTGCGGCCGACCTCGTCGTCATCAACGCCAACATTCGCACCATGGACGCAAAACGGACCGTTGCGAGTTCGATGGCGATAATCGGGCGTAAGATACGGGCCGTCGGTTCGGATGCTGACATCAAACCGTGGATCGGGCCAAAGACCCGAGTCATCGACGCCAAGGGCAAGCTCGTGCTGCCGGGTTTTAACGATGCGCATGTGCATTTTATGGAGACGGGCAATCAGTTGGCCTCCGTCGATCTGCGTGACGCGAAAACGCCGCAGGAATTTGTTGCACGTATCAAAGCGTTTGCCGCAAAGCTGCCAAAGGGGCGTTGGATACTTGGCGGCCAGTGGGATCATGAGAATTGGACGCCAAACAACCTGCCGACCGCAGGGTTGATCGATGCGGCAACACCGGATAATCCGGTTTTTATCAACCGTCTCGATGGCCACATGGCGCTGGCAAACAGCCTTGCGATGCGGCTCGCGGGCGTTGATAAGACCGTCAAAGACGTCGCTGGAGGCGAGATCGTTCGCGATGCTGCGGGCAATCCGACTGGGATATTTAAGGACGCGGCCAGCTATTACATTGACAAAGTCATCCCCGCAGCGAGTTTCGAGCAAAAGCTTGAAGCGGCTCAGGCGGCGACCGATCATGCTGCTTCGCTCGGCGTGACCAGCGTTCAGGATATGTCCGCCGGGGCGGATATCGGCGTTTATCAGGAATTGTTGCGTCAGGGGAAATTGAAAACGCGAGTTTACGGATGTTCGCCGCTGGCCGACTACGAGCGCTGGTCGAATACTGGCGTGCGTCGGGCTTTTGGCGACGCGATGCTGCGTGCGGGATGTCTCAAAGGTTATGCGGACGGCAGTTTGGGCTCGACCACGGCGTGGTTTTTTGCACCGTATCTCGACGCTCCAAATTCGACCGGGCTGTCGATGGCGGATGTGTTGACAACGATGCGGCAAGATATCGAGAACGCCGACAAAGCCGGGTTGCAGGTTCGCATCCACGCGATCGGCGACCGGGCAAACGCGACCATCCTTGACCATTTCCTCGCCGTCGATAAGACGAATGGCACGTGGGATCGCCGCTTTACGATCGAGCATGCTCAGCATCTGCGTGTCGAGGACATCAAGCGTTTCGGGTCGCAAAAAGTGGTCGCGTCGATGCAGCCGGTTCATGCGATAGACGACGGTCGCTGGGCGTGGAAACGATTGGACGCGCCGCGTTTGCAGGGAACGTATGCTTTTAGGACGTTGCTCGATACCGGCGGCGTTCTAGCGTTCGGATCAGATTCGCCTGTCGCACCGCTCAATCCGCTTTTTGGCATCTACGCCGCCGTCACACGCCGGACCACGGACGGCAAAAATCCGAATGGTTGGCTGCCCGAGCAAAAGATCACTGTTGACGAGGCGGTTCGCGGATTCACTTGGGGCTCAGCTTACGCCGAATTTCAGGACGGGGAAAAGGGCACGCTCGAGGTCGGCATGCTCGCCGACATCATTATATTATCCGACGATATTTTTACCATCGACCCGAACAAGATCGGTGATGCTCGCGTTTTGACGACGATCATCGACGGCAAAATAGCGTTTGAGGCGAAATAATCACGTCTTTGTTATAATTCGGTTTTAGTTTCCAGGAGATAAATATGAGATCTATTTTTAGTTTAGCAATTATTATTTTGGCACTTTCATTCACGGCGTTTGCCCAAGAGGACATGAAAGACCAGGCAAAGCCTACGGAGCAGGACAAGACTGCGGCCATCCCTTCGGATTCGTATCTGAAACGCGGTGCACCCGTCGGTAATGCAAAGAAAGTTTCGCTTAACAAAGCTCAAAGACCCGTCGAAATACAGCGGCAAAACTGTTCGTATCGAGGGCGTGGTGGTGCGTTCGTGCAAGATGGAAGGCTGCTGGGCTGAGGTTGCTGAAAACAAGGACGCCAAGAGCATCCGCGTCAAGATGAAAGGCCACGCGTTCTTTATCCCGCTGCAATCCGCCGGTGCCAAGGCCCGCGTCGAGGGCACATTTCAGGTCAAAACGCTGACCAAAGCCATGGTCGATCACATGATCGAAGAGGACGGTGCAAAATTTGACAACCGCAACGCCGACGGCACCGTGACCGAGGTTTCATTTGAGGCGACCGGCATTGAGCTAAAGAAAGCGACGAAATAGTTTCTGCAGTAGCTAACATTCACCGAAGGAGAACAAATTATGCTTTGGAAAGTCGTGATGATACTCGGTTTACTTGGCGTTTTACTCGGTCTCGCAGTTACGGTCATCTCTGCGGCACTCGTGCCGATGACCAACGGTCGCACCAGTTGGGAAGAGGCATTGCTCGGCATTATTCCCGGTATCATCGTGCTTTTCTTCTCATTCTTTGTTTTCGTGCTGGGGCTGATCTTTGTAATTAAGAATCGAAAGAAAACTTGAGCTTGTTTGCTGAAGCCGTTAGATCAGCGACGTAGTTGCAGATTCGCCGCTTATTTAGTCATTGGGGTAAAAAGGGTAGAAATAAGAGTGTCGCGTTTTCCGGGAATGGTCTTTGTTTTTTTGCTGTTGGCCTTGGGCAGTCAAGCCACGGCTCAACGCTCGACCTTGCCACAACCGAAAATATTTACGATACAAGGAAAGCTGATCAAATCGGATCTGAAGCCTGTTCAATATACCGAACTTGAACTCGTGGCCGTTGGACAAGACGTTGTTCCAAACGACTCGCGGTTTATTGGGGTTAGCGACACGTTCGGAAAATTTAGGTTCATGGATGTGCCGCCCGGGAAATATACTTTGAGTATTAATTTTGGCGACAAGCCAACATTTCTCTCCCCATTTGGCACCTTCTTTTACCCAAATTCGCCCAAGCGGGAAGAAGCGACGGTCTTTACGATAGATTCTGCAACTAGAATCAGCGGACTGGTCTTCAAACTGAGCACGGAACTTACAAAAATCCGATCATAGGGCGGATCTTGTGGCCGGACGGTAAACCAGTGCAAGGCGCCTGGTAGCCTGTAGAGATATAGCATTCGACTTGAAAAGCGACTTTGGCAGCGTTAGGTCGGATAAAAATGGCATGTTTGCATTAGAGGCGTTTATCGGGCGGCGATATCAGCTTGGCTTTATGCTTTATGATCGAGATTTGCCAAACTCCTACGATCTGGGTGAGGTAATTGCGATTGCAGAGTCCGACGAATTTGTCCTTTCTAAGACAACGGGATTATTAGAGATCAAGATGGTTCGATCTCGTGATGCGCAAAGGATGCTCGATAAATATGTCGGTGAGTTTTGATGAAACCCTTTAAGATCAGAGACATCGTTATTGATCCGCCGCTTATTCTATCGCCGATGGCGGGGGTGACGGATTATACCTTTCGCCGGCTGATCAAGCGGCGGGGCGGTGTCGGTTTGGTCGTGTCTGAATTTATCTCGGTCGAGGGGCTGACGCGGCATAATCCTAAATCGAAACGCCAGATGCGTTTTGATGAGGAAGAGCGGCCGTATGCCGTGCAGATCTTTGGGGGAAAGGTGGACCGGATGGCGATGGGAGCCGAGATGGCTCAAGAGGTCGGTGCCGATATTTTGGATGTAAACTGCGGCTGTCCGGCGCCAAAGGTCGTCAAGAACGGCGGTGGTTCGGGCTTGCTTCGCGATCCGGCATTGCTCGAATCGATCCTCAAAGAGATCAAGAAAACCATCACTATCCCGCTGACGTTAAAGCTTCGCACAGGATATTCGGACGCGTCGATCAACGTTGTCGATGTGGTTAAAATGGCCGAGCAATGCGGCGTAGAGCATATCCAGGTACACGGCCGCACACGCGAACAAGGTTATAAAGGGCTTGCAAACTGGGATCTGATAAAACAGGTCAAGGATGCTGTGAGCATTCCCGTTTCCGGCAACGGCGACATCACTACGATCGAATACGGTATGACCAAATGGCGAGAGTCGGGCGTCAACGGCATCCTCATCGGGCGCGGTGCGATGCAAAACCCTTGGATATTTCGCCAATTTGCAGATGTGCTCGCAGGCAACCAGCCGTATGTTCCCGACGTCTCAGAAAAGAAGCATGTCTTACTTGAGTTCTTTTCGATGTGCCGTGAGGAGATGGCTGAGATCGTTGCACTTGGTAAGATGAAACAGCTCGCCGGCCAATTTACGAAAGGGCTCGTCGGCGGTGCACAGTTTCGCCAGACGTTGTATCATTCACATTCGGCAGAGGAGATATTGGATAATATCTCAATATATTTTGAAACGCTCGAGACGCGTGACACATTTGGCGACGGAGTGATAGAGGCTGATGAAGATGCGGATGTTGAGATCACCTCGTGTGACGTTGAAACCCATACAACAGAAAATTTGACGCAGAGAGTTTCGGCCGGTGTGGCCGGTCAGATCTAGAAAGTTTGAAATTTAGAATCAGTTCGGAGTTAAAAATGAGTAAATTAAGATCGTTGGTATTTTCAGCATTGTGACCTTTGTTTTTGCGGGTATCGCACAGGCTCAGGAACTTAAGTTAGACGAGGTCATCGAAAAACACGTCAACGCGATCGGAAAACAAGAGGCAAGAGGCCTGATAAAAAATAGGCTTATCACTGGGGTCAACGAATTTAATTCGAAACTACCGGTTGTCACAGGCGGCGGCAAGGCCATCGTGGTTTCTGACAAGGACAACTTTTTCTTTCTCCTGAGCCTTAATTCTAAAGAATACCCCTACGAAAAGATCGGCTATTTCAAAGACAAGGTCTCGCTTCCATTTGTTACAGCCGGAGCGCGCTCGCCGCTCGGAGCCTTTTTGGCCGATCACTCTAAGCTCCTCGATAGCGGGCTATTTATGGGCAGTATGACGGCACGATGGATACTGCTCGACCCGACTCGCTATGGCGGCAGGATGGTGCTCGGGGGAACGCGCAAGATAGACGGGCGAAAGGCCTATGTGATCGAATTTTATCCAGCTGACGGAGCCTCCTCGGAGTTCACGCTGCGGCTTTTCATCGATGCTGAATCATTTAATCATATCCGTTCCGAATATCGTCACGATATATCGCCAAGACAGGACACGTTTGGCCAGCTCGGACGTCAGGCCGGAGCCAAGCTCGAGTTGATCGAAGACTATAGTGATTTCAGGACGGTTGAGGGTATTACTGCACCATATTCGTATAAGTGCAAATTTGGGTCGAGCAGCCAGAGCGGCACGTTTGAATACTCGTGGAGCATCAAGGTTGCCGGATATTTCTACAATCAAAATCTCGCAGCTGACTTTTACACGTTTGACGCTAAGTAGTTGAGCTTTACGATACTGCGGTCTAGGAAGTGGTTCACTAAATGAAAAAGGCCGGGTAACCGGCCTTTTTCTTTACCATAAGGATGCGGTTAGTTGCCGGGTTTGTCTTTTCGCTCGTCGGCAAATAGTATCGGCGATACGATCGGACGATATGTTTCGCTGATCTTTATGTATGCATCAGCACGCAGTTTTGAAAAAAACTTTACTCGCTCTGCCGGTAACTTTTCACCTGCCAATGCAGATCTAACGGAGTTTTCGTCAAAGAACGACTCGTTGCTTGCGGACTCTCTATCGTCAACCCGGAGAATGACGACGCCAAGCTGCTCCGCATCAAAAGGCTCGGTGCATTCGCCCACCTTAACCCCCTTGAGCGGCTTTGCGAGTATCTCGACTAGTTCTTTTACCTTAAGCTTCTCAGCTTTGCCTGTACCCTGTGTGACAACTCCGGTATCACCGTTTTCTTTTACGATCTTTGCCCAGTCGCCCCCTGCTTTCAGCTGAGCCAAAAGCTGTTTTGCTTTTTCGCGCACTGCGGTCTCGTCGCGTCCGGCAAATCCGAGAAAAAGTTCGCTGATCGAAATGGTTTCGGGCTTTGTAAATTTTTCCTTGTGCGAGTCGTAATAATCCTTAAGCTCTTTACCGCTAAATCCCCAAAAGATCTTTCCCTCGACCTCACGCTGTAGGACCATGTCGCGGGTCGCTTGTTTTCTCCACGATTCTTTCATTTCCTGCGGACTGACACCACTCTTTTCCATTTCGGCGTAGAGTGCCTCGACCGTTTTCAGGTTATATTGCTTCATGATATCCGCCATTCGTTGGTTGACGGAGGACTCAATATCGCTATCCAGGCCCATTTCCTTTGCCTTTTGAATGAGAAGCTCTTCGTTGATCAAATTTGCGATCAACTCGCCCTGCTTTTCGTCCACCATTTTCTGCACGTCTTCGCGTTTCTTGCCCTGTTGAACCTCGGCGTCGACGATGTCTTTCATCTCACGCTTGATACGCGAGAGCGTAATGACGCCGTCATTGACCTGGGCGACGACCTCGTCAACTACACGTGTCTGTGTTTCCTGTGCGAAAGCTGTGACGCTAACTGCACCAAATATTAAGGCAAATATAAAAATATGTCCGATCGATCTCATTAAAAAACTCCTCGTCGCAAATCGTAAGAAAGAATCTTAGTATTCGTTCACTACATTATGCAACTTTAGGTTTTGATGCCGAAATGGTCTAGCGCGTTTCTTGGCATCGAAAAGTATGCAAAGCCCTTGATTCGCGGAACTGATGCCTATTAGTTGTTTTTAAATAAAGGTGCCAACTTACACCATTGCTACGTTTCTTAGGATGAAGAAAAAGTGCTCAAATTGTCACCTCGTAAATTTTCCCAATGCGGTTGAATGCGCCCGTTGCGAGGGCGATCTCGTCGCGGTCGAGAGTGTGGAAGCTACTGCAATAAAACGGCGTTCAGGTTTTGTCGTCCGGGCGATGATCTGCGCGTTGGTGTGTGTGCTGGCCGTCCTCGGATTTTATTTTTCTCTTGTGGTTTCGGCATCGTCACTGACGATCGAACAAAAAAGCTCCGTCCGACGGGCGACAGCGATATTAAAAGAAAAAGGGTTTTCAGGCCACGCATTTCTTCTCGAAAACCTGACCGTCTATCGCAGTGACGACAACTGGCTAAACGCATCGGTCGCCAAAGAGAATGCTTATGCCGCGACCAATTTCCCGTTTGAGATAATGACGCTTTATGCGGATTTTTTTACTTACCCGGTCGATGATGTCGAGAGGGCAGCGATCCTGCTCCACGAAGCCGAGCATCTGAAAGGCCGGGACGAGCATGACGCATATAAATTTGTCTGGGAAAACCGCAAGGCCCTCGGTTGGACGAAAGAAAAATATTGGTCGTCGCCTGTTTGGCAAAATATCAGACATCAGACGATCGATCACGCACCCGAATTATTTAATTGTCCACAAGGCGAATATCGCGACTGCACGGAATAAAACATTACCCGCGGATCAACGCCAGACATTCCATCGCGGTTTTGATCGGATCGCCGGTCGCGACCGCAATACGCAAAATACCGCTAGGGCTAAAGCTCGAATTTTCTCTTGTTTCTAACAACTCCATTAGTTTTTCCGGCGAGACCCGCGCCTGCTCACCAAGTTTGATCGCGATGCCGTCAACCGTTTTGTCCACAGAAACCAGAGCCATCTGCTCCGCCATTTTCCTCAAACGCCCGTAATCGAAAAGATTTTCGACCGAGCGGGGAATGCGTCCATAGCGATCCTCGATCTCGGCGTGGATCGACATAAGTTCTTCTTCGCTCTCTGACGAAGAGATGCGTTTATATGTGCGCAGACGCTGGCTTGCCTCGGCGATGTAGTCCTTTGGAATGGCGACATCGATGCCGAGATTGATCGAAACGCTCACGTCATCAGCGATCTCGTCACCACGCATCTCGGCGATAGTGCGTTCGAGCATTTTTGTATAAAGGTCAAACCCAAGCGCATCGAGGTGACCCGACTGCTGACCGCCGAGAATATTTCCCGCACCGCGAAGTTCGAGATCCAGCGCCGCAAGCCGAAATCCGGCCCGAGATCCGAAAATTCGCGGATCGCGCAAAACCGTCGTCGTGCGATCGGCGTTAGTTCCAATTCGCTCGGTATCAGTAAGTAAGCATACGCACGGCGGTTCGAGCGCCCGACACGTCCGCGTAGCTGATAAAGCTGAGACAGGCCGTAATTATCGGCACGATTGATGATGATGGTGTTTGCTCGCGGGATATCGATGCCGTTCTCGATGATGGTCGTCGCGACCAGGATGTCGTATTTATAATCGATAAAATCGAGCATCACCTCTTCCATTTCCTTTTCGTTCATCTGCCCGTGTCCGATCGCGATGCGGGCATTGGGGACGATCTTTTGGATGAGGGCGGCGATGGCTTCGATCGATTCGACGCGGTTATGGATGAAGAAGATCTGGCCGTTTCGCGACAGCTCCAGCTCGATCGCAGAGCGGATCACTCCCTCGGCAAACTGCACAACCTGCGTATTGATCGCCAAACGGTCACGCGGCGGCGTTTCGATGACCGACATATCACGCATCCCGAGCAGAGACATATTCAGCGTTCGCGGGATCGGGGTCGCCGAAAGCGTTAGCACATCGACTTTTTTCTTCCACTGTTTGAGCTTTTCTTTGTGCCCGACGCCAAAACGCTGCTCTTCGTCAACGACCACGAGGCCAAGCTTTGGCAGTTTTACGTCAGCGGACAAGATACGGTGCGTGCCGATCAGAACATCCACCTCGCCTTTGCCGGCGGCGTCGGAGACGGCCTTTTGTTCTTTGGTCGACCGAAAACGCGAGAGCAGATCGACCTTGACCGGAAACGCCGCAAATCGTTTTTTGAACGTCTCGTAGTGCTGGTAGGCAAGCACCGTCGTCGGCGTCAAAATCGCCGCCTGTTTGCCGTCCATCACTGCCTTAAACGCCGCACGCATCGCGACCTCGGTCTTGCCGTAACCGACGTCGCCGATTATCAGGCGGTCCATCGGCGTCGGCGTTTCCATGTCGGTCTTAACGTCCTCGATCGCCGAGGCCTGATCGACCGTCAGATCGTAGGGAAAAGCATCCTCAAACTCATGCTGCCACGGAGCATCGGGCGGAAAGGCGTGGCCGCGGACCAGCTTACGCTCGGCGTACAGTTTCAGCAGCTCGTCGGCCATATCGCGCATCGCGCGTTTTGCTTTGGCCTTTGTCTTTTGCCAGCCGAGCCCGCCCAGCCGGTCGAGCGTCGGTGCCGTCGCCTCGCCCGACGAATACCGCGACACGAGATCCATCCGCTCAACAGGCACAAACAGCTTGGCGTCGTCCGTATAAATGAGGAGCATGAACTCGCGGGTCGCACCCTGCGATTCTATCGTCTGCAAACCGTCAAAACGCCCGATACCGTGATCGACGTGGACGACAAAATCGCCCGCCTTGAGATCGCGAAAATCGGATATGAACGCCCCAAGCTTGCTCTTAGACCGTTTTGTTTTATCCCGCGACCCGCGCACCTCGGCAAGATCCGTCTCTCCAAAAATATCGCTCTCCGAGTAGATGGTCAGGCTGTCCGTCGGCAGCTCAAACCCGCCCGAAAGGCCGCCGATCTGGATCGCATCCACCGGCAAATAAATGTCGTATTCGCGCAGCATCTCCGCCAGCCGTTCTGCCATTCCCGGCGTATTGACGACGATAGTCGCCGTGCGGTCAAATTCACCCACAAACGCCGGCAGATCACCGTGAAACTTACGCGTCGAACGCGATTGGATCTCAATGTCAGTAGCTTTTCCAGCCGTCGAAAAAAAAAGAGGGGGCGGTGTCAGTCGCGTCGCCAACGGCAAATTCCTCATCCGTTGCCGCCGCGGTCCGTCCCAGGGCCCGCAGTTCGAGGCTCGATCTGGTTTCAAGCAGTTCTCTTAACTCTTCCGGCATCAGGAAAAGATCGTTTGGCGTGAGCCCGACATCGCCCGATTCGGTTATCGCCTCAAAATTAGCGGTCAGATGTTCATAGAGATTTATGAGCGTGTGCTCGACCGCGACGGGTTCGTCGATGACAAGAATGTGATCTTTAAGATGGTCAAAGACGTTCGCCGTCAGCGGTTTTACGAGCGGCATGAAAAACTCCCAACCCGAAAACGTCTCGCCGTTAGCGGCAAAATCGATGCGGTCTTTGAGATTGCGTTTGAATTTTTCGTCCCCAAAGCGCTCCGCCGCAAAAAATGCCCAGTCTTTGAGATCCTGACCGCGAACCGAAAGCTGGCCCGGGCCAAACAAAGGTTCTTCGCGAACGTACCCACACGCAAACAACCGCTCTACCAACTCCTCGGGCGGCATATCCTCATCCCTGACCAGCACACACCCAAGAGCCGCGATCTGATCCGGCGTGACGCTCCGCTGGATCAGCGACCGAGCCGTGAGGATCGCAAAATCGCCATTATCATTAGCAAGCTGCCACAACCCCAAAGCGCGTTGTTCCTGCGTCTCGGCGTGCGGCGAGATGCCCGAATACGGATCGGCTTCGAATGAGGGGAGCGTTACGATTGCGGATTGCGGATCGCGGATTGCGGATTGGAAGAATCCCAGATCCGATTCCCAAGATTCCAGCTCCTGATTCGATTCCGTCACGATCGCAAACCGCTTGCCCGTCTCGGCACGCAGCTTTGTCAGCATATATGCCTTTGCCGGTATCGAAGTCAGGCCGCTGAGGCTGATCACTTTTGTGCCGCTTTCAATCGCACGTTTTAGTTTTTCCAGATCTTCTGTCATGTTCACACGCACCTATCCGCAGAAAACGCGAGCCGGGGGCGTCGGCGTTTCCTGCGGTATTTACATTTTGACATATTCGCGAGATGTTTGCTGTGATAGCGGCGGTTAACTATAATCAGAGATTCAATTATGAGCATTCCTTCATTTAACGAGATCATCGAACAAAACGACCAGACCGAGGCGCGCGCAGCATCGCTCGACGCGATCGCGGCTTTGGTCGGCAACGCATATCCAAACAAATTTGCACGCACCGCCGTCAGCGGCGGCGAAGACACGATCACCGCACTAAAGCATTTTGATAAGATCGCGGATATCGAATCGCGAATGGTAGAGATCAAAGCCAGTCTCGGCGAAGGCGAGCGTCCGCCGGCGGATAAAAAAGATGCTCTCAACGAAGAACTAAAAGCGCTCGGCACAGTCCGCATCGCCGGCCGCCTGACGACGCCAACACGCGGCAACTTTGTCCATCTGACCGACGGCGTTAATAAACTGCAGGTCTATTGCAACAAAAAGGGGCCCGCTTGCTTTGATCAAGAACGATGGCGAAACACGCTTGACGAAGAAAACGGCTGGGCGCTGTGGCAGTTTTTGGATCACGGCGACCTCATTGGCGTCGAAGGCTACTTGTTCGTCACGAACACCGGCGAAGTCTGCGTCCACGTCGAAAAGCTACAGTTCCTTGCCAAAGCGATGCTCCCGATGCCCGACAAAATGCACGGCATCGCTGATCCTGAGCTGCAGAGGCGTTTTCGTTACGCCGATCTGATCGCTTCGACGCTGCAGATCGAGCACGAAGGGTTGACGACCCGCGAAGTTTTCGAGCGCCGTGCCAAATTGATCTCCGGGATGCGCCGTTTTCTCGATGATGCGGGCTTTATCGAGGTCGAGACGCCGATGCTCACGCCAAAGGCAACCGGTGCGGCCGCAAAACCGTTCGAGACGCATCATAACGCACTCGATATTGCGCTTTATGCGCGAGTTGCGCCCGAGCTTTATCTCAAACGCCTGGTCGTTGGCGGCTTTGAAAAGGTTTACGAACTCAACCGCAACTTCCGCAACGAAGGCCTCTCCCAGCGTCACAACCCCGAATTCACCATGCTCGAATTCTACATCGCCTACATGGATGTGAACGGGATGATGGATTTTGCGGAGACGATGATCCAGGACGCGGTTGCAAAAGCCAATAACGGCAGTCTCGTCGTCCAATATGGCGAGAACGAGATCGATTTCGGTAAGTTTGAGCGAATAACGATGCTCGATGCGATCGCTAAGTACGCACCGGGCGTGGAAGTTGACGATCTCAACATCATCGCAGCCTTTGACGAGCACGTCGAGCATCATCTGATACAGCCGACATTCATAGTTGATTACCCGAAATCGATCTCACCGCTTTCGAAAGCGTCACCGGAAGATCCAAACTTCGCCGAACGTTTCGAGTTATTCATCAACGGAATGGAAGTCGCAAATGGGTTTAGCGAGTTGAACGATCCGAAAGAACAGTACGAACGCTTTGTCGATCAGATGTCGCGAGCGTGAACGCGGCGACGAAGAGGCGATGGTGCTCGACGAAGACTACATCCGTGCCCTCAGCTACGGCATGCCGCCCGCCGCCGGCATCGGCATCGGCATCGACCGCCTCGTCATGCTCCTCACCAACAAACACTCGATCCGCGACGTTATCCTGTTCCCGCACATGAGGCCCGAAAAAGGGAATTCGGCCACAGAGGACACAGAGAGCACCGAGGGAAATTGAGAGTATTTTTATACACTTCGTTTGCCCTTGTCGCTTTTGCGTTCAATTCAATATTGTGCCGGTTGGCATTGCGTGGCGACGAGGCCGACGCGGCCGGGTTTACTGCCGTTCGGCTCTTGTCAGGTGCGATCGCGTTGATCGTTATCTTGCTCATGTGCCGAAGCCCGCGCGTGAGCAAGGGCTAGCACCGAGGTCTGATGATAAGCCCTCACTTACGCTCGGGCCTCTGCATTCGGGCAACTGGCCCTCCGCTCTGCTCCTTTTCGCCTATGCTATCTGCTTTTCGTTTGCCTATCTCGGCCTGACGGCGGGGACGGGAGCGTTGATACTGTTTGGCTCGGTGCAGATGACGATGATCGCTGTCACGCTGTTTCGCGGCGAACGCCCACGCCCGCTCGAATGGCTTGGACTCGTAGCGGCAGTCGGCGGACTCGTTTATCTCGTCTTTCCCGGCCTCGCGTCGCCGCCGCTAAATAGTTCATTGCTGATGGCCGCCGCCGGTGCTTCGTGGGGAATTTACACACTGCGTGGCAGAGGCAGCACCGATCCGCTCGGGCAGACGACGGGAAATTTTATCCGCACGCTGCCGTTCGCGGCGGTCATTGCGGTCATTTTTCTGCCCAATTTACATCTATCTACACGCGGCATCACGCTCGCCGTTCTCTCCGGAGCCGTTACATCCGGCATCGGCTACACCGTCTGGTACGCCTCCCTCAAACACCACACCGCAACCCGCGCCGCCGTCCTCCAACTCGCAGTGCCTGTCATCACGGCAATGATCGGCGTCCTGTTGCTCGCCGAGACCGCTGACATTAGACTCGTCATCGCCGCCGCCCTCATCCTCGGCGGGATCGGATTGACGCATTTCAAACCTCCCCCCCAACCAACCCAAAAAAAACCCATCTCCCCCCCCCCCCCCCCAGGCCCCCCCATTTTTCCCCAAACTTTTTTTCTTCAAATAACCCCAAATCCTCCCCCCCCCCCCCCCCCAAACCCCCCAAAAACCAACACAAAAAATCTCCCCCCCCCCCCACCCATTCCCCCCCCAAAAAAAAAAAAACTCCCCCCCCCCCCCCCCACCCCCCAACCCCCTCCTAAAAAAAACAAAAATCTTTCCCTTACCCCCCACCCCTTTTTTTTTTTTTGAAGCTTTCTAACGCTCTTACCTAAAATTATGCGACACCACATCGACCGTAAAACTATGTATCGGCTCAAAATGCCGGGCCTTTAGCATCCCTCTTTCTTCAAAAATGCCTTTGATTATCAGGTAATCGTTTTGGTTTATCACGGGGCGGTATTTTTCGAATACATCCGGCATTACGACAAAATTCGAATGTCCGGTCTCGTCTTCAAGCGTAATAAACACAACATTATTTGCCGTCATCGGCCGTTGACGGATGATGACCGCTCCGGCGGCAGATATGACCTGGCCTTTTTTGAGGTTGAGCGTTTGCCGGGCGGAGAGGATGCCCCGCTTATCTAATTCTTCACGGACAAACGCCATCGGATGCTTGCCGATGGATATGCCGGTCTTTCGCAGGTCGGCCTCGACGAGTTCGATGCCCTCCATCCGGTGGAGAAATGAGGAATGTCAATGCCGAATGTCGAATCAGGAGGTCCGCGTTCGAACCGCTCACCCATTGGCTGAATAGCCAATTCTGAATTCCATAAGCCTCGCGGCGATGGACTGTGCCGTCAAAATTTAACGCTCCAGGCTGGCTAACGCCGGTTCCGCGTTTCATTGAGCCTGGCGGCGGTGGACAGTCGGCGTGAAATTTCCGCTCCGGCGAGGCTTAGCGCTCGTATCTCGCGTTTATTGATACCGGGAACGCGGTCCATCAGGTCTGCGATAGCTGAGTGTAGGAACCCAGTCGCTACCGCTCCCGGTTCTGACGCGCACGATCGCCTCGCCAATTTCTTTTCGCAACCCGCGGACAAAGTTCAGTCCGACACGGACTTGTTTCTCGCCATTGACATCTTCGACGGTAAATTCGTATTGCGACTTATTTATATCGAGCGCGATAAAATGCAGGCCGTGGCGTTGGGCGTCTTTGACGAGCGTGGCGGCGTTGTAGAAGCCGAGCGGATAGTTGTTGAACATCGCCGCCATAAAACACGCGCGGTAATGGATCATAAAATACGCCGACGCGTAGGCGAGCAGGGCAAAACTGAAAGCATGAGATTCGGGAAAACCGTAGTTGGAAAAAGCGAGTACACAATTGACGATGTTTTCCTGGACCTCTTTTGGGACACCTCTTTTCTCCATGCCTTCGCGCAGATTTTTGCTGATCTTTTCGAGCTTTTTCCCCGGTTTCTTAAACCCCATGGCTTTGCGGAGATCTTCGGTCTCGTCGGACGTAAATCCGGCAATGTCCATCGATATTTTCAGGAGCTGCTCCTGAAATAGCGGAACACCCATCGTTCGCTCTAATATGGGCTTTAGACGCTCGTCTATGTAATTGACCTCTTCTAATCCTTGACGGCGTTTTAGATACGAGTGCAGCATTTTGCCAACGATAGGCCCCGGGCGAATGATGGCGACCTGGACGACGATGTCGTAAAAATTCTTTGGCTTTGATTTGGGCAGAAACGCGATCTGAGCCCGGCTTTCGACCTGAAACATCCCGACCGTGTCGCCCGTTTGCAGGGCTTTGTACACCTCATCGTCGCCGTGCGGCACTTTGTACAGGCTGAGATCGACATCATGGTGCTGCTTTATAAGCGTGATCGAATCCCGCAAAACAGCCATCATCCCGAGGCCGAGCAGATCGATCTTGACGATCTTTAGAGCGTCACAATCGTCTTTGTCCCACTGGACGATCGAGCGGTTTTCCATCGATGCCGGTTCGAGCGGTACAATTCCGTCGAGACGATTTAGCGACACTACCATCCCACCCGAATGCTGGCCGAGATGACGCGGAAAATCGAGAATTCGCTGATAAAGATCGGCAAAATGCCGCAGCCGCCTGTTTTCCGCCGGGTCAAACCCATTTTCCTTGAGCCGTGCGTCTAGCTCCTTGCCTTTGAATGTTTCGTAGTGAGAATTGAGTTTTGAGAGCCGGCCCAGAACCTCCGTGCCAAAGCCAAATGTTTTGCCGACCTCACGCACGGCGGATTTTCCGCGATAGCTGATCACATTTGCCGTCATGCCCGAGCTGCGGCGGCCGTATTTGTTATAGACGTGCTGGATGACAGATTCGCGATCGTCGCCGGAGGGCAGATCGATGTCGATGTCGGGGTATTGCTCGTAGCTTTCGGATAAAAAACGTTCGAACAGTAGTTTGTTCTTTATCGGCTCGACAGCCGTTATCCCAAGCGCGTAACAGACGACCGAGTTTGCCGCCGAGCCGCGTCCTTGCGAAAGGATGTTGTTATTTTTACAAAAATCCGATATGTCGGCGACCGTCAGAAAATATCCGGCCAGCTTTTTCATCTCGATCACTCTAAACTCTTTTTCAAGCCGCGAGAGCACCTGCGTCCGCAAAGCCCAGGATTCGTGAAGGTAACGCTCATGCGAGCGCTCGATCGCTTTTGCCCGCAGCACGGAAATTACCGTCTCACCCGCAGGCACCGGATAATCCGGAAAATTATACGAAAGCTCGTCCATCGAAAAATCTACACGGGCGGCGATCTCGGCCGTTCGTTCGACAGCCTCAGGCAGGTCGGCGAAAAGATCGAGCATCTGTTTTTGAGACTTTAGATACCGCTCACTGTTTTCTGATAGCAGCCTGCCCGGCGTCGTAGATTGTCGTGTGATTTTTTATGCAGGTGAAAACATCAAAAAGTTCACGGTCGTGTTGGTCCGCGAAATATGCACCGTTAGTGGCAAAATACGGGAGCCGCAGCTTGTGTGCGAGGCCGAGAAGCGATTGGTTTATCGCCTCTTCGTGTCTGAGATGATGGCGTTGGAGTTCGACGTAGAGCCGTTTTTCAAATACATAATTAAGCCACGCGAGATCGATCTGCCCACGTCCGTTTTTGATGCTGTTATGAATAAAACCATCCGCTCCGCCGGTAAAGCACAACAGCCCGTCAGAGTGATCCTCGATATCTTTTCGAGTCGCAAAATGCTCGCCTTTTTTGTGACGGAGCTTTACGGTCGTGATCAGACGGCTGAGGTTTTGATAGCCTTTCAGCGTCATCGGCACAAGCGGCAACAGGCTGCCGTCGTCCATCGTGATCTCTGCACCGATGATCGGTTTTATACCGTGCTTTCGCGCCTCAAAATGAAACCGCACCGCACCGGCGACCGTGTCGCGGTCAAGCAAAGCCGCACCGGGCATCCCCAACTCCGCCGCGCGCTCCGCCAATCTCTGCGGCTGTGACCCCGACGAGAGAAAGCTAAAGGCGGAGCGTGTGTGGAGCTCATAAAACATCAGTCGTATTCCCCGGTCAGAAACCACTCTTTCCCGGCCTTGAGCAGACGATAGATGCCGTGCCCCTCGACCTCGATGTCCCATTCCTGTGTTTTCCAGAGGCTTTCCCACCATTTGGAATTTGATTTCCAAACGCCGCTATATTCGAGCACGTGGCCGCTGAAATGATGGGTTTTGATAAAGACGAGACGGCCGTCGCGAACTAAAACTTCGGCCCGGAGCGGCGGGCGATAATAGTGGAACGCAATTATCGGATCAACGCTTGACGCATCCATCTTTTCGCGTCCCGCAGGCACGGCATCGGCGTCGAGGTTGAACGGCTCAGCGAGCCGCTGGTTGAGCAGTATGGGCACACCGACGTGTGTCTCGCCGACCAGTTTTTTTAACTTATTGACCGTCAGCAACAGGCTTTCGGGCTCGGGGCGGGATACGGCATATAATCCCTTTTGGGCCGGACGCGGATGTGTAAAATGTGCGGTCGTTTTTACCGACACGATGTCGGCCTCGGGCGGGTCGAGGGCTGCACGGAGATTGATGAGCTTTAACCAAAACGTCCGGTCGAGCGTCGGAAACGACGTTTTTATCTCGTAGCTTTTCTCCGTCCGGTTTTTTAGTTTGAAAAGCAGATCGAGATGCTCCGTGCTAAAACCGCAATGCTCGACCTCCGCCAGCAGACGTTCGAGGCCGTGGTTGAGCACAAATATCAGCTGCTCAAAATTTTCGACCGACTGGTCGAGGTCAAAGCTCCACTCGACATTGCTGTCTTTTACATTTGGCGTGATGAACGACGCACCACGCTGTTCGATCGTGTCGATCACGTCCTGAAATTCACGCCCATAACGCCCGATCAGATCCGCACGCGGTATCGCCAGCAGATCTTGGACGCTGCGGATCCCAAGGTCGCTGAAAACATTGAGCGTGTCTTGGCCAATGTCGAGGTTGCGTAACGGAAGCTGCTCGAACGCATCCGGTTCAGTCGCAGTGTGCTCTCCGTCACCCTTTTGCCGTGCCAGCAAAATGGCCGTATCGACCGTTCCTGCGACGGCGACGCTGCCGCGGAGTTTGCGTCGTTCTAATTCCGCTAGTATTTTTTGTGCGATCTTATCCGGCTTGCCGATGAGGCGTTCGAGCCCGCTCACGTCAAACAAAATGCCGTCGTCGAGCACCTCGATCGAATACGCAAATTCGCGCGCCGCCGCGACAAGAGCGTCTTTGTCCCGCTTTACATCCGGCGAAATTATGCACGCATACGATCTAGCCATCGGTGTAGTCAAACTCCATTTTTGCCCGCAGCGGCGGCCCGTATGAGCCTTTGCGTGAGGTGAGGCTGATGTGAAACTCGCGCAGCAGTTTGAACTTGCCGCCGCCCGACCACACCGTCTTGTCCCGCTCAAAAGTATATGATCCGTGCGATGCCGAGCCCACCAGAGACTCAGCGGCGGTGACGAGCAGCACGGTCGGCGTTTCTTTGATCCGCGTGCGATAGCGAAACCAATACGACCGCGGCACCATCCGCAATTGCGATCGCGAAAGCCCGCCGAGATTTAGCCAGATGCACCCAAACCCTTTTGCCTGCACCAAATAGTCGGCGGCTATGAACGCTTTTTCGACATCATTTCCGCACCGGATCCACAACAGATCTTCGAGCACAACACCTGCCATCTGAGCCGTCACAGGATCAAACCCATGCCCCGCATCGACGACCGCACAGATCTCGCCGTCGGACGTAAGCCGTGAAAGCAGCGCGAGTGAAAACCCCGTTTTCCCCGTACTCGCCCCGCCCACGATCTCGGTTATCGCCCCCCGCGTCACCGACATGCCAAAACCGTCGAGCGATATTTCCTCGATGTGCTTTTGCTCCTCCCGCAAATGCGAAAGGCTTTTTACCAGGCTCAAATGCTGCATTTAAAGTCAGTTTCGCAATACCGAAGGCGGCAAGATGTTGCATCTGTGAAACAGTATTATAAGAATAATCTACCCGGCGGAGAAAGGCAAGAAGTTTTTATGAAGTTTGAAGCCCCGCCTTTAGGCGAAACAAAAAAAGGCCCCGGTCACCCGGAGCCTCTTAATTTTGCCTTTTGCCTTTTTACTTTTGCTTTAACTCTATCTTTCGCCGATCGCCACATATTTCCGATCTCGCTCACCGATATATTCGGCGCGGGGGCGGATGAGTTTGTTGTTGGCGTATTGTTCGAGGATGTGGCCGGTCCAGCCTGAGATGCGGCTGACGGCGAAGATCGGCGTGTACATATCGAGAGCGATGTCCATCAGGTAATAGGTCGAAGCCGAGTAAAAATCGACGTTTGGATGCATGCCTTTTTTCTCAAGCATCAGATTTTCGATCCGCTGCGACATCTCGTACCATTTCGAAGTGCCCGTTTTGTCGGCCATGTGCTTCGAATAACGACGCAGCCAAGTGGCACGCGGGTCTTCGGTTTTGTAAACGGCGTGGCCGATGCCCATGATCTTGCGTTTTTCTTCGAGAGCCTTTTCGAGCCAGCCATCGACCTTATCCGGTTCGCCGATCTCGATGAGCATCTTCATCACAGCCGTATTCGCACCGCCGTGCAGCGGCCCCGCAAGAGCGGCAATGCCCGCCGTGACGCAGCCGTACATATCCGCCAGCGTGCCGGCAACGACGCGTGTCGTAAACGTCGAAGCGTTAAGCTCATGATCCGCGTGCAATATCAGACACACGTCAAACATCCGTGCCTCATCGGCATCCGGCCGTTCGCCGTTCAACATATAAAGAAAATTCTCAGCGATACCAAGGCTCGTATCCGGAGAAATGACATCTTTGCCATTGCGGATGCGATCCCAAGCCGCCGCGATCGTGCCGATCTGGCCGGTGATCTTGGTCGCGGCACGCGTGGCGTTCTCACGGTCGGTGCCGTGTCCGGCGGGGTCAAAGAAATCGAGAGCCGAAACACTTGTTCGCAGCACGTCCATCGGGTCGGCGGTCTTAGGGAACTGTTTCATCAGCTCGATGACCTGTGCCGGCACTTCGTAATTAGCCCGCAGCTCGGCCTTGAGCGTATCCAGCTCAGCCTGCGTCGGCAAATTACCGTGCCACAGCAGATACACGACCTCTTCAAACGTCGCGTGCTCGGCCAGATCGTGAATATCGTAGCCCTGATAAATTAAAATACCCTGTTCGCCGTTAACGTCGCCGATCGAACTCTGTGCCGCAACCACGCCCCTTAGCCCCGCTGCCGCCGCCGAAGATTCTGTTCCTGTGCTCATTTATCTATTAACCGTTCCTATCTCTGTTATTTGATGCTCGTCATCAACTCAAACGTTTTCCGACTTTCAATTGTGCATTGTGCATTCTGCACTCTGCATTGATAAACCAATCTTCAATGATATCTAAGCTGAACTACAGTGACAAGCGTCACGCCCGCAAATTGGCAATACCAATAAATTAAATTGACCAAAAACTCCCCTCATACATGGTGGGGCATTGTGAATTGGTTCTTTCTAACATTGCCTGTTCCACCTGTGCAACACTTGACAATCCCTGCAACATCTGTTACATATAATAAAACACTCAACCCGATGATCGATCACGAAGACAACTACGATACTGACCGTTATGCATCCGCCACCGGCTGGGACGGCAGCGACACGCGAGAAAGCCGCGAACGCCGCAAGCAGATCGACAAATACCGCAAAGACAATGCCCGCGACCTGTTTGACGGCACGGCTCTGGCGGTCGAAGACGCTAACGAAGTTTTCGACAACGCCGACGGCGAGGTCCCGCCGCGAGCCCTATTCGGCGATCTCTTTCGCGAAGGCGAACTAGCGATCCTCTTCGCCGACACCGGCATCGGCAAAAGCATCCTCGCCACCCAGATCGGCGACGCCATTGCCCGCGGGAAGTCAGTATTTTCAGCCACAGAGAACACAGAGGTCACAGAGGCGGAAACGCGGGCTGCAGGGAGTGTGCCTCCTGAAGATGAAAGAAAGGCGGAAACACGACCGGTAGGGAGTGGTTCTCTCGCCAAATTTCGAATCCCGATCCAGCCCCATCCGATCGCACTCATCCCGCTTCGCAACGACGCCGAACCGCTCCCCGTCCTCTACGTCGATTTCGAGCTGACCCGTGCCCAGTTTGCCGAACGCTATTCGACCGGCGTTCGAAATGGCCGTTATTATGGCCGGCACCGTTTCCCGTCAAAAGAATGGTTCGCCCGCGTCACGCCCGATTGGGAAGGCCCACTGCCCGAGGGCTATAAAACGATCACCCAGCTTTTTGGCGATTCCGTAGCAAACCTGCCCTATACGCACCCAAATACCAAAATCCTCATCATCGACAACCTGACCTATCTCGCGGCATCCACGTCAAACGCTACTGCCGCGTCCCGTCTGATGAAAGCTCTCGAATCTCTCAAAAAAGAAGCCGGGCTCTCGATACTCGTGCTCGCCCACACGCCAAAACGCGCGTTTCGCGACACGCTCACCGTCAACGATCTGCAGGGCAGCAAGATGCTGTCCAATTTTGCCGACACCATCTTTTGCATCGGCCGCGATCACAGCGACCGCGACGTACGCTATATCAAACAGATCAAATCACGCGGAGCCGCCCTCACCCACGGCACCGACAACGTCATCACCTGCCGCCTGGTCAAACAGCGCGGCTTTCTCAAATTTGCCTTCGAACGCCTCTCCGACGAATACGAACACCTCACCCGCCCCGCCGCCGAGATCTCCGACGCCCGCGAGAGCCTAATAACCGAAGCCCGCCGCCTCGCCGCCACAGGCGTCTCCCAACGCGCCATCGCCCGCCGCCTAAACCTCAGCAAAACCACCATCGTCCGCTACCTAGAGGCAGAACCGCCTGCGTAAGCGGGTGGGCTCATAAAGCTCCCCGCCTTGCCAGGCGGAGGGGTGGACGCGTTTCGCGGACGGGGTGGTAGATCTCCGGATTCCCACTGCTGACTACTGACTACCGGCTACTGACTGCTAAAATCTTTCCATGTACTCTCGCGACATACGATCACCCACGCCAAAGAACGAAGCCGTCTCGCGCGTCATGAGTGCCAACCGCGCCCAAATAGCTCCCCTCCTGCCTGAGGAGGGGTGGACGCGTTTCGCGGACGGGGTGGTGGGAGTGCCCGAGCTCACCCTCCGCAAAGCCCTCTGGAAAGCCGGCCTTCGCTCCTCCATTCGTGACATTCGTGTAATTCGTGGCTAAAACTCCGGATAGTCGAATTTGGACTATTTCCACGTGACCGATAAGTTGTTGGTTAATGAATCCAAGAATCTACGAACGATACTTTCCGACCGCGACTCTCTACGAACTTTTCAATGGCAGGCTTCCTGATTTCCACGGCAGGGCAGCCGTAAAGAACTTGCAACGCATGGGAATCGAAGCGGCTTGTGAAAGACACGATGATAAATTCGTTCGTGTGACGGCTACCGCCACGACCGAAAAACACGTTGCCTATCTTGAAATTCGCGGATACGGACGTACGAAACCAAAGAGAACCAAACCCGAGCCGTCATACTCCGATGTCGTACTAACGATACTTGCTCGAAAGAAAACCGGAGATGGCGGCGGTATCCCGCTCACACGCGGCGAAGTTGCAATGATATTTATGGATGGCTACGCCGGCGACGGCCCGGGATTACTCGACATCCGCTCCCAAGGCTACGGCGAAGACGACGATTGGGACGGCCTCACCTATGACGACGTTCTAGACAACACCGAAGAACTCCCCGGCGAAGCAGCCTTCGTCTGGACAAAATGGGCACCTCTCGAACTCTGGCCGAATTAACGTTTGGATTTGGCTGATGGCGATGCAATCGGTTCAGCGTCGGATGAGTGATTCTAGATGTTTAATTGTCTCCGAACTCTTAATAGGAGAAAATCCGAAGGCAAAATTGCCTTGGCTTTTACGAAAGTCATCCCACCAGTCGCCCATTTCTATTGGAATTAGGGGATCGTATACCTCTCCTGTGGTTCCCGTTAGACGGGTTTCAAAACCCCGATCTTTGCCCGATGAAATATCGTCCACGATAAACCACGACCGGACATAATATTTCCTCGGATTTCCCTGACCTGTAATCAGCCACACACGACCGCCCAGAGCAGAGCCCGCCGGCTTATTTGTTACCACACTTAACGGTTGAGCCGCGGTTGCTGAATATCCCATCACGTCAGGATTATGGTATACGACAAAATCTGAGGACTCTGAGGCTGTGGATCGTTCGGCCGATTCTGTCCCTTCTGAAGAAGACTGCTGTGAAATTGCTCCCGTCGCAGCGGGAGTACTAAGGTTTCTTGGCGGATTCTGAGGTTTCTTCGTAGAACCACTAAGATTCCAAATCTCGGTAAAGCCTAACTCTGCCATTTCCTCTTGGCGCTGATTAATCGCCGACTCATTCCAACAGTGAATTGACTTGATTCTTTCGACTACATTTTTGGTGACAGCCAATTCCGATTTATCAAGCTCAAGCAATTTCTTATCGATCGTCAGATTCTGCACTGACGAATTGATTCGTTTTGACAACAATGTCAGATTGCCCAACTTGTTAACGTAGCCCTTGATTTGACTCTTCTTTAGATTCCAGTCCTTATGTGGTGTTTGGGGAAGGAGATGCTCGAGATTTACATTATTGAAGTCAATCCTGTGTTCATCCGTATTTTTGTAATAAGTATCAATTTCGGAGAGAACATATTTATTAAGGAGCCTCGAGTTCTAGAATTCCGAAGAAATTTTGCCAAAATCCTCGACGAACCTCTGCTCCGATGGGGCTAATTCGGACAATTCAGCTTTAAGCTCGTGAAATACAGTTTGAATTCTTGCCTGGATTTCTTGCGGCCTAGATTGGGATACAGTGGACTCGACTTTTTATTGCATATTTCGAGAATGTCTTCTCAATTCGATTGGTGGGCATTTTGCAAACAGCCGAATACTGAAAGGAGAATTTCTCTATGAATTGTATTACTTTCGTCGGGTCCGTTCCGAGACGGTCAATGTTCCTTAAGACTGCCATCAGGAAAACGTGACATTGCGTGATTTGCATTAGGCGAAGAGCCAGCACCGACTTAAAGATCTTTCGACCATTCTTAAGGTCCGCGAAATCTTGTTCATTTCCTTCGTGTAATTTGTTATACCAATGGGCATTGTCGATAAGGTCGAGTAATAAGTCTTGCCAGTCTTGGACAGTCTTCTTTATTTCACGATAGAGCTTTTTCTCTGAAATAAAACTATATTTGGATATCCAGTAGTAGCGAATAAATTTACGAAGGTCAGTCCCTGTAGATTCGATTTCAGAAGTAATTTCCTGCCACATGTCTCTAGCCAAATCTTTGTGACCATCAGCTTTAATTTGCTTGAAGATTAGATTTTTTAGCAGATCTGCAACAGAGAGTTCCAGTCCTCGAGCATTGGTGGTTTCGAAGATTTCGTATGCATCTTCCTCGCGAGAAATCTCTACGTTGATAACAATCAAGTCCGCAATTTTTGTCCGAACTTCATCCAGGAACTCTAATTTTCGTTCCGTGCTTTGCAATCTTTTGAGGTCTAATTCGACTCTCGTTTTTAGATCAATGTAATTATCCTTAACGCGTTTTTCAACGGCCGTGCTTGGCGAAGATTTTGTAATGTCGTTAGAGTCTTGTTGGATGTACTTAAGAAAAAAATCCGAAAGACTCTCGTCCGGGACAATGCGATATGCTTCTTTCCCATCTCTATCTTCAATCGCAATGTCTTGCCGTTGATAGAGCTTGGCTCTTTCAACATCGAGTTCCTTAGCTATATCTCTTAGAACGGAAATCAGGATAGTTGTCGTCAACATGCGCTGTTGACCGTCAATGACATCGGCAAAACCGGTAGTCTTTTCGTTTTCTTTACTTACTATTATGGAACCTATAAAGTACGGCTCATCGTTAGTAGAGAGGTCATCCCAAAACTGAGATACTTCGTCTGACGTCCACGCATAAGGCCTTTGAAATCGCGGAATCTGATATTTTCGTGTTGAAAAAAGTACTTCCGAAAGAGTTTTATTTTTAGCTTCAAAACTTAGTTCTGACATATAGTTTGTTCGTGGTAGGAAGCTCGCTGGGACATGAACAAATCCAAAGCTGCTGCCCGATTTTAAAGTTGATATGGATCACTGAGATCATACGTGTAGTTGCCAGTTAGATCAATAGGAAAGTTTGATGAAATCGCTTAAATTGTAAGTAAATATGAAAGCCGATCCGAATTTAGAAGAAATTGACGCGAGCGTGCGTGCACGGAGTCTTCGTCCACGAGCCATTGCGGAAGAGAGTGGATTATCAGTTCTCATGCCAGTGCGTGAGAGGAAGGAGTCAGACAGTTATTGGTTCACCCGACTACTTACGCACGGAATTCTTGGGATGCACTACCGAACTCCGCAACTCAATCTTTATTTGCTGCAAGACTATATAAACTCCCGAACGTTTGGGCAGTACTTCGTCCAAGAAGCCCGTTACGTTGCCCCGCGTGACCGAAACCTCAACTTTGACACAAAAAGGGGTACCATCTCGTTCTACGCTCGCGAAGAAATAGATCCAACAGAGTTCCTAAAATGTTTTGGGCTTGAACTGGAAGTTGTTTGAGGCTATTGCTCCCGGTTCCAACTTTCAGGCAATCGGCCTTCGGCTTTGCGGCGGCGGTAGGTTTCGGATTCGGGGCAGCGGTTGATGATGTTGCCCATGTGCCAGTAGGTATCGCCGTTGAAATCGAAGTATATCTGGCGCGTGCTGTAAAATTCGGACTCGTAGCCGTGGGTGTCGATATGCGCGGCTAATTGGATAAACAGATCATTATCAACTCTTTCCTGCACAATGTATTCGTGCGGCCACGTCTCAGCATAAGTCTTCGCAAACACCCACTCCGAACCCGCGATAAATTCTTTTAGCCGATCAGAAAATGGATGCATAGGTGTGATTATAAGGGACAAGGGACAAGTAACGAGTGAGGAAAGGGACCTGCCAACTGCTCCTGCCTACTGCCGCTGACCCTGCTTCCTACTGACAACCGACCACGGACCACCGACAACTGACCACAAAGTGGTCCACCCTGGTCCACCTGGTCCGGACCGGACCAAGAACTCAACAAAAACACACAAAAAAGCCACGCGGTCGGCTGCCGATCCCTAAAAGGAGGAAAAGGAAACGCGCCTTCCGCGTGGAAAAGGATTGAAGTCAGTAGTCGGTAGTCGGTAGTCGGTAGTCAGTAGTCAGTAGTCAGTTACTGGCTACTATCTACTATCTACTTGCTACCTGATCTGAGTTTCATACGACGTCTTGATCCTGAGCTGCTGATTGCGGGTGAGCTTGACGTGCTTGCCGCGTTCGATGACGACGGCTCCGACGCCGAATGCCGCTCCCATTGCCGCTCCGACGCCCGCTCCGATCGGCCCGATGATCGCACCCGTAACTGCTCCGGCTCCGGTCGCTGCTCCGATCTTTATCATGTCCGACTTGAGCGAACTCTTGCCGACAGCCGTGCCTTCGTTATCGACACGCTGGACGTTGTCGCCTTTGACGGCCACGACTTCCATCAGCGTGCCGTTGAAATTGCTCCAGCGGTTGTCCGTCAGGATGATGCGGTCAAACGTCAGAGCCAATTCGCTGCGGCGTTTGAGCCGGCCCGGTGCCTGGATCTTTTGCACGCGGCCTTCGACAGTAGCACCCGCGATCTCGGTTGGCGAGATGATCTTTGCGGTAAATTTGTCGCCCGTGCGGCTGCGGTCGGTCGAAAGATCGTCCTGCAGCTCGATGATCAGCTCGGTATCACGCGGGATCAATATCGTCGCCGAACTGTTGTCGGGATACGTCGCCGTGGTCTGTGTCGTGTCGGTCTGGTACGAGGTGTTGGAGTAGCCCGAACCGTTGTTATTGTTATTTTGGACCGTCACCGCCTCGGTCGTAGTGCCGCTCGATTGCGTAGTGTTTGGTGTTACAGTTTGGACGGCAACGTTCTGACTCTCGCCAACAAGCACTCCGCCGCGGCGTTTGAGATTCGTAGGCAAGTTCGCGTCGAAACCACGGCGTTCAAACCCCGTGTCGTAACCGGATTCGAAACCTTGCTGGTACCCGTCCTTGTAATCTTCGATGGTGCCATAGTCTTTATTATAGGCACGGTTCGCCTTGCCATAGTCGGCATGCCGCGAATAGCTCTTTGCCACACTATCGATCGTGTCGCGATACCCGGCCATGTAACCGTCCGAATACCCCGTGCGATACCCACGCTGCAACGCAACGCCGTCCTGCGTCTGTGCCGCAACCGGCATAACTAGCGCCGCCGGAATTACCAGCGTTGATATGATAGTGCTTAACACAAATAGACCGAGTCCTTTTTTCAAGTTCATTATCTGTTCTCCTTCGTTTTACTGCCGGAATGGCAAGAAATGTAATATCCGCAATAGTTATACATCAATCTCTCAGAAGTTACAAGAAGTTTTTTCGATTTATTTTTAGCCGTTAAGAGCAGAATTCTTATACAGTCGCATAACACTGAGGGTGATTCTTATGCAAAAAAGGGCAGCGAACGTCAAAACGCGTTCACCGCCCAAAGCATCAGGAGGGGCAAAGTGTTAGAAACTCTTGCGGAAAAGATACGAAGCCCTTATAAAGAACGTGCGGCTGTCACGAACAAAACCCGGCTCAAAGTTTCCCGTCTATGGGTTTAAGCCGTTGCGGGTCACGTTGTCGCCGTAGCCGGCGTAGAATGCTGTTCCCGGGCTTGGTGTCCATCCTACGAGGGCTTGCCCCGCATAGGTCTTTGCAGTTCCGTCATAATCAAGACGAAAGCGGGTAAAGATAAACCGGGTGAAATAGTAGGTCGATCGTACGCTAACAATATCAGAGTCGTACGAACGCAAGCGATTGTCTTTGCGGGTAAGGCGGCTCTTGTTGTACTGATCGAGACACTAAAAAGGATCGACGGGTTTGAGCGAAATGAAAACGTTCGCATCCCTCTGAATGCCGGGGTAAGGGTTCTGCAAGCCGGTGACCGGATCAAAATAAAGAATCGAATGCGTTGCGGATCATGCCGCCAAAGAAACCGTAACTCAGCCGTTTGTTAGGCGTCTGGTTAAAGTTAAATGACACAAACTGTTGGTGGGTGGATCGGGTCGGGTCACCCAGAAATGTACCAAGAGGCCGTGTGGGTGAGCGTTTCAAGCCAAACTCTTCTTCAATATCTTTTCGTAAGATACGCCTACAGCCGCATTAATAAACGTATTTCGCTTCAAACTCAGGTTGCCATTCATCTCTACATTAAAGGCGGTCAAACGGCCCTGCCAGTCATAATCGACACCGGCCATCTGATTCCACTGGGCCCGAATGATCTTTTCTTGGAATCGGACTTTGTGGATAGACGGTTAAAGAAGAAAGCATTGTTGGTATTTGTTCGTCGGGTAAAACCCGAATCGGCGCGATAAAACTTGCTCTTTCCGCCAACCTCAAAAAACCAGCCATGGGTTTCGGCACTATAATCGAGATTGAAATAATAGCCGAGCCCGTTGCCGGTTCGATAGCGATTATAGGTACTGCCATTATTGAGCAAACTGGGATCGTTTATTGGCAACGTGGTGTCATATGATCCGGTTCCACATGTCGACCTGTTTGATGCAGCCTGCTGTAGGTTTTGCGTTGGCTCAAACTCGGCGTCAAAGAAACATCTGCGAGCTGTCGTTCCTACTACTTGACATTCGGAGGTGAGTTTAGGGTTCCACTTTATCCGCCCATCAAAACCGCTGAGCAGATTTTTCTGCTCGGGAAATCCACGGTATGTTGCAAAAAAGCCAAGGTTGTTTTCAGAGCCAAAATCCCTCTTAAAACGAACGATCCCGAACAAGGAGTTCTTATCTAAAAACTCATTTCTCGAACATTGAATGCGGGTCAGTCCTCTGTCGTTCGAGACATTGTGCATTCAACGTTCTTTCCCGCTCGCTATAGTTTCCGGGAGCATTGTCGGAAGCGGCGAGAATGCCAAACGAGTTTCTGCCGGACTTACCCGAGAGCTTGATAGCGACATCGGGATCGATGATATTTCTCGAATAAAACACTTGTAGCGGGGAACGAAATATGTCCACGCCCTCGAGGAAAAATGGCCGCTTTTCCTCGAAAAAGATCGGAAATCGCTGATTTGCCGTGACGACGGGGGCATCGGCTTCGATCTCTGCGAAATCAGGATTGATAGCTGCGTCGAGTGTGATGCTGGGTGTCAGCGTATATTTGAGCGTAACGCCGATCTGCTTTTTTATCTGCTGATTTACAAACCTGCCCGCTGCGATCTCGTTCGCCTGAACGCGGCTGCCCGTCTCGCTCAACGTGATGCTCGGAACGACCTCAAGCGTGCGTTCATATTTAATGTCGTCGAGCCCGCTTATTTTTCCGTGCTTGACTCAGGAATCCGGATACATTCCTATCGTCCGGCAGCCACTGGTCAAACTCGTCATCAAAACGGTCGATATTACGTGCGGCATTAAATCCCCAAAGGGTATCTTTACCGGTTTTGTAGCGCAATGATTTGAATGGTATTTTACTCGACGGACCAGCCCCAATCCTCGATGACCCCTTTGATTCCATGACGATATCGACTGAGAAATCTGCTCCTTGGCCCTCGGTAAAAATTCCGTCCTGCTGAATTCCGAGCGGATTGAATCCTAAAACGTAAGCACGACGCTGGTCATTATATGTCGAGCCACATACGGACGTTGTCCTCGCCAAAAACGCTGTCACGTTTGCAGGACCGTAGCCCGTATCTTGTCCTTTTCGTCCCAGCACTTAAATGCTACGTAAAGGTTTTTTTCGTCACGCATAACGTACACCTCAGTTGGTTTTGAGGGCGGTGTGTTGTCTCCGGGATTTGTCTGGTAAAAGTCTTTGAATACAGCGGCCTGTTTCCATACCTCCTCATCGGGTCGCCCGTCGATCGCCGGAGCAGTCGTAATCTTAACAATGCCGACTGGGCTAGCTTTCTCAGGTGGGGTAATCACTTTTCCGCCGGCAGCCGAGGCGGCACCATTAGTTTTAACGGCGTCAGCAGCCGATGACGGCTGGGCGTTGATACATAGGGAAGCAAACAAAAAGAATAGAAAGGGCGATAAATGGTTTCATGACTGCACCTTAAAAACAGGAAATAAGTAAGACAAATAAAATTAAGTTGATGGAGAGTGCTATTGACTAAAACGCAATGAGAGTCAAAAAGTTTCATCAGAGCCGCCAAAATGACTGCTCTGACGTTACTTTTACATTCCAGAACTTGTGTCGGCACGGCGAATGGTTACGCAGCCGTCGGCGACGGTGAAATTATATTTCAGGCCGCCGCTGCCAAACGCCAGATGTTTTCCTAGGGTTTGGTGGGGACGCGAAGATTTTCTACGGTCAGGCGTCGATGTTTGCCTCGATATCGAGATTGGGGTCACTGGGAACTGTAAGGAAAAAGCTGCCGTCACCGGCCTTGCCGATTAGTTTTGTAAAATCGCCTTCGAGATAGACATCGCCGTCACCAGTCTCGGCATTGAGTTCACCGGAAAAGCCGATTACTCTTACGCGTCCGTCATAGATTTTATCCTTAGTTTTCCGTCCGAATCCCGAACATTGATAGCACCGTCGGAACCGGTAAGGTCAATCTCGCCAGAAACTCCGTCGAGCCTGATCTCGCCGTTAGCCGTGATCTTCAGATTTGACTTACGCGGAACGTAAACCTCAATGACTGTCTTTTGGCCGTCACCGTAAAATCGTAATCCGTTGTTATCTTTTGGTTCATCGACGGTGATCGTGACGTTTGATTCCCGTGAGTCTCGTTAACTTTAGCGGATCGTTTCGACGCGACTGGAGACGCTGAGTCACTTGATACATAACCTCGTTTTTGTCCCAACCAATGATCTTTACGGAGCAAGGCTCGGCGTTGACGTTGATCTTGGAATTCCTTTTACCGGAATCGAGTCGCTCTTTGCTCGATACGCTGGAATGAAGTTCTATTAAAATCGGCATTTTGCCATGCGGGCCAGAGCTTCCTGCTGACGCAGTTTTGCCTCAAGCATTTTTCTTGGATCTCTTTCGAATTCAATATTTTCGTCGATTGTTCGATAGCGTCGGCGGCAGAGGCCATAGCAGTGGCAGATATTTTGTCGAGCTCAGGCTGGATCGCCTCAAGTTCTTTTTGCGATGCCTTGATTGCCTTTGCCGACTCCTTTTCGGCATCTTTGACAGCCTTTTGAATATCCTTGTCCATCTTTAAGTAGGACGCGGCTTTTTCTACATCCTTGTCTGTGTCCCAATCCTCATCGTCTTTGTCCTTGTTAGGCAAAAGGTTGACAACTGGATTTTGGGTCTTTCCGTCGCTTTTGCGGCGGATCGAGAGGCCTCCGTTGACACTGTCGAGTTTGATCCGTACGTCACCGGTGCCGATGCGTCCGTATAGATCGCGACCGACATATTTTCCTTTACGAATGGGCAGACCGAGATCGTTGGAGATATTGCCATTGAGCGTATCGGCATTGATCGTCGCATTTGCGTCGGACGGGATGGTCAGATTTACACGACCGTTGACTGTGGAGAGCGTGATCTTATTGCCGGATTCGAGACGGTCAAAATCAGCCACAACCTCGCCATTTACCGTCTCAAGATTGACTGTGCCGCGCAGGTTGGTCCCGGTGACCGAGCCGTTGACTGCAGAGATCTTTGTGAAGTTTGTGAAATTTGACGCCGTGACCGAACCATTAACCGTCTCGATCTCATTGAGAAAAGCGGTTCGTGGAACCATCAGGCGAAACTCGACCTGTAGTTTGCCGTTACTTTTCCAATCGTCACCGCTTCGCGATTTCCAATTATCATAATCGGTTTCGATCTCCAGATGATCGGCCCGCGAATCGATTCGCACATCGACCTCTGCGAGACGCTCTTTGCTACTGGCGATCTTGGTGTATTCGACTTTGACCTCGTTGCGGTCCCAAGCCTCGACTACGACCGAACCGTTAACATTTGACAGGCTCACGCGGCCGTTGGAATTGAGCGGATATGTCTTATCAAATTTTTCAGTCTCATCCTGAACTTCAACTACAACCGGTGCCGGAGCGTTTTGAATGACGCGTTCGCCGCTTGAGGCTGAACTGCCCTGCGACGAAAACACCAAACCTGCGAAAACTATCGTATATAACCAACTCATAAATGCGTCTCCTTGTATAAAAACAGCGGGCAATTTATCCCTTTATCTACACTCAAGACACCACCCGATTTATTTTTATGACAACTTTTTGTCTGGAAATTGAAAAAATTTCATTTCAGTCCGTATCTTATAAGTTAGACCTTTGGCCGGGCGGGCGGGTTGTCCGCACCTACATGCGATGGTCAACTATGAAAGCCGTATGTTAGTATTAGTGTTTTGTTTTCCGTAGGGGAAACTGGAGTGACACACCAGAGAGACGGTGTATTAGAACCTGCATTACTAATGGCCAATTCCGACGAGATACATCATTCGATAGCTGAAGCGGGTGATATCGAAGAAATACACGAAGAGATCGCAGTAGCGGATGTATTCCGCAATCTGCTCCATCACCCCGCGCAGATAATTACGCGTTGGAATTGGAAAACGGCTCTCGTCGGAGCACTTGTTCGTTCGTCATTTTATTTTACGGTCTATCTCGCCAGCCGCGAGTCGTGGCTTGTAACGATCACCGCTGTCTTGGTCGAATTGTCGTTTAGATTTTTTACTACGGGTGCGGCCGGTGCCGTGGTTCAATCTTTTCGCCGTGCTACGCCTCAATGGCTCGCAACCGCGATCATCTCGATCTCGCTCCCGACCATAACCCATATTATCGAGTTTTTTACACATTACGTCCAAGAGCATTATTTTGCGAGCATATTTCCACCTTCCCAAAATGATGCCCGCCAAAAGACTTTTGCGGTCTCGGTGCTGTTTTCGGTCATTTCGGCGATGTTCAACATGTATATGATGCGGCACGGCGTTTTGCTGGTCGGTGCGGGCGAAGAGCAAAAGCCGATCTTGCAGGATTTCAAAAAAATGCCTGTGTTGGTCAAAGATTTTACGATATATCTGCCCGCGTTGATCCTGCGTCTTATTAGCGAGAGCAGGATCTTTTCTGCATTTGGCCTGTTTGCCTTTTTTGGTTTGGCTGTCGGGGGCATTTTGGGAACAACACGTGGCGTCTGGAACTGGGCATATCGGTCCGCATTTGGTGCATGGGGGTTGTTGCTATTTTCGATCATTGTCGGAGCGATCGTAATGCATTTTAGAAAGAAACGCCGTCTTGCACGCGGCGAAGCTTCGTAGGAATAATGCTCGAATTAGTATTCGCAAATCTGAGAGTCCGCCCGTTTCGCACGCTTATCAGCGTGATCGGCGTAGCTCTTGGCGTTGTGCTCGTCATATTGTTCACCGGGCTGGCACGCGGTATGACTAACGACGTTGCAAAACGTGCGGCTAACTGGAAAGCGGAGATTGTTTTTACACGTCCGGGCGGCATGGATTCGATGAGCTCGAATGCGGCGGTCAATATTGCGTATACGGCAAAACTTCGCGAGATCGAGGGTGTTAGTTCGACGGTTCCGGTTATTCGATACATCACGCCGGACAATCGCGGACGTTGGGGCGTGCGTCAGATCGACGGCGTCGAGTGGCAGCCGTTTGCTGATATGAACGGCATGACGATCGTCTCGGGCCGTGCTCCGCAAGCCAATGACGAGGTCATCATGGACGAGCGGGAGATGATCGACAACAAGCTAAAGGTCAGCGACACTTACGAACTTTTTGGCGGCAAACCGTATAAGATCACTGGCATATTTTCACCGCCGTCGGGAGCCCGCATCAAGATGTCTCTCGCCGGTATGCAAGAGGCATTACAGACTGACAAATGCACCTACATACTCGTCAAGCTCAAAGACGGTGCCGATGTGGATGCGGTCGCGGCCAAGATCAATGAAGTACTGCCCGGCAATAAGATCAACCTCACACGCGATCTGGTCATCGACGCACAGGAACGCATTCCCGGCCTCAACACATTTCTAAGAGTGCTGGTCGTGCTCGGAGCACTCGTCAGCACAGTGTTTGTTTTGCTGTCGATGTACACGACGATCACCGAGCGGCGAAAGGAGATCGGTATTCTCAAATCGCTGGGTGCATCGACCAGCTTTATCATTAAGGTCATCGAGGGCGAGGCATTTATGATCGGTATACTCGGCATCGCTCGGCGGGCTTGCGTCGGCGATCTCCTCTTTTCTCATCAACAAACAATTTGACCTCGCGTTCGAATTCAGTTCCGGCTGGATCATCACGGCGATCCTTATCGCCATCGGAGGTAGCCTTGTCGGGGCGCTTTATCCCGCATGGCGTGCGGCGGGCATCGATCCGGTCGAGGTCATGGTCAACGAATAGTTTGGTCCGGTCCGGACCAGGTGGACCAAGATGGACCAAGGTGGACCAAGAGTCGTAGGTCTGAGTTCAAACACCCCCAAACTCAAGTAAAAACAAGGCGTTCCTGATATTCAATACGGTCACGCGTTTGATATACTGCGTCTGTACTTCAAAAAAATTCCATTACGATCGGGAGAATAGCCAATGAATCGCTTTGCTCTTTTGTTTTTGTCACTCGCACTCTGCGTAGGTATTTCGGCGCAAAATAATTCTAAAACCAAACCCGCTGCACCCGCTCCGCAGCCTGTCGATAGGGAATATACCGACTCGATACTAAAAAATACTACCGGAAAAGTTTTTCCTGACAGAGATCGTCGATCATCTGCCAGCATCGGCGACGGTGCCGAGTCCTGCGAAAATTCTTGGCTATCCGATCGGTACGCCAAACAAGCTGACATATACAAAGGATCAATATCGCTATTATCAGGAGCTCGCAAAATCGACGCCGCGCGTGATGGCGTTTATGTCGCCGGAGAAAAGTGAGCAGGGACGCGACCAGATGCTGGTGCTCGTGTCGGACGAGGCTAACCTTGCAAAGATCGCCCGATACAAAGAGATCACCGCAAAACTCGCCGACCCGCGTGCCATCAATGACGAGATAGCAAAGCAACTGATCGCTGAGGGCAAGGCCGTCTATTGGGCGTCGGGGTCGATCCACTCGACCGAGACCGGTTCGCCCGAGATGCTGATGGAAATGGCGTATCGCATCGCGGTCGAGGACACGCCGATGATACGTGCCATTCGGCAAAATGTGATCGTGATGATCACGCCGACGCTCGAGGTCGATGGCCGCGACACGATGGTCGATCTTTACAATTACCGCAAAGCGAACGAGGGCAAACGCTCGCCGGGACTGATCTATTGGGGCAAATATGTCGCACACGATAACAACCGCGACAGTCTAGGTATGGCGCTCGCTCTCACGCGTAATCAGATGTCAGCGTTTCTCGAATATCATCCGACCGTTCTCCACGACCTACACGAATCCGTTCCGTTTCTCTACACCTCAACGGGCACCGGCCCGTATAACGCTTGGCTCGACCCGATCGTTATCGACGAGTGGCAGGCTCTCGCGTATCACGAGATCGAAGAGATGACCAAACGTGGCGTGCCCGGCGTGTGGACCCACGGTTTTTACGATGGATGGGCGCCGAATTATATGTTTTACGTTGCGAACGGCCACAACTCGATCGGGCGTTTCTACGAGACGTATGGCAACGGCGGGGCCGACACGGTTGACCGCAACGTCGGGCCGCAGTCGCAACGGGACTGGTTCCGCCCAAATCCGCCGCTGCCGCGCGTCAAATGGTCGCTGCGAAACAACGTGAACATGCAGCAGAGCGCAATATTGCTGGCGATGAGTTATGTGGCGAACAATAAAGAAAAATTTCTCAATAATTTTTACCTTAAGAGTAAACGTTCGATCGCTAAGGCAAGAACCGAAGGCCCTGCGGCATACGTTCTGCCATCAAGCGAAACTCGTCCGACAGAGGCTGCCGATCTCGTCAATTTGCTAAAAATGCAGGGCGTTGAGGTGCATAAGCTCGACAAAGAGCTTGACACAAAAGACGGTAAATTTGGAGCCGGCAGCTATGTCGTGCGTATGGACCAGCCGTATTCGCGCATGGCCGATATGCTGCTCGATACGCAATATTACAACGTGAGCGACCCTCGTCCGTACGACGATACGGGCTGGACGCTCGGGCCGCTTAGAAATGTCAAAACGATCCGTGCTAAGGATGAAAAGATCCTCGATGCGGCGATGACGTTGACCAACGGCCCTGCGAAAGTGACCGGTAAGGTCGAGGGAGCAGGCAAGGTAGCGTTTGTTGTAAATCACACGGCCGAAAGTGCCGTTGCCCAGCTTCGTTATCGTCTTAAAGACATCAAATTCTCATCAGCCGAGGCTGCGTTCAAGATCGGCGACAAGAATTTCAACGCCGGTTCTTACATCATCAAGGCAGACGGGAATCCGGTCGACACGGCGGCTCGTTTAACCAAAGAGGCGACCGATCTCGGCCTAACAGCGGTTGCGGTCGATAAGGTTCCTGATGTTGCGAGCCATGCCGTCACCGCACCGCGTATCGCGCTAGTTCATACTTGGCTCAACACTCAGGACGAAGGCTGGTATCGCATCGAGTTTGACCGGCTTGGTATTCCCTATGAATATATCTCCGATCAGTCTCTCGGGCGAATGACCGATCTGCGTAACAAATACGATGTCATCATCTTTGGCCCGATCCGCACAAGTGCTCAGAATATTGTTCGCGGTACTGCCAAGTTTAGTGAAAAAGAAGGGCCGATCCCTTGGAAAAAATCAGATATCACGCCAAATTTTGGCGGCTCGCCTGACCAGACTGATGATATTCGCGGCGGGCTTGGGATCAAGGGTGTTGCGGCGATCCAGGCTTTTGTTGAGGCGGGCGGGTTGTTTGTGACGGTTGCTGACAATGCTTCGCTGCCGATCGATTTTGGCATCGCGAGCGGTGTTACGATCCAGCCGGCGGCGCAGTTGCAGGCACGCGGGTCGGTATTGAGCACGAGCTTTGCTGACCGTAAAAGCCCGATCTCGTACGGGTACGACGAAAAGCTGGCGGTGTATTTTAACCAGTCACCGATCTTACAGGTTGCGGCGTTCAACATTGGCGGCGGTGGTGGCGGAGGCCTACAAGGTGCTCCTGCCGGACGGCCAACAGGGCGCGGTTCGCTCGATGATCCTGACATCGTGCAGGGCCGCAAGCCCGATTCGCTATTGCCGCCGATAATGCCTGATCCGGGAGCCGCAGCGCAGTTGCCGCCGGTCGAATCGCGTCCTCGTGTGATCTTGCGGTTCGCAGCTGAAAAAGAATTGCTAGTCAGCGGAATGCTCGCGGGCGGCGGCGAACTTGCTGGCAAAGCGGCCGTTGTTGATGTTCCAGTCGGACGCGGCCACGTCGTTATGTTTGCCAATAATCCGATGTGGCGTCACGAGACGCACGGCAGTTTTTCGATGTTGTTTAACGCGATCCTCAATTTTGACAACCTAGGCGTCGGCAGAACGGCGGCTCCGGCGGCAACGACACCGACGGGTGACGAGGAGCACGAACAGTAAACAAAAGCGCGGCAATTAGCGTAATAGACAGTTACGCTAATTGCACCTACTAGGCAGGAGTAACTTATGAAAGTATTAGTCGGCATTGCCTTTTTGTTTATCGTTATCGTCATCGGCAATGTAGTTATTGTCGCCCAAACAGATATGAAAGCACCCGTTGCAAAAAAAGTCCCTAAGGTTTTGAAGATTCACGGTTACGAGATCACAGACAATTATTTTTGGCTGCGTGACCGCAACGACAAAAAAGATCCTGAGGTCATCAAGTATCTTGAGGACAACAACAAATACACCGAGTCCTTTATGGGCCAGAACGCTGGTTTTGCCGACAATCTTTACAAGGAAATGCTCGGACGCATAAAGCAGACCGACACGAGCGTGCCGTATCGCAAAGGCGAATATTGGTATTTCACCAAGACCGAAGAGGGCAAACAGTATCCGACATTTCTTCGCGGTAAAGCTAAGGACGGCAGCGACGCGGTCGTGCTGCTCGATCAAAACGAGATGGCAAAGGGGTTCAAGTACTTTGCGATCGGCGAATTTGACGTAAGCGACGACGGCAACATCCTTGCGTTCTCGACCGACACGACTGGTTACAGGCAATATACTTTGCAGTTCAAAAACTTGAGCAACGGACAGATCTTGCCTGACAAGATCGAACGGGCAACGAGCCTTGCGTGGGCAGCCGATAATAAAACAGCCTTTGTCGTGACTGAGGACGCTACCTCAAAACGCTCCGATCTTCTCTGGCGGCACACGCTTGGCGGTAAGACGGACAAGTTGTTCGAAGAAAAGGATGTGTTGTACAACATCGGCGTCGGGCGTTCGCGTGATGGCAAGATACTGTTCGTGGGGTCCGAGGCAAAGACCAGCCGCGAGTATCGTTATCTGCCGTCAGATACACCATCGGGCGAATGGAAAATGATCGCACCGCGTCGTGAGGGCCACGAATATTCGGCCGATTACGACATGGGCGAATTTTACATCACGACCAATAAAGACGCTGAGAATTTTAAGGTGATGAAAGCTCCTGCGAGCGACCCATCAGAGAAGAGTTGGAAAGATTTTATTCCTTACAATGCAGACGTAAAGATCGAGGGCGTTTCATTTTTCAAGGACTATGCCGTTGTTAGCGAAGTCGAAAATGGTATCGAGTACCTTCGGGTCATGGATCGCAAAACCAAACGAGCGTCGGTCCGCATCCCAACCGACGAATCGGTCTATACGATGGGACTCGGTGCCAACCCGGAATACAACACGGCTGCTATTCGTTATGGCTATTCGTCGATGATCACGCCGCAATCGACGTACGAATTTGACTTTGCCACGCGCAAATCGACGCTGCTCAAACAGCAAGAGATCCCAAGCGGCTACGACAAGACAAAATACGAAACGGCCCGCGTCTGGGCACCGGCACGCGACGGCGTCAAGGTGCCGATCCTCGTAATGATGAAAAAGGGGACAAAGCTCGACGGCAAGTCGCCGATGCTGCTTTACGGTTATGGCAGTTATGGTGTGTCGATGACGCCAAACTTTAGCACCGCACGGTTGAGCCTGGTGGATCGCGGTATGATCTACGGCATTGCACTGATCCGCGGCGGCGGTGAGCTTGGTGAAAAATGGCGGCAGGCCGGACGTATGTTTACCAAGATGAATACGTTCAACGATTTTGTCGATTGTTCGAAATGGGTCATCGCAAATAAGTACACGGCCAATGACCGTCTCGTTATCCAGGGCGGTTCTGCGGGCGGGCTGCTGATGGGAGCGGTCGTCAATCAGGCCCCTGAGCTGTACAAAGCAGCGATCACGCAAGTGCCTTTCGTAGATGTGATGAACACGATGCTCGATGAGACCTTGCCGCTTACGACCGAAGAGTGGGTCGAGTGGGGCAATCCTAACGAAAAGAAAGCTTGGGATTACATGGTCACTTGGTCGCCCTATGACAATGTCAAAGCCCAGACGTACCCGAATATGCTGATCGAGGTCTCGCTCAACGACAGCCAAGTGCCGTATTGGGAAGGTGCAAAGTTTGCCTCCAAGATCCGCGAGATGAAAACCAACGACAGCGTCATCCTGCTAAAAACAAACATGGGCGCCGGCCACGGCGGCTCATCCGGCAGATACGACCGCCTAAAAGAAGTCGCGTTCGACTACGCGTATGCACTGACGCAGGTCGGAATTAGCAAATAGTTTGTAAATACAGATCAACTTTGGCGGCATCATCATTTGGTGCCGCCTTTTTGTGCATTCTGACCGATTTCCACCGGTCAGTCTGACCGATTAGTCATTACCCAACGGAGCCCCACGATTTCCAATATTTCGTCCAGCCCTTTGTTTATATGGGTAAATGCGGTTACTGAGGGCGTGGCACGGGCATTGCCAATAGGGACGCGGGCAGAGCCCACTCGAATCAAGGAAGCTCAGTGAGCACACCAGAAATTATGAGAGTTAAAACCACACCAATAGTAACGGCATATCTGCTGATATTCACGTTGCTCTTCTCGACGCTGGCGATCGGCCAGAACGCGGGTAAGATCGATCAGGTTACGGCCAGCCCCGCCGCGGCCGATTCGTTTGCCGCGTATCTGACGGAGGTTCCGGCTACCGCTGAGACGAGCCAGTCCTACAATCGCGAAACCGCCTCGCTTACACGTATCCTGTCGACAAGTAACAGCAAGAATGCTGTGCTCATTGATAACCACGGATACGCCCGCGACATGGTCGTGACCGCCGTAGCCAACCGTCTCTCATCCAAAGGCGATAAGCGTTTGTACCGCGTCAATTGGAATGCTCTGTTTGCAATATCAAAAGATCAGGCCGCTTTCGACCGCACCCTCGACGGCATCCTGAAATACGCCACCGCCGCGAAAGGCAAGATGGCCATATATATAGATGACATCGCTGCTTTCGCCGGTAATTCGCCGATGATGGGCCAGCGTGTCGCAGCAGATCTCTATAAAGCTCTGTCGCAAGGGCAGATACAGGTAATGAGTGCGTCGGATGCCGCGACGTTTCAAAGCCAGATCACGGGCGACGCAAAGCTCCGTTCGCGATTTGAGAGCGTCTCGTTTGCAAGTGCGACGGACGAAGATCAGTTTAGGGCGATAAACTCGCCCGATCTGAGGGAATTAGTAGCTGGTGCCGACCAGAATAGGACCGTTAAGGTTATTCTCCAGTCGGATGATATAGACAATCCACAGCTGCTAGATGTCCTTCGCCGCAACAATGTTGCGATCACCGCTAAGGCCGACGCCCTGAACATGCTCATCGTCGATCTGCCGGTTCGTGCCGCCGAAGAGGTTGCCGCCGTCAGAGGTGCCAGGCATCTCTCGCTCGACCGAGAACTTAGCCAGCTTGGCCACATCGAAAATACGACGGGCGTCTCGCTTGTCAGGACACTGACCAATACGACTGTCGTTGGCGGGGTGCTCAATACTGTAACGACCCAACTCGACGGTTCAGGTATCGGTATCGCGGTTGTTGATTCGGGCGTGTATGAAGGCCACAGAGCTTTTTACGACACATCCACTCTGTTAGGTGGCGACCGCGTTACCAAGCACGTTGATTTTACGAACAACAGCGGTGGCGGCTCTGCGACTAACCGCGATCCATTTGGCCACGGCTCACACGTTGCGGGCTTGATCGCCGGCGGACCGGGACAGCGTCAAGAGTTGATCAACTACCGCAGCATGGCCCCGAATGCAAAGATCATTAATGTTCGCGTGTTGGGGGAGAACGGCACAGGCTCTACCGCCCGGCTTATCCAGGGACTCGATTGGATACTTGCCAATCGCAGTGCCAACAACATCAAAGTCGTGAATCTTAGTTTGGGAACGCCGGCCATCGAAACGTGGCGCAACGACCCGCTTTGCCGTGCCGCACGTCGGCTCGTCGATGCAGGCATCGTCGTGGTCGCCGCTGCCGGTAACAACGGCAAAAATGCGGCCGGACAGAAAATGTACGGCGCCATCCACAGCCCCGGCAACGACCCTTCGGTTATCACGGTCGGTGCGACGAATTCGTTTGGCACCGACGCTCGTAACGATGACGGTATCGCTACATACAGTTCGCGTGGGCCGACACGTTCGTATTACACCGATGCAAATGGCGCCAAGAAATACGACAACTTGATCAAACCTGATCTTGTCGCACCCGGTAATAAACTTATCTCGGCAGTCGGCCGCGATTCGTTGCTGCTTGATGAGCATCCTGAGCTTGCGGTGTATCCGACAAGCTCAAATAACGACGACGTGACGATGATGTATCTCTCGGGAACATCGATGGCGACGCCGATCGTCTCGGGAACCGCTGCTCTGCTGTTGCAAGCCAATCCAAAGCTGACGCCGAATATGGTGAAGATGCTGCTGGAATACACAGCACAGCCGCTCGCCGGATTTAATATTCTCGAACAGGGTGCAGGCGAACTAAACGTCGAAGGAGCAGTTCGTGTGGCAAAACAGGTCCGTCAGGATCTGACCAGCTCGACGCCGGTCGGTACAAGACTGTTGACGACGACCAACGTCCCCGATCATACTTCGACAATCGCGGGAACGCGCTTTCAGTGGTCAGGCGGCCTTGTTGGTGGCTACGGTGTAATGACCGGAACCGATCTGATCATGGAATATCAGGGCATCTACGCCAACGGTATCATCATCAGCGACGGTATCATCGTCAGTGATGGCATCATTGTTAGCGACGGTATCATCGTCAGCGACGGCATAATTGTGAGCGATGGCATCATCGTCAGCGATGGAGCCGTGCTTGCCGATGGCGTTTCGCCAAACGGTTTTAATTCGATCAACCGCGGTAACACAGTGGGTGCGTCGAGTATGCTTTACGGCTCAGGCTCGATGGTCGATTACATGACTTTTGCAGACGGCATCATTGTCAGCGACGGCATATTGGTCAGCGACGGCATTATCGTCAGCGATACGGCAACGTCACTTGCTAACCGGATCATGATCGGAGGCGATGCCACGACCGCGATGCGATAACAGATTTCTTCAAAGACGGACAACTCTTTGAGGAACGCTCGGAAGAGACACGGCAGCAGAAATGTTGCCGTGTCTTTTTATTTTAAAAAAACTGAAGATTTTTATTGATAAAAAACAAAGTTTAACGCATAATAGTTTTTGTCGGTGTCCGATCGGCAAATTTCCTTCCCACATTCTTACTACTTTCACCCGCCCTCTTACGGCTCTCAGGCCCACATTTAATGGACCCCAAGGATAAAAAGATAAATATATTCCTAGCCATACTGGCACCGTTCTCACTGGCGGCGCTTGCTTGGGCGTTAATGGGAATTCCGGCGGGCCGCATCGATACCGGTGTCATTACGCTCACCGTGCTGACGGTATTCTGCAGCTGCTATCTGCGGATCCAGTTGCCGCGCGTCAATACTCATCTGACCATTTCGGATGCGTTGATAATGCTCGCAATGCTGATCTACGGCGGCGAGGTCGCTGTTCTGCTGGCAATTGTAGAGACCACAGCAGCGTCGCTAAACCTGATGCGTCAAGGCGTACCGATCAAGGTTAAGACGATATTCTTTAATGTCATGACCAACGCGATCGCTGTGTTTGCCGCAGCAAAGATGGTGTTGTTTATATTTGGCTCGACCGATCTGGTGTTGCAACGTGGAGATTTTACTAGCTTTGTCTGGCTACTGAGTGTAATGGCGGCCGTACTGTTTGCAGTCAACTCAGGTCTGGTCGCGGTTTTCTCGGCTATTAAGCAAAACAAAAAGACGCTGTGGACAGTGTGGACCGACAACTGTTTCGATGCTGTATTGATGTATGTTGTCGGAGCCGTCATGGCCGGGATCATCGTTAAGGCTCTAGAGCAGATCAATCTGTATCTTTTCGCTGCGGTCGTTTTGTTCTTTGGAGTTATATATCTCACATTCCGCCGCTTTGTTGAGGACCTGAAAAAGACCGTCGAAAAAGCAAAACAGGCCGAACGTGAACGAGCCGAACAGGCCGAGGAACACGTCAACGAACTCGAGCATTACGTCGCCGAGCTCGAACGCAGCGGTTCTGCATTGCAGGAAAGCCACGAAAATTTCCGCCACGCGGCGTATCATGACGCCCTAACGGGATTGCCAAACCGCAACTTTTTTATCGATACGCTGAAAGGGCTGTTGCAGCAGAGCCGTGAAAACTCCGAAAGTAATTTTGCCGTTTTGTTCCTCGATCTCAACCGTTTCAAAACGATCAACGATAGTCTCGGCCATTCGATGGGCGACCGCCTGATCAAAAATGTTGCTAAGCGTCTGTCGGGCATGGTTCGCGAAGAGGATATGGTCGCTCGTTTTAGCGGCGATAAATTTGGGATAGTCTTGAGCGACCTTTTGAGCAAAGAAGAGGCTACGAGCTTTGCCGACCGTCTTGCCAAACGCCTTGCCGAGCCTTACACGCTCGATGGGCGTCAGGTATTTACCAGTGCAAAGATCGGTATCGCTTACGGCAACTCGAAATATCCTGAGGCCGAGGACATCCTCCGCGACGCCGATATCGCGATGTATTATTCCAAGGATAACGAGGAAAATTACGTTATCTTTGACCAAAAAATGCACATCCGTGCGGTGACGCGTCTGCAGCTAGAGACAGATCTGAGGTTTGCCATCGAGCGTAACGAATTTGAGCTGTATTATCAGCCGATCGTCGGACTTGAAAATTCTTCACTGGTAGGCTTTGAGGCACTGGTGCGTTGGAATCATCCGCAACGAGGTCTCGTTCCGCCAAACGAGTTTATCCCGATCAGCGAGAGTACCGGACTGATCATACCGATGACCATTCAGATCCTGCATTCTGCGTGTTCTCAGCTTGTAAAATGGCAGGAGAGATCGGGTAATGCTACGCCATTGAGCGTCGCGGTGAACCTATCGGGCAAGCATTTCGGGCATCCAAATCTGGTTGAGCAGATCAATACGATAATCGCAGAAACCGGTATCGCTCCCGCCAGTCTAAAGCTTGAACTGACTGAAGGGGCCGTGATGGAGAATGCCGAAACTGCGATTCTCATGCTCAGACAGATCAAAGAAACGGGAGTTCAGATCAGCATTGATGATTTTGGAACGGGATACTCGAGTCTCAGCTATCTGCACCGTTTCCCGATCGATCTACTCAAGGTAGACCGCTCGTTCGTCAGCGCGATGGAAGAGAATACTGAAAACGGCGAGATCGTGCGAACGGTTATTGCACTCGCTAAAGCATTGAATCTAAAGGTCGTTGCTGAGGGTATCGAGAGCGTACATCAATTTCACCAACTGCGTATTTTGGGTTGTGAATACGGCCAGGGATATCTTTTCTCAAAACCGTTGCCGGTCGCTGACATTGAACGTCTGCTCGAAGACAAGACCCGTTGGCAGAACATATTGCCAGCCGCCCCGATCGCGCAGCCGCAGGGTCGCGACATGCTGACGCCGCTTAGATTGGCACAATAAATCAGGTCTTAACCAACGTAAATGGACGGCTTTCCCTCGAGGGGGAAAGCTGTTTCGTATTTTGATGCGAGGTTGAGCAGCACGTCCTCGGACCAGAAATTGCCGACTAGCTGGACGCCGATCGGCAGGCCCTCGCTGGATAGACCGCACGGCACGCTGATCGCAGGAACACCGGCAAGATTGGCAGAGACGGTGTAAATATCGTTTAGATACATCGCCAGCGGATCGTCCGATTTTTCGCCAAGCTTAAATGCTACCGATGGCGAGGTTGGCGTCAGGATCGCATCGCATTTTTCGAAGGCGGTAGCGTAATCGCGTTTTACGAGAGCACGGACCTTTTGAGCCTTGGAATAATAGGCGTCGTAGTAGCCGCTCGACAGCACATACGTGCCAAGCATGATCCGGCGTTTGACCTCGGCTCCGAAACCCTCTTCGCGGGTTTTGAAATACATCTCACGCAAACCGGGAGCGTCTTCGGCACGAAATCCGTACCGGACACCGTCAAAACGCGCAAGATTTGACGAAGCCTCCGCCGTTGCGATGATGTAATAAACGGCGATGCCGTATTTGGCGTAAGGCAGCTCGACATCAACAATTTTTGCACCGAGCTTTTCAAAATTATCGATCGCCGCGAGTATCTTTTCACGAACATCTTCGTCGAGGCCTTCGCCAAAAGTGCCCGAGGACGCCAATCGTCTTGCCCGCAATATCGTTATCGAGTGAAGCGGCATAATCAGGGACCGACACATCCGCCGATGTCGAATCGAACGGATCGCGTCCGGCGATCACGCCCAAAACATCCGCGACATCGCGTGACGACCGGCCAAAAATACCGATGTTATCGAGCGACGAAGCAAACGCTACAAGACCGTAACGCGAGATGCGTCCATAGGTCGGTTTGAAACCGACAATGCCGCAGAGCGATGCGGGCTGACGAACCGAACCGCCCGTTTCCGACCCTAAGGCCGCACGAACAACACCCGAAGCGACCGCAACTGCCGATCCGCCCGAGCTGCCGCCCGGAACGCGGGTCACATCCCAAGGGTTTTTTGCCGGGCCAAATGCCGATGTCTCGTTGGACGAACCCATCGCAAACTCGTCCATGTTGGTCTTGCCGACCATCACGGCACCGGCTTCGTTGAGACGTTTGATCGCGGTGGCGTCGTAATGGGCTTTGTAATTATTGAGGATGTGCGAGCCGCATGATGTCCGCATACCTTTGGTGCAGATGTTGTCTTTGACAGCGACCGCGAGGCCGTCGAGCTTTGAGCCGCTGGAGGCATCCAGTTCGGCGGCACGCCCGAGCGCATGCTCACGCTCGATCGAAAGAAATGCGTTAAGTTCGCCATTCAAGCGTTCGGCGTTATCTAGGGTCTTTTCAATATTCGAAACAATTGACATAAAAAAAATAGGTTATCTGCCCTTGGAACCGACGCCGTCGAGGAGCCATTTGCCGTCCTGCTTTACAAAATTTGCCTGCACCTCTTGCTGCACCGTTTTTGTGTCGTCCCGCCAATATAACTGGATCTTGAGGTCAATGCTGTCGGGCGAAGCTGCCTTACACTCAGCGAGCTTAAATGTTCGCGGATATTCGGTCGTTAGCGTGAAAGGGTCACGTTCCTTTTCCGGATATGTCGCTAGCGCCGCAAAATAGCGCGGCGTCAGATAGCGTTCGCGGGCCTTAAAATTATCCGCACTTGGCCGCATTTCGTTTCCAAAATGGAACGAATAAAACTGTCGCGCCGAGTCTCGTGCTTCGACACATTCGGCGGATTCGAGGTTCGGAATACTACACGAGGCAATGAAGAATGCACACTGCACAATGCACAATATGAAAGCCAGATTTTGCATTGTTCGTTTTGAATTTTGCATTACGACAGCACCTTTGGCACCTGAAAATGCCCGGCGACGCCGGATGGAGCTTCACTCAACGCGGCTTTCTGTCCAAGCGATGGCTGGACTAAGTCTTCGCGAATGGTCAGCGTTGTTTCGCCCTCGGTGGTCAGTCCGCCGAGCATCGGCTCGATATCATCGGTATCAAGCTCATTGAGCTGCTCGACATACTTTACGATATCCGCCATCTGCGGCGTGTAAAGAGCGACCTCTGCGTCAGAGATCTCGAGGTGTGCGAGTTTTGCGATCTTTCTTACGTCCATAAGCTAGTCTTGTTTTTGTCGTTCCAAATACTCAGCGGCCGCACTCAAAAATTGTTGTCTGAGTGCCACATCACCAATGGCCTCAGCGGCTTTGTTCAATGATTCAGAAACCTTGCGGGAGCGACAGTTTCTATCGATGCCGTTTTATGTTCACGAGACGCATTTACGACCCTTTCATCAACGCGAAACTCGATAAATTTAACCGTTCCATCACCAAGCGAAGAGTTTATCTTGTACAGCATCTGCGGACTCAGATCCTCAAGATGCCGTTGCCAAGTCCTGTCAGTAACTGCGACGATCAAACGGTTTTCAAAAAACTCTATCGCGGTTGTGCGTTCGTTGAGCAGCTCACCGGCACATCGTTTCCATGCGGCGAATACTACGGCCTCTTCGACATCGCCGTTCAACGCTAGCCCGTTTAGCACGGACGGAATTGCACCAAAAACCTGCTCCATTTGTCATTTACCGCCAATCAACTATCATTTTAGACGAGATGAACGAACTTCCAAAATTGATACTTGCATCGGGCAGCCCGCGCCGCTCAGAGATATTAATTTCTGTAGGATGGGAATTTACCAAGCACGTCGCCGATATTGACGAGAGCGAACGCGTTGGCGAATCACCGGAAGATTATGTCGTCCGTTTGGCCCGCGAAAAGGCAGAGGCTGTTGCCGTGCATTATACCCGGCGGACCGTTCTGGGTGCTGACACCACAGTCGTGATCGATGGACACATCATCGGAAAGCCGGCAGATTCGGATGATGCGGTGCGGATGTTAACGATGTTGGCGGGGAATTGGCACGAGGTTTTGACTGGTGTTGCAGTTGTTCAGAACGGCGAGACGAGGTCCGATCTTCAGCGAACGCGAGTAAAGTTTGCACCAATGACCGACCAAGAAGTTGCTTTCCTGGCGGAACGCGGTGATCCTCTTGATAAGGCCGGGGCTTATGCCGTACAGGCTCAAGCGGCCCTATTTATAGAGGGCATCGAGGGCGATTATTGGAACGTCGTTGGCTTGCCCATAAGCTTGGTTTATCAACTACTAAAATAAAAAGAGCCGGGCATTTAGCCCGACTCTTATCCAACCGAATCAGTTTAGATCTTACAGCAATCTATCGATAGCCTTAGAGATCGGTATCGTGATGTCGTATTTCGGGTCGATGCCGCCAAAAGGTTCACCGACGCGGTCGCCGTTCTTGTTAAGGATTACGAAAGACGGAACCTGATCGATCTCGTATTTTTTCAGCGTTGCCGTGCCGTCCGGATCGCGAAGAATAGGGATACTCAGCTTGTTCGTAAAAGCAAACTTACGAATGTCCTCAGTGCTCCTAAAGTTTTGCGACTTAGCGTTGGCCGAGTCGGTCGCGACGAAATAGAAGACGACATTTTTGCCCGCGTATTTCTTGATCAACGCATTTGTGTAATCCGCCTGTTTCGATGACAGCGGCAACCAAGCGGCACCCACAGCCAAAACAACCACTTTACCCGTCTGAGCCTCAACGTCAACACGTGAGCCGTCGAGCGATGTCAGAACGGTCTGCGAAAACGCAGCAACCGACAAAATAACCGTGAGAGCCGAAATTGAAATGAAACTTTTTATCGTTTTCATAATGTTATGAAACCTCCATCTGGAGCGTCTCACAGTAATTAGATGCAAGTTTGAGACCAAACTACTGCTTTCGATTAAGTATCACGTTATCGATCAGCCGAATGTCACCAAAAGCGACCGCAACGGCGATCAAAGTCTCTTCATCTCCAATCTTATCAACAGGTTGCAGCGTTTCGCGATCTACAATCGAAATATAATCGATCTTTGCGAGCGGCTCGGTCTCAATCCGATTTTTGACGATTTGAGTGAGATCTGACGCATTTCGTTCGCCTTTTTTGAATGCGAGTTTGGCTTCGCGAAGAGCCTCGATGATTATTGCGGCTTTTTCGCGTTCTTCGTCGGATAAACGTTCGTTGCGTGAAGACATCGCGAGGCCAGATTCTTCGCGCACGGTCGGTACGACTACGATCTCCATTTCAAATCCTAAGTCGCGAGTCAGGCGTTTGATGACGGCGACTTGTTGGGCGTCTTTTTGACCAAAAAATGCATGATCCGGGCGAATCGTATTAAAGAGAATAGTGACGACGGTCGCGACACCGCGAAAATGGCCAGGCCGCGATTCGCCCTCAAGCGTGTCGGTGAGACCCTCGACATTTACAGAGGTCGAAAAGCCCTCGGGATAGATCTCATCCGCTTCGGGGGCGTATATGTAATCGACATCATACTCCGACAGCATTGCGGCGTCAGCGGTCAGGTCACGCGGGTATTTTTCGAGATCTTGTGACTGGTTAAACTGCGTCGGGTTAACAAATATCGACACGATGACCACATCGCATCTCTGCCGGCATTCCTGAACCAAAGCAAGATGTCCGGCGTGCAAAGCTCCCATTGTCGGAACAAAACCGACGGTTTTAGTCTCGCGACGCAGTTTGCGTGCGATCGAAAACATCCGCTGCCGTCGGTTAATGATCTCCATTTAGGCGCTCATTTCTTTCTTGGTTTCGTCGGTCAAACCGTACGATTCCTGATCGCTTGGGTACGCCCCGGATTTTACGTCGGCTGTCCATTTGTGGATCGCGTCGGTCATAACGTCGCGGACGCTGGCGTATTGGCGGACAAAGCGCGGCTGGCGGCCGAATGTCATGCCGACCAGATCGTGCAGGACCAGCACCTGAATGTCGCAGTCTAAACCCGCTCCGATACCGATGGTAGACATTTCGAGCTCGGCGGTTATCATCGCGGCGACCTCACGCGGGACTAGTTCTAGAACAATGGCAAAAGCTCCTGCGTCCTCAAGCATTTTAGCGTCTTCGATGAGTAATTTGGCCTGCTCGGCAGTTCGGCCTTGTACGCGGTAGCCGCCCATTTTATAGACTGACTGCGGCGTCAGGCCGATGTGTGCGACGACCGGGATCTCTTCGTTTACAAGCCGTTTGACGAGTTCGACACGGTTGCGGCCCCCTTCAAGTTTCACCGCCTCGGCACCGCCGTATTTCATCAGCCGCAACGCATTTTTGACGCTGTCGTCCTCATTTACATGATATGTGCCAAACGGCATATCGGCTATGACCATTGCCCGCTCGGTGCCGCGTTTTACGGCGATACAGGCTGAGATTATTTCGTCCAGCGAAACGGGAATGGTGTTGCCATAGCCGTGGATGACGTTGCCCATGCTGTCACCGACGAGGATCATATCGACGCCGGCTTCGTCGACGATGCGGGCGGTCGGATAATCGTACGCCGTTAGACAGACGAGTTTTTCGCCGCGTTCCTTAGCCGCACGGATAGCCGGCAGGTAAACTTTGCCCTCTTTGTCGGGTTGAAGATATGCCATAAAGTTGAATCAAGAATAGCCGTTCATGTGCATTTAGTCTAGCAATATGTGGAAGCCGGTAGTTGGAAGTCAGTAGTCGGTAGTAAGTCGAAAGAAAGTTTAGGGTTCCAGCGTTTTACCTCGCTTGTGTCATCGACTTTTGCAAGAAGTTCGCCGATCTCAGTTTGCAATATCGGATGGACAAAATTTGGTGCGATCTCATTTAGCGGGACGAGGACAAATTTGCGAAGGTGGAGCCGCGGGTGCGGCAGCGTGATAAATTCGGATGTCATCTGCTGATCGCCAAAAAAAAGTATATCGAGATCGGCGGTGCGGGGCTTTTTAACGGTCTTATCACGCCGCCCGAGCAGGTATTCGATACGCAGCAGTCGGGCCATCATTTGCGAAGCGCTTACGTTTGTTACGTGTATCTCGGCGACCATATTCAAAAAATTGACCTCGCTCTCGATCTCGAGCGGCTCGGTCTCATAGATCGCCGACAGTTTATCGACACAAAAACTAGCCTCCATCAGCGCACGCACAGCGAGCAGCAAATTTCCGGCGCGGTCGCCGAGATTTGAGCCGAGTCCTATGTATGCGATCGTGTGGTTGGCGTCTGCCATAGCGCTGCCTAATAATCGGACGAAATGATGCGGATGTCAACGCCGCTTTTGCCGCTCAGGGCCAATCGTGTTACATTTCCCTCGCGGAGGATCAGACACAATGACGGTAAAGACAAAATTACTACCGGTTATCATCTTTATTTTCGCGGCGGTTTTGGGCTGCAAACAGATCAGCGAGCTGGCTAATAAGGACAAGGAAAAGCCTCCCGTCACGACCGACGGGCCAAAAACTTTCACGCTCGCGGGTAAAGAATGGAAAACCTACGACCTAGCGGGCACGGACATAAAAGTTGATCTGCCCGCGGAGCCAAAAGACCAGACGCCGCCGCTGCCAGCGAGCTATAAGTCAGTATTTTCCGCGATGCACATACATTCGTATGACGAGGCAGGGTTTAACTCTTCGTACAGTGAGCTGGTGCCGACCGGCAAGAAAAAATTCACCATCAAAGAGCTTGCCGACACCAGCATGGCCGCTCTCAAACGCCAGGTTCCCGATCTAAACTACACGCTCGATATCCGTTCCGACACAAACGCAAAATACAACGGCACATTTACCCGCAACGGCAAACCGTATGAGGTCCGCGGCTGCTGTATCTACAAAATGGGCACCGACAGCCGCGTCTGGGCCGTCCTGACCCTCTACCCCAAAGACAACCCCGACGGCCAGACCGCCAGCGGGCGGATTATCGACTCAGCAATATTCAAGGGCTCAGATGAGCAATGTAAGTAGCTGTGATTGCACGTCGGGGGCCGCGAGACCGTTCAATAGGTAATGAGCGAAGCGGGTAAAGGGCTTAGGTTGGTTTTGTGGGCTGTGGCAGTGGTGCTGACAGTTCCGCTTGTCTTGTCGGTGCTCGGATTTATTTACGGTTCGTTGGAAATGTTCCCGACCGCCGAACAACACGCCAAAGCCCGCATGTCCGCGTCCGTCAGTTTCCTCTTCTTTGCTGCTATAGAAGCGGTCGTTCTCGCCGGCCTATTCCGAACCCGCCGGTAATAGGAGTTTGTCAGGCTTTGAAATTTACAATTTCCTGTTTCAATGTTTCAATAGTTTTGTTGAATGTTTGAAAACCAGTAGTGTTCTCCTTACACTCGGGCGGTCGCGTCGCCGTCTTTACACAAATCCGGACGCCAAAACCTGATGCCGAGAAGAAAGTTTCGTCACACGCAGCGTTTTGAATCCTCAGATGACTCCAGCTTACAGGAATATCTAGTTAATCAATCGGCCCCGACGACGACCCGGACGGAGCTGCTGCGGCTGATACGCGGCGGCGAGGACACTTATCTTGAGCTCAAGGTAAAGCTGTCAAATTCGGAGCGGATCGCGCAGGGCATTGTCGCTCTGGCAAACACCGACGGCGGGACGATCATATTTGGCGTCAACGATCAGCTCAGGATCGAGGGCGTTTCGAACCCCGAATGGGTGCAGCAGGAGCTTGTAAGGATCTGCCGCGAAGAGATCGTGCCGGCGATAGTGCCGATGATAGATACGATCGCTTTTGACAGCGGCAAACGCGTCGTTGCGTTGGATATAGACGGCAGAAAAAAACCGTACCGCACCCGCGACGGACGTTTTTATCTGCGATTTGGAGCGGAGAAACGCGAGGTTTCGCGTGCAGAGCTGTCGATGTGGCTGGACGAACTGCGCCCGCTCGGTTTTGAGAACATCCCTTTGCAGGAAGTGGTTGAAGAGGATTTTGACGACGCTCTGCTGTGGTCTTTTGCAAGCGGATTTGACGACAACGCCCCGAACCGGAGCCTTTATAACACCGCGGATTTCCTGCGAAAGGACTTGCTGCTCGCGGTCGGCACTACGGATGAATTTTTTCCGACTGTTGCGGCTTTATTGCTGTTCGGCAAGAACGAACGGGTTGCTGAATTGCTGCCGCGTTCAAATGTTACGGTCGCGCGGTTCTCCGGCGATAACGGTAATGCTCAGTTGATCGAAGCGATAGAGGCAAAGGGAAATCTTTTGACGCAGTATGAGATGGTGATGGGTTTTATTCAGCGTTACACAGATCTTGCGAAAGAGCAGCCTAAACGAAAACTGACGCTCGTCACCGACGAAGTCGCCAAACAACGCGGGACGTATCATTTTTACTCCGTGTCGGAGGCGATAATAAATGCTCTCATGCACCGCGACCTCGCCCTGCGTGACATACGCACGCGGATCAATATTTACGACAGCGCGATCGAGATCATAAACCCGCGACGGACGAACGGGTTCTCGCCGCCCGCCTCACGCGCGATACGTTACGGCATAACGCAGCGGCTAAATCCGCAGATCTCCGCAATATTTACCCGCCGCGAATACGGCATCAGCGTCCCGCACGGCGGCCTGCCGATGATCCTGCGGCAATCAAACCGCTTCTCAGGCCGCAAGCCGGAGATCTATATTGCGAATGATGAATTTAAGCTAAAGATCTACGCCGCATGAAGAAATCAGCCACAGAGGGCACAGAGAACACAGAGGCCGCAGAGCCACCACGAGGGCTTTCCGGCCGTTTGATGGCGTTGATCTCTTTTCTGACTGCTCTCGTTTACTTTCACTCAAATCCACGCCCACAAAATCACTACGATTACACTTTTCGCGTTGCCGAGAATCTGCTTGGCGGCAAGGTTGCGTTTAACCAGCCGCAGCCGTCTTGGTTGAATGAGTTTGTGCCGTTCGACGGATTTTATTACTCGGTGTTTCCGTTCGGTGCGGTTTTGTCGATGATCCCGGCGGCTTTGCTCAAAGCTCTCGGATTTATCACGCAAATGCCCGGGGCGTGGATAGCGGCCGTACTCGCAGGCATCGCGTGCTTTTTGTTATTAAAGATCGCGTCAAAGTACGACGTCACACGGTCGAGGCAGGTATTGCTGACGATGGCGATCTTGTTCGGGACTTTTGCCTGGACAAATCTGACTTTTACCGGGGCATGGCAACTGGCGCTTGGATTCGCAATGGTCGGCGAGATCGGAGCTATATATTTTACTGTCTATGACCGCAGGCCGCTGCTCGCGGGATTTTTCTTTGCCTTGGCGTTTGGCAACCGGACTGAAAATCTATTGACGGCACCGGTTTTTATGTATTTGTTGCTCCGGGCAGAACCCGCTGCGTCAGCGGGCCAGATAGGTGATACAAAGACCACAAAAGATGTAACTTTCCGGCCGCCCGCTTACGCAGGCGGTTCTGACAAGATCCGCAGGCTAGCTTGGTTTTGTTTGGTTCCGTTCGTGCTAGGCGTGTCGACTCTTATATATAATTACGTCCGCTTTTACTCGTTCACGGATTTTGGTTATTCGCGGATTCCCGGCGTTTTGGCCGAGCCTTGGTACAATCACGGAATATTTTCGCTGTATTACATCCCGCGTCAGGCTTGGGAAATGCTCATAAAATCGTGGGAGTGGAAATCGGCATTCCCGTATCTCGTGCCGAACGGATTTAGCAGCTCGATAATATGGGGTAGCCCGTTCCTATTGTTTTTGTGGCGGTTTGGTTCGCGGGACAAAATGCTGAAATACGCCGCCTGGACTGCGGTCGCGGTGCTGACGTTTTTGCTGTGGATCCACGGTAACTCAGGCGGCTGGCAGTTTGGTTATCGCTACGCTATGGTTCTGCTGCCGTGGATATTTGTCATAATGCTTGAAACTGCTCCGAAACGCATTACGCCCGTCGAATGGGTGCTCTGCGGCATTTCATTATTGATGAATGCTTATGCAACATGGCTGTTTCATTGGACCGAGTACGTTAAACCCTGATGTTACTTGATCTCTCTCCGCTAAAAGCCTCACGCGACTATCGTCTACTGTTCTTTGGCCAGCTTGTGTCTTTTTTTGGCTCGATGATGACATTTATCGTCGTGCCTTGGCAGATGTACCAGTTGACGCAGTCGTCGGCGATGGTCGGGTATATTTACCTTGCCGAATTTATCCCGATGGTCGTGCTGGCGTTTGTCGGCGGTGCTCTCGCGGATTTTCTCGATAAACGCAAGATGCTGCGGTTCACCGAGGTCGGGCAGACAGTCGTGACGGCGATATTACTTGGTAATTCGCTTCTTCCCCAGCCCCAGATCTGGATACTTTTCCTCGCGGTCTCTCTGCACGCGGGTCTCGCGGCGATACAGCGTCCGGCGTTTGAATCGTTTATCCAGAAAGTCATCCCTGCGGAGATGATGTCCGCTGTGATGGCTCTGAATTCGATCAGGTTTAGTATTGGCATGATCGTCGGCCCGGCAGTAGCGGGAATTATCGCCACGCAGTTAAGTCCGTCGGTAGCATACGGGATAGACTTTCTGACATTTGGAGCGTCGCTGATCGCGGTGTTTATGCTGCGGAGTGTGCCGTCGCCCGAAAACGCCGAGAGGCCGAGTTTTCAGGGAATTAAGCGGGCCTGGAAATATGCCTTTTCGCGACAGGAACTTGTTGGTACTTACTTTATCGATATCGCCGCGATGTTCTTTGCGTTTCCGCAGGCATTGTATCCGGCTCTGGCTGTGATCTATGGTGATAAATACGTCGGATTTTTCCCGGCGGCGATCGCGATCGGTGCACTGATCGCCAGCGCCACGTCCGCTTGGACGAAGAACGTTCATCGTCACGGACTAATGGTGATCAGCGCGGCTGTTTTGTGGGGCGTAGCGATATTTTTCTTTGGCCTCGTAGATAGTCTCGTACCTGCACTGATATTGCTCGCGGCGGCCGGATTTTTTGACATGATCTCAGGTATCTTTCGTGGTGCTATTTGGAATCAGACCATCCCCAATTACCTGCGTGGCCGACTCGCCAGCATCGAAATGATGAGCTATCTGACCGGGCCGATGCTGGGCAGTGCTAAAATGGGTATTGTCGCCGAGACATTTAGCGTTAAAACAGCGATCGTGTCCGGCGGAGTTCTTTGCGTGGCATCCGTCCTCGGCTCGGCGTTATTCTTTCCCAAATTTTTCAGCTACGATGGCCGCGAAGGCATCAAGCAGCGTGAGATCGAGGAGGCAGAGCGAAGCGAATTATCGCGGGTATCGGAAGCAGAATTTTAAATTATGGCAATTTTACGAAAACGACAGATCGAGAACCTGGGGCAGATGAACGGGGAACAACTTGAGACGTTTCTCAACGCGATGCCAGCCGGGCAGGAATCAGTGAGCCAACTGCTCGACCGTGTCGAAGACGAGCTTTACGAATCTGAATGCGATCATACGCTAAGATACGCGATGCGTTTTATGATGGAACGCGGCCTAAATTTTCCAAAGATAACCAACTGGCTCAACGAAAACGGCGGCTATTGCGACTGCGAAGTGATGAAACAGATCGCCCCGTATTGGCGAGAAAAATTTGGTGACGATTAGCTTTTCAGGTTCAATATCTCCATTAAATATTTGCCCGTGTGCGATGCTTTGACCTTAGCAACTTCTTCGGGTGTTCCGATCGCGACGATCTCGCCGCCGCCGACACCGCCCTCGGGGCCGATGTCGATGATCCAGTCCGCGGTTTTTATCACGTCCATGTTGTGCTCGATGACGAGCAGGCTGCCGCCGCTGTCGATAAGAGCACGGAATGCGGAGAGCAGCTTGTTAATGTCATCAAAATGAAGCCCGGTCGTTGGTTCGTCAAAGATAAAGAGCGTCTTTGACGTAGTTTTTTGAGCGAGGTGTGAGGCGAGCTTAACACGTTGAGCCTCGCCTCCGCTGAGAGTTGTAGCAGATTGGCCGAGCCGGAGATAGCCGAGACCGACGGATTCGAGAACCTTTAGTTTTGTGGTCAGTTTGGCGACGTCCTTAAAGAATAATATCGCCTCTCGGATAGTTAACTGCAGGGCTTCGTGAATGTTCTTGCCTTTATATTTCACGTCCAAGATCTCTTGCTTAAACCGCATCCCGCGACAGTCGTCGCAGGTAAGCTCGACATCCGCCAAGAACTGCATCTCAATAGTCACCGTGCCTGAGCCCTGACATATCTCGCAGCGTCCGCCTGGGACGTTGAATGAAAAATGCGAGGCGTTGTAGCCTTTTGTCTTTGCTGTATTTGTCGCGGCGAAAACCTCGCGGATCGCGTCGTAGGCTTTGATGTACGTCACCGGATTTGAACGCGGCGTGCGGCCGATGGGCGATTGATCGACGAGGATGATGTCGTCAATATGCTCGCCGCCCTTTAGATCCTTGAAAAATCCGACGTGCGTGTTCCATTCGCCGCGTTGTTTTTTGAGGCCGGCGTAGAGCACCTCGTGGACGAGCGTCGATTTGCCGCTGCCCGAAACGCCGGTCACGCAGACGAGCATGTCGAGCGGGATATCGACCGAGACATCTTTCAGATTGTGCTCGCGGGCACCCGTAATTTCGAGCTTTCGCTTGGTCGCGGTCCGGCGTTTTTGCGGAACCTTGATCTCGGCGTCACCGCGTAGGTATTTTGCGGTCAGCGAAGTTTTATCTTTTAACAGCCCCGCAAAATTGCCCGCATACACCAGCTCGCCGCCGTGCTCGCCCGCATGGACGCCTATGTCGATGACATTGTCGGCGGCCCGCATCGTTTCTTCGTCGTGTTCGACGACGAGGACGGTGTTGCCGATATCGCGGAGGTTTTCGAGGATCTTTATAAGCCGCGAATTGTCACGCGGGTGTAGGCCGATGCTCGGCTCGTCCAAAACGTAAAGCGTACCGACGAGTAGGGAACCGAGATTGGTCGCAAGTTGGATACGCTGTGCCTCGCCGCCGGACAGTGTCGCAGCAAGCCGTGATAGCGTCAGATAATCGAGCCCAACCTCGACGAGGGATTTAATACGGCGGCGGATCTCAAGCAGTAATTTATCGGCGATCTGAGCACGCTCAGTGTCCATTTCGAGCGTCTCAAAAAACTCGTGAGCAACGGCGATCGACATCTCGACGATCTCCGGCAGCGAACGCATCCCGATCTTTACATCTCGGGCCGCCTGTCGCAGACGCTGGCCGTCGCAATCGGGGCATTTTGTGTAGCCACGATACTTTGCCAGAAATACGCGAACGTGGAGCTTGTATTTTTTAGTTTCAAGCCACTGGAAAAAACCTTTTAGCCCGCGCCAGCCTTCGTCGCCGTAGATGATGCAGTTTTGCTGAAAATCGGGCAGGTCAGCAAACGGCACGGTCATATCGATATTTGCCGATGCCGTATATTTGACTAATTCCTTTTGCGCCCAGGAATGCGTCGGACGGGTAAACGGTTCGATAGCACCATCTTTGAGCGACAGCAAAGGGTTCGGGATAACCAACCCATAATCAATACCGATCGTATTGCCAAAACCCTGACATGTCGGGCAGGCCCCGAACGGGGAATTGAAACTGAAAAGGTGCGGCTCCGGTTCCTCATAACGAGTGCCGTCGTATTTGCAGATGAAACGGTCCGAGAATTTAAGTTGTGTGCCCTCGGTCGTTTCAATGATGGCCGCGTGCCCTTCGCGAAAGCAGATCTCGAGCGAATCGACCAGCCGCTGGCGAATGCCGGGTGCGGAAGCTAACCGGTCGATCAAAACAAATGTATTTTCAAAATCGTCGAACGGATAATCCTCAGGCTTTTGCAGCTCGATCATCTCGCCGCCGCGATAAAGACGCGAAAAGCCCTGTTGGAGTAGCGAGATCAAAAATGCCTGTGTGCTGAGGTCGGCGGGTTTTGCGGCTTTCCGCGCACGGTTCGCCGGAGTCTTCCGTTCTTTGCGGGAAGCGGTGTCTTCCTGAATCGGAAACAAAACATAAAATCGAGCACCCTCGGCAAGCTCGGCCAGGATCCCATCCGCCGCCGATTCGGGGGAATCTTTTTTTACCTCGCGGCCGCAGACGTGGCAGATGGTCGTTCCGGCACGAGCAAACAATAGTCGCAGATAATCGTAAATTTCGGTCTGCGTCGCAACGGTCGATCGCGGATTTTTGGTAGAGTTTTTCTGTCTGATGGCGATCGCGGGGGCGATGCCGATGATCTCATCGACATCGGGTTTGTCCATTCGTTCGAGAAACTGACGTGCGTAAGCAGACAGCGATTCGACATATCGCCGTTGACCCTCCGCGTACAGCGTATCGAACGCAAGGCTCGATTTACCCGACCCCGACACACCCGTAATGACGGTAAGTTTATTTAGCGGGAGCGATACGGAGATATTTTTGAGATTGTGCGTGCGGGCCCCGCGAACCTCGATAACCTCTTCTTTTGTCTTGGCAGCCTGCATAGATGCGAATCCAGTAGTGTGAGCAAAAGTATATTTTACCAAACCGGGTTCGTATGCAGAAGCCCGCAGGTAAGTAAGGGCGTAACACTCAAGTTGGAGGCTACGCCCTTGCTCCCGCGCGGGCTTTTGCAAAGACGGGCTTCATAAAGATTTACCAACGAACGTCGTAATGGCTGAAATTTTCACGCCAATGACCGGGGTGATCAGTAGAAAGAACTGGGATCGAGCCTTCGTAAGTGACGATTGTTTCGAGGTCACGACGGAGCCGGTATGTCCTGCCCGAAGGCGAACACACTGTAAGGACGATCTTGTCTTCGACGGTCTTTGAAACAGCCGCAAACCGCCAGTCGAGCTTTGAGCGCACGACGAGACGGGTGCCGATGGTGAGCTTGTCTAACGTGGTTATTTTAGTTTTGGGAGTTTCCAAGATTTTCGATATTTGTCGTAATCTTCGTCTGTCAGTTGGATGAGATACGGATTCTTTTTAGTCGAGAGCCAACCGATGATGCGTTCGAGATCGCGGCGTTCCATTGCGGTACATCCGTCCGTTGACGTCGCTTCGTCTTTCCAGATATGAAGAAAAATGCAAGAGCCTTTTTCTTTCACGACCGGATAAGTATTGTACGCGACAAATATGCCGAGGTCGTATTCCGGAGTGATCGCGAACATCTTTTCGGACGACTTCCAGTCAAAGTTGCCGACCTGCATACGGTTGACGATGCGGTTGTAATGAAACGATTTGGTGTCATCGACACACTCGGTAAATTCGTCGAGTTTTGAGTACGGCAACTCGACAGCTTCGGGCTTAGAACCCTTGCCAAAGGTCGCCGTCAGCGGAAACATTCCTGCCGGAGCACTGCCGTCGCCCTCGTGTTTGATCTTTGTGGCGGTCGTCTGCTGGGTCAGTTCGTCTCCCCATGCGAGGCCGTTACGTCCAATGACTACGGGAAAACTTTCACCGACCATCTTCCAATTTGCCTTTTCGTTTTTGCGTTCGTAGAGTCTAGCCGTGCCGGTGGTTGCATCCCAGTCTTTAGTCGTGACGACGACCGCTTGTAGTGATTTTGCAAAGGGAGCTTTGACTGCCGCCTGCTCCGTTTTCTTGATCTGTGCCGATGCTGAAACGAGGCTAACGAGGAGGAGAAGAATTGCGGAGAAGGTTTTCATATCAATCATTAAAGAGCGAGTCTGTCGGCGAAGCACTTTTTGCCGACATATACATCCTTACACCTAATGCTATCACGCCCACCGACACCGCTATCCAAATAACTGTCCAAACAACCGCCGGAATACCGGTCGCTGTCGCCATATTGCCGGCGTCATTGCTGATGCCGTCGGCACCGATCAGGGGAGCGTTAATAAAGAACAAAGTTTTGAGATCGGACAGGGCATTGAGCAGACATTGTATCGCCAGAAAAGCGATCATGAAATTCGCCACTCTTTCGCTGGCATACAACGCTAGGCCTATCAATCCGGCGGAAAGCAATAAGCCGACTGTGACGGTAAATGCGACGCTCGAAAAAGGCACGTTGAGCGAGAGAAAGTTAAAGATCGGGAAAATTATTCCAAAGACGATCGTGATCAATCCGACACCCGCCCCGATGCCAAACAGCACTTTTTGCGACGCTACATTTTTCCGCATCAGGAAAAGCATTAGCACGCCAAATGCGGTCGTCCCGAGGTAACCCGCACTTGATGTAAATATCTGACCAATAAATCCCGATGGTGCGGAATAGACAACTCCGCTGCCGTCGGACGCGATGGTCAAACTTTGCACCGCCCCGCCCGTTACGAACGCGACTAATGCATGGCTGCCCTCGTGAATAAACGTGACAAAGAGCCGGATCGGATAAACAAGATATTCGGCGTAGGGGATGAACCACAGGCCGATGGTCAGCAAAGTGGCGATGACAAGCAACTTGGCTTGTGGTTTGGCGTCGTCGGCGAGCTTGTATTTCATAATGCAAAAAACTCCTGAAATGGCTACAAGCGAATACGAGTATTGTATGCGAAAGTTCGGCCTTTCGATAGACTAGCCGCGCTGATAGTCGCCTTTGCCGCCGGTCTTTGATTCGAGCCGTATGTCGGTTATCGCGATGTCTTTTTGCACCGCTTTACACATGTCATAGATCGTAAGGGCGGCGACGGAAACGGCGGTCAACGCTTCCATCTCAACGCCGGTTTGTGCATTGGTGAGAGCCTCGGCGGTGAGGAAGATGCCATCTTCTGTGAACTCAGCGGTCACGTTTACCTTGCTCAGATCTATTTGATGACAGAGCGGTATCAATTCCGACGTCTTTTTCGCCGCCATGATACCGGCGATGCGGGCGATCTCAAGCGGATCACCTTTAGGAGTTGACTGAGTTTTCAGAGTTTGGAGAGTTGCTGAGGAAAGCACGACTTTTGCCGATGCAACGGCACGCCGGACAGTCGTTTCTTTGCCCGACACATCGACCATTTTTATCTTTCCCGTCTCATCAAAATGTGAAAGCTCGCTCATATTATTCATAAAAACACGATATCTACGGTTTCGCCAGCTTGGGCGGCTTTGCCGCTTGCTAAAAAAACGAACGAATCTGCTTGAGCAAATCCGACAAAGTCCGACGATCCTTGCGATCTTAGTGTGACGGCGATAAGCCGCCCATTCTCATCAGTTTCGAGCCGCGACGGTAAATGGGTATCGCGGTCACGGGCAGCTGTTGCGTTGGAGCTAAGAACGGCAACACCTTGCTTTAACGCGGTCGCAGACGAACCCTGCAACTGCATTATCGCCTTACGGACAAAGAGTTGAAAGGTAACTGCCGCGGATACTGGATTTCCCGGCAATCCAAAGACCAACGTCTTTCCCAATCTGGCAAACACCGCCGGTTTGCCGGGTTTTAGTTGTATTTTTTCAAAGAATATTTTTGCTCCCAATTCAATCAATGCGGCTTTTGTCAGGTCGTATTTTCCGACCGAAACGCCGCCGGTGATGATCAGGATGTCTTTGCCCTTTGCGGAATTTGAAATTTGAGATCTCAAATTTGAAAGATCGTCTCCTGCGATCGGAAATATCTCAGCGACCGCTCCGCACTGCTCGGCCATCACTTTTAGCATTACAGAGTTCGAATTGCGTATCTGATCGCGGCCCGGCTTTTTGCCGATATCGACGATCTCGCTACCCGTGCTGAGAATTGCGACAGTTGGACGCTTGCCGACCTTTACCTTTGAATAATCAAATGCCGCAAGCGTGGCGATGTTGTTTGTGGTGATCAGCAAACCTCGCTGTATCACAATGCGGCCCTTTTTATCTCCGAACCTTTCTGGACAATGGCCGTGCCTTTTTGGCGGGTTCGAGAATGGCCACTTCCGTTTCGGTGCCGCGTGTGATCTCGATCTTTACCACCGCATCGGCCCCGGCAGGAACCGGAGCACCGGTCATGATCCTCACTGCATGGCCGCGTTTCATTGTCTTGTGCCAACCGCTACCGGCAGCGGATTCGCCAATGATCTTGAGAGTAACAGGTGCGTTTTTTGTGTCCGATGCAACGACCGCGTATCCGTCCATTTGCGAACGGTCAAACGGCGGCAGGTCGCAGTCCGCGACGATGTTTTCTGCCAAGACGCGGCCGACCGCATCTGCCAGATCGATTCGTTCAGTGCTGAGGACCCCGGTCTCTCGTTTGATGATGTTGATGGCTTTGGATACAGGTATCATTGGTCGCATGGTGCTCCTCGCGAATCGAATCGCGAAGTGATAACATTTTTATTTGCTTATCATATCAAAACTTTAGACAAGGAAATTAGACATCGTGATCGAACTACAGTTAACCGAAGAACATATTGCTCTGCAAAGGACCGTCCGTGAATTTTGCGCGGGCGAGGTCGCACCGTATATCAAAGAATGGGACGAGAAATCTCATTTCGAACGCAGCGTCTTTGAAAAAATGGCCGACCTCGGCCTGATGGGCGTCTGTATACCGGAGCAGTACGGCGGAGCGGGTTTTGATTACATCTCACTCGGTATCGTCTGCGAGGAGCTTGAGGCTTGTGATACGTTTCTGCGGGTCGCCATGTCGGTTCACGTCGGCCTCAATTCACTGAGTGTTTTTTCGTGGGGCACCGAAGAGCAAAAGCAAAAATATCTCGTCCCACAGGCAAAGGGCGAAAAGCTCGCGACGTTTGGTTTGACCGAACCGAACGCTGGTTCGGACGTCATCGGGATGAAGTCCTACGCAAAACGCGACGGTGATGACTGGATACTCAACGGCGAAAAGATGTGGATCTCGCTCGGCGACGTTGCCGACCATTTCCTCTTCTTTTGCTGGACCGACGCCGAAAAGCAAAAAAATCGTGACCACAGCGGCATCTCGTGTTTTATTGTCGAACGAACCATGGCCGGATTCTCATCCGGTACACGCTCCACGGCAAACTCGGCATCAAGGCGGGCAACACCGGTTATTTTTCACTACAGGATGTAAGAGTTCCGGCGAGTAATATGCTGGGTCAAGAGGGCGAAGGGTTTAAGATAGCGATGTTTTCGCTGGAAAATGGCCGGTATACGGTTGCCGCCGGAGCGACGGGCGTGATCCGTGCTAGCCGCGATGCATCAGTCGCGTATGCAAATACCCGCGAGGTGCAGGGCCAGACGATCGGTAATTTTCAGCTCGTAAAGCAAAAGATCGCCAATATGGAAGCCGATTACGAGATGTCGCATCTGCTGTGGCTTAAGTGCGGCTATCTCAAAAATATGGGCTTGCCGTCCGCAAAGGCTGCGTCGATGGCAAAGTGGCAGGCGACGACCCGCAGCGAGACCGCCGCGTCAATGGCGATCGAGATCCACGGTGCAAACGGCTATACGAACGACTATCCCGTCGAGCGTTATCTCAGAAACTGCAAGGCCGCGGTGATCTATGAAGGGACCCGCGACATCCACACACTCATGCAGGCCGACTGGGCCTTAGGGCTAAAGAAAGAAAAGGCCGCGAGGGTTATCCTGCCGCCGTATGCCGCGTCAGCCGCCGCGTAATTAGATCGCGTTACCTAAAAAAAGAAAGGCTGCGGGCGAATTGTCCGTAGCCTTTTCTGTGACGCTAACCTCCGGTTTCCCCATGTCCGTTTCACGTTGCACTGCTCCGATCCGACCCCATTCCGCGGTTGACCTATGCTTGGCATCAATGCTGAAATTGTAAAATTAGACAATAGATCGATGACGACCGCTACAAAATTATCTTTAGGATTCGGAGCTTTGATCGTTATTCTGATCATTTCCAATATTGCTGTGATCCTACCGCTTCAGTCGGTTGATAGTGCTATAGAAGCGATGACCGAAGTCGGCCGTCCGCGACGGGCAGCGGCAAAAGCTATCGAGGTCGGGGTGCTGTCGTACACCCTCGCCGTTCGCACCTACGCTCAAACTAATGACCCGGAACATCAAAAGGATGCCGAGGCGGCAATCGAAGAGATCGAAAAACAACATTCCGAATATGCACGACTTGCCGAGACCGAGCGTCAACGATACCTCGCCGAACAGTTTTTGCCGCTTTGGGGGATTCTCAAACAACGGGGTCAGGCCATTACGAACGGAGGGTCGAGATTTTACAGCGAGGACGAATGGAGTAGATTCACCGAGAGCCGAGTCGAGGCCATGGGCTTCTTGCGGGAACAGATGTTGCCCGAATCCCTGGATAGTTATCAAAACAACAAAACAATTGCCACCGGCAAGGTGGCGGCCATCGAACGCTTTGTAGCGATCTTTTTTATTATATGTCTGCTCATCGCTATCGTGATGAGCCAGGCCGTCGGGCGTGCAATCGTCCGATCTGAACGAGAAATTCAGAGCCGCCGGGAACACCTCCGTGCGACGCTCTCGAGCATTGCCGATGCCGTTGTTACGACCGATATCGACGGACGGATCACCTCGCTCAATTTAGCCGCTCAGCACTTTACCTCTTTGACGGAGGCCGAGGCGATCGGCAGACATCTCACCACGGTTTTGCCATTCATTGATGAGGCGACCGGAATCGAGGTCGAGAGTCCCGCGTTAAAGGCTCTTCGTGAAGGATCGGTCACCAGTGCTGACAAGATCCTGTTAGCGACTCGATATGGAACCCAAGTCCCGGTCGAGGACCACGCTGCACCGATCCTCAGCCCAAAAGGTGACGTTGTGGGCAGTGTACTTGTATTTCGCGATGTTACAGAGCGAAAACTGCACGAACAGGAACTGATTAGGATCCAAGAAGAACTTGATGTCCGCGTCAAACATCGCACCTACGAGCTCGCCGAAACTCACGCCGAATTGGTCAAGGAAATGGAAGGCCACGCGATCGCTGAACAAAAACGTATTGACCTACTTGGCCGCCTTGTAACGAGTCAGGAAGATGAGCGCCGCCGCATCGCACGCGACCTGCACGACCAGCTTGGGCAGCGTTTGACAGCATTGCGGCTAAAGATAGCGTCGTTAAAGGACGCCGCCGGCGAACATGAGATACTAACGCCTAAGATCAACCGCTTGCAGGAAATTGCCCTTCGCCTGGACGCCGAAGTAAGCTATTTAGCATGGGAACTGCGGCCAACGGCCCTCGACGATCTCGGATTTGCGCCGGCGGTCGGAGCTTTTGTCCAGGAATGGTCGCGGCATTTTGAGATACCGGCCGACTTTCAGGCAGCAAAAATTCCAAAACGGCGGTTCAGTCCGGAGATGGAAATTCATCTTTACCGCATCACCCAAGAGGCTCTCAATAATGTTGCAAAGCACGCGGGAGCTAGTCACGTCAGCGTCATTCTTGAGAAACGCGGCGACCGCATTATACTGATCATCGAAGACGATGGTACGGGTTTTGTGCCCGGAAAAAGATCGGTTCCTGACAAATCGGGACGCGGCCTAGGTCTTTTGGGCATGCAGGAAAGGGCGACGTTGATCGGCGGCGAGGTCGAGATCGAATCTGCACCCGGAAACGGAACAACGATCTATGTCCGTGTGCCGCTGACCGACGCAGTGAAAACCAAATCTGTATGAGCGACAAACTTAGTATTCTCATCGCCGAAGATCACCAGACGGTTCGCGAAGGCATTAAACTGCTTGTCAACGCCCAGACCGATATGGAGATCGTCGGCGAGGCAAGCGACGGTGACATCGCAGTTGTCGAAGCCGAGAGGTTGAAACCTGACCTGATCGTAATGGACATCTCCATGCCCAACATGAACGGTTTAAGGGCTACAAAACGGCTGCGCTCCCTCAGGCTCGATCTAAAGATATTGATCCTCACCCGCCACACGGACGACGGCTATCTACAGCAACTTATCAGCGCCGGAGCTAACGGCTATGTTCTCAAGCAAAGTGCTCCGGATGAATTGATCAACGCGATCCGCACGATCGGCTCAGGTAACGCATACGTCGATCCAAGTTTGCAAGGGAAAGTCCTGGGTAGCTACGCGGCCCGCTCTTCATCGCTTCGCGGTGAGAATAAAAGCGATCTCACCGACCGCGAATCCGAGGTTATTCGCCTGATCGCACTTGGCTACAGCAACAAAGAGATCGCCGAACGAATCGACCTAAGCGTAAAGACCATTGAGGCTCACAAAGCCAACAGCATGCGAAAACTCGGCATCACAAGCCGCACCGATATCGTCCGCTACGCAATCCTACAAAATTGGCTTCAGGACAATTGATCCGGCATATTCAAGCTGCCTGTCCACATAGGGATTTTCCCTAATAAAGTTGTCCTTTTTCCCGATTTTCCCTAAATCCACTAGACGGCATACTCATTACATCGAGGCAGCGATCGCGTTTCTTTTGCTTGTGATGGGGCTGGAAATGATTTGAACGCTACCTCGATGGTCAAGGGGAATGGGCAAGAACATCTCCCACTTTCTTGCCCGATATCAGATCAAGGAGATCAAGAAATGGCTTTTGGAGAAACGACACGAATAAGTAATACAGAATCTTATAGTAGTTCTAGCTACGTTCCTTACATCGAGCGAACACGATCTCAACGGCCAATTGCAGTTTCTCAGCTATTAATGGACGATCGGGGGAACGCGATCCTTGATTCGCTGGGAACCAAAATGGTCCACATGATCGAACCATACTTGCAGACGGTGAAGCTTGATAAGGAGCAGGTTTTGTTTCAGGAAGAGGGCGCTCTCGATGTTGTCTATTTTCCGCTGACCGCGGTGATCTCTGAATTTCGCTCGCTTGAGGACGGACGAATGGTCGAGATCGCCGTTACCGGGAATGAAGGAGCCATTGGTCTGTCGAGCGTGCTATCGGGATCAAGCATCGCACACAATTACACACAGGTCTCACAGGAGGGAACGGTGCGCACAATTCGTGTGTCTCAGATCGAACGCCTGCTCCAGTCAAATGATGCTCTGCGATATACGCTTGGCCGGCACACGGACGTCTACATTCGACAGATCTCGCAAAAGGCGATCTGCAATATGTACCACTGCGTTAAAGAGCGCCTCTGCACATGGCTCCTGATGGTACAGGATCGTTCGGGACGGAGCAAAATGAGTCTGACGCACGAGCAGATCTCACGCATACTCGGTGTCAATCGTCCGAGTGTTTCTAAAATGGCCCACGAGCTGCAGGAAAGCAATTTGATCCGCTATTCACGCGGCAAAGTAAAGATCCAAGATCGCGAACGGGTTGAGAACGCCGCCTGCGCCTGTTATTTCGAACTCGGCGGTACCGCAGGTGCGTTGCTGAATTAGGGCTTTCTAGATCAACTTACGCTTTTTGTGCGGGACGCGGGAGACAGTTTCAAACGACGGGACCGCCTGGTCCAGTCTGGCGGGAACCAACCACACCAAGAACACCCAGCAATGTGTTCATTCGGTTCCCGCCAAAATTTTGATCTTGTAACAAAGAATTGGGATGAAATTTTAGGAGAAAATTATGCTTTGGACGATCATACTCATACTTTTAGTTCTATGGGCACTTGGATTTGGCGTGGCGGGCATCGGCAATCTCATTCACATTCTACTGGTAGTTGCGCTCGTCGTGCTAATTTTGCAACTGATCCGCGGTAACAGAGCGGCTTAGGCAAATAAGAAAGGCCACCTCGATAACTCGAAGCGGCCTTTTTTGTTTTCTAGATCAAACTAGGACTATTCGGTTTCGGCAGTTCCTTTGCCATCTTTGAAATGGAGGGTGACTTTGCTGATCTCGGTAAGATTGAGATCGTGAAACTCGATCGACTGTCCCTTTGAATCTTCGATCTTAAGATCCCATTTTGCGATCTTTTCTTTCGGGTGAAATTTGATCTCTAAAGATTCGCCGTCAGCAAGTACGTCTTTGCCGAGGATATCTTCCTGCCAATCGTCTTTGTCGCTTGGACTAACATAAAGCTTGTCGATGATCACGCCGGTCTTATTAACAACCGTGAAATCCTGATCAGCTCCAGATGCTGCAGGCGCAGCAGCTGTGTTGCTTGCAGTGTTTGCAGCGGTGTTAGCAGCTGTGTTGGTGTTGGTTGTGTTAGCTGCGGTATTGGCGTTAGCCGGTTTGTTGGCAGCCGTGTTGTTAGCCGCAGGTGCTCCGCAGCCGATAAATGCGAACGTGAGCGTCAAAACGCCCAGTGTCAAAATAATGTTTTTCATTTTCAGTTTTCCTGTCCTCAAAGATTTTCTAAAATTGCCGGTCAGTTCTTTCTTCTCTGTCCAGCAATCTCAAAATGTTAGCAGTTTTATACCCAATTGCAAGCAATAAAACAAAAAAATGACCCGAATAAATTTCAGGTCATTTTGAATTCACCGTGAGTTGTGGATCTTATTTCTTCGTGGCGTTCGCATTAGCATTTGCGACCGGCGGATTGGTCGCCGTTTGCTTTACCGAATCGATCGCCGGGCTGCGGTTGGTCAGTTTCCATTCGCCGGCCTCTTTTACAAAAACGACCTTGATACCGTTGGGATAGCTGTCGGCACGGATCTCGGCGACGGCTTCGTCACCCTTGATCTGTTCGTTGCGGACCTCGCACAGCTTGCCCGAAACTGCATCATCTTCGAGAAATTTCATCAAGCTCTTGATTTTGTCGGCTTTCATCTGCTCTTCGAAATCTTTGATCGTGTCGGACGAGTAGATCTTACGCAGAGCCGCCTCGTCTTTTTTGACCATCGCGTCACAATACGCTTTGAATACCGGCGTCAGCGTCGGTGCGTTGTTGGTCGTGGTTTCCGGCGTAGGCGTCGTGACGGCAAGCGGGTTGTTCGAATTGCCGCCAGCGGTATTGCTGTTGCCGCCGTTAGCATTTGGCGGGGTCGTTCCGCCGCCGCACGCTGCGATAAACAGTGTAAAAGCGAAAAATAATACAAAATATTTACGTGTCATAGGTCTCGTCTCTCCTCGATAAATCGAATTCACGAGTATAATAAATTTAAGGAAAATGAACAATACCGCTCAAACCGAACTCAACCGACTCTTTCTGATCGAGAGCCTGCCCGAACCGCTCACCCCGGCGAGCAGCCATCTGCAGATCTTTGATAATTACATCGAAAACACCCGCATCAGATTGCGGGCGATACGCGATCCGTACTCGAAAGAATGGACGCATATCCTACAACAGAGATTTGCGTTAACGACCGAAGACGGTGCGATCACAAAGCTTGCCGAGATACATCTAAACGAAGCGGAATACGCCGCGTTTGAACGGTTTGAGGGCAGGGAGATCCGCAAGAACCGATATTTTCACGAGTTTGACCGCGTCTCGTTTGCCTTTGACGTTTATCTCGGCCCTTTGTGGGGACTGAACACCGCCAAGGTCGAATTCGAGACCCGCGAGCAAATGGAATCCCTGATCCCGCCGCCATTCGCAATTTTTGAGGTCACGACGGACCCATTCTTTGCGGGCAGTAATCTCGTCGAAAAGACCTTTGCCGATATCCAGACCGAAGTCGCAAAGCTTGGCTCGGCCACAGTTTCTGTTTCAGATGAATAAACTACGGCCTCGACCCCGACGGCATCTACGCCAAGGTCCACGAGACCCTCGAATCAATAAACGAAACCGACCTCAGCCGCAAACGCATCAAAGCGGTCAAATAACGAAAAAGGCTTCGCGATATGCGAAGCCTTTTTTCACTCTATCCATTCTCACTAATAAAGATTGAGCCCTCTCGCAATTTATTCGTTAATCCAATCCTGACAGACGAACCACGACCTAAGATCCTTAGTGAATCTATTTAGGTCAAAGTCTCTAAATCCCTTTTTTTTGATGATCTGCGGAATTTCCAGTACGAACCTCTCGCCAACAATTTGTTTTTTAGTCTTCGAATCGACTCGTCTCATAATATCTAAGTCAAGCATAAGGTCCATATAAAGGCAGTTTTCTTTTTTTGAGAATCGTATTCGCTGCGCAAAATTCAGTTGAGGATTACGACACATTAAAACAACCGCCATTTCAATTCCCGAATCGTCGTAGAATTTGTCTGCAAAGAACTGCTCGAACCCTCCCTCGTCCAAGGCGTCAAGCACCTCATCAAGGTTTGCTTCACTATTGGCATCGTATGTTGTAAAAAACTTCATGGGTTAATTCTACCTCCTAATCTTATTACCGGGTGGTAGTTGGCCAAAGCGATTCTCGTACTGAGTGATTTTTTGTAATTCTACTCTTAACGCCCTGTTGAGAGATGGGGTTGAAAATTGCGACTCAAATTTTAAGCCTGCCCCCGTGTTCTTCAAAAATGCTCCAGAATATCTGGAACCGGGATTCATAGTTTCACCAAATTTCCAAACATCCCCTTTATTCAGAAATACAGTTCCGACGGGGTCTTTGAATCCTCTTTGCATCACGGGATAATACCCACTGTTTCTTGCAGTTAGAGCGTATTGCTCATATTGTAAAGATGTTCCCGCGGCGGCTGTTGACCCAGCAACCACACCGGATGAGGCTGCGGATCTTGCAAATGCCGGCGTCAGAAAGCTAACCATCGTCATCGCGATTCCAGCATTCGCTTGAACCTGATTTGAATAGTCAAAGTACATTACCGAGGGCATTTGACGAGGTCGGCCTGTAAACCCATACTCCCAACTTAGTCTTCCTGCAACTCCATAAAAGGCGCCGAAACAGCTGCCATACCATTCCAGCCCCATTTCGCAGATCCTATGGCCGTGTCTCCAATTGCACTCGTTAAGCCATAGCTATTTCGCTCCAACATTCCAGAATACTCAGCTTGATTTAAGTAGCTGTTGCCATATCTATTGAGGTAGATCGTTCCAAGTGACTGATCGCCTAGACTAGCCCCGTCAAGACGGGCATAACCATTGCCAACTGCCCCAAAATCAACTGCTTCCCATCCTTTATCCGCTTGTCCATCGAACCACTTATAGTTAGTTCGATTGCCGGAAGTTTGCTGATACCAGTCCAACCCCCCAGGATCCGTGATTGTGATTGGATTATTTCCCGTATATGTAAATCTATTAAACGTCTGGGGATTGCCTGACTTACCTGAAGCGACGAGCGGGTCGACAGCTGTAAAGCGCCCGAAACGATTTTCATACATTCTAGCCTCTGCGAAGTCGAGGGACGTTTCCGCGTCTTTCTGGTAGCCTGTGAATTTCTGCCGTACATCATCGGCACTCGTTCCGTAGGCCAAGCCTTCTGTGCGGCCTCCCACATTTACAAAAATATCCTCGCCAAATGGCATAAAATCGCGGCGAGATTTGATTTGTCCTGACGCGTCGGTAATTATCCTCGGTGTTGCGAGGAGATCCGCAGTTGTGTAATTTACAGCGGGTTCGGCGGCAAGCTCTGTTGAGTATTCGGCAACGAGTTTGCCCGAGGAATAGACAAAGATCGTGGTTTCGGTGTCGGTTACCTTTTTGACGCGTTTGCCTTCGCCGTCGTAGTAATAGGTACCGACTACGTGGTTTGAGTTTGAGACATCCGTGACCTGAGTCTGTTTATTATCACCGTTAAAGGTGAACGCACGGACATGCGAGTTTAGCGGGTCGGCGTCTTGGGTAATGTTGCCGTTAGCATCGTAGGTAAAGCCTTGGCTGCCGCTGAAACGGTTTGTACCCGCATCGATGCTTGGCGTTGAGGTCGTGGTTGTACTGCCGATAGTCTGGCTAAAACTCGTCCGGTTGCCGTATCGGTCGTAGCCAAATTGCTGTATCCAGTTTTGCGTTGAGCTGGTGGTTTCCTTAGCCTCGGTCAATCGATCCAGCGGATCGTATTTGTACGCCTGAACAAAGTTCGTTCCCGGCACGGTCAGAGTTTGCTTGCCGATGTTGCCAGTATTCTTTGTCGCATCAACCGTGCCGTTTGTTTGCAGTTCGCCAAACTCGTAATCGATCTTCCAATGACTCGTATCCGTCGCCACGATCCCAAGCCCAAGCTGCGTCACCTGTTGTCGCGTATTGAACTGAGCAGTTTCCCACAGCCCATTGCCCAACTGCATCTTCGTAACGCCGCCCGCGGCGTTGTAGGTAAAACCATCGGCATAATGCCAATAGCCGGAACTAGCGTTCTTTTTGCTTTGGACTATCGAGAGATCGCCATTGTTATCAAGCACATTCTTCACAACTCGCCCGCTCGGATATTCTTCCTCGACAAGAGCACCGGATAGGTTGTAGGTGTATTTCGAGGTATAGGTATTACCGTCGGTATATTGCTGGCTTTCTTTGAGCCTGCCCAGCAGGTCGAACTCGGTGTATTTCGATTCCGAAACGCTGCTCGCGACCTTGGTGAGCTTGCCTTTAGAATGGTCGGGGACGGCAGGCAGTCCCTCGCCGTCGTAAAAGTTTGTAACGGTCGGGGTGCCGTCGGAATAGGTTCGGGTGAGTGCACGGTTAAGGGCGTCGTAGGTATTCGTGATCGTCGTGCCCTTGGCATCGGTCGTCGTCAGGACATTGCCGTTGTTGTCGTAGGTAAATCCGCCCGTCCAACTGTTGTTGTCAGGATTGCCCGATGTATTCAGCGAAGTATTGACTTCCTGCTCCGGCTGCCGGATCCGCAGTGTCCGTCCCAGCGAGTCGTACATAAAATAGCGGTTCTGCGATCCTTGCTGAACACGAACCATCCCCCCTAGTGTGTTGTATGTGTAATACGTCGCCTGATTTGGACTTGAAATGCTGCCAAGGGCGTTGCTGCTATTAGGTTCGTCGACACGAATCAGTTGTCCGAGTGCATTTGTGATCGAACGCCGGAGCTTTCCGGCCTGATCGGTGACCGTGGTTGCATTTGCGTCGATGTCTGTTTGCACCATACCCGTCGAAGAGTTATTGCTGCCCCACGGAGCGGGCAGTGCCGAGCCGGAGAAGGTTTCTACTTCGGAATGTTTGCCGAGATGGTGGGCTTTGGAACGCGTCCAGCCCATTGTGTCCTCGCCCGACGCTCCGGACGAGGTCGATGCCCGATATGGATTGGATGTTAGCTGATAGGTGTAACCGTTCGGGCTGCTGTAGGTTGTCAGATAACGAGTCTGCACCTTGATGCCGTCGGTCTCGTTGGTGGCGGATTGGGTTGCGGCATCCTCAAGTGTCTTGCTCAGGCGCACTCGTCCCAGTTGATCATAAAACTGCGTCGCGACCTTTTTCCCATCGCCAATTACTTCGAGGTCGGACTTGACCAGTACAAATCTGTCTTCGTCGTGATACTCGGTAACTGTCCATGATTCGTGTGTAGTATCACCATCTGCAGTGATCGCTTTTACGGGACGCCCGAGATCGTCGTACTCAGTCGAGTTAGTAAGGTCGTTGTCTTCATCGGTAGTTGAGGTCGCTAGACCTGTAAAAATCGTACGCCGTGGTCACCGTGCGTTTTAATGTGGGATAGTTTGACGCTGTCTCAACCTGAGTCGGGTAAAGTCCGGTATAGCCGCCGACCGAGCCGTAGGTGGTCGTTGTCTCAACGCCTCGGGCGTCAGTTGTCACGGTCGGGTTGCCATAGCTGTCGTAAGTTGCCAATGTTGTTATCCAGTTGCCGGAGGTCAGCGGATTGCTGTAGCTGCCCTTGGTCGAATCCCAAACTCGAGTCGCTGTGGGATTGCCGCCCTTTGTGTTGCTGCCGCTGTAATCCGTATAGTCATACGTGATCTCAGAGCGTGACTGCGGCGTAGAGCTTGCATTCAGTACCTCGGTTGCCTTTGGCAAAGAGCGGAGTCGTGAGCTTGACGATAGATGATAGCTGTCCGCATCCGAATACGTCGTACTCGCCGAATCTGGAACCGGATTGTAATACTCCGTCTGCGTAACGCGTTTTAGCGAGCTTGAGATACCCGAGGGCAGGCCTGTGACAAATCCATTTCCGTCTTTCGGCACCGACGAATATGCAACAAAATCATATTCCTTGACCTCGGTCACATTGCCGTTCTTATCGCGCGAATATTCCTTGATTGCCGTTTGCGACGGACTGCCCGACGAATCGGCAATGGTGTTGTATTCATACTTAACCAAGTTGTTTGCAACACCGTCATAGGTTCCCGCTGCAACGGGATTGTTGGCTACGAAGTAGCTGTCGGTGATCGATCCGTCAGGTCGCACAGTTTTGAGCAGCACATCGCCGGTTCCCGGATTGAATCCCTGTACGGTTCCAAAGTACTGCGTCGTTACACCGCCGTCCGGCCCGGTTATGGTGGATGTAGTACCGCCGCCGTACGTCCAAGTGTCGGTCTTTGATGCAGTCGAGCCATCGTAGGTTTCGTCGTAATGCAGCTCCTTTTGCGTCGGGCGGTTGTTTGTCAGCCAATGGGCTTTGACGCTTGCGCCCGTTTGGTTGTCGGTCGTGTACTCATAATCGGCATAGGCGTCTGATGGCAGAGTGACCTTGCTCACCTCGCCCCAACCGACGGTCGCCTGCGGACTCGAACTAGGGACAATATCGTCATTGTAATCAAACTCATAAAAAGGCTGCCAAACTGGGTCGGAGCACTGACTGGTGCAGGCAGATAGACCCGTTCGACCATCTTAAAGTCTTGGTCAATGTGTTGCAGGTATGAACCAAATGGTGTGCACGTGCCCTGGCAGGTTTTTAGAACCTTTTTGACAGTTACGGTTCGCCATTTGACGAGCGTGAACATATCCTCGCCCCCAAAACCATCGAAATACACCTTGTCTTCATTGGGGTGAGACGTGTGGTCGTACTCATACAAGATGACGATCTTTCGCCCCATTTCATCTTCGATATATGTTGTCTTGAGATTGCTGTAATTTGAATCTGTTGCGTTTTCCGTAATGTCGATCTTGTTGCCATTACGGTCGATAGTGCGTTGGGCTACGCTGGTTCCGGCAGGTTTATTGATGATTTGCGTTCCATCCGGCATCGACATTGTCCATGTCATACCCATCACCTCGTAACCTCCGGTGGCTGTCACACGGATCTTTAGATATGTCCCGTCCATCGTAAAGTAATCGACGAACGTGCTGTTGGTATATGTAGTGAACGCGCAATCGGGGTTGCCGCTCCCGTCTAGCACACACAACCTGTGCTGACTTCCATCAGGCATGACAATAAAAGGGGTAAACCCCGTGCCCGATTCCTGCAACTTGATCGAATATCTGTAACCATAATGCCACCCGCCGTCCTCGCCTGGAGTCAGTCCGGCAAGTGTTCCGGTAGCGGGATAGTCTTGTTCACCCGTAGATACATCCCACAGCTTGCTGTTATACCGCAGCGAAAGCCCCGCACTCAATCCTCCACGCCCAGGCGGCAACGATGCCAGCGTTATGTTGAGCATCAAATTGCCGCTCTGTAAAGCAATGGTCTCAATGTCAGAAAGGGCGTAAGACCCACCCGGGGTAAACCCCCTGTCCGGAGCCGTCGTCGTATCCGATAACGCCGTTTGTGCACAAAATAACATTACCGCAAAACAAAAAAGAATTAGAGACAGCAAGTTTTTCTTTACTTCCAGAGTATTCATTGTTTGGTCACCTTTTGTAGTACGCCGGAACGGGAATGTCGCCGGGGATTCCCCAGTCTTCGGTTCGGGTCGAGCCGTTACTGCTTTGCTTGATGTACCAGTAGCCGTGGGGCGTGCGTGTGCTGAGTGGGTGCCAGCATGCTATATCGACCTTGCCGTCACCGTCGTAGTCGTTTTGGACGGGGACGTCGCCGGATGTTTGCCAGGTAGTCGTGTTTGTCGAGCCGGTCGAGCTAGCTTTGATAGTCCAGACGTTGCCGCCGAGCAAAGCGTGGTCGGCTTTGCCATCCCCATCGTAATCGGCACTGACAGGAATATCGGTGCTTGCCGAGCCGAGATTGGTTGTAACCGTTGATCCGTTAGTGCTTTGCAGGACGTGAAACTGGCTCGTTCCGCCGTAACGCCAGACGGCAGGGTCGGCTTTGCCGTCGCCGTCGTAATCCGCCGGTGCAACTTTGTCGCCGCTTGTTCCGAGCGTCTTTGTCACCGTGGATGAAGTCGAGGATTGGTAAATGTACCAATTGCCGTTCGAAGCTCGGAATACGGCACGATCTGTTTTACCGTCGCCGTCAAAATCAGCTTGGGCCGGCACATCACCTGCTGTGCCTTGGCTCAATGTCGCGGTTGAAGAGTCAGAGCTAAAAGTGACATACCATGTGTTGTTTGACGGACGATAAACTGCAAAGTCAGTCTTGCCGTCCCCGTCATAGTCGCCCGGCGCAGGAATATCGCCCGATATCCCGTAAGCATATGTCGTTTGCTGTGAGCCGGGGCCACCCATCACATACCAGGTACCATTAGACGGACGCCAGTAGGCGAGGTCTGCCGGAGGTACTGCCGAGGCGTTCTTATCCTCGACCGCAAGCAGCCTCGATCCCGCGTATATATATTCTTTCGAGAGTTGGGGAGTTGGCGTTGGGGATGGTGCGGCAAAGGGGTTCCAGGTGCTGCCCGCATTTCTTGGCAGCTTTTTGCCAAACCACCCTGTCTTTTCGCCTGATACCGCATCGATCCGCGGCAGCCAGCCATTCGCGGCCATCACGCCAATACCGATAAGGCTGATCAAGGCGAACACACAAATACCCGTCAAAAGCGGTCTCCGCTTTGCGGGTTCTATTGGCGAGATAAGAGACATGGGTTACTCCTCTTTCTTTCTGGATTAAATTGTCTTGTTCGGCTGGGAAACAGGAGAAACGGAATCTCTTGGGAGAATCACGATTCAGGAGTTCAATGCCGTCAATTACAAATAGCTAGAAATTAATCGTAAGCCGATCCTTAAAGCAGTGCCGGTGGAGCGGCTTGTAAAATTGATTTCCAACATTAAACTCCCATTTCAAATAAAATGCAAGCATTTTATTTCAGTGCGGAGTATTTTTCCATACTACTTATAATTACGTAAACCACTGATAATAACTGAACAAACAGCAACATTTACGGAAAAGTACAGACAAAAAATAATCGAATAATTGCGCATTTTTCTTGAAAAACTGCGCATTTTGGTGCGAAATTGCGCAAAAAAGTGAAAAAACGCGAACGTTTTGCCGCGAAATGCGCGCGTTTTTTGGCGAAATGCAGTCGTTTTGCCGCAAAATTGCGCAAAAATACGAGTATTTTGTATCATTTTTACGAAAAATTGCGCAATTCTGCCGGAAAATTGCGCAATTTTTTCGCAAAACAATCGCGTTTTTTACATTTCACCTATGAAATACCTACGTGACGGATGAGTTATTTGGAAGAGTGGCGGAGATGAATGCGATTGCTCGATATTACCTAAGGCCACTGATTTACTATAAACGGTTCAGAATTGCCACCCTTTGATCCAGTCTGGCCCACGTGGTTTGGACCGGACCAAACAGAAAAGAGGCTCTTTCGAGCCTCTTTAATTATCATCGCGTTTCGGTTGAATTACTGTTTTCGCGGGGTCTGCGGTACGGCACGTTCGAGTGACGACCAGACCTGTAGGTATATCTGTGTCTCGCGGGGTATAAGAACAGTCCAACTGGCGCCTCCGCGGTTAATATATTTCGCGAGCTTTGAGGGGTTCGAATTATAGCCTGCGGCCAATAGCTGTTCCTGTGTAGCGATGCCCGATTGCATTGCGCTATTGATCGTCGGGCTGGCGGCGAGGTCGTTCCACGTCATCTGAATATAGAGCAGCATCGCTTGTGAGGCGTTGACGTGATTGCGCATCCCTTCGACAAAATCAGGCATCAAAGCGGCGTTTGGATAACGTGAGCGAACCATGTGATAGGTCGGCGATATCATTTGTATCATGCCGCCGGCACCGGCCGAGCTGACCGAGTAACGATAGGTCTGGCCTTCGTTCAAGGCGTAGAGCGTAAAGATGTCGTTGTAGATATTTGGATGAAACTCAGTACGAAACCTCAGCTGATCGACATGCTCGACCGTCGCGAGACGTTCGGCGATGTCGGCGATCTTTGGCTGGATGGCATAGCCTTTTGACTTGAGATGTTCGCGGGCGACGTCGATCGTATTGCGAACGTAAAAACGGCCGGCGTTCACAACCTCGGGCGTCGTCAATTCCGGGTGGCTCGAAACGTAATATGCCATCTCTGTCATAACGCCGCGAGTTTCCCGTGGGTACTGCACCATAAGCGGCAAATGCTCTTGACCGCTCTGATCAGTGATGACGAGCGGCGTATTGACGCCGTTGCCGCGGATCGTCCGCGATACGTACTGCTTACCGTTGGCTGTGGTCACGACGGTCGCGAGTCCGTGTTCAAGAAACTGGTCCTTGGACAGTACATAGGAGTCGATCTGCCGCGTCTTTTTGTCGTAAAAAGCGACGCGAATAATACTGGTTTGGGCGATGGGCATACCCGTCGGTTCGCTCGAAGCAATGGTCAGCGGACGTGCCGTCAGATAACGACGTGCCTCTGCGAGCTTTGATTTGATCTGTGCGAAACTGAGGCCTTTGTAATTAAGATTGCTTGATTGTGCCGCCGTATTCGAACCACCCATCGATCCACCGACTATGATCGGCGTCGCGGACGGGCGTGGAAACGGCGTCGGCGTTCGCACCGGCTGGGTCTGCGGAATAGTATTTGTGACAATGACCCTCGATGGCGTAGGTATTGGCTGCATCAAGGTAGACTGTGCAAAACCGCTGATAGCCGAAAAAACAAGAACGGTAAAACTCAAAAAGGCGTATTTTTTCATATTGGTGGATGCTGCGGAGAGATAGTACGGTGTGCAGTTTTTAGTTGAACTCATTGCCGACTGCTATAAGATTCTCTTAAACCACAGGCGGTTGTCAACCATTTTCGAAATATTTATTGCACCTATAAGTAATTGTGATGGATATTGCCGGATTGTGAAGATGTCGGCATTAATGTAAAAATTACACCTTTAGGCAGTTGTAAACGCAATATGGGAAAGCTTTTTGGGACAGACGGTATCCGTGCACTTGCCGGTGAATTTCCGCTCGATGAGAAAACGGTGAGGACTATCGGTGCATCGCTCGCGCGGCTGCTCACACAGTCGCTTGGCCGCTCGCCGAGGTTTATCACCGGCCGCGACACTCGCGAATCGGGCGGCTGGATCGAGCAGGCGTTTCATGCGGGGGCTGTATCAGAAGATGCGTCGTGCGAATCGGCCGCGGTGATCACCACGCCGGGAGTTGCGTATCTAACGAGTGCGTTTGGCTTTGACGCAGGCATCGTTATCAGTGCGTCGCACAACCCTTATCATGATAATGGTATTAAGATCTTCTTGCCCGACGGACGAAAGGTTGGCCGAGATATCGAGAGCCGAATCGAAGAAGATATATTCGCGGTAACCGACACTAAGGTCAACTCTGTAGATATTGATTCAAGCCGGATAGACGAGTTTTACGCCAGTTACATCGACCATCTGAAAATCAATGTTCCGGGCCTCTCCACGCGCGGGATCAAAATAATAGTTGACTGCGCCAATGGTGCAGCATCTGCTTTTGCTCCTAAACTGTTTGCCGGACTCGGTGCCGAGGTTATCGCGATACACGATAAACCGGACGGACGGAACATTAATGACAATTGCGGCTCACTCCATCTCGAACATTTACAAGCAAAGGTCGGCGAACACAAAGCCGATATCGGTGTAGCATTTGACGGCGATGCGGACCGTTCGCTGTTTGTCGATGAGACTGGCAAGATCATTGACGGCGACGCGACGCTTTGGATACTCGCAGAGTATTTAAAGAGCCACGGTAAGCTTGCCAGTTCGACCGTGGTAGCGACGGTGATGAGCAATCTCGGTCTCGAGCTCGCCCTCCGTTCGCGCGGCGTTGAGCTGATGCGGGCAGATGTCGGCGACAAATATGTTCTCGATGCGTTGATAAAAACGAGTTCAGAGATCGGCGGCGAACAGTCCGGTCACATCATATTTCCTGAGATCGGCCTCGTCGGTGACGGTATGATGACGGCCTTATTATTGTTGCGGGCGATGAATGAAAAAGGTGTGTCGCTGTCTCAAGCGGCGAGCGGATTTGTTCAATATCCGCAGATACTCAGAAACGTAAGAGTCGCAGAAAAGCGGCCTTTTGCCGAGGTGCCCGAGATCGCAACCGCCGCCAAACAGGTCGAATATGAGCTGGATGGAACCGGACGTCTGCTGTTGAGATATTCCGGTACCGAAAACCTAGCCCGCGTGATGATCGAGGGAAAGGATCAGGCGGTAATCGAAGCCTTGGCCGGGCGTCTGGCGGATACGATCGGTCGAGTACTTGGTTAAAAACATCGACATGGTATCGAATAAAGTAAATATAAAGTTTTCCGGTCCGTCCGCAGAATACACGGTTAAGATAGGGCACGGTCTGCTCACCGGTTGCGGCAAGTGGGCACGAAAATGTCTTGGGAAAGATGCCGTAAAGATCGTCGTTGTATCAAACCCGACCGTCTTCAAATTGTATGGACAACAAACAGTCGAAAGCCTTGCGGCGTCAGGCTTTGCCGCCACGCATTTTCTGATGAAAGACGGCGAGCGTTATAAAGATATGCGCTCGACCGAAGCCGCCCTAAGATCATTTTCGGAGGCCGGGCTTTCACGGACAGATGCCGTTATTGCTCTTGGTGGCGGTGTAGTCGGCGACCTCGCGGGGTTTGCATCGGCTATTTATCTTCGCGGCATCTCATTATTGCAAATACCGACAACGCTGCTTGCGATGATCGATTCGTCGGTAGGCGGCAAGACAGGCGTTAATTCGGCGTCGGGAAAGAATCTGATCGGAGCGTTTCATCAGCCTAAGGGCGTTTTGATCGACACAGCAACTTTACAGACTCTGCCCACTCGTGAACTCACCGCCGGGTTTTGCGAAGCAATAAAACACGGAGCGATTAGCGGAAAAGCCTTGTTTAAGCAAACCAACGATTTTCTCGCTGATTTTCCCGTTGATAATTTTGCGGATCATCAGAACAACAAAAATTTCAGATCTGAAATTTCCAATTTGATATCCGCGAACGTTGCATTCAAGGCCTCAATAGTTGCCGGTGATGAACGTGAATCTTCGAACCGCCTCGATGCAAAGTCGCGAAAGATCCTTAATTTTGGACACACCCTTGCCCACGCTCTCGAAACGGTCACGGATTACAAATATCTCAGGCATGGCGAGGCTGTGGGATACGGTATTTTGTTTGCCGCCGAGCTGTCGAAATCTCTTGCATTGACTGGTGAAAAAGATATAAAATTGTTATACGATGTTGTGCATCGCGTCGGTGTCCTGCCGCCGCTTGCCAATATTGATAGCCAAGAAGTTTTTGAGGCGTTTAGGTTTGACAAAAAACATCTGTCCGGTTCGCTGCAAATCGTGCTGTTAAAGGGCATAGGCAAGCCGGTAATCAGCACCCAGATAGATATCCCGCTTTCTACCATCAAGTCAGTTCTCAAAAAACTTCTTCTTAAATGGGCTTAAAGTCATTGCCCTTTTAATTCAGGAGTTAACGAAATGAATAGTTTTGCGAAAAATCGCGAGTCCGAACGCGGCAGTGCGGGCGTGAAATTTGTGGTTGTAGTGGTGGCGATCGTTCTATTTGCGAATGCCGGGCTCAACTACGTTCCGGTCGCGTACAATGCAGAAAGTTTAAAGAGTGAGATGAGCACAGCTGTGCTGCAAGGGTTAGCGATATCGGGCAAACTAAACCCGGTCGATAATGTAAAGGCCCGTATCGCAAAGGCGATCGTGCAAAATGACATTCCGGCTGACGCAGTTGTTGACGTAAAACAGGCCGGCAATGCTTTGACCGCGCACGTTACTTACTCAAAGGAAGTTAACATCCTCCCGTTCGGGATGTACAAATATGTGTACAAATTTGACCACACAGCAACACCGACGGGGTTTTTGATGAAACAGTATTAGTGCTTGGAGTAAAGATCTTAAAACTAAACTAAGGTCGAGCCGGCGGGTGCGGAAATTCCGAGCAATTGTTTGATCTTTAATGGTTGGATATTAACCAAACCTTCGGGAGCGTCCGCAAGCCAGGTGCTTGGGCAGACACCGCAAGTAGTACATTTTTCAACCGCGGGACACGGAAGGCTCGAGAGCGACTCTCGGGCTTTTTCATGTTCGGTCTTTAAGAATTCGAAGGACAAGCCCGAATCGACGATCGACCACGGTAAGAATTCGTCATAACTGCGGTCACGCGAAGTATGAAATGCCGGGTCTATACCAGTCTCACGCAGCGCCCGATCAAGGTCGCCGCCATTACGAGCCGCCGCATCGATAGCCGCAGCGACAGTGCGGTCACCGGACGAGTAGAGAGCCTGTTCGTGAGCGATGCGTGAGGACATAAAGCGAACCTCGACATTGGGGATCTTGCTCAGACCCTTGCAGACGTATTTGATGCGCTTTTTTAATTCACGTTCGTCGCAGATGGCGTCCCATTGCAGTGGTGTATTCGGCTTTGGTACGAAACCATTCAGCGAAGGGATAATCTTGCCCGCACGGCCGATTTTCTTGCCGGCCTCAAGCATCCGGTCTTTGATCCGCTCGACCAACACAAACATCTCGTCGAGGTCTTCCTGCGTCTCAGTTGGCAGACCGACCATCATATATAGCTTTACCGTTAGCATTCCGCGGTCAAATACGGCACCGCAGATGTCTACGATCTCGTCGTTGGTTAGATTTTTGTTTATTACCCGCCGCAGACGGTCGCTGCCGGTTTCCGGAGCAACGGCGATCTGCTGGTCGCGTGAGGCGACTAAGGCGTCGAGTAGCTCGTCAGAGATCTGGTCTAGCCTGAGGCTTGACACTGAGATCCGATAATCCATCGCCCGCAGTTCGCGTAAAATAGTTGAGATCTCCGGGTGATCGCAAACGGCGGTTGAGACGAGGCCGATCTTGTTTGTTTTGTGCCTCCATTCGCGAGCTTTGGCAAGGATGTCTTTGGCCGGGACGACTCGCGGCGGATAATAATTGTAACCGGCCCAGCAAAAGCGACAGCCCTGTGAACATCCGCGTGAAATTTCGACTAGCAATCGGTCGCCCATTTCGGCTTCGGGAGACCAGATCGCGGTCGAGGGACAAAAAGTATCTTGATCTAACAGAAATTCAGCAAGCTCTGTCTCGCCGCGTTTCATCGCTCGGCGGAGTGTGCCTTCTTTAGGATTTACTGATGCCAACGCACGTCCGACACGCTTTGGAACGCCCTTTTCATTAGGTATGTAGTCAAAGACCGTTCCGTCATCGTTATAGACGACGTCATAAAGCGATGGTACATAAAACCCGCGTCCGATCTGTGCTAAAGCGAGCAGTATCTCGTTCTTGGTCTCATTTTCAAAGATCGCATCGACCAGTTGGTAGGCAAGCACCTCACCCTCGCCGACGGCGATCACATCGGTGAAATCTGCTATTGGCTCGGGGTTTAGAAATGATGCAGCACCGCCCATGATCACCAGCGGGTCAAAATGAGTGCGGTCTTTTGACCAGACAGGGATGCCGGAAAGCTGCAGCATCTTTGCCATGTTGAGGTAATCGGTCTCGAACGAGATCGAGAAAGCCACCACGTCAAAATCTTTTACGCGCGATTGTGTCTCAAGCGACATCAGCGTCGTACGGGTGCGTTCGTATTCTTTTAATTCAGCAGTATCGGGCAGGAAAACACGTTCGCACGCGACGCCCGGAATGGCGTTGAATAGCTCATACATCGTATGCAGCCCGAGGTTTGCCATGCCGATCGAGTGCGTGTTTGGATAGCACAGTGCGATACGCAGGTCGGCCGCGCGCGACACCACATAGCCCTCCTCGGCGGCAAGTTTCTTACGGTAGCTGTCTATGATGGTTCTGCTCATTTCAGGTCAATCTATTAGGCTAGCAGATACGTCGGAACTAACCAAACAAAAATGATGAACGATGCTTCGACCGTCCATCATTCTTGTTCCTGTATTCACTGCACCGGACTATTTCTTTTTCTTATCATCCTTTTTGGGAGTGCTGTAAAACGGCTTGTGTTGGACGACCAGCATTTTGTTGTCATACTGGCCATCACCATCGATATCGACCTTTACCTCGATCTTATATTTTTTGCCGGGTTCGTGACCGTCTGCGAGATCATAGGCAAGCGAATACTGATTGCGAAGCATCGCGTTGATGTTGTTGAGGTAGCCAGGTACCTCGCCCTCGAAAGTCATCGGGAAATGGACACCACCGGATTCGGCCGCAAAAGTATTCATAGAATTCTGCGCCTGTAAAAATGTAAGACGTCCCGGCATGCCGGTAATGCTGTCGGTAGGGCCAAGATACATCTCATACTTTTTATAAAACAAATTGCCGGTGCTGATGATATAGATCGGCACCCCCGCTTCCTGAATGACTCGTCGTATCTGGTCATAGTTGGTCCGGCTAAACGTATCGATCCCTGATGCGACAAGGATGATCGCTCTTCGCTTTGATCTGACATCTGCCATGCCACCGTAATCGGATTGTTCGTTCTTGGAATTTTCTAACACGACGCTATCGCCCCGTCCGCCGATGAGCGCAAATTTGAGCGCGTCAAAAAGATTATTCTCACGAAAGGCGGGTTGGCTTCGCAGCAAAATGTTAACCGCCGAATTTAGACGGGCCGGGTCATTTGTAAAATCGGTGATCGGCGTAGGACGCAGGTCAAACGCTATGATCGAGGCGTAGTCATTGGGCGGTTTGATAAATTTGGACACGAACTGTGCGACGGGACGAACTACTTCGTAAGTGCCGGGCTCAAAATATCCGCCTGACGCAGAACCAAAAACTTCGCTCCATTTACTAAATTCAACCACGAGCGTGACGGTGATAGGCGATTCGGGCGTCGCAAAACTTGCAATGTTTTGTTTCACGCCGTTCTCAAAGATCGCAAAGTTCTCTTTCTTTAACCCCGTGATGATCTGCCCGGTTTTCTTGTTATAGACAACGGCATCGACATTGACGATGTTGGTATCGACCTTTTCGATCGTATCGTCAATGATCGCATTCTTTTCCTCTTCAGCCCGTTTCTTTGCCTCCTCGGCCTTTTTGATCTCTTCTTCGGTCATCGGCGTTGGGCGGCCGTTCTTTTTTCCGTCGCCGGTTGCCGTTGTCGGCTTTTGAGGTTTTGACTGTGTGAAACTTGGTGATGCGAAAACAATGAGGGAGATCGAGAGCGTTAACGCAGCAAAGAGTAGACGTTTAGCAGAAATGGACAGCATAAATATTTCCTTTCGGGGCCTTTAGTATTAGATACAGATTGTCCGTGTTTAGTTGGTCGAAAGCAAGCAAAATAAAAGATCCCGGCCATTTAAGAACCGGGATCTTGATCTATGCAATAGGTTGACTTAATTTCCGTCGTCGGTAATGATCTCGATCTTTACGTTGAACGAGCCGGAGTTGTCGTCGAGATTGCCCTCATTGATACCGAGAAAAAGTGCACCGTCGCGGGTGGCAACAAATTCACGCTCGGCTCCGACGTAGATAAAATCATTATTGTCGTCGCCGATCACCGCGAGCAGGGCTCCGGTGGCGACATTTTTTAACAGCTTTTGATTGTCTTCGAGCGCGTAGTCACCCGCTGCTGTCGTTGATTTGCCTTTGCCGAGCGAGATCTTACCGTCGCCCGATATCCGTATCCGCTGGCCTTTTTTAACGACCCAGCCGGAATTCGTCCAGCCGTTTGCGGTGTTGTCTGCCAGCACTTTAACTGTCCACCCGATCGGTTTTAATTTGCCGCCCGAATTGTCGGGACGTGTTTGCGGTACGGTCGTGTCTGTTGTGATGACTTTGACCGACGGCGTAGTTTTTACGGGGTCTTTGTAGGATGCCGGACGCGCTGACGGGGAAGTGGTTTGAGGATTCATTGACGGCGAATCGAATTGGATCGATTCGATCTCAGACGCGAGAAAGGTCATCTCGCGGCGGCGTGATCCTTCGCCGATGACAACGACAAATTTACCGCTGTCAAAGCTGGTGATCTTGCCTTTGATAATGCTGCCGTCCTTAAGCCGAACGGTATCAGCAAACGCACTTACGGCAAGCACCGCAGTAAGCACCAGTGAAATAACAAAACGCATTGATCGTGTTCCTAGCGGCATAAACCCTCCGACAAAAACAATAAATTCCCCTTGCCTCGAAAATCTGAATAATTGGCCGGTTCTTTGACCGGAAGAAAAGATGATATTTAACGGTGTTGAGTTGTAAAAATTGCGCTTTGTCGCAAATTCAAGAGACAGGATACACAATTTACTTAATGTTGTAAATGAATTTATTATCGCTAGATCATTGAAATGATTGACCTTCGCACTTATCTAGTGTTAGATCGGGGATAGTTCTGACGGATCACGACGCAATCAGTTTTCCATAGGGTAGCGTGCGTCTCGGCTTATCGTGTGAACAGTATAGGCCCGTCTAGACTTGCTGCTTGTGTTCGGCAGGCTGTAATGGGGAACCAGGCCATCGAGCACGATACAGGTGCCTTTTTTTACCTCGAGCGGGATCATTTCTGTCATATCGATTGGCGACGCATCAAAAATTGTGAACTCGGTTCCGCCTGTGTCTTTTCGGCGAAACCATGAACGTAACGCAGTCTGGTGCCCGCCCGGTTTGGCCCACAGGCAGCCATTGTCGATGGTTGCGTCCTCTAGAGCAAACCAAAATCCAACACACGATAGGGGTTCGGTATACAAAAACGTCGAGTCTTGATGAACATCTACAACGCCCCCGATCTCTACATGTTTGAAGATGTGCATGCTCTGTATCAAAAGGGAGTCGGCGATACATAGCTCCGCCGCCAATCGTTTCATCTGCGGTGAGCGTGAGAAATTGTTATAGACAGGATCCAGATCGTGCAGGGCGTGACCTATTTTGTTGAGCGAGAGTTCGATCGTGTTTTTTAGCTTACCGTGGGCGGTGAATGCATCTTTTTCAAAAAAGAAAGATACGCGGCCACCGGACTCGAGAAAATAATCGTCGCTCGTCCTGGTTTGTTCGGATGTTTGGAAAACCGACGGATGGCCGGTGTAGTCAAAGCCTGTAGAAAGCTCGGCGGCACGCGTCATCAGGGCGTCACACTCGCTGTCAGAGCTAAAACCTTCGAGTATAAGAAAACCGTCTCTCTGAAATCGCTCAAGTTGCGTCATATCGGACTATGATATTAGTCTTAGCGGACGAATCAAATTCCAGACCAAAAAAAGCTCCGGCAGAATCGCCGAAGCCTTATGTAAAATATGGAGCCACCTGTCGGACTCAAACCGACGACCTACTGATTACAAATCAGTTGCTCTATCAACTGAGCTAAGGTGGCTGATGTGGAACACCATATCAGCGTACCGCAAACGAAAATACTAGCAAAACGCTTGGCTTCTGTCCAAATCAAGCACGAGAATTCGATTGTTCAACAATGCACAAAAGTGTTGACGCTTTTCTATTAAACAGACTATAATTAGAAAGTAACCGTCGGTGATCCGACGAGTTTGTTCCCATTTTGTTATCTCATCAAAGTTTAGGCCCTCATTAAAAGCCATCCAAGGAGAAAATCGTGAATTTTCAAAAGTCTATTTTCGGGCGAATAATATTGTCACTCGTGTTAGTCACTTTGTTTTCAGTAGCCGCTGTGGCACAGGGTATGCCAACCGTGGTCGACGGACGGTCAACTGCCCCCAAACCCATCGTAAGCGGTGCCAATCTGTATTGTGCCGGTTACATCCAGACAAGCGCGATCAGCACAGAGAACAAGATCGTCGGCAGCAATGACGAAGCAGACAGATACAATTTCGCCCAAAATGATTTTCTGTACATAAACATGGGCCGTAATAAAGGTGTTAACGCCGGTGATGTATTTGCCGTCATCCGTCCACGCGGAAGCGTTAAGAGCAAATGGTCAAAGAAAGGCTATCTCGGGTCGTATGTGCAAGAGGTCGGAGCTCTCGAGGTCGTTAAGGTCAACGAAGAAGTTTCGGTCGCCAGAATCAAATCGTCATGCGACGTATTTTTGCTTGGGGATCTTGTTCAACTTATCAACAAACGCACAGGGCCGATCGATACCTCCACGCGGTCATTCGATATATTTGGCGACCCATCGGGCAAATCCACCGGACGCGTAATCATGGCCCGCGACAATGTCGAAATGATCGCCCGTGATTTCATCGTTTATGTCGATCTTGGGTCCGAGGACAATGTTAATGTTGGCGATAAGCTGACGGTATTTCGCCCGCTCGGAAAAGGCAATATTACGCTCAACCCGACCAAGGAATCGATCGGATCAAAGGATTATGGATATCCGAGCGAAATTTACGAAGGCGGCAGATTTTCGAACCAATCGTCGCGAACGGCAGGCGAAAAAGGCGAGGGAGCGGAAGTCACGACTGCTAAAGCGAAAGAAGGACGTCCTTTCTTACGAAAAGTCGTCGGCGAAGCAGTCGTTATCAATGTAAAAGAACGCACCGCGACCGTCGTCATCACCCGCAACGCGCAGGAGATACATACTGGCGACTGGGTAGAGATCCAGTAAGACAGTTAATAACTAAAACCAAAAAGTTAAAAACTGGAAATGAGCGGTGAAAGCGGTGAGAACTGCTTTCACCTTTTCTATTCGGTTTTGTCTGCGGAGGCATGGCGTAGGCGGCGGCTCTCTGTAAAAAAGAACGAAAAGTAGCCGTACATAGACCATACCGCAGTGATCACCGCGACCCATAGTGCTCCGCGGCCGACAAGATAACCGAAAACTTTCCAGTCGTTTGACGTGATCGTCATTTTTGCGAGATCGCTAAACGCGGTTTGCACTTCGGCGACTTGCCAGAAAAATGCAGGGTAATCGAGTCCAAAATTCGACACCGGCGGCGGGCCGTTAGCGGCAGCAACGAGTAGAGCAACGACGGCAATGCATTGAGCCCACATCTTGAGCTTGCCCATACCTTGCGCCGGCATAATTATGCCTTCGGTGGCGGCGACGGACCGGAGACCGGTGATGATAAATTCGCGGCCGAGTATTACAACTACAGACCAAGACGGGGCGAGATGCTTTTCGACCAAGACGATCAGAGCGGCCGAGATCAGCAGTTTATCTGCGATCGGGTCAAGAAATTTCCCAAGCGTCGAGACTTGATTACGGCGGCGTGCAAGCTGGCCGTCGACGATATCGGTCAGGGCCGCTATCAGAAACATCACGATACCTAAGGCATACGCATTGAGCCCAAACCAACGCTCAGCCACCGGCGTCAGCAGCACCACCACCAGCAGCGGTACGACAACTATACGGCCAAGCGTTATGTAATTAGGCAGGTTCACGTTTCCATTAGTTTATGGCCTAGGGCGGTAAAGTTCAAGAAAGTCTATTTTCGTCCAAAAAAAAGAGGGGCATATAGCCCCTCGTCTTAAAACTGCCGTCCAAATATCCCTTAAGCTGCCGGCGGCTGCAAAAATCCGAGATCGGTATTGATCCCGCCTGAGTTCGAAAAGTTAACGATCTTTGGAAACACGGTCGCCATATCTGCTGAGGGAACGCCAAACCATCTGGCCAAAGTCGCACAATATTGGTCAACAGATGTTGCAGGTACCCAGCGACCACGTGCTCCGCTGCCGTTGTCCGAATCATCCGCTTGGTTAAATGAAAGTTGCGGGTACGGAGTTCCATTTGCTCCATTCATTCCGTAAAAGTCGCTTGCGGTTATCCCGCCGCCGACAACCAGCATATGGTTTCCCCAGGCATGGTCGGTACCGACGTTGGCACCAGTTCCGGCAGGGTTAAGTGTCCGTGAGAAATCAGCCATCGTGAACTGAGTGACCTTGTCGCCGATCCCTTGTGCAACCATTTCTTCGTAGAACGCACGCATTGCCTGACTCATTTGTTGCAAAAGACTGACCTGCGTTGTCAATTGACCTGTGTGTGTGTCAAAACTTCCCAGCTGAACATAAAAGATCTGACGATTCATTGATAGGTCACTTCGTTTCTTGATCATCAAAGCAACCTGTTTTAATTGGTTGCCGATGTTGGTATTCGGAAATGCAACCGATGTGACCGGTATATTGGTCTGCAACGCATCATTTGCATCCATTGCCAGCTTGGTAACATCACCCGCTGCATCAATATATTTTGATGGGTCGAGTCGAGCCTGATCTCGCAAAGCTTTTAACGCATTATATCTGTTCAGGTTATTTCCCGTTGGCACAGCCGGCAGATTAAACCCTGATGGGGCAAGTACCGTTGCGAGCGAGGTCGGAGCTGCTGCGATCGCCATAGGAAGAGTCTGTTGTCCGGCGGTAAATAGCTGAGCACCAGCGATCGACGTGATCATAGGAACAAGAGCAGGTGGCGCAGGGTTGTCGATCGCAGACCGTAGGTCTGAGATGCGTCCACCCCAGCCAGTAAATGACTGAGTGTCGCTGCGCCCACCCTGATACTGGGAAACCTGATCTGAGTGTGAAAAGAGCTGAAATGGTTTTGGAACAGAATTATTTAGATAAGTGGTCCGGGTTGTGGGTTGTACCAGCGTTCCCACATTAGTTACAGCAGCTAGCTTTCCGGCAGCCCACAGTTCGTGTAACCCATTATTGACGATGGTTCCCCCGATCGGAAAAGTGCCAAGGCTCGGATGCAGAGCATAGTCCAAATTACCGATACGCGGAACCTGAATAGTCGTACCTGCCAGCTGAGCCTGCGTTAATGCTAGCCCTTGAATACCACGGGCAGCATTATAATTGTCCCAGGTGTTAGACGATCCGACCGTGTGGTTCGGAATGATCATCTGATTGCCGTCATTACCGCCCTGCATAAAAACACAGACCAAAGCGCGATAATCACTTGGTACTTCAACAAGATCATTCTTACCTGACTGGGCAAAAGCACTCATCAGGCCGAGGTGTCCCATCTGTGTCGCGATCGCGGCCATGCTCAATGCACCGCAGGATTTCATTAAGAATTCACGTCTGTCTTGTGTCATAGTTTTTACCTCTGTACCTGATATTGAGCGGATGTTGCGGTCAAATAAACGGCCTGACGAACTCTGTTCATCGTATCCGTGGAGGTTATTGGCGTTACCGCACCGAGTATCGAAGCCCGCATTGCTGCCGGCATCGTGCCGTGCATAAAGCGGCTGTTCAGCTCGTCCATTAGGGTGTTGCCCGTCGGGTCGGCAGCGACCAAAGCTTGAAGATCGGTGAACGTAAGAGCAGTGCCCGATGGGGTCCACGATAAAACGTTGGTGCTTATCGGAAAAGGAACGCTTCCTGACGCTCCGCTACCGGTCCATTCGACCATTGTGTTAACAAAATTCATTCGCTGAATTGTCGTCCCGGTTGTCATGAGAGCAAATTCGGGTCCTAGAGTTGCCGTGCCGGGGATCACGAAATCAGGCGGGTAATAATTAAAGACGGTCGGTGACCGGAACGGGGTCTGCCCCATGCCCGTATACACGCCGCGAAATGTGAATACGCCATCGCTTTGTCCGTTACGTGCCGCATTTTGCACGTTCATTGCACGCATAAGATTTGCCGCAAACTGTACCGGCTCACGCAGCTTGCCATAATTTGGATCAGTTTTTACATTTCCACGTGCCTCGGGATCCAGCAGTATCGCCGAGATGACCGCCTTCATATCGCCGCGGACGCCGACGCCATTATTATTAAAAGCTGCTGCAACACGCCCGACATATGCGGGTGAAGGGTCGCTCGTTACCATTTGCTGGATCAGTATCTTGCCGATAAATGGCCCGACATTAGGGTGGTTAAAGATATTGTCGAGAGCCCGGATCATAGATGTCCGAGCGTATGCCTGAGTGTTTGCAAGGTTTACCGCGGTCGTTCCGCCGGTGCAATTTGTACACGCATCGATGTTTGATGGTGCCGTCGAAGCGGTCAAAAGCGTTTTTGCTGCTGTGTCGTGATTAGTCGTTGACGTCATGATCATCGGATCAACATAATCGATCGTTACGGTCACGGCATTAGGACACGCAATGTTTCCAGCGGGGCAAAATTTCCAGCCCGGAAAAACCCTAGTCAACTTATTTACAAGATTCTGATCGTACGTTTCGACCTTGGTGTCGCCGGGCTGGCATGGATTATGCTCAACGCAGATGACGGTGCCATCGGGGTTAAGCCTAAAAAGTCCGATCGTGAAAAGCTGCAATATTTCGCGGGAATAATTTTCGTTAGGATTGGTCCGGGTGCTCTGTTCCATGCTCAGATAATCACCCATCGCGGCGTTGAGCGTTATTCCACCGTTATTGGGATTTGCCGTCGTCGGCCCCATAATGTCGCGGAAATTACCAAACGCATTATTAGATAATATCTTGTGCCACTCGATCATGTGACGAGATTGTTGGATATCGACCCCTGACGTGACCCAGATCTGGCTCAGAGCCCATGAGACCTTATGCCTAAGCTGATTATCGCCGTAGAGCATCTCTTTTGAATTCCACGTCTGCAGCGGATACTGAGAATATGAATCCAGAAAACAGGTCGGGTAAAGATCTACCACCGTCGTGTCGCCATTGGGACCGTCACAATTAGTGGGAGCATTAACGGGTTGAAGAGCGATAACTGGATATGGATTTGAAACCGACGGATAAGGGGCGGCAAATTGCTGTGCCATCCAACGTCTGAGCGGCGTTCCACTCGGTAACTCAGCCAAGGTTGGTGTCGGGCCAAACCCTGCCTGCTCCATAAAACGCTGACGGTCGCCCGAGCGTCTGCCGCTGACCAATTCAGGTGCTGACGTCACGGGCTCAACCGCTTTTACGCCACCACCCATTTTGCCGAGTCCGAGCAGAGCTTTATTACTCGCCAGCCCTCGCCAAGTCACATAGATAACCAGATCGCCATCGGCCTCCGGCGGAGCGTAATAGCCAACCTCGTCTTTCAACAGGACGGTCATCGCGTGAACATTAGCCGCACCATCGACTTTTTGTAGGTCCAGAACAGGGAAACGGTACATGTATCCGCGTTTGTCCTCGGCATAGACACGCAGAGCGTTGGCACCCTCGCCGGCCATCAAAGCCAGATCGCCGACATACAGCGTGATCTTTGCGTCCGGCTGATATGCCTGTGCCGCGATCTTTGCCGGGTCAAATTTTCGTGACACCCGCCCGGTCTGAGCGACCGCACGTTTTGTGTTTATGTCACTCAATAGTACCGGCGTCGGCGAATCGTAATTTTCATCTCTGCTCGATGCTTTTTGACCAAACGTGAAAACGCCGGTCAAAACAACAAGCAAAGACATAGCCAAAATTCGCATTATGCCCAGCGAGATCCTGCTTTTCATACCATTTCCTCCTGTCAGGGAACCAACCATCAAAACTGTATTAGCCATATCGGGTTGGGAATGCAACCCGTTAAAAAATGTTTAACCCATCAAATATACATTAATTCCTCGTAAAAAACAACCGTTTTATTGTGTCGAAATTCTTTGAGGTATTTCTTAATATAATTAGACGTAGCATATACTGCGTTAGCCGAAAAAATGTAAAGAAACGTAAATTTTCTTTTCGTTGGGGCCGTCACCGTTATGCCAAAGACCATATATATAGATACTCCAACCAGTTTTAGCTTTAAGGCGACGATCTACAGCCACGGATGGTGCGAGCTACACCCATTTGAGATAGACGAAGTGAATTGGCGGCTCAGCTATGTGTTTTCGGACGGGCAGGGAAAGGCAACGCCGGGCGTCATTAGCGAAGACAAGGAGCGCATACGCATCGACCTAGCCAACACGGCGATAGATACGGCCACGATCGAGCGGACCGCCCGCCATCTATTGCGTCTCGACGAAGATCTTTCACCTTTTTACCAAACCCTCGACGGCCACGCGGGGCTCGAGTGGATCGCGCAACAGGCCGCCGGCCGCATGCTCCGCTCCGCGACAGTTTTCGAAGACCTCGTGAAAACCATCTGCACCACAAACTGCTCTTGGGGATTAACAAAAATAATGGTCACAAACCTCGTCGAAAAGCTCGGCGAGCCTGTGGCCGCTTCCGGGTCAGAACCACCTGCGGTAGCGGGTGGCGGCATGACAGAATCACCTGCGTCAGCCGGTGGCCGCATCAACGCATTCCCAACCCCCGCAGCAATGGCCGCTGCCGACGAAGCCTTTTACCGCACCGAGATCAAAGCGGGCTATCGCTCGCCGTATTTTGTCGAACTGGCACGGGCCGTGGTAAATGGCGAACTCGACCCCGAATCGTGGCTCGACTCCGAGCTCTCGACGGCGGATCTGAAAAAGGAAATGAAACGCGTCAAAGGCGTCGGCGATTACGCCGTCGAAAATCTGCTCAAGCTCGTCGGGCGTTACGACGGCCTCGCTCTCGACAGTTGGCTGCGTTCGCAGTTTTACAAAAAACACAACAAAGAAAAAATGTGCAAAGACGCCAAGATCCACCGCCACTACAAAAAATTCGCCCCCTACCAAGGCCTCGCCATCTGGTGCGACATGACCGAAAAATGGATCGCGTAAAATTGACTCAACGGGCATCAGATGATGCAAACATAATTCTTTCGGAATTCTTTCCGAATAACATTGATCGTGACGGTTGAGAGCCAAAGCGGGATGAGACTTGTCGACTGCTAATACCTTTTGATCTATACTTTTAACGATTGGATTTGTGTAACAGACTTGCGGACATTAGCTGTTGTAACTTTAGCAAAGCGATTGTGACGGATTTTGTGTCGAGAATATGGCCACCAAGCTAAACTATATCGACCTTTTTGGGAGCTGGCGGTTTGTCCGAGGGCTTTTCGCGAGAGGGATTTAATGCAGTCGCCCATATCGAAGCGGACGCTAATGCATGTTCTACGCTTAAAACACGACTTGCGTATCACTACCATAAAGAAAAGAAAAGTCTAAAGCGGTATTACGACTATCTAAGAAAGGAAAATTCTAGGGAAGACTTGTGGGCTGGAGTTCCGTCCGGCCTATTAGATTCCATAATTCAGGAAGAAATTTCACAAAAAAACCTGAAGCTACTTTATTCGAAAATCGATAAATTGCTTGGGGAGCGGACAGTTGACCTTTTGATAGGTGGGCCGCCGTGTCAGGCATATTCTCTTGTAGGCCGCAGCCGCGATCCAAATCGCATGGTTGGTGATGCGAGGAATTACTTATTTCGTCACTATGCGAAATTCCTAAGGCGGTATGAACCCCGATTCTTTGTTTTTGAGAACGTGTTGGGTTTGATGACTGCGGGAAACGAAAGCTACTTGAACGAAATGCGCAATCTGTTTCGAAAGATTGGTTACCAAACGGATCTCGGTGTTTTGAATGCTGAAGACTATGGAGTTCTGCAAAGGCGGCGACGTGTTGTAATTATTGGCCGTCGCGGAAGCGGTTTTTTTGACTTTCCCAAGCTGGAAACTATTAAGAATGAGTGGCAAATCAAAAAGGATCTTTTTGCCGACTTGCCCAATCTCCGGCCCGGCGAAGAAATGGATGTGGCAACTTACTCAGCACCAACAAATAGTTATCTCGAGACTACAGACATTAGAAATGGGCTGAAGTTTACGACGCAGCATATCACGAGAAATCATATCGAAAGAGATTTGGAAATCTACTCTATCGCAATTGATAACTGGGTAAATGGTAGGAAACGGCTAAAGTATAACGAGCTGCCGTTGCATTTGCGAACCCACAAGAATGTCGCTGGTTTTCTTGATCGATTTAAGGTCGTCGACCCACTGGGTCATTCCCACACAATGATGGCTACATTGCCAAGGACGGGCATTACTACATTTATCCTGATCGCGACCAAGTTAGATCCCTTTCGGTGCGGGAGGCGGCCCGTATTCAATCTTTTCCGGACGATTACTTTTTCGAAGGGGGTCGGACAGCGGCATTTACACAAATTGGTAACGCTGTTCCACCATTAATGGCAAGAGCATTGGCGAAGAAAATCTTGGAGTTACTTAATGCAAAATAATCATATTTTGGGTTTATATGTTGCCTATTACTTAGCAAGATTCAACAAGGAGGCTCTTCATAATTTGAACTACCCTACGTGGACGTATGCATATAGAGATGTCGGTGAGAAACTGCATGTAAACAAGCATTCGGTAAACCATTGGCGAGATGAATTTGATCCCCTGTTTGAACACCGGGTGGGGTGGAATCAGAGACCAATGGCTCCGAGCAGAAAGCAGGTGTCAAACCAGCTAGAAAACCGGAGTGAATCTAACATTCGTCAAATTGTCCTGAAGATCCTTGAGGGCGAGATAACGGAATCCTCCGACATTCTTTAGTTCCTTATGATGGACTATTCCCAATTTGAAACCACGGCTGCAATTCCGGAAGCCTCGGCAATGATTCAGACCTTTCGGGCGATTGGATATAGCGTTGAGGCGGCTATTGCAGACATTATTGACAATTCAATTTCCGCTGGAGCCAAGAAGATATGGGTCGACTATGACTGGAAAGGTCCACTAACCACAATATCGATTGTTGATGACGGTAAGGGCATGAACAACGATGAATTGATCAATGCTATGAGACCTGGAAGTAAGAATCCACTTGACGTCCGAGAAGAAAAGGATTTGGGAAGGTTTGGCTTAGGATTAAAGACCGCGTCGTTTTCTCAATGCAAGAAATTTTCTGTTATTTCAAAGGACCAAACTGGAGGTGTTTCGTGGTGGTGTTGGGATCTTGACTATGTCCGTCAAGTTAAGTCTTGGACCTTGCTTCGGTATTATCCTGACGCAAAATTTCTTCAACAAATAGCTAAGGTGCTAACGGGAACTGCCGTCATCTGGTGGGATATAGACCGGTTAACAAAAGATTCTCAGGAAGATGACGCCGATTCCATGGACAATTTCATGAAAAAAATGGACGGCGTTAAAAAACATCTTTCCATGGTGTTTCACCGTTTCATAAGTAGGGGGGTAAAAATCTATTTCAAAGGACGCGAGGTCGAACCTTGGGACCCGTTTATGATTGGTATCGGGGGGTTACAACCAAAATCGGATGTTTACCTTGATGATCGACAAATTTTCCTAAAGGGATACGTTCTCCCGCATCGTTCGAAACTTTCTCCTGAACAATACGATTATGGGAAGGGGCCGAAGGATAGTTGGACGGCCCATCAGGGCTTCTATGTTTATCGAAACCAGCGCTTACTGGTAGCCGGGGATTGGCTCGGTATTGGTTCATTTAAGAAAGAAGTTCACTATGATCTATGCCGAATACTAATCGAGCTTCCGAATAATGCGGATGCGGAATGGCAGATCGACATCAAGAAATCGTTAGCTCGTCCTCCAGCTAGACTCTTGGAGCAAATACTTTCGGCGGCAAGAAACGCAAGGTCTCAAGCAGTAGAAGTCTATCGCCACCGGGGGAAGGTTATTCGACGACAGTTTTCAAGAGATGAAGATCAATTTCTTTGGCAGGAATATCGAAGGAACGAGAAACGATTTTATAAGTTAAACCGGGTCCACCCAATAATAAAACAATTACTGGAAAATTCATCTCCCTATCGGTCGGAAATTGAAAAGGCGTTGCGATTTATTGAAGAAACTATTCCCATTCCGCTGATCACGCTAAAAGAAAATGAGGCTGAAATTACACACGGCCAGCCTTTTGAAGGTACTAATCATGAATTGATCCTAGCAACGATGAAGGCAATGTACCGAAACTTAATCAACCAGAATAAAACTGACGATCAAGCAAAAGGGATTATATTGAGCATTGAGCCATTTAACTTTTATCCCCAATATGTTGAATACCTGAACGCCAATGATGACAATAAATAACGCACTCCTCACATTAAGAACTTTACTGCCTGATTCAGGTTCGGTGACCAAAGACCAAATCGAAAGGCAGGTGGATTTTGCTCTCTCGAATCCCGAGTTCGACGGCATCGACAAGAATCTTCTAATTCGTGAAGTCGAATCTCTTTACAGGGTTCGGGTGGAAGAATTTAGAATGATTGAGTCCAATGAGCGAAAGCGGCACTGGGTAAACGAAAGTCAAAATCAGATTACCTGGAATTTTTGGGAAAGGTACAGGACTTTTCTTCAGTTCAGAAAAAATTTTGCTTGAAACGGTAGGTCACCTCGACCGATTGACGAATAAGACGCTTGATGGGCTCTATGACCCAAGAGTTGAAGTGGGTTTTGACAAGAAGGGATTGGTAGTGGGTCAAGTCCAGTCTGGAAAGACTGCAAATTATACTGGTCTAATATGTAAGGCCGCCGATGCTGGATACGATCTAATAATTGTTCTTGCAGGATTGCATAATAATTTGCGGACACAGACCCAATTGCGCATAGATGAAGGATTTCTTTGTTTCGACACGAAATATCAACGAGCATTTAATACTGGTAACAGCATCATCGGCGCCGGTGTAGGGCAGCGTATTTACCCGGCGCATTCCTTCACTTCGAGTGATGAGAGCGGCGACTTTAGTAGGCGTGGTGCTTATTCCTTTCATACAAATGAACCTATTATTGCGGTTGTAAAAAAGAATAAGACAAGACTCGAAAATCTATACCGATGGCTGTATAGCCATGCCTCGGATGACGGAGATGGAAATCGAAAAATCAGAGACAAGGTTCTGTTGTTGATTGACGATGAAGCGGACAATGCTTCGATAAATATTTCCAACGATTCCGCGAAACAAAGCGCCATCAATAATGGGATTACGCAGATACTCGGACTCTTTGCAAAGAGTGGGTATGTTGGTTACACCGCAACTCCCTTCGCGAACATTTTTATCCCGTTCAATGAAAATAATATCTTCCCTAGGGATTTTATTATTAATCTTCCGCGCCTTCAAACTACATAGGACCTGAAAAAGTCTTTGGTTTTCGTCCACTCGCGGATGACGAGCCAACAGAAATGGTTTTACCGATAGTAAATCGTATCGATGATTATCAATCTTTTGTTCCCAACAAACATAAGATGCGGGACCAGTTGCCGTCAGCAGTCCCAGAATCTCTAAAACTCGCAATTCGATGTTTCATTTTGACCTGCGCAATTAGACGGTTAAGGGGCCAAGTAAGTGATCACAATTCAATGTTGATTCACGTCACACGATTTGTAATTTGGCAAAACCATATTCGTGATTTGGTTGAAAAGGTATTTGCACACTACAAATTGGGAATTGATCAAAACAACGCGCTTGTCCTAGAAGAGCTACGGCAAACTTTTGAAGAAGATGTTAAGGGGGTAGGTGGTAACTATAAAAGTTACAAAACTGTCTCACAGGAAATCCTGAACTCCCCCCTATCGGATATTGACAACTTTTTGCAGATTCACGAATGGTCGGATGTCCTCAAACATCTATATGACGCAGTCGTAAAAATTGAAGTGAGGTCGATTAATGGCGGGTCAGCGGACACATTAAACTACGTGGATCACCCCGGTGGCTTATCGACAATTGCCATTGGCGGAGACAAGCTTTCACGCGGTCTTACGCTTGAAGGTTTGTCGATAAGCTATTACTTAAGAGCCTCGACGATGTATGACACGCTAATGCAGATGGGGCGCTGGTTTGGCTACCGACCAGGCTACGTTGACTTGTGTCGTTTATTTACGAGCCGTGAGTTGAATGAATGGTTCTGTCACATCGCACACGCTTCGGAAGAGCTACGGGAAGAATTTGACTATATGGCAGATGTGGCGGGCTCGACGCCGGAACAATATGCATTAAAGGTCAGGTCCCACCCGGGCGTCCTGCAAATAACAGCGTCCAACAAGATGAAAGCCACTGTCGATGTTCAGGTCTCATGGTCGGGGCGGCTGGTTGAGTCTTATGAACTGAAAAGGAACGAGGAAACAATCGATAATAACCTAGCAGTGACAAAAGAATTTGTTGGATCGCTTCCGCCAAGTTATGAAAAGAAATCCGACAATTTAGTTTGGAAGGGTATTCCTGCAAGTCAAGTCAAAGGGTTCTTGAGAAATTTTCAGATACTGGAGAACTTAAAGGCATATGATCCACAAAATCTAATTCGCTTTATTGATTTGCAATTGCCTAATGATGAATTAACTGACTGGACGATTGCTCTAATGTCCAAAAACAATGCTCAAACCGATCATCATTTCGAACTACAGAACGGAGAATATAAAGTAGGTTGTTTCATAAGAAGCCAAGACGAGAATAGTTCAAGTGAAGAAATTTATTATCTGAAGAAATCACACATCATAAGCCCCAGACATGAGTTTATCGACTTATCGCCTGAGCATTATGAAAAAGCAGAGAGATTGACCAGCGAACTTTGGGGGGGTAGAGAAGGGACTCCAAGTTATCTGAATGGTCAGGTTGTAAGAAATCAAGTCAGAAATCCCAAGAATCCATTAATGTTGATTTATTTACTCGATCCCTTAGGTGCGAAACTTCCAGCAACTTGCAATCCAATTGTTGGTTATGCGATAAGTTTCCCAAAGAGCAATTTCAACTCTTTTGTTGCATACAGGATAAAAGAAGAATTGCTGGATCGTTTTGATTTTGATTACGAACCTTCCGAGAATTACGAAGATGAAGATTGATGAAATTTGGATCGACCTTGAGAATGACCAGTCCTTGAGTTCTGGCATCTTGGTTAAGCGTCTTTCCTCCATGGTCCTGTCTGATATTTATGTAGCGGTTAGAGCACCCGAGATGATGAGGTGTCTCGCGATACACATTAGCGTCGAAAATCAGCCCGACACAAGTTCATGGAACCGGCTTAGGGATATCAAGGTTGAGATACTAACTGACAGCCAAGATCGAAAAAAATGTTATTTGTTATTCCTGCTTCTTAATAAGCAACACAACGATATTTTCTCTGTACTCAGTGAGGATTTGATCAATCATGTAGCTCAAATCACAGACGAAAAGAACTTGATTGCGGAGTCATTGAATCGATTGGCTAAATGGCAGACACTCTTCGATAAATTAGGCCCCCAAGGTCTCAGCCCCGAAGCTCAGAGAGGGTTGTATGGAGAAGTATTCTTTCTCCAAAAGTTTTTGAACGTATCAGATGATAAAGAACACTGTGTTAGTTCTTGGCAGGTTCCGTCAAACACGGTTCAAGACTTCCATCATTCAGACTGGGCTGTGGAGGTCAAAACGACTCATGGAAATAACCATCAAAAAATCCAAATAAGTAGTGAAAGACAGTTGGATGACACGATCGTCCCGAAAATCTTCCTCTACCATCTATCTCTCGATGTCCGCGTTGATCATGGTGAGACTCTTAATCAATTGGTGGAAGTCGTAGAGTGTAATTTGGAGAAAAACATTACCGCCTTAAGTAGCTTTCGCTTGAAACTGTTTGAGGTTGGCTACTTTGATATCCACAAGAGCCTATATCAACATACGGGTTACAACATTCGTCAAGAAACCGTTTTCAAAATAGCTGGTGACTTTCCTCGGATAACCGAAAATGAAATTCGCGGCGGTGTCGGGGACGTTAAATACTCAATTTCAATCGCTGATTGCACGTCTTTTATGAAAACAGACCTCGAACTATTCGATTCAATAAATAAAAACTGATGTCATCAATTGAGACTATTGAATTTCAACGGTTCTATACGTCTTTCCAAGAAGACGTAAAAATTTTTTCTATAACTGAAGAAGAAGGAACAACCCCGGAAGATGTATTTACGGACATTGCTTTGTCACTTTTAGCGGAAGGTGGTCAGACTGAAAACTACCGAGTTTGTTACGACGAAAAAGTAAGCAAACGGGGTGTTGAACACAAGATAAATGGTTATGCGCTTTCTGAGAACTATGAAACCCTTGATCTGTTTGTTTCTATTTTCCACGGTACGGAAGAAGTTGTCACCGTACCGAAACCTGCCGCGGAAAAGGCCCTTGATCGTGTTCTCAATTTTTTCAAGACCGCTTACTTTAAGGACTACTCCGCTGAAATTGAACCTACGTCTGAGATTTTTGATCTCGCCAATACGATCGCAAACGTACCTGAGATAAAAGTATTTCTGTCCAGAATAAATATCTTTCTTGTTACGGATGGACAGGTTACGGCAAAACTGCCAACTTCCAAGACTCTCGGAGGATGTAATTTCTTTTTCCATGTAATTGATATCAATTATTTGTTCAATCTTTCTGAAAAATCGAGAATTCCGATTGAGATCGATTTCATAAAAGAAGGGTTTCACGTGCCTTGTATCATGGCTCCTGTACGAAATGAGCTTTACCAATCGTATCTTGCGATAATGCCAGGCCAGGCTCTAGTAAGTTTGTATGAGCGCTACGGAGCAAGACTCCTAGAACAGAATTTGAGGGCGTTTCTCGAGTTCCGGCAGGTATAAACAAGGGCATTAGAACAACTCTTAAAGAGGAGCCACATATGTTCCTCGCATTTAATAATGGCATTTCAGCTACAGCCGAGAATATTGAAATTTGTAAGTCTGCCGTAGATGCCGGTTTCGTGATTTCAAAAATCGATGACTTCCAAATTGTCAATGGTGGACAAACGACAGCCGCGATTTATCACAGTGTCAAAACAAAAAAGTATAGGGTAGATGTCGATCTTGATTCTGTCTTTGTTCAAGTAAAAATATCAGTTGTGAAAAGTAAGCCCCGTTTTAGCGAAATAGTTTCGCGGATAGCCATCTATTCGAATACGCAAAACAAAGTTGCGATCTCCGAATATTCTTCGAACGTGCCGTTCCATATTGAACTCGAAAAGCTGTCACGCGGTCTCTTTGCTCCCCCGGCGGTGGGTCAGTCACATCAGACTCAGTGGTTTTACGAAAGGGCAACGGGCCAGTACAAAAATGCTCGCCTTAAAGAGGTGGGCAAAAGAAATCTGGATGCCTTTGATAAAAAGAGTCCGAGTGGTCAAAAGTTTACAAAAGCGGATCTTGCTAAGTTTGTAAATGTTTTTTCCGACATAGAAGATGAAGGAAAGATAGCTGTTGGTCCCCATATAGTCGTTTTGGGAAAGGAGAAGAACTACGGTGCATTTTTGAAATACAATTTGATCGAAAAACCTGACAATCAATATTTTGAAGATTTAGTCGCGAGGGCGATTCTCTTTCGGAAGGCTGAAAAGATTTATGGTAAGAAGCCAAATGCACTGGGAGATATGCGGTATATTACCGTTCCGTATACCTTGGCCTATTTATTTAGACATAGCGGTCGCAGGATCGATTTTTACAAGATATGGAAGGAAGACGACAAAAAAAAGTAGACCCTCAGACTCGTCAAGACGGAATAATCATTCTGAACAAGGTGATCAAATATGCTCCGGAAATACTGGAAAAAATTAAGTAACGGCTTTACCAAAAAAGCCGGGTTATGCCTAAAATGCATTATGGTGGCCAATTTTATTTGGGCACAAAACCGGTAGATACAGTTCCAAATCTAAACTTTCCCAAAAATTACAGCCACAAAATCTTCAAAAAATTGCGCAATTTTCTTATAAAACTGCGCAATTTGCTGCTGAATTGCGCAATTTTTTGAAAAAACGCGAACGTTTTTCGGCGAAATGCGCGCGTTTTTTGGAGAAATGCGATCGTTTTGCCGGAAAATTGCGCAATAACACGAGTGTTTTATATCGTTTTGCGGAAAAATGCGCGCGTTTTGCCGGAAAATTGCGCAATTTTTCTCAAAAACGTTCGCATCTTGTAATATTTCATCGGTGAAACGGCGCTTGACAGATGAGATATTTAATGCTATGTTCATTGTAGAAATAGCGATAACTGTTTCTTACATTAATTAACACAATAGATAAAAGGAGATAAAACACAATGGATTTTAGAAAATTAGGCGATCTCGATCTGGCCGGTTTTGCGGCTAATGTTGTTGCGGTGCTGGGCGGCCCCGATCTGCCGGCGGTTGATGCGGTGGTCAAGACGTCTTTGACGACGGAGTTTGGCACTTTGCCGGCGACGCTCGAAACCGAAACGCTGGCGGCGACGGTGGCCGAGGACGACCGCAAATCGGCGGTCAGCGCCCGGCGTGCTACGCGTCGTCAGGTGGTGGCATTGCTGAAAAAGGTACGCGACACGCTGATGGCCAGCGAGGCACCCGAAAAAGAATGGGCCAAGGCGGGTTTTGATTACCCCGATCTGGTACTGACGCGGTATATAGCACAGGACCCGGCCAACCTGTCGGCGTTCGGTTATTCGAACGGAGTCAATACGCTCAGGTTTGACGGCAACAACAAACCCGGACGTGTGGTGTATGAGATCTGGCGTCGGCACGGCGACACGGTCGATTGGTATCTGCACATGACCACCCGCCGCCAGCGTCTGATCGACACGCCCGTATCGCCCGGCCAATATTATATGTACAAGGTCAGAGCCGTCGGGGCGAGATCTGTTTCAAACTTTTCGAACGTCGCGGTGGTTTATGGGGCGGTGTGAATGGGGAAGTAGTCAGTAGTCGGTAGTCAGTAGTCAGTAGTCAGTAGTCAGAAAGAAAAAAGCCGTGGGCGTGATGCTTGCGGCTTTTGGTTTTGATGCGGAAGCCCGCGCGTGAGCTAGGGCGTGACATCCAAGTTTTGTTTTGCAAGGCGGCGAGGCTTGAGTCGGCGGAGCCGACGCGATATTTGTAGCCCACAGTGCGAACTGTGGGGAACTAGGATATATCAATGGCCCTAGCCGTCAGCGACGGCGGCATATATTCATATTTGTAGATCCTTTTATGTCACCGTCTCCGACGGTTCGGACGCAAACGTTTTCGTCCGTACCCACATTTTGCGATGTGGGCTACAAATATTTTACCGTCTCCGACGGTTCGTAAAAACCAAGAAACGACCCTGCGTAAAACTTTATGCCGTTCGCGCACATCTAAATCTGAGTCTTAGCAGTTCACAAATCTTTTTTTGTACCCGAAATTGTATTAAACTAAACAACGATTTATTGCGTAGGTAAATTTAATGATCGAAGCCGGAACATTTTTGCAGCAGCGATATCGTATCGATAAAAAGATCGGCCAGGGCGGTATGGGAGCGGTGTATGTCGCGACCGATGAGCGTTTTGGCAGCACCGTCGCGATCAAAGAAACGCTGTGCATGGACGACAATTTTCGCAAAGCCATTGAGCGAGAGGCACGTCTGCTAAATAGCTTAAAGCATTCGGCTTTGCCGCGTGTGAGCGATCATTTTGAGGAATCCGACGGGCTGTTTTTGGTGATGGAGTATATCCCGGGCGACGATGTCGGCAGTATGCTCGACCCTGAGAAACAGGCGTTTACGGTCGAACAGGTGCAAAAATGGGCGGATCAATTGCTTGACGCGCTTGATTATCTACACAACCAAGAGATGCCGGTCATCCACCGCGACATCAAACCGCAAAACCTAAAGGTCACGCCCCGCGGCGACATTATCTTGCTCGATTTTGGGCTTGCAAAAGGGAACCCGACCGATGCCGGACACGCAACGGCGGCAAAGAGCATCTTTGGCTATTCGCGCAATTATGCTTCGCTTGAGCAGATCCAGGGCACGGGCACTGATCCGCGCAGCGATCTGTATTCGCTGGCGGCGACGCTCTATCATTTGCTGACAAATGTCTCACCTGAGGACGCCCTGACGCGTGCGATGGCCGTGTTAAGTCAGAAAGAAGACCCGCTCGTCCCGGCAAATGTCATCAATCCAGACGCGCCTCGCGGTATTGCGGGTGTGTTGCAAAAAGCGATGTCGCTCAATGCGGACGAGCGTCCGGCGACTGCGAGCGATATGCGTCAGATGTTTCGCGAGAGTGAAAATTACGCTTATCTTGCCGACCCCGCAACGATCGCGATCTCGTCCGAAAAGACAGCCGTGTTAGGCCAGGGAACTCAGGTCGGGCCCGGAGCGACACAGGCAGGCTCGGCCAATAGTTCGGATGCTAAGACCGAGATCCTGCCGGCAGATCTATCACAACTGACATCGGTCAAGGCCGGTGACAAAACTCAGCGGACAAATATCGCAGCGGCACATGTGACCTCGGCCCCGCCAAAGCGAAGATTCGGCTTTGCCGCCGGAGCGTTGGGAATGCTGCTCGTCGGAGCCGCGGTTGCGAGCGGATTGTATATGTTCAAACCGTCGGTCTTTGGTATCACGCCGGCCGACACGGACAAAACCGCCGGAACAACAGCAGACGTTCCGGTTGTCGCGGATACGACAGCAGTTGCAAACGCGAATGCTAACGCCAATGCAAACTCGGCTCAAGCGTCTGCCGCGTCGTCCACCGCAGCGACGAATAAGACCGAGTCACGCACGCCAGACACAAGCTCAAAGTCGGGCGAGACAGCCAAAACTGAAAAGCCTGCTGATGACACTGTAACCATTACCGACGAAGATGGCTCGACCGTGCAGTTTCCGGCTGAGGGAAAGACCGGTAACATCGTCGTCACCGAAAAGAACGCCGACGGCTCGACCCGTACGAGTGTTATCCGCAACACACAACTCCCTCCCAATGTTCAGCGTCCGCCAACTCAGGGCGGGCCGTTACCACCCGGATTTGATCCGAGAAATCTAACACTCGAGCAAAAACGGCGGTTGAAAGAATATATCAGACGGCATGGCCGTCCGCCGACGCCTGCACAACCACAGCCGCAACAACCTTAGTTCAAATTAGAATTTATATTAGGCGGAAACGACGCCTTCGAGTGGGAAAAACCTGTCGATAAACTCGAGATGCAGCCGCGTGATGCCGTCGGGGCCGACGCGCGAGCTGCGCACGACGGATAGGATCTGGATCGAAAACCTTTCGCTGGTGACGCGAAGAAACGTACCGGTCGAGGCATTTAAGGTCGTAAGCACAGCGGCTCCGCCGAGGCTGATGTTTTCGGTGACGGTCATTTCAGAAAATAGTACATTTCCGGCCTCGTCAACCTGTTCCAGCTTTAAGGCCTCGGGGATAAAATACCGCGTTTGTTTACGCAGGTCTTTTGGCAGATCGCTGTCGTCGGCGAACAGGTTGGCTTCGGTCAGGCTCCAGAAACCGCGGCCCTCGTCCTCGCGATGCGTTACGTCATAGAGACGCGACGGATGTTCTAGATAGCCTTCGGGGGGCTTTCGCCCTGTAAACGCCAGGCCTATCGAATATTCCTGTTCGTTAACGCTGCGGCCGACCGAGATGCAGCGTCGGACAAGTCCCCAGATCTTATATTGCGGCTCGCCGTAATCGTACGACCTTAGCTGACGCGGTATCGGTGCTGTTAATAGAACCAGACGTCCACGTTTGATCGGGCGTTTGAGTAAGAATCCGGCGCCAAATGCGGAGATATCATTTAACCTCGTTACCTCGTACCAACTCAGATCACTGTCGAGTTTGACCTCGACGCGAACGGGCAGAGGCAGCGAAATTCTTTGTATGCGCCGGTTCTCTTTTTCGACGACGGGCTTTATTACAGCACGGTCGATAGCACGGGTTTGTTGTGATTCTGTGGACAACATTTTAAGTTCAAAAACTGACCGGGAAAACGGGTAAATCAGGAGGTTCCGCGAGTTGCGAAGCAGGCTTTTAGCCTGTAAAATATAGAAATAGTTAAGGCACTCACTTTTCCAGAAATAGTACGACCTCGCACCTTTTTACAAACCGGAAAAACGCAGGATTTTTAATCAAATGGATTCAATAGAACGCAGTCAGATCAATATCGAAGACGAGATGCGGCGGTCGTATCTCGACTATGCCATGTCCGTCATCATCGGCCGGGCTTTGCCGGATGTCCGCGACGGGCTCAAACCGGTTCACCGCCGCATCCTGTTCGGAATGTACGAGCAGGGAAATGTCGCCGGCAAGGCTTATCGTAAATCGGCACGTGCCGTCGGCGATGTGATGGGTAAATATCACCCGCACGGCGATTCGGCGATCTATGATTCGATCGTCCGTATGGCGCAGGATTTTTCGATGCGTTATCCGCTGGTAGACGGGCAGGGAAACTTTGGCTCGATCGACGGCGACAATGCGGCTGCGATGCGTTACACCGAGGTCCGGCTTGCAAAGATCGCCAACGAAATTCTCGACGACATTAACAAAGAGACGGTCGATTTCCAGCCTAACTATGACGAATCGCTATCCGAGCCGAAAGTGCTGCCGACACGCGTCCCTTTGCTGCTGGTCAACGGTTCCGAGGGCATCGCCGTCGGTATGGCGACGAAGATCCCGCCGCACAATCTGACCGAGGTGCTCGACGCGACGATCGCTCTGATCAAAGACCCCGAGATATCGTTTGACGAGCTGATCAAACACGTTCCCGGCCCCGACTTTCCGACCGCCGGATTTATCTACGGCCGCGAAGGCATCGTCAGCGCGTACAAAACCGGCCGCGGCATCATCCAGATGCGGGCTAAGGCCGTCGTCGATGAGATCGGACGCGGCGATCGTGTTCGCAACGCCGTCGTCATCACCGAGATCCCGTATCAGGTCAATAAGGCTCGTCTGATCGAAAAGATCGCCGAGCTTGTCCACGAAAAACGTCTCGACGGCATCTCAGAGATCCGCGACGAATCGAGCCGCGAGGGCATGCGTGTCGTCATCGAGCTCAAACGCGACGCCATCCCGCAGGTGATCCTCAACAAACTCTACAAGCTGACGCCGATGCAATCGTCGTTTGGCATCATCAACATCGCGATCGTTGACGGCCAGCCAAAAGTGCTGACGCTCAAGCAGATGCTCGAAGCATTTGTCGAATTTCGCCGCGAGGTCGTTCGCCGCAGGACTGAGTTTGACCTGCGTAAGGCTCAGGCGCGTGCGCATATCTTAGAGGGCCTCAACAAAGCCATCGACGCCCTCGATTACATCATCCCGACGATCCGCAATTCGCGTTCGGTGGATGAAGCGAAACAGTGGCTGACGGCAAATCTCAAGACGGCGTCGGAGATATCCGCGTGGCGCGGCGTCACGGGCGAAAAGTCTAAGGACGTGTTTCTTAAGGAACTCACCAAAGTCCTTGGCAGCCTCGAATTTTCTGAGATACAGGCACAGGCGATCCTTGATCTGCAACTGCGTCGTTTGTCGGCGCTTGAGCGGCAAAAGATCCTCGACGAATACGCCGAGATCATCAAATACATCGCCGAGCTTGAGAATATCCTTGCGAACGAAAGCGTTCTGCGTCAGGTGATCACGGACGAGCTGGTCGAGATCAGACGTGTGTACGGCGATGCCCGCCGGACGATCATCGTCGATGCCGACGCCGAGTTTAACATCGAGGACCTCATCGCCGACGAAGAGGTCGCCATCACCGTCACTAAGGCCGGCTACATCAAACGCACGCCCGTCTCGACCTATTCGCGCCAAGGTCGCGGCGGCAAGGGCCGTCTCGGTGCTACGGCGAAGAACGAGGATTTTGTCGAGCATCTGTTCACGGCATCGACGCACGACGCGTTGATGATCTTTACGGACGACGGCCAGGTCTTTAAGATGAAGGTCCACGAGATACCTGAGGCTGCCGCAGCCGCTCGCGGCAAAGCCGTGGTCAACATGGTCCAGCTATCCAGCGAGCGTAAGCTGGTGGCGACAATGGCCGTGCGTGATTTTAGCGAAGAGGTTTATCTCACGATGGTCACCAAGCACGGCGTTATCAAAAAGACACTGCTTTCGGAGTATCAAAACATCCGTGCCAACGGCATCAACGCCATCAACATCGACGAGGGCGACGAGCTGCTCGAGGTGATCCGCACCGACGGCAAGCGGCAGATATTTGTCGCGACGCACGACGGCATGGCGGTCCGCTTTCAGGAAACGGACGTTCGCCCGATGGGGCGTGCGGCACGCGGCGTGCGGGGCGTTAATCTGCGGGGCGGCGATTATGTCGTCTCGGTCTGCAGCGTGTCACAGGAGGGCACCGAAAAGATCCTCTCCGTTTCGGAAAAAGGCTTTGGCAAACAGACGCTCGTCAACAGCTATCGCCTGACAAAACGCGGCGGCGTCGGCGTCATCAACATGAAGACCACCGACAAAACCGGCAAGGTCGTCGCATCGTTTCCGATCGAAGAGGACAGCGAGATCATGATCATCACCCAACAGGCAAAACTCATCCGCCTGGGTGTCGACCGCATCCGCGAAACCGGCCGCAGCGCCCAAGGCGTCACCCTAATAAAATGCGGCGACGAAGACCTCGTAACATCCGCATCACTATTAGCGGCGGTTGAGGATGAAGATGAATAAGGCAGAAGCCCGCACGAAGTAAGGGCACCGTGGGTCGACGAGTGCCCTTACTCACGTGCGGGCTTCTGCAAAGAAAAAAGGCTTCGCGATATGCGAAGCCTTTTTCTTTTCAGTCTGCGGAGCAGACGGCATATTTGCCGTAGCTGACATCGCAAGATTTGGGTACGAAACCAACCAAATAATTGAGCCGTTGGAAACGGCGGCATAATATACGGCGTTAACTGTTATGCCACCGTCTCCGACGGTTCGGACCTTGTACTGTAACTCACCCACATCTCGCGATGTGGGCTACAAGTATTTCACCGTCTCCGACGGTTCAAGATGATGCTTGGTCCACCTGGTCCGGAACGGACCAAAGAAATGGCCGCGAACATCACGCTCGCGGCCTTTCTATATTCTGACAACTGACAACTGAAAACTGACTACCGACTTCTGCCCCTACTGAGCGACGATGGTCAGTCCGGTGACGTCGCCGCTGGTCGGGCTGACGTTTTGGGTGCCGAATGCAAATCGCCGTCCGGTCGCGGTCAGTCCGTAGGTCTGACCGGTTGTGACATTTGCAAAGCTAAACTGTCCCAGGGGCCCGGAGACGACGGTTCGGATCGTCATATCCGGCAAGGTCAGCCTGACGACGGCGTTGCGCACGCCGCGGCCTTGTGCCGTCAATACACGGCCCGAAATGGTGACGCTGCTGGCGGGGAACTTGGCACAGACGACACGCGTCGTCCAATTAAATGTTCCGTCGGCGGGTAAGTATTGCCCGACGTAGCAAAAGCCTTCGTCGTCGGACGGATCGACCTGCATCGTCGTGTAGTCGCCCCAACGTGTCAGCCCCGTGAGTTGTACCCCGAGTCCGGTAAAGGCTATCGTCTCGGCCTGCATCGTGTTGAGCGGGTCGCTCGCACGGCGTCCGGTCAGGCCGATCGACGGTTTGAGCCCGGTCGCCGAGTTTGCGATCGAATATCCCATCATCATATCGCCGTTCTTATTCATTGCGATCGATCCCATCCAGCGGTCGCCTGTCCCACCTTCGTCAAACGTGCCGACTTGAAAGAGCGTCGGTGTCGCCGAAAAAGGATCGCGGATCTCATACCAACGCATCGCACCTCCGCGCGTGCCGGCGCCGTCAGGATCGACCGTTTGGGCAAAGACGAGACTGTCAACGCCGCCGCGGTTGCGATACGCGGCTCGGTACATCAAGCGGCCGCCAAGAGTGTCGAGCAAATTGGTCGTGCCGGGTTGGGCAATGCACGTTCCGCCGGTGCCATTACATGCCCGCAGGGTCGTCGGGATCGGCACGCTGATAGAAGTACCTGCCGCGCCGCCAAAGCCGTCATTGATCGTTACCGTACCGGCTGCAAAGTTTGGTTTGAGTTTGATGAGGGTGATCAAGGGGGCCGTGTTTTGGCGGATAAAGATGCCGCCCTGCGTAGAATTTGTCGGCAATGTTGTGCCGTCGAGATCGGCAGGTAAATACGAACCGCCTCCGGCATACACCGCGATCGGAGCACAGAGCGTCGTTGCGGTCGGGTCGCCGGCAAGCATCTTTACGCGGTCCGATGCACAAAGGCCCGAACCGCTGTTACTGCCGGCGGGAGAGCCTTGGAACATGTTGTAAGACGTATAGTAGGCCTCAGGCATTACGCCGAGCTTGCCGTAATCATTCAATCCGCTAGGGGCAACCGCGCTAAATTCGACGGAATACTTGTTATAAGTCCCGAGCGGGTCGCCCGATGTCGAAACCGCAAAGCACTGAAAATACGGAGCGGTGGTTCCACTTCCAAAAGCGAACTGGCTCAATATCCAACGGTCTGCTAGCCGATCGTATTGCAATATAGGGTCGCCGCGATTGGTCGTCGCACAGAGGTTTGGCATACCCGCGTACAAGGCACTGCCACTAGTCGGCCCGCTGAGGATAGTGCCGGATTTATTAAAGATCGAAAACCTCGAATTTACCCACACGATGATGTGATTTGGCCCGACAGCGAGCGTTGTATCCGGTGGTGCGGAACCGCCGGCGGCGACAGCCGTAAAGTTTGCCCCAATGACCGCCGATAGCTCGGAACCTGCGATCGTTTGGATCGGGTCAGCGGCCGCGGCTTTTCGAGCACGTTTCATCGGCTCCTCAAAGACATCTTCCATCTCATTCTCAAACACCGGGCCGTCTTCTTTGCTGATCTCAGGCTGTGGACGAGATGCGATCTCAGAGAGAGGTTCTGATACGCCGTAGAATGTCATCTTAGGCACGAGTGTCGGGCCTCTTTGAGCCTTTGCGTTGGCCGCTGCGTTGTATTTAAGCTTGAACTGCTTTTCACGCTCGCGTTCGCGTTCACGCTCGGACATTACTTTTTTCTTGACGACTTTCTTTTTCGCACCCGCCGAGACGCTGCCGCTCTGGCCGAAAGCAGCCATACCAGTAATCCCGACTATGACAAGTGTTAGAAACGTAACGAAGAAACGTGTGCGGATAGTAGACGTATGCATATCCGAGTTTTTGGTAAAAAGCATGAAATCCTCCGGCATATCAGGGCGTTGAAAATTTGAGTTAGAGGGGCAAACGAATTACTAGAATAGCATTTCAACAGGACGGGTATCAACGATTATTTCGGGGAGAGACATCTATTCAAATAGGGACGTTGGGGCGTTATTTCGCATAAGCGATGTCAGGCCAAAATGCTCATATGCAAGCCGTGTCGCCATGCGGCCGCGGGGGGTGCGGTTTAGAAAGCCGATCTGGAGCAGGTATGGTTCGATGATCTCTTCGATCGAATCTTTTTCCTCGTGGATCGCGGCGGAGATCGTGCTGAGGCCGACGGGGCCGCCGTCAAATTTTTCGATGATGGTTTTGAGCAGCTTGGCGTCCATTTCGTCGAGTCCGTAGCTGTCCACTTCCATCCGGTCGAGAGCGTCGCACGCGACATGTTCGGTAACGCGTCCGTCGTGATCGACCTCGGCAAAATCACGCACACGGCGGAGCAGACGATTAACGATACGCGGTGTGCCGCGGCCGCGACGTGCGATCTCGTGAGCACCCAGTTCCTCGATCTCGACATTCAAGATCCCCGCCGAGCGGTTGCAGATCGTCTGCAGATCGTCGATGCCATAAAAATCAAGGTGAAAGATGATCCCGAATCTGCCTCTTAAAGGCGCCGTGATCAAACCCGGCCGCGTTGTTGCACCGACAAGCGTAAATTTTGGCAGCTCAAGCTTTATCGAGCGTGCGGCGGTGCCTTGGCCGATCATGATGTCGAGATTGTAATCCTCCATCGCGGGATAGAGGATCTCTTCGATCGCCGGATTGAGCCGGTGGATCTCGTCGATAAAGAGCACGTCGCCCTCTTCGAGTCGCGTCAGGATCGCCGCGAGGTCGCCGGCTTTTTCGATCACCGGGCCGGAGGTCGATTTGAGCGATGCTCCCATTTCGGTCGCGACAATATTCGAGAGCGTCGTCTTGCCCATGCCCGGCGGGCCCGTGAGCAGGATGTGGTCGAGAGCCTCACGGCGCTTGAGCGCGGCCTTCATAAACACTCGCAGGTTTTCTTTGACCTTGGTCTGGCCAATATACTCAGCAAGCTGAGCCGGACGCAGGGTCGCTTCAAAGCGGCTCTCGTCGGCCGTAAGATCCTCGTCCCTAATATTTATCGCGGCGGCGTTACTCATTGCCTAAAATAATAGCCCCTTGTTGTATAAAGCCAAAATATCCATTGAAAAAGCCACGGTGCAATGCAGCACCAGCCCGAGCCAGATCGTGCCGTTCTTGTAGCTGATCCAACCTAGAAACAGCCCCGCAAAGATCGCGGCAAATGTCTCGGGCATTGGCTTTTGAAAATGGATCATCGTGTACGGCACGGTCATCGCGAGGATGGAATAGACGCCGAGCGACGGTTTTAGGCTGTGAACGAGAAAGCCGCGAAAAAAGGGCTCGATCTTTAGCGAAAGGCCGATCTCGCTCAACTTTCGCTTTTGGATGAACTTTACAAAGATCGCGGGTATCACAAAATAAAACGTCACCGACACAAATACCCACCAGATCAGGCCGTAAAGATTGTTATTCGTCGGATGAGCGGCCTCGTCGCCTATGTGAGCATGGGGTGTTTGAAAGTATCGACGCGAGATAGCTCGGGGTCCTTAAAATATGTGATGCAGGTCAGCCCGATCGCGGCATAGACAAACGCAAAGACCGCACGGCGGTCGAGCTTGGCAAAATCGCCGCGAATTTGTGTAACGAGTTCGAGCATCGGACGGCGTTATTTGGCGAGCACCTGCAGAGCCTTTCGCAGTAGCTTTTGGACCGTGATCTCGGTACCGTCCTGAGCGGCCTGCTTGAGAGCTTTCTCGGCAGCCGGGCGTTGATAGCCTAGATTCACGAGGGCCGACAGAGCATCCTCGAAAACGGCATCAGCGGGTAGCGATGAAATGGAACCGACATCGGATGCGGTAGTTCCGCCCGACGAAAGCTCGCCGATCTTATCGCGAAGCTCGATAGCAAGCCGCTCGGCAGTTTTTCGCCCGACGCCGGGAATGTTCGTCAGCCGTGCGAGGTCTTCGGTGCGGATCGCGAGGATGATCTCATCCGCACTCATTCCCGACAGCATTGTGATACCCATTTTCGGCCCGATGCCTTGCACAGAGAGCAGACGAAGATAGAGGTCGCGTTCGCGGACTGTTTTGAAACCAAAAAGCTGTATCGCGTCTTCGCGGACGTGGGTGTAAATACGCAAACTTACGTCCGAGCCTACATCGCCGAGCTCGTAAAATGTCGAGAGCGGTATCGACACTTCGTACCCGACTCCGCCGACATCGACGATGGCCGTATTTGCTTGTTTTTCGAGCAGTTTGCCGGAAAGAAAGGCGATCATTGTTTCACACGTGCAACGCAAAGTGTAATCGAATTTGTCCGTGAGGGCAACGCTTGTAGCCGCAAGATCGTCATAAAATTGTTCTTTTTGTTCGTAATTGCCGATTTTGCTTTGCCGCCGAAAGCGAAAGGTATAATATAAAAATACGGTAGCAATTAATGTATGTGAATCCGTTTTTGCGACTCCGGCGTAAGTAGTAGTATCAGGAGTTTTTTTAAGATGAATTGGTCTAGCAGTAAAAGTTTTATCACTCGTGCATTGCCATTTGCCGCAACGTTCATGGTCGCGGTGTTTATTACGAGCTTGTTCGTAGATCTCAACGGACCGCGAATGCGCGGCTTTCACGGAAAGCGTCATCAGGAAATGAAGCGGCTAAGAATGGAGAATCAGGAGCTGCGAAACGAAAATTTTCGTTTGCAAGAGCAACTTGATAGCCAACAATTGGGCCTTGGCCACAAACATCCCGGCAAAGAAGAATGTGAGATCCGGGTCTTTGATATACCGGTTGCACCCAAAGGACAAAAATAGATTTTTGTAAGCAGGGACTCGCCACAGATTAACCTTACCCGAAAGGATGTGTTAATCTGTGGTTTCCTAATTATATGGACGAATCCTCCGCTCGAAAACTTATTGTCGAGGTCGGTAAGCTGCTTTATGAACGCAGCTATGTCGTTGCGTTTGATGGCAATGTCAGCATCCGTCTGGATGAAAATACCGTGCTCGCGACGCCGACGATGACGTCAAAAGGACGGATGACCGAGGAATGTCTGGCCTTGACCGATATGGAAGGCAAGCCGCTCAATGACATGCGGGCATCGTCGGAACTTGCGATGCATCTGCTCATTTACAAGATGCGGCCTGACATCCACGCCGTTTGTCACGCCCATCCGGCACATGGGACGGCGTTTGCTGTTGCGGGGCTTGCGATAGATCAGCCGATTCTTTCCGAAGTGGTCTTAACCCTCGGCTGTGTTCCATTGACGGCCTACGGAACACCCTCGACCGACGAACTGACCGAGGCGATGAAACCGTTCGTCCCGCATCACAACGCTTTGCTGATGGCCAACCACGGAGCGGTCGCATACGGTGAACATCTTTGGCAGGCGTATGACCGGCTTGAGACGCTGGAACACACAGCAAAGATCGCGATCCTTGCCAAGGCTTTGGGCGGAGCCAACGACATTCCCAAAGAAGCGATCGGAAAGCTGATAAAATTAAGAGAAAAGGCAGGTTTTCTCGGTGAAAACGCCCGTTGTCAGGCTTGCGGGTATCTGCATGAAAACGATATTGCGTGTGATCTCGACGTAAATTATCCCGTTCAGGGCGACTCGAACGGCAAAAAGATCTCATTTACACGCGAAGAGTTGATCGAGCTTTTGAGCCAAGCGGCCAAGTTGGGTTAAACTAACAAAACTTTCGTAATTCTAAAAACGAACCAGGAGCAAATAAATGCAAGAAGCATTAGGAATGGTTGAAACCAAGGGACTCGTGGCGACTATCGAAGCGGCAGACGCAATGGTCAAAGCAGCGAACGTTCAACTCGTATCTTACGAGAAGATCGGCGCCGGATTTGTCACGGCTATCGTCCGTGGTGACGTTGCCGCTGTAAAAGCAGCGACCGACGCCGGAGCCGCCGCCGCACGACGCGTTGGCGAACTCGTCAGCGTCCACGTCATCCCGCGTCCGCACTCAAGCGTTGATGAGACGCTGCCGGTAGTTAAGAAAGGATAGTTGTCGGTTGTCGGTTGTCAGTTGTCGGTTGGTCCGACTACTGACTACTGACTACTGGCTACTGACTACCGACAATGATAATCGCACGCATCTTGGGCACAGTCGTGTCCACGCAAAAAGACGAACGTCTGCACGGAAAAAAGCTGCTCATCGTCAAGCCGATCAATCTCGACGGCACTGACCAGAGCGGCTATGTTGTTTCCGTCGATACGGTCGGGGCCGGCTTTCACGAAAAAGTGATCGTCGTCAGCGGCTCGTCCGCGCGTCTTGCCGAGGGCAATAAAGACTGTCCCGTTGATTCGGCGATAATTGGCGTTATAGACGAAATAGACTTTCCCGCGTAAATTTTCAAATGCAGATCGCCCGCGTCATTGGAACCGTAGTCGCGACCGTTAAGAATAAAAATCTCGACGGACGAAAATTTCTCATTGTGCAGACGCTGGATGCGGATCTCAAACCAAAGGGTAGCCCGACCATTGCACTCGATGCGGTCGGGGCTGGTGAAGGGGAGTTAGTTTTTTGGTGCCGCGGCAAAGAAGCGTCGTTTCCGTTCAAACGTGACGAAACGCCGACTGACTGCACGATCGTCGGGATCATCGATTCGGACGCCCATGTCTTTAATCCTTAGATGTTGTTAGCCAGAGTCATCGGTAACGTAGTAGCAACGCAAAAAAATCAGCGTTACGAGGGGGCACGGGTCATGCTCTGCCGTCAGATCACGCCCGAGGGTGAGGACATGGATTACACCTGTATCGCTCTCGATTCGGTAAACTCAGGCGAGGGCGATATTGTTGTGATCGTCCAAGAAGGCTGGGGAGCATCGACTGCCTCAACCGGAACCCCCGGAGCAGCGATCGATTCGGCGATAGTCGGGGTGGTTGATTATATCGACCTGCTCGGTCAAGAAAATAGCAAGGGAAATGTCAGCAAACGAAATTAAAAATCCCACCGAGCTCGCCGCCCTGTTTGCCGCCGTTGAGAAGATAACCCATCGTCTCGATAAGCTTGAAAATACCGGCGTTGCAGTCCGCGAACCAATATCAACTCACCCATCTCTCGACAAACTAACCATCGCTGAGGCCCTCGCAGACTCGATCTTTGGAGCTGAGTTCAAAGAAAAGGCTTGCCATTTTGAGCCCGGCAAGCCTTGTGACCACTGTTCGATGTGTAATTCCCGCGGTTTTTAACTACTTATTAACGGGTGCCGCATTTGCCGGAGCGGGTGCTGCCGGAGCGGTCGTTGGCTTACGCATTGAGTTAGCGTCGCCCACGCTCGGAGCCGTCTTAGCTTTTTCGTCTGCTTGGAAGAAAGGCTCTTCTTTAAATCCAAGTAATCCTGCAGTCAGCACGGCCGGGAACGAGTTGCGTGTTGTGTTAAACGTCGTGACGGCTTCGTTAAAATCGAGACGTGCTGTATTGATCCGATTTTCCGTGCCCGAAAGCTCGTCCTGCACCTTCATAAACGCCTCGTTCGAACGCAGAACCGGATAGTTTTCCTGCAAGCTCAAAAGTCGTCCGATCGTACCGCCAAAGCTGTTATTGGCTTCGATCACCGCCTGCTTTTGTTCAGGCGTTTTGTCGCCGCCGGTTCCGGTCGGAGCGGCTTGTTGAGCATTTAACAAACGCGAACGGGCATCAGCGATCTGTCCGAAGACTTCCTGTTCCTGAATACCGGCCATCTTTGCAGTCTCGACAAGATTAGGGATCAGGTCGGCACGCCGCTGCATTGAACTTTCTACATTGGCCCACTTACCTTTGACCTGCTGCTGTTTGGCGGTGAGGTCGTTGTAGCTGCATCCGCTTAGGCCAAATGCGGCTATCATTGCCACAGTCAATAAAATTGCTCTTTTCATAATAATTCTCCTATTTTCCGGCGGCATCGACCGCGTCAATAACTTTTTCGATCTGCTCCATATACTCGCCAAAGAGTGCATTGGCACTCATTTCGTCTAATTTCACGGTGAGACTATTCTCACGAATATCAAAGATTTTTTCAAACGACGCTCCGTCGATCTGTAGATGCTTGACCGTCTGCGCGACGATCTCGGGCTTGGTCGCGGGCGGCGTTTGGCCACCGATTATCAGCACGGCTCGAAACAACGCTGCAAAACTCGACAGGCTTTCGGCCATCAGTCGTTTCAGCCCATCGACCGACGCCGACGCCGGGATGTATTGCCGTCTAAGCTGTATCAGCTTACTGCGAAGCTCGTATTCCGTCTGCAAACGCAGGAATTTGTCTGAGATATTTAATCCGGCAAGTACATCAGGGCCGAACAATACCTTGTGTGCGACCGTCATCTGGTGAAACTCGATCGGGAAAACGTCAGCCGCATTTTGCAGCTCGGACTCGGTAAAATAGACGGGCACTGGATTGCCGAGCCGTGTCCATTCGCGGATACACGCCTGTGCGTTCCTGAGATCGGCGGGGCCGATCTTTTTTAACGCCACGAGAATGTTGTAGTCCGATTGACGCGGCACAAAATCACCTGCCGCCGCCGAGCCATACAGGACAACTGACACCAGATTTTCGTGATGGGTTGACCGTAGATCATCAATGAAATCAGCGAAATAGTGGTTCATAATATTACCAATCTCCTCCGGCACCGCCGCCGCCAAAGTCTCCGCCGCCTCCAAATCCGCCCCAGTCTCCGCCGCTTGAAGAGCCCGAATCGCTTGAGGACGAAGAAGATCCACCGGAAAGTGCAGCCCCAATGATACCGCCTATTACTGCAGATGCTATATCGCTCCCACTACTGCCACCACCACCGCCGCCAAATCCGCCGCCGCCCCAGCGATTGCGGTCACCGGCAGACGGGCCGCCGCCTTTGTGATTACGCGATGCGATCAAGATCACTATTACGATCAGGATTATCCCGGCACAGCAAAATAGCCCGAAAAATGCACCACCCGAATCGCCGTCGTTGCTTGCTGGCTTGACGGTGTTGGCGTTGCCGGATGTGTTGCCTTTATTACGGATCGTCGCGATGTAGGCGTCGATCGTGTCCGAGATACCTTTGGCGTAATTGGCTTTTTTGAATTCCGGAACGAGAAATTGCCGTTGCAGGCTGCCGACGACACCGTCGGGAAGCTCGTCCTCGAGGTCTTTGCTGACTTGGGTGAAATATTTGCGGTCGTCGATCGCTATGAGCAGCAAGGCGCTCGGGTTGTCGTCGTCAACTGAGCCGATCTTCCACCCGCGGGCGACGGCGAGTGAGTAATCGAAAATTGCTCGTTCGCCGGTGGTTTTTACGACGGCGACGGCGATCTCGACTGACGGGTTTGTCGTGTCTTTGAGATTTTTAAGTTTAGTTTCAAGAGCCTGCTTTGTCGCCGAGTCAATGACGCCGGCGTAGTCGTTGACAAAACCGGTCGGCGGCGGGAGGGGCGAGGTGTTTTGCGACCATGGCTGGTTTTCTTGCGAAAACACCGTGAGTCCGGCGATCAGGATCGCCAGTATTATGAGCAGTGGTTTAAATTGTCGCGGCAAAAAATTGCGTTTCATTAAGTATGAACTGAGTTTGCCCAATCTATAAACAATACGAAAGGAGCTAGTAAGATGTTCGGTAAATCGTGTGGCCTCAGTGCCGTTCGACCTCGATGATCTTTGCCCGGAATATACGCATCGCGGCCCGGACCGAAGGGTGGGCGTTGGCATACGCTAGCAGCTCTTCTTCGGTCGGTTCGGCGGTTAATGCGGGCAGCTCGATGTCCTCTTGTTTCGGAGCCATCTCGTCTCTGAGCTTTGTTGCCTCAAGTGTCGGGACGACCGCAGCAGCATGCGACGAGCCATTTGTCGTAGGCCGAACCGGAGCGACAGGCGGAGCGTAAACGTCGCCAAAAAGTGCCTCGATCAGATGTTCCGAACTCTTGATCGGCAGCAGGTCGTCACCAACAATGCCGAGTTTGTCCTCATATCCGTCGTCGAGCTTTTTATCCTCGAAATGATCCAACTCATCGGCGGACAGGCGGGTGAGCCGAACGGGAGGAGCGGTAAGCCTTTCCCTTACAGGCTCAGGTGCTACAGGCGGTTCGAAGGCAGGTTCGTCTAAATCGCTGATGTAATCGGGCGGTTCATCGGCAAATGGCGACTCTTCTTCTAAGGCCGGAGCGGTTTCGATGGGAGGGGGCGGATCGGCCACAGGCTTTGGCTCGTCTTTTGGCGTTATATCGACCGTCGGAGCTTCGATAATTGGAACTTCGGCAACTGGAGTCTCAACGGCCGGCGGGTCAATTTTCAGAGTTTTTTTTCCGGATGAGCCGCAATCGAAGGTGCTGAAGCGGTCGTGGCATTGCTGACCAACGTCGCTCCCGACGTCAGGGCGTTGAGGCGTTCGAGGATGTTTTCGATGCCGGCGACGCTTCGCATTTCGATGAGTTTTATGAGGCCGACCTCGAGGACGTAACGCGGATGGGCGGCTTCGCGGAGGCTGGCTTCGGTTTCGCAGAGGGAATTGAAGAATCGCAGCAGATCGGCCTCGGTAAAAGCGCCGGACATCTGCCGCATCTGGTCGGCGTTAAAGACGGCGGTTTCGAACAGATTGCTATCGTCGCCGGCGACTTTGAAAACGAGCAGATCGCGGAAAAGTCCAAGCACGTCGCGGCAGAAATTACGCAGGTCATGGCCGCGTCCGATGAGGTCGTCAACGACGGCTAGCACTTGTTTGGGGTCTTTCTCGGTGATCGCGGAGATCACTTTTGTCAGGACCTCGACGCCGGCAAAACCGAGGGCGTTGGTTACGTCAGGTGCCGTAATATGCTCGCCCGAAAAGCTGATGACCTGATCAAAATTGGACTGCGCATCACGCATCGACCCCGTGCCGGAGCGGGCAAGTTCACGCAGGGCGTCGTCGTCGATATTGATCTTTTCGGCGTCGGCGATCAGCTTCAAACGGTCAAAGATCTTCGTGAGCGGTATCGTGCGAAACTCAAATTCCTGACAACGCGACAAAATGGTGTCGGGCACCTTGTGCAACTCGGTCGTCGCCATGACAAAAACGACGTTTTCGGGCGGTTCCTCAAGCGTTTTTAGCAGAGCGTTGAATGCCGGTTTTGAAAGCTGATGCACCTCGTCTACGATAAAGACGCGATAGCGGTCGCGGGTCGGGTTGAAATTGATATTTTCGATGATCGTTTCGCGGACGTCATCGATGCCGGTGTGCGAAGCGGCGTCGATCTCAAGCACGTCGATCGAGCGGCTCTCGGATATCTCAACGCACGAAGGGCACGGGTCGGTGTCGGTCAGCAGACACGGTGTCAGATTGGGTTTGTCCTTTGTTTTGTGGCAGTTAAGTGCCTTAGCCAAAATGCGTGCGGTGGTCGTTTTACCAACGCCGCGAGCCCCCGAAAACAGATACGCGTGATGCAGACGGTCGTGCTCGAGCGCGTTACGCAGCGTCTGCGTAATGATCTCCTGGCCCGTAACCTCTTCAAAGGTCTGCGGCCGCCATTTTCGGGCTATGACTTGGTAACTCACTTTCTTAAAGGATAAAGGATAAAGGCGAAAGGATAAAGTGCGGAAGCAAAAGGTTAGCCACGAATCGGGAATAAGAAGTTTTAGCCACGAATTACACGAATGTCACGAATAAGAAAATTTCCATAAATATCGTTCGCTTACAGTGCGGCCAGACTCTTTTATGACACTCTGATCAGATAATAAAAATTGATTCGAAAGAAGCTTTTGAATTAAAACTCTTCTATTCGTGTAATTCGTGGCAAAAAGCACCCTTTTGAGCTGGGTCATTTCGACAATCAGAGGTTTTCTTGGATCGTTGGGGAACAATCGAGTGGTTTCCAACTGCGGTTCACCTGCGATCCTCCACGCCGCCGCGTCACCCGTTTTTGTGGAAAGCCCCGCTTCACCGTGCCGCCGCGTCAACTTTCAAGTTCGCACGCTTGACAAGATGTTGCATCTATGATACATTAACTCACAAATAGATCATGTTTAAGAATTGGGAAGAATTTGCACTTGGGCCGGAGAACCGGCGTGAAGAGATGCATGTGACGCTGAACGAAAAGGGCGAGATCATGATCGGGGCGACGGCTGCGGAAAGGTTTGGGCCGCATGAGCGGGCAGTGCTGTTGTACGACCGTTGGAACGGCCTGGTCGGCGTCGCTCCGGCAAAGACGGCAACTGCAAACTCGTTCCCTATCTTTGATAAAACAAACGGCCGCCACCGTGTGATCAGAGCCGGGAGATTTTTCCGATATTACAGCATCATGGTGCCGCGAACCACGGCCTGCAAAGCCGAGATAGACGAAGAAGGCGTGCTGGTGCTCGATCTAAAGGCTACGCGGGCGGTGAGGAAGTAAATTAACGACATGTTTTTGATTGTATAAACCGTCGGAGACGGTGATATATTTGTAGCCCACATCGCAAGATGTGGGTAGAGATAAGGGTCATGTCAGAACCGTCGGAGACGGTGACATAATGATTTCGCCGTATTATGCCGCCGTTTCCAACGGCTCGTGCATTTGGTTGGATTGCACCCACATCTTGCGATGTGGGCTACAAATATGACGTCGGCTCCGCCGACTTTAGGGCTTTTGGACTTTATTGATCTGATGGCTCGCTTGAATCGCGGTCTTCGGGTTTGGCGATGGGCCGGGTTCCGTCGGCGGGGACTAGCCAGTATTCGACTTGGGGTTGGCCGCGGTAGCCGCCGAAGATGATTTGGATGCTTTCGGGGAAGATGCGGGCGGCATAGGCCATGCGGTCGCGGCCGGCGGCGATGAATGGTTCGAGGCGGCTGATGTCGTAGAACTGGTCGTCGGCGTAGTAGATCATGATGCCGTATGAGCCTTTGGTCTTAGCGACGGTGGGTGCGAATTTTTTGTTCGTCCAGTTGAATCTGATGGCATCAAGCTCTTCGGCGGTCAGCGGCGGCTTTTCCTGCGAGTTGTCTTTTTGGAAAGTGAGTTCGGGGATGAACAGGCCGAGTTTCCAGATCTCGGGCTGCGGAGCCGTTTCGGGAACGCTCGGACTCGGGTTTGGCTCAGTTTCTTCGATCGCGGGTAATGTGGGGCCGTCATAGTCCTCCGGCATATCGCGATAGACGATGGCACGATTTACAAATTCTTCGATCGGGCTCGATTCCTCGTTCAATATTGTTTTTGCCCACAGGACGGTGCCGCGGGGTGTTTTGGGTGTGGGAACGGTGTTCGAAGGCAGCGGCGGTTTGTTGCCGGCCTCGACAAAGAAAAACTCGGCTCCGTCGGTCTTGCGAAAGCCGCCATCGATCATCAAAAACTGTCTTGCATCTTGGTTTTGCAAAGCTAGCGACTCACGGATGCGTTCGGCGACCCGGTTGCGATCGCGGTCGGCGGGCAGGGCGTCGGCACCTTTGTAAGCGATGACGTAGGCGTAGGTTCCGGCCGGGGCGTCTTTGAGCCGCTCAAACAGGACCGCGACGTTGATGTACAGCTCGCTGTCGTCGATGTGGCTAAATTCGTCGATCTTTTCGGCGTCCGCACGGCTCGCGTTTGACGGGCATTTATTCGTTTCTTGGCCTATGGCCGCAAAGGTGAGGGCGAAAATGACAAGTGCTACGGCGGCGATGTTTTTGTAATTGGCTGTGATCATATCGTTTGGATATTGAACGTGCCGTGGGCGGAGAACTTGCGGACGAAAAAAAGGCCACCTGTGAAAACAGATGACCTTTGTTAGAAATGGCGGCTTCAGACCTGATCGCAACACACGTTCGAAATTGCTACCGTTGCTCGATTCCTCGCCTAGCGGAGTTCACAACAAAACGTTGTGCGGGGCCTGAAGCCAATTAAAGGATAAAGGATGAAGGATGAAGGATAAAGTTAAGAGAGCCGATTTATTTTCGAGACTTCACTTTTTTAACGATAGTGATAAAGATGGCGGTCAATTCGTTGGTCTCATTGCGGATCGGCACAAGCTCTTCCGAATCGAATAAGTGCATCTCGTCGAGCAGTTCAAGCCAGTAGCTAGTTTCTTCTAGCTCCTGCAACCCACCTTCGACCTTGCTAATAAAATCGGCGTCAGATTTGGCGTATTGCGATTCGCGATAATGTGCGCCGACAGACGTCCCGGACCGCAGAAACTGTTTGCCGATCACTTGTAACTCGGTTGTTTTGGGTAGAGCGGCGTAGAGCTTGATGATTCTGACGGCAAACTCTTTGGTTCGGTGTTTTAGCTCTTCTGCCATAATGCAAAACAAAAAGGAGAAAGGAGAATCGTTCGGGAGATACTTTCTCCCTTATCCTTCATCCTTTCTCCTTTCGATTATGGCGGAAAGGGTGGGATTCGAACCCACGGAACCCTTTTGAGGTTCACTACATTTCCAATGTAGCCAGTTCAACCACTCCTGCACCCTTCCGGTTTGTTAAGTTGTCAAAACCAAATCGCTTAGTGCGATAAAGTTGGATGTTACGCCCTTACTTACGTGCGGGCTTCTGCATCAATCCGCTTCTTCCGCAGGCTCTTCTTCACCGGCGACGGTTTCGGCGGGGACGCCTTCATCATCGCCTACCATCCAACTATAGACCACGCCCGCGAGCAATGCACCTAATATCGGTGCGACCCAGAAAAGCCAGAGCTGTGATATCGCCCATCCGCCTACGAAGATGGCGGGGCCGGTGCTGCGTGCTGGGTTGACCGAGGTGTTGGTCACCGGGATCGTTATCAAATGGATCAGCGTCAGACACAGGCCGATCGCGATCGGGGCAAAGCCTTTTGGGGCCCGTCCGTGCGTGGCTCCGAGGATGACGATCAGGAAAAAGAACGTCACCACTACTTCGGCGACGAAACACGCGAGTGCCGAATATCCGCCCGGCGAATGTGTGTCAAAGCCGTTCGAAGCAAATCCGCCCGCGAGCGTAAATCCCGCTTTGCCGCTGGCGATCACGTACAGCAGGCCCGCTCCGCTGATCGCTCCGAGCACCTGTGCGATCACGTACGGCAAGATCTCGTTGGCTGGAAATCTCTTGCCCGCCCACAACCCAAAGGTCACCGCGGGATTCAGATGGCAGCCAGAAATATGGCCACTAGCAAACGCCATTGTCAGCACCGTCAGACCAAATGCGAGCGAAACACCCGCAAAACCGATGCCGAGATTAGGATACGCTGCGGCCAAAACCGCACTGCCGCATCCGCCGAGAACTAGCCAAAGCGTGCCGATAAATTCGGCCGACAATCTTTTTGTTAAAGGCATAACGAACTTTTCTCCTGTGATGGTAAGGAACTAAAAGTGGGACGTTACTGCTTTACAACTTCAAATAACAAATGGCGGAGAGGGTGGGATTCGAACCCACGGTACCCGCAAAGGTACAACAATTTTCGAGACTGCCCGATTCAACCACTCTCGCACCTCTCCGCACGAAACGAAAGTATAAAGGATAAAGGCGAAAGGATAAAGTGACGAGAAGTTACTTGCGTCTCGCTTTAAAGAAATCTTGCATCAGCGAGCGGCATTTGTCGGCGAGGATGCCGGATGTGATCTCCATGCGGTGGTTGAGCGCGGGGCTGTCGCAGACACGGAAATGGGTCTCGACGGCGCCAAAACGCTCGTCGGCCGCGCCATAAACGACGCGGGCGACGCGGGCGTTGACGAGGGCTCCGGCGCACATCGCGCAGGGTTCGATGGTGGTGTAAATGGTCGTGCCCGTCAGGCGGTAATTACCGGTGCGGATCGCGGCGGTGCGGAGGGCAAGTATTTCGGCGTGGGCGGTCGGATCGTTGTTTTTTATGGTGCGGTTTGAGGTGGCGGCGAGTATTTTGCCGTCGGCGTCGATGATTACGGCACCAACCGGCACCTCGCCGAGCTTTTCGGCTTCGCGGGCGACGTGAATTGCCCGCCACATCCAGTTTTCGTCTTGATCCATCATTGCTTTACGAGTGTAGCCGAAAGGCCATAATCTTGCATCCGAACACCTAAAATGTTAAACCTAAAGTACGTAAGTTTTTTCGTCCCCTCGAAAGCTAAACCGCCTGAAACGCTATGAACGACGAGGTTCGCCCTGGTTCACAACCTGTCGATCAGGACATTCATATAACGAATGTGCCGCAGTCGTTCCGCGCCTTTGCCGAGGAAGTCCATAAGCGTGCGGAAAAGCCGCGAACGACCCCCGTCAATATAGCCCAAAAACTGCTGCCGGCCGAATTTAACATGGCCATGGCGCATTTTTACCGCGGCGAGGTGCAGCGGTCGAATGTGTGGCGCGGTCGGCTCGACGCGACGACCAACTGGGCCGTGATCACGGCGGGTGCGACGCTGTCATTTGTTTTTAGCTCGCCCGACAATCCGCATTTTGCGATACCGATCAACACGCTGCTCGTGTCGATCTTTTTGTTCATGGAGGCCCGCAGGTACCGTTATTACGAGGTTTGGGCCAACCGCGTGCGTGTGCTGGAGACGGGGTATTTTGCCCCTATGCTGTCGCATCGCACTGTTCCGCCGGATAAAGATTGGGCGGAGCATATCGCCGCCGATCTGATCACGCCGCACTTTACGATCAGTGAATGGGAGGCCGTCGGGCGTCGTTTGCGGTCAAATTATCTCTGGATATTTGTGCTACTGTCGCTGTCATGGACGCTGAAGATCTATATCCATCCGTCACCTATACCAGTCGTGACCGAGGCTGACCGTAAGATATTTTGGGATCTATTCTTTCAGCGGGCGACGGTCGGATTGGCACCGGGCTGGATGGTGGTGCTGTTTGGAGCTCTGTTTAATGCGACAATTATATTCGTCGCATTTAGCACGCTCAGGTTAAAATTTAGGAGTAATAATATTTATGCCGATCGAAATGGAAGACCGCGGTCAAGCTCTCGAAAACGAGTATTTTCACCGTAAAGAACAAGAGCTTATTGCTAATCTCAAAGCGAAAATTCAAGACGACGACGCCAAACGCCTAGGTATCAAATGCCCGAAATGCGACGGCATGCTGATCGAAACAGATTTTAATAACATCAAGATCGACGTCTGCGACAAATGCTCGGGCGTCTGGCTTGACGCCGGCGAACTAACGCAGATCGCCGATAAGGACGAGGAAAGCGGCTGGTTTGGGAAGCTGTTTGGCTAGGAAAAGAGGATTGCCCACGAAACACACGAAAGTTATTGGCCATTTGACCTGATAGTTTCGTTGTCTTTAGTGTGTTTCGTGGGCAAATATTTTTATGTTGAATTTTGCAATCGAAACAGCCCGTGAGGCAGGGCAACTGCTGCTCGAAAAATTTGATCGAGGGATCGCCGTTTCTAAGAAAGGCGATATCAACCTTGTGACCGAGGCCGATCTTGCCAGCGAAGGCCTCATCATCGAACGCATCAAATCGTATTATCCACAGCACTCGATCCTTGCTGAAGAATCGGGCGAGGCCATTATTATCGGCGGCGGTAATACCTGGAAATGGATCATCGATCCGCTCGACGGTACAACGAATTACGCTCACGGATATCCGTGTTTTTGCGTGACACTGGCGCTAGAGCATGAGGGTGAAATTAAGATCGGCGTGACGTTTGACCCGACGCGTAATGAGATGTTTGCGGCTGAGCGAGGGCGTGGTGCGAGCCTTAATAATAAGCCTATTCGAGTGTCGGGTGCTGAGGACCTTGGCGATTCGCTGATCGTCACCGGCTTCCCATACGATTTCAAACGCCGCGAAGATTTTGCCCGTCACCTCACCCAGTTTTTGATCCGTTCGCGAGGCGTCAGGCGTGACGGCGCGGCGGCGATCGACCTCGCGTATGTCGCGTGCGGGCGGTTTGACGGGATGGGGGAAGAAGGGCTTAACCCTTGGGATATGGCGGCGGGCATCTTGCTTATCGAAGAAGCCGGCGGCCAAGTGAGCGGTTATGACAATTCAAAATTTAGCATCTACTCACCGCCGATGGTCGCGAGCAACGGGCTGATCCATTCGCAAATGCTGGATGTCCTCAAATAAGTCCTTTGGTCTCACTTGTCTTTCTTTGCGAGCTTAGCGTCTTTGCGTGAAATAAGAATGTCTCACGCAAAGCCGCTAAGTACGCAAAGGAACCGCCAAGAGACCTTTCAACTTTCACGATAATTGACCGTGTGCTAACCTTAATTTTTAGTTAAGTTACTTACTATGTCGTGGTTTCGCAGAGACAAGCCTAAGATCGATGAGCAGGAATCGGACGAAGAGCAAACCGTCCGCACTGAGGGTATTTTTGTAAAATGCCCCGAGTGCGAGAGTGCTCTGTACAAGCGTGAGCTGAACGATTCGCATGATGTCTGCACGCATTGCGGCTATCATTTTCGCTACACGGCCGAGGGGCGGTTGCGAGATCTGTTTGATGACGGACGGTACGAAAAGCTTGACGAAGAAGTGATGTCGGGCGACCCACTCATATTCACCGACTCAAAATCGTACAAAGACCGTATCGAACAGGCCAAAGAAGTTTCCGGCTTGCCCGAAGCTATCATTTCAGGCAAAGGAATGTCCGACGGGCATCTCGTCTTTGCGGGTGCGATGGATATGGCGTTTATTGGCGGATCGATGGGTTCGGCGGTCGGTGAAAAGATCACTCGGCTTGCTGAGGCAGCGCTTGAGAATCGGGGTGCTCTGGTTATATTTGCCGCATCCGGCGGCGCCCGGATGCAAGAGGGCACGCTTTCGCTGATGCAAATGGGCAAGATCTCGGCGGCTTTGTCGCGGCTTCACGAGGCACGTCTGCCGTTTATCTCCGTTCTGACCGACCCGACCACCGGCGGTGTTACCGCGAGTTTTGCCATGCTCGGCGACGTTATCCTAGCCGAACCCAAAGCTCTCATCGGATTTGCCGGCCCACGTGTTATCGAACAAACCATCCGCCAAAAACTGCCAAAAGGCTTTCAACGCAGCGAATTTCTCCTCGAACACGGCATGGTCGATATGGTAGTCGATCGCCGCGAAATGCGCGACACCATCATCAGAATGCTCGATTTTATGATGAACAAACAGGTCGCCGCCTAAGCGAAAGGCATGGATTTCGCCGCATCCACCAAATATCTCTACTCACTCGGCAACGAAGTCTCGGCAATGAAGCTGGGGCTTGAAAATATCCGCACGCTGCTCGACGCACTCGGCAAACCACACGAAAAATATCTGAAAGTACAGGTCGCCGGGACGAACGGCAAGGGCTCGGTGTGTGCGTTTTTGAACTCGATCTGTTTAGCAGCGGGCGTTAAAACAGGGTTATATACGTCGCCACATCTCGTCTCGATCACCGAACGCGTTAAAATTAACGGCATCGACATCAGTGAAGAAGAATTCGCACGCCACGCGACTCTTGTGCGGGAAACGGCGGAGGAATCTTTAGCAAAAGGCGATCTCGAATACCGCCCGACATTTTTCGAACAAATGACCGCGATAGCTCTGTCGCGTTTGCCGACGCAAAGATCGAGCTTGCGATCCTCGAAACCGGCCTCGGCGGACGGCTCGATGCGACGACGGTGGCAAATGCCGAGATCGCAGCGATCACGCGAATTGATCTGGACCATCAGGATTATCTTGGCGACACCATCGAAGAAATTGCGGCGGAAAAGGCTGCGATAATCAACACGGAAACTCATGATGTCGTGCTCGGAGCACAATCTAGAGAGGTCATGGTGATATTGAGAAAGTGGTGTAAGGATCTCGGACTTGACCCTCTTAATGATGAGTACGCTCCTTGGAGAGTGCTACCGCTCGACGGGGAAAAGGTTAAGGTGGACCTGTCGCTATTAGTCCATGAGCCAATTACTCTCGGTCTCAAGGGCCGGCATCAGGTCGAGAACGCACAGACCGCCGTTCAAATCGCAAAAGCACTGCTCTATCATGGTGTTTTCCTTGACTTGCAGGACGGGGAGGGGACAAATGAGATTCGCGTTCTCGCCGGATTACAAAACGCTCGTCATCCGGGTCGGCTAGAATATGCCGGGCAATACCTATTCGACGGTGCACACAACCTTGGCGGTGCGACTGCCCTCGCCGCGTACATACGAGAATTTGAAACGCGGCCGATCACGCTCGTTTTTGGTGCGATGAATGACAAGAATGTCACCGAAATTTTTGCAACCCTCGCTCCTATTGCAGAGCGAATCATTGTCACAGAACCGTCAAATTCACGTTCGCTTTCTTACCAAGAGATACTCGCGCAAATGCCCGCGGACATGTCCAAAGAAAGGACATTTGCGACCGACAATGTGAAAAGCGCGATCGACATGGGAAATGAGGTCACGCCGGATGACGGGATCATTTTGGTGACAGGATCGCTTTATTTGGTTGGCGAGGTTAAAAGCATTCTGCAATCTCAAATTTGAGATTTGAGATTTCAAAATTAAGATAGATATATGCATAAATTGGTATTGATCCGTCACGGCGAGAGCCAGTGGAATAAAGAGAACCGCTTTACGGGGTGGAAAGATGTTGACCTGTCGGAAAAGGGCATTGACGAGGCTCATGCCGCCGGTAAACTATTGAGATCAGAGGGGTTTGAGTTTGACGCGGCTTACACGTCTGTACTCAAACGTGCGATCCGCGCGCTTTGGATAACGCTTGATGAGCTTGACCGTATGTGGTTACCGGTGACGAAGACCTGGCTGCTAAATGAGCGGCATTATGGCGGGTTGCAAGGCCTTAACAAAGCTGAGACCGCGGCGAAATATGGTGATGAACAGGTACTGATCTGGCGGCGCAGCTATGACATACCGCCCCCGGAGATGGAAGATACGGATGAGCGTTATTTGGGCAATGATCCCCGTTACGCGTCGATCGCGAATTTCCCTAAAACAGAATGTTTGAAAGATACCGTTGAACGTGTCGTGCCGTATTTTGAAAGCGAGATCATGCCAAAGATCCGCGACGGCAAGCGTTTGATAATCACGGCTCACGGCAATTCGCTACGGGCACTTGTCAAATATCTCGATAATATTCCTAATGACGAGATCGTCAATCTAAACATCCCGACGGGCGTACCGCTTGTTTACGAACTCGACGCCGATCTTAAACCGATCAAAAGCTACTATTTAGGCGATGCCGACGCTATCAAGGCCGCACAGGATGCTGTCGCGAATCAAGGAAAAGCTAAATAAGGCAAAATTTGAAAAAGGCCGTTTTCATCGCTCTGCTTATTTTTTGCCTTTCACCGTGGGGTTCGCCGCCGGTCGCTCTCGCATTGGGGTTGGTGCTCGCGTTCACTATCGGCAATCCTTTTCCGCAGCTTGAGGGTAAATTTACAAAATATCTGCTACAAGCGTCGGTCGTGCTGCTCGGGTTTGGGATGGATCTCGGCGCGGTCTATCGAGCAGGTAGACAGGGAATACTGTTTACCGTAGCAACGATATTTGGGACGCTGATACTCGGTTATTTTGTCGGAAAACTGCTCGGGGTTGCGAGCCGCACATCGACACTTATTTCATCGGGAACCGCGATCTGCGGCGGCTCTGCAATTGGTGCAGTCGGGCCGGCGATCAATGCTGAGGCTGATGAAATGTCAGTTTCGCTCGGCACGGTGTTTGTGCTCAATTCGGTCGCGCTGTTTTTATTTCCGATCATCGGCCACGCGCTAAACCTAACGCAAAATCAGTTTGGCGTGTGGGCGGCGATAGCTATTCACGACACCAGCTCCGTCGTAGGAGCGGCGGGAACATACGGAGCCGAAGCGTTGGCGATCGCGACGACGGTCAAACTCGCACGAGCCCTATGGATCGCACCGGTCGCGTTATTGTTTGCTTACCTATATCGTCCGAAATCCAAGTCTCAAGTCCCACGTCCCAAGTCGAAGAAAGCGATCTAGCAAGCCCAAATCCTAAAACCAAAAGCCGGAGTTCCGTCATTCCTTGGTTCATTTTTCTATTTCTCGGAGCGACCGCTTTGCGGACTTACTTGCCGGTATGGATCCAGCCGAGCATTTACGATTCGCTCGTCAATTTGGCAAAGGCCGGGATGACGGTTACGCTGTTTCTGATCGGAGCATCGCTATCGCGAGAAACGCTCAAAAAATTTGGCTATTTGGCCCTGTTTGAGGGCGTCATACTCTGGATCGTTATCTCTTGCGTCTCGCTCTATGCCGTGCTTCGCATTCTCTAGTGCAACTTGCTAAAATACTCGTTTCGGCCATTGGCCCGGATCTAGCCTGTAATGAGTATCAAACAGATCACTGTGCGCGGAGCACGCCAGCACAACCTCAAAAATATCGATGTCGATATCCCGCGGGACAAGTTTGTCGTGATCACGGGCCTGTCGGGCAGCGGCAAATCTTCGCTCGCTTTCGATACGATCTATGCCGAGGGGCAGCGGCGCTATGTCGAATCTCTATCTGCTTACGCCCGCCAATTCTTAGATCAGCTCGAAAAACCTGATGTCGATTCGGTCGAGGGGCTCTCGCCCGCGATCTCCATTGAGCAAAAAACAGTTTCACGCTCGCCTCGTTCGACCGTCGGTACGGTGACGGAGATCTATGATTTTTTCCGGCTGCTCTTTTCGTCGATCGGGCAGCCGCATTGTCAGCAGTGCGGCGAGCCGATCACGCGGCAATCGGTCGATCAGATCGTCTCGGGCATCTCTGAACTGCCGGACGGCGAACGAGTGATGATACTCGCACCGGTTGTTCGCGGGCGAAAGGGCGAATTTAAAAACGAGCTCGAAAAGCTGCACAAAGACGGTTTTTTGCGGGCACGCATCGACGGCGAGCTGCGGCAGCTTGACGAAGAGATCATCCTCGACAAGCGCAAAAATCACACGATCGAGGTCGTAGTTGACCGTTTGTTGATGAAAGACGGCGTTCGCGAACGTTTGAGCGAATCGGTCAAGACCGCACTGAAACTGACCGGCGGTGCAGTGCTCATTTCGATCATCGACGGCGACGAAAAGCTTTATTCCGAAAAGATGGCGTGCGTAAATTGCGGCATCAATATCCCGACGCTCGAGCCGCGGTCCTTTTCATTCAACTCTGCTTTTGGAGCGTGCAAACGTTGCCAGGGCATCGGCACGGTGATGGAGATCGACGCCCGAAAGATCGTCCCCGACGAGAGCGTGGCCGCCGGAAAGATCGATTTTCTTAACGGTGCGGACAAGGCCGGAGCGACGTTTTTGCGGGGTGCTCTGGTTGCGATCATCGAAAAATTTACCGACGGCGACCCACTCGAACCGCCGACCGGAAAGGAAAAAGAACGGAAAGGTAAGCGGAAAAAGTCTAAGGACGGCGGGACGGGCGAATCGGCACAGGCGTTGCTCGAAACGAAATTTTCGGATCTGCCGCAAGAGATCCGCGATGCATTTTTCCACGGCACGAAGCGGCGGATGACGTTTCGCCACGGCGATTACAAATTTGAACGCGACTGGCGCGGAGCGATGCGGGCGATGAGCGAGCGGATCGAAAACCCGCCGTCCGAAAAGGTGAAAGCGGCGCTTGAGGAGCTGATCGCACCGATCGACTGTCCGGGATGCGACGGCAAACGTTTGCAGCCTGAAAGCCTCGCGGTCAGGGTCAACGGCATTGGCATCGCCGAATACACGGGGTTGCCGATCTCCGATGCGGTCAAAAAGATCGACGCTATCAAGCTTTCGCCCCGCGACGAAAAGATCGCCGGCCTCGTGCTCAAAGAGATCCGCGACCGCACGCGTTTTCTTGATGCGGTCGGGCTTGGATATCTGACGCTGGATCGTTCGTCGGCGTCGCTTTCGGGCGGCGAAGGCCAGCGTATACGGCTTGCGACGCAGATCGGATCGCAGTTGCGTGGTGTTTTGTATGTCTTGGATGAGCCGTCGATCGGTCTGCATCCGCGTGATAACGAACGGCTGCTTGAGACGCTGCACATGCTTCGCGATCTGGGTAATTCGGTCCTCGTGGTCGAGCACGACGCGGAGACGATCGAGCGTGCGGATTACGTTATCGACCTTGGCCCGCTCGCGGGTACGCACGGCGGCGAAGTGATCGCGTTTGGCACGCCGAAAGACATCGCCAAGAACAAGGAATCATTGACAGGGCAATACCTCAGCGGCAAGTTAAAGATCGACATCCCCGACGTGCGGCGGCTCGCCAACGGCAAACGCATCAAGGTAAACGGTGCCCGGGCGTATAATCTAAAAAATATCGACGCCGAGTTTCCTCTGGGCTTGCTGACGGTGGTCACGGGCGTTTCGGGTTCGGGCAAGTCAACACTGGTCGAAGAGATCCTCTATCCCGCGCTCTACAAACACGTTTATAAATCAGCCGTCGAACCGCTCGAGCACGACAGCATCGAAGGCCTCGACCTCGTGGACAAGATCATCGAGATCGACCAAAAACCCATCGGCCGTACGCCGCGTTCTAATCCGGCGACGTTTACGGGGCTGTTTACTCCGCTTCGCGAACTGTACGCGATGCTCCCCGAATCACGCACTCGCGGCTACAAATCCGGCCGGTTTTCCTTTAACGTCAAAGGCGGCCGCTGCGAGGCTTGCGAAGGCGGCGGCATGAAACGCATCGAGATGAATTTTCTGCCCGACGTGTACGTGACGTGCGACGTGTGCCGCGGGCACCGCTACAATCGCGAGACGCTCGCCGTCAAATTCAAAGGCCTCTCGATCGCGGACATGCTCGACACCACCATCGAAGACGCTCTGCCGCTGCTCGAAAACATCCCGTCGATCCGCAAGGTCCTCGAAACTTTGCTCGACGTCGGCCTCGGTTACATCAAGATCGGCCAGTCGTCCACGACGCTCTCCGGTGGCGAGGCCCAGCGCATCAAGCTCGCCAAAGAGCTCTCCAAACGCGCCACCGGCAAAACCATCTACATCCTCGACGAACCGACGACCGGCCTCCACTTCGCCGACGTTCACAAACTGCTCGAGGTCCTGCAAAAACTCGTCGATACCGGCAACACCGTCATCGTCATCGAACACAACCTCGACGTCATCAAGAGCCGCCGATTACATCATCGACCTCGGCCCCGAAGGCGGCTCCGGCGGCGGCAAAGTCGTCGCCACAGGCACCCCCGAAGAGGTCGCGAAAGTGAAAAAATCGTTTACGGGACAGGCGTTAAAAGCGGTGTTGAAGTAGAGCAAATTGTGGTCCGGTCCGGACCAGGTGGACCACATGGACCGCGGTGGCAATTTAGCTAAAATGATCGAGATTTTCGTCGTCGGTTATCGCCAAATTGGTCCTTTTGGACGAATAACGACCGTTTATCGCTGATTGGCAATATTTTCCGCGAGTTGTAACTTTAGTGAGACGCGAATATCAGCTCGAGCAAATCCGTCAAGAAGTTTGGTTGTCCGATCGAGATCGTTATCTGCCAAGATCCGTAAGACCGACATTTCAGGGTAGAAGTTGAACGGCATCCCATTTCCGATCAAAAATTCCCCTTGCTGCAAATCATAGCCCCCCTGAAAACTTCTGACTAAAACCGAGGCTTCGGTAAGTTCGTTCATCATTGGCCCCAAACCCTCCGTCATACGAAATGCCTGCGGCGTGTCTATCTTTGCATAGGCAGAAATTAGCCGCATGAGTTGAGACATTTCGTTTTGGTTTGCAGGTTTTTCAGGCATCTGCATCCGAACTTTATCCAAAATCAATATGGCCCCTGATTTGTTTTCAACTTTGTCCTTCTCAAACACAACAATAGCCAAATTAATAAGGGCGGCATTTCGATTGCTCTCAGGAAAATCACCCATTATTCTCTCGGCCTCGGGGTATTTGCCCTGCATCATCAGACGGTGGGCATAGTAATAGTTAAGGCTATCTTGAGCGTTAGTGAGAGCGTCATCGGAGAAATTTTCATTTAACAGAGCGTTCGCAGCGTTAAGATCGCCAGAATCGGCAAGTTTATTTGCCGCCGTTGAATAAAGTTGTCTACGCGATTCCAACGGATAATTCTTCGCTTCAGAGATCAATTTTTCGGCAGTCGGATTGCTGCTTAGTAGAGCACCAAGTGCCGGATTACCGGGCTGGCGGCCGGAACGAGCAAGGTTAGACTTTTCCTGAGCCTTTAGCCGCGGGATATAGCCCGGGGAAAGTTTTTCGGCAAATTGAATAAGTGTCGAAGGTTGAAAATACCCATTATTATTACTCTGATCAAGATAGGCAGTAAACAGTTTTTCGGCAAGGGCACGCATTTGTGATGGTTCGAGTTTTATTGACTTTTCCGGTGGGCCTTTTGTTCGCGAAAATTCTGCTAAGAACCGGATAGCCAATGAAATGTACTGGGCATTCGGCTGCCCATTGATTAAAAAGCCTTTTTGAGTAAGTTTCAACCACTTCGTTAGTGAGTGGCATAGCTTCGTCTGGATCCTTTGCATGTAATTTCTGTAACAAAGTAAACGTTTCAGACGAAAGATCCCCTTTAGTGATTCTTTCAGCAACGCAATGGCCCGTTCGGGGTTCTGGTCAGCAGCTAGTCTCATTATTGCTAGTTCAAGACTGGTTTCGTTTTGGGCGATAGATAAGTTATTTCCATTGCTATTAGTGATCTTCGTTGTTTTCAATGCCCCGCCAGAAATCGCCCTTTCAACTGCTATTGGGCGGGTTTTATATAGACTTTGTAATGCATATTCCGCGTCACAAATGGCTATAGTATTGAGAACGCGCGGGCGCGTTGTTTGGCTCGTAAGCAGCTCGTTCGGTTGATTACTCTTTCGCTCCGTCTCAGCCTGCAATTGAGCTCCCGTCAATTCGGCGATGGAACTCTGCATCAGTTCAGCAGCCCGTTTCGGATCGGTTTTACAAATGTGACGCCCTGAAATTGCGTAAAGATATGCGCGATTGGCACCGAGACGAAAATTTGGGATCTCGGTAGCTAATTGATCAACGATCGCCGTTAGCTTTCGCTGTTTTTCTTTCACCTCTTCAGCTGTAGGAGCAGCATTTTTTTGAGTGAACGATAAAGCCGGACAAGCTAGGACGACGAATAGTGAGCACCATCGTACGATTTTCATCTTTTTCTCCAAACTAAATATTAATCAATGTAACAGAGTTTCGAGGGAAAAGGTTGTATGTTGGTGTGGATATCGATCTAGCTACCATTTTATCTCTTTAACTTCATGATTCAATCGTTCTATCGGTGCAAGAGTTTTGCGTTCGCTCCGTTCAAACTTATAATTCTTAGAATTACGGCGAGACGGTTTATTCGCCTATCTTTTTAGTTTCAGGGAGCAAACGATCTATGTCGATAGTAAGTAAGTTAATGGTTGTGGCGGTTGTGATGGTTTCGTTGATGGCGGGCGGCTGCGGGTCTAAAGGGGGTCGGGTTGATAATCTCGCTGGGCCAGCCCCGGCGAATAAAGCGGCGGTGCAGCCTAACAAAGACGGCACCATCCCGTCGGGCACGGGCGTTGAAAAGGAAAAGCCGGCTGCGGGTAAGGCCAATGTTCAGGGCAAGGCGTTTTATGACGAAAAGCCTGCGGTCGGCGTGCAGGTTAAGCTTTGCAAGACGTTTAGCCAATATATGAACGGCTGCGGCGGCGAGACGTTTACCACAAAGACCGACGACGCGGGCGAGTATCTGATAAAGGACGTTCCGCCCGGGATGTATGAGGGGCTGACGGTGCAGGTTTTTGATACGCCGTTTTATGTGTTTGCGACGGCGGGTTTTATCTCGGCCGCGAAATACAATATCGAGGACGGCAAGACCTATTTTGCTCCTGACACGAACCTCTTTAAGAATGATCTAAAGCTCGTAAATCCAAAAGCCGGTTCAAAGGTCGCGGGCACGGGTATCGAGGTTAAGTGGGACGCGTATCCTGACGCGGCGTATTACAAATACAGCATCCACGCCGACAGCTCCAGCGGAGCGGAAACCAACTACGATTACATCAACAAACGCGTTGACGGCACTACGGCCAGCCTGGATAAGCCTTTGGCACCGGGAAACTACACCGCAAAGGTCGAAGCATTTAACGCGAACGACCGCAAGCTATCGCAAACGTCGCAGGATATGAAATTTACCGTGACCGGAGCTCCGGCGGCGAAATAGGATCGATCATATGGTCGACCGACAACTTGACGACGCCTTTGTCTATGGCAAAGGCGTCGAACTTTTTATCAGTATCAAACCAGAGTTAACGTGTATTCAGCCGTTTCGATTTTTATGATCAGCGGGCAGATGGGGTCATCTAAGATCTGTATTTTGGATCCGTCGGCGGCTTGGTAGTGAAGCACCTTTATCCTTTTGTCCGTGTAGGTTCCGCTCGACGCGGATAAGCTCATAAGGAAAGTAAAGCGTTTGAGACCGCCGCCGAGATCTAGACTTGTCTCCTCTTTGGCTTTTAAGTCTTTGTGTTGTTTCTGACTAAGGATGAACGCGATCTCTTTGTCGGGTGCGATGGCTGTCTTGGTAGAGAAGAAGTTGACGTATTTGGTTGCAGATCTCAGAGCTTCATCGGTGATGACGAGCTTTTCGGACTGTTCGTTTTTGGTGCTTTCTTTCCATTTGAACGCCATCTTTCCGCCGTCATTGATAAATTCGATCTTGTAACGCAGTACCGCGTTCGTTTTTTGTTCGTCAAGATGTACGTGAGAGGCTTGTTGTCCAAATAGTCGTACTTGCCGTTCAGTGTCTCGCGTAATTGCGTCGCGATTTCGACGACGGGAAGTTTCGGTCCTGAATCAACCGTAGTTACTTTAGTCGTGGCGGCCGAGTTGACGAACACTCCGTCTTTCCAAATTCCCTCGATGATGTTGTTGGTCAGCTTGTTAAATTGTTTGCCGGTGCCATGCTGTTTATCTTTCAGGAAACCGCCGATGTAATAACTGCCGTTCGGGCAAGTATATTTCGCCTGTCCTTCGCGCAGGCCGTTTACGCAATCGCCATCGTAGATGTCGCCGTTTTTGTATGTTGCTTTGCCCTTGCCGTTGCGTTTGTCGCCCGCAAACTGACCGACATAGAGCTCGCCGCTCGCCTTTAAGGTTTGTGTTCCTTGTCCGGATTTAACATTATTCAGCCAACCGCCGTCATACGTATTTCCGTTGGCGTATAGAAAGATGCCTCTGCCTTCCATCTTTCCGTTGACGAGATCACCGACGTACGATCCGCCATCCTTGTAGGTCACCTTTCCCTTGCCGTTTGCACTTCCATTAACAAAATATCCTTCGTAAACCACGCCGTTTGCGAAAAGGTATTTTCCAATACCATTCAAGCAATTGCCGGACATGCATTTAGTCGTGGTTGAGTTGATCGGCTTAGCCTGCTCGACCGGTCCATCAAAATTTGCTCCGCCCTCAAATGTCATCTGACCCGTGGTTGTAGCAGTAGTTGGAGTCGGGTTTGGCTTGGGTGCAAGAGCATAGGGAGCGACGCCGTCTTTCCAGGTTCCGCTGATCGTATTGTCAGCTTTCTTGTCGTAGTATTTTCCCTCGCCGTGCTGCAGATCGTTTTTCCAGAAGCCGATGTAATAGCTGCCGTCCTTGAAATAGTAGGTTGCCTTACCCTCTCTAACGCCATTGACCCAGTTGCCATAGTAAATGTCGCCATTGGCGTAGGCACAGCGTCCTAAACCATGCCACTTATTTGCAAGCCAATCGCCCTCGTAATTTGAGCCGTCCTTGTAGGTCGCCCTTCCGTCACCGGTGCGTTCGTTGTTGAGCCAGTCACCGTCGTAAGTTTCTCCATTGGGAAAGTTCATCTTGCCTCTGCCGTTATACGCACCTTTGGCGAATTGCCCGACATACACTTGGCCCTCTTTCGTCCGATAGGTGCCTTGACCATGATGTTTGCCGTTAACAAAATCACCTTCGTAATTGTCGCCATTGCTGTACGCTTTCTTGCCTTTGCCGTTGACGCAGTTGCCGGACACGCATTTATCGTCAAACGCATTCAGGAGAAATGAAAAATCGTCAGACTTTGGAACGCCGGCCGGAAGGGTCGGACTCTGTGCGGACGCAATTGTAATTTGTGCAGCAACGGCGATCGCCACTGCGAATAACATTTTGGTGTAGGTCATAAATTGTTGGAGAGGTGGTTGCTGTTGTTGTAATTCTAGCTTGTGTGATGTGGACGAGCAAGAACCCCGTCGCTATGAGATGGCGTCGACCATCTCTTTTACTGCCTGATTAAGTCCGACAAAGACCGCACGCGAGATGATGTTGTGGCCGATGTTGAATTCGGTTATCTCAGGGATCGCGGCGAGGGCGGCAACGTTGCGATAGGTCAGTCCGTGGCCGGCGGCGACGATGAGGCCGAGGGATTTGGCGTGAACGCAGGCTTCGCGAATGCGGTTCACTTCGGCGACGGCTTTTTGCTCGCCCTCGCCGTGAGCGGCACGGGCGGAGAGCGTGAGTTCGGCGTATTCGGCGGTGCAAAGTTCTACTTGCTGTGCACCAACCTTGTTCGCAGCGTCGATCTGATCGATATTCGGGTCGATGAAGATGCTGACGAAAACGCCTGCGGCCTTTAGCCGTTCGACGGCGTTCTTGACCGTTTCAAAATTACCGACAACGTCCAGACCGCCTTCGGTCGTGATCTCGTTCGCACTCTCAGGCACGAGCGAAACGGCGTCGGGCTTGGTGCGTTCGGCGATGCCGATCATCTCGTCGGTCGCGGCCATTTCGACGTTCAAGTACGTCGTAACGACATCACGCAGCAATTCGATATCGCGATCTTGAATATGCCGTCGGTCACCGCGAAGGTGGACGGTGATGCCGTTGGCACCGGCCTGTTCGCAGATAACGGCAGCGGTGACGATGCTCGGTTCGATGGTCTTACGCGCCTCGCGGATCGTGGCGACGTGGTCGATGTTGACGTTGAGTTTTGCGGTCATAATGTACGCTGTCTGATGCGCTCGCGATCGATCACGCTGAACTTTCCATTGAATATGTCGGGTGCCTTTTCAAGATACCTCATTACGAATTCCGCAGGCTCAGTGACCGAAAAATCACCCAGTCGCAAATAGACAATTCCAACACCACATTCTATTTGCCGCAAGAATAAGAGCTTACCAAAATCCCGGTCGCAGGAAATTATCATTCGGTTTTCAGCTTGAGCGATCTGGATGATTGACGTGTCGTCTATCGAGGGATACGTTTCACGGATGGACAGTACGTCATAGCCAGCCTCTCGCAACATCTGGATGCTGGGTCTTGGAATATGCTCGTCCGCAACAAACGGCGTCATTTGCTCGCGGTTGGCACCGGCAGAAATAAGTGATCTCTCAACGACTCAGAGGCGTAGGCAAAAATCGCTCGCAGGTCTTCCGGCGTGAGGTTGGGATAGCTCTCGTAAAGTTGCTTCTCGCTCCATCCTGAGGCTAGCCGTTCGAGCAAAAAGTCAATGGTCAAGCGCGTGCCTTTGATGCACGGCTTGCCTGCCATGATGTCTTCGGTCGAGACAATTCTATCTTCCCAATTCATACGAACATTATACGCCTATTTTGCGGCTAAATCATACATACCTTTCTTCGCATTGCGGCGGATCTGAGCGAGCTCGCCCATCATTCGCCGTGTGTCGCGGAAAGGGCTGACCTTTGATCCGGCGACGTCGTTCCAACGGACTGGGATCTCGGCGAGACTTAAGCCGTGGTAATTTGCGACGTAAAGAAATTCGATGTCGAAGCCAAAACGGTCGATCGCCATAACATCGAGCAGCGGGCGAAATTTGACCATGTTAAATGCTTTGAATCCGCATTGAGTATCGGCAAAGTTAAGCCCAGACATTGTGCGGATCATGAAATTGATAACGCGGCCGCCGTTCTCACGCAGCCACGACTGGTGTGTGCCAATTAAAGAACGGTCGAGGGCACGTGAGCCAAATGTAACGTCATATTTGCCTTCCGTTATCGGGGCGACGAGTTTGTCGATCTCGGTGATCGGGGTCGAGAGGTCGGCGTCGGTGAAAACGGCGATGTCAGCGTTTGCTGCTTGCAGGCCGGTATTTACGGCGAAACCTTTACCACGGTTTTTTTCGTATCTAATAACGTTGGTGACGACGCTAGGGTGTTCACCAAAGATTCGACGAGCGACATCGGCAGTGTCATCGGACGAACCGTCATCGACGACGATGACCTCGTAGGCGGTCTCAGATGCCTCGACAAAATCGAGGATCGTGCGAAGCGGAGTGACGATTCGCTCGCTTTCGTTATAGGCCGGGATGACGATGGAAGCAGATGGTTTCATTTTTGCAAAAAGCTAATGGTAAATTTTTGACACCGAAAAGTAAATTTGCCGTGAAATTAGATGCGGCTCGCGGGTTAAAGCCAACGAAAATGTAACTTACAGAGTCTATGATATATTGAATAGGTATTCGTTTTTAGGGTTTATGAATAGATATTTTGCATTGATAGCCGGTGTGGTGATCGTCATCGGAGCGGTTGTCGGCGGACTCGTCGGAAAATTGCCCACGCGATCCGCGTCCGGCACGGCCGTGACCAATGAGCGCGTGACGGCCGATTACAAGGAAATACTCGATGTCGTCGATGAAAATTACGCCGGGGCGATCAATCACGAAAAGCTGACCGACCAATCGATGCAGGCGATGCTCTGGACGCTTGATCCGCATTCGTCGTTCTTTTCACGCGATGAGTTGCGAAAGCTTGACGAAGAGCAATCGTCGCAGTTTTACGGCATTGGCGTGTCGATATTGCAGCATCGCGACGGCGTTTATGTGCAGTCGGTCGTGCCAAATACTCCGGCGGATAAGGCGGGGCTTCGCTACGGCGACAGGTTTGTGACGGTCGCGGGTAAGGATGCTAAGGAATGGACGAGCGCCGAGGTTTCGAAAAATGTTCGCGGCGAGCGTGGCACAAGCGTCAAGGTGCAGGTCGAACGCGTCGGGTCACAGACACCGGTTGATTATGAGATAGTTCGCGGCGGTGTGCCGCTGCCGTCGATCCGAAATTATTTCATGCTGCCGAACAATATCGGCTATGTTGGGCTGACCGGCGGATTTCAGCAGACGACCGGCGAAGAGCTGTCGATCGCGATGGACGAGTTGAAAAAACAGGGGATGAAGAGCATCATCCTCGACCTTCGCGGCAATCCGGGCGGCATTCTCGATCAGGCAATTGCGGTCACGAGTAAATTTGTCGATGGCGGGCAGACGGTGGTCTCGGTAAAGGGAGCCAAGGCGACGACCGGGCGTGAATTACGCGCCACGGGCGGCAAGATCGAAAATATGCCACTCGTCGTAATGATAAACGGCGGCTCGGCATCGGCGTCGGAGATCGTCGCCGGTGCGATACAGGATTACGACCGCGGGGTCATCGTCGGCAGCGACAGCTTTGGCAAGGGACTCGTGCAGCGTGTCTTTCGCACGCCGTACGGCACGGGTGTTACGCTGACGACGGCTCGATATTACACGCCGTTTGGCCGTTCGCTGCAACGTGATTATTCAAGCGGCTCGATCTACGATTACTACACTCACGGTGAGGACTCACCCGAAAATGCCGACTTGGACGTCAAGCCAAAACCGGCGGGCAGCCCCGTAACGGCGGCGAACGGCCGCACATTGTATGGAGGCCGTGGTATCGAGCCTGACATTGTCGTCGCTCCGCAGCCATTTGCTCCGGTCAAGGGAAGAATAAACGAGGCGGCGTTCTATTTTACGCGGCAGCTCGTGGCGGGAAAGATCGCGGGACTCGATACATTCCGCGTCGAGAAACAGAATTTTAAGGTCTCGCTAGTTCCAAATGAATTTGCGATAACCGACCGTATTTTTGAGGCTTTTCGCTCGTTTGCTGCGGCAGACCCAAAGAGCGGACTGACGGCGGAGAACATCAATAGCCAGAGCGAATATGCTCGGATGCGTCTGCGCGAAGAGCTTGCGACGGCCAATTATTCGAACGAGGCGGGAGTGCAGGTTTTGCTTGAGGCTGACCCTCAAGTGCTCAAAGCGATCGAGGCAATGGCACAGGCGAGCGGCTTGGTGGCGAACTCAGCGAAACGCACATAAATATTCACGTTTCTAATTTGTAAGTCCGTGGAGTAAAATAACCTTTTGCTTCACGGACTAGATTTTTATATGTACAAGCAGATCGGTATCCTGACCGGGGGAGGTGACGCACCGGGATTAAATGCAGCGATACGGGCTGTGGTGCGGACGGCCGTCGGCGAATTTGGGATGAGCTGTATCGGCATCGAGGACAGCTTTGAGGGCATCCTCGGCGAGACGCATACGGTAAAGTTGACGACCCGGAGTGTCAGCGGATTGCTGCCAAGGGGCGGGACGATTTTGGGGACGCGAAATCGCGGCTCGTTCGTCAAAATGGTCGACGGCAAGCCGAATTTTCCCCAAATGCCGATCAGCGAGGCACTGGCAAATCTTGATATCCTCGGCATCGAAGCGCTAGTCGTCATCGGCGGCGAAGGGACGCTGGCGATTGCCGAGGAGTTTCACAAACGCGGCTTTCCCGTTATCGGCGTACCAAAAACGATCGACAACGATCTGGCTGCGACCGAGCTGACGTTTGGTTTTATGACCGCGATCGACATCGCGACCGAGGCACTCGACCGGTTGCACACGACCGCAGCGTCGCATGATCGTGTGATGATCCTTGAGGTGATGGGACGCAACACGGGTTGGATCGCTCTGCACGCGGGACTTGCGGGTAGTGCGGATATTATTCTGATCCCGGAGATTCCGTTTTCGCTTGAGTCTATCGCGAAAAAGGTCGAGTCGCGGGAACGTAGCGGTTCGCGATTTACAAATATCGTCGTCGCCGAAGGAGCTCTTGAGGTCGGCAAGTCGGAGCTGTACCAGGACCAGAAAGAGATGCGGCTTGGCGGTATCGGCGTTTCGATCACCAGCCGTATCGAGGAACTGACGCGTAAAGAATCGCGATGTGTCGTACTCGGACATCTGCAACGCGGCGGCAGCCCAAATGCTTTTGATCGGATGCTCGGGACAAACTTTGGAGCGTGTGCCGTACGGGCACTTGCGAGTGGTGAAAAAGGTAAAATGGTCGCTTTGCAGGCTGGGACGGTCGTGACGGTGCCTCTGTCAGAGGCTTGCACCAATATTAAGACAGTGCAGGTCGACGGACAGCTTGTCCGCACGGCACGCGACATCGGTATTTCGTTTGCCGCTCCGAAAGAAGCAAAGCACGGCGAGTCATCGCTTTATGAAAGTAGGTCGAACGGCGTAAAATAGGTCAGGTTTTTATGGAAGAAGTTAAGAAAAAGTTGCGGGCTGAGCTTGATAAGCTCGAGCACGAGCTGCATTTTGAATTGCCAAAACACATCCAGCACGCGCGCGAGTTTGGTGATCTGAAAGAAAACGCCGAATATAAGGCTGCGAAAGATCGTCAGTCGATGGTCCAGGCCCGTATCAGCATGCTGCAGCAGCGGATGATCGAGGTAGATTCGATCGACCTGTCAAAGATCCCGACCGACCGCGTTGCGTACGGCTCGAATGTTGTTTTATATGACCTTGAGAAAGAAGAAAAGATAAAATACCGTCTCGTCACGTCCGAGGAAAGTGATCGTGACAACGGGCTGATCTCCACCGTTTCGCCGATCGGACAGGCTCTGATGGGCAAACAAGAGGGCGACGAGATCAAGGTCAAAACGCCGAACGGCTGGCGTAATTTTGAGATCAGCCGGTTGACTACGATCCACGAAAAAGCTGACTAATCAATGCTTGGAATAGGTGCAAACATAGGGCGCGGTGCGATGAGCATCATCAATGCGATGGTGCGGGGATTAGCGTCCGCCGGCATTCCGCCAAATGTGCTGACGTTGATCGGCGTGACGATCAATCTTGGCTGCGGCGTGCTGTTTGGCTTTGGCGAATTTTTCTGGGCCGGTATCGTACTGATCTTTGCAAACCTTTTTGACATGCTCGACGGCGGGGTCGCAAGACTATCGGGCCGCGTCACCAAATACGGCAGCTTTCTCGATTCGACGCTCGACCGTCTGTCCGACATGGGCTCGTTTATGGGCATCATGATCTTTTATGCCCGTTTGACTGAGTATCATTCGACACTAAACGTATTTCTCGCTGGTGCAGGAATGATCGCATCGGTACTCGTAAGTTATACGACTGCCCGCAGCGAGGGGCTTGGTGTTAAGGCAAATGTCGGTTTTCTACAGCGTCCGGAACGCGTTGTACTGTTTATCATCGGTGCCCTTTCGACATGGAACTGGGAATCGGATCATTTCCTCGCCAACCGTATGCCGCAGGTGCTGTGGGTGCTCGCGATCGGGTCGATGTGGACGCTTGTGCAGCGAATGGTCTATATCCGCCGCGAATTGCGGGCAATGGATGAAGTGAGTCCTGCCGAATGATCGAACGTTTGACAACATTTTGGGAATCGCTCACTTGGAGTGGTATCGGCATTACGGTCGGCCTTTTTCTCGGCTCCCTCGCTATCAGCTTTGGGGCTCTTGCCCTTGTGATGGTCAAGATACCGCCGCGTTATTTTGCCGCCGACCATCAGAGAGACTTTCTACCCGACAGTCCGTGGCTCGTGCGTTGGGGAGCGGTCATCGCAAAGAACATTGCTGGCGTCATTCTCATCGCGTTGGGCATTGTATTGTCGCTTCCCGGCGTACCCGGACAGGGAATATTGACGATATTGCTCGGACTGATCTTTCTCGATATCCCGGGCAAGCGGCCGCTTGAAGCGAGAATTATCAAACGTCCGTCGGTGCTATCTGCGATAAACAAACTTAGAGCAAAATACGACAAGCCGCCGCTCGAACTGGATTAGACAATGGGAATCATTGACAAGATACTTGGGAGAAAACCTTTCGACCCGGATGCTCGGCGGCGGCATTTGCTTGAAACCGGCCGCATCACAGACGGCACGATCATTGATACCAAGATCGATGGCGACGGGCAAGAACTGGTTGTTTTTGTATACACATTGAACGGCGTCGATTTTGAATCAGCAGACGTTTTGACCGATGAGCAAAAACAGCGGGGCGGTGAATATGTCCCCGGAGCCAAGGTAGGTGTACGGTTCGACCCTAAAAATCAGTACAACTCAATAGTAGAGTAATGTTCAAAAAGATACTCATAGCAAACAGAGGCGAGATCGCCTGTCGTGTCATCAGGGCTTGTCGCGAGATGAAGATCGGCACGGTCGCGGTTTATTCGGATGCGGATAAGGCGGCTTTGCATGTGCGAATGGCGGACGAGTCTTATCACATTGGGCCGCCGTCGTCGGCGGAGAGCTATCTTCGCTGGGAAAAGATCATCGAGGTCGCGAAGGCGTCGGGTGCGGAGGCGATACATCCGGGGTACGGATTTTTGTCGGAGAACGCCGAGTTTGTCCGCGAGGTAACTAAGGCAGGCATTACGTTTATCGGCCCGCTGCCCGAGGCGATGGAAGGTTTGGGCGGTAAGATGTCGGCCCGTAAGATCGCGATCGAGGCGGGTGTGCCGATCGTTCCTGGGACGACCGAGCCGCTGCGTTCGTTTGAAGAGGCAAAATCGACGGCTGACGAGATCGGCTATCCGGTGATGCTAAAAGCGTCGGCCGGTGGCGGCGGCAAGGGAATGCGGCTGGTTTTTGAGGAATCCGAACTCAAATCGGCGCTCGAGGGGCTCAGTCCGAAGCACTTGCGGGATTTGGCGATGACGCCGTTTATGTCGAAAAGGCCGTTGTCCGCCCGCGTCACATTGAGATACAGGTATTTTCGGATACACACGGCAATCACGTTTATTTGGGCGAACGCGAATGTTCGATACAGCGTCGGCATCAGAAGGTGATCGAGGAAGCTCCATCGCCGATCAATTCGGCCAAGCTCAGAAAAGAAATGGGCGAGTGTGCCGTCAAGGTCGCAAAGGCCGTTAATTATGTCGGTGCGGGAACGGTGGAGTTTCTGGTCTCGGATCTCGATAAGTCGTTTTATTTTCTTGAGATGAACACTCGCCTACAGGTTGAGCATCCGGTGACCGAGCTTGTCACAGGCATCGATCTCGTTCGCGAACAGATCAATGTTGCGTGGGGTGAAAAGCTTTCGTTCACTCAGGACGATATCAAACTCACAGGCCATGCCATCGAATGCCGCGTTTATGCCGAAGACCCGGACGCCAATTTTATGCCAAGCCCTGGAACGATAACGCGTTTGCGGCTTCCGCAGGGGCCCGGCGTTCGCGATGACGGCGGCGTTTATGAGGGCTGCGAGGTGTCGATCTATTACGACCCGATGATCTCCAAACTCGCGGTTTACGGCAAAGATCGACCCGAGGCGATCGACCGTATGCGTCGGGCGCTGGCCGAATATGAGGTTGGCGGTATCAAAACCACGCTGGCGTTTTTCCCCGAGGTGATGAACGATGCGGTCTTTATCGAGGGCAATCTCGACACAGGTTTTATCACCGGATTTAACGAACGCAAAAAAGCGGTCGAGCCCGATGAGGCGACACGCGACATGGCGGCTGTTGCTGCGGCACTTGCTTACAAACAAAGGCAAAAGAGCGTTTCGGTTGCCGCGGCCAGCGGCGAAACTAAGACGAGCAAATGGGCCTTGACGGGAAGAATGTCGGCAATGAATAACCGCTTTTGATACTATCGAGATATGGAAGAGTTACTAAAACAATTGCTTGGTAAAAAGATCGATGTTTCATGCGGCACAAACGCGTCGTTTCGCGGTGATGTAGTCGATGTAAAATCCGGTGTGCTTTATCTGCGTGATGAGGAAGAAAAGGTTGCGTATGTTGCTATTGGTCAGATCGCCGTCGTTTATGAGATCAAAGACCATCCGTCGCGGCCAGGATTTGTCAGCTAAATATTGTTACGACAATTAGAAAAGCCCGGTGTTCTTCGAACGCCGGGCTTTTGTTTATTAAAATAAACTACTACTGATTGTCTTCCGGCATTGCACCGCTTTCCGGTTTTAGTCTGCGATAGCCGACGATGCGGCTTGACCAGTAACCGGCAAATGGCGAGTAGGTGATGCCTTTGCTCGACGATGCCTGATAGAAACCATTCTCATCGGCGACGATGCCCATGTGGCCGAGGTTGTTAAAAAAGACAAGTGTGCCAAATTTGAAACGGTCATCGCCATAAACCGGCTCTGATTGTGCCCATAATGAGCGTGCACTTGCGCGTGTGAAAAAGATACCTGCTTCTTGAAACGAGCTCCAGACAAAGCCTGAGCAGTCATACGAATTTGGTCCCGTTGAGCCGTACCGGTATGGCAGCCCATAACGGTTTTTGATCGCCCTGTCGAGTCTCTCGCTGGTTGCCATACCGTAAACTGTCCGGCCGGCGGACACTAGACCACGAGGTGCATTGACCGCTTTGGATGACGCCGTATTTGTTACGAGCGGCTCCCAAGCCTGATCTTGGCGGACTACTTTAATATCGTTTGATAGTGTGGGGCGTGAGGCGGGCTGCGGTTTTGGTTGTACCGCCGGCATATTAGTAGGCTGGCTACCGGTTGTTTTAACAACACGGTCGCGGCCTTGGGCCGAAACGGCGACGGTAAAGCATACCGAAACCAAAAGAACACATGACGACAGAACAAATATCTTTTTTAAATCTTTCAAACTGTAACTCCAAAAATCTTATGAGGCAGGGAACCTGAGGAGGGCGGTGATCTAGTCACCTATTAATAAAAACCTCCAACACACGAAGAATTCCAGTAAATCAGAAATGCTGACCTTGCTAACTATTCAAAATGTGTCCCTTGTTTTAACGCTAGTGAAACTAACTATAGACATTATGACCTATAAGCAAACGAAATGCAATCGCATCGAGTTTGTTATAGGTCGGGAGGCGGAGATTGAGATGGTAAGAGCGGAAAATGAGTTGCCGGCAATTGAGATGAGATGTGTCGGAGCCTTTTCTATCCTTATGATAGAAAAGGCCCCGCCGCCCCACTACTCTGCCTTTAAGCACCCTTTAGTTGTCCTGTGATAAGACAAGACACACTCAATCGGGAGCGGGTTCCAATTTAAAATGCGGAAGCCCGCACGTGAGTGAGGGCTTAGCATTAAAGTTGGATGTTACGCCCTTACTTACGTGCAGGCTTCTGCAAAGAGTTTAGGCTGAGAACGACGTTCCGCAGCCGCAGCCGCCGGTTGCGTTTGGATTTTCGAATGTGAATCCTGAGCCCATCATGTTTGTCGTATGATCGACGGTGATGCCGTTGAGGTATTGCACCGAAAACATATCGACAAAGAGCTTGATGCCAAATTTGTCGACGATCATATCGCCTGCACGCGAATCTTCCTCAATGTTGAGGCTGTACTGAAAACCTGAACATCCGCCCGGCACAACGCGGACGCGGAGCCCGGCCGTTTCCGGCAGGTCATCTTCGGTAGCGAGAAATTTCTTGATCTCGGTCGCCGCCGCTTCGGTAACGTTTAATTCAAATGTAGGTGCTGCAACTGCTGCCATAATAATTTAAGTACTCCTCAATATGAACTTAGGATCCGTAGCAAACGAATCCTTACTATAAAATCAATATTAAACGACAGATCAAAATAAACAAGCTTTCTAAATACCCCCCCCCCCCCCCCCCCCCCCCCCCCCCCCCCCCCCCCCCCCCCCCCCCCGCCCCCCCCCCCCCCCGCCGCCTCCCCCGCCCCCCCCCCCCCCCCCGGCGGGGCGGCCGGGGCCCCCGCCCCCGGCCCCCCCCCCCCCGCCCCCCCCTTCTTCCCCCCCCCCTTTCCCCCCCCCCCGCGCCCCGCCTTCCCTGGCCCCCCCCCCCCCCCGCTCCCCGCGCGCCCCGCCCGGCCCCGCCCTCCCCCCGCCCGTCCCGGTTTCATCGCTTCGATCGAAACTTGTCTGGCGACTTCTTCGGCAACGTGGCGAAACGCGGCGGCTTGTGGAGAATCGGGCGATCCGATGACGACCGGGATGCCGGTGTCGCCGGCTTCGCGGACTTCCATTCCGAGCGGCACTTCGCCGAGGAAATTGAGGCCGTATTCGTCGCAGAGGCTCTGGCCGCCGCCGCGACCGAATATCTCGTAGCGATTTCCGGTGTCGGGGGCGATAAAATAGGACATATTTTCGATCACGCCGAGCACCGGCACGTTGACCTGTTCGAACATCTTGACCGCACGGCGTACGTCAGACAGCGAAACTTCCTGCGGTGTCGTTACAAGGACAGCTCCTTGAACCGGAACAAGCTGCGCGAGCGAAAGCTGCACATCACCCGTTCCCGGCGGCATGTCGACGATCAGATAATCGAGTTCGCCCCAGTTCACATCCGCCAAAAATTGACGCACGACGCCGTGAAGCATCGGGCCGCGAAGGATCATCGGTTTATCGGGCGGCACGAGCACGGCCATCGAGATCATCTTGACGCCGTGCGCCTTTATCGGGATCAGTTTGTTTTCGACGACATCGGGCTGGCCGTAACCGGTGCCGAGCATCATCGGGACGTTTGGCCCGTAAACGTCGGCGTCCATGATGCCGACCTTGGCTCCGTCGGCAGCAAGCGCAACCGCGAGATTGACGGCGACGGTCGATTTGCCGACACCGCCTTTGCCGCTTGATACGGCGATGATATTTTTGACGCCCTCGATGGTCAGGTTGTTTGACAGCCCGCGTCCCTGCGGCACCTCGGCGTCCATCTTGACGGCGACGCTGGTTACGCCTTCGAGTGCGGAGACGATGCGTTGAGCGTCGGATTCCATCTGCTCTTTGACCGGACACGCCGGCGTCGTGAGCATGATCGTGAACGACACATCACCGCCGGAGACCTCAAGATTATGAATAAACCCGAGCGTGACGATGTCTTTTTTTAGATCGGGATCGATGATCTGTTTGAGGGATTCGAGTACTAACTCTGCTGATATTTGGCTCATTGTATAAATGCGAATCGACGTTATAAAGTAAAAGAGTATTGTAGCAAACGGAACCCCCTGAGCGGGACGCGGCACCGAAAACGAACAACATACAACCACATCCGATCCGGCGGCAACGGCTTTTACGAACAAAAGCGTGGCCTGATCGCCGTCTGGGGTAAAGAGGCCGTCCAATTCCTCGACGGCCTGATATCGAACGACATGAAAACGCTCGAGGACGGCCAGCAAATGCTCGCTGCATTTCCAAACGCACAAGGGCGTTTGCTCGCGGTCGTGCGGGTGCTAAGGCAGGGTGATAAATATCTATTCGAAACTGAAGACGCGACGCGGGAAAAGGTTTATCAAAATCTGTTTCGTTTTACGTTTGCGGGGGATTTTTTTGTTGAGGATCTGTCGGAGCAATATCGATATTTTGAAATGTTCGGTGACGAACCCGTTACATCAGGGGGAGGTGGCATCTTCTACAAATCGACCGCTTCCGCCAATAGCTTCATGCCAATCGATAGTGGCGAAACTCTCCGCCATGCCCTCGAAGGCGCTGGGTCCATTGAAATTTCTGAAGAGCTTTACGAAACCCTCCGCATCGAATCCGGAACGCCCAAATACGGCGTTGATATGGATGAGACGACCATCGTCCCCGAACTCGGGATCGATAGCCTCATCTCATATAACAAAGGCTGCTATATCGGACAGGAGATCATTGCCCGCATCCATTTTCGCGGGCACGTCGCAAAGAGGTTAACAGGGGTGGTTCTGTCAGAACCGCCTGCGTCAGCGGGCGGCCAGCTTGTTGGGACCGAATTAGCGACCGCCGACGGCAAAAACGCCGGACGTATTACATCCGTTACATTCTCGCCAAAACTTGGTAAAACGATCGCCCTCGCGTTCGTTCGTTACGACTATTTGGCAACCGGCACTGAATTGAGGATAGGAGATGTTACCGCTACTGTTGCGGATCTGCCGTTCTTAACCTGATCTTTCCGTGTTCTCTGTGGCCTCTGTGGTAAAATCTCTTCGAATTATGCAAGACCTCGACATCGATCTGCCAAACGCAAAGCTCGCGTACACCATTATCCAATCGCTCCTCGACGGCCACGAAGCGCTCAGCGATCTGCTCGTCGTGATGTCGCACGCGCTCGACGAAGACACGCTCAAAGCCCTCACCGCCACCGGCGAATGGCAGAAGTATCTCGAATCAAAACGGGAACTTGGGATCGCGCATGCTCAGATCGAAAAGCTGACTGAGGTTTTAAAGGCTCTCGAAACAGGATCAAAAAACTCGAAAATCACAAAATGTACGATCTCATAATCATCGGTGCCGGGCCGGCAGGAATAATGGCCGCGTACGAAGCTAAAAAAGCTGGCCTCGACTATTTGGTCATCGAAAAAGGGCTGATCGGCAATACGATCTACAACTATCCGGTCGGGCTGACGGTTTTCTCGACGACGAACGAGCTTGAGTTCGAAGACGGCGGGCTTGATCCGGCTCGTGAAAAACCTACTCGCGAAGAACTGCTTTCGTATTATGTTCGATTTGTGCTTGAGCACGACCTGAATGTGCAGACCGGGGAAACGGTGGTGGAAGTGCGGAGTGCGGATTGCGGGGTGCGGAATGAAGATCCGGAAGATGCCAGCTCGTTTGAAGTTGTGACCGACAAAGGTATTTATGAGTCTCGTAATGTACTATTCGCGATCGGTGCGATGGACTATCCGCGCAAGCTAAATGTTCCGGGCGAAGATCTGCCAAAGGTGCATGAGATGTTTCGCGAGACGTATCCGTGGGTCAAAAAGCGTGCGTTGATCATTGGCGGCGGGAATTCGGCGGGGGAGGCGGCGTTGTTTTTGGCACAAGAGGGAGCCGAGACGACGCTGGCGATCTTTCGCGACGATTGGGAAAGCACCGATCCGAAACAGGGCTGTATCAAGTATTGGGTCAAAGAGCCGCTTGAAAATGAGTTAAAACAGCATTGCCTGAATCTTTTCTTCTTGGGCAAGGTTGTGGAGATCCGCGAGGGCGAGGTCGAGCTTGAAAATGAGAACGGCGATCGCGTTGTGCTGCCAAATGATGTGGTTTTTGTGCTGATCGGCTCGGATGCTGATCTTACGATGCTCAACAATCTCGGGGTCGAGACCGAGCAAGGCAAGGGCGGCGAAGTGCCTGTTTACGACCCCGAAACATTTGAGACGAACGTCCCGGGCGTGTATGTCGCCGGACACTTTACGCATCAGCGGCATATCAAGGGTGCGATCGATGCGTCGAAATTGCTCGTCCCAAACTAAAAGAGATTAACCGCGAAAAACGCGAAAGATACTAAATAAAAGAAAAGGCAGAAACGATTATCACGCCTCTGCCTTTTTTAGTACTTTCCGCGTTTTTTAGCGGTTACTTGTCTTCTGGCTTTTTCATTCTGACCATCACTTTCTGCCCCTTAAATCTATCCGCGATATTTGCCGGATTGATGTCATAGCTTGTGACGTCAAATGTCTCGTCCGCTTCGCCGCCGGCTGTCTGCGTCCATTTGTATGGAAGCTGCACGCCGCCCGTCGAGCGATAGTCCGAAAATCTCACCTGAAACTCAGCCGACTTTGCATCGGGGCCATCGATCTTTTGGGTAAAGACCATTTTGTCTTTGACCGCATCGCCGCCGGCGCTTGCCGGGTCGAGTTTGACTGTGAACATCTGCGGCATTCGCATACCTGTGTAGCTCATCATCACCGGCAGATTTGATCCACCGTCGAGATAAAGTTTGTACGACTGGCCGCCAAATGACGCGAGAACAATGTTGCACGATCTGCCGTCAACGTCGCCGGTGCCGCCATAAGTGTACTCAACATCCATGCCCTGTGGAGCGGTCAGCAGCAGGCTGAGCGTGAGACGGAGCAGGTCGTTGTGACGTGCCGCATCGCCGTGGCCGCCGGCGGTACGCATAATCATGTGGTCGTTCGTCTGAATGTCAAAGATTTTGCCGTCCTTTGTCGTAAACGTTGCGTTGCCGCCATTGCCGCCGCGGACAATGACCTTGTCCGAAGTGTTGGTTTTAAACTCCTGGACATCCCCATCGCCTTTTTTGATGATGACGTGCTTTTCGCCCGGAACGCCCGGATGCTCGGCGATCCATTTATCGGCATCGGCTCCGGTCAGCTCCAAAACGGTCCCGTCATCTTTTTTGACGATGATCTTTTTTGAGATGTTTGCTCCGGTTCCTTCGCCGTGGCCGGCACCGTCGATCTTGACTCTAATATTGTCTTTGTCACCACCAACTACGACGACATCGACCTGCTTGTCAAAGATCTTGACAGCGTCGCCATTAGGGGCGCCGTGTCCCATTTTCATCGTTCGCGACATTTTGTCCGGAAACTGCAGGGCGATCTCTGTCTCGCCTTCCTGCGGTTGGGAGACACCGTTGAGCTTCATCTGACGGGTCGTTTTGCCGACGATGACCATGCTCTGGACGCTGCTGACGGCGGCATCACCGCCGATGGCCTGACGAGCTTTGGCGATCAATGCGAGCGCCTTTTCGTCAGATTTGAATTTGGCACCGGTCCTCTCGACCAACGAACCGACGACGATGAAAAACACCGACACACATAAAATTGAAAATATAAATCGTTTCATAATACTTACCTCCGTTGTTTGTACATTATTGCTTCAACTGTTTCAACCAATCACGACAACCGCCCGGGGCCGGCCCCCCCCCCGCCGGCCGGCCCGCCCCCCCCCCCCCCCCCGCGCCCCCCCCGCGGCCCCGGCGGCGCCCCCGCCGGGCCCCCCCCCGCCGCGCCGGCGCCCCCGCCCCCCCGGCCGGCGCCGGGCGCCGGCCCCCCGCCCCCCCCCCCCCGGGCGGCGGCCCCCCGGCCGGCGTCGCCCGCCCGCGCCCGCCGCCCCCCGCCCCGGCGCCCGGGGGGGGGGGGGGCCCCCCCCCCCCCCCCCCCCCCCCCCCCCCCCGCCCCCCCCGCCGGGCCCGCCCCCGCCCCCGCGCCCTCCCGCCGGAACCCTCATCCGACACCTGGATAGATCGAACATGGATACCCAGCCTCGATTCCAGGTGATTAAGAGAACGCAAAGAAATTGTTAAGGATGTAAAATGTCGCGAAAAACGATAGACAAGGGAAATCGGAAAAAGGAATAATGAATCTCGATGAATCGATCATGGACTACAATTTTATTGATCGCCGGGCTTACCGGATTGCTCGTGCTTTCGGGCGCGTTGCAATACCGCTGGCTGCGGCAGATCAGCGAATCTGACAATGAAAAAGCCCATCGCCGTGTTCAGGAACAGGCCGAACGGTTTGCGATGGATTTTAATCGGGAGATACAAAATTCGTACTTTAATTTTCAAACGGGGCCAGATACTTGGGCAAAAAAAGACTGGTTGGCGTTTAATGAGAGATACGATTATTGGCGTGAAAAGACGGCGTATCCGGAGTTGATCACTGGGTTCCATTTTCTCGAAACGGGGGCAAATGCGGTTTCGCTAAAATATGATCGCGGTTCTCGAACGTTCGTTCCGGTCGAAGAAAATGGTGAGATCGTCGATCTACGCAAGCGTTTTGCCGACAGTAAAAATTTCCGGGCGGTCCAATCTGATATTTACACTCTACTGTTGCCGATCCATAGCGAAGGGCAGAAAACTGCGGGGCCGATCATGATCCGCACGCCGTCGCCGGACAATCCGCCCTCGATCGCGATGCCGCCGACGGTTGGCTATCTGGCGATAAAACTCGACCCGACGATACTCAAAGACAATATATTGCGTGACCTGACGGCGAAATACTTTGCCGACAATGAGTTTCGGGCGTCGGTGACGGACAAGGCTGGCGCGAGCGTTTTTCAATCTGTGAGCGGCGACGCCCGCGACGCGACGGTACCACTCTTTAATGTCGCACCGGACAACTTTATCTTTTATGCGAACAAAGACCTTATGGACAAGATCGGCGAACGCCGGTCGGATGTAATGGTCAGCCAAAAGGTCGAGACGCACAGCTTTAACCGCATCGAGTCAAATACTAATAAAGACGGTGGTGTAAAGATCGAGATCAAGAAAGAGGGCTTGCCGCGAACGTCGGTTTTTACCGCCACGACAACTACTTCGGATCGCCCCGGTGACAGCCCTTGGACGTTGAATGTCCAACATGTTTATGGTTCGCTCGATGCATTTACCGCGTCCAATCTGCGGCGAAATTTGGCCATCGGATTTGGCCTATTGTTTTTGCTCGCGTGTGCGATCGTTGCCATCATCATTTCGGCCCAGCTGGTTAAACGAACGGCCCAGCGGCAGGTCGATTTTGTCTCGAGCGTGTCGCACGAATTTCGCACACCGCTCGCGGTCATCTATTCTGCGGGCGAAAATCTAGCCGACGGCGTTGCAAAAGAGGATGGCCAAGTGTCGCGTTACGGCGATCTGATCAAAGGCGAGGGTCGCAAGCTATCGGGCATGGTCGAGCAGATACTTGATTTTGCGGGGGCCAACTCGGGCAAAAAGAAATACACGCTTGCTGAGACGGCCGTCAGCGAGGTCATAACCGATGCAATCGAAGCATGCCGCCCGCTGATCGACGAAAAAAGTATTGCTGTTGAGACAAATATCGCGGCGTTGCCGTCGATCAACGCTGACAAAAACGCTCTGACACAAGCGGTGCAAAATCTTCTCATCAACTCGGCCAAATATAGTAACGGCGGCACAAAAGTGCGTGTAAACGCGGAGAATGGCGGTGGCAACATCAAGATCTCGGTCGAGGACGAGGGTATCGGCATCTCGAAAAGCGACCTGCGGCAGGTGTTTGAGCCGTTTTACCGTTCACGAGAGGTCGTCGACGCTCAGATCCACGGTAACGGGCTGGGATTATCGCTCGTAAAACAGATCGTCGAAGCCCACGGCGGAAAGGCCATGGCGTCGAGCGAACCGGGGAAAGGAAGTACGTTTACGATCGAATTGCCGGTATGAAGATCCTACTAGTCGAAGATGAAAAAGGCCTCATAATCACACTCACGGACCGTCTGGCGAGCGAGGGTTTTGATGTGGTCTCGGCGGTAGACGGTAAAGAGGGATATGATCTCGCGTCCTCCGAATCCTTTGACCTCATCATCCTAGACGTAATGCTCCCGAAAAAGAATGGCTACGATGTGTGCCGCGACCTGCGGCAAAAGGGCGTCTCAACGCCGATCTTGATGCTAACCGCAAAGGGCGAGACGATCGATAAGGTGCTCGGGCTCAAACTTGGTGCCGACGATTATCTGACAAAGCCTTTTGAGGTGATCGAACTGCTCGCACGAGTTGAGGCGTTGCTGCGGCGCTCGCCCGGGAAAGCAGACACGGCGGTTAACGGAGCGTTTCGCTTCGGCGATATCGGTATCGATTTTAAGAAGGCTGAGGTCACTCGCAACAACACGCCTGTCGATCTGTCGGCGATGGAGTTTAGGCTGCTGCAGTTTTTTATCGAAAATCGCGGCACCGTCCATTCGCGTGACGATCTGCTTGACGCTGTCTGGGGCTACGACGCGATGCCGACGACGCGCACGGTTGACGTGCATATCGCATGGCTACGGCAAAAGCTGGAGGAAAATCCGCGTCATCCGCAGTTTATCCAGACCGTGCATGGCATGGGTTATAAGTTTGTCGTGTAGGGAATGATGTAACCGGCGATGGCGATAAAATGCAGCACGCTGCCGCCGAGGACGAAGATATGCCAGATGGCGTGGTGGTGCTTCAGACTGTGCCAGCCGAAAAAGATCGTCCCCAACGTATAGCTGACGCCGCCCGCGACGATCAGAGCCATCGGCACAAATCCGACTGTTTCATACAGCGGCTGGACGGCCACGAGTCCGACCCAACCCATCAGCAAGTAAGTGATCGCTGACAGCGGCCCCGAACGCACGTTCATAAACAGCTTCATCGATATCCCGACCGCCGCAAACGCCCACGCAAACGTAAACAAATACGGCCCGATGCCGTTTCGCAAGGGGATCAGTGCGAACGGGGTATAACTACCTGCTATCAGCAAATAAATACAGCAATGATCGACGAGCTGTAGCCGGAGCTTTGCCTTTTCGCCGACGGCGGTGTGATAAAGCGTAGATGCGGCGTATAGCGCGACGAGCGAAGTGCCGTAAACGACCGCACAGCCTATCTGCCAACGGTCGCCGCTGAGCGCCGCCATTGTAACCACAAAGACAAACCCCACGATGCTTAGCAAAAGGCCGAGGCCGTGAGTGATGGCATTGGCAACCTCCTCAACGCCCAGCAGGTGATATCTTTCTTTGATCACTGTCCGCATCTATTGAATGTTAACAGACCCTCGGCCGGCAGTTTGTATTAGTTACGTATTTTAATAAGGAGCAGCCGAAAATTCGGAATCTGCCGTCGAGCGGTGACGCCGTGCGACGCCCGTTTCGTACGCCGCCTCTTCGACCTTTTGAGCAACTGCCTCGGCGACTCGGCGGTCAAAGACCGACGGGATGATGTAGTCGGGGTGCAGTTCGTCGGGGCCAATGATGTTGGCAATGGCGTGGGCGGCGGCGAGTTTCATCGCCTCGTTGATCCGCGAAGCCCTGCAATTCAAAGCTCCGCGAAAGATGCCGGGAAAGCAGAGCACGTTGTTGATCTGATTCGGATAGTCCGAGCGCCCGGTCGCCATTACGGCGACGTGTCCGGCGGCGTCCTCGGGCATGATCTCGGGGGTCGGGTTAGACATCGCAAAGACGATCGGGTCTTTTGCCATCGTGTCGAGGTCGGCGGGCGTCAGCAGGTTAGGGGCCGACAATCCAAAGAAAACGTCCGCACCCTTGATGACCTCGTGTACGGTGCCTTGCTCATTGTCGGGGTTGGTGTTGCGTGCGTACCAATCCTTGACCCAGTTCATATTCTCTTTGCGGCCCTCGTATATCGCACCGGTCGTGTCGCAGCCGATGATGTTTTTCACACCGGCGGCCATCACGATCTTGCTGCACGCAACACCCGCTGCTCCGATGCCGTTGACGACAAGCTTGATGTCCTCCATCCGCTTGCCGGTGATCTTGAGAGCATTGATGAGGGCGGCAAGCACGACAACGGCGGTGCCGTGCTGGTCGTCGTGAAACACCGGAATATCAAGCTCTTCTTTCAAACGCTCCTCGATCTCAAAGCAACGCGGGGCCGAGATGTCCTCAAGATTTATCCCGCCAAACGCCACCGAGATATTTTTGATCGTCTCGATGATCTCGTGCGGGTCCTTGGTGTTCAGGCAGATCGGAAACGCATCGACGCCGCCAAATTCTTTGAACAGCTGACACTTGCCCTCCATCACGGGCATCGCTGCGGCGGGGCCGATGTCGCCCAAGCCCAGCACGGCGGTTCCATCAGATACGACGGCGACCATGTTCTTTTTAATGGTCAGGTTATAGGCCTTTTCGGGGTCTTTGGCGATGGCTTCGCAGATGCGGGCGACGCCCGGGTGTATGCCATCGACAGGTCCGAGCGGGTCTTGAGCTGCATTTTCGACGTAACCTCGATCTTGCCGCCGAGATGCATCAAAAACGTGCGGTCGCTGACGTTTGCGACCTCGACGCCGTCAATACTTTGTACCGAATCAACGATCTCTTTAGCGTGATGCTCGCTCGCGGCATTTACCGTAATGTCGCGGACCAGATAATCTTTGCCGACGCTGACGATGTCGATACCCTCAATATCGCCCCCGGCCTTGCCGATGGCCGTGGTGATCTCGCCGAGTTTACCGGGCTGATTCTGTATCTTTACACGAAGTGTAAGGCTATAACTGGCGTTAGGTGTTGGTGTGTTAGGCATAGAACAATTTACGAATTAACAAATACGAATTACGAGCGTCTGAAATTTCGTAATTCGTAATTCATAATTCGTAATTCGCTATATGAAAAGTATGCCGAAAAAGGCGCGTGAGGGCAAATTGGTAAGGACTTCGAGTTGTTTTCGTCTGCGACGTAATGACGAGCCTATTTACCTGCAAAACGCACTTTAGTTTCTGTAACGGTCACAAATTGTCCTGCAAGTTTCACGGCGTAGTTGGCCAGTAAATGTCGAAGTATGATGATCTTATTTGCGGAGCGTTCGTCTTCTAATCTGAGTAGGATGATGCCGTGATGGTCGAGGCGTTCGCGAAAGACAAGCTCGCCAAAATCTTTGTCGTTGGTTATCAATATCCAGTCTTCGTTTAGGGCTTTGATGAGAACTTCGGAGTCCGGAATTCCGCGTGATGATTCGAATACGGACATGACCTCGTGGCCTTGGTTTCGCAGCCATTCGGCTACTCGAGGGCCTGTGCACTCGTCAACCAAAAACCGCATCTACACCGTCTCCACAACTAGCGGCATAAATTCGGTGTGGCTTAATGATTCACCGGCAAAGAGCAGACAGGCCTGAATATCTTCGGGAATGAGGCCGTCGTATTCTTCGATGATCTCAGCGGTCGTGGCCCCGTGGGCGAGAAGATTTAGAATGAATTCGACCGTCAACCGCGTGCCTTTTAGCACCGGCTTGCCGACCATTACCTTGGGGTCTATCGTAATGCGTTTGAGTAACTCTTGGTCATTCATAGGATGATAATACAATAAGTTGGGTAGGAAATACGACTTTTCTTAGACCGAGAAGCGATGGGCTTATGCTCCGGGTTTGGTATAATCTACAGTGGCATTCGGAGGAACATAGATCTCTATCAACACCGTTCACGGATTTACCCGCGGATTAAAACATAATCAACTTAAGAGGATCGAGCGTCTGGGGACTCGGCGGGTGGCTGCGGATGACATTGTGTCGCCGGAGCTGGCACGGCAGATGTCGGAGATCTCGCATGAGACGGGGCGGCAGGTCGGCGTGCTGATCAACCGCAAGGGCCAGGTCGAATATGTGATGGTCGGCACGGCGAAGGGCATCGAGCTGCCCGATTTTGGACGCGCCCGCGTGTCCGAAGACCGTTTTCGCGGGCTGCGGTGTGTGCATACGCATCTGCTTGGCGAAAAACTGACGCAGGACGATCTTACCGATCTCGCTTTGCTGCGGCTAGATCTGATGTCGATCATCCAGGTTGACCGCAAGGACGGGCTTCCCGGATTGGTGTATTCCGCTCATCTTGTCCCGACGGCGGCGGAGAACCTTGAGGCTGAGGCACAGTCGCTGCCGTACGAATACCTCGAGACGAACGTCGCTTCGCAGCTCGATACCAATTTTATACAGCTTATTAATTCGCTCGAAGACGAGATGGCCCGCATTCGTCTGACGGGGCGAAACCGCCAGACCGGACGGGACCGTGCGATATTGGTTGGCGTGACGACCGGCGATCAGGACATTGCGGCGGAATCGATCGCCGAACTGAAAGAGCTGTCCGAATCGGCAGATGTTGTGATACTCGACACGATAATCCAACGCCGCCCGAAGATCGACCCGAAAACGGTGCTTGGAAAAGGTAAGCTTGACGAACTATTGATCCGTTCGATGCGGCTTGGTGCGGATATTATTGTGTTTGACACCGAACTCTCGCCTGCTCAGGTCCGAAGCCTTTCCGAAGCGACCGAACTTAAGGTTATTGACCGTCCGCAGCTCATCTTAGACATTTTTGCCCAACGTGCCCAAAGCCGCGAAGGCAAGCTGCAGGTCGAGCTTGCTCAATTAAAATATCTTTTGCCGCGGCTTGTGATCGGGCAGAACTCGGCTTTTTCGCGGCTGGCAGGCGGTATCGGCGGACGCGGGCCGGGTGAGACGAAGCTTGAGACGGATCGTCGTCGTGTTCGCGACCGAATCGCCAATCTCGAAAAGCAGGTTGATAACCTTGGGTTTCAGCGACAGGAGCGGCGAAAGAAACGCGTTCAAAAACACCTGCCGATCATATCGCTTGTCGGTTACACGAATGCGGGGAAATCGACTTTGCTAAATCAGCTGACGCAGTCGGATGTTTACGCCGAGAAAAAGATGTTCGCGACCCTTGACCCGACATCGAGGCGTCTGCGGCTGCCTTACGATCAGGAAGTCATCATCAACGACACCGTCGGATTTATCCGCGATCTGCCGGACGCGCTTGTGTCGGCGTTTCGTGCGACGCTTGAGGAGATCGCTGATAGTAATTTGCTCGTGCATGTGGTGGACGCTTCGAATCCGCGTGTGCTGCAACAGATCGCTTCGGTCAACAAGATCCTCAGCGATCTGGAATTTAACGAGATACCGCAATTGATCGTTCTCAACAAAGCCGATCTGCTCACGCGGGACGTGATCGAGCAGCTAACACGGCAAATTTCGCTTGACAGCGGGCTGACAAGCGTGGCAATTTCAGCTATTGCCCGCGAAACGCTGCGGCCGATGGTCGAGGCGGTCGGCGAGATCATTAAGGAAGTTTATACGGGTTACGAAGAGCCTAATTTTGACGAAGACATCGCGCTCGTAGCGAATCAATGAGTAAGAGGATCAGAGATCTAAAATCGCCCGTGACCGAATGGCGGGAATGGCTGTTTGGCCTTATCGCGCGGCCGTTTGGCGTGCTGTCGCCGGAGCATCAATTTTGGATCGGGTTTGCCGTGCTATGCCTGCTCACAACATTGCTTATTCACAATCCGTTGTGGCGGTCGGCCGGGGAGCAGCCTTACCAAGAGGGCGACATCGCCCGCGAGAGCATCTCTTCGCCTGCGGATGTTTATTTCGCTGACCCGGAGGAATCCGAGCGGCTCAAGAACGAGGCGAGAAAAGCCGTCAAGCCTATCTTTCGTTACGAATCGAACAAAGCTGAGCAGGCGGTGCAAGGATTTCTATCTTCGTGGGAAAAGCTGCAGCGGCACGGCGGCGAGGCGAATACGAAACAATCGAATTCAGATGCCAAAGCCGAAACGCATTGGTTAGGTGCGGGCGGGGCCGAGGTCGGCAAAACGTTCGCGTCGAGGTCGTTTAGCCGTAATGAGCTGGACACTGTGCGAACGGCGCTTCGCGAGGCTGCGGAGGGTTATGTTTACGATGATTCGGAGCGGCAGTATTTTCAGAATGAAGTTTTTGTATTCGACCGCTCAAAACCAAATCTGCAATCAACTGTCGCGATGCCTGAGAGCAACTGGACATCGCTGTCGGTCGCACGAAATAAATTTCGCACACGCCTGACTGCCATCAAGAGCCTTTCGGAAAAAGAGGCGGACGCTTTTTACACCGCCGGCGAGATACTGATCGAGCCGAGCATTTCATACGACAGCGTCGCCACCGAGCCCGCCCGTGCGACTGCCGCCGAAAACATCCAGCCACGAACGATCACGCTCAAACGCGGGCAAAAGATCGTCGACGAGGGCGGCATTGTTACGGCGGACGTGCTGGCTAAGATCGGAGCTGTTCGCAATTATACTGCGTCTTCGCGACAGCCGAATCGCTTTTTAGGCTTATTGGTATTGATAACGTCGCTGTTTTGGATCGCTTGGAAATTTGTCCAGCATCGAGGGATGCTGCCCAGACTCGCTTTGTCGGCGGGTCGGACATTTGCGTTGCTTGGGTTTGTCGTTTTGGCGCAAACTGCGATCGCTGCGGCGTTGTTTAGGCTCGCGGAATTTACCGCTCTGCAAAACGCTAAGGCTCCGATGAACGACGCGATGCTCTGGTCGTTTGCGATACCGTTTGCTACCGGCAGTTTGCTGATGACGCTGCTCGCCGATCGCCCGACTGCGTTGTTTACAGGGATGCTCAACGCTCTGATCGCCGGGCTGCTAGCTCCACGCGGGTTGGAATTTGCGATCTTTGCGGCGATCGCTTCGTCGATCGCGGTCTATGGTATCGGCCGTTATCGCAACCGTCAGACCGTGACGATCGCAGGCGGCGTCATTGGCGGAGCGAGTGCCGTGCTGGCGATCGCGCTGATCGCATACACGCAGCAGCCGTTTATCTTGAATACGATCCTGCTCGCCATCGCTTGCGGACTTGCGAGGGGGATCATCACGGCGGCGGTCACGGCTGTTTTGCTACCGATCTGTGAGAATTTCTTTGGCATTTTAACGGATGTAAAATTGCTCGAACTGTCTAATGCTGATCTGCCGGTGCTGGGACAACTCGCACTTCGTGCTCCGGGAACTAATCAACATTCGCACGCCGTCGGCCAGCTTGCCGAGGAAGCGTGCCGAGTTGTCGGTGGCAATGGTTTGCTTGCGCGGATCGGAGCTCTTTATCACGATATAGGTAAAACGGCGGCACCTGAGCATTTCGTCGAGAACCAACTGTCCAAAAATCCCCACGATAAACTCAAGCCGACCCAGTCCGCTAAGATCATCATCAGCCACGTCACATACGGCACAAAGCTCGCCCGCGAGATGGGTTTGCCGCAGAGGATCATCGATTTTATACCGCAGCATCACGGCACCCGAACACTGCATTATTTTCTAAAAAAGGCGCAAGACCAGGCCCGTCCTGACGAAGAGATCTCCGAAAACGATTTTCGATATCCGGGGCCAAAGCCGCAGTTCAAAGAAGCGGCGATAATGATGATCGCCGATTCGTGCGAGGCGGCGGCTCGTTCGCTGGCCGAGCCAAATCCTGAGAACATCCGCTTTATCGTGACCAAGATCATCGACGCCATACTCGCGGACGATCAGCTTGGCGAGTGCGATCTGACTTTGCGAGAACTGACGCAGATACGTGAATCGATGATCAAATCGCTCGTCGCGATCTATCATTCGCGGGTCGATTATCCGGGCTACGTGCCGCCGAATTCGGGGCAGTTCAAATTTGAATCTGGTGAACACGACAGCGAGGAACGCGGTCTGCGTTACATGAACCCCGCCGACATCCCGGTCAGCCCCGGCGGCGAGATCGAAGACGAAGCCATCGATCGCTCGCAGGAGCCGAGTATTTAAAACGCGCCGCAGTTAACATGAAGGTGCCTCCGGGTTATTATGCAGTTATTGGATTTGTGGATTTAGGAAGCTAACATTTTCGGGATCCTCGTACGTGCAAATATATGAAATCGCTAATCATCACCGTATTACTTTTCTTTTTAGTTCCTGCCGCATTTTATGCTCAAGAGGTGCCTAAAGGCGTTAGGTATAAGAAGGCTACGGATGAAGTGAATAACAGTGCCAAGGAATTACTAGAACTTGCCCTGGCGAAGGAGTCCCGTGAGTTGGACGTTAATGGTACGTTCGGAAAAGATGCAATAATGTGTGGACCTTTTCTTTGGAACTTGATTGGCGATCCAGATAGTTTCAAGGGAGCAACACCGGTCAGTCTGATTCTCGATGGCTCAGTATTGCAAGGGAGAGGAATTACTAAAGAAGATCAAAAACGACTACTCTGGGAACGTCTTACAAACAAATTGAAGGGGAGTGGAGCTGCCACCGTACGGAAAGCCAATAGCGCTGAGATAAGCTTCTATTGGGCAATGATACCTTTCGACATCGAAGAACCCTTATTTATTGCGGATTTCAGCAATTATAAGTTGCTGGTGAATTTCGCAGTTAAAGATGGAAAACCCAGGTTGTTTTGGCTCGACCTCGTTCAAGAGCTCAAAAAGCCCAAATAGATCTTATGCTAAGACGATATACATTTTGGTTTTCGGCAGCTGTTTTGTTTCAACTGATCACGGGGTTGGTCCATTCACTGAGTCTGTTCATCACACCTGAACCCGCGAATGAGATCGAACGTCAACTTTTTACGTTGATGACAACTTATAAAATGGACGCCGGTGGCGGGTTTCAGCCGACATATTCAGGTTTGTTTCTCGCCCTCAGCTCGTGTTTTACGTTTCTCTGCCTGTTTGCCGCACTCACCAATGGTTACCTGTTAATTAAACACACCGAACCAAATGTGATGAAAGGGATCATCGGGATCAACGTCGTGATATTCGGAGCGGTGTTTGCGATGATGGCGTTTTTCACGTTTCTGCCGCCGATCGTCTGTACGGGACTGATTTTTATTAACCTGCTCGCGGCGTTTGTGGTCGTGCCAAAGATCGAATCGACTGTTTAAGAATAATTGCCCACGAAATGCACGAAAGGCACGAAATAAAGAAAAGTATTTCTATTTTCGTGTTTTTAGCGTGTTTCGTGGGCTAAATATTAAAACTTGTCTTTTAGTTTTTTGTACGTTTCAGGTAGTGTTTCCGGAAGTGTGCGGGTTTGGCCGATGGCGGTCATGAAATTGACGTCGCCGATCCAGCGGGGCAGGATGTGCATGTGATAGTGGTCGGCAACTCCGGCACCAGCTGCTTTGCCGAGGTTCATGCCAAGGTTTATTCCGTCGGGACTGTAAATGTCGGTAAGAGCGGACTGGGCAGTTTTAACCAGATCCATCATTTCGTCGGTGGTTTGTTTGTCTGCGGTTGCGGGGCCCGAGAGGTGAGCGTAGGGAAGCACCATCAGGTGGCCGGTCGTGTAGGGGTAGATATTGAGGATGACAAAATTAAACTCGGCCCGATGAAGAATAAAATTCTCTTCATCGCTCGCCGAGTTAATTAGTATCTGACAGAAGACGCAGCCCGCAGGTTTTGTCACGCCGCCGCCGGTTATGTAATCGTATCGCCACGGACTCCAGAGTACGTCCACGAGTTTAACCTTCGACGTTAATGAGTTCTTTCAACTCTTTGCCGGGTTTGAAATAAGCGACGCGTTTTGCAGGGATCTCGACCGCCGCACCTGTTTTAGGGTTGCGGCCCTTGCGGGCATTGCGTTCGCGAACGCGAAAGCTGCCAAACCCGCGAAGCTCAATTTTCTCGCCCTTATTCAAGGTTGCCGTAATGCTGTCGAAAATGATCTCGACAAGCTGTTCGGCATCTTTTTTGGTCATGTCGGCCTCACGCGCGACTCGCTCAACCAGATCAGCTTTTGTCATTTCTTTCTCTCTCCAAGAGACGTGGATTCCCGGTACTGCCCTTGATAAAAACTAATGCCGGCCATTAAGCCGTTGTCGTGTCCGAAGCCTCATCCTTAGCCTCTTCCGCAGCAGGCTCGTCGGCTGCAGTAGCCTCAGGAGCCGCTACTTCCGCTTCAGCGGCAGGAGCTTCTTCAGCAACTTCCTCAACCGGAGCTTCAACTTCTGCGACAGGTGTTTCCTCCGCAGGGGCTTCCTCAGCAACAGGCGTGTCTCCGACGACATCTTCCGCTGGAGCTTCAACCTCAGCGGCCTCTTCCGCAGGAGCTTCAGCGACTGGAGCCTCTTCGGTTTCGGCCGCCGGAGTTTCCTCAGCGGCAGGTGCTACGGCCGCAGCTGCGTCAGCCTCGGCCTTGGCGGCTTTTTTCGACTTTTTCTTTTCTTTCGGTGCTTCTTCGGCCGGAGCTTCCTCAGCGGCCGATCCGAATTTTAGATTGGCAAGTTCGCCGAGGCTGGCCATGCCGCCCTTAGCTTCGCTCGAATATCCTCTCGAACTACCGCCAGAGCTGCCCGCACTTGAAGTGTCAGCCGTGTACGACGTAACTTCGTCGTCCTTGCCGACCGCACGATGCGAAAGCCCGATCTTTTGGTCGCCGGCCTCGATGCGGAGAATCTTGAAATCCATCTCCTGTCCGAGCGTTGCGACATCTTCGGCACGTTCGACACGGTCATCGGAAAGTTCCGAGATGTGACAGAGGCCTTCGAGTCCCTCGCCGAGTTCGACGAAAACGCCAAAGTTTGTAAAGCGTGAAACGGTGCCCTTGACGACATCGCCCGGACGGTGTGTTGCGACAAAACCTTCCCAAGCGCTAGGCGTGAGGTCTTTCATCGAGAGCGACAGACGCTGGCCGTTTTTGTCGATCGAGGTGACGATCGCTTCGACTTCCTGGTCTTTCTTTAGAACATCCTTAGGATGCTTTATCTTTTTGGCCCACGAGATATCCGAAACGTGGACGAGTCCGTCGATACCTTCTTCAAGCTCGATAAACGCACCAAAATCGGTAAGATTGCGGACCTTGCCGCGGATCTTTGTGCCGATCGGATAGCGGATATCAATAAGATCCCAAGGATTTTCCTGGAACTGTTTCATGCTCAGGCTGATGCGTTTTTCGACGGTGTCAACACCGAGAACCTGCACGTCAACCTCTTGTCCCTTGGTGAACATACGTTTCGGGCTCTGCGAGCGGCGTGCCCACGAGAGTTCAGAAACGTGTACGAGTCCCTCAACACCGGCTTCAAGCTCAACAAATACACCGTAATCCGTAACGGACGAGACGATGCCCTTGAGCTGTGTATCGACAGGATAGACCTCGACGACCGTTGACCAAGGATCCGGCTGGAGCTGTTTGAAACCAAGTGAAACTTTTTCTTTTTCGCGGTCGAGCTTCAAAACCTTGACCTGAATGTGGTCGTTGACCTTGAACTGATCCGCCGGATGATGGATGCGTCCCCATGACATATCCGTGACGTGGAGAAGGCCGTCGATACCGCCGATGTCGACAAAAGCGCCGTATTCGGTCAGGTTTTTGATCACGCCCTCGACCATGTAGCCGACATCGATATTGGCAAGCGTCTCGGCTTTTTGTGCGTTGACCTCGACGTCCGTAAGAGCTTTACGCGATAGCACGATGTTATTACGGCGACGGCTAAATTTGATGACCTTAGCCTCAAGTTCCTGGCCGATGTATGCGTCGAGACTGCGGATGGGACGCGAATCGATCTGCGATCCCGGCAGAAAAGCCTCGATGCCCTTAACGTCAACGCGAAGGCCGCCCTTTGTTTTGTCGATCACCTTGATCATGATCGGGGTTTCGTTATTGAAAGCCTCTTCGATCTCATCCCAGACCTTGCGGCCGAGAGCGTCAAAGCGTGACAGCTGGGGAGCCGAGTCGCCCGAATTGATATTGCGGATGACAACTTCGACGTCCTCGCCGACCGTGACGGTCAGTTTGCCGTCGGGGCCGGTAAATTCTTCGACTGGGACGTAACCCTCGGATTTGTAGCCAAAATCAACGAGCACACCGCGATCAGTGACGCCCACGACTTTACCCTCGACCAGATCGCCCTGTTGATACTGGGTCTGCTCTTGCTCAAACTGCTCGAGGATCGCTCCAAAGTCGAACTCCTCCGTCTCAGGTTCCGCAATCGCGGTAACTGGGGCGGCGATCGGAGCTGCAACAGCAGGCTCCGGCGCGGCAACTGGAGCCGGTGGCTCGATCGATGCGGGTGCGTCAACTGTCTGTTCGGCGGCTGGTGCTTCGGGAGCAGAGCTTTCGGGGGTTTCGGCGACCGTCTCTACGGCCGCACTGGTTGATTCTGATTGTTCTACCGCTGTTGTCTCAGTCGTTACCGACTCTTCAGCGTCCTGGTTAACCTCGTTTGTCATTATACGCGTGTCTTAAATTTCCTTACTTAAATTACTGATCTAAAGCTATTTACGTCCTTGAACTCAAATAAAAACAGGCAAGCGGCCATTATCTGTTTTGCGATCCCTAAAGCAGATACAAAGTCAGGCAATGGTGATTGCTTGGTTTACTATCGTCCGCTCAAAGAAGTAATACTAAAATTTACACGCGAAAGTGCTTTGCTGTCAAGACTTGAGCGCGGAAAAACCTTGGGAAATCGACATTTGGACGATTTCGCGCGGGAGAGATAACGGCGGGTTTAGTTTCGTGTGATCAGATCGCTGACGGTGCCGACGCCACTCGATTTTTCCATCTCTTCGCGGGTGCTGGCGGTCGTGTTTTGGATGCCGGCGAGACGTAGGCGAAATTCGTCGGGGTTTGTCGAACCGCGAAGAGCTTCGTCAAGATTGATGAGGCCCGATTGATATAGATAAAACAGTGACTGGTCAAAGGTCTGCATGCCGTACTGAGACGTTCCCGCCGAGATCGCGTCGCGAATGGCAGATGTTTTGTCTTCGTGCAATATGTAGTCGCGGATCAGCGGGGTTGACATCAGCACCTCGACTGCCGGAATACGGCTGTTGCCCTTGGCGGATTTCATCAGACGCTGCGATACGACGGCCTTGAGCAAGCCGGCAAGCTGGATGCGGACACTCTTTTGCTGATAGGGCGGAAATGCTGAAATGATACGGGTTAGCGTCTCAGGTGCGTCTAGCGTGTGCAAGGTCGAGAGCACAAGGTGGCCGGTCTCGGCGGCGACTAGCGCCGTTTCGATCGTTTCGAGATCACGCATTTCGCCGACGAGGATGACGTCCGGGTCTTGGCGCAAACTACCTCGAAGGGCCTCGGCAAACGAACGCGTATCGACATCGACCTCACGTTGGGTGATAAAAGATTGTTTATCTTTGTGAAGAAATTCGATCGGATCCTCGACCGTCACGATGTGGCAATTGCGGGTTTGGTTGATGTGATCGACGATCGCGGAAAGCGTGGTCGATTTACCCGAACCGGTCGTACCTGTGACGAGTATCAGGCCGCGGCGTTCTTCGGCGACGGTATTCAAAATTGGCGGCAAGCCAAGCTCGGCGAATGATTTTACCGTGTCGGAAATGACGCGGGCAACGATGCCGATAGAGTTGCGCTGCTGGAAAATATTGACGCGAAAACGCCCCAAGCCCGACACGCCGTAGCCGATATCGACCTCGTAAGCCTCTTTGAAATGCTGTTTTTGGCGGTTCGACATCATCGAGAACGCCATTTCAAGCGTCTCGTCTTGCGACAGGCGATTGACGCCGGAGAGCGGTTTGAGCTCGCCCGTCACGCGGATAACGGGGTACGAGCCAGCCCGCAAGTGCAGGTCGGATGCTCCGAAGCTCATAGCCATTCGCAAAAGATCGTCGATTCTGGTCGCCATAATAAAACGTGAGAAGCAGTGGGATGGATAGCCGTAACAGGCGGGTCTCGACAGAAATACCGTCTCTCTAAAGTTTAACGCGTATCAAAGACGCAGGTCAATCAATTTTTTGCCGCGAAAACGCGGGTTCGACATGGCCGTCGCGACAGCGTAAAATCAGAATTTCAAATGAGCCAAGCAGGAAAAATAACGCGGGTCGAACCCAAATTTGCCATACCCGGCGGCGAGATCGCCGTTGAGTGCGAGGGATTTGACGCGCGGCACGGATCCGGTTTTGGCGTTTTTATCGGCGAAGAGCAATGCCGCGTCGTTGCTGCTTCGTCCACGCGGATACTCGCGATCGTACCCGAAGGCGACGGCGAAGGCCGGACGCAAATTCACCTCGAAAACAACGGGGCACGCAGTGATATGTTCCCGATAGTCGTCGGCAAATTGCTGACGGACGGGATGCATATCGTCGCAAATCCGGCGATCGACCCGTCGGACGATGCGCTTGTCGTAACCCGTTCGGGTTCGCGCGGACAGCACCTTGAGGCGACGCTATTTCGGCTCGAACCTGACGGCTATCTCGACGAGATGCCGGAGGCGATACTCAATCCGACCGGCATCGCTTTTGACCGCGACGGGCAAATGTTTGTGACCAATCGTGCTCAGGGCGAGGTCTATTCGGTCGGGCGTGACGGTACGAGTTCCGTCTATGCGACGGGGCTCGGCATTGCGACGGGGCTGTGTTTTGACGCCGAAGGGCTGATGTATGTCGGCGACCGTTCGGGCACGATCTATCGCGTTCGCGATTATGCCGAGGTCGAGACTTTTACCGTGATGGACCCGTCGGTCGCGGCGTATCACATGGCGTTTGGCCCGGACGGGCGGCTGTTTGTGACGGCACCGGGGCTGGCCAGCCACGACGCGGTTCATGTCATTGATCACGAAGGTTTTGACGAAGCATTTTTTCGCGGACTCGGGCGTCCGCAGGGCCTCGCGTTCGACAAATCGGGCAACCTCTACATCGCCGCCTGTTACCAAGGCCGCCATGGCATCGTCAAAATCTCACCCGACGGCCAGACCGCCGAACACCTCGTCGCCGGCAACAGCGTCGTCGGACTCTGTTTCACCCGCAAAGGCGACATGATCGTCGCCACCAACAACAGCGTTTACTCTATCCCATGCGGGATCGAGGGCACGCTTTTAGGCTAAAATACTGCTATACAACCCCGTCAACTTCTGATACTATTCCTGCAAATCCCTACATTAGGCTCTGTAAAAAAGGAGAATATCATGAGATCTTTTCAACCTGTTCGACGCACGTTTTTCCTCGCTGTATTCGCTATCGCTTTGGGGCTCGGTATGTCGGTTGTCAGTGTTGCTCAACCCGGCACGGCGGCGAAAAATCCGCTGGTTGGACGCTGGAAAAGCGACATCGCAGTTATCGAAATACGGGCGAACGGGACGGTCAAGATCAACGATGACGAGTTTGTTTATAAGGTCAAAAATTCGGTGATAACGGTCGCCAGCGACGAGGGCGTGATGACTTTTCCATACGAACTTGATGGCGATACGCTGGTTGTACAGGTTGACGGCAGCGAGGTTGTTTATAAGCGGTTAAAAGGCAACGAGACCGGCGGCACTGGCGGCGTAACTTTCGGCACATCAAACGGCACTGGCAGCGAGGGTTCGGTTATCCCCGCTTTTGTTGGTCAATGGTGCTATCAGGCAAACCTAAATAGCACAAACTCATATCATTCGCGACGCTGCTTTACTTTGTATGCGAACGGCACTTATGAATACTCGAGCGACTATTCTCAGGCCGGAGGTGAGGGCGGCAGTTCGTCGCAATCGTCTGACTCGGGCCGATGGACTGCGACGCGAAACACGATCACAGCATATTCCAGAACGAATGGTAAGGTCGTCTATCCGATCGAACTCCGCAACCATCCAAAAACCGGTGACCCGATGATCGTCATCGACGGCGATGCTTATGTTACGCAGACGCAAAAGCCGGCATGGTAATTGGTTGATGTGAAATTACTCATAAGGCCGCTGATCTGTCAGCGGCTTTTTTGTTTCAACGATCAGCCCTTTATTTAAATAACCACTCAAGTTCGCTACGATGAGGGCTATGACCGTTATGCGAAAAATGACCACTTTTATACTCATGTCCATCGTGTGGACGTTTGGATGCGTCAAGATGACGGAGGTTCCCGACGGATTTCCCACACCGGAGCCGCCGCCTCAAGCAACGCCGGTGCCGAATATGAGTTACAAGCCCGACGCCGGGTTGGAAAAGCAGATCGCGGAAATCGCGGCTGCGGCAAAGGGCAAGGTCGGGGTTGCGGCGGTCGTGCTTGAGACGGGCGAGGCGGCGTTTCTCAATGCTGACGGGCATTATCCCATGCAGAGCGTCTATAAACTGCCGATAGCGATGGCCGTGATGGAGCAGGTGCGGCTGGGCAAACTCGACCTCGACGAGCAGATCGGCGTCACCAAAGAAGACATGGTCCGCGAAGGGATGCGTTCGCCGCTGCGTGACAAAAGCCCTAACGGTGGGGAATATACGATTCGCGAACTGATCCGATTGTCGCTCGACGAATCCGACGGCACCGCCAGCGATGTCCTGATGCGCGTCGCCGGTGGCGCGGGCGAGATACAGGCATACCTCACGCAAATCGGCGTCCGAGACATGAAGGTCGTCAATACCGAAAAAGAGATCGGTAAGGACTGGCAGACGCAGTATGAAAATTGGGCAACGCCGACGGCGTCAGTTGAGTTGCTTCGATATCTGGAGTCTGATTTTAATAAGCCATTGCGGCCCGAACAACCGGTACCGGATTCAATTAAGGATCAGACTGTCAGACTAACCCGCCTTACGCCTGAAAGAATAAATGCCGTCGTGCTTTGGGGGTTCATGGTAGACTCCGTTCCCGGAGCGAAAAGAATCAAGGGCTTTTTGCCAAATGGAACTGTTGTGGCGCACAAAACCGGCACCGGCGGAACTCAGAACGGCGTAACCGGAGCGACCAACGACATCGGTATTATCTCTTTATCAAATGGCAAAACTCTCGCCATTGCCGTTTTTGTTTCCGATTCACCCGCCGACGAGAAAACCCGCGAGACCGTGATCGCAAAGATCGCAAAGGCTTGTTGGGATCGGTGGAATAAGAATTAGCCCACGAAATACACGAAAGACACGAAATTAGAATATTTAGGGCCAGTGTGCGCTGCGTCACAATGTTAGCTCCCTTTTGCGAATATACTTGCATCAAATCTTTTCAGGAGGTGATCTATGAGGTCTATTGCGCTTTTAATTTGTGTTGGTTTTTTATTGGCGGCCGGTGTTTGGGTGTCGATGGGAGATGGTTTTGTCGGTAAGACATTGGCTCAAAAGGCTGATGAGCAGAAAATGCCTGAGGTGATCGTGCTCGGAAAGGATGCAAAGCTCGGGCAGGTGACGTTTAGCCATGCCAAGCATAACGGCGGAACTTACAGCATCACGCCCGGGTCGCCGATCGCGTGTACGTCATGCCATCATACTGCCCAACCGGCGGCGGAGATCGCTAAGCATGCACCGCTAAAAACGGCTTGGCCGGCGGACCGTGCGACGTCGCTGACGGCTGAACTATTTGCAAAAGATGCAAAGGCCGCGGGAGTTGCGGGCTGCCGCGAATGTCATGCACGCACCGGCGAAAAGCCAAAACTGCTCGACGCGATCCCCGAGATCAAGCACGAGGGCAGCCCGGCGTTGATCGCGATGAACAACATGAACGCGTTTCACCGGACGTGTGCGGGATGCCATGGAGAGGTCAGAAAGACAGTACCGACGTCGAAAGGGCCGATCCAGACACAATGCACGATGTGTCACAAGAAAACGGCATAAGAATTAGCCCACGAAAAACACGAAAGGCATGAAAAAAGAAAATTCTTAATTTCGTGCCTTTCGTGTATTTCCGCGGGCAATTATCTTATTGCTTGCCCGCTTTGATGTCGGCGATGCGTTTTTCGAGTGCCTCGATCTGGGCTTTGGTGACGGTAGTATCGGCTTTGCCGACAACGACAGCTCGTTCGGCGGCAGCAAGAGCCTCGGCACCGCGTCCGAGACCCAACAGGATCGTCGCTTTGCGCTGTAGGTTCTGAAACGTCTCTTTGGTCGCGATCATCGCGTCGTTGAGTTTCAGTGCCTCTTCGTACCAAGTGTTTGCCTGTTCGGTCTGCTTATTGTCTCGAGCGTAATTGCCCGCATTGATGCGTGGGCCGGGATCTTCGGGTTTGGCGGCGGCGACATAGGCTTTGAGCCGTGTGATCGTAGAACCTACAACATCTTTGACCTCGACGGTGAACGGCACGCGGGCCTTTTCCCAACTAAGAGTGACCGTTGCCCTTGATGTAACGTCACCGACCTTTGCAGGAGCATCGGCGTCGATCGTGTAGGTCAGTAGCTGGACCTTTTCCCTTTTCCAATCGGGCTTGACCTGAATACGGAGCACATCTTTTTTAGCATCGTAAGAGAAACTGCCCCATTGGCCGTCGTCTTTGTTAAAGATGATCGTCCACTCATTTTTCCCCGGTATCGCGTGCAGGCTATATTTACCGGCGGCGAGCGGCTGGCCGTTGATGGTCACATCGTCGGCGACGGAAAATAGCGTCGCTTCGTTAGCACCCGCACGCCAGACGTGGCCCCAGGGTACGAGCGGAGCGTTAGCAGGACGGGTGTTGCCGTTGTCGAGTGTCGCCTCACCAGCGACCGCGGTTGGCCAATCGCCAAATACCTTGCGGCCAACTATCGCAGGTCGGCTATAGGTGATCGAGATGTCGGTCGTGCCCAGCGTCTGAGAGGCGATCGCTTTTTGACTGCCCCGCGGCACGGGCGGGCGGACCTGCGAGTTAACGGCGAACGCGGCTAAGAAAAGGATAATAAGTACAGTAATATTTCGTTGCATATGTTCTCCCAATAACAAAAACTAACTTCGGTCTTTAATAAATACGACAAAAAACGAATTTTGTTTATTCGTCACCAGTCAACAGCGGCGTTCAAATCATTATTCTTTTTTCTTTTCCGGAAACCTCATCGGCCTGATGCGTACGTCAACGGTAACATACGGCTTATCAATGGCCGCAAGTACTTTTAACAGGCTCGCGTACGACGCATTTTCGCTTACGAATAATTTAAGGGTGGCCGATTGTCGGGAATAAATGACATCTGCGTATCGCGAATCGTAGAGTTTACCCAAAACCGCAGACAGTTCCGAATCCGTGACCGGCCTTTGATCGGGCTTAGGGTCGTTAGCTTTAAGTTGCTCTTGTTTTAACTCCGTATTAAGAAACAGGCCGTCGTCCGATGCAATCTCTAATGAATTGGCGGTTGCCCTCGCCAGCAAGAGATCTTCTTTTGTTTCCACCGTAGTAAAGTTTACCAGACACGCAAGGTTGGCAAGGTCGTCGTCAGCAAACCCGAAAGCGGGCATCCAGTCGGTTGGTGCATTCTCGGTTTTGAGGACGAGAGTGAGTGGATTTGGCTTGACGAGTTTGCCGGAATCGCTGATGGATTTACCTCTGGGTAACCAGAACTCGCCGCCATTTTGCATCAGCGCTGCGAGTTTGCCGATAGATATTTTCGGGTCGGCGACCACATAGACGTCCTTTACGACCACGTTTGTTCCTTTTCGGAGGATACCCTCGGCTTCACGCTGTAGAAAGATCTTTTCAAGTTTAGCGGTCAAGGGCTTTGGGTCTTCGAGAGTGCCCAACGTCTCAGTGTTTAGTGTCAATTTGCCGGTCTTGATGGTTGTTGCAGGCTTTGCGTCCGCCTGTTCAGACGGCACCGGTGCGGCGGACTTCAAATACTGGCACCCAGATCCGACAGTGACGCATACCATCAAGATAAGTGACGGTATCATAATTTTTTTCATAAAAACACTCTATCAAAAAAAACAAAAAACGCCACCGGTAACTATCCTCGCTGGCGTTTGTTGTTAATCCGAGATCGCTTTTATCGAGTCCAGCTATAAGTATTGCGTTCGAAATACTCGGTCTCGCTGTCGAGTTTGACCTCTTTTTTTATCGAGAACGTTTTTTTGCCCACGAGATAAGTATGGCGGAGAGTGGCCGGGCGGTTGTCGTCTTTGCCGGGTTTGCTGGTGACTATGCGGAGCATGCCGTCGGGCAGTTTGGTACGTTCGATGACCGTTTCGCCGTCAAAAGTCTTGCCGTCGGGGCTGAGAATGATGTCTTCGGTGCGGTTCGCTTTCGGCTCAAGCGGATACTGCATCGCAAACGTCCATTTTAATTTGTCGGTGGCGTTACGAGTGACAGTGACGTTCGATTTGATCGAGGTCGGCTTTTTTGACTGGTAATCGAGGTAAGTGAGGTTTCCGATCCACTGGTCGCCTTCGAGCGGTTTGAGGTCTTTGGCTGAGATCTTGGCGGTCTGAGCAGCGGTCGTAACGGTAAGCGCAATTGTAACGGCGAAAAGGGTTAGTAGAATTTTCATAACACGATATTCGCGGTTAGAACTGAACTGGTTTCAGCATGAGTTTTAAAAGATTTTTTAGCCACGAATTACACGAATGGCACGAATAAGACAGATAAGGGACAGCTACTCTCCTTTTTCCTTTGCGAGGTCTGAGAAAAGGAAATTCATTTCGATAATGACTCCCTTTCTCAAACTTCCGTGTATTATTGCAGCTCTGATCACTAAGTAAATGGTAATTTCCAAAGTCATCAGAATGCCCGGCAAAACCACTGTCCACATTGAGTCAAACTCGTTGTGGTGAAAATAAAGCAAAAGAAGAACTGTCAATATTTCCAATGGAACCCTGCAAAGCATAAGAATTCCAATTTTCCAATTGCTCGATCCATACTCAAAGTTGCGAAGCGAAAAAATTCCATGGAGTGCGGTAAACGGGATCCCAACACTCCATAGGATAGCTATCGCATAGATGAAAATATCGTAAACCACAATTACTTACTCATCGTCGTCATGTGCCCGCACACGTCCGGCGGCGACGGCTTCGTCTATTACCTTTTGTGCGAGGTTGCCGGGCAGTGGGTCGTAATGTGAAAACTGCATGTGATACGAGCCGCGTGCCTGGGTGACGCTGTTGAGTTTGGATTGGTAATCGAGCATTTCGGCGAGCGGGACTTTGGCCTTGATGACCTGCTGTTTGCCGCGAACCTCCATACCGCCGACGCGTCCGCGACGACTGTTTAGGTCGCCCATGATGTCGCCGGAAACCTCTTGGGGCGTGAAAACCTCGACATCCATGATCGGTTCGAGCAAGGTCGGCTTGACCTTTTCCATTGCGGCACGAAAAGCTTTGCGTCCGGCTGCGCGGAATGAATGTTCATCACTATCCACCGCGTGAAAGCTGCCGTCAATGAGCGTCACCTTAAAATCGACGAGCGGATAGCCTGCGACGGCACCGCTGGCGGCGGCTTCGATAATGCCTTTTTCGATAGCGGGGCGGAAATTTTGCGGCACCGAGCCGCCAAAGATCTTATCGACCCATTCGAACCCGCCACCGCGTTCGAGCGGTTCAAATATCACCTTACAATCGCCAAACTGTCCTCGTCCGCCTGATTGCTTTTTATGCCGGCCCTGCACCTCAGCCTGCTGCGTGATGGTTTCTTTGTACGGAACCTTTGGCGGATGGAGCGTGACCTCGACGTGGTAGCGGTTCTCTAATTTTTTGACGACGGTCTCAATATGGAGCTGGCCGCTGCCCGAGAGGATAAATTCATTGGTCTGCGGATCGCGTTCAAAATGCAGCGACGGATCTTCTTCTATGATCTTATGCAACGCTCCAGAGATCTTGTCCTCGTCCGCTCGTGATTTAGGCTCGATGGCAAAAGCGATCGCAGCTTCGGGGTACTCGACCTTTGGGAAGACGATCTGCTTTGCTTTGTCACTCAAAGTGTCGCCGGTCTGCGTGTCTTTGAGCTTTACGACGGCGATGATGTCGCCTGTCGCGGCGGAATCGACTTTGTCGAGCGTCTTGCCTGATATAACGTGCAGAGCACCCAAGCGCTCATCCGTGTCGCGGCTGGTATTTCTGACGTTAGCATCGTGGCCGATCTTGCCCGAAACGACCTTCATTACATTAATACGGCCGGCGAATGGGTCGGCGATCGTGCGGAAAACGTATGCCGAAAAAGGCTCGTCGTTGTTGTATTTACGATTGATACGGTCGCCGGTCATTTCGTTGTCGGTGAAACCATATTCCATCTCGTGCGTCGCCGGATTTGGTGCAAACTCGCCAAGATGATCAAGCAGTATCTGCAATCCGACGAGTGTTGTCGCTGATGCCGCGTAAACCGGACAGAGCTTGCTGGCCGCAATAGCACGGGCGAGGTTTGGGATGATATCTTCTTCGGGCAAAGTGCCGTCCGCAAAGTACTTTTCCATCAGAGCGTCGTCCGATTCGGCGACGATCTCTATGAGGCGTTCGCGGGTGGAATCGAGCAGGGCTTTTTCTTCACTCGGAATACCGATCGCTTTTGCTTTGCCGTCGGCGTCAAATTCGTATGCTTTTTGATGGACGACATCGATGACGCCACGAAAGCTGCCTTCGCGGCCGATGGGCAGCGTAAACGGCACGATCGAGCGGGCAAACGAATCAGCCGCCGTTTCGAGCGCGTGGCCAAAATCGGCGTGCTCTTTGTCGATCTTGTTGATGACCATGAAACGTGGCAGCAAAAATTCGTTTGCGTATTGCCAGGTTTTTTCGGTCTGAACCTCGATACCGTGCACCGCGTCAACGACGACCAGCGCACAATCGGCGACGCGCAGGGCGGGCCGAGCGTGCGAGACAAACGCGGCGTAACCCGGCGTGTCGATAAAATTTATCTTGGTGTCCTGATACTCGGCGTGGGCAAAATTGTTGTTGAGCGAGACTTTTCGTTCGAGCGAGTCTTCGTCGTAATCGGTGATGGTCGTGCCTTCGTCGACTTTTCCCCAGCGTTGCTGGCTACCGGCGGTGTGGATAAGGGAACTGACGAGCTGGGTTTTACCTGCGTCGCCGTGTCCAATGACAGCTAGATTTCTGATATTCTCAGTTGCGAATGCTTTCATGATCGGCAAGCTCTCCTAAATGATAAGTCTCAAGTCCCAGGTCCAATGTCCCAAGTCGGGTGTCGAGAGACCTTGGACATTGGACTTGAGGCTTTGGACTATTCGGTTGTTGGTAACTTTCAAATCTATATCAGACTGAGACAATAGGCAAGAAAGTAGAGGAAACCCGCGTGAAAAGTTTGTGCATCGAAAAGATGGTTTATAGTATTGTTGATATTGTTTCACCCTAAAACGCTTGTGAGGAAAATGAATGTTCAATAGATCGTGGATGTTTCGGGCAGTAACGGCGGCGGTTTTGATAGCGGCATTTTCGATGTCGAGTTTGCCTGTTGCGGCGCAGGACCTGGTCGCGGTTAGCAGCTTGAGCGGCAGTTCGAGCGTGTTTGTTTTTCGTAGCGGCTCGCGCGGCGGATCGAAACCGCGCCCCGTTGCTAAGCCGACCCGTACAAAAACCCAGCGATTGGCATCAGCAGTAAAGATCAAGAAACAATACGAGACGATCGCCAAGAACACGACTAAGGTCAACCGCGCAAAGATCATCGACCCAAATAAACTTGGGCCAAAGGGCGGACGTGATCTGCCGCCGGTTCAGGCGTCCAAGTTGTTTGCAGGTGTCGGTGAATATTATGTCGATAAGGCCGAGTACGAACAAGCATTCGAATTTTTCCGCGAGGCGATCCGTCTCGACCCGAAAAACGTGATGGCCAACACCGGATATAGTGAGGCTCTGGCGCTGAACGGTAACGCTTTGCTTGTCGCCGATAAAGGGGAACAGGCAAAGGGCTATTTCCTCGAGGCGATCAAGTTTGACCCTAAGAATGCTGCGGCATATTTCGGGCTTGGTGAGCTTTATTCCGAGACGGACAACCAGGCCGAGGCTATTTCTTCGTATGAAAAATCTCTTGCCACCGACAAAGGGCTGACCGAGATCTATGTCCCGTTGGGTATTCTCTATTATCAGTCGGGTGAGATCGCCAAGGCTGACGATCTGCTGACCAAGGCTCTCGCCAGTTCGGCAAATAGTGCTGAAACGCAGTTTTTCCTCGGATTAGTCAGGGCAGCACAAAACCGTAACGAAGACGCGTTGACGGCGTTTCAAAAGGCCAAGACGATCGACCCGACGTATCCTGAAGCGTATTTCAACACCGCAGAGACCCTCGTCAGGCTGAAACGTACGGGCGAGGCGATCCCGGAATATCAAAAAGCCATCAGCTTGCGGCCTAATTACCTCGATGCCATCGCAGGGCTTGGACAGGCTTATTTCGATATGGGCAATTTCCCCGACGCGATCATCCAGCTAAAAGCGGCGGAGAAATTGAAGAGCGATAACTGGGAAGTGCTTGCGACCCTTGGCGATGCTTATCGAATGTCGAACGAATTTAATAACGCGATCCCCCGTTACAACAATGCGATCCTGTTTTATGGTAAACAGCCCAATGTAAATAAAGAGATCGCGGCAGACCTCAACAGTAAATTAGGATTTTCGCTTGGTAAACAGTGCGAGGCGAACACGGCTAGATTCGTTTCTTGCGAACGTCCAACCAACCTCTGGCAGGGAGCTGTGACGGCAATGGAAAAAGCGGTCGAGCTGAGCGGCGGTAACGCTATCGATCAGGCCAATCTCGGTTGGGCTTATTATAATTATGCCCGACTGGATATCGACTCAAATAACAAAGCCGGAGCAGATGCAAAACTTGTTTTGGCAAAAGCAGCACTGCAAAAAGCAATAGCCGGAAACGCGATCGTTGCCGACGGGGCGCTGCAAAATCTCGGCGGCGTTATGATCGATATGGGTGATTTTGCCGGTGCTGTCGAAGCGTTAAAACAAGTCGCCGGTAAGCATCCGGAGTGGATCTTTTCGGGTTACGCACTTGGGACGGCTTATTTTAGGCTCAATGATTTTGATAATTCGGCAAAGTGGTTTCGTGCCGTACTCGAGCGCGAACCTAAATATGTCGGAGCTCTGACGAGCCTCGGGTACGCTGAGATCAAACGCAAAAACGGCAAAGAGGTCAAGCGGATCGTCGAAGTGTTAAGACCGCTGGAGCCCTGGCGATGCGATAAAGCTGGAAAATGCAATGAAACTGGCGCGGTTGTAGTAATTATCAAATAATCTTTTCAACGCTAAAAGTCGGACTTACGTCCGGCTTTTACATATATGAGTAGTTCGATCGAGATCAAAGAAAATGTGCGGCTTGCACCGCTGACCACCCTACAGGTCGGCGGTAACGCGAAGTATTTCGTCACGGCCGAAAACGAGTTTGCAGTCATCGAAGCTCTAGCGTTTGCCCGAGAAATGGGTTTGGCCGTTTTTATTCTCGGTGGCGGGAGCAATTTGCTGATCTCGGACAGTGGGTTTGACGGCCTTGTTGTTCAGATGAAAATGGATCGTTCTGACGCTCGAAAATGGGCAGAGGAAGATGGTTATTTGGACGGTTCAGGTCTTGAAATTGATGAACCGGGATCGCGACGATTCTGTGTTGGTGCGGGAGAGAGCTGGGATGACTTTGTAAAATTTTGTGTTGAAAATGATTTTGCCGGGGTCGAATGTCTTAGCGGAATTCCCGGTTCTGTAGGAGGGACGCCGATTCAGAATGTCGGAGCTTATGGCCAAGAAGTGTCAGAGTCTATTCTTGCAGTCAGATGCATAGATACAGTGAATTTGCGGCCTATCAGGATAACCAATGTCGATTGCAAATTTGCGTACCGATCGAGTATCTTCAACACGTCGGAGGTCGGTAGATATGTAGTTTACGATGTGACGTTCCTATTAAAATACCAAGGCTCTCCAAAGGTTGTATATAAAGATCTAATCGAGCATTTTGGCGAGCGACGGCCGTCGCTGACTGAGGTTCGCGAGGCGGTGCTGAATATACGCCGTTCGAAATCGATGGTCATCGACGCGGATGACCCGAATTCACGCAGTGCAGGTTCTTTTTTCAAAAACCCGATCGTCAGCTGCGACAAACTTGCCGAGTTGCAGGCAGAGATGGGCAACATTCCCAATTTCCCATTTGGCGACGCGGTAAAAATCCCGGCGGCGTGGCTGATCGAAAAGTCGGGTTTGCACAAAGGCTTTTCTCTCGGCAACGTTGGCATCTCGTCCAATCACACTCTCGCGATCATCAATCGCGGCGGGGCGACGGCGAATGACATTTTTGTGCTAAAAGACGAGATCCAGCGGACAGTCGCCGATAAATTTGGCATCATGCTCGATCCTGAGCCTGTTTTTGTTGGGTTTTGACGGTTTAGAAAAAGCTCGAATCGCACACCTCTTTTATCGTATAATTTACGCTTGGTCGTCATTTCGCGGCTAACCTTTCTTGGGAGCACCTCGCACATGAAAACAAATCTATCCCTGCTCGTCATCGCTTCGTTTTTCTTTGCACTGCTGCCGCTGCCGTCCTCGGTCGCGGCACAGGATCTGGTCGCGACGAACGATATCGCCGGCGGGTCGAGCGTTTTTGTCTTTCGCGGATCGCGCAAAGCTCCACAGGCGCGTGCCGGCGGGGGCAAGGCTTCGTTGGGCGAAGGCGGTGGACGAGTCGGCGGCGGCTCAAAGGCGGCGAGTGGCCAGATAGCCGCTCTCGCAAAGAAACGACGTGCCGACGCGATCGCCGCCCGTAAAAAGGCAGCAATTGCCGCCGCAAATAAAAAGATAGCGTCGTCAAATATGCTGACGGCTAAAGCTGAGACGGCGTTTGACAACGATCAGACAGATCTCGCGATCACAAATTATCGTGCCGCTCTTGTCCAAAATCCTAAAAACACACGTGCCTCCGAGGGGCTGAGCAACGCCCTGACCGCAAAGGGAATTGACGTCGCCGGTGACACAAATAATGAGGCAGCCATCGCCCTTTTTGAGGAAGCGGTCAAATACGACAAGCAAAACGACGTCGCTTACGCCAAAGCCGGTGCGATCTATGACGCTAATGGCAAAAACGAAAAGGCAGCTCTCAATTACGAAAAAGCGCTGGCGATAAACCCGGCGTACACAATGCTCTATCCGCCGCTTGGCGTGTCGTATCTCAACAGCGGAGAGATCGCCAAAGCCGAAAGTGCCTTGCAAAAAGCTGAGGCCGGGGGCATTGACACGGTCGAAACACGTCAATTACGCGGAGTGATCTTATTCAAACAAAACAAAAATACCGAGGCTCTCGCGGCCTTTGACCGAGCTTTAGAACTTGACGGTAATTTTGCGTCCGCCCAGTATTATCGCGGTCAGACGCTCGACCGTATGGAGCGGCCTGATGACGCGATCGCGGCGTACAAAAAGACGCTTGAGATTGACCCTGCGAATTCGGCGGCATCCTTTGATATGGGCGTTGCATATTACAACAAAGGCGATTATCCAAATGCTGCTGCCGCCTACCAGCAGACCCTCAAATACGATCCGAATAACGCTCAGGCACATGCAAATCTAGCCAGTACGTACCGCCAGCAAGAACGCTATGTTGACGCCAATGCCGAATATAAAGCTGCGTCCGAAAAAGGCATGAAGACGGCCGATATGGAAAGCGAATGGGGATTTTGTCTGGGTAAGACCGCCGAATGGGAAAAGGCCGTCGCCCGGCTCGAATCCGCACGCGTGATGAGCCCCGGAGCCGTCGATAACAATAACGTCGGCTGGGCGTATTACAACGCCGGCTATACGCAAAAAGCCGCTAAGAACGACGCTGGAGCGACCGAGAATTACGAAAAGGGCAAGGTCGCGCTGAAAGAAGCTCTTGTTCAGGAACCGCAGTTTGACGCTGCGTATGTCAATCTCGGTGCGACGCACAATGAGCTTGGCGAGCACCAAGAGGCGGTCGAGGCACTCAAAACCGCCGACAAGTTGCACCCGAACTGGAACGTGGCGATAAATCAGCTCGGCCGAGCATTTCGCGGGCTCAAAGATTTTGTCAACGCCATCGCAAATTTCAAACGCGTGGTCGATACGGACGGCAGTAGCATCAACGGGCTCTTTAACCTCGGCGAGGCATACAACGCCAGCGGCAATAAAAAAGAGGCCAAAAAGATGTACGATCGGCTCAAAAAGATCGATCCGAATATGGCATTGAGGCTCGATAACATCTTTAACGGCAAGGCCCAGATCGACGCTGCCAAACAAAAGATCGAAAACAAAATACCAAAACTGCCACGATTCCCGTGAATCTGTTCGGGGATGGTTAACGAAATTATCAAGCACGAGTACGATATGGAAAGGCGGGGTTGTAACAGGTACCGCTGAGCTACTCGTAAGGCTGATTTCGTGTAATATAGATTCGAAACAACGTATCAAGATAAATTCTAAATAACGTACCAAGGGGCAAAACTTTTACTGTTCGTCTGTGAGGAGATCGGATCATGAAAAAATTATCCTATGGGATTTTTGCGTTTTGCGTAGCGGCCACTGTGTTTGTTGCAACCGGGTCGGCACAGCCGGGCGATATTAGTGTGCAACGCGAAGCGGATACAAAATTTGTTTCTAAATTTGTCGAAAAGCTAGATGCCCGATTTAAGGGAAAATCGGTCGGCTATACGTTTTTCGTCACCTACAAAAACAGGGTCTCGCAGGGAAGTGCCGGCGGTGACGCTCGACGTGCTCCGGATCCGAATCCGAGAAAAATGACGGTTGACGACAAATTTAATATCGCGAGCGTCAGCAAAAACGATCACCGCGGCGGCGGTTCTCAGGCTGTTAAATGACAAGGGCATCAGCGTTGACACGCCGGTTTATACTTACCTGCCCACGGACTGGAAACTTGGTAATAATTTCAAATCGATCACTTTTCGCGAACTGTTAACGCACCGGTCGGGCATACGTTGCGGCGGCGATGTGTCGTATGCCGAGCTAAAACAATGTGCCCTCGACGGCGTTACGACGGCAAATAAAGCAAAGCAGCAGTACAACAATAGTAATTTTGGCCTGTTTCGGATAATCATCGGGCTGATGACATCGCCACCGTTTACAAGTTCGCCCGGACGCCCGACGCCCGACAGCAGATTTTCCACTTATTACTCGCTCCGATACCTCGATTATGTCCGGACCAATCTTTTTAGGCCCGCACGCATAACCGGGGTCGATGCCAAACCGGCGGCGAATGATCCGGCAATGACGTATCAATTTCCTGGCCCTACTAGAGCCGGAGATAATTTTGGCGACTGCACTGAGATAAGCGGTTCGCAGGGCTGGAATATGAGTTCGAAACAGCTCGCAATGTTCATGGATACCCTGATAAATACAGAGAGGATATTGCCCGCGGCCGTGCTCAAACAGATGAAAGACGATCAACTCGGCTGGTATCGCGACTCGACGACGGTCCCGGGGATCACGAGTTATGAACACACCGGTTATTACCCCGGAAAGGACGGTAACGGCAATGTATTTAACGGCGGAGAGCTAAATAGCGCTATGTTCACGTTTTCTAATGGGCTGAGCGTCGCCGTTATTATCAATTCGCAGCTTGGCCCCGGGCTTGGAGTGCCGCAGGAAGTAAAAGCCGCTCTGAAAGAGGCGTTGAAATAAGAATTACCAAAAATCAGTCTCGTCTATTAGTGGAGTATAAAAATATGAAGATCAAGATCGCAAGCCTCTGTATTCTGACGGTTGTGATGACCGCGTGCGGGTTATTGCCGGGTGCGAGTAACGTCAGCGGGAACCAAAATTCGGCAGCTCCGGCGACTAACGGGTCGCCGGCTACCGCCGAACCGACGCCTAAGACCGCCGCGAGCGACCGAAAGGATCTTCTTGCAACGGGTAACGGTGCGTTTGTCGTGGCAGCCACCTCGGCTTCGAGCTGGAAGCCAAATTATGTGATCGACGAGATACCAAAATCGGGCTGGGCGAGCGAGAGCGGCAAGACCAAGGATCAATCGATCACGATCGAATTGACCGCCAAAACGACGCTCAAAACTCTCTCATTCGACACGGCACAGGTCGAGGGCGATACGGGGGCGAAAGACATCACGGTCGAGGTGTCTGATGCGTCGGCGACCGATGGATTTCAGGAGATCCTAGCAGCAACCTTGAAAGATAAGGTGGATAAGCAGGAATTTCCCGTTACAAAGACGATCGCCGGACGTTGGGTGCGGATCAATTTTAAGACCAATTACGGGTCGGCCAATTATGTCGAATTGATGGACATCCACGGCTATGGCGATCAGGAGACGCCCGCGCCGCTCGAAAATATCACAGGAACTTACGAGAGCGATTACGGGAATTTTCACATCAAACAGGAGGGCACTTCTATCGTCGGCTGCTACGAGTACGCCAATGGCCTGGTCCAGGGCGGCATCGAGAACCGCATGATGAAACTCACATGGCAGGAAACGCGGATGGAAAACGAAAAGGTCGGCGGCCCGGCATTGATGTTTTTCTCTCAGGACGGCAAAACATTTTTAGGTCTCTACGGCCGCAATGACGACGAAGAAAAACGGCTGATCGGGCAGTGGAACGGCAAGAAAATATCGGACAAGGCCGGATCTTGCGAACATCTGAAAACACTCGACGGCGAAAAGGCCGTGCAAAGTCAGATCGGGAAAAACCTAGCGGACACGGGCCGTGCGGTAATTTACGGCATCAATTTTGATTTCAACTCGGATGTTATCAAACCGGAATCCCGCATCACGCTCGACCAGATCGCCGCAGTGCTGCAGGAAAACAAGGAATGGAAAATGACCGTCGAGGGTCACACGGACAATATCGGCGGCGATGCTTTTAACAAAACTCTGTCAGAAAAGCGTGCGGCTGCGGTCAAGGCGTATCTGATCGGAAAAGGTATTGATGCCGCACGACTAAATTCGTCAGGTATGGGAATGTCAAAACCCGTCACGACAAATGACACCGAAGCCGGACGGGCGCAAAACAGGCGTGTGGAGCTTGTGAAAAATTAGATCTGAATAGAGGAAAAATTATGAAAATATTGAAGATGTTCCTTTTTGCTGGCGCGATAACTCTCGTCTTCGTGTCGACTAGTTTTGCCCAACCGTTATTCGTTCAGAAGGCATTTGAAAAAGCCGCGCTTCCGGCAGACGCCAATGGCCAATGGGTCGTTCGCGCCGACATGGACATCTCAATACCCAACGGCGAGAAGTTCACGGCCGGCGGCAATCTTGAGCTTAAAGGCAAAGTGCTTGCCGGAAACCTCGCTCTAAAAGCATTTTATGGCTCAGACATCAAAGACAATACCGTGTACCTCAACATCCTCAACGACTCGTCCTTTACCGTGCGGATCAGACACGACATTGCCGGCAAGCCGTTCTTGGGTCGACCTGCTGAGGCGGCGGCGATGGAGAAAGATTTCCGCGCAGCCTATGCCAAAGGCAAGGTGATATGGGATGGCAAGGAGGCCAACATCACCATTTACCTCAGTCCGATGCAGGTAAAGGGGGGCGGAGCAAAACCCGCAGGAGGAACCTTTCTAGACGACGCCATCATCAAGGCAGCGACGAAATGGAACGACAAAGGAGGGTGGTATGTCACTGCGACCGTGACCATAAAAACGAGGGATAATGCACAAAGATTTAAGGCGGTCGGAAGAGTTATTGATAGTGGGGTGAAGGTCGGGGGCTTTTCGCTGACCGGCCGTCTTCCGATGACGGTCAACGACTCAGGTGAGGCGTCAAACTCACTTGACTTTAGACTTTTCCAGGACGGCCGGATCGAAATGCGAAGAATGATCGCAGGTAAACCATTTCTTGGCCGTCCGTCCGCGACTTTCAAGGGAGTCGTGAATGAGAATCATGTGTTTGCCGAGGGGAATTGGAACGGTGCTGAGATCTTAATGCGCGTCGAACTGGCTTCGGATTTTCGTAAGCCGGACCCGGCACCGATCCCGTCTGCGCCTAAAGAAACGGCCGACGAAATAATTAAGAAGACGCCAGGGTTGATCGCCGTGAACACCGTCCTCAAAAGAAATAAACCCTATTATTCGCCGGACAAGACCCACTATCTCGTTTTTCAGGCCGACGGCAACCTGGTGGTCTATCGGATAGCAGGAACTGCCTCTAAGGCGGTATGGAACGCGGGGACCAACAAGTCCTCCGGGACGAAGGCTGTATTCCAGAAAGACGGAAATCTCGTAGTTTACAATTGGATCAACAATGCCGTCTGGGACTCATACGGCGATATGAAACGGAGGAACGAAAAGGGCTGGACTGATTATCTGGATTTTGCAGTGGGCATCGATTCACAGGGGGCGACGCCGTTTCCCAAAACCTTCTGGCTAAGCATGCAGAACGATGGCAATTTGGTGGTCTATGGCGGCTCGAAACCGCCCGAGGGCTATCCGTACTGGAGCTCTCGGTGAGCCAAAACCCATTATCCATTCGGGTATTACAACTATAGGCAAAGTGCGGTTCGAGTGGATCGCACTTTTTTTGTATAATCGTGAGTTTAGACCAAGCCGATAAATGCCAAGACGCAGCGATATTCACAAAATACTGATCATCGGTTCGGGGCCGATCGTCATCGGACAGGCCTGCGAATTTGATTATTCGGGGACACAGGCGTGCCGCGCTTTGCGGCAAGAGGGGTACGAGGTCGTGCTGGTCAATTCAAACCCGGCGACGATCATGACCGACCCCGAGATCGCCGATAAGACATATATCGAGCCGCTCACGCTCGAATCCGTCACCGCCATCATCGAAAAAGAGCGTCCCGACGCCGTGCTGCCGACGGTTGGCGGCCAGACGGGGCTAAATCTGTCGGTCGAGCTGTATGAGCGGGGCGTTTTTGAAAAATACGGCGTCACAATGATCGGTGCGAATATCGACGCCATCAAGGTCGGCGAGGACCGCGAGCTTTTCAAAGCGGCGATGGACGAGATCGGCGTGCCGTCGTGTAAGGGCGGTTTTGCCCACACGTGGGAAGAGGCTCGCGAAATAGTTGAGACGACCGGTTATCCGGCGATCGTGCGGCCGAGTTTTACGCTTGGGGGCACGGGCGGCGGCGTGGCGTATAACCCTGAGGAATTCGAAGAGATCGCACGCGGCGGGCTGGCGGCGTCGCCAAATTCGCAAATACTGGTCGAGGAATCGATCCTTGGGTGGAAAGAGTACGAGCTTGAGGTAATGCGCGACCTCAATGACAACGTCGTCATCATCTGCTCGATCGAAAACTTCGATCCGATGGGCGTGCATACCGGCGATTCGATCACCGTCGCCCCGGCCCAGACGCTGACCGATGTCGAATATCAGCGTCTGCGTGATATGTCTAAGGCGTGTATCCGCAAGGTCGGCGTTGAGACAGGCGGGTCGAATATCCAGTTTGCCATCAACCCGGCGAACGGTGATGTCCGCATCATCGAGATGAACCCGCGTGTGTCGCGTTCGTCTGCCCTTGCCTCAAAAGCGACCGGCTTTCCAATTGCAAAGATCGCGGCCAAGCTCGCGGTCGGCTACACGCTCGACGAGATACCAAATGACATCACGAAAAAGACGCCCGCGTCGTTTGAGCCGACGATAGATTACGTCGTCACGAAGATACCAAAATGGGCGTTTGAGAAATTTCCCGGTGCCGAAGACGTGCTTGATACGCAGATGCGTTCCGTCGGCGAAGTGATGGCGATAGGCCGCACTTTTAAGGAATCTTTGTTTAAGGGATTACGTTCGCTTGAGGCGGTTAAGCCATTGCGTTTGCAGGACATACCTGATGCCGAGCTGCAGCGTAAACTCGCCCGTCCAAATTCACAGCGGTTCTCGTATATTACATACGCGATGCAAAACGGGTACTCGCTCGAAGAGATCCATCGCCTGACAAAGATCGATCCGTGGTTCCTCGATCAACTGTCGCAGGTGATGGAATTTCAGGCGAGCCTCGACGCAAAACCGCTCAGTCAATACACAGCGGACGAGCTGCGCACGGCAAAAGAATTTGGCTTGTCGGACCGTCGGCTTTTTTACCTGACGGGCTCGTCAGAAAACGAAGTGCGAAAGCACCGAAAGGATCTGGGCATTACGCCCGTTTATAAACGCGTCGATACGTGCGGGGCGGAGTTTGAATCCTTTACGCCGTATATGTACTCGACCTACGAGCAGGAATGCGAGGCCGAGCCGACCGACCGGCGAAAGATAATGATCCTCGGCTCGGGGCCGAATCGTATCGGGCAGGGCATCGAGTTTGACTATTGCTGCTGCCACGCGAGCTTTGCTCTGCACGACGCGGATTTTGAGACGATCATGGTCAACTGCAACCCTGAGACCGTCTCGACCGATTACGACACTTCGGACCGGCTGTATTTTGAGCCGCTGACGTTTGAGGACGTGATGAACATCGTCGATGTCGAGCAGCCCGAAGGCGTGATCGTCCAATTTGGCGGACAGACGCCGCTTAATCTGGCGGACCGGCTCCACGAAGCGGGCGTTCCGATCATCGGAACATCGCCCGATTCAATTGACCTTGCCGAGGACAGAAAACGGTTTGGAGCGTTGCTCGATGAGCTAAAAATACCGTGTCCTGAGAACTCCAGCGTTACATCAGCCGATGAAGCAAAAGTTGTTGCAAACAAAATAGGTTATCCGATCGTGGTGCGGCCGAGCTTCGTGCTTGGCGGGCGTGCGATGGCGATAGTTTATGACGATCAGTCGCTGGATGAATATATGCGTTCTGCGGTTGATGCGTCGCCTGAGAAACCGATACTGATCGACAAATTTCTTGAGCGGGCGGCCGAGCTCGACGTAGATGCTTTGGCAGACGAAACGGCAGTGGTTATCGCCGGTATTCAGGAACATATTGAAGAAGCAGGCATCCACTCGGGCGACTCGTCGAGTGTTTTGCCGGCACAAAAGATCGCAGCCGAGCATCTCGAGACGATCCATCATTACACCCGACTTTTGGCAAATGCTCTCAAGGTCAAGGGGCTGATGAATATCCAGTACGCCATCCAGGACGACCGCGTTTATGTGATCGAGGTCAACCCGCGAGCGTCGCGGACCGTGCCGTTTGTCGCCAAAGCGACCGGTGTGCCGATAGCAAAGATCGCGTCGCTCGTGATGGCCGGTGATAAAAAACTCGCCGATTTCAATCTGCCCGACATCTTGCCGGTGCCGCTGATATTTGTAAAATCGCCGGTGTTTCCGTTCAAAAAATTTGCAGGTGTCGATCCGGTGCTTGGGCCTGAGATGCATTCGACTGGCGAGGTGATGGGCGTCGGGGCGACATTTGGCGAGGCGTACGGCAAAGCGATGGAAGGTGCGGGCGTTGGGCTGCCGCTCAAGGGAAGAGCTTTTATTTCGGTAAATAACGCCGACAAGGGCCAGGCTGTCGTGCTCGCACGGCGTTTGAATAGGCTGGGATTTGACCTCGTCGCTACGTACGGCACGGCGATCCGTCTGCACGAAGTCGGGCTCGAGTGTGAATCGGTCTTTAAGGTCAACGAGGGCCGCCCAAACATCGCCGATCTTATTCGCCAAGGTGAAATAGCCCTCATCATCAACACCCCGCTTGGTAAATCGTCATTTTACGACGAGAAGGCCATTCGCAAAGCAGCATTGCAGTTCAACGTGCCGTGCGTAACGACTATCACAGGTGCCGAGGCGTTGGTCGAGGCGATCGGCACGAAAATGTCTGAGACGCACGTGACGGTGCGCAGCTTGCAGGAAATCCATTCGGAAATTAGCCACCGAGACCACAGAGAACACGGAGCATAGGAAAGGACATTATTGACCTTTTCAGTGGCCTCGGTGCTCTCTGTGACAACGGTTTCTTGACCTATCCCACTCTTTCCACTAACTTTGAGTAAAGTTTTTCTTAATTTAGCAGTCGTAAATAAGTAATGAGTGAATCGCATGACCGCGAAATTATCGGCGGGCATCTGCTCGTGATCGGCGGGGCAGAAGACAAATATAACGAACGGCGGATACTGAAAAAGTTTCTCGAACTCGCAGGCGGCGATAAGGCGGAGATCCTGATCGTGCCGGTTGCATCGGACTATCCGGAGTTTGCGGCGGACGTTTATACACAGGCTTTTAGGAATTTGGGCATCGCGAATCCGCGGGTTTTGCGGGCGACATCGCGGCAGGACGTCGTCAATGCCGATGTCGAAAAGCTATGCGAAGGCATTACGGGCATAATAATGACCGGCGGCGATCAGATGCGGCTCGTGTCGCTGCTTGGCGGTACAAAACTCGCGGAAAAGATACGTAAACTTGTTCGCGAAACCGATGTTGTTTTGGCCGGGACGAGTGCAGGTGCGGCGGCGATGAGTACGTCGATGATCGTGAGGGGTGAGCCAACCTCGCATCCGCATAAAAATGCGGTTCGTTTGTCGCCGGGGCTTGGTTTCTTGAAAAACATAATCATCGACCAGCATTTTAGCGAACGCGGCCGCATCAGCCGTCTGATCACGGCGGTGTCGTTTAACCCATACAATCTGGGTATTGGTATCGACGAAAATACGGCGATAATTCTGGACGGTAAGGGAAAGCTTGAGGTCTATGGCCAGGGCTCGACGACAATCGTTGATGGCTCACAGATCACTTTTAATGAGATTGCCGAAGTTGCTGATAACGAAGCATTTAGCATCTGCGGCGTACAGTTTCATGTGCTGCGTGAAGGGCTGGTTTATAACTATATCGAACGCAATCCGATCCAGCCGCCTAATGAGTTCTTATTGCCTGATCTAGGTTAAATGGGGTGTCTTATGGAAATCTTAGAGGTTCGTACACTTCGTGGGCCGAATTACTGGAGCGGCTATTGGAAAAAGCTCATTATCATGCGTCTCGATATCGGTGCGTATGAGAAAAAGCCGACGAATAAGATCAAAGGGCTTTATGACCGGATGCTCGATGTGCTGCCGTCTCTACAGTCGCATGGTTGCAGTTACGGGGAACCCGGTGGATTTCTAAAACGTGTCGAAGAGGGAACCTGGGCGGGACACGCGATCGAGCATTTTGCGCTCGAAATGCAGACGCTTGCCGGAATGGATACGGGTTATGGCCGCACGCGTGAGACAGGCGAAAAGGGTATTTACAACGTTGTATATAGCTATCTAGAGGAAGAGGTCGGGAGATTTGCCGGGCGTGTTGCCGTTCGTCTGTGGCTCGACTTAGCAGAAGGTAAAGATCTGGCGGAAATAAAGTTGGGCCTCGCCGCTGACATTCAGGAAATGCGTGAGATCCGTGAGAATGTGCGGTTTGGGCCATCGACCGGTTCGCTTGTCGAGGAGGCTGATCATCGCGATATTCCGTTCATCCGGCTCAATGACCAGTCGCTCGTCCAACTGGGTTACGGCGTTCATCAAAAGCGAATCCAGGCGACGACGACAGTCAATACAAATATGATCTCGGTCGATATAGCCGGGAACAAACATGCGACCAAAAAGCTGCTCGGCGACATGGGCGTGCCCGTACCGAAGGGGTATCGAATTCGTGAAGCTGAGGACTTAGAAAGCACTTTAGACAGTGTGGGCTATCCTGTTGTAATTAAACCACTTGATGGTAATCACGGCAAGGGTGCAACGGTAGGAATTAAGACGCTCGACGATGCCAAGATCGCGTTTGAAAAAGCTCAGGAATATTCGCGCTGGGTCATTGTCGAAAAGCAGCTTATAGGTGAAGATTTTCGTGCTTTGGTCGTGAATAATAGATTGATCGCTGTTGCCGAGCGTGTGCCGGCTCACGTCGTCGGCGACGGCAAAAGCTCGATCCAAAAGCTGATCGACAAAACCAACGAAGATCCGCGTCGCGGTTATGGACACGAAAATGTGCTGACCGAGATCGACATTGAGAACCAGACGCAGCGGTGTATTAAAAAGGCCGGCTACACTCTGGAAACCGTTCTGAAAAAAGGTGTGATATTGCATCTGAAAACGACCGCAAATATCTCGACCGGCGGCACGGCGATCGACCGGACGGACGAGGTCCACCCGGAAAATGTATTTTTGTTTGAGCGAATCGCCAAGATAATCGGGCTCGATGTTGCGGGTGTTGACGTGATCGCACCAAATGTCAGCGAGCCTCTGAGCGAAAATGGCGGCGGGATTATTGAGGTTAACGCGGCGCCCGGATTTCGCATGCACCTTGCCCCAAGCGAGGGCATCGGACGTAACGTGGCCGAGCACGTGATCGACATGCTGTTCCCGCCGGGAACTCCGGCGCGTATTCCGATCTTTGCGATCACGGGTACGAACGGTAAAACAACGACAACGCGGCTGATCGCCCATATTCTAAAAAACAGCGGCCGCACGGTCGGATTTACGACAACCGACGGCACGTATATCGGTAACCAACAGATCGTCGCGGGTGACAATACCGGGCCGGTTTCGGCTCAGCTCGTGTTAAAAGATCCGACGGTCGATGTTGCGGTGCTTGAGACAGCCCGCGGCGGGATTATCCGTTCGGGATTGGGCTTTGACCATTGCGATATTGGCGTTGTGATGAATATCGCCGCCGATCATTTGGGCCTCAAAGACGTGAATACGCTAGAGGATCTCGCCCGTGTAAAATCGGTCGTGCCGCGTGCAGTTTCTAAGAAAGGCTATGCTGTTCTCAACGCCGAGGATCCGCTTGTCTATAAGATGAAAGAGCTGGTTGACGGCCAGGTCGTGTGTTTTTCGATGGATGAGAATAATCCGGTCATCAAACGCCGTGCCGAACGCGGCCGCGTTTCATGCGTCTATGAAAACGGCTATGTCACGATCCTCAAGGGCAAGTGGAAGGTCCGCATCGAAAAGGTGACCAACATCCCGCTGACGTATGGCGGACGTGCCGAGTTTATGATCCAAAACGTGCTGGCGGCGACGCTCGCGTGTTTTGTTCACGGCGTTTCGCTCGAAGATCTGCGAAATGGCCTGTCAACCTTTAACGCAGGTACGGCACAGACGCCTGGACGGCTTAATTTTGTTGAGGTCGGTGACGTTACTGTGCTGATGGATTACGCACATAACCCTGCCGGACTGAGTGGACTGGCCGATTTTATTTCAAAATTGCCGCATAAATACCGCACCGTCGTGCTCAACGGAACCGGCGATCGACGCGACGATGATATTCGCGAATTTGGTAAGATCGCGGGCGATAATTTTGACCGCATCGTTATCCGCACCGGAAATTACCTACGCGGCCGTGACCCTGAGGAGCTGCATAAACTGCTGCAAGAGGGCATCGCCAAGAGCAAAAATACGCCGACGGTCCGCATCATCCCCGACGGCCGCACCGCCATCCACCACGCCATCAAATACGGCCGCAAAGGCGAATTGGTCGTAACCCTCGCCGACCTAGTGCCGAAAGACATCAGCTATGTGCAGGAATATCGGGATATGGTGAATGAGAAGAAAAAGGTGGAAAGGGGCGACCGCCCGCGTGAGCGAATGGGTGCAACGCTTTCGCTGGCGTACCAACCCGGTTTGGCCCGGCAAAAACAGAAAATGATCGCCGCCGTCAGTTAAACGCAGCAACGAAAAGCCGGAAGCAATTGAAGGGTGGGGGGGGGGGGGGCCCCGCCCGGGGTGCGCCCTCCCCCCCCCCCCCCCGCGGGGGGGGGGGGGGGGGGGAGGGCCCGGGCGGGCCCGCCGCGGGGGGGGGGGGGGGGGGCGGGGGGGGCCCGGCCCGGGGGGGGGGGGGCGGCATAGGTTTTGGGGAAGCGGGTGTTGGTGCCTGTGCTTGTTTGAACTGGTCAAGGGAACTCCCGAAAATTTCTGAAGGTTATGTTGTCCCTTACGGGGGCTGCCCCCCGCTTTTTGCTGTAATAGAACCGCGATACATCCCGTCCGAATTAAACGGCAGAGTTACGTTCCCGTTAGGATCGACAGCGATCAGGCCGCCTTCGCCATTGATCTTGGTAAGGTGGGCGATGGTTTCGCGGGCGGCGTCTTCTAGGGACAAACCCTTATATTTCATACGAGCGGCGACGTCGTAGGCCGTGACTCCAAGCATAAAATATTCGCCGTGGCCGGTGCATGAGACGGCACAGGTTTCGTCGGCGTAATTGCCGAGCCCGACGAGCGGCGTGTCGCCGACGCGGCCAAATTTTTTATTGGTCATGCCGCCGGTGGATGTTGCGGCGGCGAGATGGCCATTGGTATCGCAAGCGACCGTCCCAAGCCCCACTCGGATCCTTGAGTGGGACTTGGCGACTTCAGCGTGATCAAGTTGGACACGGCCGTCGGCCATTGCTTCCTGGAGCTGTAGCCAGCGGTGTTCGGTAAAGAAATATTCGTCGGGTTCTGTCGCAACGCCGATCTGTTCGGCGAATTGATTTGCACCGTCGCCGGCGAGCAGGACGTGTTCGGTGCGTTCCATTACGAGGCGGGCGAGCGATACGGGGTTGCGGATATTTTTGACGAACGCAACGGCACCGGCTTTGAGGTTGTGGCCGTCCATGATGCAGGCATCCATTTCTTGCTTGCCTTCGTGGGTGAAAACGGAGCCGCGTCCGGCGTTGAACAGAGGGAAATCTTCGAGTGAGCAAACGGTTGCCTCGACCGCATCAAGCGACGAACCGCCTCGTTCCAGTATCTCCCAGCCGATCTTTAGAGCCGTTTCGAGCCCGCCGCGATATTCCGCTTCGAGTGCAGTTGTCATCTGCGATTTGAGTATCGTCCCGGCTCCGCCGTGTATTGCTAATGCTATCTTTGCCATAGATGGATTTTACCGCAGAGACGAGACGCAGGAGAAGCACCCGATGAACACGGATAGACATGGATAAGAAATAAATCCGATTTCTATTGTGTCTTTTGTGGATGTTTTTTTTCAGCCGGTTCAAAGTTTTGATTTTCGGAGTCGCAGGGCGTTTGTTATTACTGAGACCGAGCTGAATGTCATTGCCGCACTGGCTATCATTGGTGAGAGCAGCAGACCGAAAACGGGGAACAGCACACCCGCCGCGATGGGGACGCCGATGATGTTGTAGGCAAAGGCAAAGAATAGGTTTTGGCGGATGTTGCTCATTGTTGCCTTGCTCAAATTGATAGCTTTTAAGATGCCGTCGAGGTCGGGTTTGAGCAGCGTGATGTCCGCGGATTCGATAGCGACATCGGTGCCGCTGGCAAAAGCAATGCCGACATCTGCTTGGGCAAGAGCTGGAGCGTCGTTTACGCCGTCGCCCGCCATCGCGACGATCTTTCCTTGGGACTGCAGCTCTTTGACCTTGGCAGCTTTGTCCTCGGGCATTACCTCGGCAAAGACTTGATCGATGCCGAGCTCTTTTGCCACTGCGGCGGCGGTTGCGCGGTTGTCGCCGGTCATCATAACGACCTCGATGTTTTGGCGGTGGAGTTCCGTTATTGCGGCTTTTGCGGTGGTTTTTATTGCGTCTCTGACACTTATTCCTCCGATTATTCCATTTTCCCGAGCTGATAGACAAAAGTATAGCCATCTTCTTCCCATTGCTCAGCGACCAATCAAAACATTTTATCAGTGCACATGTGCTTCTTTGATGCCTGCTGCTTCTGTAACAAAACCCTGACGTCAAGTTTGAATTCGATCCCATCGATAGTCCCGGAAATTCCCAATCCGGTGGTCGACTGAAAGTTAGCGGATGTTCCGTTTTGCCGTTCTATTGGAGTCGGCAACTGCAGGCCACCAAGTGGATGTTCGCTATTTTCTTCTAGACTGGCAGCGAATCTTAATATGTCACGTTCCGGTATGCCACTTGTTGATGTTATGTGGTAAACCTTCGGTTTTCCTTCGGTTAATGTTCCCGTTTTATCGATAACTAATGTGTTTACCTTTTCCAGCATCTCAAGGGCGTCGGCCTTTTTTATCAGGACGCCGTTTTTTGCTCCGTGGCCGGTGCCGACCATGATGGACATTGGGGTCGCGAGGCCGAGGGCACATGGGCAGGCGATGATGAGGACAGAGACTCCGGCGACGACGGCTGAGGCAAAGCTGCCGAGGACGAGCCATACGATAAATGCAACGATCGCGACGATGATGACTGCCGGGACGAAATAGCCTGAGACGACATCGGCTAGGCGTTGGATAGGGGCACGGCTGCGTTGAGCTTCGCCGACCATGCGGACGATCTGTGCGAGCAGCGTGTCTTTGCCGACTTTTTCCGCTCGCATTATAAAGCTGCGATTGCCGTTGATGGTGCCGCCGATGACTTTGGCACCGGCTTGCTTTTCGACGGGCATTGATTCGCCCGTGACCATTGATTCATCGATCGATGTATTGCCGTCAATGATCTCGCCGTCGGTCGGGACCTTTTCGTTTGCTTTGACACGTAAGGTTTGTCCCGCCGTCACATGACGAAGATCGATGACCTCATCGGTACCGTCGTCTTTGATCACGGTTGCGATCTCCGGGGCGAGACGGAGCAATTCTTTGATCGCCGACGACGTTTGCGAGCGTGCTTTTAATTCCAAAACCTGTCCGAGTAAAACCAGCGTTGTAATAACAGCGGCCGATTCGAAATATCCGGGGATCATGCCGGAATGCAGATCTCGCATTGCGGCGGGGAATATCTGCGGAGCGAATAATGCCGCTATGCTAAGTAAATACGCCGCTCCCGTGCCGATCGCGATGAGCGTAAACATATTCGGGCTGACGTTTTTGATCGACGCCACCGCACGCTGAAAGAAAGGAAACCGCCCTACAGGACGACCGGCGTGGCGAGAACAAATTGTATCCAAATCGATGTTTGCGGTGAAACCAGAGAGTGAAACGCCGGGAACATCTCGCTCATTGCTAGCACAAATACCGGCAGTGTCAATGCAGTGCATACCGCAAAACGCCGCTTCATGTCGATGTACTCATGATCGGGAGCGTCATCGAGCGAGATCTCTTTTGGTTCGAGGGCCATGCCGCATTTTGGGCAGGAGCCGGGACCGATCTGGAGGATCTCGGGGTGCATTGGGCAGGTGAATTCGATGTCAGAACCGCCTGCGTGAGCGGGCGGCCAGTGTGCCGGATCGCCATTCTGGCCGCCCCCTGACGGAGGCGGTTCTGACAAATAGGCCTCTGGATTCGCTGCAAATTTATCTCGGCAGCCGCGCATGCAGAAATAATATGTCACGCCATTGTGGTCATATTTAGCTGCGGCTGATTCGGGCAGAACCAGCATTTTACAAACCGGGTCGACGTGCGGTTCGGGGATAATTTCGTCCGGTTTTTTCCTGCCCAAAGTCACTAATGGTTGCTGCATAAAATTATTTTACATTATTGTGAAAGTTTTTTTGGAAGTGCCCAACCATTATACATATTGTTTAACTAGGTAAAACCATATCTGGTTTTGCCACCTTATCCGAAAAGGCAAGTGTCCGAGAGGGCATACGCAAAGCAAGGAATCCCGATAATGCAGGGAAGGTCCGGCTGCCGAAGTGAGGTCTACATGTATAAAAAAACTCTTTCTGTTTCTTGGGCTTTTGCTGCGTCGGCAAACTTAATAATCGCCCAAAATAATAACGTCCCAAAACCAGTGGCAGTCAGGTGGATCGTCGGCGAGACCGGAAACGGCCCTAACGCCAACGATATTACCGAAGGCGATCGTCCGCGTGTTGTCCCGGCAAAAAATGCCGAGACCAATGCCGAGGTCAAATCGGCGGTCTATGTAAAGGTAGCGTCGGTTGAGCAGACGGTTTTTGCCTCTTATCAATCAAAAACGTGCAGAGGCTGGGCTTAAGCCGTTGGTTTGGAATGACGATCTCGAAAAGATCGCTCGAGGGCATTCGGAAAACATGGCCGAATATGATTTCTTCAGCCATCGTGGACTCGATGGAAAAGCAGTCAGCGATCGTGCCGACAGTGCCGGGCTTTCAAAATGGCGTTCGATCGGTGAAAACATCGCGTTTAATCGCGGTTATGCGGATCCTATCGCAAAAGCAGTTGATCTGTGGTTGAATTCGCCTTCGCATAAGAACAATCTCTTATCTCCAACCTGGAAGGAATCGGCCGTAGGCGTTGCGATCACTGAGGATGGGTCGTATTACTTTACGCAGGTGTTTTTGCTGAGAAAATAGGTAAGAGATATTTGAAATTTGAGATTTGAAATTTCAAATATGGATGGATAATTCCGGATCTTCTACGTTCGTAGGAGATTCGGAATTTCTATTTTATGCTTGATTGATGCAGTCGGCTTTCACATTACCTTCATTTGCCAAGATAAATTGGACGCTTCGTATTTTGGGGAAGCGTGGCGATGGCTTTCATGAGCTTTTTACGGTGTTTCAGACGGTTTCGCTGCACGATACTATTTCGTTTGCTGAGTCGGGTGCCCTTGAACTTACGTGACGATCTCGCGGTGCGGGTTGATGGGCGAAATTTGATATTTAAGGCTGCGGAGATGTTGCGAGCTCGTCATGGCTTGGCTCAGGGAGCGGCAATGCATCTTGAGAAACGCATACCATCGCCGGGTGGATTGGGCGGTGGATCATCTAATGCGGCTGTAGCATTGATCGGGCTTGCTCGTTTGTGGGAGCTGGATGAGGGTATTGATCTGCATTCCATTGCCGCCGAGCTTGGTTCGGACGTAGCGTTCTTTCTTTACGGCGGAACTGCTCTTGGCACCGGCCGTGGTGAGGAGATCGAGCCGATCGAGGACAGGGACGAGCCATGCATGCTGATCGTAACGCCGCAGATAAGCGTTTCGACGCGGGATGCGTTTGGTGAGCTTGATGCTCCGACCTTGACAAATGAGGCTCGTAATCATATTCTTTCTGTTTGCCGAAAAGAGGCCGGATCTTTAGATCCACGCTTATCGGTATTGACAAACGATTTTGAGCGAACAGTTTTCTCCGCTCATCCTGAGATCGAAAATGTGAAAAACACATTACTAGAACTTGGGGCAGCAAATGCCGCGTTGAGCGGCAGCGGAGCGAGCGTTTTCGCAGTATTTGAAAAAGAAGAGACACGACAAGCTGCTATAAAAGCCCTCGATCTAGCATCGACCTGGCGAAAGTTTGCCGTATCAACCATCTCGCGTAATAAATATCGCGAGGCGCTTCATTTGCGTTAGGTTGTTTCCGATCAGTTTCTTTAATTCGCATTGGGGCGTAGCCAAGTGGTAAGGCACCGGTCTTTGGATCCGGCATTCGTAGGTTCGAGTCCTCCCGCCCCAGCCAATTAGAAATGATGACGGACGATCTATGGTGGGGTCGTCCGTTTTTTATTTCGAACCATGAGCGTAACGGGAAAGATCAAAATATTTTCGGGTAATGCCAATCGCGAATTGGCGGCTGAAATCTGCGGCCAGCTTGGTATTGAACTGGGAAAAGCGAGCACCGAGCGGTTTTCGGACGGTGAGTTTAACTTTCAGATCGAAGAAAATGTTCGCGGCCATGACGTATTTATCGTCCAACCGACGTGCCCGCCGTCTGATCGCCATTTGATGGAGCTGTTGATCATGATCGACACCTTTGTGAGGGCTTCGGCCGAGCGTGTTACTGCTGTGATCCCGTATTTTGGCTATGCTCGCTCTGATAAGAAAGATCGTCCGCGGGTGCCGATCGCCGCAAAGCTGGTCGCAAATTTGATAACCAAAGCCGGTGCGCAGCGTGTTTTGACAATTGATCTGCACGCGTCGCAGATCCAAGGGTTTTTTGATATCCCGGTAGATCACCTTTATGCGGCACCGATCGTGGTCGATTATTTTAAGGCGAACCCGATCGAAAATCTGATCGTCGTCGCTCCCGATACCGGCGGAGCCGAGCGTGCCAGAGCATACGCCAAGCGGCTTAACGCGGGACTTGCACTTTGCGACAAACGCCGAGAACGTGCGAACGAAGCCGATGTGATGAACATTGTCGGTGATGTCAGCGGCAAGAACTGTTTGATAATCGACGATATGTGCGATACCGGCGGCACCATTTGCAAGGTTGCTGAGGCGTTACACAAAGCAGGTGCCAATGAGATCTCGGCGTGTTTCACGCACGGTGTGCTATCGGGCAAAGCGGTTGAAAATATCAGCGGATCGTATTTGAAAAAGGTCATCGTGACCAACACCATCCCCATCAGCGACAACGGAATGCCGCTGGTCAAGGGTGGCAAGATCGAAGTTTTGAGCGTCGCCGAGCTGCTGGCTTCGGCGATCAGGTCGATACATGACGAGACGAGTGTTTCGTCGCTGTTCATTTAGAAATTGAGAGTAAAGTTATGGCAGAAAAAGTAATTGTAAAAGCAGTACAGCGTGACACACGCGGTAAGAATGAGAATCGTCGGCTGCGTGCTGAGGGCAAGATTCCGGTCATCGTCTATGGCGGTGGTACCGAGAGTTTTGCGGCGACGGCTGAGTTAAAAGATCTGGCGGCGATCATCCGTTCGGATTCGGGCGTCAACACCGTGTTTGGACTCGATATCGAGGGCCAGGGTATTAACGATGTGATTTTCCAGGATCGTCAGATCGACGCCGTTAGAGGCCGTCTGATCCATGCCGATCTGCGACGCTTTGCAAAGGGCGAAAAGATCGAAATGACGGTCGCGATCCACCTGACCGGCCACGCAATTGGCTTACAGGAAGAGGGTGCCGTGCTCACGCAGGTCATGCGTGAGATCAAGGTACTTTGCGAACCCGCAAAAACGCCTGAGTCGATCGATGTCGATGTGACTGATCTGGAAGCAGGAAGTTCGATACACGTTTCTGACCTTAAGGTTGGAGCTGGCATCGAGATCCACGACAGTCCTGAGACGGTCGTCGCGACGATCATCACGGTGAGCGAAGCCGAGGCCGAACCACAGATCGAAGCCGGTGCACAGCCTGAAGTTATTGGCGAGGCACCTGCTGAACCTGAAGCCGGCGGTGAGTAATTGACCGACGCTTACGCATCCAAGTGGCTCGTTGTCGGGCTCGGAAATCCGGGCCCGCAATACGAAAAGACGCGGCACAATCTCGGGTTTATGCTCGTAGATATGCTCGCGGGCCGGTTGCAGACGCAGGTCAAACGTGATGAATGCGGAGCGTTAATTGGACGCGGCATTATTGACAATCAAACGGTCGAGCTGGCAAAGCCGCAGACGTTCATGAACCTGAGCGGCGAATCGGTTAGTTGCCTGATCGCGAAAGATGACAGGTCGGTCAAACGGCTGATTATCATCTCGGACGACCTGGCGTTACCATTTGGCACGATGCGAATTCGTCCGCAAGGTTCGCACGGCGGGCAAAACGGCCTGAGATCGATCATCGATTGTTTGAAAACACAGGAATTTATCCGATTGCGGATAGGAATTCAGCCGGAGCATCCGGTAGCGGATGCGAGCCGGTTCGTTTTGGAAAATTTCGCCAAGGGCGATGCCGAAACGCTTGATAAGACATTGGATATAGCCGCCGACGCCGTGGGGTGCATCATTACGGATGGTGTCGATGCGGCGATGGCGAGATTTAATTAGCTTTTGAAATATAGAGAATCCTTACTTCATCTCAGTTGAAGATGAGGTTTGTAACCGAAAGGAGTTAGGAAATAAATGGGAAACAGAACCTACGAAGTAATGTATATCGTCGATCCGGGAACGGAAGCCGATAAGATCGAAAAATTGAACGACGCTGTCGCAAAATTGATCGAAAAAGAGGGCGGCGAGGTCATCCGTATGGATGATATCGGTATGAAAGACCTTGCTTATCCGATCCAGAAAAAGAACACCGGCCACTATGTGCTCTTTGAGATACAGGGATCGGGACAAGAGATCCTGGAACTCGAACGCCGTATGCGTGTCAACGATATGGTCTTGCGTTACATCACGGTCCGCGTTGATGAGGATCGTAAAAAAGCTGAAAAGCTCCGTAACAAGCGTGAGGCTAAGGCAGCAAAGCGTGCAACGTTCCGTGCAACGGCGGAAGCGGGTGAGACAACCGATACAGCGGAGGTAGAGGCTGAGGCTTAACCGCTGAGACCGAGGAGAAAAGTTATGGCAGATAATGAAATGGAAATAATGGATGACCGCGGTGGTTTAGGCGTCGGCGAAGACGTCATTGGTGACCGCCCGCGTCGATATCAGCGCCGCCGCCCGCGCAACATGGTGCCGGACTATGTCGATTGGAAAGATGTCGATCTTTTGAGAGAGTTTGTGCCGGAACGCGGCAAGATCATGCCGCGCCGCATATCGGGCATCACCGCTAAAGATCAGCGCCGCGTCGCCAAAGCGATCAAGCGTGCGCGTTCGATGGCAATGCTGCCGTTCGTAGATGACTAAAAAGTGGGCAAAAGCCATTCGTCAGTTGTAGTAGGGGCGTATCACTCAGACTTGTCGGATGATCCGCCCAGGGAAAAGCGGCTTGAGGTCTGACAACTGACCACCGACCACTGACAACTAAAATTGGCAAATACTACAGTTTTATTACGCGAAGATATCGATAATCTTGGCGGCCGCGGCGAGATCGTCAAGGTCAAGGCCGGTTACGCTCGCAACTACCTGCTGCCGCAGGGTTTTGCGACGCTCGCGACCAAGGGCAACGTCAAGCAGATCGATCAGGAAAGAGAGGCACTCTTAAAAAGAGCAGCTGTTGAAAAGGCGACCGCTGACGCCCAACGCGATCAGATGGCGAGCATTTCGCTCACCTTCGAACGAAAATCGGGCGACCACGGCCAGCTTTTTGGTTCGGTCACCTCGATGGATATCGCCGAGGCACTACAGGCCAGGGGTTACGAGATCGACCGCCGACGCATCGCACTTAAAGATGCGATCAAGGAAACGGGCGAATACACCGTCAACGTCAAACTTCATCGCGAAGTGACATTGGCTGTGCCTGTTACCGTCACCGCCGAAGGCGGCGAAATGCCGGTCAAAGAAGACAAGAAAAAGGCCACGGCTGAAGAGGTCAAGGCTGAAGAAGCCGCTCCGGTTGCTGAAGAAACAGTCGCTGAAGAGGTTGTTGCTGACGAAGCACCAGCCGACGACGAAGCTGCGGCTTAGTTCTTAGTCGCCAACGGTGACAAACATTAAAGCCTAGGGTGGAGCGACGAGCGAACCCCTAGGTTTTTTGTATTCAAATCACGCTTTCCTGAAGGGGACGAACATCGTAAAATGTCCATCTTGATTTAGGGTTGTAAGGTTTCCTTATCGGCCTTTCGACAAGGCCCTTTAAATCAATTTAAAATACTCTTCAATCAATCCAGTTTCCGGAGTAAATTTAACCTAGTGGCAAGTGTTTTTCCCGACAATCGACGAGAGCAATATCTCGAAAAGCCTTTGCCTTCGAGCGAAGAGAGCGAGCGCGTTATTCTCGGTGCGATATTGCTTGATAATTCGGTCATCGCACAGGCCGTCGAGCATCTTAAGCCAGAGGATTTTTACTCGCCGCTGAACCGTCGCGTTTTCGCCGCGATGATCGCCTTGTTTGAAAAGCAGACGCAGATCGACCCGATCTTGATCGGCGAAGAGCTGAAAAAAGAAGGCTCGCTCGATTCGATCGGTGGAATCACGACGATCACAAATCTGACATTTGGCTTGCCGCATTTTTCTAACGTCGAAGAATACATCAAGGTCGTCCGCGACAAATCGGTCATTCGCACTCTCATCCGCACCTGCAACTCGATCACCGGCGAGGCTTTGGCCGAAGAGGAAGATTCCGAGATCATCCTCGACCGCGCAGAGCAGGCGATATTTGCACTTGCCGAGGCACGGACAAATCAGAGTTTTTCGCGTATCGGACCAATTTCAGATCGCGTGCTCGCCCGCGTTAAAGAACACGCCGCTAACGGTTCCGGGCATGGAATAACCGGCCTTTCGACTGGGTTTTATGAGCTTGATGATCTGACATCGGGTTTGCAGCGGACCGATCTGGTCATAATCGCCGGACGTCCCTCGATGGGTAAAACTGCATTTTGTCTAAATTTAGCCCAAAATGCGGCGGTCAAATCTAATGCGGTCGTTGCTGTTTTCTCACTCGAAATGTCGAAAGAGCAGCTTGTCACTCGTATGCTGTCGAGCGAGGCAAAAATTAATGCCCACCGTTTTCGCACGGGGCATCTGATGGGCAAAGAATGGGAAAATCTTGCCCACGCGATCGGCACGCTTTCGGATGCACGGATATTTATTGATGATTCGCCGGGCATTTCAGTGCTTGAGATGCGTGCGAAATGCCGCCGCCTGGCGGCCGAGCAGAAACAGATCGATCTGATCGTTGTCGATTACCTCCAATTGATGGGTGGTAATAGCGCCGGCCGCCGCAGCGAGAACCGCCAGCAAGAGGTGTCGCAGATCTCGCGTGAGCTAAAGGCCCTGGCAAAAGAACTGGATGTGCCTGTCGTTGCCCTGTCTCAGCTTTCCCGTGCACCTGAAGCTCGTAATCCGCCTCGGCCTTTGATGTCGGATCTTCGCGAATCGGGCAGTATCGAGCAGGACGCGGACGTTGTCGGGTTTATTTTCCGAGAGGATTATTACAACGAGACTGACGAAAACAAAGGCGTCGCGGAGTTGATAATTGCCAAACAGAGAAACGGCCCGACCGGCACAGTAAGGCTCGCATTTATCAAAGAATATACCTTGTTCGAAAACCCTTACAGGGAATAATACGTAAAACTCGAATTATGTCACAAGACCTACGCTATCCGATCGGTGAATTTGACCGCGATTTTGACATCTCACCCGCAGCCCGCGAAGCGAGACTTGCGGTTATCCGGGGTTTACCCTCGGCAGTTGCTGACGCGGTCGCCGGACTAAGCGAAGCTCAACTAGACACCCGATATCGTCCCGACGGCTGGACGGTCCGTCAGACCGTACATCACCTCGCCGACAGCCATTCTAATTCGCTCACGCGGTTCAAATTAGCCCTGACCGAAGACACACCGCCGACCATTCGTCCGTATTACGAAGAACGCTGGGCAGAGCTTGGCGACAGCAAATTGCCGATCGATGTTTCGATAAAAATGCTCGAATCGCTGCACACCCGCTGGACGGCTCTGCTCGAATCAATGAGCGAAGCTGACTATAAAAGATCGTTCATCCACCCCGAAACCGGCGAATGGACGCTCGACGCTGCACTGGCCCTCTACGCGTGGCATTCGCGGCATCATACGGCACATATTACACATCTGCGCGACCGCGAAGGTTGGTAGATGAGTCTGTGGCCCGCAAGTGCGCGAAAAGACGCGCCCAGTGCAACAGCTTGGGGTGAGATCAAAGTGACTTAAAATCCAACATGCCCTTACTTACGTGCGGGCTACTGACACTTATGGCATCCAGCTAGAAAAGGCTTGTGTCGTTAGATGTTTTTCGTGGGATGACCATAGCGGGAATGGTCTTGGTCAATAATCCAGGCGGCTCGCCTGTTTATTGGCCGCTCGAACACGCCGAATGGCATGGCCTGACGCCCACGGATTGGATCTTTCCTTTTTTCTTATTTATCGTCGGTGTTTCGATCTCGATAGCTCTTGGTAAACGTTCCGGAGCAAAGCCAGACCGCAAAACTTATACTAAGATCGCAACCCGCTCGGCCTCGATATATCTACTCGGAGCCACTATCTCCATCGTCCCGTTCTTTCAGTTTCAAGCCACAGATGCTCCTGATGCGCTAAAAATGCTGATATGGCTGACGTTCTGCGCGTCGCTGTTATTTTTGCTATTGAGAAATTACAGGGTCGCGGCGGTGCTGTGTGTTGCAGCGTTGCTGGGCATCGCGGGTATGAATCTCGCAGGTTACAACGTCGTTCCTTACAACTATGGCACTTTGCGTATCTTTGGCGTGTTGCAACGAATTGCCGTTTGTTATCTCATCACGTCGATCATCTTTCTGCATACAAACTGGAAACAACAGGTCGGCATCGGCGTCGTTTTGCTATTGGGTTATTGGCTAGTAATGACCGTGATCCCAGTGCCCGGCTGCGACGTGACCAGCATTAGCGACAAAGCATGCAATCTCGCTGCATATATCGACCGCCTGATCCTAACCGAAAGCCATATTTGGCGCGGCGGGAAGGTCTATGATCCGGAAGGAATTCTTTCGACGATCCCGGCGATAGTGACGACGATCTCGGGGGTGTTGACCGGAACGTGGCTTGTCGATAGCCCGCCTGCGTTAGCAGGTGGCACCGGGACGGATAGCGAGGCGTCTTCGCCACTTACGGCGAGCGGCTACTGATAAAGTCGCCAGTGGTTTGTTCTTCTTCGGCGTCACCTTGCTTGGCCTCGGCCTCATCTGGAACAGCTATTTCCCGATGAACAAAGCTCTGTGGACCAGCTCGTATGTCCTTGCGACCTCGGGGCTTGCATTGCTCGTGCTTGGGTGCTGCTATTGGCTGATCGATATCAAAGGCTATGAACGCTGGGCGTGGGCGTTCAAAGTGTTTGGAGCGAATGCTCTTGCTTTGTTTGTATTTACAGGCTTTTTTGCGCGGATGATATCTGCCTATCGCGTCACAGGAGCGGACGGGCAGTTGATCTCGATCCAGAAAGTGTTGATGCAGAATGTGTTCCTGCCTATCCTTAACCCGATCGACGCTTCACTTGCGTTTGCGGTCAGTTTTATTTTGCTATGGTTATTTTTGATGTGGTTGCTGTATCGAAAGCGTATTTACGTAAAAGTTTAGATTGCCCACGAAAAATACGAAAAGACACGAAATAAGATTTCTCATTTCGTGTCTTTAGTGTGTTTCGTGGGTAAACTCTTACGCGGCTGCGGCTACGACCTTTTCAGCGGCGTCTTGCATGCCTTGGGCGGTTTGGATGCCGATACCTGATTCGTTTAGTACGCGGCGGCCTTCTTCGACGTTTGTGCCTTCGAGGCGGGCGACGATCGGGATCGTCATGCCGAGATTCTTGTAGGCCGCGACAACGCCGTTAGCGACCATGTCGCAGCGGACGATACCGCCGAAGATGTTGATAAGCACGGCTTTGACATTTTTATCGGCGAGCAGGATCTTGAATGCCTGTTCGACGCGCTCCTGACTGGCTCCTCCGCCTACGTCGAGAAAGTTTGCAGGTTCGCCGCCGGCGAGCTTGATGATGTCCATCGTCGCCATCGCGAGGCCGGCACCGTTGACCATACAGCCGATGTTGCCGTCGAGCTTGATGTAGTTGAGGTCGTATTTCGAAGCCTCGATCTCGAGCGGTTCTTCCTCGTCGAGGTCGCGCAGATCGGCAAAACCAACGTGACGAAACATCGCGTTGTCGTCGAAGGTGACCTTTGCGTCGAGAGCGATAAGCCGGTTGTCTTTGGTCAGCAAAAACGGATTTATCTCGACCAAGGATGCGTCGATCTTTTCGTACGCGTCGTAAAGCGAGAGCATGAATTTAGTCGCCTGGCCGATCAACTCAGATGGAATGCCGAGACCGAAAGCCAGTTTACGGGCCTGAAAACCGCGAAGCCCAACCGACGGGTCGATGGTCTCTTTGAGTATCAACTCCGGTGTTTCTTCGGCGACCTTTTCGATGTCCATACCGCCTTCGGACGACGCCATAAAGACGTTGCGTCCGGTGACGCGGTCGAGCGTGATGCCGAGATAGAATTCACGGTCGATCGGCAAACCTTCTTCGATGAGGATCGTCTTGACCTCTTGGCCTTCGGGGCCGGTCTGGTGTGTGACGAGCTGCATGCCGAGGATCTCGGACGCGATCTGCTTTGCCTCAGCCGGAGATTTTGCCAGCTTGACGCCGCCGCCTTTGCCGCGGCCACCGGCGTGGATCTGGGCTTTAACGACGACAACGTCAGTGCCGAGTTCGATAGCCGCTGCTTCGGCCTCTTCGGGCGTGCGGGCGACAATGCCTCGCGGGACCGGAACGCCGTATTCTTTGAGGATGGCTTTGCCTTGATATTCGTGAATTTTCATTGCTATGTGTCTGAGTGTTATTCGTTCTTGGTCGAAATGTTGATGCCCACAAGTTTGAGCGTTCCATCATCCATTGCGTACTTTAGGTCAAAATGCAGTGTTTTCGGTTTCGTCGGGTAAGACCCTTTGACCAAAATGGCGTCGATGTCCGCCGTTTTGCCTATCGAAGGTGCAGGCGAAAAGGTGGCATCGAGTGACGAGATCGCTTTTTTCAGGTCAAAGCTGTCCTTGTTATCGACCATTGTCTTAAATGCTTCTTTCATTTCGTCTGGCGATGACGTGTCTCGCCAGACCTTAGCAGTCTTTTTATGAAAGTCGCTGAAATCACCCGATTGGATCGCATCGTTAAAATCGAGCATCGTCGTTTTTACCAAGGTTTGGAGCTTGTCGTTACTTGGTATTTCGAGTTTTGTGTCGGATGAACTGGTCGAACCGCCATCTTTTTTGTAAACGACGCCATCAATGGTCATCTCGCCGTTTGCCGGGGCTTTGTCGATCTTCATCGGCGAACCCATGCCGAGCATCGCAACACGCAAAGTTTTTTCTTTTTCGCTGACCAGAGCTTTGCCGCCGGTTACTGACGTGCCGCCGATCTTGTAATCGGCACTGCCGTCGGACCGGATCGTGATGGACGAGCCATCTTTAGAGGTCCAGGCTCCGACAAATTCCGGGCCGGCTTGTTTCTCGTCCTCTGCTTTTGGAGCACCGCCACCACAGGCAAGGCCGATCGCGAGTAAGGCGATCGTTACGAAAATAATATTCCAGCGATTTTTCGAAAGTTTGTTCATTTCTGTCTCCTGAAAGATCTTGCAGATCTACTACTGCGATTTTTCGATCAGATTGAGCAGCGTCCTGATAGCGACGCCGGTCGGGCCTTTTGACTGGTGCGGACGGGCTCCGTCTGCCCAAGCTGTACCCGCAATATCAAGATGCGCCCATTTTGCTTTGTCGATAAATTCCTGGATAAAGACGGCTCCCATAATGGTGCCGGCTTTGCCGCGAGGGCCGATGTTTTTGATATCGGCGATGTCCGAGCGGATCTGTTTGCTGTATTCGGCACTGACCGGAAGCTGCCAAAATCCTTCGCCGTTCTCTTTGCCGAGGGCGATGATCTCGTCGATAAATTTCTGATCGTTGCCCATGATGCCGGTGTTTTGATCGCCAAGAGCGACAATAACGGCTCCCGTAAGCGTTGCCATATCGATTATCTGCGTCGCACCTTGTTTCTCGGCGTAGGCGACAGCATCGGCGAGCACGAGACGGCCTTCGGCATCGGTGTTGAGGATCTCGATGGTCTTGCCGTTCATCGCGGTGACGACGTCGCTCGGTCGCGAAGCAGCTCCGTCGGGCATGTTCTCAACCGCTGCGATAACGCCCAGCACAGGAACCGTTGGTCTGAGCAACGCGATCGCCCGCATTGCACCGATAACTGTCGCTCCGCCGGACATGTCGTATTTCATCGCGTCCATGTTTTCGCCGGGTTTTAAGCTAATGCCGCCGGTGTCAAACGTGATGCCTTTGCCGACTAGAGCGAGCATTTCACCTTTTTTGGCGGTCGATTTTGTTGGCGTGTATTTGAGGACGATCATTTTGGCCGGTTGTGCCGAGCCATACGAAACGCTCATCAGCGAACCCATGCCAAGCTTGGTCATTTTGGCTTCGTCGAGGATCTCGCATTTGAGGCCGACCTCTTTGGCCATCGCAGCGGCACGTTTTGCCATTTCGGCGGGCGGCAGGATGTTGGCAGGTTCGTTCGCGAGATCGCGTGTCAGATTCATCGAATCGCCGATCGCCTGGCCGCGTGAGATGCCAGTTTTGAGATCAGCTGGTTTTGCTCCGTCGATACAGACGACGAGGCTGTTGACCGTTTTGGTCTGCTTGTCTTTGGTCTTGTATTTATCAATGTCGAACTGGCTGGTGATAAATCCGCAAACGGCTTGCTGAGCAGCCTCAACGGCATTCACGCCGCTTCGTGGCATTATTGCAAAGCTTTTTACGTTGCGTTTGCGCAGGTAACGCGTCGCTGTTCCGGCAAGTGCCGCAACCGAGTGCGATTTGTAATCGGCCTTGTCGCCGACGCCGACGAGCAATAGACGGGTCGCCTTTACCGTGCCCTTTGCCGTAAAACGAAGCAGAGCGGTCTGGCCCGCGTCGCCCTTAAATTCCTCAGCTTTCATGACCTCGGCGATCAGACCGCCGGTCAATTTGTCTAGTTCCTTGAGCTCCGCGCTCGCCGCTTTTTCGCCCTTAAATACCGCAACAGCCAATGCTTCCACATTGGCTTCGGTAAAACCTCCGGTGATTCCCTGGAATTTCATCGATACCTCAATATTTACTGTCTAAAATGGAAAAAAACTCTTTAATATGTATAACTTATCTGAGGTGATGTTTCAATTCGGCTTTGGTGTCTTTTTCGACCGCCTTGCGCATTTCCGTCTCGCGTTTGTCGTATAATTTCTTGCCCTTGGCGACGCCGATCTCAAATTTTATCCGTCCGTTCTTCCAATAAATGCTCGTGACGACCAGCGTCATGCCTTTTTGCGTGGTTTCTTTTTGCAGTTTTTCGATCTCGCGGCGGTGGAGCAATAGTTTTCGCGGCCGTATTACGTCGTGGTTATTGATGTTGCCGTGCGAATAATGCGATATGTGCGAGCCGAGCAGCCAGACCTCGCCATCCTTGATCTGGACAAAAGACTCTTTTAGCTGGATGCGGCCGAGCATGATGCTCTTGACCTCAGTCCCGAGCAGGGCACTACCGGCCTCGAATTTTTCGATAATGAAATATTCGAAATAGGCCTGGCGGTTGTTGAGTATTTCTTTGTCGAGCGGACATAAACTTCTATTTTGCCCGTCGCTAGGAGTATTCGCAATGCGAGTTGACACGGGGCGAGTCGGAAACGTAAATTATTATTACGCTGGGAGATCGTCTAATGGTAGGACTGCAGTCTCTGGATCTGCCTATCGGGGTTCGAATCCCTGTCTCCCAGCCAACATTTCTATGGACGAATGGCACGAAACTGAGATCCGCGTCCGCTATGCTGAGACCGATCAGATGGGGATCGTGCACCACGCCAACTATCTCATTTGGTTTGAGACGGGCCGTAGCGAGCTTTGCCGGGCCAAAGGTTTTTCTTACAAAGCAATGGAAGACGAAGACGATGCCCTAATGGTCGTTGCCGAGTCGTATTGCCGCTATAAATCGCCCGCATTTTACGAAGACCTATTAACCATCCGCACACGCGTAACCGAGGTTCGCAGCCGCAGCCTCAGATTTTTTTACGAGGTTCACCGTGCGAGTGATGACACGTTGATCGCCGAAGGCGAAACGCTCCACGTCGTCACCGACAGGAATAAAACGTCAGAACACTGCCCGAGTATCTACCGCGACCGCCTGCTCGACAAAAGCCCGAAAAGGCATTTCCCGCTGATCAAGCACCGAGTTAGTGCAAGTTCCACAGTCCCAATTTTGTCGAAGATAGGCGGATCGAGGGGTATTGTGAACTTGAACTCGGAACTTGGGACTCTAAACTAGAGCCATGCCCGGAGCCGGACGAGCCGAAGTTTATTTCATCGCCGCGATGATGATCCTGATCCTCATTATATGTGCGGTCGCGGTCGTGTTTTTCTTCAAAACGTACAAGAAGGAAATGGCGGATAAGGCAGAGGAAAAAGGCAAAAGTTAAGAAGCAGAACCAGCAGGGGCTGACGACCGGGCAGACGCGACCGACAGGGACTGTGTTGACCGACGTCATCTCAAATTTGACATTTCAAATCTGACGCGCTTGACCCGCTCTCCTGATCGATATTCAGGAAGGGTTTCGCAATGTTATCCTGAATTTGGCTATCGCGTCCGAGCGGCGACGGTGGTGGGGGATTTCAGATCCTGACTTCCGGTCTGGTGACCGAGCAGTATCCGAAGGGCCTGGGCACCGCTGCCGAGATCAGGGCTGTTTTGCCCAATGATTTCGAGGTGTTTGAAAAGACAGCCTTTAGCTCGTGCGGGGCGCGCCTTTGTCGAAAATTAAACGATCTCGGCATCAAGCAGGTGTCATTTGCGGGCTTGAGACGCATATTTGCGTTAGCCAAACCGCCCATGACCTGCTTGATCGAGGTTTTGATGTGCATATTTTGTGCGATTGCGTGAGTTCGCGTTTTGAATACAACCGGCTCGCGGGACTCGCGAAGATGACACGCAGCGGAGCGATCGAATCATCGGTCGAAATGGCTCTGTTCGAGCTGATGCGGGACGCCAAACATGAGCAGTTCAAAGAGATACAGTTACTTAATGGACCTTTTAGATTCACTAACCCCCAACAGATCGAGGCCGTTAAGACGACCGACGGGCCGCTGCTTATTCTCGCCGGTGCCGGTTCGGGCAAGACCCGCGTTATCACCGTGCGCATCGCGTATCTCATTGCGGAGAAACAAGTTGCACCGCACAACATCCTCGCCGTGACCTTTACTAATAAGGCGGCGGGAGAGATGCGTTCGCGTGTCGAAGAGCTGATGAAAGGCCAGCGGATGCAATCTGCGCCGCTTATCTCGACCTTTCACAGCTTATGCGTCCGCATTCTGCGGCAGGACATTGACAAGCTCGACGAGGGATATAAAAAATCGTTTACGATCTACGACACCGACGACTCGCAAAAGGTCGTAAAGGCGTGTATCAAGGATCTCGGGCTGGACGAAAAACAGCTCGCCCCGCGATATGTGCGAAACGCGATCAGCTCGGCCAAGAATCGCGGTGAGGATGTCGAAATGTTTGCCGCCCAAGGTCGAACAGGGCGACCCAAAAAGGCTGCGATCGCCAAGGTCTTTAAGATGTACGACGAGCGTCTGCACACCGCGAACGCTCTCGATTTTGACGATCTGCTGATCAAGACCGTGCAGCTTTTGCGTCGTTCGCCGGAGACTCGCGACAAATATAACGAACGCTATAAATACATCCTCGTTGACGAGTATCAGGATACGAACGCTCTGCAATTTGCGTTCATCAGCTTTTTGACTGAAAAGCAGCAAAATATCTGCGTGGTCGGCGACGATGCCCAGAGTATTTATGGCTTTAGACAGGCCGACATCCGTAATATCCTTGGATTTGAAGAGCATTTTAAGGATGCCAAGGTCATCTTGCTCGAACAAAATTACCGTTCGACGCAGACGATACTCGATGTTGCCCACGCGATCATCGAGAACAACATCCATCAAAAGAAAAAGAAACTGTGGACCGCAAATCCGGCGGCGAACGCATCTTTTACTATCAGGCTTTTGACGCCGACGGCGAGGCGCGGTTTGTCGCGTCAAAGATCGAGGAGCATCAACGCCGCAGTCTCAGCGACCGCATTGCCGTCTTATATCGCACCAACGCCCAGTCGCGTCTGTTTGAAGAAGCCCTGCGCCGGATGCGGATCGAATATAACATCGTCGGCGGATTTTCGTTTTACGAGCGTGCCGAGGTCAAAGATGTGATCGCGTATCTCAAGCTAGCGATGAATCCATTTGACGATATCGCGTTGCTGCGGGTAGTAAATACGCCTACTCGAGGGCTCGGGAAAACCAGTCTTGACGAACTGCAAAGCGGATCGCAAAAGCGAATGGTTCGTCGATTTGGATGACGATCGCCTAGATCACCGATCCGGCATCCGAGGCAACCGGTGAGCCTGACGCCGCGGGCGAAAGAAGCTCTGCGGGCGTTTCGCAAGGTGATCGAAAATCTTATTGCAAAGGTCAAGGCCTCGAACGGACTCCGACAATCCGGTTTCTGAGGTAATTATTGCCGCGATTGAGGATACGGGCTATGCAAATGTCCTCAGAATCGAAAATAGCGATGAGTCGAAAGCCCGTCTCGAAAACCTCGAGGAACTAGTCAACGCGGCCGTCGATTACGACCGGCAAGAGGAAAACGGGCTCCGCGATTTTATCGATCACGCTGCCTTATCTCCGACACGGACAAATTTGACGGCACAGCACCGGTTACGCTGATGACCGTTCATATGGCAAAGGGGCTGGAGTTTCCGATCGTGTTTCTTGTCGGGCTCGAAGACGGTATTTTCCCGCATTCGCGCTCCTTCAGCGACTCTAAAGAACTGGAAGAAGAGCGGCGGCTGGCTTACGTTGCGATCACGCGGGCGGAAAAAATTCTATACGTCACACATTCAATGCGTCGCCGCGTATATGGCGAAGAGATCGCGTCCGAGCCGTCACAGTTTCTCAACGAAATGCCGCTCGAACTTATTGAAGACCTATCGAACGGAGCGTCGTGGCTCTCGTACGCCCGCAGCACGCCAGCGATGGCTAGCAAGGCTGCGGTCAGCGCTTTGCGAGGGGAGAGCGAGCCGATAAAGCCCCGCACACCTTATACCGGCAAGACCTATAACAGCAGCGAGGCGATCGCGGAGTTTTTTAAGAAAAAGGACATTTCCCAAACGGGCAGAGCCGCCTGCGTCGCAGAGGGAGAAAAGGACTGGAGGGAATCGGAGAGCCGACGCCCTTTGTTCCACGCTCGAACGGTTGAAAGCATCGGGTAGTAAGCCCTCGGCATCACCCGTTCGACAAACACCCGCCATCAATGGTCTCGTTCCCGGCACTCATGTCCGGCACGAAAAATACGGACGCGGACTTGTGCTTCGTCGCGAGGGTTCGGGCGATAACGCAAAGCTGACGGTTAGTTTTCCGGGGTTCGGACAAAAGAAGCTGATCGAAAAATTTGCAAAGCTACAAAAAGATTGAACAGCTTTGCCTAAAATCGCGTATCCTGTCAGATATGAAAAACATCTTTATCGCGTCATCTGCATTGATATTGTTAACACTCGTGGTTTTGGGTTGCGGGTCGATCAGTCCGTTTTCGGATAAGACAAAGAACAATACAGCTTCAAACAAGACGCTGACGGACAAAGGCGTCGATTCCGTTGTTGGCGAAGAAACGACCGGCGTGCCGGAGTGTGACGAGGTCATGAATATGCTCGCCGCCGAGGCCAATAATCCCGACGACAACTTTGTCACCAAGGCGATCAAGGCCACGTTTTTAAACAAGATCAAAGAATCGATAAAGGAAAGTGTCGAAAAAAATAAGAACAAAAACGGAACGGCAGATCTTGCTAAGACCTGCCGCCAATTTAAGGCTGAGCTCGAAAAATACAAAGCCGAAGAACAGAAAAAGAAAAGTCTAGAACCAGTCGAATGAATGCCAAAAAAAAAATCAAAATTTTTCCCCTCCCTCGACTTCCCACCAACATTACCCAATTTTTTTTTTTTGTTTTTTTCTTCTTCTTTGTTTTTTTTTTGTTTGCCTTTTCCTCTTCGATCAGTTTGGCTGTCCAAGGGCTGCTCGGATAGCGTGTTTTTAGATATTTGGCATACTCGTCGCGGATATCTTCGTCATTGCCGCAGCCGTATTTTGTCCAGCCATTTGCCCCGATCACTATAAACAGAGCCTCGGGCACGCGTTTGTCGGCCGGGGATTTCTTTGCCCATTCCATAACGCGAGCTGCGAGATATTTTGGAGCGTCGCCCATGTCACGCAGTTTTTTTCGTTCCAACTGTGCCGTCTGAGTTTGAGCTGCTGTCAGGAACGGCGGACGCTTTGGCAGAGGCTTTGGCACCTCGGCGCTCGTGGCTTCGTCATAGGTCGTGTCGTACGGCGCACACCACCAGTCGTTTGCATCCCATTGCCCTTGCTCGTTATCGCTCTTGCCCAGGCCATCTTCGAGATACGGCGTCAGAATTGGATTTTTTAACACAAAATAGAGCAGAGCGGCCTCACGCGCGGCTTCGGTTTTGGCGGCTGCGGCCTTTGCTAGCTGCGGTTCAAAATCGGGGTTGTACTTTATCAACTCCGGCGTCATTTTTTCTAGCGTTGAGGCGTCTTTGAGCAAGTACGCCCGCACCCAGATCGCCATTACGAATCGCTCGCGTAGATATTCGGGTAATGCCGGTGATTTTTCGACCTCGATCAGCATCGCGGTTGGGAAGAGTTGGTTAAATGACTCGATAATGTCTGCGTCAAACATCATACGGCTTTGCCAGAGCCTCTCGGATTTATAACGGTCCTCGACCTCTTTTTCAAACGCCTCGCGGCCCTCTTTGTTGTATTCCGGGTCAAACCATTTTTTCTGTTCGGCGATGATGTCATCGACCGAACCGACATCGCCGTCAAAATCAAAGCCGAAAGGCTTTCGCAGGCTGTAGGTCAGATACTCGTCCATCGATTCGACGGTTTTGAGCTTGAGGCCGAGAAATGAGTTGCGGGCCGAGATCGGTATCTGATCGCCGGTTTCGAGCATTTCGTTGATGATCTTGCGGGCGTCAGCCTGTTTGTTTTGTTCAAGCAGGAATGCGGGCGGTGTGATACGCGATGGTAGGATAGCCGGGCGACGAATGCCCCGTTTCATTTGCGGCTTGGATCAAGCGGGGAAGTTCGGTCGAGCTTTTCTCGGCCTGTGACAGCGCCGTCATCAGCCACAATTCGGAGCTTGTCGCCTTATATTTCGATAGGGAATAGAGATACGCCGCGGCACCCTGCATCTGATAGGTGTACAGCCAATCGGTCAGCTCGTCCTGTTTTAAGAAGTCAGGCAGCAGCGTCGGCGTAAATTTGATCTCGCCCCAATACCCGCCCTCGTATGCGGGGCCTTGATTGTCTTTGAACCGATTGGCATAAGCACTCTGCCGCATTTCGCGAACCTGTTTACGCATCTCGTCGGTGATCTTGCTGCCGATCACGCGTTCGGCCTCGGCGACAGCGTCGGCATCGGTTGCGTCGGCTTTGACCGTAATAGTCCAAGATTTATCACCGGTAGCTGAAAATACGTTTATCTCAAGATCTTCGTCGTTCTTTTTATCGGTGTTTGCTGGGTCGAGTGTTTGTCCGGCATTTGCCGCGGTATTGGCAGAACGGCAATTTGCTGTCAGTGTCTGAGGTGCACGGCGGCAATTTGCTGACCTTTTCCTCAAGCTTTCGCTTTTCTTCGGCGAGCAATAATTCGTTTTCAAATTTATCGAGCAGCCACGTGTAATCGATAATGTTTTGACGAAAATTTTCGTTACCGGCGTAAAAGCTTATCTGTTTGGCAAGCTCGCTGACACGCTCTTTTGGACGGGTGCGAAACTTAACGAGGCCCAACATACGTTCAGACGAAGGCGTGAATTTACCGGTGCGTGAGACAAAACCCTCGAGGCGTAGCTCGGCTGCGGCGTAATATTCCGCGGCCTTTTCCTTTGATTTCGAAAGGCTCGCTTGTCGGATCAGCGTGCGGGCGACGAGGTAATCGGCGGTTTCGGCCCACGGCGATTCTGTGTCCTGAGCGATCTCGGCAAAATGCTTTTTGGCGGATTCGTAGTCGAGTGAATAAAACTCGGCGGCAGCCTTTTGATAGGCACGGTCTTTTTGCAGCCAATCCGGGGCACCGGGAGCGGTGTCGTCGGGCTGCTGTTTGCCGCTGGCGCAGTTTTGAAAGACCTGATCCTGTGCCTTGACCCAATTTTGAACGTTAGTGTCGCTGGGGCCGTGGGCGGTTGTGCGGTCTGAGAGCGTTTCAGCTGCGGTTTCAAACGCATTCTTCGTGCAGTTTGGAAAAAAATCGTATCCGCCGTACGAACGCTCGACGTAGATATCCGGTGTCTTTTCTTCTTTACCAACAACCTCTTTCCGGCGTTCGACCCAGGCTTTGACGGCTGCGTCGATGGTGTCGTCGGCGAAATCTTTGTTGTCGATCTCGGCTTTCCAGACCTCGATCATCGCTTGCTGCTCGGCGGCGTTTAGGCCGTTGCCGGCGATGTGTTTATAGGCGGCGATCAGCACTGAGCGGTGAAACGAAGGTTTTACTATCCCAAGCCGTCCGGACGCGTAATCCGTATAAGGGTTTTCCGGTGCCGACGACGTGTCGAACAACGGCGTGATGTAGCCCGGCCCGCAGGGCATGGTATTTGACAGGAAAACGAACAGTAAAACTAGCGATACGACCGGACGGATAAAGGGCTTCATAGAGTTATCAAAACGACGACGGATTGCAATAAATATACTCCAAATCAGGAACGATAGAAAGCCGCAAATAATGCACGCAGCAGAGATGAAAATCACGCTGTCAGCGATGCACACAATATCCCAAAATTGTTACGATATAGAGAGCTTCAGGTTTTTTTATGTACATCTCAGCGTCCGCCCGGACTTCAAACTTTCGTTACGCAATTAGAAATGTCGTTGCCGCCGCAGATGTCCTGCGAAAGCAGGGACGCGACATCGTGTCGCTCAATATCGGCGACCCGCAGGCATTTGGCTTTAAGCCGCCGGAATATGTCATCGAACCGGTGGTGCGGGCTTTGCGGGATGGTTTTACCGGATATGCATCGTCGGCGGGATTGTTCGAAGCCCGCGAAGCCGTTTCCGTCTATGCGAATGCGACCGGCGATAGCATAACGCCGGATGATGTTGTTTTAACGTCAGGTGCGTCCGAGGCGGCAGATCTCGTGCTGACTGCGTTGCTTAACGAAGGCGACGAGGTTTTGATGCCCGCTCCGGGTTATCCGCTTTATGACGCGATACTCAATAAACTCGGTGCGGTGCCGCGATATTACCGTCTCAATGACGCGAATAACTGGCAGCCGGATATCGACGAAGTTAGGTCACTCGTTACCTCTCGAACACGGGCGGTCGTGCTGATAAACCCTAACAATCCGACCGGTGCGATCACTGCGGATGCGACGACGACAGAGTTTTTGCAGATCGCTGAGGAAAATAACCTTGTCGTGATCTCTGATGAGGTCTATCGCGATCTTTGTTTTGAGACCGCGCCAACCCCGGCTTCGGTTTTGGCAAAGGGGAAGGACGTTCCGGTCATTACGCTCGAGAGTTTGTCTAAAACGCATATGCTGTCGGGCTGGCGGATCGGCTGGATGCGGTTTGCGAACACGGCAAAGATCACCCGCCTCATCGAAGCCATCCACCGTCTCGCAAGCGGCAGGCTTTGCTCGCCGACGCCCGCGCAATACGCCGTTCGTCCGGCTCTGACGGGTGAAAACAGCGATATCGAAGCGTTTATTGAGCAGATGAGGTCGCGGCGAGATCTGGCGGTCAGGATGGTCTTGGAAACAGACGGCATTTCGAGCACGGTGCCGCAGTCGGCGTTTTACCTGATGGTAAAGGTCGCGGATCTGGGCGGGCGTACCGACGAACAGTTTGTCATCGACCTGCTGCAGCAAAGCGGCGTGCTGGCCGTACACGGCTCCGGCTTTGGCACGCGGCCCGACGAAGGCTATTTCCGCATCGTATATCTCGCCGACGAACCGACATTAAAACGTGCATTCGACGCCATCGCTCTGATGACCGGTAAACACGCGATCCCGGTATTTAATTCCGACGCCCCGAACCGCGTAGCGGCGAGTTAGGTGCGAACTGCTAGATCCGTGTAGAAAAACCGTCGGAGACGGTGATATATTTGTAGCCCACATCGCAAGATGTGG